>NC_015275.1:145000-1345000 GCF_000178835.2 Cellulosilyticum lentocellum DSM 5427
CTCTGGGTAAGTCGGGACCTAAGGCGAGGACGAAAGTCGTAGTCGATGGACAACTGGTTCATATTCCAGTACTACCTATTATCAGAACTGCAGGGACGCAGGAGGATAAGCAAACCCAGGAATGGTATCCTGGGCCAAGCACAAAGTCGCACCTAACAGGCAAATCCGTTAGGCGAGGATGAAGTGTGATGGGGATCGAAATAAAAGTAGAGAAGTTGCTGAATCCACACTGCCGAGAAAAGCTGCTATTGCGTGATAGGTACCCGTACCGTAAACCGACACAGGTGGATGAGGAGAGAATCCTAAGGCCGACGGGAGAAGCGTTGTTAAGGAACTCGGACAAAATGACCCCGTAACTTAGGGAGAAGGGGTGCCTACTTAGGTAGGCCGCAGAGAATAGGCCCAAGCAACTGTTTAACAAAAACACAGGTCTTTGCTAAACCGAAAGGTGATGTATAAGGGCTGACGCCTGCCCGGTGCTGGAAGGTTAAGGGGAGAGGTTAGTCGCAAGACGAAGCTTTGAACTTAAGCCCCAGTAAACGGCGGCCGTAACTATAACGGTCCTAAGGTAGCGAAATTCCTTGTCAGGTAAGTTCTGACCCGCACGAAAGGCGTAATGATTTGGGCACTGTCTCGACAGCGCACCCGGTGAAATTGTAGTACCAGTGAAGATGCTGGTTACCCGCGACAGGACGGAAAGACCCCGTGGAGCTTTACTGTAGCTTGATACTGAGGTTGGGTATTACATGTACAGGATAGGAGGGAGACTGAGAAATCTGGACGCCAGTCTAGGTGGAGTCGCCGGTGGGATACCTCTCTTGTAATACTTAACTTCTAACCATGGCCCGTTACCCGGGTCTGGGACAATGTCAGGTGGACAGTTTGACTGGGGCGGTCGCCTCCTAAAGAGTAACGGAGGCGCTCAAAGGTAACCTCAGAATGGTCGGAAACCATTCGAAGAGTGCAAAGGCATAAGGTTGCTTGACTGCGACACCGACGGGTGGAGCAGGTACGAAAGTAGGACTTAGTGATCCGGTGGTATGAAAGTGGGATTGCCATCGCTCAACGGATAAAAGCTACCCCGGGGATAACAGGCTTATCTCCCCCAAGAGTTCACATCGACGGGGAGGTTTGGCACCTCGATGTCGGCTCATCGCATCCTGGAGCTGAAGCAGGTTCCAAGGGTTGGGCTGTTCGCCCATTAAAGCGGTACGCGAGCTGGGTTCAGAACGTCGTGAGACAGTTCGGTCCCTATCCGTCGTGGGCGCAGGAAATTTGAGTGGAGCTGTCCTTAGTACGAGAGGACCGGGATGGACGGACCACTGGTGCATCTGTTGTCATACCAATGGCATAGCAGAGTAGCCAAGTCTGGATCTGATAAACGCTGAAGGCATCTAAGCGTGAAGCAGACCACAAGATAAGATTTCCCATCCGAAAGGAGTAAGACCCCTTAGAGACTATGAGGTAGATAGGTTGGAGCTGTAAGTGTAGTAATACATTGAGGTGACCAATACTAACGGTTCGAGGGTTTGACCTAGATAATGAAGGTTGAATAGTTGTAGTATTTGTTTTTGAGAGTATGAGAAGGAGCACCCGAGAGGGTGTTTTTTTGTTTTATACCTGCTTGTACTTATGAGAAATAGTTAATTTTTATGACTTTAAGTGGCTTAGTTATATGTAATAGCATTATTCTCAGATTAATAGTAGGCATAAGGTTTTGGTCTAGATTAGCATTGAAGATATTGAAGAAATCAACAGATACAATGTTCTGCAGTGGGATGAACGCTATTCCAATAAAGAAATTTTAAAAGAGGATATAAAAAACAAGAACTTTATATAGGAAGGCTTTCCCAAACGGACTCTAGAGGAGAGATCGTAGTAGCTTATGTATTAAACGGAGAGTGTGATAAACAATACAGCAATGGTACATGGGAATATCCAGAGGCAAGTTATTGGATTATACATAGGCTATGTGTAAGCTCTAAGTTTCAAAATCAGAAAATCGGAAATCGTACAAGTCAATACATAGAGAAGCAAGTATTAGAAAATGATATTGAGTCAATAAGGCTAGATGCTTTCGTGCAAAACCCATACGTCATTAGATTATACGAAAAGCTATTGAGTAACCAAAAGCAGTAATTAGATTTATGAAATCATTAAAAAATTATCTCAAGTAACAGAAGATACAATAAATATTCTGAATATAACTACAGAAGATATTAGTAAACAAAATGAAATGATTGTTGAGGCAGATAAAGAATTCACAAAAGCTGGTGAGCATATGACAAAGTTGAAAGGATTAATTGATGGAATTGTAAAGGATGTAACTGAAATTTTAAGCGAATTGAGTGAACTTGTAAAAAGTATATAGCGAGATAATAAAATAGTAAAAAGTCAATTGAGGCTGACAACTAACTAATCTTATAGATTAATTGGTTGTCAGCCTTTCTTTGCTTTTACCTATTATATTGTTTTAAGTGTGCAGGGGTAGCAATGTTTGAGAATCTAGTTAGGCCTTCATAAAGGTCGAAGTGATACTGCTTATCAGAAGTAGTAGTAATTTTAAAAGAGTAAATCACAAGATTGCTATTGCCCTCATAATAAACACCTGTATATTCAATTGACTTAATAGAATCAGAAAGATAGCCTGCTTGAGAAATAAGCTTTTTGACTTTTTCAAGATTTTGAGCTTTATTGGATTTAAAATTTTTGTCAGCAGAATCCATGGCTTTTGTTATTGCTGGGTCTA
This sequence comes from Cellulosilyticum lentocellum DSM 5427, assembly GCF_000178835.2. GTDB lineage: Bacteria > Bacillota > Clostridia > Lachnospirales > Cellulosilyticaceae > Cellulosilyticum > Cellulosilyticum lentocellum. The sequence continues at coordinate 147,750 of NC_015275.1, forward strand.
TGTCATTACTCATAAATTCTTCGTCTTCATAGTAAGGCACATTTGATTTAGATAGATAGTGCATACCTATGGTAAGTAATTCACCAGTGCTACTATCTATAGAAACATTTATGATATAAGTCGAAAGTTTTAGGCTACAATCCCAAGAGGCTAATAACTCATAATCTTTATATCCCTTATTTTTTTCAAAGGTATGCATGGTACTTGCAGGATCATAAATCATAGTAAGGGTTTGATTTGAAAGGTCTTCTTTAGAAAATCTAAAGATTTCTTGAGCCATAATTTCAGTAGCATCCTCTAAAGATAATTCTGATGCACTAGGTTTTTCACTTTTTTCACTTTTTTCAATGAAGTTTACTTTGTAGTTTGTCTTAATATAGCCATCTGGAATTTGCCTATTCATAGCAGTGTGTAATTCTGAGAGGTTGTAAGAAGTAGGTACTATAGTAGAAGCGTTGAGCTCGGTAGAAATGAGCATCTGTGTGCCGAATAAAGCACATACACCTACCAATGTAGTGGCACTAACCTTTTTAATTGAGTTTGTAAAAATTTGTTTTGAAAATATCATTTTATTTGACCCTCCTAAATGAATTTGTTATTGATAAAATGATTATAAAAAGGGAATATATAGATTTTATCACAAAGTTGTTTCAGAGTTGTAAAAAATCAAAATAGTATAAAAATTGCAAACGATATATGAGATAATAGAATAAATAAGGTTTGCTATGAAGATATGAAGAATATAGAGATAGAGTAAAAGTAGATTTTTATATAAATAAATGCGTCATATATGGGTGAATAAGAACAGTATTAATGGAGGTGAAATGATGGCAGCAATTTTAGTAGTAGAAGATGAGATAGCCATTAATGAATTAGTAAGAAGAAACTTAGGTTTAGTAGGGCATACATGTTATTCTGCAATGAATGGATTGGAAGCACTAGAGCTAATTAAAAGTAAGAACGTTGACTTAGTAATTTTAGACATCATGCTCCCTAAATTAGATGGATTTGGGGTATTAGAGCAAATGAAAGATACACCAACTATATTACTAACAGCTAAGAGTAATGTAGAGGATCGAGTGAAAGGTTTAGTAATGGGGGCAGATGATTACATTATTAAGCCTTTTGAGATGTTAGAACTTCTTGCAAGAGTAGAAGCTGTACTAAGGCGAACTAGAAAAGAGGAGGATGTCTTTGAAGTCAAGGAAGTCAAAGTCGAATTTGGGAGTAGAAAGATTTATTTAAGAGGAAAGCTCGTTGATTGTACGCCTAAAGAATATGAACTCTTAGAAGTGCTTATAAAAAATAGAAATGTAGCTTTATCTAGAGAAAAACTATTAGAAATGATATGGGGATATGATTATATGGGTGAGACACGCACGGTAGATGTTCATATTCAAAGGCTTAGAAAAAAGTTAGAACTAGAAGGTCAAATTGCAACAGTATATAAATTAGGTTATCGATTAGAGGTATGGTATGAAAAATAAAACGTATAGATGGGTTTTAGGATTATTTTTAGCATTTTTTTATATGCTTCTTATTGTGTTTTGTGTCTTTAATGTAAAAAAAGATTTTACTAGAGTCAAAGAAAGTTATCTCAGAGAACATTACTTTTTAACTAATAATGTTTTAAAGAGTTTGCTTGCACTAGAAAGGAAAAACTACACCGTAGATGAGTCCATTAAGAGATGCTATAAGGATTATAAAGAACAATATGAAGGACAAGGCATTTATTTACAAGTGTATAAAGAGAAAGAATGCCTTTATACCAATATGCCACAAGAAATCATAATAGATATGAGCAAGATTAGTAAAGTAAGAGATAAGAGGGAAGTAGGCATCACAAACATTGAGAGTAGAAAATACATTAGAGTAGCAGGTTATTTACCGGAGCAGTATAGTCAGTATGCCATTGTTTGCTATGCAGATATTACAAACATAGTAGATGACTGGGTTAAAAATACAGTTTCCATATTTATAGTGGCAATTATTTTTACAGTCATTTTAAGCATTTGTCTGTTAATTCTTTTTGAATATTTATTTAAACCATTAGAGAAAATATCGGATGTTTCTATGAAAATAGCTGAGGGAGAGTACGAGGAAAGATTGGATATAAAAGGAGAAGGAGAAATAGCAAAAGTGGTACATAGCTTTAATACTATGTCGGATAAGATTACGGATCAGATGCAGACACTTGAAGAAAATGCAAAAGAAAAGCAGATGTTAATAGATAATTTAGCTCATGAATTAAGAACACCATTAACAGCCATATATGGTTATGCAGAATATATGCAAAAAACACGTCTACAAGAAGAAGATAAGTATGTCTCTACACAGTTTATTTTGGATGAAAGTAGGAGATTAAAGAGTATATCAGAAATGTTATTAGGTATGTCAGCTCTACGTGAAGAAGTAGAAATTGATATGAGAATAATTAATATGGGCGAGTTACTTGATAGAATAGCACAACTTGAAAGTATTAAACTTAAGGAGAAAGGGATTCAATATACATATTCTAGTACCATTAAAGAACTTTATGGCAATGAAGATTTAATAGAAAGTATGCTAGTTAATTTATTAGATAATGCAATTAAAGCATGTTATGAGACTAAGGGATTTATTACATTAAAGGCTTATGAAAAAGGGGCCGAAAAGATTATTGAAGTAATAGATAATGGAAAGGGAATGACAAAAGAAGAGATTAGTCATATTACAGAGGCATTTTATCGAGTAGATAAATCACGAAATAGAATTGAGGGAGGAAATGGATTAGGACTTGCGTTATGTGAAGAGATTGCAAGAAAACATCATGCAAGATTGTCTTTTGAATCAAAGCCTAATGAAGGAACTAAAGTAAAAGTGGTATTTGCTTTAAGAATATAAAGCTAAATTATAAACTATGTACTATTAGAAAATAAGATAATTAACTATTTATTTAACTTATTATTCAATTATTTTTCATAGACCCCGATACTTATCGGAGAGCCAATACTTAATTAAGGAAAGAAGACCCAAATGATTAGGAGAGTTATAGCATTACAAAGTTAATTGATGAAGGGGAGTAAAGAATTGAGGTAAGCAGGAATTACTTGTTAAAATAAAAAAGGCTTAAAAAGTATATAGATAAAAAACATGTAAAAGTTAAAGAAAAGTAGTTGACATATGTATACAATTCCTGTATCATTATAGAAGTCGTTAGGCAAAGTAGCGACGAAATTTTTGGTGGTAATGCGCTTAAGGGAAACACCCGTTTCCATTCCGAACACGTAGGTTAAGAATTAAGCGGCCGATGGTACTTGTCGGGAGACTGACTGGGAGAGTAGGTGGCTGCCAAATTTATGGCCCATTGGTCAAGCGGTCAAGACACCGCCCTTTCACGGCGGTAACACGAGTTCGATTCTCGTATGGGTCATTATTTAAAATCTCAGTTAGGATTTCCTAACTGAGATTTTTTGTATATGTAAATAGTATCTCTAATATAAAATATTAGTAATAGCAGGGGTAGCCTATCATTATTAAATCAGAAAGATAGTACTTTAATTATGAAGTGATTGATAGATTGGTAAAAGATATGAATACAGAATCAGTTAAAGCTTGTTTAAATATTAAGACAAACAGCTTCTTATATATTAATTATATATTAAGGAATTAAGAAAAGTAAAAAACTATAAATAAGGGGTTGACTTAAGTAAGGAAATACTGTATTATTAAACGAGTCAGGGGTTGAAAAACCAAAGATAACAAATGAACTTTGAAAACAAAATAGTAACTATAAACCAGTCGATTCATTACGTCTCTAAAAGAGATGAGAATCAGTACAACTTGTACTAAGTAAAATAGTCAGTAGTAGAAATACTACACGGACAAACTTTTATATGAGAGTTTGATCCTGGCTCAGGATGAACGCTGGCGGCGTGCTTAACACATGCAAGTCGAACGAAGTGATAGGAGCTTGCTCCTAGAACTTAGTGGCGGACGGGTGAGTAACGCGTGGGTAACCTGCCCTATGCAGGGGGATAACGTTTGGAAACGAACGCTAATACCGCATAAACTATGGACAATCGCATGATTGTTATAGTAAAGATTTTATCGGCATAGGATGGACCCGCGTTGGATTAGCTAGTTGGTGAGATAACAGCCCACCAAGGCGACGATCCATAGCCGGCCTGAGAGGGTGAACGGCCACATTGGGACTGAGACACGGCCCAAACTCCTACGGGAGGCAGCAGTGGGGAATATTGCACAATGGGCGCAAGCCTGATGCAGCGACGCCGCGTGAAGGAAGAAGGTCTTCGGATTGTAAACTTCTATCAGCAGGGAAGAAAAAATGACGGTACCTGACTAAGAAGCTCCGGCTAACTACGTGCCAGCAGCCGCGGTAATACGTAGGGAGCGAGCGTTATCCGGATTTACTGGGTGTAAAGGGTGCGTAGGCGGTTTGTTAAGTCAGAAGTGAAATTTAGGGGCTCAACCTCTAAGCTGCTTCTGAAACTGATGAACTAGAGTGTGGGAGAGGAAAGTGGAATTCCGAGTGTAGCGGTGAAATGCGTAGAGATTCGGAGGAACACCAGTAGCGAAGGCGGCTTTCTGGACCATAACTGACGCTGAGGCACGAAAGCGTGGGGAGCAAACAGGATTAGATACCCTGGTAGTCCACGCTGTAAACGATGAATGCTAGGTGTCGGGGCTTACGGGTCTCGGTGCCGAAAGTTAACACAATTAAGCATTCCCACCTGGGAAGTACGATCGCAAGATTAGAAACTACAAAAGGAATTGACGGGGACCCGCACAAGCGGTGGAGCATGTCGGTTTAATTCGAAGCAACGCGAAGAACCTTACCTAAACTTGACATCCTTTTGACTAGAGGGTAATGCCTCTTTCTCTAGCTTGCTAGAGCAGAAGTGACAGGTGGTGCATGGTTGTCGTCAGCTCGTGTCGTGAGATGTTGGGTTAAGTCCCGCAACGAGCGCAACCCCTATCTTTAGTAGCCAGCATTAAGTTGGGCACTCTAGAGAGACTGCCAGGGATAACTTGGAGGAAGGTGGGGATGACGTCAAATCATCATGCCCCTTATGTTTAGGGCTACACACGTGCTACAATGGCTGCTACAAAGGGAAGCGATCTCGCGAGAGTCAGCAAACCTCAAAAAAGCAGTCCCAGTTCGGATTGTAGTCTGCAACTCGACTACATGAAGTTGGAATCGCTAGTAATCGCGAATCAGAATGTCGCGGTGAATACGTTCCCGGGTCTTGTACACACCGCCCGTCACACCATGGGAGTTGGGGGGGCCCAACGCCGGTGACCCAACCCTTCGGGGAGGGAGCCGTCTAAGGCAAAACCAATAACTGGGGTGAAGTCGTAACAAGGTAGCCGTATCGGAAGGTGCGGCTGGATCACCTCCTTTCTAAGGATAGAAATCGCTGGTTTAATAGTTACTGTTTTGTTTTGAAAGTTTATGGAAAGCACTAAGCATTAAGCTTAGTGCTTTTTTGTTGCTTAAGAGTAAGTTAAAGACTGCAATAATAGTGTAGTCTTTATCGTATAAGATAAAAAATGATTATAATTATTTGACTTTTGTAAATCCCATATTATATGTTAAGTATTATTTAGAAATAAATTTTATCATAACTATTAAGCATAGAAGAATGAGAAAAGGGCATTAAAACAAAAAAAAATTAAATAAGTGTTGACTTATGTAATGTGATAGTGTAATATTATTACAAGTCGTCAGCAGTAAGCAGCGACAAAACAAAGATTACTTAATAAGTAATCATCGTACTTTGAAAAACAAATACTACAACAATTATAGATTTGTAAGTTATAGCAATATAACTTGCGCCTAACGATAAATGTACACGCATTGTATAATGCAAAAATGTTTGTCAGGGTGTAAAATCTACAATTTAACCGATATAGTCAGAAATGACTTAAAACATTCCTTGTTTTTATCAGAAATGATAATTAACAAGGCACCAATCATGTGAAAACATGATTAGACCGCTCAATAATGAGCAATAGGTCAAGCTACTAAGAGCGTAGACGTGGATGCCTTGGCACCGAGAGCCGATGAAGGACGTGATAAGCTGCGAAAAGCTACGGGGAGTTGCAAATAAACTTTGATCCGTAGATATCCGAATGGGGAAACCTGGCAGAGCAAACCTCTGTCACCGTATAGCCAATACATAACTATACGGAGGGAACGAAGGGAACTGAAACATCTAAGTACCTTCAGGAGGAGAAAGAAACATCGATTTCCTAAGTAGCGGCGAGCGAAAGGGAAACAGGCCAAACCAGATTACTTGTAATCTGGGGTTGAGGACTGCGTCGTGGCAAGAATGCGGATAGCTGAAGAGTCTGGAAAGTCTCATCAAAGAGGGTGATAATCCCGTAAGCGAAATCCAAGTGAAGCCTAGCAGTATCCAGAGTACCACGAGACACGAGAAACCTTGTGGGAAGCCGGGGGGACCACCCCCCAAGCCTAAATACTCCTCGGTGACCGATAGCGCATAGTACTGTGAAGGAAAGGTGAAAAGAACCCCGGGAGGGGAGTGAAAGAGAACCTGAAACTCTATGTTTACAAGCAGTGGAAGCACCGTATGATGTGCAACCGCGTACTTTTTGTAGAACGGTCCGGCGAGTTACTAGCTGTGGCAAGGTTAAGTACCAGGAGGTACGAAGCCGAAGGGAAACCAAGTCTGAATAGGGCGCCAAAATAGTCATTGTTAGTAGACCCGAAACCGGGTGACCTACCCATGTGCAGGATGAAGTTACCGTAAAAGGTAATGGAGGTCCGAACTCACATCTGTTGAAAAAGGTGGAGATGACGTGTGGGTAGCGGAGAAATTCCAATCGAACCCGGAGATAGCTGGTTCTCCTCGAAATAGCTTTAGGGCTAGCGTTGATAGGAGTCTAATGGAGGTAAAGCACTGAATTGCCTAGGGGGCCCACAAGCTTACCGAAGCATATCAAACTAAGAATGCCATCAAGATACCATCAGCAGTCAGACTACGAGTGATAAGACACGTGGTCAAAAGGAAAACAGTCCAGACCATCAGCTAAGGTCCCCAAGTGTGTGTTAAGTGGAAAAGGATGTGAGATTTCGAAGACAACTAGGATGTTGGCTTAGAAGCAGCCACTCATTCAAAGAGTGCGTAATAGCTCACTAGTCGAGAGATCTTGCGCCGAAAATGTCCGGGGCTAAAACACACCACCGAAGCTATGGAATTCACAATAGTGGATTGGTAGAGGAGCGTTGTAACAACGCAGAAGCAGTACCGTAAGGAGCTGTGGAGTAATTACAAGTGAGAATGCCGGAATGAGTAGCGAGATACAAGTGAGAATCTTGTAGGCCGAATATCCAAGGTTTCCAGAGTAAAGCTGATCTGCTCTGGGTAAGTCGGGACCTAAGGCGAGGACGAAAGTCGTAGTCGATGGACAACTGGTTCATATTCCAGTACTACCTATTATCAGAACTGCAGGGACGCAGGAGGATAAGCAAACCCAGGAATGGTATCCTGGGCCAAGCACAAAGTCGCACCTAACAGGCAAATCCGTTAGGCGAGGATGAAGTGTGATGGGGATCGAAATAAAAGTAGAGAAGTTGCTGAATCCACACTGCCGAGAAAAGCTGCTATTGCGTGATAGGTACCCGTACCGTAAACCGACACAGGTGGATGAGGAGAGAATCCTAAGGCCGACGGGAGAAGCGTTGTTAAGGAACTCGGCAAAATGACCCCGTAACTTAGGGAGAAGGGGTGCCTACTTAGGTAGGCCGCAGAGAATAGGCCCAAGCAACTGTTTAACAAAAACACAGGTCTTTGCTAAACCGAAAGGTGATGTATAAGGGCTGACGCCTGCCCGGTGCTGGAAGGTTAAGGGGAGAGGTTAGTCGCAAGACGAAGCTTTGAACTTAAGCCCCAGTAAACGGCGGCCGTAACTATAACGGTCCTAAGGTAGCGAAATTCCTTGTCAGGTAAGTTCTGACCCGCACGAAAGGCGTAATGATTTGGGCACTGTCTCGACAGCGCACCCGGTGAAATTGTAGTACCAGTGAAGATGCTGGTTACCCGCGACAGGACGGAAAGACCCCGTGGAGCTTTACTGTAGCTTGATACTGAGGTTGGGTATTACATGTACAGGATAGGAGGGAGACTGAGAAATCTGGACGCCAGTCTAGGTGGAGTCGCCGGTGGGATACCTCTCTTGTAATACTTAACTTCTAACCATGGCCCGTTACCCGGGTCTGGGACAATGTCAGGTGGACAGTTTGACTGGGGCGGTCGCCTCCTAAAGAGTAACGGAGGCGCTCAAAGGTAACCTCAGAATGGTCGGAAACCATTCGAAGAGTGCAAAGGCATAAGGTTGCTTGACTGCGACACCGACGGGTGGAGCAGGTACGAAAGTAGGACTTAGTGATCCGGTGGTATGAAAGTGGGATTGCCATCGCTCAACGGATAAAAGCTACCCCGGGGATAACAGGCTTATCTCCCCCAAGAGTTCACATCGACGGGGAGGTTTGGCACCTCGATGTCGGCTCATCGCATCCTGGAGCTGAAGCAGGTTCCAAGGGTTGGGCTGTTCGCCCATTAAAGCGGTACGCGAGCTGGGTTCAGAACGTCGTGAGACAGTTCGGTCCCTATCCGTCGTGGGCGCAGGAAATTTGAGTGGAGCTGTCCTTAGTACGAGAGGACCGGGATGGACGGACCACTGGTGCATCTGTTGTCATACCAATGGCATAGCAGAGTAGCCAAGTCTGGATCTGATAAACGCTGAAGGCATCTAAGCGTGAAGCAGACCACAAGATAAGATTTCCCATCCGAAAGGAGTAAGACCCCTTAGAGACTATGAGGTAGATAGGTTGGAGCTGTAAGTGTAGTAATACATTGAGGTGACCAATACTAACGGTTCGAGGGTTTGACCTAGATAAAACGGTTAAACAAGTTGTAGTATTTGTTTTTGAAGGTACGAGAGAACAAAGCACCCGAGAGGGTGTTTTTTGTGTTTAAATACTTATATATAATGTACGTAGGATATGTAAAATGATACAGGTTATCTATAAAGGCAATAGATAAGGTTTTAGTAACCGATATAATTTGGATTACTCCATTATTGAACCTTTTAGCTATAAGATATTTAGAGTTTAAAGAGAATAAATTAACATTATTACAGAAATAGATTAATCAGTAGACATAAAGCAAGAGGGAAATATATAATATTAGAAGGAAATATAGCTAAGATCAAACCAGTCATTAGGATAACAAATAAAGATTAAAAAGCAGATAAGGATAAGATTATGAGCTCAAATATGTGAGCAAAAGCCTGTTTTTTTGAGAAATTAGTAATAAACACTTGACTTAAAGCTAGAAATAAGGTATTATTCTTAAGCAGTCAATTTTACGGGTCACTAGCTCAGTCGGTAGAGCACTTGACTTTTAATCAAGTTGTCCCGGGTTCGATTCCCGGGTGGCTCATTTTGATGTGCGGGTGTAGTTCAATGGTAGAACTTCAGCCTTCCAAGCTGACTACGTGGGTTCGATTCCCATCACCCGCTTTATATGTATCCATAGCTCAGCTGGATAGAGCAACGCCCTTCTAAGGCGTGGGTCCGGGGTTCGAATCCCTGTGGATACGTATTTTAGCTTACAATCAGAAGAGGTCACTATTTTAGTTATTGAAAACTAAAATAGTGACCTCTTTTGGTGTTTATAAATAAGTCTTTTCCATTTTAAATTAAGTGGGTTGATACGGACGTGCCTATATTTATACAAACAGATCAAGAGTATGAATATATCTTTAGAGTGATGGATAGATATAGCAAGATAGAGATGCGGTATATTATATATCTACATAGAAAATAGATTCTCTAACAAAAGTAAAGTGATATTAAGAAGGCATATTATGAAAGAAATAGAATAGATATTTTTTAATGTCTGTAAGTGTTTTAAAACTAAAAAGCTTTTGGTTTTAAAACAAGTAAGATGAGGAGGAATGACCTTATATAATTATTGGAAGGGTCTAAGAATAGAGATAGAAATATGGATTTAAAGTGATGTATTCAAGGTAGATAGAATATTCTATAATAGTAGTAACTAAATTAACTTAAAAGGGGGATTTAATTATGAAAGTATTATTAGTGAATGGTAGCCCAAAAGCAAAGGGTTGTACTTATACTGCACTTTGTGAAGTAGCGGGAGCGTTAGAGAAAAATGGGATTAAAACTGAAATTTTTCATGTAGGGACAGAAGCTATTCGTGGCTGTATGGGGTGTGGTGCCTGTAGGAAATTAGATGGCAAATGCATTTATCAGGATAGTGTTAATGTCTTTTTAGAAAAAGCTAAGACAACAGATGGATTTATATTTGGTTCTCCTGTACATTATGCAGCAGCATCAGGCGTATTAACCTCATTTTTAGACCGTGCTTTTTATGCAGGGAAACCTATTTTTGAATACAAACCAGGAGCTGCTATTGCAAGCTGTAGACGTAGTGGTGCAACAGCCACTTTTGATCAACTTAATAAGTATTTTACAATCGCTAATATGCCAGTGATATCTTCTAGCTACTGGAATATGGTACATGGAACAAATCCAGACGAAGTAAAACAAGATCTAGAAGGTATGCAAATTATGAGAAATCTAGGTAATAACATGGCATGGATCTTAAAAGCTATCGAGGCTGGCAAAAAGGTAGGTATTAACATCCCAGAAAGAGAAGAAAAAGTAACAACAAGCTTTATCAGATAACATAAAAATAACATGCTATGCAAGAGGCTATTGCCCTAATCATTAGGACGATGGTCTTTTATTTTGTTTGTAGAACGTTACTGAAGCAATACATAAAGCTTTATTATGGTATAGAGTTGAGTATCCGTAAGTAATAAAGAAATAAAAATGAAGAAAGATAGATATGGTATAGAGAAGGAAATGTGAATGGAAGAAATGAGTAGGTACAAAGTTGCTTTTGTAATAGTGGTTAGATGATTACAGCATCTTTATATTTTTTTAATGTTAATAAAGAAATAATTATATTTGGAATTATTCTGGGAAAAACGAGCTACAATATAGAAATAACAATAAAGATATGTAGGGGGATTAGAAATTGAAATTAATTAAAAAAGCAAGACAAAAAATAAATATAGTGTTATTAGCTGTTGTTATGACCTTTTCTTCAGTACAACCTATAGCGGCTGAGCAGACAACAGTAGTAGCTAACAAGCAGGTAAGAATTCAGGATGATTTTTATACAGCCGTGAATGAAAAGTGGTTACAAGAAGCTGTGATTAAACCTGGTTATCCGTCTGTTTCAACTTTTGGAGAACTTGAAGATAAATGTAGAGTTCAATTAGATGCCATTTTCAAACAACTATTTGAAAATCAGAGTCAGTATAAAGCTAATAGTACCGAAAGGAAAATGATTAACTTATATAACAATTACTTAAATGTAGAAGCAAGAAATAAAACAGGTATCACACCTATTAAATCTTATATGGATGAAATTAAATCAGCTAAAGATCTTTCTGGGATTACAAAGTTACTTAACAACTTAAGAATTCAACAAAATACAGGGTTACTTAATGTAGGTGTAGGAGCAGATTTAAAGGATAGTACCAAAAACTGTGTTTATATTAATTCTACAGGTTTAATCTTAAGTAACTCTGATTACTATACCAAAGATACAGAAATGGCTAAGACAATGAAAACAGCAATAAATACGTATTTGAATAAGATAGCAGTCTTATATGGTTATTCAGAAACGGGAGCAAAAAAGAAAGTTGATAATGCTTTTAAACTAGATAGCATGTTAGCGCCTTCGATTATTGGTCAAGATGAGGTTACAGTTGATCCTAATATCTATGACAGGATTTATAATGTCTATACTTTAGAACAGTTAGACCAATTAGCACCAAACCTTAAGCCATCTACTATGTTAAAAAACATAGGACTTGATAAGGCTACTAAGATAATTCTTCAAGAACCAGAATGGCTGAAGGCCCTCGATAAGATTTATACAAAAGAAAATGTAAATATCATTAAAGATGCTTTAGAAATAAGATTTTTATACTCAACAGCTACACTCTTAGGAGAGAAGTTTGAAAATGCTAATAAGGAACTTGCAGCTACTTTATATGGTGTTGAAGGAGAGACTTCTAGAGAAGAGCAAGCACTAAATGTTATTAGTGGAATATTTTCAGATGAAATCGGTAAACTCTATGTAGAGAAAACTTTTTCTAAAGAAGAAAAGGAAGATGTTGAAGCTTTAGTAAAAGAAATCATTGCAAATTATAAAGAAAAGCTTCAAAAAGTAGAATGGATGAGTCCTGAGACAAAAACAAATGCAATTAAAAAGCTAGATACCATGACTATTAAAATTGGTTATCCAGATAAATGGATGGATTATACTGACCTTGATATTAAATCCATTGAAGAAGGAAGTTCTTTAGTAGAAAATGTATTTAATATTGCAGACTGGTCTTTTGCAAAGCAGGTACAGAGCTTAAATCAGCCAGTAGATAAGACAACGTTCTTAATATCACCACAAACCGTTAATGCTTGCTATAACCCAAGTGCTAATGATATTACATTCCCAGCAGCTATTCTGGAAGCACCTTATTATGATATTCATCAAAGTAGAGAAGCTAACCTAGGTGGTATTGGAGCAGTTATTGCTCATGAAATAAGCCATGCTTTTGATACAAATGGTTCTCATTTTGATGAAAAAGGAAATGTGGCTAACTGGTGGACCGAACAAGACTATACTAAATTTGAAGAAAATACTAAAAAGGTAAGAAGTTTTTATAGCCAAATAGAAGTTCTGCCAGGGCAAAAGGTAAATGGAGATTTGACAGTATCTGAAAATATTGCAGATATCACAGCTATTTCGTGTATGTTAGACATTTTAAATAAAGAAAAGAATCCAGATTACAAGGCTTTCTTTGAGTCTTGGGCAAAGGTGTGGCGTATTAAATCATCAGAAGCATATACTGAACAATTATTGCAATTAGATGCTCATTCACCAGGTAAAGTAAGAGCTAATGCAGTTGTACAGCAATTTGAAGAGTTCTACGAAGCTTATGATGTAAAAGAAGGTGATGGTATGTACGTTAAACCAGAAGATAGATTAAAGATTTATTAAATAGAGATAAGAGGAGCTAGGCACAGCTCCTCTTATTTTTTCTTAAGCTTCTTCCATAGTAGTGCAATACCAACGGCCCAGAAGAAGAGAGAAATAATAAAAATTATAAAACTGCTAGTATTAAATTGCTTTAAGCAAATGTAATCAAAGAATGCAAGAAGAATAAACCAAACAATAAAAATACCATAATCATAAATAAGATAAGTAATGTTAGCCATTTTAGTAAGAATAGATTGTGCTTTCATAAGTTGAGTTTTACGATTAGTCAAAGTAGCTGATAATTCCAAGGGGTCAATTTTGGCTATTTTAAGTTCTAAAAAGTAAAGTATCAGTAAAATGATACTACGAAGAAACACAACCAAAAGACATAGGATAAGAAAAGCCATTATGATACGAGTTGATAAATTACGATTACTTATAAAAATATAAAGTGTAAAACCTAGACCGATAGAGCTTGTAAGAATTTCAAATAGCAAATAAAAAGTATTAACTCTAGCTGTCACTTTTTGCCCAGCATTTCTGCTTCTTGGACTAAGCATAAGCCATGCCTCCTCTTAAATAAAATCACTAAAAGATACATTCCAACTTTAGTTTAGCACAAGAAAGGGAGAGGAGACGTTAAGGTTTTGTGAGAATTAAAAGAAAAATAAAAAAATAAAATAGGTGTTGACATATGTAATAAAATCTTATATACTAAACAAGTCGTCAGGTGACGACAATGTTTCTGGTGATGATGCGCTTAGGGGAAACACCCGTTTCCATTCCGAACACGTAGGTTAAGACCTAAGCGGCTGATGGTACTTGTCGGGAGACTGACTGGGAGAGTAAGTGGTTGCCAGATTTATGCGCGAGTGGCTCAGTTGGTAGAGCATCTCCTTGCCAAGGAGAGGGTCGCGGGTTCGAGTCCCGTCTCGCGCTTTTATAATTCGAAAGCCCTTAGATTAATTAATCTAAGGGCTTTTTCGTGTTTAGAGACTTACATCCATGAATATACCTGATGAAACTAAACCATAGTAATAATTTCTCAGAGATAGTTGATTCTTGGACATAGCTAAGAAGTTAGTATAGCTAATGTCATCCTCAGAAGAAATACCTGTACTTGAGGTTAGCTTTTTATTTTGCTCTTTGAGTAAGGCAGATTTAGAAGAATTTTGAGCCATTTGAGTGCTAACATCACTTCTGCTTGTAAGGCTACTAAGAGCGCGATTGGTAGTAGTAGCATTAGTAGTTAAGGAAGTTTTAAGACGGTCTGCATTAAGGCTTAAGGTACCATCTGTATTTTGAGTGACTCCTATACTACTTAAAGCGGAGCCACCTGCAAGGCTTACAGCAGATAAAGAACTTTTTAGCTGATTAAGACGATAGGTATTAGTACTAGAATTATCTTCTAAAAATTGAGTAGTATTATTGTAGGCATCTACGTATTTTTGAGTGGCTGAAACAATAGAGTTTATGTCGGACGTATTTTCTTTAAGAGAAGATTTTAAGCTAGAGGAAGCCTTCTCTAAGCTACTATAGGAACTATCGAAATTTGAAAGAAAACTAGTTCCTTTGATAGTATCCGTACTTGAAGCCGTACTATTATTACTATATTTATTCGCAATAGTATATTTATTAATAGTGTTATAATAGTTTGCCTTAGTAAAAAGAGAAGTCAACGCATTAGAGCTACTAGAGGTACTGTTAAAAAGATTACTAGAATAGCTATTTAAATAGTTCATAGAATTGAAGCTAGATATATTCATATGTGTCACCTCCTTTCAATATATATATCGTATGATATAAAAAATAAATCACCTAAATATTAAAAAAGAAGCCACTTATAATAAAGTAGCTTCTTTTCCCTATTTTTAGAAAGCCTTATTTAGTTGCCCAAATACCATTTTGAAGAATCATATTACTGATAGATATAGGATAACCTTCTTGACCTGAACCAGGAACTTGGGTATTAGAGCCATTATTAAAGATAACTCTCTTATTCGCCCAGTCTTGTGTGATTTCATAGCTATAGATACCATTACCTTCATTCTTCATAGGGACACCAGGCCATTTAGCGACTTCTTGGATAGAGCTAGTACTCTTTTCATCATAAACATAGATATATACATTACTCCAGTTATAGCTAGAGTTATCAAAGTAAACAATAGTCTTCGTAGAAGGAATTTCGATAGGGTCATAATTAGCCCAAGCATTATTTTGATAAATCTGGATACCTGTTAAAGCAAACCCTTTTTGACCAGAATCAGGTATTTGAGCAGAAGTATTACCGTTATTAAAGATAACTCTAGCATCTGTCCAATCAGTAGTTAAAGTATATTCATATAAATGATTACCTTTACTATTCATAGGTACACCAGGCCATTTAGCAACTTCTTTTACAGTACTTCCACTTTCGTCATACACATATACATAGACGTTGTTCCAGTTAAAAGTCGAGTTATCAAAATAAGCTACTCTGTTAGCCGGAATAGGAGGTGTTACTTTAGCTGTAATGGTAATACTATAGTCTGTAGAATTATTATTATCCCAAGTACTTCCGCCGTTATTAAATACTAAATCAAGATTTGAGGTAGCACCAGAAGGAACAGTTAAAGTAAAGCTCCATTTATTAGAGCCAAGACTGGTCATACTTTCGGTTTTAGCACCTTTCCAACCATCATATCCCCAATGAATATTTACTTTACTAGCGCCATTTAAAACAGTGTTAGAGGCATCGTAAGTAATGGTAGCTTGACTAGATACTACAGGTGTTTCGGGGTTACAAGTAACAGCTTTGGTAGTAGGAGGGATAATAATACCACCGTTATCATATAAAACTATAATACGATTACTAGGAACATAGCCTGAGATTTTACCACCTGAAACAGTATAGCTTTGGCCAGAACCACCTTTATCAGTATAAGTACCACTAGCTAAATTGGTTGGTGCATTATTTAAATTAAAACCAGAGCCTTCATTAACAAATGCGATACCTTTAGTACCACGATCGATTTGCATACAAGTATTACCATTTGGATAGCGAAGGTATTCGTTCTGCCCAATCATAGCGTTATGGAACCAGTTAACAGCTTTTACTTGATCATTATTCCAATCGTTAGTTCCCATAGAACCAATTGAACCTGTTCTTCTTGAAAGATACATAGGAGTTACATTAGCTCTAGCAGCTAAAATACCCCAAGCAAAAGTGCGCTGTTCATCAGTGATATTAGATTCGTTATGCTCATAGTTATCATGGTTTTCTACATAAGAAACACGTGTGCCAGTAGGAAGAGTATTAATATCCCAGCTTTGTGCAGCAGGTAGGTTATAATTCCTAACGGCATCTCTTAAAGTTTTACCATAATAATGGTCAGTTACACTCATAAAGCTAGCATAACCTCCAATATTATCAGCATTGCTATTAGCTTCATCTAGAGCTTCGCCATAGATAAATAAATTGTTTTTATTATTTAAATTACCTAAGACATTAGTCCAATAGTTACCAGCCCAGCTCTTACCAACATCTTCGCCAACATTGGTTTCAATATGTTTAACAGCATCAAATCTAAAACCATCAGCACCAGAAGCAATACAGTCATTTAAAAAGTTAATAGCTTTTTGTTGTATTGCAGGGTGCTGGGTATTTAAATCAGGCATACCTATGCCACCCTGAGTAGTACGGTACCTATCCTTGTAATCTGGTGTACTGTTTTGACCAACATGATGGTAGTAGTCCCAATTTTTAAATTCATCTACTACTTGAGAAGACCATTCATCTTCACGTCCCTTACCGTTGTTAGCCATATGGTTCATAACTGCGTCTACGATAATATCAATACCATATTTTTCAGCTTCTGAACAAAGCGCTTTAAAATCATCTCTTGAGCCTAATGGATTACCTATTGCTTGATTAGTTGGTTGGTATAATGCCCACCATTCTGTTCCTCGAATACAGCCTTGGATAGGAGAAACCTGAACAGCTTTATAACCAGCTGCAGCTAATTCAGGTAATTTACTTTTAATATTGTTGAAGGACCACATATGCATTTGAATAATGATACCATCTTTAGTTTTGATGTTGTTTAAATTAGGTGTTTGCGTAGCAGCATAAATAACAGCTTCATTGAAAGCTGTGGTAGGTATAACAGAAAATGCTATACCTAAGGCACCTAAAAAGGCAGCCAATTTTTTAGTAAAAAACTTTTTCTTCACTTTTATTCCCCCTGTTTTTTAGATAGTTATCTTTTTAATCTAATCTTTTGCCCTAGAAAGCTATATGAAATAATACACCTCCTTTGTTAAAAAATGAAAAGCATATACCTAGGTAATGTATAATCTACAGATCTTCTAGTTAAATATAAATAGAAAATCATGTATTCAAAAAGTAACAATGCCGGAAACGTTACCAAAAATTATCAAAATAATAGTTTAAGAAAAGTGAAGTAGTAAGAGGAATTTGAGATGTAAAAGGTTTTGAGATAAGCAGTTAAAACTAGTAAAATGAAGATTGATAAGAAAGTAAAGAGAAATAGCAAAAGCTATCAAAAAATGTTGTACAATTATTAGAAAATTATATTATATTTAATTAATATATTCAACTATAAATTTATAAAAATTAAAATAAGTAACAAATTGTTACATAAATGAAAGATATTAAAAGTAATCAAGATTAAATATTCTAAAATGTATTTACAAATATAAGATAAGTATATATACTAATGTTAATTTAATATATTAAAAACTAAGAAAAGGAATAGTAACTACTTGATAAATGTCAGAGACCTGTTGGCTGGTGTGAAACAGGATTTAGAAAATAGTGAACTCGCCTTGGAGTTGCTGACTGAATAAAGTAGGTCTAGACGGAGGCCCACCGTTAAAAGGGATAGATATCGGTAGAAACCTGTATCAATGAAACACCTAAGAGTGGTATAGCAGATTACACTTCTGTCTCTTTTGAGATAGGAGTTTTTTATTTTTCTACCTGTATTAAAAAAGTGCACATTTTAATGTGAAAAAGAGTGGTACCGCGGAAAGCCTCCTTTCGTCTCTTACAAGCAATTAGCTTGAGATGAAAGGGGGCTTATTTCTATTATAAAGGAGTGACATATATGTCAAGAAAAATCTATGTATTAGACACCACTTTAAGAGATGGGGAACAGGTACCGGGAGCAAAGTTGAATTTAAATGAGAAGTTAGAGATTGCAAGACAATTAGTAAAATTAAAGGTAGATATGATGGAGGTAGGTTTTCCATCCTCCTCAAAGGGAGATTTTGAGGCTGTTAAAGCTATTGGTCAAATAGCAGGTAAAGATGTGATGGTAACAGGACTTGGGAGAGCAGTAAAATCAGATATTGATGCCATTTATGAAAGTCTTAGAGGAGCAGCAAATCCAATGATTCATATTGTACTAGGGTCTTCGAATGTGCATATGGAAAAGAAATTTAGTAAGTCACCCACTCAAGTACTAGAAATGGGCGTAGAAGCGGTAAAATATGCTAAAAGTTTGATGCCACAGGTACAGTACTCTTTAGAAGATGCTAGTAGGTCTGACTTCGAATATATGTGGAAAACTATAGAGGCTGTAGTTAAGGCAGGAGCAACTATTATTAATGTTCCTGATACTGTGGGCTTTGCTGTTCCAGAAGAGTTTGGCAATCTGATTTGTAAAATCAATGACCGTTTGATGAATCTTAACCCCAATATTATTTTGAGTGTACACTGCCATAATGATACAGGGCTTGCTACAGCTAACACTTTAGCAGCTATTAGAAATGGTGCAAACAAAGTTGAATGTACCATTAATGGAATAGGAGAGAGAGCTGGTAACACTTCTTTAGAAGAAGTCGTCATGGGGATTAAACTTCATCCAAAATACTATAGAGGTGAAACTAACATTAATATAGAAGAGATTTATAAAACTTCAAGAATGGTAAGTGCCATTATGGGATTAGATGTTCAAGTTAATAAAGCAATTACAGGGGAAAATGCTTTTGCCCATTCTTCAGGTATTCATCAAGACGGACTACTTAAATCAAAAGAAGTCTATGAAATTATCACTCCAGAAGAAGTAGGTGCACCTCCTATGGAGATTGTATTAACCGCACGTTCTGGTAAGCATGCTTTTAGCTATGTGACTAAAAAGTTAGGCTATAATATACCAGAAATAATAGAGCCTGAAGTTTATAAAAGTTTCCTTACTATGGCAGATCAAAAGAAAGAAGTCTACGATAGCGATGTGATGACTTTGTTAGAAAGCTATACTGAAATTACTAATAATAAAGAGATAAAATTATGGCAGCTTAAGGAGTTTCAAGTAACTGCTTCAAGTCAGATGCAAGTTGCCACTGTTAAGCTTCAAAAGTCGGAGAAAATGATTACAAGAAGTGAAAGCGGAGAAGGCGCTGTAGATGCACTTTATAGTGCTATTATAAAAGCAGTAGATCAAAGCATAGATTTAATGGAATATCGCATCCATAATCTGGGGAGAGGTAAAGAAAGTCTTGGAAAAGTGGTGGTACAGATTAAACACAAGGAAAAACTTTACCAAGGGAAAGCAATTGAAAAAGATGTAATGAAAGCAAGTGCTATTGCCCTTGTTAATGCGATTAATAAAGTTAATTTAGAGAGTATTTAAAAGTTGCTAATTATATAGTTTTTAAATTCTAAATAAAAAGAATAATAAAAACTTTATAAATAATTAAATTTATGATATGGTAAGAATATATGTGCTAAGACTTAGCCTATATATTTTTATTAAAAACATAATATTAATATGGAGGGAGGAAGAATAATGAAAAAAGTAAATGAAAAAGAAATGAGAATGATTAAAGGGGGATATACATATTATGTATATTGCCAAGCTTGTGATTGGGATTATACATATGAGTACACATTTTCATTTTGGTATACAATTGCAAGAGATCACTGTGAAACTCAGTTGAAAAATCATTTAGTGAATTGCCCTGGAATTTGGGGCTAAAAGTAAAATATTGGAGGCAATTATGGTTATGAAAAACAAACTATAGTTGTCTCTATATTTATCTAGAATTATTTAGTTGATTTGTTATTTTACTTGATTCTATAAAAGAGTAGCAGAAATATTTTTGCATAAATGTAAATTTTGATTAGAGGATACATAATTTAGTTATTTTGACACATAAATTGCCGACAGTGAATCTATAGCAGAGTATAATCACGATGGAGAAATACTGTGGGTGTTTATAACTTATGGAAATTAGGGGTTTTTCTTAAAGATAAAGGATATATAGGTGGTCATATAGCTAAAGAATTAGAGAAAAATAATATTATGCTTCGTATGATTAAGCGAAATAATAGCAAAAAAATTCTTATCTGAATGCAATAAGTAATTAGATTACTAGAGATAGGAATCATATAGAAACTGTATTTTTTCAATTAATGATTAATCTCATATTAATCGCCTTTAAATTAGAATTAACAGCTAGATTTTAAAATGAAATATTAGTTAACAATATCCGATGCTTTATGAATAAGTGTTAGACAATGCCCCTATAAATAAGATAGGACAGATTCAACATCTGATTTTGAGAGAAATAAACTTTAATGAAAATAAAAGACGAGTATTTTGGTATAAATATTAGCGTTTACTCAATATAATTAAAATTATTAGTTGATATATGTTATTAATACAAAACCTAGGGATAGGTAATAAGGAATTTAGATTTAAAATCAAAATATAGAAAGATGAAGATAGATATGAAAAAATATATTATTAAGCAGCATGATGAGAGGGACTGTGGTGCAGCTTGTCTTGCAATGATATCTTATTCTTATGGATTAAAATACCCTCTTCAGAGATACAGAGAATTTAGTAAAACAGATATAAGTGGAACGAACTTATATGGTTTAGTTGATGGAGCAACACAAATTGGATTACAAGCAGAAGCTTTAAATGGAAGCTTAGAAGATTTAGAGGTGGCTATTAATGGAGGAGAAATTAGTTTTCCATTTATTATTCATACAATAGAATCGCATTATATAGTTGTTTTTGATATCAAAAAAAATAAAGTTACCATAGGTGATCCATCTAAAGGAAAGGTTAAGTATTCTAAAGAAGAATTTATAAAGATTTGGTCAGGGTATGTGATTACTTTCAAAAAAACGCAAGAATTTAAAGAAGGAGATTATTGCCAAGGTAATTTTGCCAGATTCTTTAAACTAATAGGTGAACAGAAGAGTATATTGATAAGTATTTTTTTCTTATCTTTGATTATTTCTTTGATTGGGATAATGGGGACATTTGTTTTTGAAGCAGTTATAGATAATTTCCTACCTAGTAAGGATTCTCTAACAAAAATAGTAAGAGGGCCTATTAATGGTATTTTAAGTTTTAATTTAGTTTTTATTGTTCTAATTGTAGTGTATTTAATTCAAGCAATTATGCAATTAGTAAGAAATTATTTACTAGCTATTGTTTCAAAAAAAATAGATATTTCATTAATGCTTTCATACTATAGGCATTTAATGAATATTCCTGTTTCGGCTGTAAAAGGCAGGCTAACTGGTGAATATTTAGCACGATTTTCTGATGCTACAACAATACGTTCAGCGGTTTCGGGAGCTACATTAACAATTATGTTAGATTCTACTATGGTTGTATTTGGAGGTATAATTCTATATTTTAAGAGTAGGTTATTATTTGCTATATCATTAATAGTAATAAGTATATATTTAATAGTAATCTTATGTTATAAAAAAGCTATAAAAACTATAAATTATAGAATAATGGAAAATAATTCAAAATTACAATCATATTTTAAAGAAACTATTGATGGAATAGAGACTATTAAAGCTAACCATGCAGAGGAAATAGTGACGCAGAATACAACTCGAAGATTTAATATATTAATTAACGATGTGCTAAAAGGAAGTATTATTAGCTCATCCCAAGATGTGTTACTTAGATTAGTTGAAACAATTGGTATAGTGGTTGTTTTATGGGTTGGTTTCTATATGGTTTTAAATGATATAATCACAGTGGGGATGTTACTTACTTTTTATGCATTACAAGGGTATTTTATATCACCTATTAAAAATATTATAAAATTGCAACCTATGATACAGACAGCAGTTGTTGCAGCAGAAAGGCTAAATGATATATTAGACATAGGAGTAGAACGCTATGATAATGAAGTGGAGAAACTTAATATAGAGACCATAGAATATGAAGGTGTTAGCTTTCGTTATTCGAATAATGAATTAACATTAAGGGACATTAATCTAAAGATAAATGAAGGTGAGAGAATAGCAATAGTAGGTGAGAGCGGTTGTGGTAAAACTACGTTGGTAAAATTGCTGCTTGAATTCTATATTCCAGAGCAAGGAAACATAAAAATTAATGGACAAGATATTAGCAATATAAGTTTGGGCGATATAAGAAGAAATATAGCATATGTTGATCAAAATACATTTTTATTTTCGGATAGCATAATAAACAATTTAAAACTAGGTAATCCAGAATCGACATTTGAGGAAATCAAAGAAGCATGTAGAATAAGTAAAGCTGATAAGTTTATAAATAAAACACTATTGGGCTATGAAACGTATCTTGATGAAAATGGTCAGAATATTTCGGGAGGACAAAGACAACTTTTGTCAATTGCCAGATCTTTAGTAAAAGGAGCGAATATTATAGTTCTTGATGAAGCTACTAGCAATCTTGATACAATTACAGAAAATAATATAGGGGATACCATCCTAGATTTAAGTAGAGAGTTAACTCTTATTATTATAGCACATAAACTAAGTACGATAAAAGAATGCGATAGGATATACGTAATGAAAGAAGGGGGAATTGTTGAACATGGAACTCATAAGGAATTAATAGATAAGAAGGGGGTATATTATCAAATGTATATAGCGGATAATAAAATAGCCATATGTGCTAATTAGTATTTCCTAATAAGTAGAATATATATGATAATAGGATAAGTTATTATAGTAATTAGCATCAAGTTTATTTGTGGAAATATTAGATTTAAGTTACTTGTTAGAGTTTTGTTGGGAAATTTATTCAAAATATATAATGTTATCGCCTGGAGTATACTTTAAAATTTAGCATTTAGGCCACTTACTGAGATTACTAATACTTCGGTTATGCACAATTGTTTTGTTACCAGAGAAAAGGTGGTCTCAAATTTTTGTTTATTGGTTTTCTTAATTCTTTAGGATAAGGAGTTTTACTATTGGTGTATTTTGAAATTAATAGTGTAATATCTTTTTCAGCTTGTAATTTTTGAGGTAATACATTACGGATATATCCACTATTTCCTAAAGAATATGATTCAATAAGAATTAGGTATAAGTTTACATAGAATATCTTAATCAGTTACGTTGGGAGCAATAATTTTAATATCTATAACATAGGTATCTAAAGTGATTAAAGCGTGTAGTTTTAAGTCATAATAATTTTTTATTATATATAAACAGATTGTAAAATTACATTTCAATGCATAGTCTATCTATAACTTCATCTGTATGGAAATTTATGTATTTTATAAAATCTTGCACTGCTCTACGAATCTCATATACACTCTTATAAAATACGTTATATATAACTGTATTCTTTAGCCATTTCCATAAACCTTCAATAAGATTCAATTCAGGACTATATGCTGGTAAGAATATAAGTTTTAACCGTTCTTTATTCTTTTCTAAAAATGGTTGTATGAGCTTAGCATGATGAATTCGTGCATTATCAAGCACTAAGGCGATTTTACCTGTTGGGTAAATAGTTAATACCTTTTTTAGAAACTGTAAAAATACTTCTGCATCGTAGTGTTCTTCCTTTTGAACATATACATGACCTGTCTCATAATTCAAGACACCAAGTAATTTTACGCCTTGATGTTGTCCAAAAGTAGGAATAATACGTTGCTGCCCTTTTAAAACCTCAAAATCTTCTTTAAAGGTCTTTTGCTTCTCAGCATTTGCTTTAGCTAAAGAATAAGTTGGTTTGGTATAACTAAATCCTAAACGCAATAACATATCACGCATACCACCATTGGTGTAAGTAACATCAAACTGTTCTTTCACCCATAAACAAACAAGCTTAGAGTTCCATGACTTATAAGGAGATAAGCCTACCTGATCAGGTGTTTTAGTCGATACTGTCTGAATTAAAATAGCTTCTTGTTCTGGAGTAAGCTTTGGTTTTGCACCTTCACGAGGTTTAATAATTAGACCAGCTATACCGTGCTTTTTATAGGTATTAACGTATTTTCCGACGGTATCTCACAACGTCCTACAATATCGGCAATCTGAATGTTTTGATATCCTTTTAGGTGTAATAAGATAACTTGATATCTTTGTTGCATACGTGTAGATTTAGTAGTATTCATAGCCTCTTGAATACGTTGTAATTCTGATAAGCGTGCAGTCATAGTGTAAAGTCCCCCGAATTTAAGAATATATACATAGATTGTCAAAATTTATGTACTTTCTCATTAGGGGATTAATGGATGAAATCTAGTAATCTGTTTCTATATAGATAAATAGTATTTGAATTCTAACATGTATTTACCTATTTTGTTTTTAGATAACAAGATATCACATGATTAGGGATTATTCTATTTATAAATTTAACTAATATAACTCATCAAAATAGTATTTCTAGATTTAAGCTTTTTTAGAAAGTGTATTCTTTCAAGGTCATTAGAAGTAGATTAGTATGGATGAATGTAGTAGAGTTAATTGTGCTATATATAATGAAGACATAGTATAAATAACATATTTTATGCCGATAGAATTGAAGCTTAAGAGAAGTATTCTAATGTAAAAAATACTTGAGTTAAATATATAAAGTAGAGGATAAAAAAAATAAGAATACATATACTAAGGTTATTGATATTCCTTTAATACGTCAAATTTTAGGGGGCTAAGGATAAAAGTGAAATTTCCTGTTAAAAAAAATAAAAAAAGAGTTGACGTATGTAACAATATGGTGTAACATAGTAAAAGTCAGCGGCGAGGAAACAAAGAAACAAACGCAGCAAATAATAATGAGGCCCATTGGTCAAGCGGTCAAGACACCGCCCTTTCACGGCGGTAACACGAGTTCGATTCTCGTATGGGTCATTGTTAGTTTATCTAACAAAAGCCGGGGTGTGGCTCAGTTTGGCTAGAGCGCCTGATTTGGGTTCAGGAGGCCGCAGGTTCGAGTCCTGTCACCCCGATTATCTAAAACGACTTCCTTAGAAGTAGGCTTTTAGATCTAATGTGGGTCACTAGCTCAGTCGGTAGAGCACTTGACTTTTAATCAAGTTGTCCCGGGTTCGATTCCCGGGTGGCTCACTTTTTTATATGGCCCAGTGGTACAGTTGGTTAGCACGCCGCCCTGTCACGGCGGAGGTCGAGGGTTCGAGTCCCTTCTGGGTCGTTTAAGTGATTTTTAATTGCTTAATTTTTTAACAAGTGGTAATATTACCATTATAAGGTCGCTTAGCTCAGCTGGGAGAGCACCTGCCTTACAAGCAGGGGGTCATAGGTTCGAGCCCTATAGCGACCATTAATGTGCCCGAGTGGCGGAACTGGCAGACGCACAGGACTTAAAATCCTGCGAGCTAACCCTCGTACCGGTTCGATTCCGGTCTCGGGCATATTTAAATAATTAAAGTGTGATTATATAATTGGATTGTTCAAAAGCTGGTAGATGAAGGCCGATGTGGCTCAATTCTAGCGCAGATACCAAAGGTATCAAGAGGATTGCTAATTGGTGCACACGTATAGAAGACTAACCTAGCCAAGGACTAGTGTCGTCAATGATTTCAATTATATTATGAATATGCCGACGTGGCTCAATTGGCAGAGCAGCTGACTTGTAATCAGCAGGTTATCGGTTCGAGTCCGATCGTCGGCTTTACAAAATGAATATTTTGTATCTATGGAGGGATTCCCGAGCGGCCAAAGGGGGCAGACTGTAAATCTGTTGCGATAGCTTCGAAGGTTCGAATCCTTCTCCCTCCATAACCTATATCGCGGGATGGAGCAGCTAGGTAGCTCGTCGGGCTCATAACCCGAAGGTCATAGGTTCAAATCCTGTTCCCGCTACCATAAGATTAGCGCGAACTTGGCGCTAATACATGCCCAGATAGCTCAGTCGGTAGAGCAGAGGACTGAAAATCCTCGTGTCGCTGGTTCGATTCCGGCTCTGGGCATTTAAGAAAAGGTACTCTTTAACTAAGAAAGCTTAGTTGGGGGGTATTTTTTTATTGTTAAATTTAGATTT
The DNA here is from genome assembly GCF_000178835.2 of Cellulosilyticum lentocellum DSM 5427. Lineage (GTDB taxonomy): Bacteria > Bacillota > Clostridia > Lachnospirales > Cellulosilyticaceae > Cellulosilyticum > Cellulosilyticum lentocellum. The sequence continues at coordinate 174,124 of NC_015275.1, forward strand.
CAAAATATTTCGTTTAGTTGATAGTAATGTTACAGAATGAATATTTAATAGTCAGCCTTGATATGAGTGTATATACTTGATAATGTGAAGCTTCAAATAAAAAATCTATCCACTCAAGTTAAGGAGGTCATACTATATGAATATAAATAGCATACTAGGAAACATAATAGATGGCGTTTATAACGGACCTTCTATTAACCAAAGAGAAAAAATATATAATGATATTAATGCAGAAATAGTTGTAATAGCAACAGTATTACCAGAAAAAACAACTATTAAACTTAGCGAAGTATCTGGATTTACAGAAGCAAAATTACAAATCACAGGTATTATAGCTGGAGAAGTAAATAAACAGGAAATTATCAAAGTACAAGAACCTTATATGGAAAGTAGCTATAGAGGTAGAGCTTGTATGATTGTTGAAGGTGGTTATGAACCTGTAATGGTTGATAAAGAATACATTTTTTATCTTAATAGCATAAAAGAAGTAAATGAAAATGGTAAAGTGAGCTATAAGATTAGAAAAAAGATCCCCCTAAAAAATATTTAAATAAAGCTTGTTGTAAAAAAGGACTGTTACAATAAACAGTCCTTTTTGCATGCAAATTTATGTAGTGTAAAATTATCAAGGGGTTTCATGAAATCTTAATAGTAAAAAGTATTTAATAAATAATTATAGTGAACATATAGACTATATCTTTTGATAAATAGATTTTAAGCATTATAATAGAACATAGTAGGTGTATATAAATAAAATATTTATAAACAATTTTAAACTAAGGTAATTACGGTATATGATAAAAGTAGAAAATGGAGAATGGGCATAGAGAGGGTGAGATATAGATGCTTGGACGTTTATTAATAGTAGAAGACGATGAGCAAATTGCAGATATTTTAAGAGAATATCTAATGAATAAAGGCTATGAGGTGAACTGGGCTTCTACAGGGAATGAAGGTTTAGAAGATTTTAAAATGAAAATGTATGATCTTCTTATTGTAGATATTATGCTGCCTGGAATGGATGGCTATAGCCTTTGTCAAAGTATAAGGTGGGTTAGTGATGTCCCCATCTTAATTATTAGTGCTAGAAATAAAGAACTAGATAAGATTAAAGGGCTAAAAATTGGAGCAGATGATTATGTGACAAAACCCTTTAGTTTACCTGAAGTAGAAGCTCGAATTGAATCACTGCTAAGACGCTATAAACGTATGAATAGCAGTGAGGAACAGGAAGAAATTCATCATTATGAAGGTGGATTAAGTATCAATTTTAATCGTAAGCAAGCTTATTTAAATGAAGAAGAATTAAATTTAACAGCAACAGAGTGGGCGCTATTAACCATCTTAGCAAAAAATCCTCAGCGACCTTTTACTAAAAAAGAACTTTATGAACATATATGGCACGAAGAAGATATTGAAAGCAGTAATACGATTACCGTACATATAAAACAGCTACGAAACAAGCTAAAAGAAGATAGTAAAAATCCTAAATTTATCGAAACAGCGTGGGGCATTGGCTATAGGTTTATAGGAGGCAGGATTCAGTGAAGCTAAAAACCTATTTAATCATATCTCACTTATTGGTTCTTTTAACTCCTATATTAACGGTATGCATTTTATACCAAGCTAATAGCGCTTATAATAAACGAACAGAAGTAAAAGACTACTTAGCTTCTAGTATAGAGCTTTTTAAGTACGAGGAGTTATTAGACAAACCTGAGCTTTACTTAAATCCAGATCAAGATATGAAGTTAGAAGAACTAGAAGCTAATGAAAATGTAGAAGTAGTCTTATATGATGCGAGCGGGAAGTCTATTTATTCTACTGTGCCAGGATATGAGTACATGTTGTCTAGAGAAGGCCTTTATAAAAATCTGAATGAAATTCAGCATACTTATAATACCGACACGTTGAAAAAACCTGTTTTTGATGAAGGTCATATTGTTGGTTTCTATAAAATTACTATTGCTAGGGAGAATCTAAAAAATACTATAAGATATAATATTATATTAAGTTGTGGCTGTTTTATACTAGTTAATATTTTGATATTTGGCCTAGCTATTAGAATGATTAATAAAAGATTTAATGAGCCTATTAAGAGAGTTATTAGAAGTATGAATGACTATGCCAAGGGTAATAGTGAGGTTCATATTACTTATAGGGCGAGTGATGAAATCGGAGAATTATGTGCTCATTTTAATGAAATGAAGGATAACTTAGAGAAGAATAAGCATTTAATGGAACAGGAACAAAAAGCTAAAGAATATATGATTGCTACTATCTCGCACGATTTAAAAACGCCTTTAACAGCTATAAGAGCTTATACGGAGATGTTTAAGCTAGGAGATGTTAAAGATGAAGTAAGGTATGAAGAATACTTATCAACCATTTTAAATAAATGTGACTATATGAAAGATATGCTAGATGATTTACTGACTTATAATTTATTAACTATGGAGTATGACTTAGGCCTTGTAGAAGTAGAAGGTGAGGAATTCTGTGATATGCTCTTCTCAGGTATTGAGGGTATGTGCGAAGCGAAACATTTAAGTTTAGAGCAAGCCATAGAAGTTCATGATGACTATTTAGTAAATGTTAAATATATGACTAGAGTGGTAGATAACATTGTAAGTAATGCTATACGGCATACACCAGATTACGGAAAGATTTGGATGGGAGCTTTTTCTACCAATGTTAAATTACCGGAGTGGGTTCATGAAGTAGGAAAAGAAGCTTTAGAAAAGTATAAAACGCCTGGTATGTGGCTTCTGATTATAAATCAAGGAATACCTATTGCAGAGAGAGAAAGGGAGAGTTTGTTTAAACCATTTTATCAAGGGGATGAAGCACGTAGTAAGAAAGAACATAAAGGTGTGGGATTAGGCCTTAGTATTTCTAAGATGATTATGAGTAAGCACGGTGGTGCAATAGAAGTAGTACCAATTCCAGAGGTGGGTAATATGATGGTTTGTTATTTACCAAGTATTACCTCGAATAGGAAAGGGGAAGAAAATGAGTAAAAGAGCTTGGAATTATATCTTATATTTTTTTTTAGTAAGTAATCTGTTAGGAATAACCAGTGGTTGTAGTTTTTTTGCATCAGAGGGAGTCGCAGAAGCTATGGTGCAAGGTGATGAAACTATTAATACCTTTTATGGTGAAGCGGAGATTAATCAATATCAAGATGGGGAACTTTTGTCCAAGACAAATTACAAAGAGTGGAAAGGCGATAAAAATAAGTATCGTATAGAGTATAAATTTACAATAACAGATGCATATAAGGAAGCAGTTGATAACGGATTAATAAAGGGGGAAATTGAAGCTGATGAAGAAATCGATGTAACTAATGGGGATCAACTCATTGCATATGTGCCTGCTAAGGATATTTATTATATTAAACCTGTGTCATTAGCAGATGAGGTCAATCCTACGGTGTGCCAAGGTATTAATCAAGTACTTCGTTCTGGAAGTTTAAAGGAATATGCCCTGGAATTTATTAATGAAGTGAGTAGTAGTCATGATGTTACAATTAAAGATAATGTAAAAATAGGTGGTTATACAACACAATATGTATTAGCGGTACCTAAGCAGGGTAAACTAGGTGAGGCCACTGTGGAACTTTGGATTGATCAAGATAGCTGGATGGTTATTAAGAGTAAGAGTACCATAGGAAATTTAATAGTAGAGCAGGAATATAAGGATTTCACCTTAAATCCTAGAATAGATAAGGAAAAGTTTATCATGGATATTCCTAAAGATGCAAAGGTAGTTCATTTAGATGAAAATCTAGATATAGTTAATCAAGAAGTATCTCTGAAAGAAGCTGTTGATTGGCTTAAAGTTCCGATTTTTTATATACCTGATGAGAAGGTTGCAAAAATGAAGGAAGCACGCTATATAGAAACTAGCAATCAAATTTATGCAAGAGTGGAAATTACATATCTAACTCCAGAAGGGGAAGAGTTTATTGTACAGAATATGCCAAGTAGCAAACTTCAAGAAAGCTTCGAACTTAATTGTGAAAAGATAAAAATAGGTGATGTAGAGGCAATTTTTGTAGAACAAGCACCGCTGAAGATTATAGAGTTTGCTAAAGAAGGAACCCTTTGTGATCTTTATGTAAAGAATGGTGAAATTAGTAAGGAAGAACTCGTTAAGTTAGCGGAAGCTTTAGAAATAAAGAAATAAAGAAATAAGATTATAGCAAGCTACATGGGCTTTATAGTGAGGTAACTTGCTTTTATTATGAGTACAAAGTCAAGCCTATGAGGTTAGGCTTTGATGCAGGACTCTGATTTTTGAGGATTGATATGATGAGTGGAGAGTTTTTTAACATTAAGTGCAAATGCAAGAAACAGCATAATCAGTGTGAGAAGTAACATGGCCCCTATAGGTAGGTAATTAGAAGTAGTAAGAGGAGGGGATGTTAATGCATCTGTGGCTTCGATAAGCCATCTGGTAAATGTGAATGTGCTAATAAATTGAAAACCAGAAGGCATTTTAGTTAAGGGTAAAAAAGCACCACCAAGTAAAGAAAGCAATAATCCAATAGAAGAAGCTAAGGTACTAGCAGAAAGCTCATTGGAGGTTAAGCCTACTATTAAAAATGCAAGGGTAGAGCTACTGAAACTGATTAAGCTTCCTATCAGGATAAATGAAGGTAATGAAATATCTAAAGGTAACTTAAAAACAAAGATGAGACTAGCTATTACAGAAGTTTGTAGCAAGGTCATACCTAAGTTATACAAGAAGAAACCACTGACATAAGATAATGCATGATGGGGAGATAAACCATAGCGTGTTAAAAGGCCATCAGCTTTTTCTCTGTGAATAGAAACAGCTAGTAATGTGGCAGTAATAATCATGACTAAAAAGATAAAACTCATACTTCTACTAGCAGTAGAAAGAGAAGCCTCAGACTGATTTTCTAAGAGGTTACTAAGAATAGGAAGTTCACCTAGGTTAGTAGGATGATTGAGTAATGCATTTAATCGATCTCTAAGACCTGCATCTAAGCTAAATGCTTCAAAGGTGTTATCAGCTTTTAGTTTAATAATAGCAGCATACTTAGAAGTCATTAGATCTGAATAAAGAGAATCAGCATCAACAGATGTTAGTGTAAGCCTTGGGATAGACAATGACTGTTCTTTTAGGTTTTTTATAATATCTGAATGATAGGATTCACTAATAAGGCCTAGGTGTATGGAAGGTTTCATGTGACTCGAAAACAAAATGACTAAGCAAGTAGTGATAATAGGTAATAAAAGTGTGAGTAAAAGCTGAACAGGATGCTTTTTATTTTTTGTCCATTCTTTTTTGAAAATAAGCCAAGTACACATTAGATAAAGGCCTCCTTTTGCATTTTTATGGTAGAACCTACAGTGAAGATAATACCTAGGAATAGAGTAATGCATAGAGCAAATATATAAAATAAGTTATTGTGATCATAAAGTAGCTTAAATAGTCCTTGGTTAACATAGGTAAGAAGAGAAAAATAACTAGCAATTAAAAACCCTTTACCTAAGCTACCAATTGGGAAAAAACTACCTCCTAAAAAGCCCATAATGAGCAGAGGGGTACTTACTAGGTTTTTAACGGTCATAAAATTTTTAGTACATAATCCAATAAAAGTACCAAGGCTACAAGACATATAGCCAAAGGCACCAAGGAGTGCTAAAACCTGTAAGAACTGCCCCTGAAAGTTAACCTTAAACAGTAATTTGCAAGCTAGCATGACTATTAGGTTGAAAGCAAAGGTAACCAAGGTAGAAGGTAAAATCTTATAAAGTACAAGGGTGGATCTATGAATAGGTGACACAATAAAACGTGAGCCAGCATTAAAAAGTTGTTCCTCTCTAGCAACATAAATCAGTGTAATAGAGGAGAAAAAAGTATAAAGAGGTAAGGAGACTACAGTGTAATAGCTATAGGAAGAAATCCCTTCTATTCCTGTATAGTAACCACTGGCTAAGTAGCCTAGAAGCAAAATCATAATAAGGGGCATTATAATACCATAGCTTATTAAAAATGAGTCCCTTATCCTTCTTCTAAGGCCAAAAGAAAAAAGTACTTTTAATTCGTTCATCATTATCTCCTCCTAATCCCTTAAAGCCGTGCCGGTTAAGTGTAAAAAGATGGCTTCTAGGTTATCTGCGCCATAAGGTAAATATTTGGCTTTAATATCCTCCAAAGGTCCTTCATCTAAAATTTCACCATGATCTAGAATAATAACTCTAGAGCAGATAGCTTCTACTTCTTCCATGTAATGAGAAGTATAAATAATAGTTGTGCCTTCTTCACAGAGCTTCTTAACTACTTCTAAAATTTTATTTCTAGATTGAGGGTCAATACCTACTGTAGGTTCATCCATAATGAGAAGCTTAGGTTTGTGTACAATAGAACAAGCAATATTAAGACGTCTTTTCATACCACCAGAAAAGGTATTGGGATATTCGTTTTTATGTTCTAGGAGGCCTACATAATCAAGAGCAGTCTTAGTAGCTTCTTTTAAAGCAGTCCCTTTAATGCCATAAAGCGAGCAAAAGAATTTCACATTTTCATAAGCTGTTAAATCTGAAAAAACAGCAATATCTTGAGGAACAAGACCTAAGGCTCTTTTGTAATCATAGTTATAATCGGCTACCGGTTGTTCTTCAAAGATAATACGACCTGCAGTAGGGTCTAAAAGTGTAGTGATCATATGAAGGGTAGTACTTTTACCAGCACCATTAGGACCTAAAAAGCCTAAGATTTCTCCTGATTTTATAGAGAAAGAAATATCTTTAACGACGGCTTTGTCACCAAAGCATTTAGAAAGTTGATGGACTTCTAATAAATTTTTCATAATACAACTCCTTTACTCAATATTTTATATACAACGTTGGATATATAGCTTAAAAAATAATAAATTGAAATTTGTCTCGGTGTTTATGAGAATTACATCTGAGAGAAAATAAGTGGATAGGAATGTCCTCCGTTGTTCCGGTTCACATTTTTAGAGCACTAAGCTCACTTATTTAGATGAAAGGCAGAACTCGCTTCGCTCAGACAGCTGCCTAAAACCCATCTAAAACGTTCACTAAGTGCTTCTAAAAAATACTCCCAAGTCACTGCTCCAGACACCCCTATCCACTTATTTTCACAAACATTATTGACCTCATAAACATCCAAGACAGTGACGCAGCGTGGAAAGAAGGTGTAACGACAGTTAAAAAACATTCAGAACCGGGGGCAGGTGCCCAGAGCAATAATGTATCAAGCTTCCCATAAGTCTTATAGTTAATTGCCTATTGAGGATTAGAAAGTAGTGTAATAAGCTCATCAAGGGCCATTTTAGAATCTTGAGATTGATCAAGAATTTTCTTCTTTAGTTCAGAGATGCGATTATTTTGGTTTGAAAGAGAATGGCTTTCCTCAAGTGCATCAAAGTTAAAGCCAGCAATAAATTGCTCCTGTTTTTTACCTAGTTCGATAATACTATCATACTCTTCTATTAAGGTTTCATGCCATTTAATAGCATATTCAAGGTTAACAAGAGGCAGTTCGAAGGTAAGCTTATCTAGCTTGAGGCTATCTTTCGTTACTTTCATACTTTGCCAATAGCGCCAGTAGTCTTCTCTTGCTTTAAGGTTTTGAATATGCTGATTGATAATTTCAATGGCAGTTTCTTTGTCTAAGCGATTAAGCATAGAAGGAAGTACAAACTTCTCAGAAGCAGAAGGCATGAGCTCTTCATTTAATTTTTCTTCTAACATGGTATGAAGGGTTTTCTTTCCTAGGCCAGTAATTTGATAAATGCGTCTTACTCTAGAACCATGTGTTTCCTCTTTAACTAAAGTAATCTCTTCGTGCTTTTCTAGTTTAGATAGCGCGTAGTAAATAGAGCCTGATTTGATTTGGGTCCATTGCTCTAGGCCTGTTTCTTGAATGAACTTTTGAATTTCATAGCCATGAGTTGCTTTGATATTGAGATAATATAAAATAAGTGTGCGTACCATATAAAGCTCCTTATCCAATGTTGGTTAATATAATGCTATATTATATCCAACGTTGGATAATGTCAACACAATATAGAAAATTACATTAAAACAATAAGCGTTTTATACATTAACAAAGTAGGAGAAGTAAAGTAGAATAGGGGTAACTTAAAAAGTGAAAGACATAAGGAGGATAGATATGGAGCCGATAGAGAAGAATTTAGAAACTATGGCAGCATTAGAAAAAGAGAATAAGTTTTATAATAATCGCCCGATAAAAACACTTTTAACTTTATACAAAGGAAATTACTTAAAGCTACTGCGTGCTTTTGTGTGTTTCTTTGTTAAACACTCACCAGTATGGTTTACACCGATTGTGGCAACTAATATTATTAACATTATTAGCTCAGGAGAAGGGGATCAGCTTCATAAGATTGTTATTAACGTAAGTATTTTACTAGTCTTAGTACTCATTAATATACCATCTAATTATTTATATATACGCTACATCAGTTTAGCTACTAGACAAGTGGAATCAGATATTCGTATTAACCTCGTAAAAAAACTCCAAGTATTATCTATTCCTTATCATAAACATTTGCAAGCAGGAAGACTGCAAGCCAAAGTGTTAAGAGATGTAGAAGCCATTACCACTTTATCTACACAATTTTGTAATAGTATTGTTCCTATTATTTTAAATCTAACAGTAGCTTTTACGATTACGATTAGTAAAAATGGTTCTGTAGCCCTATTTTTTGCATTATCTATGCCTGCTTGTTTCTTTATAGTGAAGCTTTTTAGAAAACGTATCCGAAGAACGAGTAGAGATTTCCGTAAGAATATAGAAGAAATGTCTGCTACTGTATCTCAGATGGTAGAGATGGTACCGATTACAAGAGCTCATGCTTTAGAACAGGTAGAAATTGATAAGGTTGATAGTACAGTACATAAGGTAAAAGATACAGGCTATAAAGTAGATGTACTCAATTCCTTTTTAGGTTCTTGTAGCTGGGTGTCTATTCAAGTTTTGCAGGTGGCATGTTTACTTTTTACAGGTTATTTAGCTTATAAAAAAGAAATACAGGTAGGGGATATTGTCCTTTATCAAACCTATTTTGCTACAGTCCTTAACCAAGTGTCTGCTGTGATTAATATCTACCCTGATATTGTAAAAGGCTTTGAATCTATTAACTCAGTAGGGGAGATTTTCCTAGCAGAGGATGTAGAAAGACATATGGGGAAGAAGAAGCTCAAACAAGTAGAAGGGCATTTTGAATTTAATGATGTGAGCTTTAAATATGAAGATGGCCTAGACTTAGTTTTAGATGAGTTCAATTTAGATGTAAAACCAGGAGAATGTATTGCTTTTGTAGGAGAATCAGGGGGAGGAAAAACGACTTTATTAAATCTTCTTATCGGCTTTATGAAACCTACTAAAGGAACACTACTCTTAGATGGACAGGATATGACGACCTTAGACCTACATGATTATAGGCGTAAGATAGCTATGGTTCCTCAAAATACTATTTTATTTTCAGGAACCATTAGAGATAACATTACCTATGGAATTCCTACTGTAAGTGAGGAAAAGCTCAATGAGGTGATAGAAGCAGCAGCTTTAAAAGAAGTGATAGAAAAACTTCCATACGGTTTAGAAACCTTAGTAGGGGAGCATGGTGATATGCTATCGGGTGGACAAAAGCAACGTATAGCTATTGCAAGAGCTTTGGTAAGGGATCCAAGTGTGATTATTTTGGATGAGGCAACTTCAGCCCTTGATAATCAGTCTGAGATGCATATTCAACAAGCTATGAAAAATTTGATTAAAGGTAGAACAACCTTTGTAGTAGCCCATAGACTTTCCACTATTATTGATTCAGACCGCATCGTTGTCGTAAGCGGTGGTAAAAATATTGAAAACGGAAGCTATGAAGAACTCATGGCAAAGCAAGGAGCTTTCTACGAACTTGCTAAAGGACGTATTGGCTAGTTTTTAACCTATATATATCCTATAAAAACACAGGTGGCATTTCAGTAAAATGCCACCTGTGTTTTTATAAATAACTAGTCATTATTTTTTAAATCTAGAATTTGCTCTTTTCCATCCATAGTAATAGTAACCTGAATAGATTCTTGTTTGATTTCTACCACACCGCCTGTACTACCTGATCTTATTGTGAAGATAGTATCAGTTGGGGGCGCCTCATCATAATTTTCACTAAGTGAGCCACCACCGTGGCTATATTCATAGGAAATACTTAGATTTTTTACTTCTGATAAATCAGAGAGATTCTTTTTATATGTTGCTGTTAATAGCCTATCTTTTTCGCTAGTAGTATCTAATTTTCCGTTGCCCTCGGTAAAAGTTATGATATTATCTACTCTATATTCTACGTGCCAGGATTCATTTTCGCCTGAATAAGTATAATGATGTTCGATGATTTCTTTGTTAGAACAGCCTAAAGTAACTAGTAGTAGCGTAAGGAGGAGGTTAATGGATTTTTTCATTTCATTTCTCCTTTTATTATTTTATGAATTCATGTATCACTAGTAGTTTATGTAATGCTTAACTTAAAGTGAAGTAGCATCTATTTTTTTATTAAAGTGACAAGAGTATTTTCTAGCTCTTCTAGGTCCCCCTTTTCTAGAGATTTTTCTCCATAGCGAATACGTTCATAGGTAACTGAATCTATAGATGGTAAATGAGACTGATCCTTTGCTAAGCTTGTTAATTCCTTTGGCGTATGAGATGCTTTAAAGGTCAGTCCTTGTAGTTTGAAGCCTTCTAGAAGTAGTTTAAAGCCAAAACGATATTTAGCTTCATTGTTAGGTCGCTTAAGGAATTCCTTAAGCTGCTTTTTCCATCTGTTTTTATTAAGAGATGGAGCTTTACTTTGAAGACTTGTGGTAAAGGAAACCTCCTCTATCGTTTCATCATAGAATAAATTAGGCGGTTTTGTGACTTCTTTTAATCCAAATAAAATTCCATATAGTTTTATGAAAAGTCTCTTGATAAGTTTAATAATATCTAGTAAGCATGCTATGATATATTTTCTAAGAAGGATAATCAGGCTAATGATAATACACCAAAATATAACTTCCCAGAGATGACTAGTAGTAGATTCACCTACTAGTTGCGTAATAACGTCCGTATTTTCTCTTGTCTGTGTTGCCAAATCATCGCCTCTAGGCATGAGACTGCTGATGAAGTTTAGTATATAGCCAATCAGCAATATAAACACTTTGATGATGGTAAGTAAAATGTTACCTATAAGCCTCCTTAAAGGATAGACAATAAAAATAAAGCTCATGACTAAACATAGCCACTTAGTATTATTCCGTCTAATATTTGTTATCATAGGTGTATTTTTCCGTGATCTTTCCAGCATCTCATCTAAGTTAGCTTGGTTATGTAAGAAAATATAAAGAGCAATGACGGCAACAAATAGAAGGGATATAAAGCTATAGTTCTGTGCAATCATAGCGCCCAAATCAATAAATGCAGCAACAATGCAAATCTCCCAAGAAATAATCTCTGTATAGTGAAGTCCATAGCTTTTATAAAACTTGCCATAAAATATAAGAAAAAGAATATACCAACAAACAATGAGGCCAATGTAGTCCTTATATATAAGGAGAGCGTAAGTAAAAGGGAGGCCAAAGCTTAGGAGGTAAGTAACTATAAGTAGGAGATACTTTCCAATAATAGAAAGGCTATTTTTACGGAGAATATAGTATTTAAACTTAGCCTGAAAGTAACCTAAGTAAGCACCTATCAATAAAGTTACAGCGTTTATACTAAAAGATGTAAGGGTACAATTAATCTCACCAATATAAGCTACTAGAAATAAAATGGGGATGACTGTTAAAAAGAAAGTCCATAAAGCTAAATGAGGTAATAGTTTAGAACTAGAAGTATTCATCTTAGCTCACCTTCTTTCTAGTAGTGTGGTCTAATACATAATAAATTTCTAAATCAGGAAAGTGTACGGCATCTTTAGAGAATGCTAAAAAGTAGACCTTAATATGGATCCCGAAACGTTCCTTTTCTCTAATAAATGCCGCAATTTCTTCATCCATAAAAGCTGTAATAAGAGTGACATAAGGAGAGGTGATTTCTGAGTCATACTCCTTTAAAAACTGAGAAAAATGCAAAGTAAAAGTTGTTTGTAGGCCAGCTAAAGAAACAAAGAGGTCATGAATATGGGTATAGCCCCACATTTCTTTAGAGACTAAACTTGTCTGAGCATCCAAAGTGGCAGCATTAGCCATGAGCTTAATAGGAATGCTTCTAGGTAGTGTATATTCAAGTTCACCAGCAGCGATTTGAATGGCTAGTTCTAGCTTATCATCTGTCATTTCTTCTCGAAGCTGAGCTTTGTTTAGCTGCATATTGATAATAACAGTCATATTTTGCTGAGTAGTAGCTTCATGATGACGGACCATAAGCTGATTATGTCTAGCACTCATGCCCCAGTGGATTTGATTCATAGTATCCCTTTGGGTATACTCTCTAACACCTGAAACGGTAAAGGGATCTTCTAGTATAAAGCGTCTTACTACCTGATCACCTTGAAGCTCCTTATAACCAATGGGAGCAATGTCCAAAAGTACAGGAATAGGCAGTACAACTAAGCTGCCTTTAACAAAAAATAAACTACTATATTTGCAAAAGCCAAAGATGTCATTGGCCACAATGGTAGTATCTTCAATATGATAGATACCTCTCTTTAGACATTTAGCCTTCCAAGCTCTAGTAACACGTTTTTTTCCAGCGATGCTAAATAAGCTGGCTAAAGAACGTGTTTTATCATTAACGGCGGAAGTATTACCAGCAAAATCGAGATATTTACTAGTAGAAATTTCTGATTTTAAGCTGGAGATGGGCAGGGCTGTGGGATTAGTTACAGTTTCTATGATTTCAATATCAGCACCTTCAAAAACTTCATCTACACTGAATTTACATTCATAGCCTATGTAAGGAAAAACTTTAGTTAAATAGATTTGATGTTCAATAAGAATACCTAAAATAATAAGAAAACAAATACCGAAGATTTCCATAATTAGTCCTCCTATTCAATAGGTACAGGTACTTGGCTTAATAAGTCCTCAAAAATCGTTTCAAGGGTATGTACATTACTAGCTATTTGATAGCCATTATAAATGACACGGTGAAGGGCTACATCTTTGACAATAGCTTTCACATCATCAGGAATAACATAATCCCTGCCGGCCATAGCTGCAAAAGCCTTAGAAGCCTTAAACATAGCTAAAGAACCTCGGAGGCTAAGGCCAAGTTTAAGCCTTGAATCCTGACGAGTGGCATTACTAATAGCTACTATGTAAGCTTTAATACTATCGCTTACTTTGACCTCTTTAACGGCTGCTTGGGCTTCTAAGATTTGTTCTTTAGTTACAACACATTGAAGGTCATTTAAAGGAGAGGCATTAGCTTGACTAGAAAGTACATTTATTTCATCAGCTTCACTAGGATAACCCATACTAAGGCGCATAAAAAAACGGTCCAATTGGGCTTCTGGTAAAGGAAAGGTACCTTGAGTTTCAATAGGATTTTGAGTGGCGATAACAAGGAAAGGTGCTTCTAGAGAATAAGTAATGCCATCTACTGTTACTTGAGCTTCCTCCATACATTCCAGTAAACTAGATTGAGTTCTAGGAGTAGCACGATTAATTTCATCAGCTAATAAGATATGTGTGAAAATTGGACCGGGCTTAAAGATAAAATCTTGTTCTTTTTGATTATAAAAGTTAATGCCCATAAGATCAGAAGGAAGTAAGTCAGGGGTGAACTGAACACGCTTAAATTGGCAACCTAATGATTTAGCCAGAGCTTTAGCAGATGTGGTTTTGCCAGTGCCAGGGATGTCTTCCAATAGAATGTGACCGTTGCATAAAAGTGCCATAATGAGTTTACTAATTTCAGTATCTTTACCTTTAATAACCTTTGTCATATTACCTTTAAGCGATGAAGCTATTTGTTCTACAACTGATAAGTTCATTGAGATTCCTCCTAAATATTTTGGATTACTGCGTAACTACTTAATGAGAAAATTGCAAGGCGATGAAGAGTGAATAATTGGTTGCTTATGAATAAATTTGATTTGTAAATATATTTATACAACTATACTAAGTATAGCTGATGATTTCTGAGTTTAATATATGTATATCTAAAGAAAAGAGGAGGAATTAACTGGTTATTTTGACAGACGCAAATAAACTCCCCAAGTCACAGATTCCTGTAGCCCAGAGAGTTTATATAGGTTGTTCTTCGATATTCACTAATTTAGTACCTCTTTCTCTTATATTCTTAAGTTTTAATCTAGATCATATGCTTTTTTAGCTGCAGTATAGTTAATACTGGGTTTAGGTGGCTTAGCTTCTGTTAATGCAACTTGTCTTACAATAGAAGTATTGGCCAGCATAATGAGAAATTTTTCACCAGCTTCATTAGTTGTCACCTTAGTTTTAAGAGCTTCTGTAGGCAACGTATGCATTTCTTCACTATAGCCTTTAAGTGCTGAACTAGAGTTTACTTTTCTAACGCGTGTCATCTCTGTATGCAAGGAAGTTTTGAATTCATTGGCATGAGAAGAACTAGTAGAAGTGGGTGGTGAAACATTACAAGTATTAACGATGCTAGTAATAAGATTAAGCATAATAAACACCTCCTATATAACTATGTTTTTGTGAACACTGGCATCACCCTTTCTTTGTTTTTTTGTATTATATATATCGACAAAATAAAGAAAAAATACATAGTAAATTGAAAGATTGCTTTTCACTTTTTATTAGGAAGTCGGCTTTTTGATTACATATACATAAGTATAAAGCGAAATAAATAAAGTAAAAATAGCTTCCCGAGTATAAAGAATACTTGAGAAGCTATTTTTGTTGCTATTCATAATGGTTATAAATTAAAATTGTTCACGGCTATTTGCTATGAAGAGCACTGTAGAAAGCACAAAAGCCACCAAATAGCATGCCGGTGATAGGAAAGACTAGCCAACAAATGCCCCATAGATTAAAGACGAAGCCTAAGAAAAGAAAAACAGCAGTAGCTAAAGGCCATACAATACCAGCAACAGCGCCAATGAGTTTGTCTTCTTGCTTTTTCTCAGGACTAAACTCTTCTAATTTTAAAAGTCTTTTATAGGCCTCAGGAACCATGCCTGTGTAAATAAAGATATTAACAGCCAGAGCAATCATAACTAATAAAATACATACGCCAGCGAGAGTAAGGTTGTTACTAAACATAGAACCGAGAAAAATAGGTACTGGGGAAAGGATACAAAGACTAACGCCAGTAATAATAGCCACTGGTTTCTGTGCACTTACACTAGGATACTCTTTAGATAAAATTGCTTTAGCAGAGGCGCTTAGCTCAAATCCACCTTCTTCAATGAATTTAAATGGTTCTAGCTGAGTACCTGAAAAAATGAAGAGTCCTACAGCGGGAACAATAAATAAGAATAGCATAATGACAGGGAACATGCCTTTAGAGTTAGAGTTGGCTTGCTTGAGAATGATATTGGCATCAATAAGAGCAATACAGCCAATTAAAGTGGCAACACCTAATAAAATTAAAGCAACACCTAAACCAACGAAACGAGCACTTTTTCGCTTAAGGCTAATAAAATTTCGAGCATCTTCTAAGCTAAGTGTAGGACCTACTGGCTTATTTAAGCTGAGCTGAGACTCAGAAGACACGTTAATATTCATTTCTTTTAATAACTCATCGATATTTCCAAATTCAGAGATGACGATGCCAATGGCTTCATTTTCTGTTTTTCCATTAGCTTTTAGCTCCTCATATTTATCCCCCATATTGGCCAAAAGCTCATCTTTTAGATTTAAAATCTCCTTTGTTTGTGGTAAAGATTGAAAAACATTGTCTAAATAATTTTTAATAATTTCCATACTAATCCAACTCCTTTATAAACCTATTGATAACATTTTGGGTGAGTTCCCATTCTTTGCATTTCTCCTTATAGTAGGAGAGACCTTCTTCGGTAATTCTAAAATAAGTACGTCTTTTTCCTTGTGTTTCTTCTCCAAAGTAGGAGGTAATATAGCCATTCTTCTCCAGTCTATTAAAGGCAGAGTAGAGAGTAGTTTCTTTCATGACATATTGTTCTTCTGTTAAAGTACGGATGTTTTTAGAAATTTCATAGCCGTAAGAATCTCCTTCTATTAAGAGATACAAAATGATGGTGTCGTTATAGCCTCTAATTACGTCGCTACTAATCATGTTTTGTGCCCCCGATCTATTACTACGATAGATGTACTACGACAGGTGTACTACATCTGATGAAGTAAGTGTAGCACAACTACTACGACAAGTAAAGTAATTTTTTGAATGAGTTTAGACTATTTGTTAAATAACTCTAAAGAAACTAAAGAAAAAAGAATATTATAGGACCTTTCAAGGCATGAAGGACCTATAATAAAAGATATGGAATAGTTTCACGAATGTTATTAATAATACGTAATATATTGACATTTTCGTGTGATTAGTTATAATAACCTTAATAACATAGGAAAAGCAAAGATGGAAAAGAGTAGACTTTATAAATCATCCAGAGAGAAGAATACTTGGTGGAAGTTCTTTATGAAAGCGTTTAGTTGAAAACCATTCCTGAGCTGTTGTGCTGAACCAATAAGTAAGTACATCCGTATGTCTGCGTTAAAGGCTAGGATTTGTTAGAATCTGAAGTGAAAAGTTAAGGTGGAACCGTGCACAGATTATAATTGCACCCTTAAATAAATGACTATAAGGTCATTTGTTTTAGGGTGCTTTTCTTGTGTTATATATTTCAAATTTGAAAAGGAGGACATAAGAAATGAAAGTAATAATGAAGGATGGTTTAGTAAAAGATTTTAAGTTCGAGGAAAAAGAGGGGAAGAATGCTTTTAGACATACAGCATCTCATGTTTTAGCACAAGCTGTTAAAAGGTTATACCCAACTACAAAGTGTGCTATTGGACCTGTGATTGAAGATGGGTTTTACTATGATTTTGAGTTTGACTTTGAATTCACAGCGGCGAATTTAGTAGAGATTGAGCAAGAGATGAGAAAAATCGTTAAAGAAAGTCTCTCCTTGCAAAGATATACTTTAAATAGAGAAGAAGCACTTGCACTGATGAAAGAGAAAAATGAACCTTATAAAATAGAGCTTATTAATGACTTACCTGAAGATGCACAGCTTAGCTTTTATCAGCAAGGAGATTATTTGGAATTATGTGCAGGACCACATGTAACTAATACAAGCCTAATCAAAGCCTTTAAGTTGACAGCAACGGCTGGAGCGTATTGGAGAGGAAACGAAAAAAATAAGATGCTCACAAGGATTTATGGAACAGCTTTTCCAAAGAGTAGTGATTTAGAAGCCTATTTACAAAGCATTGAAGAAGCTAAAAAGAGGGATCATAGAAAGTTAGGAAAAGAACTAGGTTTATTTACAATTCTAGACGAAGGACCAGGTTTTCCATTCTTCCTGCCAAAAGGTATGGTACTTAAAAATCTCTTAATTGATTATTGGAGAAAGCTTCATACGAGAGAAGGTTATGTGGAAATTAGCACACCGATGATGCTCAATAAAGAACTTTGGGAAACATCTGGTCACTGGGATCATTACCGTGAAAACATGTATACCACAGTTATCGACGATACAGATTTTGCCATCAAACCAATGAATTGTCCTGGTGGTATGTTAGTTTATAAATTACAGCCTCACTCTTATCGTGAACTCCCTATTCGTATGGGTGAATTGGGATTGGTTCATAGGCATGAAAAGTCAGGAGCTTTACATGGTCTTATGCGTGTACGTTGCTTTACACAAGACGATGCTCATATTTTCATGACACAGGAACAAATTACAGATGAGATTAAAGGTGTTGTAAGACTTATTGATGAAGTGTATAGCAAGTTCGGTTTTAAGTATCATGTGGAGTTATCTACACGTCCAGAAAATAGTATTGGTAGTGATGAAGATTGGAATGTGGCAACTGAGGGACTCAAAAAGGCTTTAGATGAGATGCAGCTAGAATATGTGATTAATGAGGGAGACGGCGCTTTCTATGGACCAAAGATAGACTTCCACCTAGAGGATTCTATAGGTAGAACATGGCAGTGTGGTACTATTCAACTAGACTTTCAGTTACCTGTAAGGTTTGAAGCAGAATACATTGGTGCAGATGGTAAGAAGCATAGACCTATTATGATTCACCGCGTTGTCTTTGGCTCTATTGAACGATTCATAGGCATTCTAATTGAGCATTATGCGGGTAAATTCCCACTTTGGTTAGCGCCAGTTCAAGTAAAAGTGCTCCCTATTTCAGATAAATTCTCAGAGTATGGAGCCTTCGTCATGGCAGAATTACAAAAACAAGGTATCCGCTGTGAAATAGATAATAGAGATGAAAAGATAGGCTATAAGATTAGAGAAGCACAGCTTGGTAAAGTGCCTTATATGGTAGTTGTAGGTCAAAAAGAGGTGGAAAGTAATCTTGTTACAATTCGCAGGCGAGATGAAAGTACTCAAGAAGGCTATAGTATACAGGAGTTTGTACAGCTTCTAAACAATGAAATTGAAGGATTTTAAGGTGATTTCTAACTAGGTTAATAAGAGATTATTGAGTGAGAAGCTACACCAAGCAAATATTGCGTAGTGTAGCTTTTTTGTGATGTCGATATGTGAGAAATAAAAATAGATGAATATTTGAGTTACAAGTATTCTGAAAATATTGATAAGTAGTTTTGAGAATGCTACGATATTTATATAGTATTAAAGAGTACCGTTAGTATGAGACATATATTGATATAAGAATTGATAGAGGGGGTGAAGTGTTGAGAAGAGGACATATCTGTTATCTAATAGTAGGGGGGCTGATAATAGTAATGCTAATGAAAATATTTTTGTCACAAAATGAGCCTAAGAGAAAAGTAGAAGCTAATCATGTGATAGACACTGCAATTAATGGTGAGGGAGAAAAAGAGAAACAATTAATAGAAGATAAAGGTATTAACGATTTGTTAGAAAAAGCAAAGGGAGCGACAACTCTAGATATTATACAAGGTGGGCAGAATGAAGAAAATCAGGGAGTAGTGGATCCAAGAGGAATAGTCATAAGGTATCAAGGAGATATTGTAGGAGCTCATTACAGCTTATATAGAGTACAATGTTCATGAAAACTATAATCGCTTTTATGAAATTAGGGCTAGTAAACTTTGGTTACAGATTCTATTCTTATATAAGGAAGAGAAGGAATTATTTAGCCAAAAGGAAAATAGACAGGGAATGCGTATAGGCTATCAAGGCATTAAGATAATTTCTATTGAGGAAATAAAAGATGAAAAGCACAGTCCTAAGATTTTAAAGGCTTATGCAGTTACCTTTTTTATTGAGAGTGAAGTAGGAGGAGAAAAAAACTTCGAGCCTATCTATATAGGAGAAGAGAATGGTGTTAGAGTGATATATAGCCAGGGAATATAAGCAATAAACTAAGATAAATAAAATGTTTTATATTAAAAGGGCATTGTATGAAAAGCGCAATACAAAATTCTTATGCTATATTTTGTGTAGGAGGTGTTTAAAATGCACGCATGGGAAGCAATACAAAAAAGTATTGAGTACATTGAAGAAAACCTGACACAAGAAATACAAATTGAAGAACTCGCAAGTATAGCTGGATTATCGCCGTTCTATTTTCAACGACTATTTACACGTTTAGCTAAGAAGCCTGTTTGTGAGTACATTAAGTTACGCAGACTGGCACAAGCAGTAAACGAACTAAAAGGTAAAGAAGTGAGAATACTTGATATTGCAATAAACTATGGTTTCTCCAGTCATGCTAATTTTACAAGAGCATTCAAGGAAACCTATGGCATTACACCAGAGGAATATCGTACAGGTAAAATTCATCTTAACCAATTTGTGAAACCAGAACTGGTTTTAAATTATGTAATGGTTGATGAAAATGTCCCATTAATTACGGATGGCATTGTAATTGAGGTTAAGCGAAAAAAATTAGAGGTTCCACGTTCTTATATAGGTATTGCAAGAGAAATACCTATTGCAGAATTAATGGGCGGAACGACTACAAGTGTTTCTGTTACAGGAAAGCTATGGGATGATTTTCATTCTGTAAAATCGGAAATTCCTTATTTGGTTAAGGGAGGAAATGAATTTGGTGCACTTTATATAGGAGAAGCTAAAGAGGGGCATTGCATCTATATGGCAGGAGCAGAGGCAGAATATGGTGCAAGTGCAGAGGGATATTCGACTTTTGAACTTCCTGCTGCCGAGTACCTTATTTGTGGTTTTGAAGCGGAAAACTTTGAGGAATTAACAAATTCTGCTGTTTACAAAGCACAGACATTCATGGAAAGATGGATGAGAGAACATCATTTAACGACGACTGATTTTGCAGGAGAAATGTACTATCCATCTACTGCTGAATATTCATATTTAGAGCATTGGATGATACCAGTATCTACTAAGTAGAACAAGGGCTATAAACCTAGAGATTGCATACTAGTTTTATAGCCCTTTACTATTTGGTAAAGTTAATATTTATTTTAGAGGAAGTTTATGCATTTTGAAGATATTCATGGATGCTACCTACCACATGTTTAGCATTAACAACTGCTTCAATAACTGTTCTAGCACCACTTACAACGTCACCGCAAGCAAAGACACCTTCTCTTGTAGTATGACCATCTTCATCTGTTACTAAAAGTCCACGGTTGGTTTCAAGGCCAGTTGTACCCGCTACAATATTATTTTTAGGAGCTTGACTAACGGCAATTACCACTGAATTACAAGGGAATAGCTTTTCTGAACCAGGAATAGTTTCAAGTTTAGTAGAACTATCTTCTAAGGTTACTTTTCTAGTATCGGCAAAGATGATACCTTCATCGGTGATTTCAACTGGTGATTTATAAAGAGTAAATTGAATGCCTTCTTCTTTAGCTTCGTGAATCTCAGCCTTAGTGGCTGTCATATCTTCCTCGCCACGACGATAACAGATATGTACTTCTTCACTACCATAATATTTAGCACTACGAGCGGCATCCATAGCTACGTTACCGGCACCAATCACACAAACTTTTTTACCTAGCTGATATTTAGTTGGATTTTTAAGGTAGTCGATAGCATAGTGAGAATGGCCTAAAGTTTCTCCTTTAATATTTAATGTTTTTGGATTCCAAACACCTGTGCCGATAAATGCAGCATCATAGCCATCATTAAAGAGCTTATCCAGAGTGATTACTGGACCTACAAGCGTATTGTATTTAATGCTTACTCCTAGTTGAACGAGGTTCTTTTCTAGATTTTGAACAAGTACTCTAGGTAAACGGAATTCTGGAATACCATAAGATAATACACCACCAATACGGTTACGCATTTCAAACATAGTAACAGCATAGCCTTTTTGTGCTAATAAAATAGCAGCAGTAATACCAGCAGGTCCTGAACCAATAACAGCTACACGTTTTCCATTAGGAGCAGGTTTTCGAGTAGTAAGTCCTTCCAAATAAGCGGCAGAGATATAAGCTTCTATTTCGCAGAAAGGAACAGGTTCTCCTTTAATGCCGCGGATACAATTTCCTTTACATTGATCCTCATGAGGACAAACAATAGCGCAAATGGCACTAAGAGGATTGTTGTTAAATAAAAGTTCACCAGCTTCTTGCAGTTTACCTTCTTCAAAGAGTGTGATAGCTTCTGGTACAGCTGTATTAATAGGACAATGCTGCTGGCAAAGTGGTTTTTTACATTTTAAGCAGCGATTTGCTTCTGATAATAATTTTTCCATTTTATGGGCTCCTTTCAAGTCAAAAAAATCTTTATATAGTCATTTCAAGCCATTATTATATAGTCTAAAGATAGTCAAGAATAAAGTCGGGTGTAACCGTTTAGAATCAACATAAAAAGTATTCGTATACTAAAATAAACGAAGCTGAACTTTTATATTTTATAATAAAAAATAAGTCATAACTAAATTTATTTTAGAAGATAAAGAGCTGATGTGCAACGATTGATAAGTATTAGTCATGTGGTTAATTGTGGTAAAAAATGAGTACTAAAACTTACAAGACTATTGAAATTAAGGGGAAGTGCTTATATGAAAGTTTAAAACAACACAAATAATTGTATAATAAAAGTTATTATTTAGCATAAGAGAGCAAGAAAATACTATTTTGTTGTTAAAAGATAAACGTATGGGAAAGAGTTGGTCTAAGGCAATAATATACAGTATAAAACAGCCTTCTATGAATTTGATTAATCATAGAAAGCTGTTTATAGAGCGTATCATTAGACTTTTATTTTCTTCTATTTAGTTAATAACAATAGCTGTTGAATCTAGAATATTATCATAGATCCACTGAGCATTTTTGGTTGCCAATCTAACACAGCCGTGACTTAAAGCCATACCTAATCGGTCGTCAATGACTTCGGTTCCCTCTGCATTATATAGGATGGAATGATAATAATAAGCACCTTTGATTCTAGTGGCATATTTGACTCTATAAGTGTCAGTGCCAAAGTAAGGCTTTCTACCAGTGACATAAAAAGTCCCTTTGATTGTAGGAGTACTAGGCTTTCCAACAGTACATTCCCATTTATAAAGTAGCTTCCATAGATTATCGCTACCTCTTTCGTATATATAGGTAGACTTATTTTCTAAGTCTGTTGTAATTAGATTTGTGGTTGGGCTTTTAATCTGGTTATCATTTACAAACCGAGTCATATCCGTGTAAAAATAGGTGAAATCATATGCTGTCGGAGGATTACCATCATCAGATAAAAAAGTGGTAAATATATAGCCTTTTCTATCATTATAGATAACCTGACTCCAGTCCCCAACCACAGATAAAACTTCTACTTCAGATTTGGCTGGGACGACAGTTACTGGGTTAGATTCAGCAGCTGGATAGGACCTTAAAAGAGTATCTCTCCAGGTATATTTTGTGATTGATAGGTAAGAAGCATAGACATAACCTTTTTGGTTGTTATAGATGACCTCATACCAATCTTCTGCAGAATCAATAACTTGCACCTTTGAACCTGCAGGGATTACAGTAAGTACATTAGAGGTTGTAGTGTTGCTTTCTCTTAGATTAACATTAGCCAAAGTATATTTATAGGAATCTGATGTTTGTCGGGTATACTTTCTCATAGTTCACCTCGCAATTAGTCACATAATAAAATATGATAGATTTAAGGGATTAGTGAAAGGATTTAACTTTTTTGCCACTAAATATAAAATACACGTATATAAATGAAAGAAATAGTGAGTGCATAGTCATAAGTGATATAATAAAGCTATATTAAATAGGTAAGTGCCGATAAAATAGAGGAGTAAAGTGAAATGTGTGAGGATTGTATGCATTTAGAATATGATGAAGCCACGAAAGAGTATGTGTGCAGTGTTGCACCTATTATGGATGAAGATGATATGGCAAGAATGAGTTACTATCCTAGTAAACGATGTCCATATTATAAAATAGGTGATGAATATACTATAGTTCGTAAACAAAATTAATTGACAGATGAAAAGTAGCAGCAAGTATAAAAGGAGAAAAATATGGGATTAGTAGAGCTTTATCAAAGCTATAGTGAAATCAATAGAGATTATATGACCTTTATAGAAGAAACCGTAAGCATAGATTTTAAAAATAACCAGCCAGAGGAAATACTTCAACTATTAACTCAGGCAAAAAAAGGATTTGAAGAGCTGATAGCGGCTAGTAATGAAATTGAACTTAGAGAAGCGGATGAAACAAACTTTAAGGATTTAAAATATTTATTAGTAGATGCACTGTTCTTAGCCATTGATCTTCTGGATTTCTATAAAGCAGGTGAAGAAGGCAGATTCAAAATGAGAGTGCTTAATCATCTCAATAAAAAAAGACGAGCAGAGATGTTTAATGAAGCTAATCAAATGGGTTGCCCGATTAAACAGATGTAAGAAAAAAATATGAGATAGAGTATGCCTCAATATAAATGATGAAAATAGGATAAAAGGGACCATTGCACATGGTAGGTTTCCCTTAAAGTAGACAGTTTGAAGAATGATACTGTTCACTTTAAGGAGGAGCAGTTCATGTTGCAATAGTCCTTTTTTGTTTTTTATATAATCCTTTTAGCTTTTAAACGGAAGTATTTTCAGTAGAAGTTTCGTGGATATTTTAGGTAACCATTAGATTGTATAATTCTAGAAATATTATTTTGTAAATATTGACAAATTAGAAAACTGAGTGTATTATCTGTACTAAGGTGAATAGTACAGTTTGAGAAAGGAGTGAAGCTGTGTTTCCTATAGACGCAAGGGATAGTAGACCAATTTATGAGCAGATTATTGATCAAATTAAAGAACAGGTAATGAAGGGGATTTTAAAGCCAGGAGATCAGCTACCATCTGTTAGACAACTAGCAAGTATGTTAACAGTGAATGCTAATACGGTGATGAAGGCTTATACAGAGCTTGAAAGACAGGAAGTGATTGAAACCATAAGGGGGAAGGGAGCGTTTATTGCTATGATGCCAAGTAAAGTTATTAGTGAAAAGCAGATTATAGAAGTACGTAAGGCATTAAAAAGTAGTTTTGTAGCCATGCACTATATGGGGATGAGTAAGCAAGAAGTTATGGCAGAGATTGAAAAGATTTACGATGAACTCTCAAAGGAGGAAGAGTAAATGGTGAAAATAGAGCATGTCAGTAAAAGCTTTAATGGGCAAAAGGTTCTAAAAGATGTTTCCATAGAAGTAAAGCCTGGCAGCATTTACGGCATTATTGGGGAGAATGGGGTAGGTAAAAGTACACTCATTCAATGTTTAACAGGAATTTATAAACTAGATGAAGGAACTATTTTAATAGACGGTCAACCAGTTTATGAAAATAATCTAGTAAAAGAGCAAATAGGCTATGTAGCAGACCGCAATCAGTTTTTTAATAGTTACCGTGTAGAGCAAATGGTGACCTTTTTTGAAGAAACTTATCCTAAATTTTCAAGAGAAAAGTTTAATGCTTACAATGAAACCTTTAAATTAAATCCAAAGACTAAAGTAAAAAATCTCTCAAAAGGGATGCAAATGCGTCTTTCCTTAATGCTTAATATGGCAAGTATGCCAAAGGTATTAGTATTAGATGAGCCTACTTCAGGGCTGGATGCTTTAGCAAAGAAACAAGTATTAGACTTTATTATTGAACAAGTGGATGAAACAGATATGACTGTTATTATTTCCTCACATCACTTAGCAGAATTAGAGCGTATCTGTGATGAAATCACTATGCTTTCTAAAGGAGAGGTGGTCTATCAAAGTTCAGTAGAAGACTTAAAGAGCAAGGTGAAAAAGCTTCAAGTAGTCTTTGATAAAGGAGCGCCAGAAGACCTAGATAAATGGCATGGGGTTTTAAATGTAGAGCATGTAGGTAGTGTGTACTATGTGGTAACCAATGATTATAATGCAGCTTTAGAAAAACGCCTAAAGTTAGCAGGTGCTATGTTAGTAGAGACTATAGGTCTAAATTTAGAAGAAGTGTTTATTTACACAGCTATTTCTAGAGAAAATATCGGGGAAGAAGCATAGAAAGGGGAGGCATATGAAATCAATCAAGCGATTAAAACCACTTATTAAGTTAGAGTTAAAACCTGTGTTAGGAGTCGGCATTTATTTGATGCTGGTTAACATTCTTTGTTTCATGAACATTAAGCAAGATATGAATGAACTATGGAGAAGTTATCTTTCGGGTGGGATTGCTCAGTTCTATGAAAGAATGAACAGAATAGATCGGCTAAGGGATTTGTTTTGGAATCAAATATACTATACTATAGGACTTTATTTTATGGGATTAATTGTTTTAAGTTTGATTAGCTTTAAACAAGACAAGAATCTAGAGACTGGTAGATTTTTAAAAAGCTTACCCTTCACTAGTGGGGAAAGAAGCTTCGTTAAAGTACTTCTAGGTAGCTTGGGTTACACTATAAGCTTTGCCATATATGCTCTTGGATTATCTTTGATGCTAGGGAATTATACAGAAAAGTTAACCGAGGTTTATGAGGTAACACCTATTTGGCAAATTTCAGGACAATTATTTGATATACCTGAATTGTTAGTGCTTATGTTTGTGGTTTATCTATTAGGATTAGCTCTTTATCTTTTTTGCATTTTAGTGCAGTACATAGTCAGTCATCAAATTGGAAGCATCGCTATAGCTATTTGTGTTATAGGGGCACCATTCTTTTTACTTCGAAGCATTAGTGCTTGTTTTGGGCTTGATAGAGAATCAGTCATTGTTAAGTTCGGTGAGTGGTTTTTTGCTTTGGCATTAGGAGGGCATGTGCCTATGCAGATAACGGTAGCCGGCTATGAGCAAAAAGGTGAATTCTATTCTTATATTCAATACATGCTAGGCTATCAAATCATTTTTTATATTCTTGTGAGTATAGGATTAGTAGTTGCTATTAGAAAGCTAAGTAAACTTCAACTTTTAGAGGAAAATGATAAACTTATTCCTGTAGTAGGTTTAAGGTGGTTCTTTATCATTGGAGTAACCCTTTGTGGAGGCTTTTTAGTTTGTGATGTGTATCTATATTTTATTGAACCACTTTTAGAAACAAGTAGCATTGTTTGCAAATGGCTTTCTTTGGTGTTAGGTTTTGTGGCAAGCTTTATGATTGCAAAGAAAATCGCTTGTATTGGCCTTGGTAAAAGAAAAGGGGTGAGGGTATGAAAAAGTGGTTACTTATACTAGGGATAACTCTTATGCTAACAGGCTGCCAAAGCATAGAGGAGTTAGAAAATGCAGCTTATAAAGAATATAAGCTAACCAGCTATACGGATCAGTATTTTACCCAAGATCTAGTAACTTGGGCAAGTTTACAGTTAGCATGTGAAGGAGATAATAATGTCTATCGGAATAGGAATAGAAACTGGTATGATGACAGAATTACTGGGCTAGGTGCAAAGCGCTTAGACGGTGGGATAGAGAACTTGGTTGTAAATGATGGTCAATTTATAGAAGAAGTGATTATTAACCAAGATGAAACCACTGAAAAAAGTGAGTATCCAAATATGAGTAAACATTTGATAGAAACTTTAAGTACAAATTTAGGAGAACCTTTTGATAGCTTTTTAGAGGAAATGAAAAAGGTGGAAGGTTATTGTATTAAAGAGAAGACAATAGACGGTACAGGCATTGTTTTTCTTAAGTCAGAAGGACAGCTAAGTATGTGGGTGGTACAATCCAGTATTCAAATGAAAAACGAGGAAGATAATAACTGGCTTAAAGCAATCTGTGGTGAAGACTTAATAGTAAGTACAGCTACAGCAGGAGAAGAAAAGCAACTCATTGAGTTAAGTTATCCTAGCTTTGTAGTAAGAAACGATATGGGTTCTCTTACAAATGCAACGGCGTATTATCAATTATTTAGAACCAATGAAGGGCAACTAGAAAAAGCTAGAATGGTCATTAACCAATATATAAATGGCTATAAAGATGCGGACTTAAATCCAGATAAAGTAGATCCACTTCGAAGAATAGTAAATGAACTAGCAGGCGAAGAAACGGATGTTACTGAACTGATTAATGACATCTATAAGGTAGTGGATCAAAAGAGTAGTAAAGAATCTGGGAAAATAGGGAAGCTGAATTATGAGATCAACAGGAGAAATGCAGAGATTGGCATTGAGAAACTTGTCGAGGTAGTAGTTACCAGTAAACCGCAGAAAAATTAACTGCGGTTTACTTTTTATAATAATTACAAAACTATCAATATTTTCATTACAGATACGTTTTATCGGTCACTACTACAAATGTTCATTCATCTTAAGATTTTCTTGTGGTGTTCTTTTTACCTTTGGTTTTGCTATCCATAGTATATGAGTAGTTACAGCCGATCCTATACAGAACAAAAGAATGGTTAACCATAAAGTATGAACACATATAGCAGAGAATAATAACATAGTCCATAGAAAAACTAAGCTCTTCATAACTGTTCTAGTACTTAAGCCATTTCGTTCCCTATAATTTGTAATATATTCTCCAAAAAACTTATTCTTTTTTAACCAGTCTGACAGCCTTTTGCTACTGGTAAAACACCCAGCAGCAAGGAGAACAAAGGGAGTGGTGGGCCATACTGGAAAAAACACGCCAATTGCTCCTATTACAAGAAAAATAAAACCTAAAATAATAAGCAATCTATTTTTTAGACTCATGGTTTTAATGTTGCCTGAATGAGTCCGTCATTGTCTAGTTTTGATAATTCTTTTACTTTATCAAAATCAAGACCCATTGCTGCTGTAATACGTTCCCCATATTCAGCATCAGCTAGGTAACAGTGTACAGCATGGCGATATTTTACATTGTCTGTTACAGGAGCAATATCAGCTGCAGTATTTTCAATGAGAAGCTTACGCTTATCTTCTGTCATTAATCGATAGAGTTCTCCTCCGGCGCGGAAATTATCATCTGTAGGATCATCCTTTGGATCAAATCTATACATAGCACCTTCAAGTTCAAGAGGTGGTTCTGCTACATCTGGTTGTGGTGACCAATAGCCGTCACTATTTGGAGAATAGGCAGGCAACCTTCCATAGTTTCCATCTACGCGCATTGCACCATCACGGTGGTATTCATTGACTTCACATTTAGCACGGTTAACTGGTATGTGATTATGGTTGACACCAAGTCTATATCTTTGGGCATCACCATACGCGAAAAGTCTTCCTTGTAAAAATCTATCTGGTGAAAATCCGATACCTGGAACAACGTGTGCTGGTGTAAAGGCTGATTGTTCAACTTCGGCAAAATAGTTCTCAGGATTACGGTTAAGCTCAAGAACGCCTACCTCTATCAGTGGAAATTCCTTGTGGCGCCAAATTTTTGTGATATCAAAAGGATTTTCATAATGATTCTTTGCTTGCTCTTCTGTCATAATCTGAACATACAAAGTCCATTTTGGATAATCGCCGCGTTCAATGGCTTCAAAAAGATCTCTGCCGTGGCTTTCCCTGTCCTTTCCACAGATAGCAGTAGCTTCTTCATTAGTAAGATTCTTAATTCCCTGTTGTGTATGGAAGTGGAATTTACACCAAACGCGTTCATTTTTATCATTATAGAATGAGAAGGTGTGCTCTCCATAAAAATGCATATTTCGGAAAGAGGCTGGTATGCCACGGTCTGACATGACAATGGTTCTTTGATGGAAGCTTTCAGGAAGTAGTGTCCAGAAGTCCCAGTTATTTTGAGCTGAGCGCATACCAGTTCTTGGATCACGTTTTACAGCTCGGTTAAGGTCTGAGAAGTTATGAACATCACGAATGAAAAAAGTAGGGGTATTGTTTCCAACAAGGTCCCAGTTGCCTTCTTCGGTATAAAACTTAACAGCAACGCCGCGTATATCACGTTCTGCATCTGCCGCACCACGTTCACCAGCTACAGTAGAAAAACGAATGAAAAGGTCTGTCTTGGCACCAGGTTGAAGAACCTTTGCTTTAGTATACTTTGAAATATCGCCAGTAACGGTTAGATTACCATATGCTCCCCAACCTTTTGCGTGCATACGACGTTCTGGTATAACTTCGCGATTGAAATGTGCCATTTTTTCCATTAACCATACATCTTGCATAACCACAGGTCCTCTAGGGCCGGCTGTTATAGAATTCTCGTTATCAGCTACTGGTGCCCCTACTTCATTTGTTAGTTTTTTGTTTTCATCCATCATAATACCTCCTTTAATGTTATGTATTTATATGAAATGCAGACTCCAATCAATATAATCAGGCTGCATTCATACTCAAGTAAGTGAAACCCCCATTAGTACAATCGCAGCATATGCGCAGCTTTTTGGGAGCATAAGCATCCCAACTTTTGGATTTGTTTTTGAAAATAGTACCACTGGCAGATAGCAAGCAAAACTAATCATGATTGCAAGCCATAGAAAAGATAAACTGCCTCCATATTTAAAGGCTGCTATCATATAGAATAGCATGACGGTCATTCCTAAAATAAAAAAGGGAACATTTCGAATAATACCCCATATCAATGGTGGATTTTCATCTAGCCAACGATTTTGAGGCAGAACACATAAGAAAATACGTAATAGGGCAGAACCATAAACAATTATGGAAAGGTATTTATTAGCATGAAAAGGGTAGTAACCGTTACCAATTTTCCATAAGAAAATATAAAATAGAGTCATTGTTATGGACGCAATAAGTTTCCCCATTCCTAATATAGCTGTATGATTATGATTATTTTTATCAGTTATGGCGTAGATACGAGGAATAAGATGAGAGGCATCTCCAATGCCCAAAATAAAAGCCATCAGTGCATATTGCCACCGTAAGCTTCCAGGTTCTGCAGTCATATATAGTAACACTGCGGCTATGAACACTGTAAAAAGATATAATAAGTCAAATATGGCTTCAACAGTCCTCATCATTTTTCTCTTTGGATTGGTCTGCTCCATGATTCATCCTCCCCAAATTCATATTTTTATTCATACATTTAGGGTATATAATGATATTTACAATAAAATAAGAGGATTAATCTATGCAATACATCCTTCATTAAAATAATAGTGAAGAAGATGCAAGCATACCCTAAATGAACCATATTGAAGATGTTATGACAAGTAAAAAAGTAAATAAAGGTATATAAAAGTATATAAAATATTTGTTATTATAATAAAATTATAATTGTTAGAATTATTATAGTCAACCTTACCTCCATGAACAAACAATATTTCTTAACAAATAATTAACAGATTGTGACAGAAAAGTTCGATTGAACGTATGAAAGATATAGTAGAAGCTGAAATAGTCAGCGCTTATAGAATGCTTATATGTATAAAGGAAGGTGACTAGGATGACTATAAATAAAATGATACAGTTTGTAATAACACTTGTTTTATTAGACTGCCTAGTAATACCTTTTATATATAGAAAAACCAATTATGGGGGCTAATAGAAATGAGAGGGAAATACCGTAAGGTAGTTGTTTCCTCTCGTTTTTACGTTATGACCCAGATCGCTCAGTATTAGGTTGATACGGTATTTAAACAGCTAGAGTAGAATTTATGATAGTAATTTATAAAATAATAAATATGTGTAAACTATATGCTATAATAAACTTAATTATTGAACATACCCCAATTATAGAGAAGTGAGCAAGGTGTTTTTGAAGCCTTGGTTATTGATATGAGAAATTTTTGTGTAAGAGCAATTTTGTAAATAATTTGTAAATAAACTAATGAAAGTGACGCAGGAGGTACGGATGGAAGGTATCATCGAACGAATGATAAGCAATGTCAAGAAAGTAATTATAGGGAAAGATGATATCATTGAACAAATGATGATTTGTCTTTTAAGCGAAGGACATATTTTATTAGAGGGCGCACCAGGCCTTGGGAAAACTAAGCTGGCTATAGCTTTATCCCGTAGTGTAGAAGGTAGTTTTAAAAGGGTGCAATTTACACCAGATGTGCTTCCGTCAGATGTAACAGGTTTTTGCCTTTATAACAAAGAAACTGGAGAGCTAGAATATAAAGAAGGGGTGGCTTTATGTAATTTTTTATTAGCTGATGAGATTAATAGAGCTTCGCCAAGGGTGCAGTCAAGCTTACTTGAAGCCATGGAGGAAAGACAAGTGACCGTAGAAGGTGTTACAAGGGAACTACCTAGTCCCTTTATGGTTATTGCCACTCAAAATACTATTGAAAGTCAAGGTACATATCCACTTCCAGAAGCTCAAATGGACCGTTTCTTTATGAAGCTTCATCTAGAATATCCTTCTAGAGGAGAGTGGGAGGAAATATTAGAGCAATCAGAAGGGGTGGAACCACTTAAAGCTTTAAAGCAAGTGGTTAGCCTGGAAGAGCTAGAGGCTACCAAGAAAAAACTAAGGGAAGTTGTAGTAAGTAAGGAAGTTAAAGCTTATCTATTAGATTTAGCAGAAGCTATTAGTCATCATGAAATGGTAGAAGTGGGCATAAGCCCCAGAGGAACTATTGCTTTATTAAAAGCGACAAGAGGTGCAGCTATGGTAGGGGGACGCTCCTATGCTACACCGGATGATGTGCAACAAGTATTAAAGGCTGTTGTTGGGCATCGATTAGTGTTAAAAACTCAAGCTCAGTGGAAAAGTACACAAATTAGCGATATTTTAAAAGAGGTACTTGAGCAGATAACACCACCTGTTTTCCATGTTTAAGAAGTTCAAATTACCCCAAGATGATACGACTAATGTCCCCTTTATCTTAATCGTATTAGTGTCTGGGGTACTAGCTTATACAAAGCCTGATCATATCACCATAGACCTTTTTTGTTTACTTCTTATTAGCATCGTACTCGATACATTTCATTTCTTCTTGGTTAGTAAAAAGATAGAGATGGTTATAGAACCTGTTCCTAGCAAAGTTCAAAAGGCGCAGCAGCTAGAAGTTATTATTAAGGTAAAAAATAATAGCTTTTGGCCTACGCCTTGTTTACATATTTTTCCTATAGATGGATACAGACTAAATCTTAAGGAAAAACAAAATTACTGCCTTTTTCTTGGAAGTGGATCTGTTAAAGAGCTGGCTTTAGTTTATGAAGCGCAGCTAAGTGGTAAACAAACAGTGGGTTTTGAAGATGTATTTTTAAAAGATTACTTAGGTCTGTATCGAAGAACTATAACTTTACCTGATAACCCCAAAATAAAGGTATTACCAGAAGTTAGGGAAGGGTTAGAAGTAGATGAATTTTTAGGTGCAGGCACAGAAATAGGATATAGTAGAGGAAGCCAGAATCGTGCTAAGTTGGGAGGAGAAGGAGAAGTAGCAGAAGATCTTACAGCTTATAAAGCAGGCGATTCACCAAAGCTCCTGCACTGGAAAATCCTTGCACAGAAGAATCAGCTTTTAGTGAGACAAAGAGAAACAGGAAAGCAAGATAGAGAAAGTGTACTCCTCATTCTAAGCCCAATAGGGAGCCATATTGAGGAAGAAAGGCTACGCTATGAATTACAAGATAGAAGCTTAACAGCTAGTTTATCTTTAAGTTATCAATTAGTAGCCAAGGGGCATCAAGTAGCTTTTATGTATTATCAAAAAGGAAATTGGATTAAGGCTTCTTTAAAGTATGCCAGGGAAATTCAATACCTAAGAGAAAAGTTAGCCAGCTATGAGCAACTGGAATCTTCAAAGGATAGGACTTATAGAGGGGCTTTAAGAGCCTTTCTAAAGGGAATAGAGAAGGAGCAAGGTCTGAAAATAGTAGTTGCCCAAGATATAGACCAAGCAGTGCTTTATTATTTGGATGCATGGCGTAAGAAGCCGGAGGATATTAAATTGCTTTGCGTTGGTAAAACCATTAATAAAACAAGCACCGTAGACATAGAAGCCTGGCAAGTAACAAAGGATTATGAGCTGAAGAAGCTATAGAAAGGAGGATAAAGATGGGTAAACCTACAAAAACTAAGCTTATAGGTACAAGCTTAGTAAGTATATTACTAGTTTTAAGTATGAGTTTATACGGGGGTTTTCATTTACTTATTGGATTGACTCTCTTAGTGTTAATACAAGGCTTACTTATTAGTCTTTGTAAAAAGCTATTAGCTATAGCTCAGGTAGATAGCGAGCAGAGAAGCTACATTTTTCCTCTTTTTCAGATCGTCACCGTTTGCTTATTTACTATAGCTATCTATTTAATGAGTCAGGCTGCTTATGCGGAGAAGATTAGTTATTTATATTGGCTTTCTCATCTTTTTGATAAGAATCTATCTATTATAGAGTTTGAAGTAGCTACCTATATCTTTGTTAACTATTTTTTTGTGACTGTTGTGCTATACGGAAAACCTCTTAGTAAGATGCTTGGTGATAAAATAGATCGTTGGTTACCACCAAGTTGGATTCTAATCTTTTCTATTATATTAATTGTGTATACAAGAGAAGGGTTTAATCATTTTACAAGAATTAGTAGTCTGATGATAGGATCAGGAGTTCTTATTCTAGTGCTATTTATGAGAAAAGCAGAAGGGAAAATGCACCACACGCGCTATATATTTGAGCCAGGACATTATTTCATTACCTTTACCATAATGGTTTTAGTGCTCTGGGGATTAGGAACCAATATGCCCAAAGTACAAGAGTTGCCGGGGACTAGATGGCTAAAGAACTTAAGAAGTAACTTTGGAACACAAGCAAATTTAGATAATAATTTGCCAGCTAGCTCTGAGCTTACTAAGGATTTAGTTTTATCGGATGTTATTTTATTTGAAGTGGATGCCAGTGAACCTATTTACCTTAGAGAAGTAGCTTATAAAAAATATATTAATAATGCTTGGGAGTTTGAAGTAGGAGATAGTTCCTATGAAAGCTACATTGATTTTAGACCAGCATACTTAGAAGCAGAATATAGTCAGACTGTTACTATTTTAAATGAAATGGCGTGGCTTAGGACTCAAAAGCCAGAGCTTTTTTCGGAGTATAAGCAAATTCTAAATAGAGAAAGCTCCATTACTATGAAAAAGCGCTATACCATTAATCAAAACCCTATTAATAAAGTCAATTATTTTACCATTAATGGTTTTACTAACATTCAGGATAGCTTAGCTTCTAGAATCTATTATTATGGTAATCTAGAAAATATTTATTTTCATAGTGACCGCCTTGTTGAGCCTACTTGGTATCAAGTCAGCTATTACGATCGTACGCCAAAGCAAGGAAGTAGAGAATATGCTTTTTTAAAGGGCTTAAGTCATAATCGTTTTGTTAACTTATACAAAGAATTACAAGCTTACAGAGAAGATGGCCTCTATAACAAAGAACTTATTCCAAAGCTTCTTAGGACCTATACGCCCCTAGTACAGTATCAAAAAGTACAACAAAGCTATTTACAGATACCAGAAGAGATAGAATATCCAATTTACGAGTTAACCAAAGAAGTTATTAAAGGAGAAGTATCTGACTGGGGACAAGCTGAAGCCATTTGTAACTATTTAAAAGAGAATTATATTTATAATCTTCAAAGTAAACCAGTCCAGCAAGGCGACGATGTTTATGACTTTCTTTTTAATCAAAAGCAAGGCGTTTGTCAAGAGTTTGCAAGTAGTATGGTACTCATGTGCCGCTCTGTAGGCTTGCCGACAAGGTATGTAACTGGGTATTTAGTTACAGAAAAGAAGCCCGGAACAACCAATACCTATGTGGTCAGAGAAAAGGATGCCCATGCTTTTGCAGAAGTTTATATTCCGGCCTATGGTTGGATGTTATTTGACCCTACGCCCCCAATCGTTCAGGAGAACCTAGAGCCTGAGAAAACCAAACAAATGATAGCAGCGGATTATATGCAGCTAGGTCTAGGAAGTTTAATTTTTGTTCTTTGTATTTTCTTAAGCTTTAAGTTTGTTCACGGAGTAAAGACTATCTATTGGCTCCTGCTACTGCATTTAAAACCTACTAAGTGGGGAATAGAAAGCTTAATGAGAAGGACCTTATTTCTCCTAGAAAAGAAGGGCTATCCAAAGGGGGAAAAGGAAACTATTAGTCAGTACCAAAAACGTATGGTAGATGAAGGTTTTTCTATAGAGTTAGTAGTAAGTTTGTTTGAAAAAAGTACCTTTGGTCATCAACCTCCTAGTCGTGAGGAGCTTAAGCTAGCGGTTAAAGCCTATAGAGGTCTTAGGAAAAAATCAAAGTCTACTTAGAAAAAAGTGCTAGAAATAGCTTGGACCGAATACATTAAAGTAAGTAGTATATTACTTTGATGGGAGGTTCTTATGAATAGAAAAGAGGCTTTTAGAAGATGGCTACAAAATGAGACGGTAGCAAAAACAGGAAGATCTATTCCGGCAAAGACGATTGAGAGCTATATTAAAGGGGTAAGTCATCTGTCAGATGCTATGTATGAGAATGGTGTTATTGATAAGAGGCTTTATAGTATGAATCAAAGCGGTGAGTTAGAAGGTGCTATTTCAGCGATTAAAAAGAGTCATGTGTATATTAATATGAACAATGAAAGCGGGAATGT
Organism: Cellulosilyticum lentocellum DSM 5427; assembly: GCF_000178835.2. Classification (GTDB taxonomy): domain Bacteria; phylum Bacillota; class Clostridia; order Lachnospirales; family Cellulosilyticaceae; genus Cellulosilyticum; species Cellulosilyticum lentocellum. Next base: position 210,140 of record NC_015275.1, read on the forward strand.
TTTACATAAGGCACTTAACCAATATGTGAAGTTTTGTAGTAATCAATAAGAAAGTGGGGCATGGAGCTAATTAAGTTAGTCTCATGCCCCACTTTTATTATATAGGTTATAAAATTTAACGCTTATGCTATAAATACAAGACAGTATGTTATATAATGAGGTTATTCTGAGTTGAATTTCAAATATTCAGTTTTAAATTAAAGCATAGTAGATTCCTAGGAAGAAAAAGAGACTGATAGAATTTATTATGAATAGAGAGATAAGGGTGCAACATAAAAGAGAGTATTATGGGGGGATTGGATGTTTCAAAAGAAAAGTGACATGGTTATGCAAGAGGAACAGTTAAGGGTGGAGGAAAAAAAGCCAGAACTAGTAGAAATAGCAGAAGAACTCCATCAAACAAAGGAGAGCGTTGTTGCTAGAATTAAACAAGGAAGAAGGTCTTGGTGCAAGGAGGCTTGCCTTTTTTCAAGTATAGCACTTGTGTTAAGCATGGGTGCAAGTGGCATATTAGCCATGTATTTAAAAAATTTAGGGATTATTCAGCGCATCCTAAGTTGGTTTGAAAAATCTGGCGCTGATGATAAGATGAGAGAAACTATAGCAAATCCTATGCTAATGGCGTATAGCATGTTGTATGGTGGAGAAAATCAGGTTTATTTTATTTTTAATAAGATGGATGAATACCGTTTTACAGTCATGTTACCTCTTTTCTTTATAGGAATAACTATTTTTCTGCTATGGCTTTCGGAGAAGCTTCGTTATGCCATTACTAAAAGAACCAGAGATATGTATAGTAATATTGCCATAGCCATGATCAATGGGCTAGTAGTGACAGGTGTTGCTTTTTTGCTTAGTAAGCAGCTAACCATAAGAGGAGAAGGAATTACTGGTCTTATGCAGGATTCTAGATTGAATTTATTATATGAACAGTATGTGGCATCTGCAATTAGACCTTCTTTAAAAATAATTTCTACTGTAGACCTTTTAAGGTTATGGGGAATGAGTTTTACTTTGACGCTTTTTACACTAACCTTTTTCGCAAGGAAGCAGCTGGTATTTAAAAAATACGACCAAATAGTGCCTACTTTAATTTATATAGCAAGAATGATCTTTATAGCGGTAGTGATTTTAGCCTTAGTGATTTCAGGAAGGATTGTATTTAGTGGTGCTTATATGACCATGAGTTTTACGCAGCTGCATCTTTTCTTAGAGACTTTTTGTTTCTTGATGGGAATGCTGTTATGTGCTTTATTAACGGGTCATGTATCGTTTATAGATTATTTAGTAGATGCCAATAGCTTGTTGGAGCTAAAGATGGAGCTTTTTACAATGGAGGCATGGTTTAAGAAAAATGTCTCTTATTTAGATAATCCAATAGGGAGTTATTTTCTTGTGCTGATGCTTTTAGTTTTAGGCGTTATTCTTCTAAGTAGCTTTAGGCATTGGAGAGGGCGAGGTGTTCGTTTTAATCAAGGTTTTGCAGAAACACTTGTAGTGGCCACCATTTTAAGTTTAAGTGCAGGGCTATTTTCAAGGCTTGGAGCATTCTCCTTTAGTTTAGATTGTGATACGACTAACAGAAGTGTAAATTTCAATAACTTAGTAGCTGACATAGGCGCTACAAATTTCTGGGAAGTAGCAACCAAGGTATTTACTGTAACCTTCTTGCTTTTTTTACTGGGATGGGCACTTAATCAATTATTACCAAAGCTAGTAGATACCTTAGGTAAAATTCCAGAAGCGAGATGGAATTATTTTGTGTGGATAAGCCTGATTATCATAGTAGCACTCGTTATTGTACTTACCATTAACCCTGAAGCTGTTAATGAGATTAGTAAAATGTTTAGTGATGCTATCTGGAAATCGCAGCTTAATATTTTATTAAGGTTAGAAGAAGTATTTAAATAGGATGAAGACGGCTTTAAAGCAATACATATAGGGATTCAGTAAGGATTAAAAAAATGTAAGAAAGATTAAAAAAACATAAGAGAGATTAAAAAGAAATAAAAATGACGCACTAGGGGATATAAATGGTTTATTATACAATAGTATAAAGAGTGAAGGGTTATATTAAGGAGGAGTTTCTTATGAAAATACTACTGACGACAGATGCTTTTGCACCTATTGTGAATGGGGTAGTAACATCAGTAATGACATTATATACTCAGTTAAAGTTAAGGGGACATGATGTGAGAATCTTAGCATTAGCACATGAGGGCTGTTCTAGGCAAGAGGGCGATGTTTATATGATTCGTTCTTTTAGTGTCAATATCTATCCTGATGCAAGGGCAACTGTAAATTATAAGAGTAGAATGGTGAGTGAAATTATCAAGTGGGGACCAGATATTATTCACTCTCAAACAGAATTTTGTTCCTTTTTATTTGCTAGAAAGATAGCAAAGAAATTAGATATTCCAATTATCCATACTTATCATACGTTATATCAAGATTATACAAGTTATTTTACTAAACATGAAAACTTAGGTAAAAAAGCAGTTATTATTTTTTCAAGGCGTATATTAAAAACAGTAGACACAGTGGTTGTTCCTACCAATAAAACCAAAGGAATATTAGAAGCCTATCATATTGAACCACCCATAGAGGTGATTCCAAATGGAATTGATTTTACTAGATTTAAAAAAACACTTACTCAGGAAGAAAAAAATGCTCTCCAAGGAACTTTAAACATACCACGGGGTCATAAGGTAATAGTAACTGTGGGTAGAGTAGGTAAAGAAAAAAATCTAGATGAAGTCATGCTAAATATGAAAGCATTAATAGAACAAAGAAAAAATATATCTTTGGTGATTGTAGGGAATGGTCCATACAGGCTAGAGCTAGAAAAGATGGCAGAGCAACTAGGGATTCGAGACTCAGTTGTATTTGCAGGTATGATTGATCAAATGGAAATCTATAAATACTACAAACTAGGCGATATTTTTGTAAGTGGTTCTACGAGTGAAACACAAGGCCTAACTTATATTGAAGCTTTAATCAATGAAGTGCCTATTGTTTGTAGAAAAGATGATTGCTTAAAGGCACTCCTAAAAGAAGGCTATAATGGGTATACTTATGAGACTAGTGAGGAATTCATCCATATTATCAATGATTTATTGGATCATCCAGATAAATATAATGAAATAAAAGCACATACGGCTGAAAGTGTGCAAGCTTATAGTAGTGAGATCTTTGGTAAAAGGATTGAAGCACTATATGAAAAAGTAATAGCTAATAAAGAGCAAGGTTATGTAGAGCAACATGATGATAACCATACAGCGATTGTAAGCTAGTATAAATAGAAAAAAGTGACTTAAAAGAGGAGTTTGCGGTGTATGAGAAATGGGCAGCTCCTCTTTTCTTTTTACGATTCATCATTCTAGGTTTGTCTCAGTGGAGCAGTATGGCTTTTATAATGCTAGAGGTTCTGGTGGTCTGGCTAGAATATTTGTTTTATAAAAGACATCTTATTTGTTGCTCGGAGGCTCAGCGATTAGCTATTATTAAGTATTATGTTGTTATAGCCAATATAACCACGGTAACCATGGGGGTGCTTATTCAGATTTAAATACAAAAGAATCCCTTTTGTAGCAACTTTGAGTATAATAAGAATAAACGTATTAATAGACTTTTGATAGTGACTGAATAGTTATGTGTTTTTTTATAATGAAATAAGAATAATGATAAAGAAAAAAGTAGAGGGAGGGACAGTTCTTGACATTACAACAGTTAAAATATGTAGTGGCTATAGCCGATAAAGGCTCTATTAATGAAGCGGCTAAATATTTATTTATTTCACAGCCCAGCTTATCTAATGCCATAAAAGATTTAGAGAAGGAAATTAAAATCACAATTTTTACTAGAACCAATAGAGGTATTCAAATTTCTTCTGAAGGAGCAGAATTCTTAGGCTATGCTAGACAAGTTCTTCAGCAATCGGAACTATTAGAACAAAAGTATTTAAGTGGGATGCCAGCGAAGCAACGCTTTTCAGTATCTACTCATCATTATCTTTTTGCAGCCAATGCCTTTGTAGACTTAATCAAGGAATTTGGAGGTGAGGAGTATGAATTCACCTTTAGAGAAACCAAGACGTATGAAGTTATTGATGATGTGAAAAATCTTAGAAGTGAGATTGGACTTATTTATTTGTCAGATTTCAATGCGCCAGTCATTGGGAAGCTTCTAAAAGAAAGTAACTTAGTTTTTACCGAACTTTTTACAGCAAGACCTCATGTGTTTTTATATAAGCATCATCCGCTAGCTCAAAATAAAACCATTACTCTAGAGGAATTAGAAGATTATCCTTGTGTATCCTTTGAACAAGGTGATCAAAACTCTTTTTACTTTTCAGAGGAGGTATTAAGTACTCGAAGTGTGAAAAAAAGCATTAAAGTAAGCGACCGAGCAGCAGTAGTTAATATGATGATAGGTGTTAATGCTTATACCTTTTCAACAGGGGTATTTCCAGAATATCTTCACGGGGAAGATATTGTATCTATTCCCTTGGAAGCAGATGAGAAAATCTGCGTAGGAACGATTATACATAAGGATACAACCCTCACTCATTTGGGTGAGATTTACCTAGAAGCATTAAAGAGAATTGCTGAGAACTTAAAAAATAAAGTGGGGTGAAATCTAGGTAGATACTACCTAAATTTACATGAACTTGATAGCTGCTAGGTGGAAATAAGAGGATGAGGGCTCTCTCCTCTCATTTCTTATAAGCATTATTGACCTTATAAACGTCCAAGATATAAACGAGGAGTGTAGAAGAGGCATAATATTTTCGAACTCCTTAGCTCCTCTACTTTATGCCGTTATTTTTCTAAAATCCCATTAGCTTCTTAACATGGTTACAATTTTCCTTAGATGTAAGTAGCTCTAAAAGAGTGAAAGCTACATCAAAAGCAGTTGAGGGATTATAGGAAGTAATTATATTTTTATCTATAACAATAGGCTCATCACCAAGAACATTTGCACCAAAGTCAGCGAGTTGTTTTTGTCTTTGGCCATTTCCTAAATGATAGGTTGTGGCATTTCTACCCGCTAGTACGCCGCTTTTTCCAATAGGAAGTGCACCAACACAAATGGAAGCTATTATTTTTCCTGCTTTGTCAAATTCTCTGATTAAATTAAAAAAATCCTCACTAAAAGCATCTTCATAAAATCCCGCTTCTTCAAACCCCCCAGGTATTGCAAGTGCATGGAATTCATCAATTTTCACTTCACTGATAGATATTTCTGGAATCACAGTGAAGTTAAAGGTACATTTTAATTTTTCTCTTATGCCAACAGTGACTAAATCTGTGGTGCCATCCCCTTCTAACTTATTCCAACCTATAACATCAGTAAAAACGCTTGCTTCTACAGCTTCAAAACCATTGGCAAGAAGCAATAAAACTTTTTTCATATACAGCAACTCCTTTGACTAGTTATATTGGATACCAAATGATTTTTAATTATAGAACAAAGTATTTGATAAATAAAATTGAAATAAATGAAGTAAATAATCGAAATCTATGATACTGTGATACTATATATTCAAAGTATAAAGGAATGGGATTAATGGAAATTAGGCATTTGCAAACATTTATAACCATAGTTGAGCTTCAAGGATTTACAAAAGCAGCAGAGCATTTGGGGTATGCTCAGTCTACAATAACATCTCATATTCGAATCTTAGAAGATGAGCTGGGAGAAGTCTTATTTGATCGTTTAGGCAAAAAGGTTATTTTGACTCATGTTGGTAAGAAATTAGTGCCTTATGCTAAACAAATGTTAGATGTATATAAGGAAATTAAGAATATAACTTCTCATTCTAATAACGTATCGGGTGATTTAATTATTGGAGCATCAGAGTCATTAACCATCTACCGTTTAGGAAAAATTTTAAAGGAATATAAAAAGAATTATCCAAATGTAAATATCATTTTAAAGGCCGCCAAGTGTAGTGATTTAAGAAGTAAATTACATAGTGGGGAGATAGACATAGCGTTTACCATTGAGCCAGAAATTAGGGATACAGATTTAGTCGTTAATCATTTAAAAGATGAATATATGGTCATTATTGGTGCGCCAGATGCAGATTTGGAATTTTTAGTAGCCAATTGTGAAGGTGAAGTAGCAAGAGAAAGTATTATATTTAGTGAAAAAGGATGTATTGCTAGAGTAGCATTTGAGAATTACTTAAGGCAGAAGAAAATAAGGTATGTCAACCCCTTAGAATTCTCAAGTATAGAAGCTATTAAAAAATGTGTAATGAATGGGTTAGGAATTTCTTTAGTACCTTATTACACTGTTAGAGATGAAATAAGAGAAGGAAGACTTAAGATGATAGAAGTAACGGAGCCGCTAGGCCAGTTTAGAACTCAACTTACATATCATAAAAATAAAAGTGTATCAGTGCCAATGAGTAAGTTAATAGAACTTACGTTAAATGAATCTATCAATTGGAGATAACAGTATTTTTAAGAAAGAAAACTGATAAATCCTTGGATAATGCCAATGTTTATAAAGTCTATAAATAATGAGCCTACTATTGGAACGATGAAGAATGCAGTTCTAGAGTATACATACTTTTCAGTAATAGAATTCATATTTGCCATGGCATTTGATGTAGACCCCATTGCAAATCCAGTTAGTCCTGCCACCATTACAGCTGAGTCATAATTTTTGCCCATTAATGGATAAGATACAAAGATGCCATAAAGGTACATCATTACGCACTGCGCTAAAAGTAAAAGTAACATTGGAAGTGCCAGGTCTATGAGCTGCCAAAGTTTTAATGTGATAAGTGCCATACCAAGGAATAGATTTAAGGATACTTCTTCAACTACCTTAATTTCTTCTAAAGGTGTTTTAATAAAGCCGGTAGCATCAGAAATATTTCTTATAACAGCAGCAGTAATCATAGCACCTATGTAGGCAGGAAAATTAATGTCGGTAGACCACTGACTAACGAATGCATTTAAAGCATCAGTTAAATAAGTTCCTAGAAACATAGCTATTAGTATTTGAAAGAAAGCCATACTTATTTTATTAGTATCTAATAGGGGTGTATTCTTTTGGGTAATAGATAAGTCGAACTCAGTTTCATTAGAAGATGGAAGTTTTTTCTTATGTAAGAGATTATCCTTTATAATGAGGCGATTTGCCATAGGGCTACCTAGTAGTGAACCTGCAACAAGTCCAAAGGTTGCAGCTGTTAAAGCTACTGTTAGAGCCTGAGGATAACCAAGAGCTTCAATGCTAGGTGCTACAGCGGCTGAAGTACCATGTCCACCCGTTAAAGCAGGAGAAGCTGTAAGTAGTGCTAGTAGTGGATCAATTCCTACAATACCTGCGAGACCAACGGCCAATGCATTTTGAAGCACAGCAAAAACTGTTGATATAAGAAGAAATAAGAGTACTTGCTTACCACCGATCTTAAGCATTTTAAAGCTGGCATTAAATCCGACAGTACAGAAGAACATAATCTGGAAGAAAGTCTGTAGGGTTGTATCGAATTCAAATGAAGCAATATTATTTTGTCTAAAAATCATATGTATAATTGAAAATATAAGTCCCCCAATTACTGGCGAAGGAATGGCGTATCTTGAAAATACGGGGATAGCATTTTTGATTGCCTTTCCCAATAACAGAAAGATGACTGCCAATCCTATAGATTGAATCATATTAAGTTGAATTGTCATTTATTAACTCCTAAAATTATAAAATATTTTTTATATCTTTGAAATTACTATTAGTGGATAAAAATTAAATGCTATATAGAGAGCTAAGCAAGAATTTAATTTATAGATATTATTATATAGATAATAAAGTAGAGCGTTTTATTGATAATGTGGGCAGATAATTAATTGAAATTTTTATATTTTGTATAATAGTTCATTTTTTCGACAAAGTCAATGAAAGGGTTTTGCTTAAGATTTATAGGGGGAGGAAGTTAGGATTAACGTTACTTAGAGATAAGTAATTAGTCTTGCTATATATCAATGTGTAACAATAGATATAGCTTATAGCTATATCAGACTATAGTTTTTTGACATTACAGAATAACAAAAGTTTTATGGTAACATATGGTTATAAACAGGAAAATCATAAATAGAGTCTCAATTGCCGATAACGCTCAAAAAGAGTGTTTAGGCTATGGGATGAACAAAGCTTTTTATTTCAGGAGGATTTAGATATGAGAGACGAAACCAAATGTTTGCACGCGGGCTATACACCTAAAAATAGTGAGCCAAGAGTAGTACCTATTTATCAAAGCACGACTTATGTATTTGATTCTACAAAAGAAATAGGGGACGTATTTGATGAACCTACTAAGGCGCTTATTTATTCACGTTTTGCTAACCCAACTGTTATGGCAGTAGAAGAAAAAATCGCTGCTCTTGAAGGTGGTATTGGGGCAATGTGTACCACATCAGGACAAGGTGCTTCTCTTTTATCTATCTTAAACATTTGTAAAGCAGGAGATAGCTTTATAAGTACCTCTACGATTTATGGTGGTACAATTAATCTCTTTGCAGCAACTTTGAAAAAACAAGGCATCGAATGTATCTTTGTTGATCAAAATGCTGATGAGGAAACCATCCATGCAGCTTTTAAATCTAATACCAAAGCAGTGTTTGGGGAAACATTAGCTAATCCAGCACTTTGTGTATTAGACATTGAGAAATTCGCTAAAATTGCGCATGCACATGGTGTGCCACTTATTATTGATAATACCTTTGCAACACCTATTCTCTGTAAACCATTTGAACATGGTGCAGATATCGTTGTTCATTCTACTTCTAAATATATGGATGGACATGCTGTGCAAGTAGGCGGGGTAATCGTTGATAGTGGTAACTTCGACTGGACTAATGGTAACTTCCCAGAGTTCACAGAGCCAGATGAAACTTACCATGGTATTACTTATACTGAAACTTATGGTAAAGCAGCTTATATTATTAAAGCAAGAATGCAGCTCATGAGAGACTATGGTATGTATCCAGCAGCTAACTCAGCTTTCTTATTAAATTTAGGTCTTGAGACATTAGCTATTAGAATGGAAAGATATTGCCAAAATGCCCTTAAGGTAGCGGAGTATTTTGCAGCTTCTGATAAGATTGAGAAAGTGATGTATCCAGGACTTGAAGGGGATGAGTACCATGAACTTGCTAAGAAATACTTAAAAGGTTCAAGTGGTGTTATTTCTATGGTCATTAAAGGTGGTAAAGAGAAAGCCATTCAGTTTATGGACAGCTTAAAATTAGCTTCTAATGAAGTGCATGTAGCAGATATCCGTACTTGTGTACTTCATCCAGCTAGTGAAACACACCGCCAATTAACAGATGAGCAATTAGTAGCAGCTGGCATCGATCCAGGAATGATTCGTTTCTCAGTAGGACTTGAGAACGTGGAAGACATTATTGAAGACATTGAGCAAAGTTTGGCTCAGCTATAATGTCTAATAAATAAAGAGAGAGCCTTGAAAATATCGATCTTATAGACATTTTCAAGGCTTTTTCAGCTATACTAAATCCACAGAGTAGTAAATATTTTATAAAACATCGTTTTTTTGAGATTCTATGGTGCCTGTGTGAGTGCATGATGAGCCAGGGTGTTAGAATGATAATACTTTTGAAAAAATAATGTTTATAAATACATTTTTAAATATTATATTGACAAGATGCGAAATGTGATATATACTAAGAGAGTATTCAGTAGTTGTTTATACCTTTATAAGATAGTGAAATTCACATGTTATTAGAGATTATATGCACCACTCAATGTAATCTGTAATAGTATGTGAATTTTTTATTTGCAACCATTACAGAAATTCATATTAATTAGGAGGTACCGCACATGACAGGTACAGTTAAATGGTTTAACGCAGAAAAAGGATTCGGATTTATTTCAAGAGAAGATGGAGATGATGTATTCGTACATTTCTCAGCAATCCAAGGAGATGGATTCAAATCTCTAGATGAAGGACAAAGAGTAAACTTCGATATTACAAAAGGTGCTCGTGGCGCACAAGCAGAAAACGTTACAAGAGCATAATCATTAAAAATGATTAAGAAAAAGCTATTGTAGTAATGATTAAATATCATTACTACAATAGCTTTTTTTGTTTTTAATTTTCTTTAATTTCTATATATTTCTAAAAACTATATTGACAAGTTGTGAAATGTGATGTATACTAAGAAAGAGTTAAGTTGTTGTTTATACCTTTAAAAGATAGTGAAATTCACATGTTATTAGAGATTATATGCACCACTCAATGTAATCTGTAATAGTATGTGAATTTTTGTTTGCAACCATTACAGAAATTTATATTAATTAGGAGGTACCTCACATGACAGGTACAGTTAAATGGTTTAACGCAGAAAAAGGATTTGGATTTATTTCAAGAGAAGGTGGAGATGATGTATTCGTACATTTCTCAGCTATTCAAGGAGACGGATTTAAATCTCTCGAAGAAGGACAAGCAGTAAACTTCGATATTACAAAAGGTCCTCGTGGCGCTCAAGCAGAGAACGTTACAAGAGCATAATCTATCATTGATTATTGAAAAGACAGAACTTAGGTTCTGTCTTTTTTGCTTACAATTAATTAGAATTGATTGAGTAGAAAAGGACTATGGTTAACAGATTTTAATCTGCTCAGACCATAGCCCTTTATTTTTAAATTAGTTCTTAAATACTTCTGGATAGAAAGCTTCAGCTAATTTTTCTAGACAATCGAAGGTTCTATAGCCATAGCCCATTAGTTCAGTATACTCAACAGAGGTAATGTTTTTATTTTTAATAGCTTCAACATCTTGAAGAGTAGGTTCTGCTAATATTCTATCTACGGCATCACCATCTACAGAGGCATTTTTGTTCGCTGTTACATAAACAATGTGATCAGGATTAGTAGAAATGATATTTTCTAGAGAGATAGAGCCACCTTTTTCAATAACATTATCTGCATTTAATATATTTAACACTTCTGATTGTAATGAAGCATTAGCACCATAAGCAGTAAAGGATTCACCGTTATAATTAACTATTAACATCACTTTTTTTCTTTTACCAGTAGTTGGAACCTTTGATTTAATATCCTCGAAGGAAGCCTTCAAGGAGTCAGCTAATGTATTAGCTTTATCTTGAACATCGAATATAACGCCTACATTTCTAACATCTTGAATAATCGTATCTAGGGAGATATCAGTATTCATTTTACTTGCTAATTGAACATAAGTATTAATGCCAACTTCATTTAAGCTAGGGATTAAGCCATATCTATCATCTTTAAATGAAGCAGCCCTGCCGATTACTAAATCTGCACCAGAACCAACAACCACTTCTTTAGCCACATCACCTTTGTTAGCAATTGCAGGTATAGCTTCATAATCAGCTTTTAGCTCTTCTGGGATAGGCGTGTCTAAATCACCAGTTCCAATGATAGAATCCTTTAAGCCTAAGGTTAAAAGTAATTCAGTTGAAGTTTGGTTATTAGTAATGACCATCTTTGGTGCTTCATTAAATGTTTGTGGGTATACATTTCCTTCAGAATCAAAAGCCTCAAAGGTCACTGGATAAGCTGTTTTATTATCTGATACTTCTGCCACAGTAGGTGATGGCTCTTGCTTTGATGATGTACTTGGAGTTTCGGCCTGAGCTTGAGTTTCAGTTGAAGTTTGAGCTTGAGTGCCACATCCTACAAGGGCTGTTGTAGCTAGTGTTAAGGCTGTAAGTAAAAGCATAAATTTTTTATTCATAATCGTTCTCCTTTTAATTTTGAATTTATAGTATGGATATTCATTTTTCTTCATTACAAAGTTGGTGGTAAGTACTCAATTGAAAGTTTATTAGTGATCGGATTGATATAAATATGAGAGTCAACATCATAAACTTTTTTAATCATTTCTTCGGTTATAATTTCATTTGGAGCACCTTGGTATACAATGCTGCCCTCCTTTAAGACATAGAGTTCATCACAAAACTGAGCAGCTAATGTTAGGTCATGTAAAGCTGCTAAAACGCATATGTTTAAGTTTTTAACAATGGACATAACCTCTAGTTGATACTTTATATCTAGGTGATTAGTAGGTTCATCTAAGATCAATATTTTAGGACCTTGGGTTATGGCTCTAGCCAATATCACTCTTTGCTTCTCACCACCAGATAGTAAACTAAAGCTTTTTTGAGCAAAGTCTAGCATGCCAACTTGAGCTAAGGCTTTAAGTGCTAGATCGTAATCATTTTTGTTATCTTGCTCTAACAATCCCTTATAAGGAGCTCTCCCCATTAATACGATATCTATCACTTTAAAATCAAAGTTAATATGATTAAATTGGCTAACGACGCCAAGGGTTTTGGCAAGAGATTTCTTATTATAATCCTTCATATTTTTATCAGATATAAAAACCTCTCCAAAGCTTGGTTTTATAACGCCGTATATAGCCTTTAATAATGTAGATTTACCACTTCCATTTGGGCCTATTAGCCCGATAAATTTGTTATTAGTAATGGCTAAATCAATACCTTTAACAATTTCTTTTTGAGATAAAGTAACCTTTAATTTTTTAACTTTTAAATCCATTAAACTCACCTACTTGTCTCCATATCCGAAGCCCTTTCTTAATAGAATATAAACAAAGAATGGAGCGCCAACTAAACCAGTGATAATACCAATAGATAATTCTGCATTAGGTATAGCTATTCTGGCAAAAACATCAGCCCAAATTAAGAATATAGCCCCTAAAAGTATCGAGGTTGGTACAAGTCTTTTATGATCAGATCCAACTATAGATCTTGAAATATGAGGGATTATTAATCCCACAAAGCCGATAATACCGCAGTTAGCAACCAAGATACCTGTTAATAAGGAAGTAATAATCATGTAGATTCTTCTGTAAAGATTTAAATTAAGGCCTAAAGTTATAGAGGCTTCATCGCCCATTAACATTAAATTTAATGTCCTTCCCTGAGTTAAGAAGAATACACAAAATAAAGTTACAACTAAAAAGACAAAGCCTATATTCTGCCATTTAGCTGCTGCTAAAGAACCCATTGTCCAAAATTTTACGCTTTGCATGCCCTCAGCGTTACTAGCAATAGACATGATGAAATTGGATAAAGAGGTACATAAAGCACTAACTACAGTTCCAGATAGGACCAATTTAGCAGAGGATATCTTACTTCCCATTGAAGATAGCAATAGGACTAGAACAGAAGCACCTAAAGCACCTAGAAATGCCCAAAAGGATACACTACTAACTGAAAAGAGGCTAAAAGAGCCTAATCCTAACATGATAGAGAAAGTTGCTCCTAGGGATGCACCAGAAGAAATCCCTAAAATATAGGGTTCAGCCAGGGGATTTTGAACGGTTGCCTGCATGATGGTTCCACATATAGCCAGCCCAGCTCCAACAGCAATGGCAAGTAAAACTCTAGGCATTCTAATTAACCAAACAACATTATAAGTTGATAGATTATTGACCTGGGAAGGATCCCCTAAGGATAAGCCAAATAACTTATTTAATATGATGCTATAGGATACAGAAGGTTTTAGTCTGAGTGAGCCAAAAGATACTGATAAAATCACAGAAACAATCAGTAGTATAATCAGACCCAATATAAATAAATTAAAGGATTTTTGGAGCTTCTGACTTTTCTCATAAGAAGTATTTAAGATGTCTTGCATATTTAGATCCTTTCTTGAACAATTACTAAAAATAATGTAAGCTTATATTACGGATATTTTGATAATCATTATCAATTTCAAAGGAAATTATAACACAGAAAAAATAGCAGTAGAATATACTAAAACAAAAACATGGACAATTATTTAAATACGATTAAATGTAGTTGAAAGGAGCTTGTTTATTTGAGGAATGTTAAGAAAAGTGAGTTGATAGAGGAGTTTAGAAAAAACACCTTTGAAGTTTTTAGAATAGAAAGATTTACGAAAGGGCCTACATATACTAAAAATAGTTACATGACCAATCTTTCTGCATTTATTTTTCCTATTAAAGGAAGGGCTAAAGTCGAGTTTGATAATGAAGTTTTTATGGCAGAGCCAGGTAAGGTCATTCATGGCTGTAAGAATAAACAATTATCCTTTAAGGTCATGGGCGATGAAGCATTTGAACATATCAATATCTATTATATAGCAGATGAATATCTAGCTCCTGCTTCATATATGAATTCAACCTTTGAGTTTAAGATAGGTAATTATGGTGAGATACTAAAATCTTTAGATGAGCTTATGGAGATATCTTCAAGGCATCAATTAATGTCAAAAGTAAATCTTCAGATACAAACCTCTTTATTTTTAAGAGAACTTTTTACAGACTACAATTACAAAAAGGAATTAAGTGAAAAAGAGTTTACTTTAGAGGTAAGTAAATTTATTGCGGAAAACTATATGCAGCCAATTACATTAAGTACACTTTCAGAAAGATATGCGGAGAAATCTAATAGAATATCCTATTTGTTCAATAAATATTTAAATATACGTCCAATAGATTATTTAATTAAGTGTAGAATGGCTGCGGCAAGCAGATTATTAAATGAAGGCTTTTCAGTGAAAGAAGTTTCTAAAAAAATTGGTTATAATGATGAGTTTTATTTTAGTAGGCTATTTAAAAAAAGCTTTGGTGTTACTCCAAGTAAATTGAAGAAAGGATAGGAGAGATGAAAGGAAGTATTTTAACAAGAACAGTTGATAATAGAGAAATTTATATTTATTTACCAAAGGGATATGATACATCAGATAAAACATATCCTGTAGTTTATGCCCATGATGGTGATAAATTGATGAGGTTTTTAAAAGGGATCATTGATGAAATAGAAGAAGGTTTCACCAGCGGAAATTTAGAAGAACATATAATAGTTGGCATTACACCTCTTGACAGACTAAATGAGTACACCCCATGGGCTGCAAAGTCTAATCATGAGAGATTTCATGATTTTGAGGGACAAGGGGATGATTATTTAGAGTTTCTAAGTGGTGATTTACAAGATTACATAGAAAGAGAATTTAGAGTAAGTAGTCGTAAAGAGGATAGGAAAATCATGGGCCATTCACTTGGGGCTTTGATTTCTATCTATTCTGCTTTCAAAAATAATCATTATGGTAAAATAGCAAGCATATGTGCTTCTCAATGGTATCATAATTGGATTCAGTTTATTAGAGAAGAGGATTTGATTAATGAGAATTTTAAACTGATGATGATTGCGGGGAAAAAGGAAGGTAATGGAAAGATTACTATTCAGAAGGATACACCAAAGTTTTCTGCTATGTCTTATGAGATCATGAGGGAGCGTATTGGAGAAGAAAATGTAGAGCTCGTATGGGATGAGTATGATCATCATGAGAATTTATTAAATAGACATAGAATTGCCTTAGCGTTTCTCTTAAGAAAAGATTGATATGAAAAGAACCTCCATTTATGTGGAGGTTCTTTTCATATCAATAAAATCAGCTAAAAAAGGATTTATTTTTATAGGTATGCAACAATTTAACTGGCTAACTTGTATAATAGATGTGGCTGTTGGAAAGAACATAAACGACTTAATAGGAGATAAACATATGATAGGAAGAGTGGATATAGTCGAAGAAGGATTAATTTATTTGCAAGATATTAAACTATGGATTTATAAAGTATTGAGTATGGGAACGAAGTTCATTAAAGAAAAGTCTTTGATGGAGCCAGATTCGAGTTATACAGAGCATAGAGAGGCTACTTTGGGGTCTCAGAATCAAGAAACACCTGAACTTTCCAGGATAATCAAATTATATGGGGATAGTATTCTACGTGTAAGTTACTCTTATTTACGAAGTATGAGTGATGCAGAAGACATTTTACAAGACACCCTTATTCAGCTGCTCAGATATAAACCAGCTTTTGTAAGTACGGAACATGAGAAGGCATGGCTTTTAAAGGTGGCTATTAATTTGAGTAAAAATAAGTTAAAGTCTGCTTGGTTTAAGAAGACACAGCCTCTTACGAAAGAAGAATTTCCAGAGCCATTAAGTGAAGAATTAAGTTATGTCTGGGAAGCGGTTAGTCAATTGCCTATTCAGTATAGAGAGGTGATTCATTTGTTTTATGAGGAAGATTATACAACAGCTGAAATATCCAAGCTATTAGAGAAGAAAGAAGTCACAGTTCGTTCGATGTTATATCGTGCAAGAAAGCGTCTAAAGGAAATTTTAAAGGAGGACTATGACTTTGAGGACTAAATATAAGGAAATTATGGATAAAATCAAGGTTTCGGAAGAATTGGAGCAACGTTTAGAAAGTAATTTACAGCAGTTGTCCATTGAAGAAGAAGCTTTTTCACATTCAAAAACATCTCTAAGAAAATACCTACAGATAGGAACTATGGTTGCTTGTTTTACTATTTGTATATTAGGACTTCACTTGAAATTATCTAAAATCGATACCCCTCCACTTGAAGAAAATTACTCAATCACGAGTGTTAAAACAGTAGAGGAACTTTCGGAAAAAATGAAATTTCAGCTTAAAGTGCCTAATGTCTCTCCAGAGTTTAAAGTGGTAGAATGCAATGACTTATTTGAAAGTGTAGCAGAAATAGTTTACTCAGATGGAGTAGAGGAATTAAATTACCGAATAGGAATAAATAATGGGCAAGATATTAGCGGCGCGTACACGGTGTATAGTGATATAAAAAATAGCACTATAGGACATACAGAGTATACCCTAAAAGGAGAAAGTGGAGAATATAGTTTAATTACTTGGGTAGAGGATGAGTATAGCTTTGCGCTCCAAAGCTCTAAGCCGCTAAGTAGTGATGAACTGCTTCAAATAGCTACAAGTATAGAGCCGTATAATAAAAATTAATTTTAATAACAATGCAACATTAGGATGAAATCAATTGTATTTAGTATGAGAAGACATTTATAAAAGAAAGGATGTAATAAGTTATGAAAAAAGCATTTATAGCATGTATGATGGGATTTATTATGACAGAGGCGGTTCTAGGCGAAGCTATTTCTGACAAGACTGGGTTAGGACAAACTAACAACATTATTTCTATGAAGACAAAAACGATAGAGGGATGTGAAATGATACCTTTGCGTGAGGTGGCTGAAAAATTAGGTTTTGAGCTGGAGTGGAATGGCAAAGATCATACGATTACTTTAGATGATGGTAAGATGAATACCACATTAACATTAGGTCTAGATCTCTATTACGCAAGTAGTTCAGTAGCAATAGGTACGACTGCACCTGAACGTTTTGGCGTTGGTCCTACAATGATTAATGGACAGACTTATGTTCCCGCTGAGATGTTTCGTGCTCTTTTAGGAAATGCTGAAAACGCTGTTTCAATAGCAGAAGGAACAGCAACATTTATCAAAAAGACAGCAGAGGAAGTAGGAGCTCAGCAGATAACTAACCCATATACTGAACATAACTCATTAAAAGAGCTTGCAGATGCAGTAGGATTTCAGTTTAGTATTCCAGAAAAGTTACCAGAAGGATATGAACTAAGTAAGCTATTTGATATTAGTAATGATACGGTAGATATAAGATGGAAGAAAGGAGATGCTGAAATTTCTTATAGAGCAGCTCAGGGTACAGAGGACATTAGTGGCGATTATACAGTGTATGATAGCGTAGTGGTGGATACTATAAGTGGAAGTAATGTTACATTAAAAGGAAATAATGACAAGGTATATGTGGCTACTTGGCAAAAAGGACAAATGACCTATTCCATCACTGCAACAGAAGGGCTTTTAAAGCAAGAAATACAAAATTTAATTAATGTAGCTTAGTAGAAGAATTACAGAAACTAAGAAAAACGATATTAACCGTACGAATATGAGGTTGATATCGTTTTTGAGTATATTAGTGGATGTTAATTTCATTCTCACGGGCATATTTCTTAGACCATTTACATAAATCTGCTAATACTGATTTCAATTCCATTCCATATTCGGATAAGGAATATTCTACTTTTAGAGGCACCTCTGGATAAATCTTACGTTCGATGAGGTGAGCTCCTTCTAGTTCTCTTAACTGCACGGTAAGTGTTGCTTCTGTAATGCCCTCTAACAGTTTCCTTAACTCACTAAATCTCTTTGTTCCACTGGTTAGATGATAAAGTATACGTAATTTCCACTTTCCACCTATTAAATCTAACCCTAAATCTAAAGGATATACATAGTCTTTCTTTAACTTACTCATTGATTCCTCCTATATAGATAGCATACTATCTTTGAGCATAGTACCTATTATATATAAACGTACTTGTACTCTCTACTTATCCCACTTAAAATAGTATAACAACTAGTTATAAAATAGAAGGAGTATTTTATTATGATTACCATAAATACCGAAAAATGTACAGGGTGTAGCCTTTGCATTAAGGACTGTTTTGCTAGAGATATCTCATTAGTAGATGGAAAAGCTGTAGCTAGTAACAAGACTTGTTTCAAATGCGGTCATTGTATTGCCATTTGCCCTCAAAAGGCTGTTTCAACTACTGAATACAATATGAATGAAGTCAAAGACTATGATGCGGAAAGCTTTAACATTAATGCAGATCACCTTCTTAACTTTATTAAATTTAGACGAACTATTCGCCAGTTCAAGAAACAAGATGTAGAAGCAGATAAACTTCTAAAAATCATTGAAGCTGGTAGATTTACTCAAACAGGTAGTAATGCACAAAATGTTTCTTATATTGTAGTTAAAGACAACTTAGATGCTTTAAAAGCTATGACCTTTGATACTTTATCGGCTATGGGTCAATATGCTCTTGCAGATGAAAGCGCTTCGCCACTGATTAAGCGATATGCTCAGATGTGGATTAATATGTCTGAAAGTTATAAACAAGATCCTAAACAAAATGACAGCCTCTTCTTCAACGCGCCTGCTATTATTTTAACAGTGTCTTCCTCACCGATTAATGCCTCTTTGGCGTCTTCTAATATGGAACTTATGACAAATGCTTTAGGACTAGGTACATTCTTCAGTGGCTTCTTCACACGTGCAGCTGAAGCTAATAAAGCAATTCCTCAGTTCTTGGGTATTACTGGGACAGATCAAATTGTAACGTGTATGGTTATAGGTTATCCAAAAGTGAAATATGCACGAACTGTTCCTAGAAAACCTGCTACTATCACATGGAAATAGTTAATAGGTCAAAGAAAAGCCTTGAAAATATCATTCTTATGATATTTTCAAGGCTCTTTTAGTTATGCCAAATCTATAGGGGCAGCTTTATTTATTAAGGACAGTATACTGGGTACAAAATGACTCGTTAAAAGAAGTTCAATTACATAAAAAGCAAGGGTATCAAGAGATATATGATTGATTAGTAGGATATAGTAGCGATGAGATGGTTAAACTGAGAGAAGAGTTAATTCTAGTCTTAGATCAATAAAGGAAGGAAGACGTATGAATGAAAAAGAGTAGGATAATCGCAGCATTACTGATAGTGCCATTAGTAGGCTGTTCAAGCAGCAGAGAAATAGCTAATTGTTCAGCAACGATAGAAGTTGAAGTGCAACAACAGGAGCTACAAAAACAGATACAAAAGCAGATACAACAGATACATCAACAAATACAAGAACAGCTACAAGAACAAATACAGGAGCAGGAGATACACCAGCAGGGCCAACAAGATAAGATACAAGAGCAGACACAAGAGCAAGAGAAACACCAACAGGAACAACAAGATAAGATACAAGAGCAGCAGATACAGGACCAGGAGAAACACCAACAGAAACAACTGAAGAAGATACAACAGCAGAAGCGGCAACAAGAGGAGATACAACTGCAGGAACAGCAACAACAGGAGATACAACAAGAGCAGCAGCAACAACAGGAAATACAGCAGCAGGAACAGCAACAACAGGAGATACAACAAGAGCAGCAGCAACAACAGGAAATACAGCAACAAGAACAGCAGCAAGAGCAGGAGATACAACAACAGGAACAACAAGAGCAGCAACAAGAACAGCAGCAACAGGAGATACAACATCAAGAGATACAGCAAGAGCAAGAAGAGGAGATAGAACAAGAAGAGCAGCAGCAGGAGGAAGAACAACAAGAGAAGCTACAACAGCAGAATAAGAAGAAATCATAAGAAAAAATCTAAAATGGTTAAGCGACGACTCTTAAAGCTGGGGGCTGATAAGGAAGTAAAAAGATAATTGCAAGGCAACGTAGTGAAAGCTAAGCTGTCTTGCTTTTTCTTTGTTGTTTAATGGTCTATATATAATCTGGCATTTTCAAAGATTTAGACTTTATGCTGTCATATTTATGAGATATAATATGATCGAGTGGTACTATGCAGTTTACAAAGATGCAGTACTTAAAAGAGAAAACGAAATAATAGCAAGTAAAGTCAAGTAGTAATCTCTCGATTTCTTTATAATAAATGTAGGGTGATTGAAACGAGGTGAATAGACGAATGTACGAGTGGCAGAAGCAAATTCAAATAATCGTTGATGAAATTGACAAATGTATTAAAAATTATAATGACGAAGCCTTGACACTACGCTTTCTTTCTCGTAGGCTGGGTTATTCTGAATTTTATACAACGAGAAAATTCAAAGAAATATCGGGTATGCAATTTAGGGATTATCTACGGCATAGAAAATTAGCCTTTGCATTAAAAGAGGTTCGGGATAGTGAAAAAAGCCTCTTAGATATTGCTTTTGATTACGGTTTTTCATCACATGAAGCTTTTACCAGAGCCTTTAAGGCAACATATGGTGTAACTCCAAGTGAATACCGAAAAAAGCCTAAGCCTGTCGTTCTTCGTACAAAAATAAACCCTTTCGACCGCTACTTTTTAGGATTGGGAGAGATTGGTATGATGAAATCTGCAGATGGTATTAAAATTTATTTTGTAACCATTCCCGCACACAAATTTTTGCACATTAAAAATTATGAGAGTAATGGGTATTGGGATTTTTGGCAAAAGCAAAGTCTTATTCCAGGACAGGACTGCGAAACAATTTGCGGCTTACTTGATAGTATCAAAGGTAAGTTGGATGATGATGGTGGGAGTGAGCCTAATAGTGGCAGTGGTCAGATTATGGCATATATTAATGATCCGGAAGGCAGACTCTGCGATTGGGGTATTCCACGTACAGAGTGTTATGGTGTACGACTTCCTCTTGATTATAAAGGTGAAATACCGCCACAAATGCTTATGATTGATGTTCCCGAAGCTGAGTATATGGTTTTTGAACATGGCCCATTCGATTATGAGCAGGAAAATTGTAGCGTGGAAGAAAAGATTGAAAAGGCAATGGCAACTTTTGATTTTACAGGCACTGGTTATTGCTTTGATACTTCCCCTGGTAGGATAATTTACTTTTATCATAATCCTGAACGGTTTTTTAAGTATATCAGACCTGTACGAAGGTAAATCAAATCGATTGCCTATCCACTATACAGACGCTAATCAAGCAATCAAATGAAAAATGAAGCAAGCACATACGTGCTAC
This sequence comes from Cellulosilyticum lentocellum DSM 5427, assembly GCF_000178835.2. GTDB lineage: Bacteria > Bacillota > Clostridia > Lachnospirales > Cellulosilyticaceae > Cellulosilyticum > Cellulosilyticum lentocellum. The sequence goes on from NC_015275.1 coordinate 231,611, forward strand.
CCAACGTAAATAAAAGACGTTGCGTTGGCGGCAGGATTTTCATGTGCAAACAGAATATAGATAGCCTAACGGCGGTTTTGAAATAACAATCAAAGCCGCCGTATTTCTTTTATATAGGAACCATTCGACTAATAATTTCGTTTTTTTATTTAACAAGTATTTTACACTTGCACACTAATTTTAATCTAAAATCAATATCTCTTTAATATGAAAGGTTTATCATTTAATTTGAAAAATAAAGATAAGTTATATATCTATCTTACTTTATAAACTATTTCTGAAAGGAGCTTATTGATTGTGGAACAAGCATTAAAACCTTCTTTGGCAGAACCAGTTGCTAACGTAGAGGACATTAAGGAGAAAGTCAAGTATACTAAGCTCAAAAATAATCGATTAGTCCCCTATATGTACTTATTACCTTGTTTTATTTTATTTTCTGTCTTTGTGTATTTCCCATTTGCTAAAACGATTTACTTAAGCTTTACCCTTACTAATAGAAGAGGAGAGACCGTAGAGTTCGTAGGAATGGAGAACTTTCTAGAATTATTTACTTCACCTAGCTTCTTTAATAGTTTACTCATCACCTTTAAATTTGCACTTCTTATTATTATTCCATCTATGCTCATTGGCCTTGGGTTAGCCCTTTTGGCACACAATAAATTGAAATACAGCAGAGCTTATGAACTAATGTTTTCTATGCCTATGGCCATTGCTTCAGCACCAGCTGCAATAATCTGGATTATGATCTTTCATCCTACTAATGGGATTGCGAATGCAGTACTTCACTCAGATATTAAATGGCTAGCAGATCCTAAGTATGCTATTTACGCAGTGGCAATGGTAACCGTTTGGTTAAGTATTGGTATTAATTTTATCTTCTTATTTACAGGGCTTAAGTCCATTCCGGAAGAGCTAATAGAAAGTGCCAATATAGATGGTGCTAGCTATAGAAAGAAAGTAAGATATATTATCTTACCGCTCCTTACTCCACAGCTTTTTTTCGTACTCTTTATGAACCTAGTAGGTGCATTTCAAGCCTTTGGGCAAATTAAATTGCTGACGCAAGGTGGACCTGGGGATTCTACTAATGTACTGGTGCATTCTATTTACCGTGATGCCTTCTTTAATGGTAGATTCGAAATGGCTAGCGCACAATCTATGATTTTATTTGTAATTGTTTTTGTCATTACTATGGCTCAGTTCGCCTGTGAGAAAAAAGGGGTGCATTATAAATGATGAGAAAAACGAAATGGCAACTTAACCTTTTAAGTATCATTATAGGCCTTTTGATTATAGCACCGATTTTGTATGCCCTTTCTTTAAGCTTAATGACACCAGCAGAAATCTCTATGTTTCCCCCAAGGCTTTTACCTAGTCAGTTAAGACTGGATAACTATCAACTAGCCCTGAGCATGGTGCCTTTTGGTAGATTTTTGACTAACAGCCTTTTTGTAGGTATCTGTGTTACCTTTGGGCAGCTCTTAACTTGTAGCTTGGCTGCTTATGCCTTTTCTTTCTTTGAATTTAAGGGAAAAAAGCTTCTATTTATTGCTGTGCTTGCAACGGTGATGATTCCAGGTGAAGTTATTATTGTGTCGAACTATTTAACGGTCAGTCAATTAGGATGGAATGACAGTTTAAAGGCACTTATCATTCCTTTTTTGACTTCTGGCATGGGCATCTTTATGGTGAGGCAGTTTTTCCTGACTGTTCCTAAAGACTTACATGAGGCAGCTGTCATTGATGGCTGTGGGCATTTTCAGTTTTTAACTACTATTTTAGTGCCTATTTCGAAGCCTGTTATGGCATCCTTAGGGATTTATGTGTTCATTAATACATGGAATCAATATATGTGGCCACTTTTAACCATTAATAATCCCAATAAGCGTACAGTTCAAATTGGTATTAGTATGTTGCAGTTTTCAGAAGGTAATAACTACGGTGTTATTTTAGCAGGAGCCTTAATGATTATTATCCCTTCTATTATTGTTTTTGTAATCGGCCAGAAGAGATTAGTAGATGGCATGATTTCAGGAGCTATAAAAGGGTAGTAAATATAGTTTGATTAAACAAAACGGGGAGGAAAGAAATGAAGATTTTAAAAAAGAATTTCAAGAAGATAGTAGGGATCTCTATAGCATGTATGTGGACATTAACAAACACAGTAGGTTGCAGTCCAATTGAAGCAGAAGAAACAGGAGCTAATAATGCAGGCAGCAAACCTGCTAATGAAGCTAGTCCTTCTTCTCAAACCACTACGCAGCCAGCTTCAGTGGCTTCAGCAAATGCCACTAAGCTAATATTCTGGCACTCTATGGGAGGTGCTGGTGGTGAAGCTATTAATAAACTCACTGAGCAGTTCAATGCCTCTCAGAATGAAATTGTGGTAGAAGCACAGTTCCAAGGCTCTTATGATGAAGCCATTAATAAGCTTAAAAGTGCTACTATAGGTGATGCTTCTCCTGATATTATGCAGCTTTATGACATTGGAACGAGATGGATGATTGATAGTGGCTATGCTTATAAGATTCAAGATATGATTAATGAGGATAACTATGATGTGAGCAAATTAGAGCAAAACATCTTAGCATACTACTCTATTAATAATGAACTTTACTCTATGCCATTTAATAGTTCTACCCCTATTCTTTACTATAATAAAGATGCTTTCAAGGAAGTAGGGCTCGATCCGGAGAAAGCCCCTACTAACCTTGATGAAATGATTGAAGTTTCCAAGGCACTTGTTAAAAAAGATGGGGATAAGGTAACTAGATATGGTGCTAATATTCAAGTATATGGTTGGTTTTTTGAACAATTCTTAGTAAAAGAGCAGCTAGAGTATGCTAATAATGGCAATGGTAGAATAGATGGTGCAACAGCAGTAAGCTTTGATAGTAATGGCGGTGGACTTGATATTATGAACAAGTGGAAGGAAGCAGTAGACTCAGGCGTTATTGCTAATTTAGGCCGTGATGGAGACGTGAATAAGGAAGCCTTTACTTCTGGTAACTCTTGCATGTTCTTAGGTTCTACAGCATCTCTTTCAGGCATATTAAGTAGCATAGATGGTAAATTTGAATTAGGTACAGCTTACTTCCCAAGCATTAATGCTAGTGACAAAGGCGGCGTGTCCATAGGTGGTGGTTCTCTTTGGATGTTAGATAAAAAGGACGATGCTAAGGCAAAAGCAAGCTGGGAGTTTATCAAGTATATGGTTTCTCCAGAAGCACAAGTAGAATGGTCTAAAGCAACAGGCTACTTCCCTATTACTACAGAAGCATATAATTTACCAGCCATGGAAGAGCATTTAAACGAAAAACCACAGTTCAAAACAGCTATTGATCAATTACATGCTAGTACAGGTTCTACAGGAGCACTTTTAGCAGTATTCCCAGAAGCAAGAGCTTGTATTGAAGAAAATCTTGAAAAGCTTCTCAATAATGAAATAAGTGCTGAGCAAGCAGTAGAAAATAGCGCAGGTACCATTAATAAAGCTATAGAGAAGTATAATAAGACGAAATAACGGTAGAATATAATCTACTACTGGAAAGAAATGAGAGGGGGTAGCTATCCTCAGGTGCTCCACTCCGTATTTTCGTAGGCACTAAGCTTATTTTTTTGATAAACGCCTGAAAACTCGCTCTGCTCAGACACTCAGGCTAAAAACTATCAAAAGAATTCGCTAAGTGCCTACTGAAAATACTCCGAAGTCGCCCCTTGAGGACAGCTACCCCCTCTCATTTCTAGCAGCAATAGCACATAATGTTACTACATGTGATTATAAGTTATAAGGAAATGAGGGGGGAGATGGTTATGATTTTTAATATGGCACATAGGGGTGCTAGTGGGCATGAACCAGAAAATACAATAGGAGCTTTTGAAAGAGCTATTGAGTTAGGCTGTGATGGGATTGAGACGGATGTACAGCTTTCAAAGGATGGTATTCCTATACTTATCCATGATGAAACAGTTGATAGAACCACAACTAATTCTGGTTTTGTAAAGGATTTTACTTGCAGTGAGCTTCGGGATATGGGGATTCCTTCTTTGGAACAACTTATGATTTTAGCTAAGCTAAATCATATTGTACTTAATTTAGAGCTTAAAAATGGGATTGTTTTATATAAGGAGCTAGAGGAAAAGGTCATTGATATTATTAAAAAATATCGTATGGAGCAGAGTGTCATCTTATCAAGCTTTAATCATCAATCCATGGTGAAATGCAAGCAGATAGAGGCATCTATTATGACCGGTTTACTTTATATAGAAAACCTTGTCCAGCCAGAAAAATATTGCAAATATGTAGGGGCAGATGCACTTCATCCACATTATCGTACAGTAAATAAAGAGATGGTGGAGGCGGCCCATGAAAGGTGTATGAAGGTAAATGTGTATACAGTAAATGAGGAAGAGGATATTCAAAACATGGTAGAAGTAGGGGCGGATATGATTATTAGTAATTATCCAGACCGTGTGAAGAAGTATTTGTAAGATACTACGAATTTTTAGGGACACAGATAAACTATAGTCTTTATAAATAATAAGATGAAAAAAGTGATAAGCAAAACTCTAACTTAGTAGATGATATGAGGTTAGAGTTTTTTTGTTAGATAATTTGCATTTCTATATTAAAGCAAAAACTGCAGAATGTAAAAGTTGAAGTAAAGGTCGCAAGAAAATGATGAGGAATGGAGAAGACATAATCAATACTATATATTGATAAACGATAAAAAAATATTGAAAAACAGAAAGAGAGATGGTAAAATAAATTCTAAATAATCAAATAAAATATAAAGGAGTAGGGCTAGCAAAATAGAAAAAGCAAAATCACTAAATAGCTTAAAAGCTAGAGAAAAAACGAAGGGGAGCTATGATTAACGCACAGATTAAAAAGAGGATATTAGAAGTGTTAGGGATTATATTCACTTTTCTTTTGTTAGGAGGGGATCATTTTTTATCAAAAGGAATAGTAAGAGTTTTACTTCTTCCTTATGTAGGGCTATGTAAGCTTTTTTATAATGTTTATTTTGTTTATGACAGTACATATGGTTACGTATGCAATACAGCTACTTTTGCTATTAACAAGGAATGTTTAGGAAATACATTTATGGCTATGGTATTTGTCCTTTTATTTTTTAGATTTAAAGCTCATGTGATAAATCAAGGCAAATGGCTTGGCATGGCATTAGTACTGGCTATAGGAATAGGGTATATAGTAGGGAGTGTACGTATTTTAGCCTCTATACCTTTTGCAGGAAGTCATTTTTTTGGACTAATTCATGGGACCATAGGCATTGTACTTTATTTAGGTGGACTTATTGTAGTCAATGGTATAGGCGAATGGTATTTAAGAAAGAGGGGATGAAATGAAACAGTTATTTAAACCGCTATCAGTATGTTTAGGGATTGCAATACCGATTTTATTACTGGGCCTTTATTGGCTTATGGGTGTGAAGAACATAGAGAATGAAAGGGGCTTTACTACTTTAGGAATTGTATTAATGCTTATTTCAGGTGGTATAGTGCTGTGGGGGTATAGAAAGAAGGAAGAAGAGGAATTAAGTAAAGTAGCCCTTCTGATATTAATGGGCCTGAGTCTAGTATTGGGGCTAGGCATGATAGGGGTACTAGCGAATTGGGCTTCTTCAGTTGTTGGAGATAATCAAATTTTTACTGCTGTATGTATAAATATAGCCGTGATAGCCATTATTAATCTAATAAGCTGCATAGCCTTTTCTTATTCTATTAAAAGGGAGCGTCAGCTAGGTAAATATATTGAAGCTATAGTAGGATTGCCCTTTTTTATATATATTGGGGTAAGTATTGCTAATCAAATAGGTGGTGAACTATTAGCAATTATATTTGTGATTGGGGGATTCTACAGTTTACTTTTACTCATTCTTCAAGTCTTATTTATTTTAAAAAGAGATAGGGGCGTTTATTTCTTCCCAAGGGAGATGGAATCAAGAAAAGTAAAAATACAGTATTGGGTGTGCACCTTTTTAGTACTTATTGTGCTACCTTATCTAGGGCTAGCCGTTAATAATATAGGGATGTTTAATAATGGGAGCATTATTGGCAATTTTAGTCATCCTATTTTCTGGTTGATGCCCCTTATTAATGGCTTAGCTTTTATGGTGATGCCAACTCAATCTTTGGTATTAAGGAAAATATTATTTTATATCAAGTGCGTGGGCTGTACTTTCATTTTATACTTCTTTGTGAGCTTCATTCCACTTATGCCGATTGGGTTTATTGGAATTATAGTTTATGGACTAGGATTATTTGCTTTTATTCCAACTTTGGCGAGTTTATGGGAAGTATGCTATATAGCAAGAGAAGCAAAAAGCTTATTTGGCACAGGGCATAAAAGAAGTAGCATAGCTCTTCTCATAGCAGGTCTACTTACTTTGCCACTACTTTTTGTAGGAAAAATAGGACTAGATCGTGAAAATTTCAATACAGCCATTCGCTATATAAGTGGAGAAGAAATGGAAGCTACTGTCCATAAAGAGCGGCTAGCAGGAAGTTTGGATATATTAGAAAGTGCTATTAGAGTAGAGAGATGGGAAAACGTGGTAGATGGAAATACTACACCTATTTTATCCTATCTTTACCTTCAAGGTCTTACAAAAGAAAATCATATTGATGAGAATACCCTTAATAAAATGAAGGCACTTTTCCTAGGGGAAGAAGAAGGCTTGGTTAATGAAGAAGATACCCTTCCTGTAGGGGACTCAGAAATTAAGCTAAAGGATGTAGCTGTTTCCACTACTTATGATGAAAAGCAAGACATTTATCGCTCTTGGATTGATTTGACCTTAGAAAATATTTCTATGGATGACCAACGTGAGTATGCGACTACCATTAGTATGCCAGATAATGCTTACGTCAGTGATTACTATTTAGTGGTGGGAGAAGAAAAAAAGAAAGGCATATTAGCAGATGAAAGAGCAGCTACCAGCTTATATCAAAGTATTGTAAGCCGAAGTCTTGACCCAGGGATATTAAAATATTTTAATGATGAGACCCTTGAATTAAGAGTATTTCCTTTTAGTAGTGAAGAAATGAGGCAAACAGGCTTTGAAGTTATTCATACAGGAGCGGCTACTCTTGCTATAGATGATTACCAACTTGAACTTAAAGGCACCTCTGAACCTATAAAAGAAGACTATTCGGTTATAAAAACAGAAGGGCTTACTATTTTATCAAGTGATTATATTAAGACATTGCCTCAAGCAGATAATTTAGTACCACGCTATTACTTTTTAATAGATGGGTCAAAGGATTCTGATAGAAAAACATTAATTCAAAGAGCAGAGAGCTATATAGAAGAACAAGGCTTGCAGGAAACAGAGGTATGGGTGGTTGAAGAAGGTATTTTAAGCAAAGGTATAGAGAATATAGCAGCGGCTCAGTTTGGTGATGGAGGCTACAATTTTAATGGTGCCCTTCAACAGATTTTAAGAGAAGAAAAAGTAGGTTATTACCCTGTAGTAATAGCCGTAACTTCAGACTTTTCAAAGGCATTAGGGCCTTATCGGCTAGGAGGTCTAGCACAAAAATATCCTCAAAGTAGCTACTACTATGAGTTAAATGAGGATTTGAGTTTAAGGCCTCATGTGCTTTATAAGGGGGCTAGAGTTTATACAGAAATGACTAGGGCACCGCTTCTAGCAGATGTGAGAAGCTATGAAGGCCAAGCAGTATTAAATACGGGGCGAAAGCAATTCATTTACACAAGTCCATTAAAGACTTTTCAGTCTACTCAAAATGCCTATAAAGACGGGTGTTTACTAGAAGCCATGAGTCATCATGAAGAAAGCCTAAATCAAGAAGAATTATTGCAGGTCGTTAAAGGGAGTTTCACTACTAGGCTTTTAACTCAGCAAACAGCTTTTATTGTGGTAGAAACAAACGAGCAAGAAGAAGAGTTAATTAGGTTACAACAGGAATACTTATCTGGCAAGAAGCATTTGGAAGGTGGTGCTTTTTCTACTATGGCAGAACCGTCCCTAGTTTTATGTGCCATGGTGCTACTAGTAGGTTTTGGTTATTCCCGAAAACATAGTGGGTGCCCTAGGTAAGACGTGGCTATGTAACAAGTGATAGTAAAGAGGTCAATAAATATAGGGTGATTAGTAGGATAATGGTAGCCTTACTACTAGTACCATTAATAGGCTGTTTAAGTAGCAAAGAAATAGCTAATTGTTCAGCAACAAGACAGGCGACAAGAGAAAAACAACTAAAAAAGCTGGAGTAGAAAAATAAGAAGTAATCAGCTAATTTTATGCAGTTGCCTGAAATATAAACCAGCCATCCTTAACAGAAAACTGAAATACACCACCATGCTTTTCTACGATATGAGCCATACTTTTTGTGGCGTGTATGGCATTTTCCAAAGCGTTTGACAAGAGGGAACAAGGCTGGGTGTCACTAAAGGGAAGCGAGTCAGGCAGTTTTGCATCTATCGTCAACTGAATTTCTTGATGACAAGCCTGTTTTTCCTTGTAGGTTCTATTCCTGCAAAGAGAGCTGACACCACTATGCAAAAGACCAGAGAAACGCCAAATCGTAAGAGTCCTAGTATTGTCACTACCATTTTAAGTTCCTCCCTCCATTTGATAACTCAGATATTGCTGCTTAATCTCCTTTGCTTTGCCCTGTGCAACAGGGATAGAGAAAAGGGTTTGCAAGATTATCTTTTGAGATTGGCTTTAAGATGTAGTTAATGGCGTTCACGCAGTAGCTTTCTAAGGCAAATTCAGACGAGGAGGTAAAGAATAAAATCGGCGCGGTTTTGTTAAACACGCGGATTTCCTTTGCGACATTAATGCCTGTAAACCCTGGCATAATAATATCCAGACAGTATAGGTCAAACTGCCTTCCTTTTTCCAAGGCCGAAACCAGATCCAATCCGTTTGGAAAGACGGCATATTCATAGCTAAAATTTTTTGAGGTTCTATATAGGTTGATGAGCTGTACCATATTAGATAACTCATCAATATTGTCATCACAGACTGCAATCTGAAACATAAGCATTTCTCCTTTTTCCTAAGATTCTATCTCTCCAAGTTAGTTTTACCATAAAAACTGAATTGTCAAAACTATGATTTGTGTCAAAAAAATCATGTTTCATGTAGTGGATAGTTTTTAGGAGCAGATTTTTGATAAAGTGAACCCAAGGGAATTTGTCCTATATAACTCAATAGAAAACGGAGGATTTAGAAATGAAAAAATTACTGGTATTTATAATGATACTTACAATGACACTTAGCCTTGTAGCTTGCAAAGGAGACAATATCACGCCTGCAGGTGCTCCTTCCGAAACCACACAAGTTGAGGAAAAGGAATTTACAGCAGAGCAGCAAGCCCTTGCCCAGGAATTTATAAGCATGGCCGAAGAATTTGATGAAGTCGCTGACAGGGTAAATGCAAGTCCAGAGCTTTTAAGCAATGAGGAACTTGTCACTGCTATGAATGACCTTTCCAATGAAATTATTAAGGCGGATGAATACTTTGCCAGTCCGGAAACGCTCACACCTGAGGTTATGGGTGCCCTGACGGTAGCCATTGATGTAGGCCGCACATTCATCGCTGAAGCCAGTGACGCGTTAGATGAAATCGAAGATTAAGATTTCCTGATTTTAAGATAATCATGCACACAAACTACAAAATGGGCAGACAGACAAAATCGTGGTCTGTCTGCCCATTAAAAAAATAAAAAAGGAGGATTTATTATGCTACCAACTTCCATCACAGTTGCCGTAATTATTGTAGCCATTGTTTTATGGATTATCTCCATCCAGCGCAGACTGGTGGTGCTGGATGAGAATATCAGCAATGCCATGAACCAGATAGGGGTGCAACTTTCAGGACGCTTTGACGCCCTGATGGCTCTTTTGGATTTGACAAAGGGCTATGCCAAGCACGAAAGTGAAACACTGATTGAGACAATCAAATCAAGAAGAATCATCATTATGGCAAAATCAACACCAGATGATGTGATGCATCAGGAAGGGATTATTTCCGAAGCCTTGGGCAGGATTGCCATGGTAAAGGAGCAATATCCAGAGCTAAAGGCAAATCAGGTCTATATCAAAACCATGGATGCGGTGCAGACCTTTGAAAATATGATGCGTACCAGCTACCTGATCTACAACGACAGTGTAACCAAGCTGAACCGTGAAATCCGAATGTTCCCAGTTTCCATCATTGCCGGAATGCTAGGCTTTCAGCAAAGAGAGTATCTCGTGGAGCAGGCTGATAAGGTGGATATGCTCAGTATGAAATGAGGTACTCTATGTGTAAAAAAGTGAAATTTCCACCTACGGCATCGGCTATAAACAGGCCAATACGGCATTTACGGACATTGTAGGCCATTGGGCAAAGGAGAATATTGAGTTTGTGGTAAGCTGTGGATTATTCGGTGGCACTTCCAACACTATCTTCAGCCCAAACACCGCCATGACAAGAGGAAACTGTGAAGCAGATACAGATGGCAGGCATAATCAGAGGTAAAAAGGCAATATCTTCGACCAGCAGGGTACAGCCATAGGAGCTGAGGTGGCCGCGGTATTGCGTCGCTTTGTAGAGCTGGCAATTTCCAGTGACACAGCTCAGGACTGGATGATGAACTCTACAATTTAATCTTGCAAAATAAAAAAAGTCAGCATTTATGGCATTTTGCCAAAGTGCCGTGAACTACACTCTTTGCCCTATATTTTCAAGGAAAATGCATATGGATATGAGAGAGAAACTGGTATCAAGCAGCAAACTATCAGCTACCACGACCGTTAGATTGTACTCAAACTTAAGAGTTAATTAGGTTATAAGAAGAATACTTATCTGGCAAAAAGCATTTGGAAAGTGGTGCTTTTTCTACTATGGCAGAACCGTCCCTAGTTTTATGTGTCATGGTGCTACTAGCAAGTTTTGGTTATTCCCGAAAACATAGTGGATGCTCTAGATAATGGATGAAATAATAAGAGGCATAGTTATTATAGGAGGAAAGTGGCCTCATATAGTGGCTATGTCTTTTATTGTAGAATTGATTGATGGTTGAAAATATTGTAAATGTTATATTGAAAAAAATAGCAAATAATAGTATAATTTATTGGATAATAATTACTAACTGCAGTGGAAATGGAGGAAAAGGTGATGATAAAGAATATTAAAGTAAAAACTAAAATGATTATCTTGAATATTTTAGTATTAATTACGATTATTTTGACAGCAGGCTACTCACTTTTAGAGTTACATATAAGTAATAGGGTTTCCTTAGATGTATTAGAGAAATCCATTAGAGAAAAGTATGATGATAGTATTCAAAAGCAAGTTACAGGAGTAGTGACTTTATTAGATCATATTTATAAGCAATATGAGGCAGGAGAATATACCTTAGAAGAAGCTAAGACCTTAGGAGCAGATTTAGTTAGAAACATGAGATATGGCAATGGTGGGTATTTCTGGATTGATACCGTTGAAGGTGTTAATGTCGTGTTACTCGGCTCTGAGACTGAGGGTACCAATCGTTATGATGCAAAGGATGTTAATGGTTTTGAGTATATGAAAGCCATCATTAATGCGGGATTACAGGAGGATGGTGGTTATGCGAATTATCATTTTCCTAGGGAAGGAGAGACTGAACCTAGTCCAAAACGTTCTTATAGCATTTTATTTGAACCTTTTAACTGGGTAGTAGGAACAGGTGATTACACCGATGACATTGACCAGTTAGTTCAAAAGTATGCTGATGAAATCCATCATAAGGAGAGGCAAACAAGAAATATGATATTTGCGGGTACACTCCTTATGATCATCCTTGTAGGAAGCATTACTATGAGTATCACTATAGGTATTTTAAATGCATTAAAGATTACTAAAGAACAACTGGGTAAATGGGGCAAGGGTGATTTTACTACTGAATTACCTCAGCGTTTTCTAGAACGTAAAGATGATTTTGGAGAATTAGCTGCGGCTATGGAAGAAATGAGAAACGCAATAAAATTACTCGTTGGTAGAGTTAAAGGTGAAGCCATAGGTATAGGAAAAGTAGTTCAAGAGGTGAATGAAAAGGTAGTCGTACTTAATGGTGAGATAGAAGAGATTGCTTCTACTACTGAGGAATTAGCAGCAGGAATGGAAGAAACAGCAGCTTCCTCACAAGAAATGGCCGCTACCTCTCGTGAGATTCAGCATGCAGTTAAGAGTATTTCTGAAAAATCGCAGGAAGGTGCTGAACAAGCAGAAAGAATTAGTGAACGTGCAGCAACTATTAAGCTAGAAACACAAAAAGCAAAAGATAAGGCTGTAATGATGCATCATGAAATACGAGACAAGCTTAATGAGGCATTAGAGAATGCGCAAGTTGTGGAACAGATTCAAACACTTTCAGATTCTATTATGAATATTACCGCTCAGACGAACCTTTTAGCACTTAATGCATCTATAGAAGCAGCTAGAGCAGGTGAAGCAGGAAAAGGATTCTCCGTAGTAGCTTCTGAGATTACTAATCTAGCAAATCAGTCTAAAAGTACGGTTATTCAGATTCAAGAGGTTACGGGGCAGGTAATGGATGCGGTTAATAATCTAGCTAATAACTCAAAAGAATTACTAGAATATGTAGGTACAGATGTTTCTAAGGACTATGAAACATTCCTAGAGGTAGCAGATACTTATAGTGCAGATGCTAATTATGTAGATGATCTAGTAACTGATTTCAGCGCTACAGCAGAGGAGCTATTAGCTTCTATTGATAACATTATGCTGGCTATTGATGAAGTAGCAAAAGCAGCTACAGAAGGTGCAATGGGTACAACGAATATAGCTGAGAAGAATACCAATATTATGACTACATCTAGTGAAGTAGTTGCAGGTGTTCAAGATTCTATGAAAAGTAGTCTGGTACTACAAGAAGAAATTTCAAAATTTACAGTGTAATTGAGCTGCTTAAAGTCGAAGCATTAATAGGAATAGCTAAGGACGCGGTAACCTAATAGGTAGGGGTTGCCGCTTTTCTTTTATAGTAAAAGGGACATACCATGTTTCAAAATAATCTGTCATAAGGCCGGAGTCATCATCAAGATTGAGAAGGCATACTGAGAATCTCATACGATAGTTTCCTTCTTTGATGAGATTATAGCTAAAGGTATTTAGTATCTTGGTATCCTTTAGATAGAGAGAGTAAGGGTAACTAATGGAATTGGCATCTATGCCACCATTATAGGTTGAAACCCAGTTGCCATTGTCATTATATTCAATATCAAAGACATTACTTACACCAAAAGGATCTTCAGCATAGAGGTATTTAATAGTTAAGGTGTCAGGGTTAGGTTCATATATATTTTTTTCTAAGACAATCTTTCCTTTAATAGGCTGCCTACTAGGTTCTTTGTCTACTAGTTTGAACTCATAGTAGGTTTCATAGGCTTTTTTTGTATCACGATGAAAGAAAGGTTTAACAATGCGATAAGTACCTGCTTCTTGAAGGGGATACCAAGCTAGGTCTAGATTAATAGATTTTCTGCCAGTCTGAGTTTCTTTATAAAATTCACCAAAGCCATTGTTAGCTTGTACAAGAGGTCCCAAGGGCTCTACTACACACCATTCATTATTAATTAATTTTTCTAAGTGACACTGAAAGCCAGAAATATAGTTGTTTTCTGTATCCACTACCATAAAGTCAGCACGTATAAGACCTGTCCCCAAGGGATATTCATCATTAGTACCTTCTAATTCACTATAGCCCACAGCTAGTTTAGAACCATCAGCAAATTCCCCAGTATAGTCGTTAAGGGCTTTCCAAGACTCCTTCTCTGGATCTATATAAGGTGCAGTTTCGTAATAAGTATCATCATTATAGTCTCTTTCACAAGCTGTAGCAAAGAGACAACAAGCTATTAATAAAGAAAATTTTAATAAATGATGCATAGCATACATCCTTTCGAGTGTTATAATAGTTTTATTCAGAAAATTATAAAAATATTATAACATACATAGAACAGCAATACCTATGTAAATATAAAAGAGAAAATAAGCCGAAATAAAGTAAGGTATTAAAGAGGATGGACATATGGCAACTGTTGTAGGGTATGATGTAGATGTTAAGACAATGAAAGTGACGTCAATGCCTTAGAAGGAGTCAATCAAAGATGAAAAGAGGCTGTAACATGGGTGAAGTAGTAAGACGAGGCTATGTACCAAGTGATAGCAAAGAGTTTAATGAAGCAGCACTTCAAATATTAAATAATGCGGGGGAAGATTTATATTACTTGCTAAATAGAAATTATAAGATTAAGGGAGCATCTACTTTAATAGGCAATCACTATATGCTCAGCGAAAGGCAGCGCTTAGCCCTTGTGAGAGCTATATCCTCGCAAGCGGATTTAGAGATAAGAAAGATGAAGGAATGCCAGAGTCCTATAGAAGAAGTGAATATAGATGGCTTTAATACTATTATCACCTTAGAAGTAGCTTTATCAGAATCACTTTTAGTAAAGGGGATGGATGGGACCATTAGAGATTTAGCAGGCTTAAGGGGAACCTATAGGCTTATTGATAAAACTAGGATAGCCATTCAGTATTTATTGGAGACATTGGAGGAGAAAGGGATTAAGAAAGCTCATATTTTCTTAGATGCGCCAGTATCTAATTCGGGGAGACTTAAGCAGCTGATTTTAGAAATGAGTGAGGCATATCCGCTAGAAGTAAGGGTAGAAGTGATTAATGAAGTAGATGCAGTGCTTTCAGGGTTAAAAGGAGTTGTGAGTAGTGATGCTATTATTTTAAATAAGTGTGAAAGCTGGATCAATCTCAATGCGTCTATTATTGAAGAGAAGATACCAAGTAGTTGGTGCATAGACTTTTGTAACTAGAGATAAGGGAAGAATTACTTTCGATATTACAAAAGGTCCTCGTGCCACTCAAGTAGAAAACGTTACAAAAGCATAATCATTAAAAGTGATTAGGATAAAGCTGTTGTGGTAGTGATTGGAAGATTATTACTGCAACAGCTTTTTACATGTTTAGAAATATAGGCATTTATTGCATGAGGCTATATAGCGTGTCATGGTTAGTGTTGCCATGTACTATTAAGTTAGGTATACTATTTTTGTCGTTTAATTATTATTTTTATCATTTAACGATAGAACGATTATACCTAAATATAAATCTTAAATAGATGGAGTAGGGCTTAGGATAATCAAAAGGAGACCAAGATGGAAGAAAAAGTGAAGATAGATATACCCAAATATCAGCAAATTGCAGTAGATCTTGCTTTTAAAATTGTGAAGCAGCAATATAAAGTTGGGGAAAAAATATATGCAAGATCCTCTATAGCGAGTCAGTATGGCGTATCACCAGAAACAGCAAGACGTGCCATTTGTGTTTTAGCTGATTTGGATATTGTAGATAGTACAAAGGGCAGTGGCGTGGTTATCAAATCTTATGAAAATGCAGTACAATTTGTTAAACAGTACCAAGAAGTGCATACCATTAATGATCTCAAAAAAGAAATCATGAACGATATCAATCGTCAAAAAAAAGAGGTTGAAATACTGTATGCTCATCTATCGGAGCTGATTGATAAAACAGATCGTTTTCGTGCAATCAATCCATTTGTACCTTTTGAGCTTGAGATTACAGAAGATACACCTTATCTGAATCAATCAATAGCAGATATTAACTTTTGGCACAACACAAGCGCTACGATTATAGGCATTAAAAGAGGAGATAGACTGCTTATGTCACCTGGGCCCTATGCAACTCTATGTAATGGAGATATATATTATTTTGTAGGGGATGAGGACGCCCTAGAGAAGGTTCGCATATTTTTATATCCTCATAAAATATAATAAAAAGCACACTTTAGTCACTTTGATATGCCCCCTGTCAAGTAGACAGGTTAAATATCTAAAACAAGGTGCAAATAAACGATCACACATTTTTGGGTGGTCGTTTTTTCTATGCACACCATTTTTCTTTGTATTTCACTAATCGTTTATTTTCAGGAATAGGATATTCCGTTGGTTTTTCAGATACTAATGCTTCATTTCTTACTTCATGTGGTGTCTTGCAATCATATCTGTCTTGTGGCCGTTCCTTTGTGTAAAATCTTATATAATCATTTATTGCATATCTTAATGAGGCTTCATCTGTGATTTCATACATCTGATACATTTCAGATTTTATTATTCCCCAGAATCCTTCTGTCGGACCGTTATCAATGCAGTGACCTACTCTAGACATTGACTGTTCCATTTCCTGTTCTTTAAGCTTTCTTTGGAATACTGTACTTGTGTACTGAAAGCCTCTATCGCTATGAAAAATCGGTTTTGCATCAGGGTTAGAATTTATTGCTTTATCAAATGTTTTAAATACTAGCTTATTATCATTTCTGCAACTGATTACGTGTGAAATTGGATATCTGTCATATAAATCAATGATGGCACTCAGATAAAGCTTTTTCTTCTCACCCGGTACTTTAAATTCAGTAACATCAGTAGCCCATTTCTCGTTTGGCTTCGTTGCATTAAAATTTCTACCAAGCTTGTTTTCAGCACTTGTCTCAAGATTAGAAGATTTATATTTCTTCTTTTTCTTTCTGATTACTGAATGGATACCAAGCTTTTTCATGATTCTATGCACACGTTTTTTACTATAGTTGGTTTGATTAAAATGATTAATCCACGAAGTCATTCTGCGATATCCCAAGATATGATTGAAACGTTCATCATATTCTTTAATTAATTGAGTAAGCTTAAGGTTCTCTTCTTCCTGTAGTGGGACCTCACGATGCGACCATTTATAATAAGCTGATCTAGATATTTCAAGCTGCCCACACATCCAACTGATGCTCCAGCTTTTACTTTCATAAAAAAACTTTACTACCATAAATTTTGAATCATAACGCAGTTTTCCAAGTCTCACATCCCTTCGAACTCTTTCACTTTTTTTAATAATTCAGTTAGCATATCCTTTTCTTCAAGCTGACGTTTAAGTCTAAGATTCTCTCGTCTGAGGCGTTCCAATTCATCGACTTCATCATCTGTTTTATGACGACCTCGTTTATCGGACAATGCCTCCTCACCATTTGTATCATATTTCTTAACCCATGAGTAAATCTGACTATAGGATACATCAAATAATGCGGCTGTATCTTTATAATTACGTTTATGATTTATACAGTATTTAACGATTTCTTTACGTTCTTCAATAGTTGTTTTTCTTCTTGCAGTTGCCATATAGACCTCCCTTTTAGGATCATAATCCTTAAGTTCTCTATTGGCATTATACTTTATAATCCAGCGTCTGAGTACCTGTCTTGAAGAGATGTTGTATTTTGCAACGATATCATCAACACTTCCTTCACCAGATAAAACAGCCTTAATACACATGGTTTTATATTCTGCTGTGTAGGTAGAATTACCTTGTTTGATAGTAAAGGCTTCAACACCATAAATTCTATATTTATCAATCCACTGCCTTAATGTTTTACTTCCAATATGATATTTTGTAGCTAAAAAATCATACGAACCATATCCATCAAGATATTCTTGTGAAACCCGAGCCCGAAACTCAGATGTATGGGGTGATTTTGCCATAAAAATACCTCCTAAGTAGATTTTGGTTATTTACCTTGTCTACTTAGGAGGTATCATATCACTTGTGACAAGGTGTGCTTTTTTGTGAATTAAGTAAAGTTTTTTGACAAAAGTAACAACTTCATGTTATCATAAAGTTGTTACTTTGAAAGGGGGATGTAAATGATAAAATTTGAAAATGTAACTAAAAAGTTTAAAGATACAAAAGTGCTTTCTGGTATTTCACTAGAAATTGAAAGAGGACAGCTGGTGGTACTTATCGGAGCCAGTGGTTGCGGGAAGACAACTACGCTTAAGATGATTAATAGGCTTATAAAGCCAACAACGGGGAAAATTTTGATTGATAATAAAGATATTAGTATGGAAGATGTTATTAAGCTAAGAAGAAATATAGGTTATGTCATTCAACAAACAGGCTTATTTCCCCATATGACTATCAAGGAGAATATTGAGATTATACCAAGAGTAGAAAGGAAGGATTCGAAAGAAATCACTCAGAAAACTTATGAGTTAATGGAGATGGTGGGTTTAGAGTGTGAAACCTTTTTACATAGATATCCTACAGAGCTCAGTGGAGGGCAACAACAAAGAGTTGGGGTTGCTAGAGCATTTGCAACAGATCCAGATATTATATTAATGGATGAGCCTTTTTCTGCATTAGACCCTATTACAAGAAATGGCTTGCAAGATGAGCTTGTACAGTTGCAGTCCAAGCTTCGTAAGACAATCGTGTTCGTAACCCATGATATGGATGAGGCTATTAAGATAGCAGATAAGATTTGTATTATGGATAAAGGTAAAATTGTACAGTATGATACACCAGAGAATATCCTTAAAAGTCCAGCAAATGATTTTGTATCTGAGTTTGTAGGCAAAAATAGAATTTGGGCTTCACCTGAGCTTATTAAGGCTCAAGATATCATGCTAGATACACCTGTAACCTGTGATGAAAAGGATACCGTTTTTAGGTGTATAGAGAAGATGAAGTCACGAAAAGTAGATAGCCTCATGGTGATTGATTCAAAGATAAAAACTTTAAAAGGGATTATTAATACTAATCAACTTAGACTTATAAAGGATCAGTCTAGAAGCATTGAGTCCATTGTGAAGACCGACTATTTATCAATAAATTGCGAAGACAACATGATTGATGTTTTAACAATGATAAATGAAAATAATCTTTCAACCGTTCCTGTGATTAATCAAGATAAAAAACTTTGTGGTGTGATTACAAGAAGTAGTTTAGTAACAACACTTAGTAGGCAATACATAGAGGAGGGGGAGTAAGATGAACTTTTTTGAATATATCTCATCGAGTAGTAGTCAAATCATAGAATTACTAGTGGAACATATCAAGCTCACTACTTTATCAGTTGGGTTTGCCATATTAATAGGTGTTCCATTAGGCATATTAATCTGCTATATCAAGAAACTTAATAAACCTATACTAGGTATTGCAAACGTTATACAAGCTATACCCAGTATGGCACTCTTAGGATTTGCAATTCCTTTCTTAGGCATTGGCACATTACCAGCCATAGTGACAGTAGTGCTCTATTCCTTATTACCTATCATAAAAAATACTTATACGGGAATTAATAGTATCCCACCTCAAACCATAGAGTCAGCAAGAGGTATTGGTCTGACAAAACTTCAAATATTATTTAAAGTACAAATCCCATTAGCGCTTCCTGTTATAATGGCAGGCGTAAGAATTTCAGCTGTAACAGCAGTAGGATTAATGACAATGGCAGCCTTTATTGGTGCAGGTGGACTTGGCTATCTTGTATTTTCAGGTATTAGAACGGTCAATAATAATCAGATTTTAGCAGGTGCAATACCAGCGTGCTTACTTGCACTTTTAGTAGACTTCTTAGTAGCAACTGTTGAAAAGCTTGTAACACCCATTAGTTTACAAAAGGTAGATGCGGCCAAGAGTAGACTTTCAAAGTTATATTATAAAGTGATTTGTGTGGTAGTAGCAGCGATGCTTGTAATATTATTTTTATTTAGTACAATAGCAGCACCTAAGAAGGGTAACAAAATCATTACAATTGGCACAAAGGATTTTACTGAACAAATGATCTTAGGACATATGGTAGCTGATTTAATTGAAGATAGGACAGATATTACGGTGGAGCGTAAGATTAATCTAGGTGGAACACAAGTGTGTTTTAGTGCACTAACAAGTAATGCTATTGATATGTATATTGAATATAGTGGAACAGCTTATGGAGATACCCTAGGCAATCCGCCTATTAGTGATATGAAAGAGGTATACGCTACGGTTAAAAGAGATTTTAAAGAGTTATATAATATAGAAGTTTTAAAACAGATGAACTTTAATAATACCTATGCTTTAGCTGTAACAAAGGAGGTTGCTAATGAGTATAACCTTAAAAAGATTAGTGATCTTAGCCAATATAGCGGCCAATTGGTATCAGGAACAACCTTAGAGTTTCTTAATAGAGAAGATGGTATGATGGGATTAACTAAGAGGTATAATCTGAAATTTAAAGAATCCATCGGATTAGATGGCTCTCCTAGATATATAGCTTTGATGAATAAAGAAGTTGATGTGGTTGATGCCTTTTCAACAGATGGCTTATTAAAGAAATTTGACCTAGTTGTACTAGAAGATGATAAAGACTTCTTCCCACCCTATTATGCTATACCTATTGTACGTGATGAGACTATAGAGCGTTATCCAGAGATTGTAGACATTTTGGATGAATTAGGTGGCTACCTTAATAATGAAACAATGATCAATCTGAATTATCAGGTAGATGAATTGCAAATAGAACCAGAGGTAGTTGCAAGACAATTTTTAGTGGACAATAATCTTATTGATTAGATAGAAGAAGTTACAAAAATGCCCTATGTTATCATAGGGCATTTTTGCAAAGCTGCTCGCAAGCACCTTTTATAATAAATCTTAGGGCTGGCTCATAATATGCTTCATCTACTATAGATCTTCTAGGAGCTAAATAAATAATAGAATGTACAACGGAAAGAATGAGGTTAGGGTCTAAGTTAAATTGAATACCGGAGTCTTTAATAATTTGGTTAATTAAAGAGGCTTCTTCATCAAGATGCTGTTTTATAAAACCCGGAGGTAGTTTTCGTATCAGATAATCAAGTTCATGCTCCATAAAATGAAGTAAGTTGGAGGATTCTAGAACCTGACAAGCATAAAATAGAGCTTCTTCTAAACGTTCAGAGGGACTAAGGTCCATTCTCGTTTTTAGGATAGTTATGGCATGGTCATAAATTTCCGTTTCAATTTCATGAATCGCTTCGAAGAAAAGCATTTCTTTGCTTTCGTAGAATTTATAAAAGGCACCTTTGGAAATAGAAGCACCTGCAACCAGTTGATCTACAGTGGTTTTTTTGACTCCATATTTAGTAAGGCATTCTTTAGCACAAGCTTTAAGCTGCTTATGGATAATCTGTATTTCATTTTCTGAAAAAGCTGTGGCCATATGAACTCCTCTTTTCCTAATATAAAATAGTAAAATTTTTTTCTGAATCTTAATATAAATAGTAACACTATATGAAAACAAGTGTCAATAACTGACAATAATATCAGCAGAAAGGCCTGCTTTGAGGTGTTTAGAACCCTCTGTTACTTGAATATGGGCTTCTACAACAGTATCACCATCTTTTAGTGTAGCGCAGCCTGCTATTTGAGAAATAGTGCCAGCAAGTACAGGCTGTGAATCCGTATGTCCAGCTAGAGAAATGGAAACAGGTTGACCTTCTTTGACTAAGCTTAAAGATTCCTCAGGAATATCAGCTAAAATATAAAGAGAATCTTGAGAGAGCAGCTTACCAAGGATGCCATTAGTACTAGATAGGTCACTGCCATTCATAACGGCAATGTCATAAACCACCATATCATTAACAGGGGCAATGATGGTATTTTCTCTTAGATAAGGTTCATCTAGCTTACTTTTCATGTTACTGATGGTTTCTTCAAGAAGTGCTATTTGAACACGAAGCTTTTCAAGACTAGTAGATTTTTCTTGGTCAGTATTACTTATTTGAGATTTAAGGCTCTTAAGCTCATTAGATAAAGTGTTTACTTCTAATGTGCGTGCATCTTTTATTTGCTTTATGGCAGAAGAGGTAGCTTTTATTTTTTGCAGGATAGCCTTATAAGCTTGCTCACTAGCCTCTAATTCCTGCTGAGCAAGAAGCCCATTTGTAAAAAGCTCTTGATTGGTCTCATATAAGCTTTTAGTAGTAGTAGCCTCTTTTTCCAAAAGCTCTAATTCACTTTCGAGAGGAATAATTTCAGGGTCACTGTCTTGTTGGAGATATTTCTTCTTTAAAGCTAGATTTTCGGAAGTAGCATCATACTGGGCCAGCTGAGGGTTTAGGCTTTGCTCTAGATTTTTTAATTGAATTTGTGCTTCCTCTAGTTCTTTTTCCTTAGAACTCATTTGAAGGAGGTAATCAGAGAAATCCAAGGTAAATAGGATATCATCCTTTTGAAGGATGTCACCATTTTTCACATGGACAGCAGTTACCTTAGCCGGAAAATCTAAGGTGATAAGCTGAGAATTATCAGGAGTAACATCTCCATATAGGACAAGTGAAGAAGGGGGAGCAGCTACTTCTACAGAGGTGGGTTCAGCAGTATTGCAACCGGAAAGAAGTAGCAAGCTACTAAGTACTAAAAGAAAAAGTTTATTAAGTTTCATAGTTAAAGCCTCCTATTCTCTATTTTTAAGCGCCTCAGTAAGGCTGATTTGATTAAGATTATTTTTAAGTAGTAGGGTGGTAAAGGCGTAGCTCAGTGTCATCATGACAAAACCTAATACATAAGAAAAAGGATTTAAGCTAGGCAAAATATATTGGTCCATGGACTCAAAGATACTATCAAAGAATAGTTTGGTGAGATTGTAGCTAGCAGGGATAGCAAGTAGATAGCCTATTAATAAGAAGAAGTAATTACCTCTTAGATAAAGAGCGGATACTTCCTTGGGATGATAACCGAATATTTTCACCATAGAGATATTTACCTTACCTTTATCAATCATCATCTTCATTAGCATGTAGATCACCACAATGAGGATGATACTGGCAACTACAATGATAATGCTAGTAAAGGCGGTGATAAGCATAGTGAAATTTTTCATACCATCTACTATTTTCTGCTTATTGGTTTCGCTTAGTACTTTAGTATCCTTTATGTGTAGAGGACTATAAGTCATGAGAGCATTGGAGCTATTTTGATGTAGGTCTAGGATATGGTGATAATTAGGCAGCGATGTATATAAGTATAGACCATAATCATAAGGAGCCAGTCCCTTTACACAGACCTGATAGGTTTTATCACTATCTTGGTCATCATAAAGGGTAAGGGTATCGCCTACTTGAATACCAAATTTGTAATAAACGCTAGGGGAAATCAGTATCTCATGCTGGCCTAAAGTCTGTAACTCAGGCATGTTGAAGAAAGCACTTTGAGGGTTAATGCCTTGCAAAGTAAGGTTTTTGTTTACTCCCTTATAATTGAATTTCACATTGTATAGGGCAGTAAGCTCACCTTGCTGACTGTATTTGTGTAAATCCTTTGGACTATAAAAAGTATAAAGATTGTCATAGGGAATAGAATTGGGGAGTTCATTCATATAATCCACGCAAGAATCCTTCATGTACAACCCTGTAAATAGGATAAACATAGAGAGGGTAGCACCTAAGAATAAGGCCAAGATACTTCCAAACTCTCTCATCATAGCTTTTAGGCGAAAGCGTTTGAAGAAGGAAAAATTCCCAAAGGAGAAAAGCATTTCCACCCGTGACACTTTCATGTTGGAATGACTACCTCTCAGAAGTGAAAGGGGTGTTTGTTGCAGGGCTTTTCTAACATAGATAAAGGTGATATCCAAAGTAAGAGTAATAGGTACGATAATGCCTATTACCACCAAATACCAAGGGGTAACAAGGATCACATGAGGAACTGTATACTGACTTGATTGAAGGATAAGTAAAGGGCCAGATATAACAAGGCCTAGTAAATAACCAATAACAGCACCTATTACAACCAAGAGGGTAGGAAGCATTAAATAGTAGCTTAAAAGTTCTCTGGCATTGATGCCTTGAGCATAGAGAATACCAATGATTTGACTTTCACTTTGGATGGTATTACGTATGGAAATAGAAATAATAAAACCAATAATACAAAGCAGTAAGACACCCATAATCAGCGAGATAAGGCTAGGTGCACTGGCATCATTATAAACAGTAGTCATACGGCTATTATCTTTGCGTTCCAGAAAAGAAACTAAAGAAAGATTTTTTTGAAGGTAAATTTTAAATGATGTCGTATCTTTGGCGGTAGTTTGATAACTGTATAAAGTTGCTTCTGCATTCTTTTGTTTGACGCGTTCATAGCCATCAGGCGCTAAGTAAGCTATGCCAAAACTATTTGCCATCCCCATAAAGTCCCCGGGATTTTTTAAGGTATAGACATAATCGGGAGATATACCATAGCCACTGATTCTAAAGGAGGCACCTGATAAGGTAATAGAGTCACCTATTTGATACCCTAAGGCTTCAGCAAATTTAGAGTCTAGGAGAATTTCCTCTGAAGAAGAAGGAAAGATACCATCTAATAGTGCCACTTGATTAATAGAACGGTCCATAGAAAAGACCCGAAGAATAGGTTCATTAGGAAGGGTTTTTAGCTTGATATCTGTCAATAAGACCTCTTCTAAGGTAAGCTGAAAGCGGTTTTCTAAGGTGCGTATTTGTTTAGCTGAGAGTGGACTTTCTAAGGTGAATTCTCCATCTTCAGCATGGTAGTCCATATAGAACTTATCTACTGCCAGGATATAGCTGGTAGATGAACGATTAAAGCCTATAATGACCATGCTACTTAATATAATAAGTAAAATAAAGCTTAGATTTTTGATTTTATTTGCTTTAAAATCGCGTAGCATTCTTTTAAAATTCAAGGCTAGTACCTCCTTACCAGTCAATTTCCGCTATGGTTTTTCTCGTTTGATTCAGTTCATTACTTAAAATCTTCCCATCCTTGATACGAATGGTTCGATGAGACATAGCCTGAAAGGCGTCATTATGGGTAATCATCAAGATAGTTGTATGATAATTACGATTGATTTCTTCAAAAAGTGCTAAAACCTCTTTGGAGGTTTTGTAATCAAGGGCACCAGTTGGTTCATCACATAAGAGCAGCTTTGGATTCTTCACTAAAGCTCTAGCAATAGCCACACGTTGCTGCTGACCACCAGAAAGCTGAGAAGGAAATTTGTGTGTTTGTTCAGTAAGACCTACTTTAGTAAGTAATTCATCTATGTCTAGAGGCTCTTTTCCCAAGTGAGAGCAGATTTCTACGTTTTCTCTCACTGTTAGATTGGGAATAAGATTGTAAAACTGAAAGACAAATCCTACAGTATCCCTGCGGTAAAGGCCAAGCGCCTTAGGTGAGAGTGTAGAAATTTCCTTACCTTCTACTTTGAGACTTCCAGAGGTGGCGGATTCTAGTCCACCTACAATATTCATTAAAGTAGACTTGCCAGAACCAGAAGGCCCTAAGATAACAGCTATTTCACCTTGGTGAATATGAAAAGAGACATGATCCATTGCGTTAAAGCTACCGGCTCCGGTTTCATAGGTTTTCACTAAATCAGTTACTTCTAAAAACATAAAAGCCCTCCTTGCTGTATGACTAAAAATATAATTATAGTCATATGGTATGACTTTGGTGGCAGAATGTCAATATTAATTTAAAAATTTTAAATAAAAATTAAAATGGCAATTGACTCTTACACTGTGGTATACTTTATACTCAAATTGAGCTCAAAAACACATATATGTGAGGTAAAAATAAATGTTAAAAATAGGGGAGTTTTCAAAGTTATCAAGGATTAGTATTCGTATGCTTAGGCACTATGATGAGATAGGACTTTTGATGCCTGAGATGATAGATGATTTCACAGGCTATCGTTATTATAGTGAGGCGCAGCTGCCCGTAGTGAATCGTATTACAGCGCTGAAAGATATGGGCTTTAGTCTAGCTATGATTGCTGAGATATTAGAAAGCTACACAGATCAAGAAGCACTTAAAAAGTATCTCATCATTAAACAGCGTGAAGTGTGTGAGAAGCAGGAAGAAGTGGGTAGAATGCTAAGACTCCTTGAAACGACTATCAACCGATTAGGAAAGGATGAAGCAGTTATGAAATATAATGTGACTTTAAAAGAGTTACCAAAACGAACAGTAGCAAGTGTAAGGCAAGTGATTCCATCTTATAAGGCAGAAGGTATGCTTTGGGGAATCCTGATGGAGGAATGTGGACCTCTTAATTTGCAAGCAGATGATCCTTGTTATACCCTTGCCATCTTCCATGATGCTGAGCATAAGGAAAGTAATGTAGATGTAGAGATACAAAAATCAGTAAAAGGAACTTACCCTAATACTGAACATGTCATCTTTAAAACAGTAGAGCCTATTTTAATGGCATCAGCCACCTATAAAGGAAGCTATGACCAAATAAATGAAGTCAATGAAGCCGTAGCTAATTGGGTGAGAGATAATGACTATGCCTTTGATGGTGTATCATTTTGTATTTATCATGTAAGCCCATATGAAACACAAAATCCAGATGAATTAGTAACAGAAGTGTGTTATCCAGTTAGAAAAAAATAAATAATATTCAGCTAGTTAGATAGGTATGAGAGAAAGCGGCAACCAAGTATATGTGATACAAGGTGCCGCTTTTTTGTTAAAAACCCCTTGCTTATTTAGTATTTATGGTGAACTATTTTAAAAAACAATATTAATCTTTGATTTAAGATTGTTTTAAGGTTTCCGAAATATAATTCTATTGCATCAATAATACACTTAAATGAAGGGGACATATATGAAGAAAATAGCAACTAAGATTATGAGTCTATCGTTACTTAATACCGTGGTGATTGCAGTGATTAATGTAGGTGTTTCTATCTATATGAATAATAATAGGAATAACACTATGGATATGATGACATCAAATTCACCAGGACAAGCTGGAGAAAATATAGGACAGGGAATGAAAAAATTAACTTCTTTGATGCCAACTCCTATTTTAATAGGTCTAATCGTATCTCTAATCATAGGAGCTGTGGTAGCGTACATATTAGGCCGCTCCATTGCTAAACCTATTACGCAAATTACCGAGGTGTCTAAGCAAATGGTACAGCTTGATTTAACTAAACAAGATATTTTAGAAGCGCTTGCAAAGCGCCAAGATGAAAATGGCATCTTAGCTAAAGCATTGGGAAATACTACTGAGGCCTTTAAAAATATTATTCAAAAACTACAACATACAGCAGGAGTCCTCAATACCCAGGCTCATGATATAGGAGAAAGGGCACAGGAAAATGCTACGACTATTACACAAATGTCTGCTGCCATTAATGAGGTAGCATCAGGAAATAGCACTCAAGCTCAGATTATTCAAGATATCAATCAAACCCTTCTAGAGGTGGCAGCCTTGATTGATCAAGTCACAAAAGAAACCTCAAGTTCAGCAGAGGGTGCAGGTCAATCCTTAAAGATTATAGAAGAAGGAGAAATGGCTGTTAAGAAGCAAGAAGATAAGATGAAAGAACATGTAGCTTTATCAGGTGAACTAAATGAGTCCATGGAAGCATTAAAAAATATGATAGAAGAAGTAGCAAGCACCATGGAGGTTATTACAGCTATTGCTAATCAAACCAATTTACTTGCACTAAATGCTGCTATTGAAGCAGCTAGAGCAGGAGAAGCAGGAAAAGGCTTTGCAGTGGTAGCAGCAGAGATTAGAAGTCTTGCAGAAGAGTCAGAAAAAGCTTCGAAAAATATTATTAAAGTGATAGAAAAGACAACGCATAAGGCTAGTCAGGTGGAGTATAGTCAATAGTTTGGACACGATTTGTAACGAAAAAATTTGTTGAGATCAATAATTATGCGTGCTGATCCCAGTATTCTGCTTCTAACTCATTTGGCGTTTTATATCCAATCGCACCGTGGGGAAGACGATTGTTATATAGATTTTCAATGTACTCGAAAATATCTAGTCGAAGTTCCTCTAGGGTATGATAGCTTCTGCGATTGGTGCGATTCTTTTTGAGATATTTGAAAAAACTTTCACAACAAGCATTATCGAAAGGGTATCCTTTTTTAGAAAATGACTGCACAACATTATAGGAATCTAAGAGATTTCTAAATGCAAAAGCAGTATACTCAGCTCCCTGGTCAGAGTGAAATATGAGTCCATACTGAACATGACGGCTTTTATAAGCCTTATTAAAAGCTGACATTGTTAAGGTGACATCGTGGTTGCTAGCTATGTGCCAACCAATGATTTTTCTAGAAAACAAGTCCATGACAATGCAAAGATAATACCATTTACCATTAACTTTTATGTAAGTGAAATCACTAGCCCAGACAAGATTTGGAGCCTTTTGGTTAAATTCCTGATGGAGGTGATTATCGCATTCTCCCTGATTGTGATGTTTTACTCTACAAGGTTTATCTGTAGACATTTTAGGAAGAGACATTGATTGCATCAGTCGGTACACTCGTCCCACGCTGATGTTTATACCATAATCACGACTGAGGATATATGTAATTTTATAAGCACCAAGACATTTATCATAGTCAGAATAAATCTGAAGAATGACACGTTTGATATTTAGATTCTCTTTTACTCTTGGAGCAGGTTCGGAGTTGAAGTGCTTATAGTAAGTGCTGCGATTTACGTTAAGTACGCGGCAAAGGGTTTTAATATCATGCTGAAAACGTAGTTTATAAACAGCATCTAGTCGCTCAGAGAGTGTGGCGTGAATATGGCAATCGCTTTTTTTAATATGAGGTTCTCTTCCTCAAGTTGAGCCATTCTTTTTTGCATTTCTTTAATTTGTTTAGCAGTTAGGACTTTGCCATCATCGGTTTCAACAGTAGAATATTGTTTAATCCATTTAGCGAGAGAAGTCTGTGAAATATCATATTCTTGGCAGAGAGAAGTCTGAGTTTTGCCATTATGATAAAGTGCAACGATTGATTTTTTAAAATCTTCATCATAACGAGTTTGTTTAGTTGCCATGTGGGCACCTCCTTTTGTGTCTACTTTAATATAATCACTAATATCAAATCGTGTCTACTTATTTAATATAGATCCACAGGTAGTAGAAAACATAGGCTTATCTCATGCACTTGTGAAAGAGCAAGAGGATTGTGTAATGATTACAGATAGAGCCTTTAGCGATATCAAAGCTTGTTATGAGGACATGGTCTTAGGCCTTAAAAAAACAGCTAATGGGATGCAAAAGGTGAATGAAAATTCTCAAAGTATTTCTAATCGTACACGTAATATGGCAAAGGTAGCTGAAGAGTCTGCAGCAAGCATGCAAGAAGTAGCAGCGGCAGGACAAGACCAACTCAAAGGCATAGAAAAAATGGAGAGATCTTCAAAACAACTAGCAGCAATTGCAGAGCAATTAGATAGTGCTATAGGAGAATTCAAAATTGCTTAATGCACTTCAAAGAAGCACTCTGGAAAGAAAAGTTTTCTTTCGGAGTGCTTTATTTAATTATAAAATAATAAATAATTAGAAAATTAGTGCAAATTTGATGCTCTTGTAATAAAATGGGTTTATAGTAGTTATATAACCTATATGAGGAGAGATAATAGATATGAAATTAAATAAAAGAGTAGCAAGTGTTTTAGCAACGAGTATAGTGTTTACTGGACAATTATCTTGCTTATATGCTAAGACGTATAGTCCTACAAATTATGCAGTATTAGCTTTGGCAAGTGTAGAAGTAACTAGCACAACGCCTGGGGCCATAGGGGTGGATAAAGCAGCACCTCAATTTAATAGTGCATGGACTGAAGAAAAGGATGGAAAGACTTATCTCATGATTTCACTTAACGATCCTAGTGGTGTGAATTATGTACAAGTAGGTGGCAAGTATGCCACATTAGTTAGTGGAGATGCCGTATCAGGTACATATAAGTGTGAGATGACATCAAGTGGGACTTATACCATTAGTTTTCAAGATAAATTAGGGAACTTTGGAAGTACATCTTATAAAGTGACAGTTAAGGATAAAACGAGTCCCACAGTAGATGTGTGGCAGACGACTAAAAATAGCAAGTACTATTTGGTGATAAGAGCATCAGATAATGGTAAGATTACTAAAGTAACTGTAGATGGTACACGCATTACCTTTAATGAAAGTGGAGATACTAGAGAATATGAAGTGACTAAAGCAGGGGAATATACAGTGGTTGTAACAGATGATGCTGGTAATGAAACCACTAAGAATTATAAAGTAAGTATCAATGCCAATAAACCTACTTTAAAGGTGAGTAAAGAATATAAGGATAAGAAGTGGTATCTCATCATTAAGGGAGAGCCTACTAATAGTAACAAACTTAGTACATTAACTGTAAATAGCACGAAAGTTACTATTGCTTCTAGAGGAGAAGAAGTAACATATGAAGTTAGTAAGTCAGGTACCTATAAAGTTGTCTTACAAGATGACCTTAACATGGAAAGCACAGAAAGTATTTATGTAGATGTTAATGAAATAATTGATAAGGAAAAGCCAACCTTAGTACTTTCACAAAGCAAAACAGCTAATGGTGCGGTTATTATAATCACAGCTAAGGACAATAACCAGATTACAGAGCTTGTTGTTAATGGCAAGGTGGTAAGTATAGCAGCAGGTGGTGGTACTGTAAACTATCCTGTTATACAAACAGGTAATTACTTAGTGAGTGTCAAAGATAGAGCTGGCAACAAAGAGGAAAAGTCAATTTATATTGCTATAGAGAATAAAGTACAGCAAGTGGTTAAATTTAAACTTAATGACAGGAACTGGACTAAGAATGGTGCGCTGCAGTCTCCAATGGATACACCACCAGCTGTAATTGGTCAAAGAACGTATT
Organism: Cellulosilyticum lentocellum DSM 5427; assembly: GCF_000178835.2. Lineage (GTDB taxonomy): Bacteria > Bacillota > Clostridia > Lachnospirales > Cellulosilyticaceae > Cellulosilyticum > Cellulosilyticum lentocellum. The sequence continues at coordinate 262,164 of NC_015275.1, forward strand.
TACCTCTTCGCCAAACAGCTTATGCTTTAGGCATCAATGAGAATCAAATTACTTGGGACTCAAAAAACAAGGAAGCAACCATTATTGACGGCAGCGATGTGATCAAGGTGAAGCTAAACTCCAATATAATGACTGTAGGTAGCCAAACAATTTTAATGGATGGCACAGCTGTTTCACAAAACAATCGTATTTTGCTTCCTGTTTCTCAAATTGCTAAGGCCTTTAAATCTAAAGGGGTAACTGTAGATTGGGATAATAATAAAAAAGAAGCAACTATCACTAGAACAAATTAAAAAATAAAAATAGCGATTACTTTGTATCAGAAGCTACTTAGTAATCGCTTAAAATTTATCATAAAAGGGGTTTTATTAGGTTAAATTCCTATTGAGAATGATGAGCTAAGTCAGAAGTGAGGAGGAATAAAATGCAGTGCAGGGCTAGTAGCCAGGAAAAGGATGGAGGGAATAGGTTTTATGTTTTTATGACTTTGCTCGTTCTCATAGGCCTAGGTTTAGGCGTAGGAATTATTTTCTATAAGGGAATGGATGCCGCAGTAGGTGCAGCGTTTGAGGAAAATTATGAATTAAATGCAATGGTTGGATTCGAGTATACAAACTGGAACACGCCAGGGGTTGGAAATTTATACATAAAGAACATAGGAGAAGAAAAGCAATTAATAGCTAAACAGATAGGCAGTGAACAATATGCATACTCAGCTATTAGTGGGACTTTAGCCTACGTAGATCATACGAATAACTTATATATTGCTAAACAAGGAGTAGCAGCTATTCAAATAAGTGAGAATGTAAGTGGCGATGGGCTTAACTTTAGTAAAAGTGGTAAGTACTTATTTTTTAACAGTAGTCTAGACTCTAGCCAATGGTATTTTTATGATATTAGAAATAATTTTAAAGGAATATATACTGATGCTGAGCAAAACAATGTGTACATCGATGAAGACAGTGAAGACATTTATTATCTAGATGCAAGCAATCATTTGTACAAGAAAAGTAAGGGCGGCGATAAAAAACAAATTGCAGCCAATGTTGAAGAGTATAGTGTGATTGGTAAAAATGAAGTACTATGCAGATTAAATGGTGGTAACCCAGCTTATGTCATTTATCATGCTAGAGGCCAGAAAATACAAGAAGAACGCATAGAAAATATAGATGACATAGATTTAACGCAGCTAGAAGGTTCGAATAAACAAAAGCTATTATGCTTTATAGGACATAGCTCTTCAGAACCTAATGTGAGTCATCTATATGTCAAATTAAAAGGGCAAGAAGCTATAAAGGTGGCGGAAAACGTAACAAGCTATAGTTATTGTGAAGAAGATAATAGTATATATTATTTGAATTCTGAGCAGATACTTTATCAGCTAGCAGTACCTAAAGTTAATAAAAAGTATTTAGGGAATAGAACTTACTTTATAAAGGCCTTAGAAGAGTGCAAAGTAACTGCAATATTAAAAAATTGCAGTTACTTCAAGTCTAGCCCTAGCCATGGCAATATTATGGCACGTACACAAGATGGAACACTTTATTTATGTAGAAACAACATGAAATTCAAATTAGCCAGTGGCTCACTGCAAGAAGATCTATTTAATGACTATGTGGTTTATAGGACTGCTAAAAATGAAATTTTTGTTCAGCAAGACATTAATAATAAAGAACTTGAAGCATTAGAACAGCCTATTTTACTAACAGATCAAGCACAGGGGGATTATACTACTTCTTTATATGGAAAATATCTTACTTATGCTTGTCTAGAAGGAGAAGGAAATGAGCAAAAAGTCGCTATAAAAGCATACAATAAGGCTACTGGCATCGTTGATATACTAGATGATGCCAATACTTACGATAAAGTATTAGTTAATCAGTTAACATACATCAGAAAGTTAAAATATGATGAAGTTGTAGGAGCCTATGCTTGCGCTGACTATAACTGCTTAGTGAAAATGGAATCAGATGGTACATTTAGGTTATATCGTGATGGGGTAGAGCAGGTTTCTTGTATGCAAACTTATGAGGGCTACAGTAGAGCTAGCTTAATGGTAGAAGAAGGAGGGATCATAGCCCATCTTAATCCTTATGATTCATACGAAATAACCACAGTGATGACAATAGGGACAAGGATAACGTTATCAATGAATGGTAGCTGTGAAGTAAATGTGGATGGTTCTACAACCTACACCCTTACCCCTATTACTGAAGAAGTATTTAATCAAAGGCTAGAGCAACAAAAGAAAGTAGAAGAAGAAAGATGAAGAGTAATAGAAGAAAGATGAAAGTAGTACAATCAAAGAGATAATAATATATTTTGGATGTTTTAACTTAAAAGGTGACCACTATGTATAATAGATACACGGTGGTCACCTTTTGATTTAATGTAATGTTTATACCAAATCTACATGATGGAATAGATCCTAGTATCATATTGAAAAGCAAAGTAATGAGGGCATTTCTTAAAGAAATGAGAATAGCAGATGGTTGAACTAATAAAAATATAATGAAAAATAATTGACAATTGCAAAAAATAAATTTATACTCAGTTACAATCATATACATATATATAGAGGGAGTAACTGCTAGTATATCTAGATTCATTGTCGTCAATTCGGAGACTTTCCCGGCAATGATAACGTAATTTGTTTTGTGAGACTCTATAGCTGGGATTATTTATTCAGCTATAGAGTCTTTTTTGATATAGGTAGTTAGTTGCAAGCCCGCTAAGACAATATACAAGGAGGTTCAATCAAATGGATAGGTATTACAATAAATCATCAGAGGAGGTTCTCTCTTTATTACAAACAACAAGAGAAGGACTAAAATCCGAGGAATTAGGAGCTTTAAAGGAGAAGTATGGAAGTAATGAATTAGTAGAAGGTGCTAGAAAAAGTATATTTCGTGTTTTCATGGAGCAGTTCAAGGACTTTTTAGTTATGATTTTAATTGTAGCTGCTATAGTATCTGGGGTTCTAGGTAAACTAGAAAGTGCTATTGTTATTATCGTTGTTATTATGCTCAATGCCATACTAGGTACAGTGCAGCATGTAAAGGCGCAAAAATCTCTAGATGCTCTCAAGGCATTAGCATCCCCTATGGCAAAAGTAAAGCGAGATGGGAATGCTACTGAGATTCCTTCTAAAGATTTAATGGTAGGAGATTTGATGCTCCTAGATGCAGGGGACTTTATAAGTGCAGATGGCAGGATTATAGAAAACTACAATCTGCAGGTTAATGAAAGCTCTCTTACAGGTGAGGCGGAAAGTGTTCTCAAAAGTGCTGAGACTATTTCGGCAACTGATATAAGCTTAGGAGATAGAAAGAATATGGTGTTCTCTGGAAGCTTTGTTACCTACGGCAGAGCAGAGGTTATTGTCACCAATATTGGGATGTCTACAGAGATTGGTAAGATTGCCAACTTATTAGAAAATGCTCAAGAAAAGAAAACACCGCTTCAAGTAAGCCTAGATCAATTTGGAAAGAAATTAGCCGTTATTATACTCATTATTTGTGGGATTATTTTAACCCTCAATATAGTAAAAGGAGCTAGCCCAGCAGATGCCTTTATGTTTGCTATTTCTCTTGCAGTAGCAGCTATTCCAGAAGCCTTAAGCTCTATTGTTACCATTGTACTTGCACTTGGTACACAAAAGATGGCAAAAGAAAATGCTATTGTGCGTAAATTACACGCAGTAGAAAGCCTAGGAGGCATCTCTGTTATCTGTTCAGATAAGACGGGGACACTCACTCAAAATAAAATGACTGTACAAAAGCTCTTTGTAAATGGAGAGGTCATAGAGACTAGTGCTGTGAATAAAGAAAATGAATTAGAACATACCTTAACTTTAATGAGCTTACTATGTAATGATGCGATTACCAGGGAAACTAAAGAAATAGGAGACCCTACAGAAGTGGCTTTGGTTGATTTAGGAGAGCTCTATGGTTTAGATGAATTGGTAGTAAGAGAAAAATATCCTAGATTAGCAGAGCTAGCTTTTGACTCGGATAGAAAGTTAATGACTACAGCCCATAAGCTTAAAGGAGAGCAAGTAGCTATTACAAAAGGTGCTTTTGATGTCATACTAGGTAGATGTGACCATATTCAAACAGCAGCAGGTATTAGGCCTATTACAGAAGAAGATAAGGCGCAGATTAAGCAAATCAATAGAGTCTTTTCCGAGCAATCTTTAAGGGTATTGGCATTTGCCTATAGGCCTTATGACAGTACTAAGGCATTAACCCTTGAAGACGAAAATCACCTTACTTTCTTAGGTTTAATTGCTATGATGGACCCTCCTAGAGTAGAAAGTGCACAGGCGGTAGCAGACTGTATTAAGGCAGGCATTAAACCGGTTATGATTACAGGAGACCATAAAATAACTGCATCAGCTATTGCAAAGCAAATTGGGATCCTTAATAGTATGGATGAAGCCATTGAAGGGAAAGAATTAGATGCTTTATCAGATGAAGAGCTTAGAAACAAGGTAGATCAAATTAGTGTATATGCCCGTGTCTCTCCTGAACATAAAATCCGTATTGTAAAAGCATGGCAAGATAATGGTAACGTAGTAGCGATGACAGGAGATGGTGTAAATGATGCGCCTGCTCTTAAACAAGCAGATATAGGGGTAGCCATGGGGATTACAGGTACAGAAGTAGCCAAAGATGCAGCTTCTATGATTTTAACAGATGATAACTTCTCAACTATTGTAAAGGCAATATCAAATGGTAGAAATATCTATGCAAATATTAAGAATGCCATTAAGTTTTTACTCTCTGGGAATACAGCCGGTATTTTAGCCGTTTTATACTGCTCATTACTAGCACTTCCTAATCCTTTTGTACCACTTCACTTATTATTTATTAACCTAGTAACAGATAGCTTGCCAGCTATTGCAATTGGTGTAGAGCCTTATAGAAAAGATATTATGAAGGAAAAGCCAAGGAAAATGGATGAACCTCTTTTATCAAGGAGCTTTGCTTTAGAGGTATTATTTGAAGGAATATTAATTAGCTGTGTTACCCTAGTAGCCTTTTATATGGGAAAACAAGTGAATCATCTGACGGCAAGCACTATGGCATTTTCCACCCTATGTTTAGCAAGACTTTTCCACGGCTTAAATTGTAGAGGCAAAGCTTCTCTCTTTCAATTAGGTGTATTTAGTAATAAAGCAAGCTGGCTGGCTACTTTATTAGGGGTAGTGTTATGGGCAATGATCATGACCATTAAGCCACTCATGAGTATATTTGAGATTGCAAGCTTGAGTAAGGAACAATTTATCAGTATTGGTATGCTATCATTGGTGCCTTTAGTAGTTATTCAGCTCATTAAACTGATTTTAGGCGCACAAAAAGTAAGGAGTACGAGTAAGAATTAATCTGTATATGTGATTAAAAATGTGAATAACTTTAATCACTAAATGCTAAATTGGGGATAGATATAAAAAGAAAATCAGGAGATTTTCTAAGTACAATAAAAAGGTGACCACTATGTATAACAGATACAGGGTGGTCACCTTTTTCTTTAATTTATATTTATACCAAATCTACATGATGGAATATATCTTCTAAAACAAGTTTCACACCTGGAAATTCTCTAAGTTCAAGAACTTCTTTTGCATTATAATCATCCTCTTCAGAATCATCTTGTAGCATAAGGACGTTAACCAGTTCATAAGTACCATTCTTTAGATAATGTACCTCTACAGATTTTGATTTATAGTCTACAATCCAATATTCACTTACGCCCTTTTTAGCATATAAGTCTTTTTTGACAGTTCTATCCTTTTTAGCCGTAGAAGGGCTTAATGTTTCTACTATGAATTTAGGTATACCGTAGTACTTTTTAGTTCCCTTCTTAAAGGCCTTAGTATTACAAACAATCATAATATCTGGAACAACATAGTCTTTGCTTTGCTCATCAAAGTGCAAATCTGCATTTTCCATAAATACGCTGCATAGAGAGTGTTTAAGTTGAGCATATAGCTCACCATAAATATTCCCATTTACAGTAGCATGCTCAAAAGGTGCAGAGGGGAACATATTATAAATTACACCTTGGATACATTCTTCTTTATGATAATCATCACTAAGTGCCATTGTTCATCCTCCTTGACGGTAGTTTAGTAACTAGAATATTTTAGTGTTGCCATTTATTACTTATAGTATAACATGGGAAGACTAACCTGTTCAAATAGCATGTAAATGATGACTTATTCTATTGCTAAAAGGTATAATATTAGAAACAACCTAATTCTTTTGGGGTGGGATATGTGACTAAAAATGTGGATATATTCAACTAATCCATGTTAAATTGGGGATAGTTAAAAATAGAGATACTAGATGATATAATAAATTTGACATATGGTATAAATAGTGGACAAAAGCTGTCTACCTCTTTGCATATACTTTTTGTAGCTTTTATAAGAAAAGGGAGTAAGAAATACTAATGACTGAAGAAAACAAGAAAATGAGCAAAGCAGAACGACTACTTAAACTTTACAACCATTTACAAGGTGGTAAAAGATATACCAAGGCCGAATTAGCTACTGAAATGGACATAGATGAAAGAACAGTACAACGAGATATTAGAATCCTTAATACATATCTAGAAGATATTGATCCTCATAGTGGGGTGTATATTAGGAATAATCCCATAGACTATCATTACGAAATGATAGGAAGACAAGAGGAAAATCTTAATAGTGGGGAAATACTTGTACTAGCTAAAATTTTATTAGAAAGTAGAGCCTTAGAAAAAGAAGAACTAGATCATATTATTCAAAAACTTGTTAGGTACAGTAAAAGGCAAGGTCAGGAGTCTATAGAGCAATATATTCTGAGTGAGAAGTACCACTATACAGAACTTCAAAATAATAGTAAACGCATAGAACCCCTGGTAAATCTAGCACAGGCTATTAGTGGTAGGCGGAAAGTTAAGCTTGAATACATTAAACAAAATGAAGAGATAGTAGAACGGCTTGTTAAACCTATTAGCATTATGTTTTCAGAGTACTATTTTTACCTGATTGCCTATTTAAAGGATGAAACAAAGCCTATCATGTATCGTATAGATCGGATATTAGCTTATGAGATACTAGAAGAGGGTTTTAGTTTAAGTGAGCAGAATCGCTTTGAAGAAGGAGAGATAAGAAAGCGTATTCAGTTTATGTATCCAGGAGAGTTAATGACTATTAAGCTAAGATTCTGGGGACCCTCTTTGGAAGCACTATTAGACAGACTTCCAACAGCTAAAATAGTTGAGAAAGAGGGAGAAGCTTATATCATACAAGCAGAGGTATATGGTAAAGGCGTTAAGATGTGGCTTTTAAGTCAGGCAAATTACATAGAAGTACTAGAGCCGCTGAACTTTAGAGAAGAAATGAAGCAAACCATAGAACAGATGTTTAAACTATACAACTAAATAGTAGATAAAGAAAAGGGTGGACAGAAGATGTCCGCCCTTTTCTTTATAATGATCCTATAGCAGAAACAACTTAAAGAATGATGATAAGGAGAAAAAGAGATGAAAGCTAATAAATTTTTTATTCCATTTACATACTGCCCTAAATGCGGTCATTACATATTATCAGGAGCTGACAAATGTCCAAAGTGCGGTCTTGATTTACAAGTGATAGAGCCATAATAAAACGCTATAACACTAGTAAAAAGCAAGATAATTTGATTTATTAGTGATAAATAAATAAAAAACATAAGAATCTTAATTGGGAGAAGTATGGTAATAAATAATATAGTTTGATATAATGAACTAAATATTTTTTTGCAAATTAAAAACACTTTATAAAAGGCATGGAGCTTGAAATGATTTTGAAAAAGATGTGGAGAAGAGAAAGATAAAATGAATAAGTATGAAAAGTTAAGAGCAAAGAAAAATCAAGCACTAGAGGGAGCAAAACAGGATATTAGCAATATGCAGACTGTTGCAAGTGAATCTTATAGAGTAGCAAAGGTTGCCGCGAATGCTCAAAATATAATAAATGATATAGATAAAAAGTTTGCTAGCGTAACTAAATTAGATAGTGTAGATGTTAAATTCTTGTTCTTCGCAACAGCTTTGCAGTGCATTAGACAATACTGGTTAACTAATGATAGTTTAAGGGTTGGTGACCAAGAAGCCAGTAAGTTTGTAAAAAAATATGTGCCAATCTCTCTGGCAGGACCTGTGCCATATGACGCTTTCAAAAAAGAAGGGTTTATAGGCAACACTGGCATAAGTGGAGCCAACCATAGATATACAACCCTAGGGCATGATCCATTATTAGGTTGGATTTTTGGTACTGCTAATATTCTAACAGACACAGTTACGAAGAATAATTTCCTACTAGAATCCTATAATACAGTGCTTGTAGGGAATGAGTACAAGATTTGTGAAGCAACCAACATTGGGCATATCTTCTTAGAAAGTGTAGATAGAGTGCAGAAGGATTACAAGGATCTTATCTTAGCAGTGATGAAGCATGCCGTACATCTAGCATCAGATGCATTTACAACAATGGGCTTACCCATTCCTATCATTAATAGCTTATCTCCAGATTTATCCTCTAAGCTTTTAAAGAATGGTATTGATGTTTATAGTGTGACTAGAGGGATTGCTGTTTCTAGCTTCATTAATATGCTCATTGCAGCTATACATGGATTATTCTATAATCCAGCCCAGTATAGTAGCAGAGAAATATATGAAGTTAAAACACGAAAAATCTTAAGCTATTCTAATAGTATTGCCAGTGCAAGTAATGTGATTTATGTAGCTATAAGTGCTTCTCTTGGAAATGAAAGCGCATTAAAACAGTTGGATGTAGGTGGGATACTGGTAACCATTTATCGATTAATTACAGATACCAAATTTATAAACCAAGTTAAAGAGGAGTTTTTGGAAAAGGAATTCCATACTATTGTTATGGGAACAGACTATGATTTTTAACATCTAAGGAGGAATTACATATGGGAAGAAAAGATTTTCAAAAAGGCATGGTAGCAGGAGCGAAGCCTTTTGAGGAAAAGTTTAGAAGACAAGGCGAAGCCATAGATAGAGTAAGTCGTAAGCTTAATGAAAGATTAGATGAGATTGATGAAGTAACGGATGCTATATTAGACGATTTATCTGCTATGGAGAAAAAAAGACTGTATGATCTAAATACTGTCGTCAATATTTCAGAGCTTGATGAGACAGAAAAAGAATTCTTGATAGCGCTTCTTTATACAATTGCCAATATGGGTGAGCAGATTACATCATACCAACAACAATTTATCCGCTCGGTAAAAAACTATTTAGGTATAATGAATGTACAAGCTGAAGTAAATCTAGCTAGTATAGAAAATATTGAAAGTATTAATTCCCAAAAAGCAATATTGCAAACCATTATGGAGTATCTATTCCTTGATTATGCAAACCATGATTATATGGACGAATACGAAGATGTTTTCGAGTATTTTAGTGTTAATAGAAAAGGTGTCCAGGAAATTAAAGATAAGATTGATAATATTTATAGATTAGCGGGCTTACAAGGGATAGCAGAGAATTACGGCTATGTACCACCAGCTGACACGGCAATGGGTGGGAATGGAGCAAATCACAAGTTCCACTATACTGGTCCAGTCAATAAGATGGGCAATACACTACATAACCTATCAAATGGGGGATATATGGCAAGGCAAGGAGAATATTTATTCTTTGCGGAACCAGAAAATGATTACTTCTTATATAGATCCAAAATAAATGGGGAAGACAAAAAGTGCATCTGTGAAGAGGAAGCCAAATCCATAAATGTAGTAGGGAATGCCATCTATTACATTGTTGCTAATGTGATTTATAAGGTTGATTTAGATGGAGATTCTAGAACTAAAGTATGCTCCTTAAAGGATATTCCAATAGCTAAAGAAAAAAGTTTACCTATACACCGTAATAAAGAATCAAAGCTTTTTATGATGGTAGTGGGTAGCCATCTATTTGTGATAGTGGAAAATGTAACTATATTGGGATTACAAGGTGTAGATGTTTATACTGTAGATGAACAAAGCGGTAAAGTTACAAAGTGCTTTACATGCCAAGGGGTAGTCAGTGCTGATGAAAATAATATTTATTACTTTAATGACTATAAGAAATTCTACAAGTATAGTATAGCAACTGAAAGCATCGAGCAAATTGCCCAGACCAGTGGTGCAAGCTGTAGTAATGAAGATATCCTTTTTATTAATAATAAGCTTTATTATAGATGTTATTACATAGAGAAATTCTTATTTAAGGATATGCACTATGACAAGATAGAGAAGAACGATTTAAGTAACCATATAGTAAGTGATATAATACCTAAAAGTTCTGATGTGGCACAAGATATAATCCGCTACGATAATCTAGATGATACCTATGCTTATTGTCTTTATACAAACCAAATTAAAAGATTTTCGCCAGATACACCATCAACTAAAAAAGAAGTCTACTTATCAGACCAAGGGTATATTGAAAATTTACATGTGATAGGAGACAGGCTATTCTTTTTTGAAAAAGTGAATAATAAAACGCAGTGGCAATCTATAAAAACAGTGTAAAAACTAGAAAGTAGATGGGATCTATAAATACAGCAAAGAAAAAGGTGCTCACCATGTAACGGATACATGATGAGCACCTTTTCTTTGGCTCTAGACTCTAGTTTAACCTTAGAGACAGAGATACCTATAAACAAAATAATTGGGTTATAGAGTAATTAAATTAAGTTGTTATACCTTTTACTAATTTAACTCCAAGAGTTTGACTATAAACATTATGAGTCTCACCATCTTCAATCATTTGAATGATATTTTTAGATAATAATTCACCTATAATAGGAATAGGTTGGGCAATAGTAGTAATACGAGGATGCTGAAGCAATCTTGTGAATTGACAATAATCATATCCCACTATTTTAAGTGTTTTAGGAACAGAAATATCGTGATTAGTGCAATAAACATATAATGCGTAGGCTAATATGTCGTTACTGCAGAAAACACCATCTATTTCAGAGAGAAGAGGAGAAACTGTAGTTTTTATATATTCATAATAATAATCAAAAGTAAGCTGAGCATACTGATATTCGAGTATCTGATAATTTATATCATTTTCTATACAGGTAATTTTAAAACCATCAGAACGTTTATTAGCTTGAGTATGGAGCTGATGAGAACCTGATATGTGAAGTAAACTTTTGCATCCGCTATCGATTAGATGCTGAGTTGCTAATTGTCCACCGGTAAAATTATCGGATCCTATGTAAGGAATATTATCACCTAAGTAACGGTCAAAAGTAATAATAGGCCTATGGATGCTTTGATAAAAGTCTGTATTAATCAGATGGCTTCCCATAATAATACCTGCAACACGTTTTTCTTTAAGCATATTTATGTAAGAACGCTCTTTCTTTTCGTCATTTAATGAGTTACATAATAATATTTTGTAGCCATTATTTTCAGCAGTCATTTCGATATGCTTCACAAGTTCAGCGAAGAAAGGATGAGAGCAATCAGGAATAATAACGCCGATGATTAAGGATTGTTGCTTAGAAAGAGAACGAGCCATATAGTCTGGGTGATAATCTAGAGCAGTGATGCTATCTAAAACTTTTTGGCGAGTTTTGGCACTAATATTGGGGAAATCATTCAGTACACGTGATACGGTTGTTACTGATACATTGGCATGCTTAGCAACATCTTTAATACTACACATATTAATTTTCCTTTCTTTATGAAGATAACTGTTATTAAATATAATACATAATATAAAAAATATAAACAATATAAAACATAAAATAATTAATAATTAAATCTTTCGTAAGACTGCTTTAAATTAGTTACACTTTTAGATAGGGCATCTGAAACTAAAAGAATTTGGTTAGCGTAGGTGGTCTGTTGTATAGCCTCACTATTTACTTCTTGAGCGATACTTACACTTTCTTGAGAAATATAAGAAATATCTTTAATATTAGCGTTAAAATTATTTTGTTTAATAACACAATTGTCTAGAAGAGAATGGACATCAACAATATAGTTATTAATAGAATCCATTTGCTTAAAAATATTTTTTAAGTTATCTGTGGTTTTCTGAACTAGAGGAGCTTCGTTTTCAAAGATCTTAATAGACTTATTTAAATCTGTTAAGGTAGCTTGTTTTTGAAGTTCAATATCTTTAAGTAAAGATGAAATATGATTTATAGCATTAATAGTCTGTAAGGCCAAAGATTTAATTTCATTGGCCACTATTACGAAACCTCTTCCAGCTACTCCAGCTCTAGCAGCTTCTATTGAAGCGTTTAAAGCTAATAGATTAGTTTGCTCACTAATATTTTTAATAATAGTAAGGATAGAATTTACTTTATCTACTTGATTACCTAATTCTATAACTTGCAAATTAATAGAGTTGCTTATACAGAGATTATTTAAGGAATGCTCAGATAACATTTCGATGTCAATTTGAGCATTCTTACTAGTATCCACAGTAAATTGGCAGGTTGACTGGAGTTGTGAAAGAAATGAGGAAACCTCATTAATAGTATGAGATAACTCATTTGTTAAACAAACAGATTGTTCAATTTTGGCACATTGGGATATAGTGCCTTGCGTGATGCTTTCAATAGCACTTTCAATTTCAGTGGCTGAATTCAAAGTATTAGTAGAAACATCTTGTAATGCTAATGTATTTCTTTCTACGACTGCAGTTACTTCTTTGGCATTGCAAATAAGTTTATTAAGTGTAGATAGCATATCAATAAATCCTGTAACAAGCAAATCTATTTCTTTGTTAGATACAGGAATATTAGTCTGAACTTCTTCTAAAATATTAAGATTTCCCTTTTTTATACAATCCATATAATTGGCCATACGTTTAATAGGTAAAACAATTTTTCTTGAGAAATATATACTTGCTAATATGATAAGAAACATTAGAGTGATAATAATTATGAGTAATTTCAATAAAGATTTATAGAAATCACTCATAAGAGAGTAAATAGGAGCTTCAATAATGATGGTCCAATTATTTTCACTGTTAAAATAACTAACAAGTTTTTTATTATAGATTTTTGTATCAGATATTAAGTTTGAACTTTCACGAATTAGCTGTTGTTTGTAGGGAACATTAGATTCTAGAAAGTTACTAAAAATCAAATCTTTTTTATCTGATAAGACAATATTATCCTGCTTATCAATAATTAACACATTAAGATCCTTACTAATTGAAGTGGCGTTAATTAAATTAAAATAATAGTCAGGATTTACAGATAAAATTAAATAAGCATTATCTGAAGCTTTTAAACCAATATAGATACCTTGAGAATTAGGATTAGATATCGAAAACCAATTAGAGTTAAGATCAGTATTTGTATCAAAAGATTTTATGACATCTGAATGCCTAAATTCTTCAGATTGTAAATATAAATCAATTTGATTGGCATTTAAAGATGAATTAAGAGGTGATACAGAGCTATATATTATTTGATCTTGAGATAATATATGTAAAGAACTAATAAAATTATCTTTCATAACTAAATCTCTAAAATATTTATCAATATCTTTAGTTACAGCAATTTTATCTAAGGAAGATAGCGAGGTATGTTTCTTTATAAGTTGTTTAATAGAATCATTCATTGAAATATTGCGTACCGTTGCATTTACTGAAGTAAAAGAAAAATTAATATTATAGCCTAGATAATCAATTATTTTTTGAGAGTACATCCCGATAGAATTGGACATAGAGTTTTGTGCTGCATTATTGGTTAAGATAGATAATAAAGCTGTAGGTAGAAGGCTCAGTACAAGTAATAAAATAAGTAACTGCTTTGATAAACTGATACGATGCATCTTATATTCTCCTTTCATGACTAAAATGAAAACGGTGTTAAAATAAGAATGGTCTGAAAATAGTAACTATATTCAGTATAATAACATGATTTATATCATAAATAAATATATAAATGAATATCGATTAAACAAATGTTTTAATTTATAAAATTTAAATTGGCAAAAACTCAATAGTTTAAATGTTTTTGTAAGGAATTATAAATAATAAAAATCAATTTTAAAGCTATATATTGGTATAAATAAACATAAAACAAAATTTAAAATTTAAAATTTTTATATAAATAATAATGAAACCGATTGACAATTTTAAAAAACTGATTTATTATTCTATTGTAAATATGGTAACTAGATAGATTATTAAGATATCTGGTTGGTATTAGAACATACTTTAAAATAAGGGGGAAATAACATGTCAAAATCTAAGTTAAAAAGGTGGAGTGTATTACTACTATGTGGAAGTATGGCGTTAGGAGTAGGGTGTTCAAAGTCAAATGAGTCTTCAGATAAACAAGCTAAACCTAATGCTACAACTCAGTCAGCAACCGAGACAGAAAACAAGACAGAAACAAAGACAGAAGCAAGTGACCCAGTTAAAATTTCATTTTTAAATTCAAAAGGTGAGATTCAAGAGCAATTAGAAACGATGGCCACAACATTTACAGCTGAGAATCCTAATATTACAGTGGAAGTAATACCTTGCGCAGCTGGACAATCACCTTTTGAGATGTTAACCACTTTGTATGCTGCTAATAATGCCCCTGCACTAGCTATGCTAGACCCAGCTGATGTAAGTGCTTTTAAAGAAAACCTAGGAGATTTGTCACAAGAAAAATGGGTTAATGATACGATGCCTGGTGCATTAGATTCTTTAAAAGCAGATGATAAGATTATTGGATTTCCTTTTGCAGTAGAAGGATGGGGATTAATTTATAATAAGAACGTCTTAGATGAAGCAAACGTTGACCCAACAACTATTAATACAACAGCCAAATTAGAAGAAGCTTTTCAAAAAATAGAAGCTAATGGAAAGTCAGGAGTTATCATAACACCTGCAGACTGGTCTTTAGGGGCTCATTTATTCACAACCGCATTTAGTGACCAATCTAGTAATACGAGTGACATTAAGAAGGTACTAGAAGAACTTTCTACTAACAAGGCTAATATTAAAGATAATGTGGTAGTAAATGGGCTTTTAGATACATTTGATGTTATGAAAAAATATAATTATGCTAAAGCAGATCCACTTTCAGCAGCCTATGAAACCAATCCTAAACAATTAGGAGAAGGAGAAGTTGGCTTTTGGTTTATGGGAAATTGGGCTTGGGCGAACATAAAAGAATTTGCAGGAGATAATACCAACTTTGGTTTTATTCCAGTACCTATTAGTAATAATGAAGCAGATTATGGTAATACCCAGTTACCAGTGGCAACAACTAAAGCCATTGTTTTAGATGCTAGTCAAAATTCAATAGAACAACAAAATGCAGCTAAAGTATTTTTAGATTGGATTGTTTATCAAGAAAATGGACAAAAGGGTCTTGTTCAAGAATGTTCAATCATTCCTGCATTTACAAATATTTCAATAGAGATTAATGATCCTCTAGGAAAATCAATCCAACAATATATCAAAGATGGTAAGACTTCAAATGGTGTAATGTTATCTAATAAGCATTGGGCAGACGTAGGAGCAGCTATGCAAAAATATTTAGGTAACTATTCAGAAAGGGAAGAATTATTCTCAACTATATCTGAGTACTGGGCATCAGGAGATTATAAATAAGAATGGATTGATAAGAAGGATTAACGGGTAGGGAGAGGCTTCTACCCGTTAATTTTAAATTGTATAAGTAAAGGGTGGGAGATAGTAGATGAAAAAGGCGTATAGATGGTGGGAAAAAATCAAAGATTATTTACTATTTGCAGGACCAATAACAGTGGCATTTTTTACAGTAGTCATAATACCCTTCCTGTATGGTTTGTTTCTGACCTTTACAAATTGGAATGGTATTTCAAGTGAGTATTCTATTGTTGGGCTTGAGAATTATAAACAAATTTTCTCTGATTCAGGATTTTTGAATTCATTGGGGCTTACATTTAAGTATGTGATTATAACTGTAATTATCACAAATGTTATGGCATTTACCCTTGCAGCTATATTAACCAGTGGAACAAAAGGACAAAATATTTTTAGGGCAGGTTTTTTTACGCCTAACTTAATTGGAGGAGTAGCCTTAGGATATATATGGCAATTTATTTTTAATAATATATTAACCTACTTTGGAACAACCTATGGTAATTCATTTTTTGCTTCCTCACTCCTGTCTAGTCCAAATAGAGCTTTTTGGGCTTTGGTTATTGTAAGTGTATGGCAGTATTCAGGATATATGATGTTGATTTATATTACAGGATTTCTAAATTTACCTAAAGATGTTTTAGAAGCAGCCAGCATTGATGGTGCAGAGGGGTGGGCAAGAATAAAAAATGTAGTACTACCATTAGTGATGCCTGCTTGTACCATATCAGTATTTTTGACACTTCAACGTACTTTTATGGTATACGATGTTAATATGGCCTTAACTAAAGGTGGACCATTTAAGACAACAGAGCTTATTTCAATGTTTGTTTATCAGAAGGCATTTAAGGAAAGGTCCTATGGCATTGGACAGTCTCAAGCAGTAATCTTGTTTTTAATTGTAGCCATTATATCTATTACCCAGGTATATATAACTAAAAAGAGGGAGGTAGAAGCATAATGAGTAAAAAGAAGATATTAAATATACTAAAAATAAGTTTCTTAAGTATATTGTTCATTGTATATTTAGCACCTATATTTTTTGCATTAATTAATTCTTTTAAACCAAGCAATAATATTATTGCAAATCCACTCTCAATAATAAGTCATTCAAGTATAAAAAACTATATAGTAGCAGCTGAAAAAATGAGTTTTATACGTTCATTTGGTAATTCTTTGTTAATTACAGTTTTAAGTGTAGGCTTGATTATTTTGACAGCATCAATGGCAGCCTATCTATTTTGCAGGAAAGAATGGAAGATTAATATCTTTATGTTTTATGCCATGGTAGCAGCCATGATCTTACCTTTTCAAGCATTGATGATCCCTCTTGTAAGTATATATGGAGGCAAATTAAATATCTTGAATAAATGGACACTTATTTATATGTATATAGGCTTTGGGGCACCGTTAGCTGTTTTTATGTATCACGGATTTATCAAAGGGATACCTACTGAATTAGATGAAGCTGGTAAAATAGACGGTGCAACTAATCTACAAGTATTTACCAAGATTGTATGGCCTATTTTAAAACCTATTACCCTAACAATTACAATCCTAGATGTATTGTGGATATGGAATGATTTCTTACTACCTTCACTTATATTAATAGATGCCAAGGAAAGAACGTTGCCGTTATCTACATTTTACTTTTATGGAACCTATAGCGTGGATTTAGGATTGATGATGGCAGGGTTAATTTTAACCATCATTCCAGTTATCATCTTATATTTATTCCTTCAGAAATATATTTTGGAAGGTGTTGTGCAAGGGGCTATAAAATAATCTACACGTGAACTATATTGAGGTGAGGAGTATTGAAATGAGTATAAAAAATGAAATTATGCTAATTACCTATGCAGATAGTATAGGTAAAGACTTGAAAGATTTAAAATTCGTTCTAGAGACATATCTAAAAAATATTGTAGGGGGAGTACATATTCTACCTTTTTATCCTTCTTCAGCAGATAGAGGATTTGCACCTATGGAATATTATCAAGTAGATCCTAAATTTGGCACCTGGAAGGAGATAGAGCAGATTAGTGAGTCTTATTATACAATGTATGACTTTATGATTAATCATATCTCGAAATCATCTGTATATTTTAAGGATTTTCTAGAGAATAAAGATGAGTCCATTTATAAGGATTTGTTTATTAAGTATAGTGAGTTCTGGACCAATGGTTACCCAACACAAGAACAAATTGATTTGATTTATAAAAGAAAACCACGTGCACCCTATATTGATGTAGAGTTTAAGGATGGAACAAAAGAAAAAATATGGTGTACATTTGATGAGGAACAGATAGATTTAGATATTAGTAAAAAAGCTACTAAAGATTTCATTAAAGAAAATTTAAAGTTTATGTGTGAAAATGGAGCTGCTCTCATTCGATTGGATGCCTTTGCTTATGCCACCAAAAAAGAAGGAAGTAATTGCTTTTTTATAGAACCTGATACATGGGAAATTCTTGAGTATTGCAAAAACATAGTAGAAGAGTATGGAGTGGCGTTATTACCAGAAATTCATGAACACTACTCAATACAGAAGAAAATTGCAGAAAAAGGCTATTACGTATATGACTTTGCATTACCAATGTTAGTTCTTCATGCCCTATATAGTGGGACTAACAAAAGATTAATTAATTGGTTTAATACATGTCCTAAAAAGCAATTCACTACTTTAGATACACATGATGGAATAGGGATAGTAGATGTAAAAGATTTAATGACAGATGAGGAGATTGAGCAAACTAAATCTAATCTCTATGAACAAGGTGCAAATGTTAAAAGGAAGTATAGTTCAACGGCTTATAACAACCTAGATATTTATCAAGTCAATTGTACCTATTACTCTGCATTAGGAGATAATGATGCAGCCTATTTACTAGCTAGAGCTATACAATTTTTCGCACCGGGTATTCCGCAGGTTTATTATGTAGGGCTATTTGCTGGAAAGAATGATATTGAATTATTAGAGAAAACTAAGAATGGAAGAGATATTAATAGACATTATTATACATTAGAAGAAATCCAGCAAGAGACTCAAAGGGATGTAGTTAATAAATTATTTAAGTTAATGGCATTTAGAAATAATTATAAGGCATTTGATGGAGAGATGATTATACATCCTACGGAATATGAAAATAAGCTAAAGATAGAGTGGATTAATAATGAATACAGAGCAGTATTAGAAGCCGACTTAAAGCAAAAAAGCTTTAATATCCTATATAAAGATATAGCAGAAGCAGTTTTTAAACAACTTGAACTATAGAAGAAGTTATGGGTAGAGGAGGAGATACTTTAATCGTATCTCTTATAAAATAGAACCCAAGATAGGCAGGGTGAAAAATGTCCAGTATTGTATGTGTAGGTGAAATGCTAGTAGATTTTGTTTGTGAAAATGTGGGAGTAAAGCTATCAGAGGGAAATAATTTTATAAAAAAAGCAGGAGGAGCACCAGCAAATGTAAGTGCTGCTATAGCTAAATTAGGTGGAAGCTCCATTTTTGTGGGAAAAGTAGGAAATGATAGCTTTGGTAGATTTTTATATGATACGCTAAGTAAACTTGGTGTTGATACAAGATACTGTTTATTTGATAAAGAATATGCAACAACTTTAGCATTTGTGTCCTTGGATGAAAATAGGGAGAGAGATTTTGAGTTTATAAGAGGAGCAGACGAAAGATTAAATATAAGTGAGATAGACTTAGATGATTTTAAAGAAAGTGCTATTATTCACCTAGGAAGCGCAACTGCATTACTAGGAGGTAGCTTGTATGAAACCTATTTAGGATTTGTAGCATATTGTAAAACTAATGACAAAGTCATTAGTTTTGACCCTAATTATAGACAGGACTTGTATAAAAGTAAAAAGGATATTTTTATACAAAGATCTAAGGAGATTATTAAAGTAGCAGATATTGTTAAAGTCTCATTAGAAGAAGGAGTTCTCATAACAGGAATAGAAGAAGTAGATGGTATTGTTAGTGAAATACACCGTATGGGAGCAAAAGTTGTAATTGTAACTTTAGGAAAAAAAGGATCAGTCTTATCTATAGATAATAAGAAAAGGATCATTCCAAGCATAGAAGTAAATATGATTGATGCAACGGGAGCAGGAGATGCATATGTGGGTGCTGTACTTTACTTATTAGCTGCAACAGATAATGTTAAAGATACTTTGAATAATATAGAAAAAATGAGTGAGATTATTAGTCTTGCTAATAAGGTAGGTGCCAAGACCACAGAAAAATATGGTGCCATTGAAGCAATTCCCTATTTAGAGGAAGTACAAAGCTAAATTTTAGATAATGAATTGTTAATAGCGATAAATATAATATTAAAAGAAAGCGATACCACAATAATATTTGAGGCTACTGTGGTACCAATAATTAAAAGGCGCCCACCATGTAACAGGACATGATGGGCGCCTTTCTCTCTGTAGGTTTTAGTTAAACGTTCATAACTGCTTAAACAAGCGTTACTTTAAAGCATGAGAAGCTCCTTGGTACCTGGAGGTAGAACGATTTTTACGAAGACAACTATGAACGCTTTCAAGAGATGTGGTGTATGTTATTCTACAATAATGTTATGACATAAGAGTAGCAATCATGATAGCAGCTAGAAGTAATAAAACACAGATAAAATATGTTTTGGCGCCACGGATAACTATGTTGGAGTTGGTCTTAGGTTTACGTGTTTTTATTATAAGGAAGGCAACTAAGCCAAAGATAATAACCATTGCTGTTGAGACAAGGCCTATTGCAGGTTCAGAAGAAGACATTAAGCTACTACTGATATAAGCAACTAATAAACCTACGTTGTAAAAAAGTAAAAGCAAGTTTGCACACCTAAAAGAAGTGGTAGAAGATAAAAATATTTTTTGAGAATTAATGGCACAGTCACTAGGCAAACGAAGTTTAAAGTGTTCAAAAATCCCTTCTAGATTTTCAAATTCTGATAAGAAGAAGGTTTCAGTAGTCGTGCGACATAGAATGCCTTGGAACTTGTCTGACTTAAGCCTATAGGCTTTTACTTTAATAAAGTCCTTATACTTATAAGTTTGTGTTTTAGTATCGTGGATCAACGTCATTCCCTCTGCATCTACTATAAGTGTATGACCTAAAACAAGATACTTTTTTAAATAGTGATAGAGAGCTAATAGGATTAAGATAAGAAGTATCACAGTAAGTACACTACCAATAATAATAAGTTAAATAACCCAGCTCTATAGGTAGTAATGAAGTAGTCTTCTTTTAAAAGGATAGGACAACTCTCAGGAACCTTATGGGATAAAAGCTGCAAGATTGTTTCTAGTTCTATAAAGGAGGTAAGTGTGAAGGTTTTCTCGGCTGTTTGAAGTTTAATAAAATGGTAACCGCCTTGTTAGAAACAGAAACAACGATGGAGGTCATATCTCTGTAAGGAATCAGTAGCTCGTCTCCATTACCAAGTAATTTGAGTTCGTTTTCTTCGAATTCAAGAGAGAGATCTCCGGATACTGGAGAAGGCTTTACGAATCTAATGAATAAAAAGAACGCAATAATAAACCAACAACCAGTGAAGATAAAAGGGGAAAAGGAAGAGTCAGACTGTAGGTATGTAGTTATGATAGAGAAAATTATTCTTAAAATATAGCAACTTACGAAAAGGATAAACTGTAAACAAAGCAAGCGATATAGCCAAGTAAATAAGGTGTTACCAGTAGGTTGAGTTTGAATAAATTTCTTATGTTCCATAAAATACCTCTAGTAGATTGAATTTTTATAAAATTTATTCTATTATAACATAAAAGTGCTAAATTATGCTAATGCAAGTACAAGGTAGATATAGTCTTTGTTGTAGATACAGGTTATACCTTGAAGAAGCTACATACAGCGAAGAGGAGTATTGAGGAAATCATAAGACTTTTACAAGAGGAATATCAGTTAGATGTAGACGTTTCTATTATTGATTTTAAATATGGCAATGGCCAGGGGTAGTATATGATATTAAGGCTATTGAAAGCACGAAATGGTTTAAAGAAGGGCAAGAAATAAAGGTATTACCTATTATCTCTGACCCCACATCAGAAGATAGTGATCAAGATGGTCTAAAGGATGAGAATGATAAATATCCCCTGTTTACTTCCATGGCTACTTAAGTAAACTTTGCTCCAAGGTATGACAATAGCTCCTCAGCACTTGTATACGGACAGAACGGTGCTCACGAAGACAGCTATGAAAGTTCAATAAATGCTGCATAACGTTTTTGGTTTAAAGGTGTGTTTTTTAATTTGAAAAAAGGATAAAGTTCATTTTCCTTATTCAGGTAAAGTTGCAGGTGTTTTTTCTGCATTTTTATAATAAAAGGAGAAGGTTTGCGTGAAGAGGAGAGATAAAGTCCCTGCTGAGTTATATAAACAGTTTCGAATGAAATATACATAAGAATACTTATGAGTGATAACAAGTAGACCCTAGAGAGCTTATGATTATGCTTTATTTTACTTTCGTATCGAGAACGTCTCATTTGAAGCCAATCATCCTCTTGACCAGGAATAATTATATCTGGGTTATTACCCCATTCTTCATAATCAGCAAATGCTTGTACGCCAGCTATTTTACTTTGCATGATGACATGTTCTTGTTGCGTAGCTAGATTTGTGTAACTACTTAGGGCCATAGCGTTAGAAGCCAAGATAAGAAGATAAGCAAAAAGTCTAGTTTTTGAGAGGGGAAAGAGAAGCATTATGATGCCACTTTTCTTAGCATGATAAAAAGTAATGATATGAAAAATACAGGATAAAATCACCATTAAACATAAAAAGCTAATAAACATATGCTCCTCCTATAAACAGCTATAAATTTTCAACATACCCTAAACACTAGACTGCATTCAAGTGTGCATTAATGAGAAGATATATAGTGACAGATATATACAGAATATTATAATATTAATAAAGTGATAGCAAGAGTCTAGTTTATCATAAAGGCAGGAGAATTAAATGATAGAGACTAAAGGCTACAGTAATGAGTGTAAAAGCTGTAGCAAAGTAAATGTGGATTTTGGATGATTATAAAATATACTGAAAGTTTAATTTTTTAGTATATAAAATGATAGAATTTATTGGTAAACTATAGGCATATCAAGTATAAAAAGGGGTGTTATTATGGCTATGTGGAACCCATGGCGTGGCTGTCATAGATATAGTGAGGGCTGTAAATACTGTTATATTCATAAAGGCGATGATAAGCGGGGCATAGATACAAATGTCATTGTCCGCACAGACAAATTTAATGTTCCTATTGAGAAAAATAAATCAGGGGAATACAAAATTAAAGCAGGGCAAACCGTTTATCTTGGCTTTTCAACTGATTTTTTAATTGAAGATGCCGATATATGGAGACAGGAATGTTGGAAGATGATCAAAGAGCGTTCAGACTTGCATTTTATTTTTCTCACAAAAAGAATTGATCGATTTATGAACTGTATTCCCGTAGATTGGAACGATGGATATGATAACGTAACTGTTGGCTGTACAGTAGAAAACCAAGAGACTGCCGATTATCGTCTTTCCATTTTTTCTACCCTACCTATTAAACACAAAAATATTATTTGCCAACCTTTAATTGAAAAAGTCAATATTGAGAAGTATTTAAAAGATATAGAACTGGTGGTAGTCGGCGGCGAGTCTGATAAAGATGCTAGGCCATTTCATTATGATTGGGTACTTGATATAAGAGAGCAATGTATACGAAATAACATTCATTTTGAATTTCGGCAATGTGGCACTCATTTTATCAAGGATGGTAAATATTATAAATTGTCAGTTCGGGATTTATGTTCTCAGGCAAAAAAAGCCAATATCAACTGCTAAAAGCTCTTGTGATTTCATTCAATAGAAAGGGGGAAATGCAGCATGCGTATTCATAGTGATAAGGCCTTTAATATCAGCCCACCACATAGTCTACTTGATCAATATGTCCTCTTCTATAATATAGTTTTCCCAAAGCAAAATATGTTCGTAGAACATTATACGCTTATGCCGGACGCATGTGGCACATTGTCTCTTGCCTATAATGGAAAAGATATTTTAGCTGAGTTATGGGGGGCTTCTGTAACCCCTACTTTGCTTGGAGCTGAACCCAACCAATATCAAGTTATGCTATTGATACAACTTTCACCTTGTGGATTATATCAAATAACACACTGCCACCAAGCTGAATTTGCGGATAAGCGTATGCCGCTCAAAGATGTGGA
The DNA here is from genome assembly GCF_000178835.2 of Cellulosilyticum lentocellum DSM 5427. Lineage (GTDB taxonomy): Bacteria > Bacillota > Clostridia > Lachnospirales > Cellulosilyticaceae > Cellulosilyticum > Cellulosilyticum lentocellum. Next base: position 286,049 of record NC_015275.1, read on the forward strand.
TAAGGAGCTTTTTAATTCCCTCTGCCGTGCTTTTGAAACCGCAAACAATGTAACAGAATTATTTAGTATGTGTGATAAGATTCTATATAACTATATGGCGTACTGTGTTGTTTCAGATGCTTTGTTCTTTGCGACAAAAACCATTTCAGATCATCAGGGTCAAATACTTGTTGCGGAACTGGCTAAAAAGGTCGGTTATAGCCAGCGGCATTTAAACCGTCTTTTCTTAATGCAGATTGGAATGAACGTCAAAAGCTATACCCGTCTTGTTCGTTTTAATGATGTATTAAGGCATATACAAAAATCGCCATGTTTCTTTGCGGCGTTGTCGCAACAAACCGGATATTTCGACCAAGCTCATTTTGATAAAGATTTTAAGGCCATTAGCGGCGTTACCCCTGAAAACTATTTGAAATACATGTCTGATTTTTACTATGATGCCACAGAGGTATCCACTATACTATCATCAAGGAGGGGATAATCTATGAAATATCAAGGATGTTTATTAGCAGTTAAGGATATGGAGATATCAAAAAATTTCTATGAAAAGGTTCTTCAGCAAAAGATTTTGATGGACATTGGTGTACATGTTACTTTTGAGGGGTTTTCTCTACAACAAGGGTATGCCGAGTTAATTGGCGTTCCATCAGATAGCGTCCAAGAAGAATCAAATAATTTTCAAGTCTACTTTGAAGTAGAAGATTTGGATACGGTGTACACCGAGTTAAAACGTACACCAGGTATACTGTGGGTACATGAGATAAGAGAATATCCTTGGGGACAGCGTGATGTTCGGGTGTATGATCCGGACAAGCATATCGTGGAAATTGCAGAGGATATGGGGGTAGTTATCAAGCGTTTCATTGGGCAAGGTATGTCGGTAGAAGAAGTGGCGGAGCGCACTATGTTCCCTCTTGAAGTCGTAAAACAGTATATGCATTTGTAATCAATTTAGACTTATCTATTAACAGTAGCAAAAGAGCTATAAAACGCTTACAAAATCTTGCGTTTTATAGCTCTTTATTTATTATCCGTTGTCAATTTATTTCTTTTCGTATAGAGCATACCTCTTTAATTCTTTTTCCAAAGGTCTGGTGTAAGTAGCAAGAGAATAGGGTAAATTTCCAGACGTCCTATAATCATCAAGATAGAGAAAACGAGTTTACTGACATCACTAAAGGCAGAGAAATTACCCGTAGGTCCTACCAGGCCAAGACCAGGTCCGATATTATTAAGTGTAGTAATGACCGAAGTAAGGGTGGTAGTAAAGTCAAACCCATCTAAAGAAATAATGATGATCCCGATTGTAAAGATAATCATGTAGATGAAGAAATAGTTAAGGACACTAAGTACCGTTTTGTCGTCTATCTTTTTGCCATCCATACGAACAGAGTAATAACCATTAGGATGGATAATTTGTTTTAAGGAATGCTTGATGCTTTTAAAGCAAATAATAGCACGGGACACTTTAAGACCACCTGCTGTAGAGCCAGCACAGCCGCCGATAAACATTAAAATGAGAAGAATCATTTTACTAAACATAGACCATTCATTAAAGTCTGCTGTAGCATAACCTGTGGTTGTCATAACAGAAGCTGCCTGGAAAGAAGAAAATCTAAGAGCTTCACCAAAGGAACCATAAGTATGACGTGCCAGTAAATCAACGGTAATAAGTAAGATGGCTCCTAATAAAATGCAAAGATAAACCCTGAGCTCATTATTCTTAAAGAAAGTCTTGATATTCCCCTTAAAAATCAAATAATAAAGGGAGAAGTTTACACCACACACGATCATGAAGATAGTGATAATCCAGTCAATCAGTGCGCTATTATAATAGCCTACACTGGCATTCATATTAGAAAAACCACCTGTACCTACTGTTCCTAGGGCATGGATGAAAGCATCAAACACATTCATACCAGCTAGGCACAGAAGAAGAACCTCTACTAGGGTAATACCTAGATAAATACTATAGAGAATTTTAGCTGTCTTTCCCAGTTTAGGCACGATGCGGCCAACGATAGGTCCAGGGCTTTCAGCTTTCATAATTTGCATAGAACCTGTCCCTAGGGAAGGTAAAATAGCAATAGTAAGTACTAAGATCCCCATGCCTCCTATCCAGTGAGTAAAGCTTCGCCAAAAGAGAACACCATGTGGTAGTCCTTCAATAGCGGTTAAAATAGAAGAACCTGTCGTTGTAAGACCAGAGCTTGATTCAAAGAAGCTATCTATAAAAGATGGAAAAGCACCGCTTATGTAAAAAGGGAAAGCTCCAAAAAAAGACATAAGGAGCCAACCCATAGCTACAATAGCAAACCCATCTCTAGCATAAATATTTTTAGAAGTTGGTTTAATGAAAGAGAGCGTAGCCCCTACTGCTAGAACGATACTTATTGTGATGAGGAAAGCAGGTAGGTCCCCATCTTGGTATAAGAAAGCCACTAGCGTAGGCGGTAGTAAAGCAATAGCCTCACAGATTAATAATATTCCCAAGCTTCTTAATACTATTTTTAAGTTCACCGGTGATTCCTCCTGATGTAGTATCCATAATATCTTTTAAGTGAGAGATATTTTTATTCGTAATGACAAGCACCCTATCTCCTGGATTAATCATTGTTTGACCGTTTGGTACAACAATCTCTTTTTTCTTCACAATAGTGGCGATGAGTACATCAGGAATAAGGCGGAGTTTATAAAGCGGTATATGAATCAGAGGATCATCGGCTGATGCAATAAATTCAATAATCTCACCTTTGCCACCTACAATGCGGTGGAGCGCCTCTACAGCTTCCCCACGTACATATTTAAGAATACGATTGGTGATAATGTCATGAGGTGTAATGATGGTATCTAATCCTAACCCCCCTATAACAGCATTACTATAATGACGGCTTATTTTAGTAACAACACGAGGAACCTCACTTTGCTTAGCAATTAAAGAAGAGATGATATTTTCTTCATCACGTCCTGTAAGAGCAATGAAGCTATCTACTGCCTCAAGGTGTTCCTGGGCTAGAAGCTCGCTATCTGTGCCGTCCCCATGAATAATAAGGGTATTAGGTAATTCTTCAGAAAGGGCTTCACAAACGGCACTATCATTTTCTATAATTTTAACCTTGATATGCATTTCATTAAGAAGACGTGCTAAGTAATAGGTGATTTTCCCCCCACCTACAATCATAATATTTTTAACCTTTGAAGGCTTATCATGAATACGTTTACAAAACGTATAAATAGCAGCAGATTTTCCAATAGCATAAATGGTGTCATTTGTTTCTAGTGCTGTATCACCTGTAGGGATAATCAGTTTATCCTCCCTGATAATAGCACCAATTAAAACGGAAACCCCAAATTTATCACCAAAGTGCTTCATTTTAGTTCCAATTAGAGGAGAGTCCTCTTTAAGAAGGACCTCTACCATACGCACACGACCTTTTGCGAAATTTTCAAGGCGGATTGCACCAGGAACAGTAAGGACCCTAGCGATTTCATCAGCAGCAGCTTCTTCAGGATTAATAACCATATCCAGGCCTAGATCTTCTTTAATAAGAAGGAGTTCTTTGGCATATTGCGGATCGCGGATACGCGCAATAGTACGGTGTGCACCTAATTTTTTAGCTGTCAAACAACAGAGCATATTGACTTCGTCGCTTCCTGTTACAGCAATGATGAGATCGATACTTTGGCACCCATTCTCAAGTAAGGTACTTGTGCTTATGCCTGTTCCTTTAACAGGAAGTACGTCTAAGTTGTTCTCAACTTTTTCGAGTGCTTTGGGATTGTTGTCGATAATTGTAATGTCATTTCCCTGGGCGGATAGGTGAGTAGCTAATGCGTAGCCAACTTTACCGGCGCCAATAATAATGATTTTCATAATGACTCCTCATAAATATATAGATAATTTAGTATAAGCATATTATACAACGTATTATACAACTTATTGTAAAATACAGCTAGCAGATTAATAAGAAAAACCTAAAAAAGAATGAGGTCCCTAAAAGAGGTAACAAATAGACTACATAAAGTCTTTAACCACCATATGCTAAATTGCAAAGCATTATAAAAATATCAATGATTATGGTATAATATAAGTAATGAGTGTCAAGGCTAAAAATAGACAGGTGTATAAAGGAGGGGAGCTATGAGATATATTTTATTAAGTAAAAATCAAATGCTTTTAGAATTTAACTTAAAAGGAACATTAGTAGATGAACTAAGAATGTTAGGGCATAAAGAACTTTTGCCAGAAATCCTAAAGAGCGGGAAAGAAGCGGCTCTCCAACATTGGTTAGGTACACGAGGAATAGATACGACTAGGACTAACGCCAGAGTACTATTAAATGAATTAAAGTTAAAAAGTGATCGTGTTAGTGCCGTGGTGTTTAATAAAGGTTTAAATATGACAGACTGCTATTGGATTAAAGATACTCAAAAGGACGGAGATATGACCTTTGAGGATGTGAGCTTATATAGGAAAATAAATATCAAAAGTATTTCTGCTCTATCCATTAGTGGGCGAGCAGCCAGGGTGCCTACTAGTATTAATCATGAGGTTACTAATATTGGTTCCTTTAATAAAGCATGGATTAAAGAAGATGGAGCGTGGTGGCTGTACAAAACAGGAAGCATCTACAATAATTATGCCGAGCTTTTCACCTTTTATTTAGGAAAGCACTTAGGAATGGATATGGCGATTTATAAATATGCAGTGAATCCGGAAGTTAATGCTAAAGAACATCTTATCGCCTCCTTGAATTTTACTAGTGAAGACTATATGCTAGAGCACTATGACTCCTTTAGATACCGTTTTGAAGATGTAGGGCTAGAAGATGATGAAGAGATTATTAATAATCTTAGAGAAGTAGGGCTTAATGGAGCATATGAAAATATGCTAATGCTAGATGCACTAGTTGCTAATACAGACAGGCATGAATTCAACTTTGGGGTATTAAAAAAAGTAGATACAGGTGAAGTAGTGAGATTTGCACCTTGTTTTGACCATAATCTAGCTCTAAATGCCCATCTTAATAATGGCGAGCCGATAGGCTTAGGTCTTTATAAGCTATGCAAAAGAACTGTGGGTACAGCACGTATGAAAGCATTTCTTAAAGAAATGAGCATAGAAGATATTTATGAAATAGACAAGAGGGTAAGAGAAAACTTAAGGACAGATGTAGAATTCAAATTTGTAATAGATTATTTTAAAAACATTTTACAGGACTTAAAAAATAGCGATAACTAGGTATAAATGCAAAAAAGGCGGTTACCAAGTAATGAATACATGGTAACCGCCTTCTCTTTTGCCCCAGACTCTAGTTAAACCTCCATAGCTGCCTAAGTAAACTTTGCTCTAAGGCAAGGGGTAGCTCCTCAGCACCTGCATACAGATAGAACGGTGCCTACGAAGACAGCTATGAAAGTTTAACCCATGAGTGAGGAGCTCCTTAAAGTCTCGGCTCGGACGGTCCTTCCTAGGAAGCCGTGACCTTAAGACTCTGGTTAAAAAACTTTATTTGGTATTGCTAAGTGTAAAGCATTATGAAATAACTTATAAATGAGCGCCTCCCTTGCAGCGCATCAGTGAACATTTTCCTTAGAGCCAGAGGTACCTGTAACGACAGATTGAGACTTGGTCGACCCGGTCAGTTCCTCAGATTGAAGCTGTGGTGATTCTGCTGTGGGAAGTTATTTGTTTTATCTTTACACCTTTATATATGTGGGCAAGAAGTGGAATCCCTAATAAAAGGTGGAAAAAATTTTTGCTTAGTTCAAAAAAGGCGTTTAGGAGGGAAATGAGAGGTGCTGCCTGTCCTACAGGGTTCCGCTCCGTATTTTTTGAGGCACTAAGGCTCACTTTTTTAATGAACGCCTGAAAACTCCCGATGGTCAGACACTCAGGCTAAAACCCATTAAAAAAGTTCGCCAAGTGCCTCTAAAAAATACTACGAAGTCCCCTTACGGACAGGCAGCACCTCTCATTTCCACAAACGTTTTTACGGAAATAAGCAAAAAAGAAGATGAATAAAGTGTAAAAAAGAAGTTGAAGATAAAGCAAAAATAGAAAGTAAGTAAAGCAGAGACAAGCAAAAAAAATGAGTAGAAGTGAAAGGAATTATAAATTAAACTGAGCCACTTTATACACCAAAGGAATGGCAAACCCATCAGGCTAAGAGCTGGATTAAGCTTGGAACGTTTATAGATTGGAAAGAAGTTGATGCAAGAGTAGAGGACTTTATTGTGGTAAGCTCAGGAAAAGGGCTAGAGCAAGTGATTCAAAAGTCTCAAGTGCATTTCGGGTATATTGCAAAGAAGTAGATAAAAAGATTATTTTTGAGAAAAGAACAATAGTATGGGAAGGCTAGCTGAGGCTAGTCTTTTTGTATGATTTTTTACTGAACAACTATTGAATAAAATATTATGAAAATATAGAATGGTACTTAATAACATTAAGGGATGGAGGATGAGCTTTGGAAGCTAGAAAGATAGGTTATTAAAGCTTAATAAAAGAGATGAACATTTTGGTAATCATACTCGGCATCATTATTATCATGATTGTTACACAGATTTGGGCACTTACTAAATTCATCAAGCAAATCAAGTCAGGAGAATATGCAGATCAAAAGGCATATAAAATTTTTAGGGGAATATGGCTTGTAGTGGATAGCATAGCATTTTTGAGCACTATGCTATTTATTTACACATGTATAAAATCCGCCTACATAGTTAGTGATTACACGACTCAAGCCTATGGCTGGGTGCCCTTTATAGTATTTATTTTTATGGTGTTACCAAGCAATATAGCAGGAGGGATTTTAAGGGCTATTTATCTGACTAAAGGAGCATAGGTATTTAAGGAAAGAAAGTGATAAAACTTATGGGGAATTATATTTACTTTAATACAGGGAAAACATTAGAAGAGTTAGAGGAAGTTATAGAGGAGAAAAGCTTATTTGAATCACACTTAGTAGTAACTTGCCAAGCTCTAAGGCAGAAAAAACTTTGTGACTTTACTGAGGAAGATATAAGGATAATGATTGGTCAGCAGCTAAGCTTACCTTATTTGGTGCCTATGGCTTTGGAGATATTAGAAGATAATATTTTTGCAAGAGGGAACTATTATCCAGGAGACTTACTGAAGGCAGTGGCCAATATCCCAACAGCATTTTGGAAGGAACATCCCCGATATAAAAGTGATTTGACTAACTGCATTGAAGAACAAGTGAAATTCTTAAATGGAATATTACAAACACTTAAATAACTTTAATTTGAGCAAAACTATAATGCTATATGAGAAACACGGTGTAATAATAGCAAGAAGATAATAGAATATGAATATATAGAGGAAGCATATCGTTTAAAGTGGCGATATGCTTTTTTGCGTTTTATAAGGGCATTGTAAAGCTTGTAGCAAAATAAAACTTGATTTTGGATAATCCTACAAATACACTTAAAACTTATGGAAAATTAACAAAAATATTAATATTTAAGTTATAATAAATTCAAATAAGCAAGGGGGAATATCATGAAGCTTAACAAGGAACAGCTAAAATTAGCAGAAAATGGTGCTATGGGGTACGCTGTTATTAGGGGAGTAGCAGGTTCAGGAAAAACCTCAGTCGGTGTTGCTAGGATACCATACCTTTTAGAAAAATATTGTAATGGTCAAGATAAAATATTATTTGTCACATATAATAAATCCCTCACTAAATACATTGAGTATTTATATGAAAAGATGGAAAAGGTACAAACCATTAGTTTATTTGATGAAGCTAATAAAGAGAAGAATGTAGAAGTTAAAAATATAGATTCCATCACCATGAAATATTTTTGCAAGTGGAAAGCAGACGAACAAAAGGAACTAGAAAATATATGGAAGATCCCCAATGAAATAGTAAAGGAAGCCATTAATAATATTAAAGACCGTTATCCAAAAGTGAAGCTATTAAACACACAAAATCTGAAGTTTCTTCAAGATGAGATGAACTGGATACAAGGAAGTAATTATACAAGCCTAGCAGCTTATCAAGAAGCAGAGCGCTTTGGTAGGACTGTAAGTAATGCAGAAGGGCCAAGCAAGCTTTTCAAAAACAGCATGAGCCGGGAAGCTATATTTAGCCTGCTAGAAGAAGTAGAGCGCTTGCTACTAAAACAAGGAAAAGTAGATGGCTCTCGGGCAAATAGCTTAGCTTTAGAGTATATCAAGACTCAAAGTAGGCATGAGTGTTATAAACATATTATTATAGATGAAGCTCAGGACCTAACCAAGGTGCAGCTAGACTTTATAAGTGAATTAAAAGAAGATTCGCCGGAGAGCTCCATTTTATTTTTAATGGATGTGGCCCAAAGCATTTATCCTCAGGCATGGCTTACCAAGGGGAGGTCCTTTAAAAGTATTGGCTATGATATGAAGGGAAAAGGCTATAAGCTCACTAAAAACTATCGTACTACCACAGAAATCTCAGAATGTGCTTATAGTTTATTAGCCAAAGAAGAAACCTTGGTATCTGATTATGATTTCGTAAAACCATCTCTCCTAGAAAGGCATGGTGAGTATCCTGTTTACAGACATTTTGCAACCAGCGAGGAGCAAAATCTTTATATAGTAAGGCTGATTAGGGCACTGCTTAAGCAAGGTTACTCATTAAAGGATATTGCAGTTGTATCTAAGCTTAATAAAAATCTAGAACTTTTGCAGGACCATTTAAAGGAAAAGGGTGTAGAGAGCTTTGTCTTTAAAAACAATCAAGAAGAAAGCTTTGGAGCAGATAAAGTCAAACTACTGACCATGCATTCTATTAAAGGGCTAGAGTTTAAGGTGGTCATTTTGGCAGACCTTAATAGTGATGTGATTCCCTATCCTCAAAAAGGTTTAGAGGAAGAAGAGTTAAAAGATGAGGAAATGCTGGAGCGAAAGCTACTATATGTAGGTATGACAAGAGCCCAGGAAAAACTTTTTATGTGTTCCTATGGCACAGCCTCTAAGTTTATAGCAGATATTAATACGCGTTATTTAAGTATGCAAACAGGTAGCCGTATGAATGCTTTTTACCGTTTGCCCTACGGGGATTATTTGTATACAGAAAGCATTGCTCAGGCTAACCAAGAAGAGGAATCCGTTAGACAATGGGTGATATGTGAGCTCATGACGAATTACGGTTATCCGAAAAGCCTTATACAGCTAGAGTATCCCGTGAGAAACTTTTCTCAGACAGGAAAAGTAGATGTGGTGGTGATGAACGCCAAGACCAATACACCTTATATTTTCATAGAAACTAAAAAAGAGACTGTTAGCATCGAAGAAGCCATTGACCAGTTAAAATCCTATATGAATGTGAGTAAGGTGAATTACGGCATTGCTACTAATGGTAAGAATATAGCTTTTTTAAATGACAAGTTTGAAAGGATTAGTGATATTCCTATTTGTAATGCAAGCATTTTACCAAGCTCAATAGAAACGTATAAATATGTAGACCGTATAACCCTTAGAGAAACGGTATTCGAAAGAGACTTAAGCGCCCTAGAAGTCTACGTAGCCGAAGTTCGCCAAAAGCCAGAAGAACTAAAGCGTATTAAGGTGTACTCAGATATAGCCGCCGGTATCCCTATAGAAATTGTAGATGAAATAAGAGGTACCTTTGATTTGCCAAGAGAACTCCTTAGGGGCAAGGAAAGTGTTTATATCCTGCAAGTTAAGGGCGATAGCATGATAGAAAAAGATATTCAAAATGGAGACTATGTGGTGATAGATTCATCAGCTGCCGTCAATGACCAAGATATAGCTGCTGTGTATTATAATGGTGCAACTACCCTTAAACAAGTCATGCATATGGGAGATAGTGTGCTGCTCATTAGTGCTAATCCTAAATATGAACCTATTCATATAGAAGAAGGGGATTTGAGTATTATGGGGAAATTGGTAGGTGTCATTAAGAAGCTATAAAGTTGGAAGAAATAACTATGCAATTATTGCATAACAAAAAGGCGAACACCAAGTATAATAGATACAAAGTGTTCACCTTTCCTTTTAGCTCAGACTCTAGTTAAACTTCCATAGCTGCCTAAGTAAACTTTACTTCAAGGTATGACAGTAACTACTCAGCACCTACATACAGACAGAGTGGTACCTACGAAGACAGCCATAAGATTTAACCCATGAGTGAGGAGATCCTTAAAGTTTCGGACCGGACTGTTCTTGCCTAGGAAGCCATGACCTTAAGACTCTGGCTAAAAACTTTATTTGGCACTACTAAGTGTAAAGCCTATAAAAACAACTTATAAATGGCGTCTCCCTTGTAGCTCACTAGTGAACATTTTCCTTAAACTCAGAGGTACCTATAACAATGACTGAGACTTGGTTGACTTGGTCAGTTCCTCAAGTTAATGCTGTGGTAATTATGCCGAGAGAAGTTGTTCGTTTGAGCTTCACACTTATAAGTGTGAAAAATACACTGAGTTTTAGGACGAATTTAACTAAGGGGTCACACATCCCTTGAAAAAATATATAGAATTAGCTATCGTTACGGTTTTTAATAAGGTGAGAAGTGTCATATCCATGTTCTTGAAGATAGTTAAAAACATTTTCATGATTAAAAATGACTTTCTCTTTATGATTATTGAGAGACATCAAATCCATATAATCTGTAGGGTTAAAAGGTTTCTTTTGCTTGATAATGTGATAGATACAAACTAGCATCATGCGAGAAATGGCAATAATAGTTTTTTTATGGCCCCGTCAACTTTTGATACGTCTATATTTAACTCCATAATAAGGTTCCTTTTTACTTCTTATGGCAGATAAAGCGCACTGAACAAAAAATGGTTTAATATATTGAACAGCTTTACCAATACGAACATATTTTTTCTTACCTGCACTTTCATTATTACCTGGAGTAAGCTTTGCCCAAGAAGTAAGGTGTTTTGCATCTTCAAAAATAGATATGTCCGTACCTATTTTAGCAAGAATTATAGTAGCACTTAGATTAGGGATAGTAGAAATGAGTTCAACTAGTTGCCAGTAGGGTTTAATACGTGCATAAAGCTCAACTTCAGTTTTGGTAATCATTTCTTCAATATAATCTAAATATTGTTGTGCAAGATGAAATTTCAAAGCTTGATCAGATTCAATTTTATATACATTAATAGTAGCAATGATGTCATCTGATTTTGCTTGAGCACCTTTTTGAATAAGTTTACGACAAGCTTTTTCATCAAATGATTCAGCAGTGTTTTCAAGTAGGTAAGAAATAATCGGGGTTGCTGTCTTACAAAAGGGATCAGTTAGAACACTAGCAATACCAATATTTGAGACAGTCATAGAATTTTGTAGATGATTTTTTTCAAAAGCTTTCATGCAAATCAACTTAAAACGATAGCGGGAAATTTCACGTAACTGACGAATATCTTTAGGAGGGATAAAGGAACTTCTAACTAAGTCAAACTTATAAAGGTCAGCAATCCATTTAGAATCTTTTTTATCTCATGTAATCATTATACTTGATTAGCACTTTTTGTTGGACTAAATACATTCAAAAGCAAATATTTCCGTAAATCTATAAGTACTTTATAGCAATTGATTAGAACCTACTAGGTTCGGTCAAAACCTCAAATTTTAGCTGTGATAATTATGTTGAGGGAATTTGTTTTACAATCTACCATATTTCATTTTGGAGTTATTCTAGTATACAGAATAGGTTAATTTTAAACAAATCATAACAATAATGATATGTAATAAATAAAAAGAAAAAAATGTAGAATATAATAAAAATATAGGGTGTGTAATATAGAATCAAAAGGGGATGAAGAGTAAATGTTAAATTATAGTTTACCTAAATACGATATGTATAGAAATAGAATTAAACAAGCAAGAGAAAGAGGAGATGAATGGGAGACAATAAGTCTAGAGAACGATAAAGAAAAGTTAGAAAAATTTATTGAGCAACAAAGAGAATTAAATTTCTGGGATATTACCTCTGAGCAATGGGTAGATTTAGTTAATTTACAAAAGGATGCAGAGAGAAATACTATAGAAATAAAATATAGAACTGAACAAGCAATGTTGATGGACGAAGGACAAGATAGTGATGTAACTATCCCTCAAGATGAGAGATCTTCATGGCAATTATATAAAAAGCATTTATTAGATCAAGGATTTAAGCCTAAAGTAGTTCAGAATATAGAGGATACTACTTTAAAGTTACTTAGAAGATTAAACAACAATACAGTAGATATGGAACCTATTAAAGGCCTAGTAATAGGAAATGTTCAATCAGGTAAAACAGCCAATATGGCAGCCTTGATGGCGATGGCGGCTGATTGGGGATGGAACATGTTTATGGTACTATCTGGTACAATTGAAAACTTACGTCAACAAACACAAAAAAGATTATTTAATGATTTAAATAAACCAGGAAACATTAATTGGAGAGGTTTAGAGCATCTTTCAAAAAAGTCTACATATGGACAAAGAGCACAAGATCTAAGATTTGAAGAAGACTCTGCAGATAGACATTTTACAGTTTGTTTAAAGAACTCAGGTAGACTAAGAAAATTAATAGAATGGCTACAGGCAGACCCTAATAAACAAAAACAAATGAAAATTATTGTAATTGATGATGAAGCAGACCAAGCAGGAATCAATACTGCTGATATTACTAAAAATGAAAGAAAAACAATTAATAAATTAATTGTAAATTTAGTTGAGGGTAGAGATAAACAAGGAAAAGAAATAACTACAAAATATAGAGCGATGAACTATATAGGTTATACAGCAACACCATATGCTAATATTCTAAATGAAGCAGCTCCAGAGTCACTATATCCGCGTAATTTTATATCTACTTTAAGTGTATCAGATGAATATTTTGGCCCACAACAGATTTTTGGTGTTGATGGTATGGAATATGATGGGATGAATATCATTAGGTTAATAGAAAAAGAAGAGCTAGATATAGTAAAAGAAATACATGATGGTAGTTATATGATGCCTACAGAATCTCTTAAGGATGCAATGTGTTGGTTTATATGTGGCGCAGCAACCATGAGGTACTGGGGATATAATAAACCAATTAGTATGTTAATACATACGAGTCAAAAACAAGATCATCATGAATATGTATCAGGGGTCATTAATGATTGGTTTGCTACATCATCAAAAGATAGGATATTAGAGAGATGTAGTAAGATATGGGAAGATGAAACCAATGAACTTACTCTAGAGGACTTTAAGGAGCAATATAAGGATTATGGTAGAATGGATCAAGTTAGAGAGTATCCTAGTTTTAATGAAATAGAAGAAGAAATTAAAAAGTTAATCTATTATCCACTTTCAAATATCAGATTAGATGAAGAGCAAGAATTTGAGTATCAAGAAGGTATACATTTATGCATTGATAACTGTAAAAATTCAGGAGTCACTGAAGATGGTATGTATGTGAGATTAGCATATCCTGACTCTAATAATATGCCTGCAGTTGCACCTGTATTTATTGTAGTAGGTGGAGCAACTCTGTCTAGGGGGTTAACTATTGAGGGGCTAATTAGTACTTTCTTTTTGAGATCGGTGGGGCAAGCTGATACTTTAATGCAAATGGGAAGATGGTTTGGTTATAGAAGAGGATATGAGTTATTACCAAGATTATGGATTACAGAGAGAACCAGAGATCAATTTAGATTTTTATCTACTCTAGATAAAGAATTAAGAGAAGAAATATTACACATGGATACACTTGGAACAAGTCCTATGAGTTATGGTCCTAAAGTAAAAAATTCTCCTAAATGTAGCTTCATTCGTATCACTGCAAAAAATAAGATGCAAAGTGCAGAAGAGACAGATATGGATTATAGTGGTACATCAAATCAAACTACTATATTTGAGAACTCTAAAGAAATTCTTATGAACAATAAGCTTATTACAGAAGAATTTATCAATTCTTTAGGAGTATCAGAGAAGAATAGTAACAAACATGCTCAAGGAGCCCTAATATGGAGAAATATTAGTTTTGATACTATTTATAGTGGCTTATTAAAGAACTTCCAATTTTCAAGAAGAAACAAAGTTTTTAATGACATTGAGAGTGTGAAGGAATGGATTGGAAAAGTTACCGAAGAAGGGAATTTAGCTAATTGGAATGTAATTGTTTCAGGTAAAGGTAAGGCAAATCAAGAAGATAACAATTGGAAATTTATTAATGGAAGTGTTGATAAGGTAACACGTACAAGACGAAAACAGAATGATAATGAAATGACTATTGATATTGGAGTACTAAGAGAACCTAAAGATTTAATTGCAGATGTAGATATAGAGAGTTTAGATCAAGATACTAAGTACTTAGTAGAACATTATACCCCAACGGCAGCAAAAGATATTCGTAGTAAAGCCGGTTTAGATTTGACTCCACAATTAATCATATACCTTATTGATAAGGGTTCAAAAGCTACGACTACAAACAGAAAAGATTTAGAGGCAGAAGAAGATATCGTTGGTATTTGCATCAATGTTCCTGGAGGAAGAAGGGGTTCATCCTTAGCTAAAGCAGTATCAATAAAATTTGAAGATACATTATTTAATAATGAAGGAGATGTGGAGGAGTAGAATGAAGATAGAAATAGCTGAACCAGCGAGAATGACCCAATCAGGGAGCTCTCTATTAAGATTAATACAAAATAATGATATGCCGATTTTAGATTTATTAGTAAGAGAGTCTATACAAAATAGTCTAGATGCATATAGAGAAGATGCTAAATATGTCAATGTCGAGTTTCTTACAGGTGAATTTGAGGCAAAGTCATTGAATAGCCATCTACAGGGAATTCAAGAAGAATTAAATAATAGATATGAAGGAAGAGAGAGTAGGTACATTGCAATTCGTGACAGCAATACAAAGGGTTTAACAGGAAAGCTACATTTTGATGATGTAGAAAATAATGATTATGGAAATTTATTAAAGTTAATCTATGAGATTAGTAAACCTCAAGAAGCACTTGGAGCGGGAGGTTCATGGGGATTAGGAAAAACTGTATACTTTAGGATTGGAATTGGACTAGTTATTTATTATAGTAGAATACTTAATGAGAATGACGAATATGAATCTAGGCTTGCAGTTTCAATGATAGAAGATGAGAACTCTGTAGATTCAATTATTCCAAGTATTAATGGCAAGATTAAAAGAGGAATTGCTTGGTGGGGAGAGTCTATAGGTGAAAATAAGACTAGGCCTATTACTAATGAAACAGAAATAGAAGAAATCTTAGATATATTTAATATTAGACCCTATGGCAATGAAGAGACTGGGACAACTATATTAATTCCCTATATCAATACTAAAGAACTACTAAATAGTAATAGGCTGATACATGAAGATGATGATAAACAAGAGCAGTTACCATTTTGGCATCTAAATATAGAAGAGTTTATCAAAGTTTCTGTACAAAGATGGTATGCCCCTAGATTAAATAATCAGCATTATAATTATGGAAGATGGCTGAGAGTATTAGTTAATGGAGAAGGCATAGGCTTAGATAGCATGGAACCTGTTTATAAGCTGATACAGGGATTATACAATAAAGCCATACAAAAAGAATCTATAGATAAAGATTTACAAAGTGTTGATATAAATGTAAAGGCAATAAATTTAAGAAATGTATTGTTAGAACAACAAGCAGGATGGGTGGCGTATACTAAGATAAATAAAAATCTATTAAAAATGACTCCACCAACAAATAAATTAAGCCCATATATCTATATAAACCAAGAGAATTTAGATGGAGATACCAATAGACCAATAGTACTATTTACAAGAAAACCAGGAATGATAGTTTCATATGAAACAAGCGGTCCTTGGGTTGATTCTATACCATCATCAGGTAAGGATGAATTTATTATTGCAGTTTTTGTCTTAAATTCTAACAATATGGTTGTAGGAATGGGAGAATCTCTTAACCTTGAAGAATATATAAGAAAGAGTGAAATGGCAGATCATACTTCGTGGAGTGATTGGGGAAATAGTCAATTAAATCCTAGAATAATTAATAGGGTACAGGGCCATGTTCGAGCAACAATAACAAAGAGTTATAAAGAAGATGACAATACAAATGGAAACAAGTTGAATTCTGGATTAGGAAAGTTATTTGGGGATTTATTATTGCCGCCAGAGAACTTTGGTAAAAAGCCAAGTGCAGGGAATGATACTTCATCAAAATCAAAGGTTGTAGCTAAACATAAAGGAGCTTCATTAAAGTTAGATAATGACAGTATTAAGTTTACATCTAGTGGCGTACAAATTAGATTTAAAGTAGAGTGCTCTAGTAAAATAAGTCAATTAAATCTAGAGGCTTTTATTGCTATGGAAAGTGGGAGACTATCTGTAGAGCAATGGGAAGATGAATTAGGACAAGAAATGCCTTTTGAAGTTATTAGTGCATTAGTTGATAAGATAGGATATAAGGGACAAGAGACTAGAAGTTGTGATTTAAGAATTGATAACTGTAGTGCTGAAATGAGTACAGAAGGAATTGATCTAAAGCTTTTATATTCAAAAAATGGAATCCCTTATGGACTAAGTGTTACAACTAAAGAAAAAGCTTCATTAATTATAGAAGGAACTATGGGAATTAAAGTAAAACAAAAGAATATAAGAACTGTATTAAATATTTTTACTAATGAAGGAGAGAAATAATGAGCAAAGATTTAAATTTATTTCCTACCTTAACAGATGAAATGAAATCAAAAATTCGTTTTCAAGCAAGTTCATACATGTATAGTTACTTTAAAGATTCAACTAAGCAAGGGTTACAAGATGAATCAATAGATGGAAGTAGTATGGTATATAAGATTTGTGATGAAAAAGGGGTATGGAGTCCTGATAGCTATAATTTAATTATAGCCAGACAATATACTTTAAAAACATTTTCTTGTTTGTTTGGTAGTGAAGGAATTGCGTGTCGAAATGCAGAGTTAGGGATTGCAATAATATGGACATCAACAACTTCAAAACTACGAGGCGTAATCGAAGTTGGAAGTATTATCAACAATGGCCAAACAGAAGTATGTTTAGAAGTGGAAAAAGTCTTTGAGGTTGCAGAACTTAGAGGTAGTGTTGAACTAACAACAATTATTTACCTTAAGAGATCTGGAAATCCTAATAGTAATGAAAATCACTTAGCAAATACAGAAGGTTACATCTTAGGAGAACTTGATAAAATAGTAATTATGCTTGATGGCAATGGATCAGTATTCCCTATTTACGAGGTAAATGAACCAAATCAGCCACTATGGTATATAAAATGTGATTGGGAAGATCCAACCTATGATTTATTTGCAGAATGTGTATCTATAAATATAAATACAGCTCATCCTAACTATAAATATTTAGATAGAACAAAGAGAGCATATGATGAGCAACTTTTAAAAGAAATTATATCTAGTGCATTAATGATAATTATTATGAAGTTAAAAGATAGTGAATATTGGGTACAGACAATCAATCAAGAAGGACTTGAAGTAGGAAGTGTATCAGAGGCCGTTAGCTATTTTATTACTACATTGGGATGGGAAACGACTTCTATAGAAGCACTTGCAATATCAATTAGAAAGTTCTTCGATAATAGAATGTAGGTGAATTATGATATTTAAAACACTAAATATGACAGAATCAAGAAAAGCTATGGAAGAATGGATAAGGCTATCTCCTAACCTACCACCAATAGATGATCAATACATAGTATTGAGAAATACTTTAATAGAGATGAATAAGGTGGTTAGAGAAAATTATAGTAGGGACTATGATATAGATCTTAATTTTGGAATCAAGTTATATGTATATTTAAATAGTGTTCAAGGCTTTAATCTTAGAATGGCTTCAAATGATGATTTTTGGAGATATTTATCACTAAAAGTGGTACCAGATTTAGTCTCAGAACGTTGGGGAAAAGATAATAGAAGCCACTTTTATGAAAGGGCATCGAGGATTTGGCTAAGATCACTTTGGTGGTATATTCATTTAAGTTGGCAAGGTGATGAGGAAAGTACGTATGAAATCTTAAAAAATAATACAACAGATGAAATACTAAACTTAGTAGAGAGAGCAGGTCGCAAGGGATATTATCTAGAA
Organism: Cellulosilyticum lentocellum DSM 5427; assembly: GCF_000178835.2. GTDB lineage: Bacteria > Bacillota > Clostridia > Lachnospirales > Cellulosilyticaceae > Cellulosilyticum > Cellulosilyticum lentocellum. The sequence continues at coordinate 304,156 of NC_015275.1, forward strand.
GTTTATAGAAATATAATGTATTTCTATAGCAAGGTTCAACAGCAAAAAACTACAAATAGAAAATTATTTAGAAATATAATGATCTTAAATACGGCAAGATGTACAGTTATTGAACCAGGTCTTTGTTTAGGAGGAGAAAGAGAATATGTAAAAAGCATTTTCAGAGATTTGGGAGAAAAGATTTGATGAGTAGGCCAGAAGTAATAGATATATTCTCTGGATGCGGCGGATTAGCATTAGGATTTCAAAAGGCAGGATTTAAAATTACTCATGGTATAGAGCTTATGCCAGAAGCTGTAAAGACAGTATCCTATAATATTGACTGGAGATTTGGAGAAGAAACATCTCATATTTGCGGAGATATTACACAAATGGATACAAGTATTTTTAAAGAAAGAATAGGCAAAGATGGGTGCATAGTGATTGGTGGACCACCATGCCAAGCATACTCTCTTGCAGGAAAAGGTAAACTACGATCCCTGGGACAGCATAGAATCCATACAAATGATAAGAGAGGATATTTATTTCAAGATTTTTTAAGATTTGCAATAGAGCTTGATGCTAGAGCTGTTATTATGGAAAATGTACCTGAGGCTGTGAATTTTGGAGAAATTAATGTACCACAGCTAGTTTGTGAGGAGTTAGAAAAATATGACTATAATGCTATATGGACTATACTAAATGCTGCCGATTATGGAGTACCGCAGATTAGAGAAAGAGTTTTTGTTATTGCAATCAAAAAAAATGAGAATGTGAGATATGAGTTACCGAAGGCTACATATGCCTCAATATTAAGTGATAGAGTAAGTAATGAAATTCGTTTTAGAAGATTTAATAACTGCAAGAATTTTAGAGTGCCTAACATAAATAAAAATGGAGCTAGCCAATGGGTGACAGTAGGAGATGCCTTAGGTGATTTACCTAGATTATTTGCTACGGCAAACAGTAAATATAAGTTAAATTCATTAAATATTGAAATGAAGTATCATACGGATATACAAAATGGGTATCAAAAAATAATGAGAGAATGGTATGGAAATGGTAATAAAACAGTAACAGGAAATGCTTTTAGAAATAATGCTAGGGATTTTAAAATATTTGAGAGAATGAAACAAGGTGACAATTACGCAGATGCAGCAAGAATAGCAGATGAAATATTCAATGAAAATATAAAGGCAATGGGGATTAATGAACAAGATAATTATGAAACCTTTATGCGATTAAAGAAAGAAATTATACCACCCTATAATCGGGAGAAGTTTATTGGGAAATGGAGAAAGCTTAATATGAATGCACCTTCACATACATTAGTAGCACACTTATCAAAGGATACGTATAGTCATATTCATCCTTTTGAACCTAGAGGAATATCGGTTAGAGAAGCCGCAAGACTACAATCTTTTCCTGATGATTTCTTCTTTAACTGTTCAATGGGGGAAGCATTTAAGCAAATTGGAAATGCAGTACCTCCTTTACTAGCAAAGGGAATTGCAGATTCTATTATAAGTTGTTTTGAGGAGGGATAATAGATGGAAATATTAGAGGAGATAAGAGAAAATTTTGCAGCAGCTCAAAATGGAATTAGAAAATTAACATGTCTAGCAGATGAATATAGTGCATGGACCATTAGAAAAAATGGTGAGTATGGTGTAGCAATCCCGTTTAATAGTAGAGTGGAAATTTTAGAAAGGTTTGCAAGTGCTAAATTATGTAATGAAGTATTAATTATAGAAAGTAAACAGCAATCTATGTTAATATTAAGCTGTACCATTGATGAGTATAGGTATGAATTTGCAAGTATTTGTGCTCAGTTTGTTGATCCGGGTAAAGATGGAAGTGACCGAAAAGCAATTACTGAATCACCAAGAGAATGGTGGAAACGATGGAAGTTGCTTTTGGGAAATGCTGTATATGAGAAGCAAGTATACAGTGTGATTGGAGAGCTATTAGCACTTAAAGAACTCATCCAAAAAGATAAAACTATCCAATGGACAGGAGCAAATGCGGGAACACATGATATTGAGTCAAACCAAGAAAGCTATGAAGTTAAGTCAACAATTAAAAGATATGGTGCAACTATTACTATAAGTGGACAACACCAATTAAAAAGTAGCAAGAAACTATACTTATATTTTTGTAGATTAGAAAAATCTCAATTAGGTGAGTCAATAAATGACTTGGTTAAAGATTTAGTTGATTATGGATATGAAAAGCATGTATTAGAAGCTCAGCTAAATAAAATGGGATTTGAATTAGGCACTAGTATAAGAGATGAAAAATATAAAGTTTTAGAGAAAAGAAAGTATGTAGTTAATGAAGCATTTCCTCAAATAACTGACAAATCATTCGTTGGAGGAAAGATTCCAAATGCCATTATCAAGATACAGTATACAGTTGATTTAGAAGGTTTAGCTTATGAAGAATGGTAAGTCAAGATAGAGGATGGGAAATAAGATGTTTAATGTAGTTGAGACATTTAGTGGAATAGGGAGTCAAGCAAAAGCGTTAAGGAATATTGGATTTAATGCTAATATAGTTGCTACCGCTGATTGGGATATAAATGCAATTATTGCATACGATCTAATTCATCATGGGAAACAAGATCTAACAGCATATAATCACTATTCAGAACAACAATTAAATGAAGAGTTAAGTAAATTTACATTAAGTGCAGATGGAAAAAGTGCAATGACAGAAAAGGCAAAAAAAGTATTGCCAATTCATTTAAAAAAGATGCTCTTATATGCAATCAGACGTTCAAATAATCTTGTTAGCATTACAGATATTAAGGGAAAAGACATATCAGATAATATTGACCTATTAACATATTCCTTTCCCTGCCAAGACTTATCTGTATGTGGATTTTGGCATGGAAACACTTCAGGTATAGACAGAGATGCTAACAATAGATCAGGAATGTTATGGGAAGTTGAAAGAATCCTTGAAGAAATGTTCAAATTAGGCAAGAAAATGCCTAAGTTTTTGCTTATGGAAAATGTCTCTAATATATTATCTAAGACACATGAGAAGAACTTTAATGAATGGAAAGGATTTTTATCAAGTTTAGGATATTATAATGTTGTATACAAATTAAATGCTAAGGATTTTGGAATTCCTCAAAAACGAGAAAGAGTATATATGTTAAGTGTACTTGTGGGTAATGATGCGCTAAAATTGATGGAACTAAAAAGATATTTAGATGAACATAAGTTAGAGAATATTAATGAAATAAATAGGCTTAAAAGAAGAGAAATATCACTTAGGGAGATACTGAAGATAAATTATGAAGAAAATCCTCTTTATAGAGAAGAGGCAAATTATAGTCAACCTAATGATACACCTTCCAGACAACGAATATTTGAAAAGAATGATGTATTATATGATGGAGTCAATATAAAAGATATCATTGTGAATACAGTAACAACTAAGCAAGATAGACATCCAAATTCAGGAGTTATAGTCTATGATAGTGGGCGCAGTGGTAAAGCAGTATATAGAAATTTAACACCTAGAGAGTGCTTTCTACTGATGGGATTTGATGAGGAAGATTTCCAAATCCTTATTGAAAATAATATAGATGTAAATAAGCGAAGAAAACTATTTACTAAAGAAAAACTTATAAAAATGGCTGGTAACAGCATTGTAGTTGATGTACTAGAGGTTATATTTAGACAGATAAGGGAAATAGAAGAGATATTGTAATTAAATAAGTAAAATAAATTATGTGGACGAAAATAATACCATTAAAATACAATTTAAGACAGCATGCTTAAAATGAAACTCCAATTTAAGTGTGCTGTCTTTTATTTAAATTTTATTAAGTGATATCTATAGAATATGTAGTAGAAGTTAAGAAAATGATTTCTATTACATATTCTATAGTGTAGAGAACTAACAACTTTACGTTATTAAAAGAGGCAAAACAGTTTTTTAAAGGATAAGTAATTATCATAGGGCTAAAAGTATATCAGAGGCTTATGAGGTATTGAGTAATGAAATGGCAAGATGTGAATATGATCGATTATATTTTAGAAGTAATGAAGAACTTAAATCGGCAACAAGTTCAAGGCAAAATACTCAAAGTACATATAATTAGCAAGTTAGGAGAAGTGGTGTATCAAACTACAAAGTTCATTGCTATAGGTGAGGAGCATGAAAAGTTATCTGTAGGAGAATTTATATCAATAGGTTTTGCAGGTGTATTTTTAATTATTGCCACATGATTACTCCTTACGGGGAGAGGAACTATTCCTGGAATAGTCATTGCAAGGGCTGCGGCTATGAGTTTGTTTAAAGGAGGATGTTTTGGAGGGGGGATAGGAGTAGGTCCTTTGGTACTATCTACTTTAGTTGTCGAGGGAAGTCTAATCATTATACTAATGATGATTGTAGGCTCACTATTTGGTTAGTATTTACATACATCTAATACATACAATTTCACAATAGAAAAGGTGATTACCAAGTAATAACTCCACAGGGGAATTGCCTTTTCTATTACCTACAATCTAGACTTAAACTTTTAGGCCATTCTAGGTAAGCTTCCATCAAGGCATCAAGTAGTTTCCAAGTACTCTAATAGAATGAAGGGAGAGATAAAGAGATGTTATGAAAGTTTCAATATCTTTCTTGTATTGAGAGGTATCTGTAATAATAAATTTGGATAGGATTCATCCGGTCAGTTCCCTGTGTTGATATTGCGGTAATTATGCTAAAAAAGTTATTTTTTTAAGATATATATTATTTTATTGTTAGAAATTTTTAAATATATAATATAATGTAGATTGAAAGGAATACAATCTAAAAGATAATATCTACGTATCTATACTACTAGTATTAAATAATAGAAAAGAGATAGGTATTGGGACAAAATATGGAGGGAAAACATTAGCAGTCAAATAGTCAATAGTACGTATAATCAGATGGCTACTATTATTGATTTTTCAGATGTAAAATATTAATTTAAAGTGGGGGAATAAAATGAGAAGACAATATATTATGTCAATAGGGGTATCGGTTAATACATTTGATATTGAAGAGTTTGGTAAACAATCAATATTTACTTTATCATTTCAAAATCAGGGTGATGTATTTAAAGGGATCAATATAGGAGATAAAATACTTGGATATGTAAAGCAACCCATTCATAAGATTAGATATATTTTTGAGGTGGCAGAAGTTATAGAAGATAATAAGCTCAACTTAATAAAAAAGTTAGATATTCAATTTGGATTAGATAAAAGTGAGTTTCTTGATATTGTAGATGTTGATATTTTAGAACAGAAGTGTGAAATAATAGAAATTTGTCAAGAAGTCTATATAAAAATTTATAACAAAATAATTTATCTATTGCAAGATTCTATAATAGATATAGATTATTTGTTTAAATTGGAAAATAAAAGTTTTGCATTAGAAGCTATTAATATAGTAAAAAATATAGATGGATTTAAAGAAGAAACACTAAGAATTTTATTAGATAAGGATGAATGCAAAAAAATATTTAAGAATACATATCCTGTATTAAAGAGTATACCTAATGAGGCTAGAGAAGAAGATATTGTTAAGATGACTAAAGATTCAAGTAATAAAAATAGATATTATACAGATATTATAGAAATAAATAATAAGAAATATATAGTTACAAATAATTGGCATTATGGAAGTACATGGGGAGATAGCCGTACGCCATTTGTTGAATGGATAAAAGAATTGATAAATCATAAGCAAACCGAAAATATTTATGATCAACAACTCAGCAACGATGGAATATATGCTGAAGAGATTGATGAATACAGCTTAGATCAAAATAGGGACGTTACTGCAGAAAAACTATACTTAACAAAGAAGCTAAAGCACAACTACTTAGTATTTGGAGCACCAGGAACGGGTAAGAGTTATGATTTAAAAAAGAAACAAGAGAGTTACTTTACGCAAGAAAACAGTTATGAGCGAGTAACTTTTTACTCAAACTATTCATACGCACAATTTGTAGGAACATATAAACCTAAAATGGTTAATAATGAAATCAACTACTCTTATGTTGCAGGACCGTTTATTAGAATGTTAGTAAAAGCATATCAAAATCCACAGCAGAATTTTCTACTAATAATTGAAGAAATTAATAGAGCCAACCCTGCAGCTGTCTTTGGGGATATTTTTCAACTTTTAGACAGAAAAGACAATGGTGTAAGTGAATATGATATAGAGACAAGTGAAGATTTAAGAGAATATCTAGCAACACAACTTGTTAGTGGATATAGGCAATCTAGAAATACAATGCTAAAAAATAAGGCTCTCGAAAAGTACAGAAAAATTCGTTTGCCAGAAAATCTATATATTTGGGCAACCATGAATAGTGCTGACCAAGGTGTATTTCCAATGGATACAGCTTTCAAACGTAGGTGGGAGTATAAATATATGGATATTAATGCAGGTGAAATTGAAGGAAAAGCTTTTAAGTTAGGAAAAAATAAAGAGGTTGAGTGGAATATTTTAAGGAAGGCAATTAATGAAATATTAATTGATGTAGGTATTAATGAAGATAAGCTTATGGGGCCATTTTTTATAGGATTAAAGTCTTTAGAGTCACAAGAAGTATTTGAAGAGGCATTTAAAAGTAAAGTGTTAATGTATTTATTTGAAGATGCGGCTAAACAATACCGTAAGAAAATCTTTAAAAACGAGAAAGTTTGTCGTACGTATAGTATACTTTGTGAATACTTTGATAGAGATGGAATAGAAATTTTTAAAGAAATTGATAATAAGATAGATAAGGTAAAGAAACTTGACAACAGTACTACAAATAGTAATTAGTGAAAAGAAGGTGTAGTATGAAAGTAGAGTATTTTAGAGAGCTGAGAAAATACACGCCTGGCGAAATTGAGCAAAAGCTACAAATAAACGATGAGGAAGTTAAAAAACTTCTTAGAGAACTTATCATAAATAATGTTGTAAACAAAGTTAAAGAGAATAGTGATACAGATGAAACAGAAGATGAAGAGAGTAATCAAGTTGAAGAAGCTGAGGAGGCGAATGAAACAAGTGATAAAAAATATGTTTTTACATATGTAGGTATTATAGTTCTAGGTGAGTATACTTTTATATGCTATCCCAAGTATATTTCAAGTACAGAAAAACCTTTAGATGAGATGAAACAAGTATTAAAAGTATTAGATAAATACAAAAAACAAGAGCAAGAAATTGATTTTGCTAATAGACAAGAAGAGAGTGAAAAATTCGAGGTATTAGGAAATATCTTATTTCTATTAAATGACTATATGGAACATAATATCTATACAAATCAATTGGAAGTTATAGAGTTAAATGGTCAAGGAGAAATCAATTGGGATATCACAATTAATGAGACATACCCTTTCATTTTAAAGAATGGTAGACCCTATTATCTTGATTTGTATACACATCATTCAATAGATGATGATAGAGATTATTTTCAAAGGCTACACATGTGTATTTTGACAAAGTGTTCAGATCAATTAGAAGAATCTCAGCTGAATCAACTCTTTGATTTTGAAAGAATCAAGCTATACGATGGAGATTTAGAAGAGTTTGGAGAAATAGAGTATATACTTTATCGATTGAATAATGAACTAGCAGTACAATTTAATAGTAGGAAGCAGACCCTTCTACGGGCAATGTACAGGTATCTTAGTGAACAGTATAAAGCAAGAGATGATTTTCAATTCACTTCGTACGGAACAAGCCATTTTTATAGTATATGGGAAAACGTTTGTGCTTCGGTTTTTAATAATCAATTAAATACAAAACTTAAAGATTTACCCATAACATTAAGTAAAGACTATGAGAGTAGAAAGAATAAGTCATTGATTGAGTTAATTAAAAAACCTATATGGAAAGCAATTAAAGAAGGAGAAGTAATTAGGAGTGAAAAAGGTAAAGGAACATTAAAACCCGATTTAATTAGTTTTTATAAGTATAAAGATCAATGGTGCTTTGGTATATTTGATGCAAAGTACTATGATATACAGTTTAATAAAGCGAAGTTCTACAATCGACCAGGAATTCAAGATATAACTAAGCAGTATCTTTATCAGTTAGCATACCAAGATTATATTCTAAAACATGATTTTGTCTACATTGAAAATGCATTTTTAGTTCCAAGTGAGCAAGATAAATTTGAAGTATTTGGTGAAGTAGAAATGCAAATGCTTCATGAATTAACAGATACTAAGTTAAAAAATATATCCGTTATTAAATCCCCAGCAAGTATATTATATGATTTATATTTAGATAACAAGCAGATTGAGGACCTAGTTTCGGATGTAAAGAGTATTCCAATGCCTATAAAAAAGCAGTAATTAAGTAGAATAGGTAAAAGTATCCTCGAAAGTAAAAAGGCTTTAGATAAGCTTGCTAGGTAATGGAAAATATTGAATCTGAATAAATTATTTAGGCGATTACTAAGTAATGGTTATCACTTTTTTGATTTAAAATAGGAGGGAATAGCCTTTTTATGTATAAGCTGCTACAATAAATATAAAAAAGAGAACGTTATGGGAGAAGAAAGCTAATGAAAAAAACTGAAGTAGTTGCAGCTATTATTATGTATGAGGATAAAATTTTATGTATGCAGCGTAACAAGGGAAAGTATGAGTATATGTCTTATAAATACGAGTTTCCAGGTGGAAAGATAGAGCCAGGAGAAACCAGAGCTCAGGCGCTTCAAAGGGAGTTAATAGAGGAAATGGCTTTAGAAGTAGACATAAGGGAAGAAGATTATTACATGAGCGTAGAGCATATGTATCCTGACTTTGCTCTTACCATGCATAGTTTTATTTGCCGCGTAGAAAGTCAGACCTTTGTAAGAAAAGAGCATGTGGATCATAAGTGGCTTACAAGAAAGGAGCTGATGAGCTTAGATTGGGCACCAGCAGACATACCTATTGTAAAGCGTTTACAGGGGGATTGTGAATGAACTTTATAGAGGAATTAAAGAAAGGCTTGCACACAGGGTTTATTAATTTTCAAAAAGCTTCATTAGAAGACTATCAGCCTAGTTTACTGATTAATGATAGACAGGAAGAGAAAAGAGTATTAACCACGCTTATTAAAGAGTTAAATGAATGTGATGCCTTTTATTTCTCTGTGGCGTTTATCACCAATAGCGGGATTGCTTCTATTATTAATATTTTAAAGGAGCTTGAGGAAAGAGGCGTAAAGGGAAAGATTATTGCTTCACAGTATCAGAACTTTACGCAGCCCGAGGCCCTTAGACGTTTGAAGGCTCTTTCTAATATAGAGCTTAAAATAGTGACAGAAGATAATTTCCATGCCAAGAGTTATATTTTTAGAAAAGGAACGAGATTTACCTTAATCATTGGTAGTAGTAATCTTACTCAAAATGCTCTGAGCTATAATAAGGAATGGAATCTAAAGGTGTCATCGGCGGAGGATGGAGACCTTTTGAAATATACCATGAAAGAGTTTAATCGTACCTTTGAGTCAGCTATAGCCGTTACTGATCAGTGGCTTGCAGACTATGAAATCCTTTATAGAGAGCAGTACAAAGCTAGCAGACAAGTGGTTTATGATGTACAGACCACTAAAGCCATTTTGCCGAATAAAATGCAGTTAGAAGCGCTAGAAGCCCTTGAGAAACTAAGAAGTGAAGGTAAGGATAAGGCGCTTTTAATATCAGCTACAGGAACAGGGAAAACCTATTTTTCTGCTTTTGATGCTAAAAGGGTTAATCCTAAAAGACTTTTATTTGTGGTACACAGGGAAAATATCACAAGAGCTTCTTTAAGGAGTTATAAAAGAATATTTGGCAGAGATGTAACTATGGGGATACTGAGCGGTAGTAACAAGGATTATGAAGCTAGATTTTTATTTTCTACGATTCAAACCTTATCGAAGGATTATATTCTAGAGCAGTTTAAGCCGGACCATTTTGATTATATCGTCATTGATGAAGTCCACCGCTCAGGTTCTAGTAGTTATGAAAAGATTTTAAATTACTTTAAGCCTAAGTTTTTACTAGGCATGTCAGCTACGCCAGAACGAACAGACGGCTATGATATTTATAAAACCTTTGATTATAACATTGCTTATGAAATCAGATTAAATAAAGCCTTAGAAGAGCAAATGTTATGTCCTTTCCATTATTATGGGGTAAGTGAGCTTGAAATAAATGGAGAAGTCATCGATGAAAAAACAGCTTTTAATCATCTAGTTTGTGATGAAAGGGTAGAGCGTATTATAGATAAAGCCAAGTTATATGGCTGCGACCATGGCAGGGTCAAAGGCCTCGTTTTTTGTAGCGGGGTTAAAGAAGCTAAGGAGCTGTCAGAGCAGTTTAATCGAAGAGGCTATCAAACCGTGGCCTTAGATGGTAGCAGTAGTGAAAATGAAAGAGAAGAAGCCATTGAAAGGCTGGAAAAGGATACACCAGAGGGGGATTATTTAGATTACATCTTTACAGTAGATATTTTTAATGAAGGGGTGGATATTCCTTCTATTAATCAAATCATTATGCTGCGTCCGACTCAGTCAGCTATTGTATTTGTGCAGCAATTAGGGCGTGGGCTTAGAAAAAGTGAAGGTAAAGAGTATGTAGTGGTCATTGACTTTATAGGAAACTATGCCAATAACTTTTTAGTCCCTATTGCTTTATATGGAGATCGTTCTTTTAATAAAGACCATCTCAGAAAGCTTATGAGTAATGGTAGTTGTAGTATACCTGGGGTTTCTACAGTGAATTTTGACCGTATTACGAAAGAACGTATTTATGAAGCTATTAATAAGTCTAATATGGCTACTAAGAAGGCATTAGTAGAAGAGTATAAACTACTGAAATTTAAATTAGGTAGGATTCCAATGATGATGGATTTTATCCTTCATGGAAGCCGTGACCCCTTTGCTTTTGTGGAGTATTCAGGCTCATATTATCAGTTTGTAGCTAGTGTTGAACAGACTTTAGGGACTAGTTTATCAGCGGTGGAAAAGGCTCACCTAGAATTCTACTCCAAGGAATTAGGAAGTGGTAAACGTATAGAAGAGCTGATGCTACTTGAGGGACTCATAAGAGATGGAGAGTTAGCAAGTAGTCAGCTTAGGCAGCTCATTAAAGAAGCTTATGGCTATGACGTTTCAGAAGCAACCATAGAATCTAGTATACGTTATTTAAATGGTGACTTTTTTAAGAAGCAAGATCAAGAAAAATATGCTAAGTCGCAGAGTATTTTAGTGGAAGTTGAAAGTTTTAAGATGACGGAGGGCTTAAAAAGTGACCTTAAGAATCCTGATTTTAAAACCTATCTTTTAGACCTGATAGCTTATGGAATAGACCGGTTTAATAAGACCTATACCCTAGAAGCTTATGAAAAAGGTTTTATAAGATATCAAAAGTATTCTAGAAAGGATGTTTGCCGTATTTTAAATTGGGAAAGTGATGAGTCTTCTACCATGTATGGTTATCGGATCAAGTATAATACTTGCCCTATTTTTGTAACCTATCATAAACAAGATGATATTAGTGAAAGTACAAAATATGAGGATTGTTTCATTAATAAAAAGCAGTTTAGCTGGATGACTAGGAGTGGTGTAACCACTGAGTCTAGGGAAACCATTGCTATTAGAGATCATAATAAAACTGGTCTTCGTATAGCTTTGTTTGTGAAAAAGAGTGATGGTGAAGGTTCTGATTTTTACTATATGGGAGATGTAGAACCAATGGCAATTTCCCAAACAACTATTAAAAATGATAAGGGTGAAGATAAGCCAATCGTTAATATTCTTTTTGATATGGCACATAGCGTACCAGACCATCTATATGATTATTTAACACAGTAGATGATAGGAAAGTACCCAGAGCTATCATAGTTCATTTCATTTATGGGAAGACTATGAAAAGGAATAGATCTCATATGTGAAGCCACAGAGCTTTCAAGTGAGCAGATAGAAGAGATTAAGAAGCAAGTAGAGCAGGAAAACTAAAAACATAACAAAGTGCTAATCATGTACAAGAGATACAGGGTTAGCACTTTGTTTTTATAGTCTAGGGAATTGGATTTTTCCGCACATATAAAGAGGTAAATAAGATAGGGTTCATAAAGTATGAGGGGGAAATTCAGATGTCAGAACTTATTACTGTAGAAAAACTTAATAGTGTTGCCTTTTACCAGATTCCACAGGCATTTTACTATCATCCTAAGTATGCAGGCATGAGTGGGAGTGCTAGAGAGACCTATGCTATTTTACGTAATTTATTAGGCTTATCTGTAAAAAGTGGCTGGGTGAATGAGAAGGGAGAAATCTTTGTAAAGATTAGTAGAGAGAGACTAATGAGCCGTTTAGGGATTAAGAAGGACAAGATGAGTAGTGTCTTTAAAGAACTAAGGGAGCTAGAGCTGATTATGGAAAAGCGCATAGGCTGTAATAAGTGCAATGAAATCTATATTTATAATGCCAAGGAATTAAATGAACATTATTTAGAAAGTGATTTATTAGAAGAGATAAGTGAGGACAAAAGTGAAGGTGGAGGAAATGGAACTCCTTTTGGAAGGCGAGAAAATAGCATTACTAAAGAAGATAAAACCGAAGTCCAGATAGCGGAAAAACCGATACATAATAAGAATACTTTTATTAAAAATTATGATGATAAGACTAAAGATACACTACTACCAGTAGTAAAAGAGGTGGTTTTAGCCAAAGAGAATTTGGTAGATGGGGAAATCCTAAGTGAATTTCATCGTTCTTTTGGCATGGGCAAAGTGTCTATGAAAGCCCAAGAAGTGATTCGTATGTTCCTCAATCGCTTTGAACGCTCTGTGGTGCTTTATGCCTTTGAGTTAGCTGGTGCTAAGAATAAATCCTTTGACTATGCCCAGGGAATTTTGCGCAGATGGTGGCAAGCAGGAGCCTTTAACTTTGATGAGGTATTTGCTTATGAGGAGCATTATAGTAGTGGCGTGTAGCCATAGAAAAGTAGCCTATTGCAGTTACATGTAAATCCTAAATGAAGTCCCCTTCCATCAAGGGTAATGATAGCAATTAACTTTTTAGTTAAGAGGGAAAGAAGCTAAAAGCTCTTGACAAAGACACCGTGTCGTACTTTATGATAAGGTTAAGAAAAAGGAAAGGAGATTACATCATGGAGCTACAAAAAGCAAGTCAAGTATCCAAGGATTACGGAATTTCTACAAGAATGCTACGTTATTACGAGCAGGTGGGATTAATAAAGAGCCTGCGGCAAGAAGATTATGCTTATCGGGTTTATGACGAAAGCGCTGTAAGTCGTTTACGACAAATAATAGTCCTACGTAAGCTACGTGTTCCCGTGAAGCAAATCATAAGCATACTTAATAATTCCGATGCAGTTCAGATTGTAGAAATTTTCAGGCAGAATATAAGTCAGCTGGATAAGGAAATCACAGCGCTTTCCACCGTTAAATCCATATTAATGCGCTTTGCAGAGGAAATTAAGGAAAAAGCCGATGTCAATTTAAAATTAATCGGTGACGAAGCTTTGTTTTCTATTATAGATACGCTTTCTTTTCCTAATAATCAAATTAAGGAAATCAAGGAGGAATTGTCAATGGAAGAATTAAACAATGCCAGTGAAACGCTTAATAAAATGATGGACAAGGACGTGCGTATTATATTTCTGCCGCCGATGACTGTAGCAACTTATTGTGCTAGAGGCGAAGGATGCGAGGGAAAGGCCAATGATGTAATCAATAAGTTCGTAATGGAAGCAGGTCTGACAAAAATCAAACCGGATTTACGTCAGTTTGGATTTGACTGTTCTGATGGGGCGGTAGGTGTAGGGGAGCCCTCGAAGGCTTATGAAATATGGGTGTCTATTCCTGATGACATGGAAGTGCCAGGGCACCTTATAAAACGGAAGTTCAATGGTGGTATGTACGCTGCACATGTATTAAGGACATGGGACTTTCAGGATTGGCGTCTTTTGAAGGAATGGGTAGATTCAAGCGACAAATACGATAATGCATGGGGAGAGCCCAGATGGACACCAGACGAAACTGGTTCAGGACAAGGATTTGAAGAACAGTTGAATTACTGGGGTAATGCTAACCGCGGATTTAGAATGGAAGATATGCAACTAGACTTGTTGTTTCCGATTAGGGAAAAATAAATAAGAAGTACATATAAGAAAGAGGTTCACGATGGAAAATTTTAAAATGGACTCAACCCTATCATTTGGTGGTTACAACTGGCGTGTACTTGACATACAAGACAATGTGGCATTGCTTATAACCGAAGATATTATAGAACAACGTGCTTACCATGACGCTTATAAAGATATAACATGGGCTGACTGCTCGTTAAGAAAGTATCTTAACGGTGAGTTCTATGACAAATTCAGCGAAGCTGATAAGTCAAGAATAATGCCGGTGTTAAATAAAAATCTTGATAACCAGTGGTATGGTTCAAAGGGTGGAGTAGACACAAAGGACAGTATATTTTTATTAAGCATTGAGGAAGTGTGCAAATATTTCGGTGATAGCCGTTCAAAACTATATAACCGAGGAAAAAATCAAAGATATTGGTTTGAAAGAAAAGATGAAAATAACAATAAGCGAATAGCAGGGTTTGAGGGTGAGACATGGGGGAGTTGGTGGTGGCTCAGATCACCTGGTCGTGTTAGTGTAAAAGCTGTATATATTCATGGTGATGGTAATATAGGGATCCAAGGTAATAATATATTGAAAGGCAATATCAGTGATGGCAAATGTACAGGCGGCGTCCGCCCTGCTTTGTGGTTAAAGCTGTAAGCCTAATCATACTTAATAAGCATACTGGATAGTTCCTTCCCTTTCATAAAGGTGGTAGTAAAAAGGTAGCAGACTTAAAGGCAAAATAGCCTTTAAGTCTGCTACTTTTTTATTTTGTAAAAAAACTAAAAATAATTTTAGGGAGTCACCTCCCCCACTACATATATAGAAGTGAATAAGCAGTAAAGGAGGTGAGAACCATGGCGATTACAGCAGATATTAAAAATGTCAAAGTAGTACTTAATCTAGCAAAGGGCAGTCAAACTGTTTCCGATTGCAGCAAAACGGCTACAGCTGAAGGGCTTTATAGCGTAGGTAAAGCAGTAGCAGCTTTACTTCAGGAAGAGCTAGAAGCAGTAACTAAGGTAGAGGAAACTTCACTTATTGAAGAGTAATCCTAAACCACATTTTTAAAGAAAGGAGGAAACACTCATGGCAGAAATTACAAAGAAAAACCTTGTACTTACTTTTGGCACAGGTGCTGGTAAAGAAGTAAAAATAACCATTGCTAAACCAAAAGAAGGGCTTACAAGTGGTGAAATTTCTTCAGCAATGACAACTATTATTGCTGCAAATGCTTTAGGTGAAGACAGTTTAGTGGCTACTAAGGTAAGCGCTAAATATGTGGTTCAGCAAACTGAAGCCATCACACTTGCATAGTTAGATGCAAAAGGCTATTTTTAACACTAGCAAGAGCTAATGTTAGAAATAGCTTTTTTGTGTAGTCAGAAAGAAAAAGGCATGTTAAAGGCCTGGTTGAATATTTTTTTTAATTGAAAATATATTCAGAAAATAATAAGATAGTAATAAGAAAATACAAATATAGGGGGAAGTATATGCAAAAAGGTAAGGGGTTTATGAAGCTCTATCTATTTTTAAGTGTATTGAGTTTAAGTATAGGGGTTATACAAGCAGAGGCATTAAAGGATGAGGAGGATGAATGGCTATCATTTTATGAAGAAGAAACAAACTATGATATAACAAACGGAGAAAATTATAAAAGGTTAGAAGGCATTATTAATGGACTCAAAAAACGTTTTGAGGTACCTGCTTCTTTTAGCTGTGCGTATTTAGAATGGTCAGGTTCAGAAAGATGGGGTGTAGATGAGTGGGTAGTTGCTTGGACCAATCCTAAAGCTGAAAAGTACAGCGGTGAAATCAGAATTACCTTTACAGAGAAAGGGCAGGTTATTCAGTACTTTACCAATTATTATGACTCAGAAAAAGAAGGGAAGATCAAGTTAACCCAGCAGCAAGCATATGATAAGGCACTTCAATATCTGAAGGAAAAAGGTGGTTATGACCTTAAGGCATTAAAATACATAGATAAGGAGCAGCTCGAAGAGGAAGTTAAGTATTTTGAGTTTCAGTATTATAAAGCTGGACTACCAGTCTATGATGAAAAGGTGAGTATTGGTATTTATACCACATCGGGAAGGGTAGTGTTAATGAATGGTATTTCACCTTTTGTTGGAGAATACAAGCCTTTAGAAAACCTTTTATCTATAGAGAAAGCTAGAGTAGCATTTGTTAATAAGATGCCATTAGAGGAAATGTATTGGCTGAGTAAAGACGAATCAGGAGCCTATCAGCAGGTGTTAGTCTATCACTTAGAGAATCCTTATAAATATGGCATTCAGGCAATAGATGGTAGTATAGTAATGCCTAAGTTTGAAAGAGAGTATTGGACAGATGAAGCGGGAACTTTAAAGAATCCTATGGATTCTCTTTTAAGTAGCCGGGCGGGTTCTTTTTCAGAGGAACATCTACAGTTCGACGAGGCATCATTTAAAGAATACATAAAGCATGATTATTTATTAACACCAGAGGAGGCTCAGTCAGTAGCAGCTAAAAGTTTTCCACTCATTAATAATGCATTTATTATAGAAAAACAACTTACCAAAGGAGAAGGAAAGACCTATTGGAATCTAAAGTTAATGGCCTATACCGAGGCATATAAAGGGAACGTGGAAAGCCTTAAAAAGGAATATGAAACTAATAAGCTAGATTATAGATATATTAATGTATTAGACGTAGTATGTGAAGCTGCAACAGGTGAGGTAATGGTTTATGACAATACAAATTTGCCTAGGGAAAATAAGCAATCAGATAGTAAGCCTACAGAAAAGCAACTTCAAGAAGCAGAAGCTTTACTAAAAAAGTTAAATCCTAAGGATTGGGAAAAGGTTGAATTACGCAGCATGCATGGCACGGTAGGCAACTATAGCTATTTGCAAGTTATTAACGGTATACCTGTACCCTATTATGGTTTTTCTTTGACCTATAACCATGAAGAAAAAGAAATTGCATACTACACCAAGCATCTATACAAAGGCAAAGTGATTTCAGCTTCTGACCCATTAACTAGAGAAGAATTAGCTAGAATGTTAGACTTAAAGCTTTATTATTTAATAGTTTCTAAGCAGGAAGCGGTGCCTGTCTATATGTATCTGGAGCCTAAAACCAATTTTGAAATGGAAAAAGTAGGAACTAATAGCAAATAGAATAAGTAGTTTACTATAGCAAATGAGGAAATAGAGATAGTTAGGGGGATAAATCAAACAATAACCTATCATTTCAAGGAACGTGAGTGGTATTACTCATAAAATCTGTCTAGAATTTGGAGCGGAATATCATTTATAATAGAATAAAATCACGTACAAGGCGACCATTAACATTAGTAAGAGCTAATGTTAATGGTCGCCTTGTACCATATTTATTACAAAATTAACTCGCAAAAAGAGTGATTTTTAGTAATAAACAATAAAAATATGGTACAATTAAGAAAAGACTTAAAAGTATAACTTAGATATTTCATAAATCATGACACAAAACGGGGGAAGTATTTAGATATGAATAAACAGATTAAGTGGTCTAAGCTTGGGTTAAAAACAGTATTTAATCTTACCTTTATTTGCTTTATTGTGGTGCCTATATTAATTGTGCTTATTGGTGTACTAAATATATTAAATAAGCAATTTAAAGTTCAGGCAATAGAAAATATATCTCGTGCGCAAGAAACGATTATGACTGAGTTATCCTCTGATATCCAAACAATGTCTATGAGACTATCTCACTTAGTACATGGCAATAATAATGAGGTATTAGATTATGCAGCGGGAACCAATACAAATGATTTAGAGAAGAGAAATGTTTATCAAAATAAATTAAATCAAGCAGGAGGCTTAGTACTAGAGCCTGTATCAGATATTATATCGGTAGGTTTTTATATGAAGGATGGCAAATCAAGCTTCTATAAGAATTCTATTAATTGGTCCTATGAAAAAATAAAGGGGACCAAATGGTATCAAACAGCTTTGCAACGTAACAACCAAGTAGTAGTAGGCTGGATAACGAGTGAAGGGCGTAATGAGTTATATAGTGGAAGTAAACAAGATAACCTGATGTTAGTGTTTGCCTTGGCACCAGATAGGAAGACAGATCGCTCTGAACGGATTGAAATGATAGCCCTTTATCAGTTATCACGTACAGGAGATAAGATGAAAGCTTATAATAAGGAATATCTAAGTGGCAAAAATAAGCTAGGTTTAATGCAGCTACGCTCGGCAGATGGAGAGATTATATTTTCTACTATTACGGATCAAGAAATGCTTTCAAGACCTACGTATACCTACGTGAAGACACCCGTTACATTGGATGAAGATACCTGGTATATTGAAAGTTATATACCTACAAAAGAATTAACAAGTGAGTTTTGGAAGACGGCAAAATATGTACTATTAGTAGCTATTGGGATGCTTCTATTAGTGGGATATTGCTCTAGGTATTTCATACGTAGTATCGTTGCACCTATAGAAAAAATTAATACAGGATTAAGACAAGTAGAAGAAGGGGAACTGGCTATACATATATCACCAGAAGGACAGTATGAAATTAGAACGATGATTCATTCCTTTAATGCCATGGTACGTAGATTACAGGCGCTTATTTCTGAGTATGAGGAGAAGATGAAACGTGTAGAAAAGTCTATGGAAACCTATTTTGAAGAACTTATGACAGGGAATATTACGCCTAAAGAAGTTATGCAGCAGTCGAAGGACTTTTTTGAGGAGAACTATGCCATTTTATACTTTGTATTAAATGATTCAAAGGGAAAAGAAATAGAGAAGATAGAAATAGAAAAAGTGATTCATTGTTTTATGAGAAATCCTAGATTTAGTGCCAGGTGTACGGTATATGTGGAAGACAGTATGCATATGTATGCCTTTTATCGTATGACAGAAGAAGCCTATTTAGATGTAACGTATCAGATGATTAGTGCCTTACAAAAAGTAGCAAAAGCTGAATTTGGCATTGAGATAGATGTCTGTATAGGGGAAAAAGTATTTGGCGGGGAAGCCTTTTATACCCAGATAGCCAAGGTAAAAGAAACACAGCTTTATAGATATTTAAAAGGAAAACAGGTGATGTTTTCTTTAGGGGATTCCCTAGTAAATAAGGTGATGTCCCTAGTACCACAGTATGAGGCGTTGGCAACTGCTATCTATGTGGCAGATGAGAGAAATATATTAAAGGAAAAAGAAAAGTTATTTAGCACCATTAATAAGATGGGTAAAGAGAAAATAGAAGAAGCTAGGTGGCAGGTACTAGCAGTTATATTAGCACTTGCTAAAAAGTTTGAAGAAGCACAGGCAAATTTTCATGAGGTTTTTGGAGAAGCAGTTCCTTATGAAATAAAGCTAGCACGTATTGAAGATATAAAGAGCCTTAAACTATGGCTTACCAATTATATAGAATGGTTGGTGGATTATGAAGCAAGTAAATTAGGGGAAAAAGAAACAGACACCATTAAGAAAGCAAAGCATTATATTAGTAGTTACTATGAAAATCCAGATTTATCTCTGGGAGAAGTAGCAGAGTATGTAGGATTAAATGAGAAATATTTTACAAGTAAGTTTTCTAAAGAGACGGGAGAGTCCTTTATGAACTACCTAATAGGCCTTCGTATGCAAAAGGCAAAAGAATTGTTAAAGACAACTACTTTTAAAATATATGAAATTGCTGAGATGGTAGGGTATCGTAATGTAGAAAGCTTTAATCGTGTTTTCAAGAAATATTATGGAATAAGTCCACTTCAATATAGAAAAACCATGTAAAATACGTGGTTTTTCTTACTTTTTGCAAGGAATTCTAACTAAAAGTGAAAAATGGTTAATCTTAAAAAGTGAAGAATGGTCAAGAAAAACAACTATAAAACCTAGTGGGTTTGGAAGCAAATAGATATGCTAAAGGTACCAAATCGAAGGAGGTATTGATTTATGAAAAGAAAACTGGTAGCAACACTTTTAACTGGGGCATTAGCCATGGCTACATTAGTAGGTTGTGGTGATTCAGGAGCAGGTACTAATCCAGGGGGCAGTACTAATCCGGCAGGCAATAATGAAACGAATCAAAGTACAGGCGCTGATTTAAAAGGAACAATTACTTTTGCTATATGGGATAATAACTTAAATACTTTTATAGAAGAACAAGATATGGTTGGAAAGTTTCAAGAACAGTACCCTAATGTAGAAATAGAAGTTGAAAAAATTAAAGATGATAGTGAGTACTGGAATACCATGAAGATTAGAACATCAGCAAATCAATTGCCAGATGTGATGTTTAATAAAACCTTTACCTTAGCTAGATTTAAAGATTACTTAGTAGATTTATCAGGAACAAAAGCTAATGCCAATAATGAACTAGCAGCAGGGTATGCTATAGACGGCAAAGTATTAGGCATCCCAATGACATCAGGCTATGAATATGTATACTATTGGAAAGATATGTTTAAGGAAGCAGGCGTAGAAGTGCCTACTACATGGGGAGAATTAGAAGAGGTATCTAAAAAACTACAAAGTCATTTTGGGGCAGCTAACCCAGACTTTATGGCAATAGCATGTGGTTTAAAAGATGAGTGGCCAGACTATCCTTATATGGAATTCATGCCAGCACTAGAGTCAGGAAATGGTCAGAACTGGAATACTATGGCGACTCAAGATGAACCATTTGCAGAAGGTACAGATATTTATAAAGCCTATCAAAAAGTAAATAGCTTATTTACTTCAGGTGTACTAGGAAAAGATCCTTTAGGACTTGGAAATGATCAAGTAACCAATCTTTTTGCTACTAAAGGTGCAGCCATGATTGCACTGGGTGACTGGGGACTTCAAAATATTCAAAATGCAGCAGAGGACACCTCTCAGCTAGGTACCTTTTATCTTCCAGTTAGAGATGCAGCAAATGACCCTTATAATGTGGTTGTTCAAGGAGACTCTTTTATGGGTGTAACTTCACAGTCTAAAAATCAAGAAGCAGCCATTGCATTTGTAGAATGGTTTTATTCTGATGCATGGTATCCAGATTACTTAGCTTATGTTTCTTCTGCATCAGCTATGAAAAATTTCCCTAAAGAAAAAGATCCTGTACTAGCAGAAGCAGATACACTTGCTCCAGATAAAGTTCTTATTATGTATGATGGTGGTGGAGATGACTTTACAGCTATTCAAAATGAAACAGCTTTTGATTACAAAAAACTTGGAGCGCAAATGGTAATGAATGGCTTTGATTTGAAGGCAGAACTTGAAACCTTAAATACAAAATGGAAAGATGCAAGAGCAAAATTAGGTATTCAGTAAAAAAGAAGAGGGCAGCCTGGGCTGCCCTCTTGCAAAACAAGGAGGAAACTATGAATAAGCTTACTAAACAACGTAATCTATTTATCATTGTATCGCTTATAGTTCCGTTAACCCTATTAATTGCTTTTGTAGTATTTCCGGCTATGGATTTATTCAAAATGAGTTTTACCAACTGGGATGGCTATTCTCCAAGTAGTAGCTTCATAGGGTTTGCGAACTACATTTCAATGTTAAAAAACAAGGACTTATGGTTATCTTTAAGAAATAATGGTATTTATTTCGTCGTACATTTATTAATGATTGTAGTAGAATTAGCCTTTGCAGTATTACTAACAAGCAAGCTAAGAGCAGCGAAGTTCTATAAAACAATGGTCTTTTTACCCTATATTATTAATGGCGTAGCCATTGCTTATGCATTTTCTTATTTCTTTTCTCCTATTAATGGTGCTTTTGATGCCATTTTACAAGCTATGAACTTAGAAGGCTGGATCCGTAATTGGTTATCAGACGAGAAGGTTGTCAACTATGTACTAGCGTTTGTGTCTTTATGGCGCTTTAGTGGTTACCACGTTATTTTGTTTATGGCAGCTTTGCAGTCTATACCAAAGGATATTGAAGAGGCAGCAGAGGTAGATGGTGCTAATACATGGCATCTCTTTAGATACATTCAGGTACCAGCTATTATGCTCATGGTAGACTTTGTACTATTTGATAATATTCGTGGGGCCTTGCAAGTATTTGATATCCCATTTGTCATGACAGCGGGAGGGCCAGGTTATGCTTCTTCTACGTTTACACTCTATACCATAAAAACCGCTTTTACCTTCTCTAACTTCGGCCTGGCATCTACTATGGCAGTGACGATTATGATTATGATTGTAGTCATCTATCTTATTCAAAATGAGCTCATTCATGGCCTCATATTAAAAGATAGGGGGAAAAAGCAATGAGATTAAGAAAATCATTTTTTGTGCAGCTTATTAAGCAACTGATTTGCTTAAGCATGGTAGCGATTGTACTAGCACCTATATTAATCACTTTATTTGCAGCCTTAAAAACGAAGGCAGATATGGTACAGACTTCACCACTTCTTTTACCAGCAATAGAAAATATAACATTCGACAATTTTAAGAAGGTACTTACAGATAAATATTTGCTGATTGGTTTTAAGAATACAGGTATTTTGCTAGTGGTTTCATTATTTTTTAATGTCATCATTGGAACCATTACAGCCTTTATCATTGAGCGTTTTGACTTTAAAGGGAAGAAATTGGTGGTGGCACTATTCTTTATTGGGATGCTCATACCAACCTTTGTGACAGAGATAGCCAGGTTTAAGGTTATTCAAGGCTTAAATCTGTACAATACATTAGCAGCACCTATTGTCATTTATATTGCCTCAGATTTGATGCAGCTTTATATTTATAGACAGTTCATTTCTAATCTATCCCCATCATTAGATGAAGCGGCACTCATTGATGGCTGTTCTTACTTTGGCTTATTTATAAAAATTATATTTCCGTTATTAGCACCTGCTACTGCAACGGTATGTATTATCAAAGCCATTACGATTATTAATGATATGTATATTCCTTATCTCTATATGCCGAAAAATAAACTAAGAACATTAACGACCTTTTTAATGAATTATTCCAATGCACAACAAGGCTCCTGGCAGAACTTGGCGGCAGGGATTATTATTATTATGATTCCTACAGTTTTACTTTATGTATTTTTCCAACGCTATATTTTAGCAGGGGTTTCTGCTGGAGCAGTAAAAGAATAAGGAGAGATAAACGATGAATGCAAAAATGACGTGGTTGGATGACCCAGAAGTATTCGGTGTAAACAAATTGGCAGCTCATAGTGACCATTTATTTTATCCTAGTAAGGAGGAAATGCTTAAGAAGGAATCTTCTCTTATGCAAAGCCTAAATGGGGTATGGCAGTTTGCTTATGCTAACAATGCCAAAGAAAGACCTATTGATTTTTATAAGCCGGAGTATGATGCCAGTGGATTTGGCAGCATAGAAGTGCCAAGCCATATTGAACTCAATCATCATGATAAAATCCACTATATCAACACCATGTATCCTTGGGAAGGCCATATCTATAGACGTCCTGTAAAGGAAGATACACCTGAGGGGATAGGGTTATTTAGTGAGGCAAGCTACAATCCTGTAGGTGCCTATAGAACCACCTTTGATTTAGCACCAGGTTTAAGGAATAAGCCTATAACCATTTGCTTTGAAGGTGTAGAACAGGCTATGTATGTCTGGTTAAATGGCGCATTTATAGGCTATGGCGAGGATAGCTTTACACCATCAGAGTTTGATTTAACACCTTTTATAAAAGAACAAGGCAATGTGCTTTGTGTAGAGGTACATAAGAGAAGCTGTGCGGCTTTCCTAGAAGATCAAGATTTCTTCCGTTTCTTTGGTATTTTTAGAAATGTAACCTTATATGCCAAACCAGAGCTTCATGTAGAAGACTTCTATGTCAAACCAGAACTAGCAGAAGATCAGAGGTCAGGTAGTTTTGGCGTAGAAATGAAACTAAGTGGCAAAGTAGTGAAGGGAACTGTAAAGATTTATTTACGTGATCAAAAAGGGAAAGAGCTTTTAGCAGCCCAAATGCCTGCTTCTGAAAAAGTCATTTTTGCACCAGTAACTTTAGAAGATATTACCCCATGGAGTCATGAAACACCTTATTTATATGAGTTTTTAATAGAGGTGTATAATGAGGCAAATGTACTAGTGGAACTAGTCCCTTATTTAGTAGGGTTTAGACGAATAGAGATTAAAAATAATATGATGCTATTAAATGGAAAAAGGCTACGTCTACTTGGCGTTAATCGCCATGAATGGAGCGCCAAAACAGGTAGAGTCATTACTAAGGAAGAAATGGTGTGGGATATAGGTTGCATGCTTCGAAATGGCATCAATGCGGTACGTACCAGTCACTATCCTAATCAAATCCCATGGTACACTTTGTGTGATGAGGCAGGGCTTTATGTGATGGCAGAAGTTAATATGGAAACACATGGTAGTTGGCAAAAGATGGGGGCAGTTGAGCCCTCTTGGAATCTACCAGGAAGTGATAAGAAATGGCTAGCAGCCGTTTTAGATCGGGCAAAGACTAACTTTGAAGTGTTTAAAAATCATCCCTCTATTTTATTCTGGTCATTAGGTAATGAATCCTATGCCGAGGAGAATATAGCTGCCATGCATGACTACTATAAAGCAGTTGATTGTAGTAGATTAGTCCATTATGAAGGCGTACATCATAATCGCGCTTATGAGGATAGAATTTCTGATGTGGAGAGCAGGATGTATGCTAGGCCAGCAGAGATTATAGCGTATTTAGAAAATCAGCCTAAGAAACCCTTTATTTTATGTGAATACATGCATGATATGGGGAATTCTCTTGGGGGGATGAAGGACTACATGGAACTATTTGACCGTTTTGAAATGTATCAAGGCGGATTTATATGGGATTTCATTGACCAAGGCTTAATGGTAAACGATGAAGTGACAGGGGCCCAGGTAATTCGTTATGGTGGAGACTTTGATGACAGACCATCGGATTATGAGTTTTCAGGTAATGGAATCGTCTTTGCCACTAGGGAAGAAAAACCAGCCATGCAGGAGGTAAAATACTACTATGAACGCTATAAATAATCAAACTTTACAACTCATTTTCGGTGATGTGACCTTAGGGGTGAGTGGAGAAGACTTTCATTATATTTTCTCCTACCAGACAGGAGGATTAGAATCTTTGAGTGTAGCAGGTAAAGAATGGCTTTATCGCACACCTAAGCCAACTTTCTGGCGTGCCACTACAGATAATGATAGAGGAAATGGTTTTTCCTACAAATCAGGTATGTGGTTAGGAGCTGATTTATTTATAAAATGCAGCAATGTGGTAGTAGCAGTAGATGGCAAGAAAGTAGAAAAGCCTATAGCACCTACTAATAATAAGTATACAGGCAAGGAGCATGCCGAAAGTGTAAGTCTTTGCTTTACCTATATAACGAATACAGTGCCAGCTGCAGAAGTAGAGGTAACCTACACAGTTCAAGTAGATGGCACCATAGAGGTAAAGGTGCATTATTATGGAAAAGAAGGCTTACCTAGCCTGCCTGTATTTGGAATGCGTTTTATTATGCCAACAAAAGCAGTAGGGTACACCTATGAAGGTTTATCTGGTGAAACCTATCCTGATCGTATGGCAGGAGGAGTGCCAGGAACTTATCATATAGAAGGCTTACCTGTAACACCGTATATGGTACCTCAGGATTGTAATGTACATATGGCAACTAAAAAACTGACAGTAACGCGTGCTACTACCTTAAATAATGCGGATACTGACAAGACTACTTTTAGTTTACAGTTTGAGGCACTAGGAGAGCCCTTTACATTTTCTTGCATACCTTATACCGCAGAAGAACTGGAAAATGCAACACATCACGAAGAATTACCACTGCCTAGAAGAACAGTTGTCTCTATACTAGGAAAAGTACGTGGTGTAGGAGGCATTGACAGTTGGGGGGCGGATGTTATGCCCCAGTATCAAATTGATGCCACTCAGGATATAAGCTATGCCTTTTCTATAAAAAGAGTGTTGATTTAGAAACATTTACAATAGGAGGAGAAGATTGTAAATTTACCTAAGGAAGAGGTCATTACTATTTAGTAGAGGGCTATAAGGAGTTCTATATTATTGATTTTGTACAAACGAAAAGGCTCTAGTAATTTATACTAGAGCCTTTATCTATTGGGCAACTATATTACCAAAGATAAAGATATAATGCTAATGCGCCTACTAATATAAGAGCATTAAGTAAATTTAAACTACTAAATAAAAGAATTGCTTTTATAAACTCATATTTTATATTACAAATAGAGAAGTCAATAAGCAATAGATGTAAGTAGTTATAAACTAGAAAGTATATTTAAAATAACAAAACTTTTGAATAAAAGGATTGTTATGTAACGTAAAAAAATATATAATATCTGCAGAAAATTTATTTATGTAAACAAATACAGAAAAGGAATTATGAAAATTAATGGAATTAGGGGGAGCCCAAGAAAGTGAAATTTTAAAGTGATCTTTTATTGCAAATTCAAAATTTAGGCTATAAGAGGTTTTTAGACGTTAATTAATTTGAGTTAAAGAAGAAGGAGAAGAAATGTTTGATTTTAAATTTGATTGGGATGAGTCACTGAATGTAGGAATCCCTTTTATCGATGAACAACACCAAG
Organism: Cellulosilyticum lentocellum DSM 5427; assembly: GCF_000178835.2. Lineage (GTDB taxonomy): Bacteria > Bacillota > Clostridia > Lachnospirales > Cellulosilyticaceae > Cellulosilyticum > Cellulosilyticum lentocellum. The sequence goes on from NC_015275.1 coordinate 330,829, forward strand.
AGTTATTTAGTATAGGGAGAAAGTTAGAACAAGAAATATTAACTCAATGTATGAATGCAGATGAAAAATATCTTTTAAAACTATTATGTGAGATTAGGGAATATGTTACATATCATTTTTATGAGGAAGAGAAGCTTATTAAAGAATTAAACCCTCATTTATTTGAAAAACATAAAAATGAACACGATCAATTTATAGCGTGGGTAAATAGCATAAATTGTGGAGAGTTACTACAGAATCCACAAAAGAAGCTTAAAGAAATAAAAGAAGGATTACAAAAGTGGGTTTTTGAGCACATTTTAATTGAAGATAGGCAAGTGCTTTTGGTAGGAATTGAGTCAATGATATAGAAAGTAGGGGCATGTTTAAGAATATAAAAGACATAGGTAAAATGCAGTTGAATATTATGAAAGGCACGATATAAGAAGTGTATGAAAGATAGGCATAGAGATGGAGGCTGTATCTAGAGAAATAGTATAAATAATAGATGCTTGGTAGACCATACACATAGATAGTTATAGAATAAAAGAAGCGCCGGCAATTGAATGGATTAGCATTCATTGCCGGCTTTCCCATGTCCATTTTCTTTGTTATATACATAAGAAGAATGTATATAACAAAGTGAGGATATGTATAGTATAATAATGAGTGATAAAGTGTGGCCAGAAAACAAGCATACTTATAATGATAAGAACGTGATAAAAACAAATTTGGAAAGGGTACAGCAAGAACATGATTTACTTTTCACAATTATTGGAGACAGCTCAAATAGAAAAACTATTAAAAAGGTACCCAGTGGGCCTAGAGGTTATTAGCTTTGGTATTGGAGAGGTGCTAGATGACGTAGAACATTCAATTAGCTACTATCAAAAGGAATTCGCATCATTTAAAGACAATACACCTTTAGCTTTTCATGGCCCTTTTTTAGATTTACAACCTGGAAGCTGTGATGGAAAGGTAAGGAGTTTAACGAAAGAACGTTTTACAGCCAGTTATAAGGCAGCTCAGGCTTTTGGGAGCAAAGATATGATTTTTCATACAGGCTATCTGCCAAATGTTTATATCGACAAATACTGGTTAGAAAATGTAGCGGCTTTTTGGAAAGAATTTTTAGAAGACAAAAGTAAGGAATGTATGTTTTATATAGAAAATGTATTAGATACGGATTGGGAGTTACTAAAAGAAATAGTTGATAGAGTAAATCAGCCCAATCTTAAAGCATGTTTGGATATAGGACATGTTAATGCATATTCACATAAAACAGTAGAAGAGTGGATTAAAGTATTAGGCCAAAGAATAGGTTATGTACATCTGCATAATAATGATGGGACAAGAGATGCACATAAAGGCTTAGAGCATGGCACGCTACCCATTGAGTCCATATTGCAACAGCTTAAGCATTATGCACCTCATGCAAAGTGGAGCTTAGAAATAGGTGATGAAAAAATGCTAGAGGAATCTTTGCAGTGGCTTATCAAAAAGTACTAGAGAGTAATGTAATAATGGATAAAGTTATTGGAAAGTACTGTAGTATGGTATACAATATAAAAATACGCATGACTCATTTAGATAAGGAGAATAGAATATGGGAATGAACTTTAAAGAGAAGCTGCCAATACCTAAGGAGATTAAGGAGCAATATCCTATTTCTCAAAAGGTAGCTGAAATAAAGGCAAAAAGAGATGCAGAAATTAGAAAAATCTTCACAGGGGAATCTGATAAATTTATTGTTATTATAGGGCCATGCTCTGCAGATAATGAAGATTCAGTATGTGACTATGTAAGTAGGCTTGCAAAGGTGAATGAAAAGGTTTCAGATAGATTAATGATTATCCCTAGAATCTATACTAATAAACCTAGAACAACAGGTGAAGGCTACAAGGGTATGCTTCACCAACCAGATCCAACTAAAGACCCTGACTTATTATCAGGAATTATTGCTATTCGTAAAATGCATGTACGTGCTATTGAGGAAACAGGGCTTACTGCAGCAGATGAAATGTTATATCCAGAAAATCGTAGATATCTAGATGACATCTTATCTTATGAAGCTATTGGGGCACGCTCTGTAGAGAATCAACAACACCGTTTAACAGCTAGTGGTATGGATATTCCTGTAGGGATGAAAAATCCTACAAGTGGAGACCTTTCTGTTATGTTTAACTCTGTCGTTGCAGCTCAAAAGTCTCATAACTTTATTTATCGTGGCTGGGATGTAACAACAGATGGCAATGATCTTGCTCATGTTATTTTACGTGGCGCAGTGAATAAGAGAGGCATCTCTATTCCTAACTACCACTACGAAGATTTAATGTATATGATGGAGCTTTATGACAAGTATGACTTAGTGAACCCAGCAGCCATCATTGATGCGAATCATGCTAATTCTGGTAAGCAATATATGGAACAAATCCGTATTGTGAGTGAAGTGCTTCATAGTAGATCATACAATAATGACTTAAAGAAGCTTGTAAAAGGGGTTATGATTGAAAGCTATATCGAAGGTGGCACACAGCCAATTAGTGAGAATCAAGTATATGGTAAGTCTATTACAGACCCTTGCCTTGGCTGGGAAGAAACAGAAAAACTGCTTTATAAGATTGCAGAAAACTGCTAGACGTTTTTTAGGATAGCTGTTAGTGGAATAAAAAAGAAAGCCGGCAATGGATGATACGCTATTGCCGGCTTTCCTATGTCCATTTCTTTTATTATTTACTTACCCCCTGAGCATAGCAATAAATAAGATGAGTTCAATCACTATGTAGGCATAAAAAACAGGGGAAAACCTAACCGTTATAAAATTTTATTATTTTTAAATATTTATAATAAAGGCTTTCTAAAAACATATAAAAATAGTTATACTAAGAAAAAGAAATACTAATCCCAAAGGATGTGATAGTCTATGAGACGTATTAGTCCCTTAACAGCGCAAGTAATTGTAGATGAAATTGGCAATGAAATACATGCACACATTAATTTTATGGATGCAGATGGCTATATTATTGCAAGTACGGATGAAAACAGAATTGGTATGCTGCATGAAGGTGCACAAAAAGTGATTAGAGAGCAACTGGAGTGCTTATATGTGACGGCAGATATGGAAACGCCTACTATGAAAGCGGGTGTTAATTTACCTATTGTGATTCATGAAGCTATTGTAGGTGTGATTGGTATTACGGGTGAAGTAGAACGAGTGGTTGGCTATGGAAAGATTGTACAACATATGACACAGATTATGGTTGAAGATGGACTTATAAAAGATGAACATCGCTATGACAGGAGAGTACGATATCGCTTCTTGGAAGAATGGATATCTGGTGTGAGAAATAAGTATAATTGGGAATTTGTGGAGCGAGGAGAAAAACTGGGGATTGATGTTAGGAGACCTCGTCGTGTAATGATCATTAATATTGCTACATATCACCAGTTATCGGTAACGTTGCAGGGACAAGAAAAGCTAGAGCAGATGGAGACCACTATTCGGCATGGTGTAGAGCGTGAAGGTGAGTGCCTGTATTTACGTATGCCACCCAAACAAATTGTGTTAGTACCGATTTGCTCCAATGCACAAATGAAGCAAATAGCTGAGCGGTTAAAGGAGAAAATCTATTCCAGATATGAAGAAACGCTGCTGATAGGCATAGATAGTAACTCGAATAATGATCGTATTGTATTTAAGATGTGTGAAGAAGCAGAAAAAGCAGCGAATTGTGCAGTACCTTTAGTAAGAGAAATTGTATTTTATGACGATCTTTATATGGATTTATTTATGAATGAAATTCCATTAGGGAGCATGGAAGAATATATTAGGAAATTATTTAGTGGGCAAAGCGAGGAAGATGTGGAAGAATATATGCAACTGATAGATGTTTATTTTACTTATGAGGGTTCAATTACTCAGGCAGCTAATGCACTTTATATCCATAAAAATACCTTGCAGTATAAATTGAAGAAGATGGAGACTATTACAGGAAAGGACATACGCACTCCTTCAGAAGCAGCTGCCTACTATATTGCCAGAGAGTTTTACCAAAGATTACGGAAGAAAGAACGACTTACACGTATTTAAAACAATTCAAGGTTATTATGAATAACAATAATTTCCTCAAATATATGTTATGGAGAATATATACAAAATATTTTAAATAATATAATATTGTTAATAGATAACACCCAAGTGTATATAATGCATTGGGGATAAAAGCTATTAAAGGGGGTATTTTTATGACGGGCATTCCTTTTTTAATTGTATTTATTGTAGCAATCATTCTTATGATTGTTATGATTAGTAAGTTTAAGATTCATCCATTTCTTTCTATTATGTCCATTTCTCTGGTGTTAGGATTAATAGGAGGTATTCCTTTTGCATCCTATACCAATGCGGATGGAAGTACGGTAAGTGGTATTGCAACTGTTATTGGAAATGGTTTTTCATCTACATTTACAAGTATCGGAATCGTCATTATATTTGGTGCATTAATTGGAACGATCCTAGAGGTAACAGGAGGCGCTTTGAAGTTAGCGGATATGGTTGTTAAGCTAGTAGGTGAAAAGCATCCTGAACTTGCTATTGAAATCATGGGATGGGTAGTATCCATACCAGTATTTTGTGACTCAGGGTTTGTCATTTTAAATCCAATTCGTAAAGCCTTAGTAAAACGTACAAAGACTTCATCTGTAGCAATGACTGTTTGTTTGTCAGCAGGTTTATATGCTTCCCATGTTTTTATCCCACCTACTCCAGGACCTATTGCAGCAGCAAATACCTTAGGTGTCGGAGACCATATACTACTTGTTATGGGATTAGGTACATTAGCTTCCATTCCTGGTTTAATAGGTGCTTATTTTTATGCTAAATGGGTAGGAAAGAGAGTAAAAGCTAAGGATGAACAGGAGAATCAAGGAGAGGTTGTTCAAAGCTATGAAGAGTTAGTAGCTTCTTATGGGAAACTTCCAGGTGGTTTTATGAGTCTGGCACCTATCATTGTACCGATTTTCTTAATGGCTATGTCAAACGTATCAAGCATTTTAGGATGGAGTGGTGCAGTGAGTACAGCATTTACCTTCCTAGGAACACCTATTATTGCGTTAGCTGTAGGTGTTATATTTGGAATTATATTAATGCTTCAAGTTAACAAAGGAAGTCAGCTTTACGATATTACAAATGAAACTTTAAAAACAGTAGGTCCTATTTTATTTGTAACAGCAGCAGGTGGCGTATTAGGAAAAGTGATTGCATCTACAAGTCTAGTGGCGTTTATTACAGAAAACGCAGCAACTCTAGAGAGTATTGGTATTTTCTTCCCATTCCTTCTAGCAGCTATTTTGAAATCAGCTCAAGGTTCATCAACAGTTGCCATTACGACGACAGCAGGTATTATGGCGCCACTAATGGGGGTTTTAGGAATGGATTCAGTAGTAATGTCTGTATTATGTGTTATGGCAATAGGAGCAGGCTCTATGACAGTATCTCATGCCAATGACTCTTACTTCTGGGTAGTTACCAACTTTGGAGAAATGACACCTGAACAAGGATATAAAACACAAACAGCTGTTACATTAGTAGAAGGTATTTGTTCTATGATAGGTATCTTTATATTATCATTATTTTTACACTAGACTGGCTACATAGGTTTATTGTATAAATAGTTGAAAAACAGACCAGGCATCTAGTGATTAGTGCCTGGTCTTTGTACAAGGAGATGATGAGATGACTCTAAGAGAAGAAGCAGACTACATTGTAAATAAGGCTATTTCCTCAGCACTTCCAGATGAAGCAGTAAGACAGGCTCTAAAAACTAAAGATTTTGGTGAAGGTAAAATTTATATGGTCGCAGTAGGTAAGGCAGCATGGCAGATGGCCAAAGCTGCAAGTGACTGTTTGGATAAGAAGATTGAAAAAGGCATCTGTATTTCGAAATATGGACACATGAAGGGTGAGTTACCTAATGTAGAGTGCTATGAAGCAGGGCATCCTATACCTGATGCCAATTCCTTCAGGGCGACTCAGGTAGCGATTGATTTAATTACAGGCCTTAATGCAGAGGATACGGTACTGTTTTTGCTATCAGGTGGCGGATCTGCTTTATTTGAAAAGCCCCTTGTAAGCGAGGCGGAACTGACGGATATAACCAGGCAGCTTTTAGCTTGTGGTGCAGATATTGTGGAAATAAATATACTTCGCAAAAGATTATCAGCTGTTAAAGGCGGAAAGTTTGCAAAACTCTGTTTACCTGCTAAGGTATTTAGTGTTGTACTAAGTGATATTATTGGTGATCCACTAGATATGATTGCTTCGGGACCGGCTTATCCAGATAGTTCTACCAATGAAATGGCAAAGAAAATCATCGCCAAATACCATTTGAAATTAAGCTCAGAAGCAATGAAACTGATGGATATAGAGACACCTAAAGATCTAACACATGTTGAGACTAGGATTACGGGTTCAGTTAAATTACTTTGTAAGGCAGCAGCAGAGGCCTGTCAGCACCTTGGATACAAGACGCTTATACTAACAGATTGCTTAAATTGTGAAGCAAGAGAAGCAGGGACTTTTCTAGCAGCTATCGCCAAAACTTATCAGGGAAGTCAAGAAAGTTTAGCTTTTATTGTTGGAGGAGAGACCATAGTTCATTTAACGGGACATGGAAAAGGAGGAAGAAATCAAGAATTAGCACTTTCAGCAGCTCGTGAAATAGGAGGCTTATATCAAACGGCTCTATTAAGTGTAGGCTCAGATGGAACAGATGGACCTACAGATGCGGCTGGAGGTTATGTAGATCAAGATACTCAGGAAAAATTGAGAAAGCAGGGTATAGAAATTTTTGAGGTACTCAAGGAGAATGATTCGTATCATGCACTACAGCAGGTAGATGGTCTGATTATGACAGGGGCAACAGGAACCAATGTAAATGACGTAGCTGTCCTCTTGATTCGAAGGTGAGAACATACTTTAAACAGAATAGAGATAATCCCAGAGTATAATTTGACTCGTATGGGTTGCTTTGGCATTATAGACTTTGCCCCCCTAGAAAGTCTATAATGCCAAAGCAGCTAATAGGTCTGAAATATAAATTTCAGGCCTATTTTATATATGTCAATAATACTTTAGCTTTTCATGGTCCTTTTTTAGATTTGCAACCTGGGAGCTGTGATGGAAAGGTAAGAAGCCTAACTAAAGAGCGTTTTAATTCAATTGAAAGACAGGCTTAGAATATACATTTAAGGTCAATAATAAATAAGAATTAATTTAGAGCAATGCATAGGAGGATATTATGGCGATTCCAACGTATGATAAGATTATGTTACCTTTATTGAAGGTTATTAAAGATGGAGTTATTTATAAAAATCAAGAATGTATAGATGTATTGGCTATAGAATTTAATTTATCAGAAGAAGATTGTGCTCAAAGGTTACCAAGTGGAAAAAATATTTTTTATGATAGAGTAAATTGGGCTAAGGGATATTTAAAAAATGCAGGTTTAGTAGAAGTACCAAGTAGAGGGCAGTTTAGGATTACAGAAAGAGGGAAAAAGGTACTAGAGAGTAATATAGAAGAATTAGGAATCAATGATTTATTGAAATATGAAGAGTTTAGAGATTATTTAAGGAGAAGTAATAGAAAGATAAATGATCATCAAGAAGCATCTAATTCCACTAGCAAAGAGATCAATAAAGAGATAGATAAAACACCACAAGAATACATGGAACAGGCATTTCAAGAAATTAAGATGAACTTAGTCAGTGAAGTTTTAGATCGAGTTAAGGAAATGAACTGTTATAGATTTGAGGATTTGGTGTTAGATTTATTAGTTAAAATGGGATATGGTGGTTCAAGGGAAGAAGCGAAATTAAGTACTAAAAAATCAGGAGATGAAGGTATTGATGGCATCATCAATGAAGATAGATTAGGATTAGATAGAATTTATGTGCAAGCAAAGAGATGGAAGGATGGAACAGTAGGAAGGCCAGAAATACAAAAGTTTTCAGGTGCATTAGATGGCCCAGGAGCTACAAAAGGGATATTTATTACAACTACTAGTTTCACCAAAGAAGCAATAGAATATAGTAGGGGGCTAAGCAGTAAAAAAATAATTTTAATTGACGGTAAGTTATTGGCAAGTCTAATGGTAGATTTTAATGTTGGTGTATCGGTAGAGAATACTTATGAAGTCAAAAGAATAGACACAGATTATTTCATTGAAGAATGAAGACAAGGGTTTGGTTATTATAGGGAACGGTATAATATTGTAAGGTAAAGTAGTATGACAAAAATCACTTATTAGAACTAGCAAATCTAGTTTCCTTATAGGTGGTTTTTTGTTTCAAAAATTAAAAGCAATTTTAGGGAATCATCTTCTAGGTCGCATATATAGAAGTGAATAACTGGTAAATGAGGCAAGACTTATAGCAAGAATCACAAAGAAAAATATCTTACTTACCTTTGAGAAGAGTGTTATTAAAGGAGTGAAATAAAATATCATTAGCCCTTAAGGGGGTCTTATAAGTGATAAAATTGGAGAACAATGACAGATATTATCGTTGCGAAAACGTTAGATAAAGAAAGGTTAGTAGCTAGTAAGGTAGGAGCTAAATAGGTTGTTCAGTAGGAGGAAGCTATTACACTTACATAGAAAGGAAGAGTGGCTATTTTTATTAATGAATTTGGTGAAAAGCAATTTTATAAAAAATAATTTAAATATTTAAAATATAGTGTATAATTAAGAGCGAAAATATAATATTAGGGGGCATTTAAAGAATGGTAAGTAAAAAAAGAGTATTTTTAAGGATAACTGTGTTATTAGTAATACTAATGCAATTCTGCATAGGAAGTATAGTAGTCTATGCAAAGACAACACCTGACGGATTTATATATCAGAATATGGGGAGTGTAATTTGGATTTCCGGTTATGAAGGAAATCAAAGTGACATACAAATTCCTGAGAGTATTGATGGAAAACCTGTAACAGTAATAGCCGCCCAAAGTTTTTATAACAATAAAGTTATCAAGAGTGTGCAAATACCATCTAGTATAACAAGTATAGGATCTCAAGCATTTAGCAAATGCACTAATTTAACAAGCATTAATATCCCATTTGATATTACTGAAATAAAATCAATGACATTTCAAGGTTGCACAAGCTTGGAGTATATAGAACTTCCGGGGAATATACAAAAAATTGGAAGCTTAACTTTTAGTGATTGTACAAGTTTAAAGAGTATTTCTATTCCAGTTGGAGTAACAGTTATTGAGGATAGTAGTTTTGCTAGTTGTAGTCGATTAGATACAGTGGTTATACCTAATAGTGTAGTTACAATAGAGAAAAGAGCTTTTAAAGATTGTATAAAATTAAAACAAATTGATTTACCCAATGAGATTGTTTCGATAGGGACAAGTAGCTTTGAAAACTGTACAAGTTTACTAGGAATTGAACTTCCTGAAAATTTAACAAAGATTGAATCAAGATTATTTTACGGTTGTACAAGTTTAGTAGCAGTAGATATACCAGAAAAGGTTGCAGAGATAGGCTCTTATGCGTTTTATGAATGTAGTCAGTTGCAAGCTATTAATATACCAGAAAGTGTGATTAAAATAAATTCAAGAAGTTTTTATGGCTGCGCCAATAATCTTACAATCTATGGGCTTGCAGAATCTTATGTAGCAACTTATGCTACAAAAAATAAAGTAAAGTTTATTAGTCAACAAGGAAATACAGGGATTGTATTAATTTTAAAAGCCATAAAAAATGATATTAATCAATGGGAGATTATAGCAATTATAAAAGGAGAAGGAGAGAAAGCAGCAACTAACGTTAAGGTAAAACTAAATCTACCAGATAGTTTGGAACTAGTTGAAGGAAATATGGAAGTAAGTGTAGGTACAGTTAAGCAAGGAGAAGAGAAACAAGTCTCTTGGTTAGTAAAAGAAGTATTAAATGAGAAGCAAGCATATAGTGTGGTTGCATTAGCAGAGGATAGTGAAGTTCTAATTGAAACAAACAACCTACCATAGACAAAAAGTCATATGCATTAATATTTTGGGGTGAAATTCTGATAAACAACACATGGTAATCAAAAAGTCATCACTTTTCAGTTATAAAATAAGAATATCTAAAATATATACTTTATCATTCATTCTTTAAAAAAATGAATGGCTAAAAGAGGCGTTCTTAAAAGGTAAAGCAACCTTTGAGAGCGCCTCTTTTAGTGTAGTTTTTTTTCTATCTAACAAAAAATAGGTTAAACAGTAATAAAACCTCGCTCATACCAATATCTAAAATAAGATAATGTTGAATATTAGCTTTACTGGTGTTAGAAATAGTCTTTTATTTAGAAAATGATTATAATAGACATATCGAATAATCGGTATAAAGCACATCGTAAAGGAGGAAGAAAAGACATGAATAGAGCGACTCACCTTTGTCGTATTCCGTGTAATTCGTTGCCACTAGTGGGTGAAGCAGATTTTGGGCTTTCTCTCAAACCAATGGTGCATTGCGATAGAATTGCAGAATTTAATGTTCTTATTTATGTACTAAAAGGCGGTATGCAAATAGTGGAAGATGGCACTATATATGAATTATCGCCTCATACTTTATTTTTCTTAAAGAGTGGCGTGCATCATTGGGGAGAAAAGCATTTTGAAAGTGGGACAGCATGGTATTATATACATTTTTATAATAATGAACCCCCTTTAAATATGCCACAGCTGAAAAATAATAGGATTTATGGTGGTCCTAAATATTTATCACCATCGGATTTCAATTGCTATATAACCGTTCCTAAGCTTTTAAATTTACCAATTGGCAATGAATTTGAAAAGGAAATTGAAAAATTGATTGATTTGTTTAAGTCAGCAGTTGCAACGGATATGATTAGAGCAAATGTCATGTTGTGGGAAATTCTCCTGCATAGCTTTGATATTGCACAAGGCAAAGTTGAAAGTTCAAAAGAGGATAGGCGAACACAAAGTGTCATTGATTTCCTTGAGCAGAATTACTGTCGGAATTTTACTGCTGAGGAACTTGGAAAAGCAGTTGGATTGACGTACAAGTATATTGGCACCCTATTTAAAGTGAAAACAGGTATGACGATTAAAGAATATCAATTAATGCTGAGAATGAGGAAAGCAGAGCGGTTACTATGTGAAACAGAAATGTCAGTAGCGGAAATTGCAAGTGAAACCGGGTTTTATGATACATTTTATTTCAGCAAAATATTCAAGCGCAAAAATGAAATATCTCCTCTAAAATTTAGAAATGTTTATGTCCCAAGGATTTAATATCAATCAGAAAAAAATACATAAATTCCGGAATATAATCCATGTTATCTGCCTCAGTTAAGGAATATTATACATATATAAGAGTAACGAGGGAGGCTAAGACATGAATGATATGTTAAAGAAATTTACAGTTACAGATAAATTTTTTGGATATTACGAAGCACTTATTAAGGATACGGTGGTGCCCTATCAGGAAAAGGTATTAAACGATCAAATTGAAGGTGCTGAAAAGAGTCATGCCATAGAAAACTTTAGATTAGCAGCGAAGGTGATTGAAACAGAAAAATGTGATGAAGCCTTTTATGGAATGATCTTTCAAGATAGTGATGTTGCAAAGTGGCTTGAAGCCGCTGCTTATACACTATTAATGCATTCAGATGAGGAGCTTGAAAAACGTTGTGATGAGGTGATTGACTTAATTGGCCGTGCGCAACATCAGGATGGGTATCTTAATACCTACTTTACTGTGAAAGAACCGGACAAGCGCTGGACTAATCTTGAGGAAGCACATGAGCTTTACTGTGCGGGGCATATGATGGAAGCTGCTGTTACTTATGCTGAATGTACAGGGAAAACAAAGTTACTTGATATAATGTGTCGTATGGCAGACCATATTTATGAACGCTTTATTGAGGATGAAGTACCAGGATATCCAGGACACCCTGAAGTTGAACTTGCTCTGATGAGGCTGTACAGATTTACGAAAAATGAGAAGTATAAGCGTCTTGCTCAGCACTTTATTGACGTTAGAGGTGTGGATAGTGATTATTTTATAAAGGAAAGTGAGTGTTACAACTGGACTGTTTGGGGTAATGACTGCAACAATAAGGAATATACCCAAAATCATCTTCCTGTAAGGGAACAGACAAAAGCCGTTGGGCATGCCGTTCGAGCAGTTTACCTTTACACAGGTATGGCTGATGTGGCAGTAGAGACTAGTGATGAAAGTCTAAAAAAAGCTTGTGAGACACTTTGGGAGAATATTACTAAGTGCAGAATGTATGTCACAGGTGCTATTGGTTCAGCTTATGAGGGAGAAGCTTTTACCAAGGACTATCACCTGCCTAATGATACAGCTTATGCTGAGACCTGTGCGGCAATCGGCTTGATTTTCTTCGCAAGAAAGATGATTGACCTTGAAAAGAACAATGAATATGCTGATATTATGGAACGCGCCCTTTATAACTGTGTCCTTGCAGGCATGCAGCTAGATGGAACAAAGTTCTTTTATGTCAATCCTCTAGAGAGCATACCTGGCATATCTGGGGAAGCCGTTACTCACCGTCATGCACTACCACAGCGTCCAAAGTGGTTTACTTGTGCATGCTGTCCTCCTAATGTGGCGAGGCTTTTATCCTCTATGGGAAGATATGCATGGAGTGAAGAAGGAAATACGGTTTATTCTCATCTTTTCATTGGGGGAACACTTGATCTGACCGACACTTTACACGGCAAAATTAAAGTTGAAACCAGCTACCCTTATGGAAACCAGGTTCGCTATAGATTTGAGCCAAATGATGAATCCATGGATTTAACTCTGGCAATTAGACTACCACTTTGGAGTGAAAATACAAGCATCATGCTAGATGAAAAGAAAGCTAATTATGAAATCAGAAATGGATATGTTTATCTTACTAAGGCGTTTACCCAGGAGGATATGGTAACTGTAACTTTTGATATGAACGTCAAACGTATTTTTGCTTCTAGTAAGATTACAGCTGATAGTGGCAAGGTGGCATTTTCAAGAGGCCCATTGATTTATTGCGCTGAGGGGATTGATAATGCTGGAGACGTCTTTAGCCTGAGAGCAAAGAAAGATGGAGAGATTGAAGCTTATAGTTCTGAAAAACTAAATGGTATTGTTGAGATTAAAATTGATGGGTATAAGGTGAGTGAGAGTAAGCTAATTTATTCTACCGTACGTCCAGAAGTACAACCTTGTAAGATTACCCTTATTCCCTATTATACATGGGGCAATCGAGGGATTAATCAGATGCGCGTATGGCTTCCAGAAGAATAATGAAAACATATTTTGCATAGACCAAGTTATTATATGATTAATACTTTAGGAGAAAGGCTATTTTTATAGTTAGTAGAAGCTAACTTAGAAATAGCTTTTTTTATTTACAAAAACTTGCTTCTAAATATATACAAGTAAAAATACGAGAAAGGTAATATATTAAGAATATTTAAAAAATATAAAATATATGATACAATTTTAGTTGTTAATTATAAAATGAAGATTATAGGAGGAAGAGTATGAATAAGAAGATAAAGAAATTACTAGTAGGGATAGTATCTGCTACATTAGTTATGACGGCTAGTGGGGGCATTTATGGACAAGCTATTGAAGCAGAACAAATTCGCATACAAGCTAATGTTGGAGAAGTACAAGTCATAGAACCTAATATATTTATATTTTTACCTAGAACTAAGCAAACTGGTAATCATGAGCTAAGAATTCTTTGCCAGGTACCTAAAGAGAGTCAAAGTGCTTTATGTGAGGTTTATCAAAACGGTAAACTAATTAAGACTTACGATATTTTAGAAACATCAATACAAGAAATGAATGGTTTCATTTTAGAAGTTCCTATTGCTGAAGTTGGTAAATATACTTACAAGGCCAATCTTATTATTGACGGAGTTAAGGTAAAGGAAGTTACTAGTCTTGAGGTAGAGCAATATAAAGAGATGCAACCTGCAAAGTTAATTTGTAAAACAAATAGTACAGGTGATGTACTCATTAGATCTGTTTTACTTCATTATGGTGAGTTAAAGAAATATGTGCTTTATGAAAATGGCAAACCTATAGAGGAAAGAAAAGTAGATAATGCCTATGTTAATAAAGATATTGAAATTCCTAATTTTGTTATTAAAAATAGACAGCCAGGTACGTATACTTATGAGATTATAGCTTATGGTAATAATACAGAGGGGGTAGTAAGTATACCTGCCATAGTTGAAGTAAAAGAAGCAACTAAAATATTAAAAACAGGGGAATTGAAGGTAACGAAGGTAGGAGAAGAAGAGGAAACAGGGATAGATGTGCTAACTATAGATATTAATATTCCTGAAGCATCTGGTGCTACTAAGTATGAGGTATATTATAATGGTATTATTGTTTTGTCAGGAGATGTAGAACAAGATCGTAATGCCATAGCAGCTATTGAAAAGCAATTAGACTATAGAGGTAGCTTAAGCTTAATAGGAGATTGGCAACTGGTTTTAAGTAATGAGGAAGGATATACTATAAGTGAGAGTCAGATCTTTACAAGAGAAGTACCTATTACTCATACAGCAATCAGTAAAAATGAGGATAACACACTTCAGCTTTTATGGGAAAATGCAACGGATGAAGAATATGTGGTATTTGTTTATGAAAATGATAGAATTGTATATACATTACTATGTGGGGCAGGATCAGAAAATCAAGTAAAGATTCCTGTTCATTCTAGTATTAAATCTGGAGATACAGCTCAATATCATCTAGAAGCATTATATGGCGAGGGGCTTTATAAATCAGAGGTCTTGAGTTATAAAATACCTGAATTAGAACTAGTACCAGCAGGACCAGTGCCAGCAGAACCTGTGGTTGCTCATAATTGTTGGAATGGAGAACAAAATTATAGTATCACATTTAATATGTGGTATGGTGTGAATGGTACTTCTTGGAGATTGTATGAAAATGATAAACTTATTTTTGAAGAATCATTAGTGGCTAATGGAACAAGTGCTCAACAAGGCAATGCCAACATGAAGAATAAGGTAGCTGGAACATATACGTATTATGCTGAATTAGTTAATGAAAATGGGGTTACAAAATCTAAGCCTATTACAGTAACGGTTAATCCAATCCTACCAGGAACACCTGTTTTGTCTTATCAAAGTAATAATAATACAGCCTATACTATTGATATGAATATGTGGTATGGCAATAACGGTAGTGAGTGGGAGCTTTATGAGAATGATAAGCTTATTATTACTAGGCCTCTAAAAGTAAATGACAAAAATGCTCAAAAAGATAGTTATATCATAGAAAATCAAATACCAGGGACCTATACTTATTATGCTGTATTAGTAGGAAGAGATGGAAAGACAACATCAGAACCTATTACAGTTAATGTATCCTATTAGCCTCAATCTTGGATGAAAAATAGGCCTATAAGTACATGTTTTTCTATTATTATGATAGTACAACCAGAGAGGAATATTTTCCAAAGTTGCTCTTATCACAAAAGAACTATCTAACTATTTTCAATAGCTAAAGGAGGCTCACTAGATGGAGGTAAAAAAGAGTCATAAACATAAGAAAGTATTTTTACCTGTACTCATTGTATTTTTAGCTTTATTATTATGTAGTATTTTAGCTGTAATTCTCTATTTTAATACAGCTAACGTTACACCAATAGCATCTACTAGCACGTTGGAAGATGCTATAACACCACCAAGCAAAGAGCCTGAAATACCTCCGGTTGTGGAGGATACGCTTATAGATAAACCATTACCTAATATCACTACTGATAAGTACATATTCTTATGTCCAGACGAATGGAAAGAGAAAATCTCCATAAAGTATTCTGATGATACTAAAGATGTAACGATATATCACAATTGTCCACCTGAATGTTGTGATCCTGTATATCCTCAACAATTAATGGGAATTGTTACTCTAACCACCAAAGAACTTGAAGAAGAAAAAGCTAGTTTTAAAAATCCAGATCAATTTCCAAAAAACCGCATAGTACTCCAGACTTCGGAGTTTACAATTATGTGGGTTCCTTCATTAACCAACGACCATAGCATTGAAAAGTACTCTGATGAACTTAGTGAAATGGGCAAATTAAGGCCTACTATTCATACATTCTTTAGTTTGAGAAATTAACTTCTACAATAAAACCCGTGTTAATGCACAAAGGTTGTGCATTAACACGGGCAATCAGACTACCATTTTAGAGTGAGAATACAAACATCATGCTAGGTGGGAAGAAAGCTAATTGTAAAATCAGAAATTTGAGATTAGAGTATCTTCCTCATAAACATTCCCATGGGTTGCTCAAACGGGGTACCATTAAGCAATAAGCCACCACAATCTACATAGCCAAGTTTTCGATAAAAATATTGAGTACTTTCATCTACTTGAGTAGAGAGAAGAAGCATTTTATCCCCCATAAAATTCAAATTTATAAGTCTATAAAACATTTATTTTTAATAGTTTATACTGTTTATCTGAATAGTTCAACCTTTGACTTTTCACAGTTTTTTTAGATTTACAGCATTTAAGTTGTGATGGCAAGGTAAGAAGTTTAAAATAAAATGTTTAAAAATGCATTTTAACATAATAATATGCAAAATATAATATAAATGCTTTGTTTTAAGTGTATAATTATGCTATAATCATAAATAATGAAAAGTCTAAATAATATGAGCAGTTAGGGGGTTATTGGGCTATCATGAATCTTAACTTTGGAGGATCGTGGTTAATGGAGAGTAAAAAGGTTTTAATTATTGGTTCAGGTCCTATTATTATAGGCCAAGCATGTGAGTTTGATTATTCAGGAACACAGGCATGTAAAGCGCTCAGAAAATTAGGACATCAAATTATCCTAGTTAATTCTAACCCAGCAACGATTATGACTGACCCAGGTATTGCAGACATTACTTACATCGAGCCTCTTAATGCAGAGCGCCTTGAAGAAATTATTGCTAAAGAACGTCCTGATTGGTTATTACCTAATTTAGGCGGACAATCAGGCCTTAACTTATGTTCAGAGCTTAATCAATTAGGCATTTTAAAAAAATATAATGTAGAGGTTATAGGCGTTCAAGTAGATGCCATTGAAAGAGGAGAAGACCGTGTTGAATTTAAAAAGACCATGGATAGCTTAGGTATTGAAATGGCTAGAAGTGAAGTGGCCTATACTGTTGAAGAAGCTTTAGCTATTGCAGAGCAGCTAGGTTATCCTGTAGTACTTAGACCAGCTTATACCATGGGAGGAGCAGGTGGCGGCTTAGTTTATAACACAGATGAGCTTAAAACCGTTTGTGCTAGAGGACTTCAGGCCAGTTTAGTGGGACAGGTCTTAGTAGAAGAATCTATTCTAGGCTGGGAAGAATTAGAATTAGAAGTTGTACGTGATGCTAAAGGGAATATGATTACAGTATGTTTTATTGAAAATATTGATCCATTAGGCGTACATACAGGTGACTCTTTTTGCTCAGCACCTATGTTAACTATTTCAGAGGATGTTCAAAAGGAATTGCAGCGTCAAGCTTATAAAATTGTAGAAGCGATAGAGGTCATAGGTGGTACTAATGTACAGTTTGCTCGCCATACAGAAACAGGACGTATTATTGTTATTGAGATTAACCCAAGAACCTCTCGTTCTTCAGCCTTAGCTTCTAAAGCAACAGGTTTTCCTATTGCCCTCGTATCAGCCATGCTAGCAACAGGACTTACTTTAGCGGATATTCCTTGTGGTAAATATGGGACTTTAGATAAATACAAACCAGATGGAGACTATGTGGTTATTAAATTTGCACGCTGGGCCTTTGAGAAGTTTAAAAATGCAGAGGATAAACTGGGTACACAAATGCGTGCTGTAGGAGAAGTCATGAGCATTGGTAAAACCTATAAGGAAGCTTTTCAAAAAGCCATTAGGAGCCTTGAAACAGGTCGCTATGGACTAGGCTTTGCTAAAGATTTTAATAAGCTATCTAAAAAAGAACTTTTAGCTCATCTTCATGTCCCCACTAGTGAAAGACAGTTCATCATGTATGAAGCCCTTAGAAAAGGGGCTACTGTAGAGGAACTCTTTAACCTTACCAAGATTAAACCTTATTTCATTGAGCAAATGAAAGAATTAGTAGAAGAAGAAAATGCTCTAATCGCTAGGAAAGGAGCTGTTCCAGAAAAAGAAATACTCCTTCAAGCTAAACAAGATGGTTTCTCAGATAAGTATTTAGCCAAGCTGCTAGAAGTGTCTGAAGAAGAGGTAAGAGCTAAACGCCTTGAATATGGCATTACAGAAGCTTGGGAAGGTGTTCATGTAAGTGGCACACCAGACTCGGCTTACTACTATTCTAGCTATCATATAAAAGATGAAACAAAGGTAAACACAGATAAACCTAAAATTATGATTTTAGGAAGTGGCCCTAATCGCATTGGTCAAGGGATTGAATTTGACTATTGCTGCGTACATGCAGCTACTGCACTTAAGGAGCTAGGCTTTGAAACCATTATGGTGAACTGTAATCCTGAGACTGTTTCAACAGATTATGATACTTCTGACAAACTTTATTTTGAGCCTCTTACCTTAGAAGATGTCTTAAGCATTCATGAAAAAGAAAAACCACTTGGCGTTATTGCACAGTTTGGCGGTCAAACACCTCTTAATTTAGCAGCTGATCTTAAAAAAGCAGGGGTTAATATTCTAGGTACGAGTCCAGAAACTATTGATTTTGCAGAAGATAGAGATTTATTTAGAGCCATGATGGAGAAACTAGAAATCCCTATGCCAGAGTCTGGAATGGCTGTGAATGTAGAGGAAGCCTTAGCTATTGCTAAGCGTATTGGTTATCCGGTAATGGTGAGACCTTCTTATGTATTAGGTGGTCGTGGCATGGAAGTGGTACATGATGCTGAAAGTCTTGAAGTCTACATGAAAGCTGCAGTAGGCGTGACACCAGATCGTCCAATCTTAATTGATCGATTTTTACATAATGCTATGGAGTGTGAGGCTGATGCCATAAGTGATGGAGAAAATGTTTTTGTACCAGCGGTTATGGAGCATATTGAGCTTGCGGGTATTCACTCAGGTGACTCTGCATGCATTCTGCCATCTCTCAATATTTCAGAAGAAAATGTGGCGATTATCAAAGACTATACTAAACGTATTGCTAAAGAAATGGGTGTTCGCGGCTTAATGAATATGCAGTATGCTATTGAAGATAACAAGGTATATGTCTTAGAAGCCAACCCACGTGCTTCTCGTACAGTACCATTAGTTTCAAAGGTATGTAATGTTCAGATGGTGAGGCTGGCAACAGAGATTATCACTAGTGAGATTACTCATAAACCATCACCTGTACCAGCACTAAGGGACAGGGTATTTAATCATCATGGCGTAAAAGAAGCTGTTTTCCCATTTAATATGTTCCATGAAGTCGATCCACTTCTAGGGCCTGAAATGCGCTCTACAGGTGAAGTGCTTGGTATGTCAGATAACTTTGGAGAAGCTTTTTATAAAGCTCAAGAAGCTACACAAACCAAGATTGCTTTGGAGGGAACAGTGCTTATTAGTGTCAATGATAGGGATAAAGCTGAAGTCGTAGAAATAGCCAGAGGCTTTGCTGAATGTGGCTTTAAGATTATTGCTACGAGAGGAACAGCAGACCTTTTAAAGGCTAATGGTATCCCAGCAGAAAAGATTTTTAAATTAAATCAAGGTCGTCCTAATATTTTAGATGCTATTACTAATAATGAAGTTCAAATCGTCATTAATACACCGAATGATAAAGTAGGAGCAGATGATGATAGCTACATTAGAAAAGCAGCTATTAGAAAACGCGTATTCTACGTAACGACTATGGCAGGTGCCAGAGCTACTGTAGAAGGGATCAAAGCCGTTAAAGCTGGCAAGGGGCGTACGATTAAATCTTTGCAAGAATTCCATAATGAAATTCAGTAAGATTAGGAATAAAGCATGCAAAAGCATCATGATAGTGAGGCTTTTGCGTGCTTTTATATTTTTAAAAGAATAAAAAAAGTATAAAGAATAAAGTTTGTACTATAGAAAAGATTTCTAATAGGGAGTATGATAAAGGCATAGAATAAGAAAGAAGACTCATATCTATGAGATATGTAGGAAAGGAGAAAATTATGTACGATGTCATTATCATTGGTGCAGGTACGGCTGGTTTGTCTGCATCAATCTATACGTCACGAGCAGGTAAGAGTACCTTACTTCTTGAAGGATATTTGCCTGGCGGACAAATTGTTAGTTCTAAAGAAATAGAAAATTACCCAGGGATTAAACATATATCGGGTGCTGACTTTGCATCTGCTCTCTATGAGCAAGCACTTTCATTAGGAGCAACCATTAAATATGAGAATGCCACCTCAATAGAAGGCTTTCCTGATAAAAAGGTTGTGAGAACAGATCAAGCTACTTATGAATGTAAAAGTATTATCATTGCAACAGGAGCCACCAAAAGAGCATTAGGCTTAGAACGAGAACAAGAATTAACAGGCTTAGGTGTATCCTATTGCGCTGTATGTGATGGTGCATTTTTCAAAGGAAAAGAAGTGGCAGTTGTAGGCGGTGGTAATACTGCTGTTGAAGATGCCATCTTTCTCTCTGCTTATTGTAAAAAGGTCTATCTTATTCATCGAAAGGATAGCTTTAGAGCAGAAACACGTTTAGTAGAAACACTGGAGGCTAGGGAAAATGTATCCTTCATCTTAGAAAGTGTTGTTACAAAGCTACATGGTGAAGGGCGTCTAGAAGGAATAGACATAAAAAGTAAATCAGGTGAAGAAACATTTTTACCCCTAGATGGCCTTTTTGTTGCAGTTGGGCAAATACCTGCTAATGACTTTTGTGCCAATATGGTAGCCTTAGACCCTGAAGGTTATATTATTGCTGGTGAAAACTGTAAAACAAATGCAGAGGGAATCTTTGTTGCTGGAGATTGTCGTACCAAAACCATACGTCAGTTAACAACAGCTTCTAGCGATGGTACTATTGCAGGCCTTGCTGCATGTGAATATATTGATAGCTTAACTCACTAAAGAGAAGAAGGCTACTACTAAAGCTAGTTCAACTAGTTTTGGAAGTAGCCTTTTGAGTGATTAAAGGAGGAAGAAGATGATCAGGGTAATGTTTGTATGTCACGGCAATATTTGTCGTTCACCTATGGCCGAGTTTGTAATGAGAGATATGGTGAATAAACGTGGGCTTAGTCAAGAATTCTACATAGCATCTTCAGCAACAAGCACAGAAGAAATAGGTAATGGTGTTCACTATGGAACGAAGCGTAAGTTAAAGGAATATAACATTTTAACTGATGGCAAGTGTGCAGTGCAGTTAACGAAAAAGGATTACAATGCGTATGATTATTTCTTAGGGATGGATAGTAGAAATATCACCAATATGCGTAGAATATTGGGTGATGATCCTAAGAAAAAAATCTATAGACTGCTAGACTTTTCTCCCTGTCCCAGAGATATTGCGGACCCATGGTATACAGGGGATTTTGACAGGACCTATGAAGATGTTTATGAAGGGTGTAGCGAGTTTTTAAGGTTTATTCTAGAAGAAAATAAAAAATGATAAGAGTAGGGATAGAGTAATAACAAAATTTAAAAAGGAGACTCAAAGATAGAAATCTTGAGTCTCCCTTTTAAATAAGAGAAGAAAGTTAGAATTACCAACTTAATGAGATTGTAATAGGATCATCACTATTATTAGTGAGGGTGGCCAATAAAAAGTAATCATATTGATTAAGTGTATTGTAGTCACTAGGATAAGTAAATTGATTACCAAGAGAGTAAGAATAAGCATTACCTTCATCCACCCAAGCTTTAAGGGCAGTTAGCGCTTCTTCTAAGTCTTTCTTTTTGGCAAGATCTTTAGTAATATTGTTGAATTTAAGGACATCCGATTTAATCATATCAAGGCACTGTTTGGTATGTTTTCTAAAATCATCTTGATTGATAGTCCAAGTAATACTATAGCTACCATCATTACTATGATCTTGTGCCTGACTGATGCTAACCTCAGTGAGGTTAGTCATTTGAGAAGCAGAAGGTTTTCGTTTACCAATTAGTGAAGTATTAGAAAAAAGATCAGGGTAGTTAACATACTTCCGAGAAATTTGGTCATTAGTAAAACCTATTTTAGACAAATAATTACGGCTAATAGCTTCATTAGGTATAGCTAAAAATTTACCGTTAGTATCTAGAGCATTAGAATTAGATAAATCAATAGCAAGAGTTGCATATCCCCAGAACATACCTTCACCGACTTTTAATGTACTGATAGTATAGCCGGATTTTTTTATGGAATAAGATGCTCTTGCCATAGCAGTACTAGCTAATTTTTCTTTTTCACTAGGCGTTAGGGCAATAGATTGTTTAGTAATATGAGAAAGATAGGGCTCTAGACCAGTCAATTGCTTAATGGCTTCTTGCTTTGCTTTATTAGAGGCATTAGCTTCGGTGGAGTACACAAGATCCTCTGTTCGTGTACAAGGAAAATCAACCTGGATACGTGTGATTTTTTCGCCTTTTCCTTTACAGGTATAGATAAATGCCCCATCATCTAGTTGAGGAATAAATTCTCTTAGTTGAATAGTAAAACTTTCATCAGCAAAGGTAGTCATTTCTAGGATTTCGTATCCTTCAGTAACCTTCTCAGTAATCCATAAGGGGAGCAGTTCATAAGGAGGTAACTTGGTAGTAATTTTTATTTTATCAATAGAAGGTGTGATAAAGTTGGGGGTAAGGCAAATACCCTTTAAGCGAGGTCCAAAGTCAGACCAACTACTAGGCAAGGTAAAACCAGGGATAGTAGAGGCATTTGGAAGAGAATCTTGTCCTGTAAATAACCAGAGTGAGCCATCTTTTAAAGTAACAAAGCCCATATAATTATTAAAGGTTAGATTAGCTACAGCACTAGAAAGCTGATAAGTCTCAAAGGGTTTAGAGGATTTAAGCGTATAAGTATAGGTCCATAGTGTACCATCCTTCTTGATATAGGTACAAGCATATTCTCTTGAAGGTGAAAGGGAAGGATTTAGCTTAGTAACATTAGTATCAATAGAAGTCGGTGATATTTTAGCTTCTTTAAAGTCAAATATGTCATAAAGCACACCATTTGTTTTTAGAACCATTGGAAAAGCACATTGGCTGACATTTTCAGTAATTTTATTAGGTTGACTTTGTGTATTCCAACACCAAAGCTCTTTATTAAGTGTGATAAATGTGAGATATTCATTAGCAACTTCATAAGAAATAACTTGATTTGAAAATTGAATAGGTGTTATATCTTTAAGATTTTTTCCGTCGTCTATAATGTCTATAAAAAGATTAGGGTAGCTCCATAAACTGCTATCTTTCTTCTGAAAAATAATAGCATCTGACACGAGTGCAAATGAAGAAACATCTGTCATTAATTGAGTGGGAGTGGAGTAATTCAGAAATTTTCCCCATACCCATAGAGAACCATTATTTTTTAAGATACCGAATATGCCATTGTTATAATGGACAGCTTGAACATCAGAGAGAATTTGTGTAGGTTGGATCTTTTGATGATTTGGATTAGACCAGTACCAAGCAGTACCATCTTTTTTGAGAAAAATACCAAATTGACCATTACCATCTACTTGTACAACATCTTTTGCAATAGCAGTTAATTCAAAGTTACCCACTTCAGTATAAACAGACCATAAGGAGCCATCAGCTTTAAGTAAAAGAGTAGCAGCATACGGTGTTTGGTTAAAAGAAGGTGTGACAGAAGAAGGGGTCTTGGCATAGAGGGTGAAAGAGCCTAGTAGAAATAATAGCAACCAGAGTGAAACATTCTTTAAACAGCACTTCGTATTTTTCATAGAACCTCCCAAATATAATAAATATATTGAATTTATTATACAATTTTCTATGGTGACGGTCAAATAGAGAAAGATTGGAGTTGTCTCAAATAGATGTTCTTAGATAGTAATTAATTGTAAATTCAGAAAATAGTGTGTTAATATAGAGAAGGAGTATATAAACAGAAAAGGGGATGTAGATGAAAGAAAAATTTTTATATGGGGAAGATCAGGTGACTAGCACAGCAGAGCCACTAAAAGAAGAACTGCTAAGGGAAGAAGCGCTACTAAGAGGGGAAAAGACATTAAGAGTAGAGGAATCTCTAAGAGAAGAGGAACTGCTAAGAGAAGAAGAGACATTAAGAGAGGACGAATCACTAAGGCAAGAAGAACCACTAAAAGAAGAACAACTCAATGAAGAGGTGGCAAGTACGCAAGAAATAACACTGGAAGACCAGCGAGCATTAAGAAAGCTTATGAAGAACAATATTGAGTGGGATATAAAAAAAATAGGTAGGGCCATGCTTAGTAATCTTGCAATCAGTGTTGTATTTGTGTGGGTATCAATGTTTATAATAGGCATAGTTTTTGGAACTGATAAGCTACTTAGTGAACAAGGCTATGGTAATGGTGGTATCATTATGGCATTTAATACACTCTTAACAATGCTTGTTGCCAATACACTACCTTTTATGAGATGTGCAAAGCAAATCCAAGTGAACTCAAAGGCCTTATTTAAAAAAGTAACCATGACTAAACAAGAGATGCTGACAAGTTTCCTTGCGGTATTAGGTTTAAATGCTATTGGAACCACGATTTATTTAGTTTTAGATTGGGGCCTGGGTTATTTTAATAGAAGTCTTAAAATAGATGAGATATTTATTTTTGATAGACTAGGAATAGAAACTATTATCTGGGGGATTTGTGTGATTATTGTTGCACCTATTACAGAAGAATATATGTTTCGTGGTGTATTACTGAATGGATTAAGGCGTTATGGGGAGCGTTTTGCCATTATCGTAACAAGTGTACTATTTGGTTTGATTCATGGCAATTTATATCAAGGAATAAGTGTCACTTTATTTGCTATGTTATTAGCTTATATAACCATCAAAAAAGAATCTATTTTACCAGCCATAGGTCTGCATATGGCTAATAACTTGTTTTCTGTGGTAATAAGTATACTTATTACTAATACAGGTGAAGTAGGAGGCATTATTAATGGTATATCATGGATTGTTTTATGCGTCGTTGGTATTATAATCTTAATTAAGAACAGAACAGTATATCGCACCATAACTAACGATGAGAAGTATAAAGGATTAAGA
This sequence comes from Cellulosilyticum lentocellum DSM 5427, assembly GCF_000178835.2. Classification (GTDB taxonomy): domain Bacteria; phylum Bacillota; class Clostridia; order Lachnospirales; family Cellulosilyticaceae; genus Cellulosilyticum; species Cellulosilyticum lentocellum. The sequence continues at coordinate 356,026 of NC_015275.1, forward strand.
CTAAAAGCTATTTGCAAGTCTATTTGTTTATGGCTAGTAGTAATATTGTATCTTTATACCATAGCTACTACGATTGTACCTGTATGACAAGTGATGTAAGCAAGGGGGATTGAGATTTGAAATTCATTTTAGAACAGTCAGATGAGTGGTCTGATGTGGAAATCAGGGTAAGGTGTGGCCAAATTGATAAATCTCTAGAAAAGCTCATTGAGCAAATTCGGTTGTATGGATTTTCCATCACCGGAGAGAAAGATGGAGAGACTTTTACTATTAATCTTGAGCAGATTTTTTATTTTGAGACTGTAGATAATAGAACCTATGCCTATTGTGAAGATAGTGTTTATGAATGTAAGCAAAAGCTTTATGAGCTAGAGGAGAGGCTAGGGACAATGAATTTTCAGCGCATTAGCCGCTCCTGCATCCTTAATATTTATAAGCTCTTAAGCATTAGAACCTTACTTAATGGTCGTGTGGAAGCAAAGCTAGAAAATGGAGAAAAGCTTATAGTGAATAGGCATTATGCAGAGAGTTTAAGGCAGAAGATAGAGGAGCAGGGGGTGTAGAAATGAATCAATTTAAGAAGTATTTAATGATAGATTGTTATGCATTCACAGCTGTTGTATTAGCTAATGCTATATTTCAAGCCTTAAACATAGCTAGTGAGGTTCCTATGAAGTATTCTCTTTATATCTTTTTGGTAAGTAGCGTCATAGCTTTTCTAATGTTTTTGACAGACCAATTTATAGTAAGTAATGGAATAGTAAAAGGGATTGTTCATATTTTAGATGTATTAGTCCCAGTTTTCCTTTCTAATATGTTACAAAGTGGGTTTCAGTTAAAGCTTATAGAAACACTTATTGTTATAGGATTTAGCCTTGCTATTTATGGTATTGTCTATTTAATGATGTATTTAAGCTATAGAGAAAAGGATGCAAAGCTTAATGAAAGTATTCAAAAAATGAGAGCCAAAAAGCAAAAAAGTTAATTGTATGCATTTGACTAGGCACTTTATGCACTTGACTTACAAAACCCACACAAGATAAAAAAAATTTCCTATACTATTAACAAATCAAAAAGTAAGGGGAGATTATGATGATAGCAATGATTATTTTGTTGGGAGTAATAGGTGTAGAAATCGCCTTAGGGATTTTAAGTGTTAAGAAGAAGTCACCGCTTTATACCACTAAGGCAAATGTAAGGCTAGCAGAGCTTTTGATATTTATTCTCTTAGTTATTAGTCCAATCATTAAATGGAGTTTTAGATGGTATGGCTTAGGTCTTATTCTCTTAATCCAAGCAATAATTGCTGTGTTTAAAGCATTAAAAAGTAAGAAGTTAACTATGATTACGAAAGGCAAAACAATAGCAAAGGTGGCATTAAAGAGTACTTTATTACTTTTTATGTTAGTGCCAGCTCTAGTATTTCCGCAAGATAATGAAATAGCTCCTACCGGGGATTACGGTGTAAAAACAGTAACTTATACTTGGACAGATGAGAGTAGAGATGAGACCTTTACTAAAGAGGCAGACCATAGAAGTATTACGGTTCAGTTTTGGTATCCTACCAAGGAAAAGGAAAGTGAAGAAAAAGCAGAAGATAAATTTCCTCTAGTTATTTTTTCTCATGGAGCCTTTGGCATAAGGGCTAGTAATACTTCTACTTATACAGAGCTAGCAAGCCATGGCTATGTGGTATGTAGCATTGACCACACTTATCATGCGACTTTTACGAAGCAAACAGATGGTAAAATGCTTTTATTTGATCAAGGCTTTATGAATGAAGTGAATAAACTTCTAATAGATGAAGCGGGACAAATGGGAGAGGAAAAATATGAAATGACCCAAGGGTGGCTTAAGCTTCGTACAGAAGATATGACTTTTTGTTTAAATCAAATTAAAAGTTTAGTAGAGTTACCTAGTGATAAAGATGAAGTCTTTAGTATGATTGACCTAGAGAAAATAGGCCTTATGGGACACTCCTTGGGTGGTGCAACAGCAGCAGATTTAGGACGTCGTGGTTTGGAGATTAAAGCAGTAGCTGTTATAGATGGGACTATGCTAGGAGAAGAAACGGGATTTGAGAATGGTCAGGAGCAAGTCACTACTGAGCCTTATCCGGTACCAATCCTGAATTTCTACAATGGTGAGTCTTATATAGAAATAAAAAACATTGAAGACATCTATCCGAATACCATTGCGTCAGCTAGTCAAAAGGATTCTTATCAAATAGCCATCATGAATGCAGGACATATGAACTTTACAGATTTACCAATGGTGGCACCTATACTTGCAAAAGCTTTAGGAACAAGTAGCGTTAATCCTAAAGCATGTATGAAATATGTAAATCAAACTATCCTTGAATTTTTTGATGGTTATTTAAAAGGAGAGCCTATTAATTTACCTAAAGAAGAAGTGATTACTATTAAATAGAAGGTTATAGGAAGTTTAAATTGAGATACGGATACTAAAACAAGAAAATGCTACTAGACTATCCTAGTAGCATAGACAAATATTGCATACCAATGCCTAGGACGATTAAGGCACCAACAATAATTTCAAATAATCTGAAGCGCTTACCTTGTGCTTTAGATACAGGTTTAAAGAGTAGAAACCATATACCCATGCCTAAGCAAACAAGATCACTAAGTGGAAGAGATAAGTTGGCATTAAAGAGATAAAACACTGCAAGTGAAAAGAAGAAAATAAGAGCGAACATAACAGGATGATTGTAGTCTAATTTGTACTGACTTTCTTTGATGGAAGCATTCACAGAAGTAGCTTTTAGTAGATCTGCAATCTCCTCTAAGTTTTCAAAGCCACATAAGCGAATGGTCTTAGTACTTGTTTGAATATTAATGTAAGCGATAGTACCTATCGCTTCTTTTTTTATGTAGAGTTTTTGGATGTGCTGAAACGCTATAGGATCTTCAGCTTTTTTCCCAGATCTTTGAAGAAAGTCAGGTCCTATGGTAAGGGTATTTTCTTTAACTTTCTTAAGCATGATTTTGCTAACAATGAGAAGTTCAATTTCAACAAAGGCAGTAATGCCTATGAAAATCCCGATAAATAAGGAGAGGTTATCAGTATCACCATCAGCAAATAATAATAGTGCTGCCATAAGGAAGATACCAATAGGGATAAAGATATACATACATAAATAAGTGCGCTTGGTTTTCTTAATAAATGCATCTGATATAGCATAGGCTTGTGAGTCCATTACGAATACTCCTTTCGGTACTAGAAAATATAAAAAGCAGTAAAGACTTTAAACTATTATAGCAATAAAGAGATAGTTGATTGAATAATTAATAAATTAATTATAACTGTTTAGATGTTAGCATGCATAGAAATTTGCTATAGATAACCAAAAGAAAAATTAATAAAGTGTATAAAAAAATAAAAAAATAATAATGAGAATCATTATTGACAATAAAGAGGTGATGTGGTAACATAATGTTAAGAAAAAAATAAATAATATTAAATAAAATAAAATTTTAAAAACACATAGAAAAGGGGATATAAATATGAAAAAAGAATTAGCTTTAGAACTTAACCGTTATCTCGCCAACATTGGCGTATCTTATGTAAAACTGCACAATCTGCACTGGAATATAGTAGGAAAGGATTTTAAGGCAGTTCACGAATATCTGGAGACTTTATATGATGGCTTTGCAGGTGTACTGGATAGCGTGGCAGAGTTATTAAAGATGAGTGACTGCACTCCTGCAGCTTCTATGAAAGAATATCTGGAATTAGCTTCCATTCAGGAACTAGCTTCTAAGAAAATCAAAACCACAGAAGCTCTGGCAATTGTTCTTTCTGATATAGAGATTCTTAAATCACAAGCTGAAAACATCCGTAAGGCTGCTGCATTAGATGATGAGTATGCTATCGTCAGTGCAATGGAGGATGACTTAAAGGAATACAGCAAGACAATTTGGTTCCTCAATGCCATGTCAAAATAATGGCTGATGGAAAGAAGCTCCGCTACTCTCAGCAGAGGGAAAGGATTTATGAGTACCTTCTATCTTCTAAGGAACATCATCCATCAGCGGAAATGGTGTATGATGCCTTGCGGAGTGAAATTCAAGGGCTAAGTCTTGGAACAGTGTATAGGAATCTAAGGCTACTGGAAGATTTGGGTAAAATAAGACGTGTGGCATCGCACCAAGGTATCGATCGCTATGATTCTTGCTGCAGCGACCATGTCCACTTCTTCTGTCAGAGTTGTGGCTACATTGAGAATGTTCCTAAGGCAGATATTGAGAAGATACGTGCCGCAGTACCTTTAGGCAGTAGTTACCAGTTGTTCAAGCTTGACCTTACACTTACCGGTCTGTGCTCTAAATGCACCATAAAAGAAATAACGAAAGAATAAAATACATATTATATTAAGTGCTTCAAAAGATAGGAACCATTAACTATCTATTTGAGGCACTTTTATGCGTCTTGGTTAATACAAAAAATTATGCATAACTAGAAAATTTATTGAATCTCCCATAAGGTTTAGATAGTATATTAATAAAGGGATAAAAATAGGCATATTTAGGGGGAAATGAAAATGAACTTATTATTGACATTAAATGAACTAGAGCTTTTAATAATGGCGTATTTAAGAATACAGCTTTATCCTATTACCATTAAAAGACTTGCAGAAGATATGGATAGGGATAAAGAAGCAGTTATTAATGCAATCCTCAATTTAAAAATTAACAATTATATTAAGCAAGCTGATATAGACATTGAAGAAAATATTTTTTGGAATAGTGATGAGGCTCGATATGAAACAAATGAAATAAAAAGGGCAGAGATAGATGAGTTTTTAGGATATCAGATAAAAAAGAATAGTGTTATCATCAAAGGGAATTACATCTGGTATGTGACCTATGGTGCCGATCTACTTTATGAAAAATTCTTACATTATATTAAAGGGGGAATTTGTCAATTTAATCATAAAGAGTATTATGGTTGCGTGAATCAAAAGGAACCTTTGGCAAGTCGAAATATCCTTATTCCTTATGAGGTATATATAGGAAACAGTAGTCCAAGTTGGAACTATAAGGGGGTTATGTTTCTAGATACCCATAAGTATGGTGAGACAATAGGTAGAATGTATCTTGTAACAGCAGAACAGTATGAAGAGATACGAGATCAAAAAGGCAGAAGTAGTGCTTGGTATGATAAGGAAGTAGAATTAGGAGAGTACTTAGGCGTTCCAATTAAAACTATAACCAGTAAAGAGAGGAAAGTAGTAAGCGTTGCTTCTTCAAAATATCAAAGGGTAGTGGAGGCAGGCATTAAAGAAGCTTATCCTGAGAAAAGTGAAGAAGAAGTGGCTATTTACCTAGAGAAAATTTTTACTTACCAAGTAGAGATTAATCATTCAGATGAAACCTTAAAAGCTAAGTGGCAAGAAGACTTAGCGGCGGCTAAAAAGTTGAGTGAAGAGGAAAGAGCTAAGCTTTTGCAGGGAGTACCTAAGAAGCCTAAAAGAATTATTACAACTACCACCTGCCTAGAATATAATCCTGTTGTCATAGCCACAAGACTAGCGCTAGCCAAAGGTAAGTGTGAGAAATGTGGGCAAGAGGCCCCTTTTATAAGTGCTTTAGATGGTATGCCTTATTTAGAGGTTCATCATATAAAGTCTATAGCAGAAGGTGGAGAAGATACGGTAGATAATACCATAGCTTTATGTCCAAACTGTCATAAAGAGATTCATTTCGGAAGGAAAATTTAAGATTAATTTAAGGAAGCTTCAGTATACTCAAGTGATAATAGGCAAATTGTTATTTTTCATGAATAAATGAGTATAAAGGAGAATAGAGATGAAGGCATTAAGAAAGTTTGGTGTAGGCCTAGTAGCACTTGCCATTACCCTAACAGGTTGTAATAGTGCTGAGGCTAATGGTGTCAATAAAGATACAACTATTGACAGGGAAGTAAACAGCAAAGAAACTTCTACCGACTGTGAATATACAGATAAATTATTTGATGCTTCTTATGTGCATACTATTAATATTGAAATAGCAGATGAAGATTGGCAGGACTTAGTGACAAATCCGCTGGATGAAACGTACTATTCTTGTAATATTACTATTGATGGAGAAACTTATAAGAACATTGGTTTACGAACTAAGGGAAATTCCTCTTTAACACAAGTAGCTCATTCAGATTCGGATCGTTATAGCTTTAAAATTAAGTTCGATAAGTTTGATAAAGAGCAAGATTATTATGGTTTAGAAAAGCTTTCGCTTAATAATATTATTCAAGATGCTACCTTTATGAAGGATTATCTATCCTATAAACTCATGGGCGATTTTGGTGTGGCTTCCCCTTATGTAAGCTATAGCTACATCACCATTAATGATGAAGAATGGGGGCTTTACTTGAATGTAGAAGATATTGATAGTTCTTTCCTAGATAGAAACTATGGTGAAGACCATGGAGAACTATATAAACCAGCCACAGATATTGATAACATGGTGCAAGGCGGTAAGGATAAGATTGGTAATAATGGCGTGGCACCTAATATGCCAGAAGGGGCAGCTCCAGTAGCTGGTGAGAACCAGGCTACTACTAACGCAGAAGCTACTAATGCGGTTAATAATCAGTCAGGTGAATTACCTACTGATATGCCAAACATACCGGAGAACTTTAGCCCGGAGAATATGCCAAACATGCCAGAAAACTTTAACCCAGAAAACATGTCAGAAGGTTTTAATCCAGGGCAAATGAGACCAGATGGAGGAAAAGGCATGGGGGGTGGCATGGAAGCTAAAGGTGCAGATCTTAAATATGTAGATGATGAAGCAAGTAGCTATGCTAATATCTTTGATAACGCTGAAACGAAGATAGATGATACAGATAAAGAACGCTTAATTGCTTCTCTTAAACAATTATCAACTGGGGAGAATTTAGAGGAAGTTGTGGATATTGATGCTACCTTACGTTACTTTGTTGTGCATAACTTCGTTGATAATTATGATAGCTATACAGGTACTATGCTGCATAATTATTACCTTTATGAAGAAGATGGTAAGCTTTCTATGTTACCTTGGGATTACAACTTAGCCTTTGGTGCTTTTGGAGGTGCTGGTGGTGGCATGGGCGGAGGCAGAAATATGGAAAGACCTAATGGTATGCCAGGACAAAATGGTGCTAGTAATGCTGATATGTCAAAAGGAACCAATACCAAGGGAGCTTCATCAAATCAAGATACCACAAAACCACAAGGTACTTTGGCAGGCCAAGCAGCTACAGCCAGCCCAAGTACTACAGCAAATAAAGAAACAACAGAAGCTAAAAGTGCAGTAGAAAATCAAGCACCTACAGATAAGCAAGAGGTACTTAACGAAAATACACAAAACTCAGCCACACAAATGGTGAATATGGCTATTGATACGCCGTTATCTGGTACCACAGAGGAAGAGAGACCTTTATGGGGTCAACTCATAAGTAATGCTACTTATAAAGAACAATATCACCAGCTTTTCGATGAGTTCTTAAAGAATCACTTAGAAAATGGCGTAGTAGAAAAGGAAATTGACCGAGTAGCAGAAATGATTAGTCCTTATATCCAAAAGGATCCTACTGGTTTTTATACTTATGATGAGTTCCAAAAGGGTATAACGACTTTAAAAAGCTTTATCAACCTTAGAACAGAAAGTATTAGAAAACAATTAAATGGGGAGATTCCTTCTACTACAGAAGGACAAAAAACTGCTTCAGATAAGTTAGTAGATGCAAGTAGTATTAATCTAAGTGATATGGGAAGCAATCATCAAGGGGATATGAAACGTAACGATAAAGCAGGTGCATCTGCTCAGCCTAAATAAAAACTTGGCTCGGTGTTTATGGAGAATGAGGTCTGGAGGAAAATGAGGGAGAGGGCTACCTTCCAGAGTTCCGGTTCAAATTTTTAGAGGCACTAGGCTCACTTATTTGTATGAACGCACGAAAACTCCTGCTAGTCAGACACTCGTGCTAAAACCCATCCAAAACGTTCGCCAAGTGCCTCTAAAAAATTCTCCCAAGTCACTCTTCCAGGCAGCCCTCTCCCTCATTTTCACAAACGTTATTGAACTCATAAACTTCAAGGACATTGACGCAGTGGTGAAAATAGAAAGAGCATAACGACGCTGATGAAGTTAATCTATAAGTGTACATTATTATATGCACAAAAATTATATATTAAAGCCTATAATTATATTTGTGTTTACTTATTTTATTAGGGATTCGGCTTCTTGGCTACATATACATAAGTGTAAAAACAAATAAATAACTTCCCACGGCATAATTACCACAGCTTCAACCTGAGGAACTGACCGGGTCAGCCAAGTCTCAATCTATTGTTATAGGTACCTCTGGACTTAAGGAAGATGTTCACTGGTGCGCTGCAAGGAAGGCGCCACTTATAAGTTGTTTTAAATGTTTTTATACTTAGTATTATCAAATAAAATTTTAAACCAGAGTCTTAAGGTCTTAGCTTCCTAGCATAGGGTGCACCGGCCAAGACTTTTAGGAGCTCCTCACTCATTGGTTTAACTTTCATAACTAGTTCTAGTAGGCACTAAGCTATAACGCATACGTGCTGAGGAGCCATTTTGCGCCTTGATTAAGGTCTATTTAGCTAGTTGTGAGAGTTGATTTCAAGAGTTTGGAACAAAAAATAGCTCTTCAAGTAGTGATACTACTTGAAGAGCTATTTTTGTTATCTTTAACTGCTATGAATAAAATGACTGACTTTACTTTTATGAAAACATTTCAAGAGAATGGCTTTATACATTATGATTATTATCTCTTTTCAGCCCTTCTTGTTAGGGGTCTTAGTGTTTATAAGATTAATACTGCTTGTAAGAAATGAGAGGATAAGGGCTGCCTGGAGGAATGACTTCGTAGTATTTTTAAGAAGCACTTGGTGAACTTTTTTGATGGGTTTTAGTGCGAGTGTTTGACCAACGGGAGTTTTCGCACGTTCATCAAAAAAGTGAGCCTTAGTGCTTCAAAAAATACGGAGCGGAATTCCGGAAGGTAGCCCTTATCCTCTCATTTCCGCCCAGCAGCATTCCCTATAAACGCTCAGACAAATTTTTATTTAGAAAGATTAGCACCTAAATTACGATTTGCAAAGGTACTGTTTGAAGCAATTTTAAAGACGTTGCCCATGTTAATAGAACCATCTGAATTTCTCCACAATGTGTGGAAGTCTGTTCCAATAGCTGGAGCAGTTAAAGTAGCAAAGTCACTAGCCGTAGGACCAGTAATCTGTGTACCGCGAAGGTCAGAAAGAGTACTATTAGCTGATGCTAGAGTGGTGAATTCATACCACTTACCACCACCATAAAATACGCAGTTCTCAGCTTTACCAATATATTTATCAGAGGCTACCTTACCCTCACTAAAGGAAATACAGTTAATGAGTACATTGTTAGACTTAGATTTATCACGAGCAAAGTCGAAATTACTCTTACCACCATTATCTAAGGAATTATTAATACTGGTACAGTTCTTTAGCGTAATTGTACCAGGATTACTGTTATCAGTGAAACCGTGATTTTTATTCTCAAAAGCAATACTGTTTTCAATACGATGAGGAACAGCGATACCAGAGCCACCTAATTTAAAGCCGTTGCCATCACTATTAGCAGTAAAGTGTCCATCTGTTGTAGCACCATTTCTAAAAGCAATACAGTTTTTAATAGTTACACTACCGATAGGACCTGTTTCTGTTTTAGCATATAAGTCCCAACCATCATCTACGTTATTGTAGGCAATACAACCATCGAAAACATTACCTTCACCACAAGTTAATTTTGCAGCAAAACCATCTGCATTTTCACCAGTTGCAGGGTCACTATTATTATAAGAAGTACAGTTTAAGATTAAGTTATTAGCAGGCCAATCTTTCATAGAAGATAAGCTGGAGTTACGTCTGCTAATTTGTATACCTGTATCTCGGTTTGCTCTAGCAACGCAGAGCTCAAGTTTATTATTTTTACCTGAAACAAAGAAACCATTATCTGCAGCACCTTGTACAGTGATGCCTTTGATATACCAGTAGCTACCATCTAATTGAATACCGCGCTCATTAGTAGAAGGTTCACCATAAGCCTGAGCTGAGAAGTCTAAGATTACTTCAGCACCATTTAAAGCAACTAAATTATTCATCTTAGAGGCTGTACCACTATTGGTTTCAGCTATAGTTAACTGCTTATTTAGCTTATAAGTACCACCTGTTAAATAAATGGTACCACCTTGTTGGATAGAAGTGATTGCTTTGCTAATAGACATAGGGCTTGATGTAGTACCTAGACCATTATCGCTACCAGTTGGAGATACATAGATAGTTGAACCAGTAACTACTGGTGCTTTTTCCAAAACAGTTACGTTTATACTAGTACCAGTAGCAAAATTAGCGATGGTACCTTTTACCGTTTTGGTACCCACAGTAGAAGTATTGACACTATCCCAGGTAACATTTACTTGTGCTTTTGATCCATCTGAATAAGTAGCTTCTACAGTAGCAGGTAGAGAAACAGTATCGCCTTGATAAACAGTTACAGCATTAGGAGCTGCTACTGAAGTAATAGTAGCTTCTATTTCTCCGCCACCTTGGTCGTTATTTAAGTTGTAAATGGTATTGCCACTTTGATCAACGACATTAAAATAATCAATGGTAGCAGTAGCATCACATACAGCAATACCTACATTAACTGAAGCGTTACCTAATTCACTTGTATTATTTTTAGTTGTTGTATCATATGTCTTTATAGCTTTTACACTTGAGAAATCAGTACTACTTGAAGTGTAGAGTTTATAAGTTGTCCCTATTTTTTCAATGCGTATGTATTGATTAAGACCAGCACCACTTAAAGAGCCGCTATTACGATCTGGTAATCTGAGTTCATAGCTGCCTGAACTACTGCCTTTGATACCTGCAGAAAGGTGAGGTGAGGTGGCATCTAGGCCATTTCTAACCATGAGATAAACACGAGAATTAGAAGAAGTGTTTTTTAGCTCTGCCACTTTAAAGGTTGCAGTGAAATCACCTGTTACAGGTAAGTAAGAGTATTGAAAACTATCTCCTGCGGTTTCCATCTTTCCACCGGTAGCTGAAATAACAAGTTTAGATTCACTTAATGTAGAACTCTCATTATCTACTTGGTTATTATTTTCTACTGTAACATTACTTAAAGAAGTAGAAGCGAGTAGAACAGTTACATTAATAGATGAAAAAATTGTGGATGCCATAATGCTAATACCTAATAGTTGAGCTAAAAATCTTTTGTTTTTCATATAAACAACTCCTTAAAATAATATATTTTATATTTGTAATTATAAAAAATAGTTATTTGTTAATAAATAAAAGTGTGGTATATGCATAAAAAAACGTAGTAAAATGCTAAATTAAGCTGGAGTAAGGACGAATTTATATTAAAAAAATATTGATTCAAAATATTTTGCATAAAAATAAAAGATTAACAAATGAAGTTAGGGGAGTCACCTTTTGGGCTACATATATATATAAGTAAAGGAGGTGATTCTTGATGGAAGAATTATTAGTTCAAATCGGTAATGTAGGATTTCCTATTGTCGTTTCAATGTACTTATTAGTAAGGTTAGAAGGCAAGATGGAGGAGCTTACAAAAAGTATTACAAAGCTTACTGATGTGTTAGAGAAAAAATGAAAAGGAAAATACTTAGTGTTATTGCAATCTGGCGATAGCACTTTTTTAATGTAATTTTAACTCAACTTTTACAGGGACGTGCTAGTAAAAAGTAAGGAAGGGAGATAAGATGCAATTAATAACAGGGAAATAGGAGGAGTATATCATGCCATCAACCTATGCACACTACAAATTTGGAAAAGATGTATTTAAAGAACTTCCTAAGGAGCTAGTTAAGGAAATTAACCCTTATATGCCACTTTATAAGATAGGGCTTCATGGGCCAGATTTGTTATTTTATTATAAGCCTTTAGAAACAAATGTTATTAATCAAGAAGGAGCATGGATTCATGACCGTACAGGCTCGGTATTTTTTGAAAAGGCTAGGGCTATTACCAGAAAAAGTGGGCAAAAGCAAGTGAGATTAGCTTATTTATATGGTTTTATCTGCCACTTTGTCCTAGATAGTGTGTGCCATGGCTATGTAGATGAAAAAATAGCTGAGAGTGGCATAGGACATATGGAGATAGAAATAGAGTTTGATCGCTTTTTATTAGAAGAGGATGGAAAAGATCCTCTCAAGCAAGATTTAACTAAACATATTTGTGTGAATGAAGACTATGCCAAGGTTATAGCTCCGTATTTCATAGGTGTGACGCCTAAGGAAATTAAAAGGGCACTTTCCTCTATGAAGAGATATAGTAGTTTCTTGATGATGCCTAATAAATTTAAACGCTTTTTTGTTTATAGCATACTTAAATTATCTGGGCATTTTGAAAAAATGAAAGAGTTACTTGTTAGTGAGATACCTAATCCAAAGTGTATGGATAGTAACCAAAAGTTAAAAAGTTTATACGATGAAGCAATAGCTATTGCTGTGGAATTAATTATAGAATATTATGAAAGTATAGATGGGGAGTCATTGCTTAGTGAAAAATATCAAATAACCTTTGGGGGCCAAAGAGAGAAGGAGGCAAACTATGCCGTTTAAATTAACTAAGCTTGAAAAGGCATGGATTTTGTATGATGTAGGAAATTCAGCATTTATTTTAATGGTTTCTACGATTATTCCCATTTACTTTAACTATTTAGCTGGTTTAGAGGGATTATCTGCAGTAGATTATTTAGCGTATTGGGGTTATGCAGCTTCAATTGCCACTTTATTAGTTGCTTTTATAGGGCCTATCTGTGGGACACTGGCAGATACAAAAAATTTTAAAAAGCCTATTTTTATAGTAGCGCTTTTAGTAGGCGTTATAGCTTGTAGTTTGTTGGGGGTAATGAGTTCCTGGTTAGCTTTTTTAATTGTTTTTATCATTGCCAAGACAGGATTTTCATCTAGCCTTGTTTTCTATGATGCTATGTTAACGGATGTCACGACAGAAGATAGAATGGATCAAGTATCAGCTCAGGGGTTTGCTTGGGGCTATATTGGAAGCTGTATACCTTTTGTTATAAGCTTAGGCTTAGTATTGGGGGCAGAAAAAATAGGGATTACGATGCAGCTTGCTATGACCATTAGTTTGATTATGGTAGCTCTTTGGTGGGTAGGTGTAACCTTGCCACTTCTCAAAAATTACAAGCAAAAATATTATGTAGAACGTGAGAAAGCTGCTATCAAGCAAAGTTTTATAAGACTAGGAAAAACGTTAAAAACAATCAAGCAAGATAAAAGGTTATTATTTTTCCTTTTAGCTTTCTTCTTCTATATTGATGGGGTATATACTATTATTGATATGGCAACAGCCTACGGGCAGGCTTTGGGCCTTGATAGTACAGGACTTTTACTGGCTCTACTTACAACTCAATTAGTAGCTTTTCCATGTTCCCTTATCTTTGGGCGATTAGCAAAGAAATATGCTGCTCGCAAATTGATTACTATATGTATTTTAGCTTATACGGGAATTGCCATTTTTGCATTATTTATGACGACGCAGCTACATTTTTGGATATTGGCTATCTGTGTGGGAATGTTTCAGGGCGGTATTCAAGCTTTATCTAGATCTTACTTCGCTAAGATTATTCCAGCAGAAAAGTCAGGAGAGTATTTTGGCATCCTTGATATTTGCGGAAAAGGTGCTTCTTTTTTAGGAACGACTGTAGTGGGTGTGGCTAGTCAGCTTTCAGGGAGTGTCAATGTAGGAGTTAGTGTGATTGCTATTATTTTTATACTAGGCTTAATACTTTTTAATTTTTCAGCAAGATTGGGAGAAGAAAGAATAGAGCTAGGGGTAGCTGGAGATATTTAAAGATTTAAAAGTAAAGTTGAATGAAAAAAGACAAGTATGAACAAGACATACTTGTCTCTTTTTGTTGTAAAATAATAAAAAAAATAGTTGAATAGAGCAGAGGCTACAAATAAAAACACCAGCAGAAGAGGTTTAGGGGTAACTACTAGTGTCTTTATTTGCATTATACATGCTACTTATCTTGTACCAGATAAGTTAGCGAAAGGGTATTACAAATAGAAGTATATATAAAAAAACAAAAGGAATAAATAAATTTGCTCAAAATGGGTAAATTTTTGCTACAAGATGAAAAATTAAGGGCAAGAATGTTAAATATAAATAAATTTGTTCTTTTACTTTAAGTGATAACTAATATTATATTTCGTCAGCTTTTCTCACTAGAATAATTACATAATCGCCATTTAAGTCATGAATCTCATCCTCAATTTATCAAAGATTAAGAGAAGGTATCTATCAATGTCGTGTAAAATTTGTGTTAAATTAAAAATGAAAATTTATTTTTATAGACTATAAAATGTGATATTAAGATATCGTTAATTTCTAAAAATAATTATTGCTTTATATAATAATGCGTATATAATGTTCTCTATAATTATAAATAACGATTAACTTAGCAGATATTAATAAAAGGTAGGATAGTGATATTGTTTTAAATGAAGAAAAAGATTATTGGGCTTAATATACTTAAAAATTCAAGGCATAACTTGCGCTGAGTAGGGGGTAAGGTATGTCTTTTTACGTAAATATTATTGAAACGTTTTATATGAAAAGGAGAATGGCTATGAATAGGAATGATCTTAAAAAGATTGCTCCAGCAAAAATAATTGCATTGGGTTTTATCATGGTGATTTTAATAGGAGCAATTTTATTAAGTCTACCGATTTTTGCAAATGAAGGAGTGGAGGTTTCTTTTTTAGATGCGTTGTTTACTTCAACTAGTGCTGTGTGTGTGACGGGACTTATTGCTATTGATACGGCAGACACCTTCAATGTTTTTGGACGAACAATAGTAGCTTTACTTATACAAATAGGAGGCTTGGGGGTCACCTCTATTGGTGTAGGTATTATTTTAATTGCGGGTAAAAGGGTAGGGCTTAAACAGAGAACTTTGGTAAGGGAAGCTTTGAATTTAAATTCTTTTCAGGGGATTGTAAGGTTAGTAAAAGCGGTACTTTTAATGACACTTGGATTTGAATTAGCAGGTGCCGTGCTAAGCTTTATCGTTTTTAGAGCAGATTATAACACATGGGATGCTATTGGAATTAGTGTATTTCATTCAATTGCTGCTTTTAACAATTCAGGTTTTGATATTCTTGGTAATTTGCAGAACTTATCTCCTTATAAGGACAATGTTCTTTTAAACTTAACGACTTGTGGTCTTATTATTTTTGGAGGACTTGGGTTCCTTGTTATTATTGATGTGGCTAAGAATCGTTCTTTTAAAAAGCTAACCTTTCACTCTAAGGTGGTTTTAACAATGACAGGCAGTTTACTTTTAATAGGTACACTCCTTTTGAAATGGACAGAAGATATTCCTTGGCTGGCAGCTTTCTTTAACAGTACTTCTGCTAGAACGGCAGGCTTTAGTACATACCCTCTTGGAGACTTTACTAATGCTGGTTTATTAGTGCTCATTGTACTCATGTTTATAGGAGCTTCACCAGGCTCTACAGGAGGTGGTATTAAGACGACTACTTTGTTTGTTTTAATTCAATCTTTAAAAAGTACAGCAACCAACCAACACTGTCAGGCTTTTAAAAGAAGTATTCCTTGTGAGGCGATTATGAAAGCCTTTATGATCACACTACTTTCGTTAGGAATAGTCGTAGCTGGAACTTTTGCGCTTTGCGTTTTTGAACCAGAAAACACGTTTGTACAAAATATATTTGAGGTGACTTCGGCCTTTGGTACTGTGGGATTATCTACAGGAATTACGCCAGGTTTAACTGGGCCAAGTAAAATGGTTTTAATTATCATTATGTACATAGGAAGAATAGGTCCGCTGACAGTTGCTTCTTTATGGTTTACTAAAGAAAAAGCAAGTGTGAAGTATTCAGAAGGACTTATTACAATTGGATAGGAGAATAGGCGATGTTTAATAATTTAAATAAGAAAAATGGAGCAATAGGTATTATTGGTTTAGGTAGATTTGGAATGGCACTAGCACAGAGACTTTGTGAACTAGGTAAGGAAGTATTAGCTGTTGATGAGAGCGAAGCTAAGATTAAAGAAATTAGAAATTACACAGAATATGCTTTTGTAGTAGATAATTTCACAAAAGAAACCTTACAAGAAGCAGGTATTCAGAATTGTGAAGTGGTTGTTGTGTGTATTAGTGAGAAAATAGATGTCAGTATCTTAACCACCTTAAATGTAGTGAGTTTAGGAGTACCTAAAGTTATTGCAAAGTCTGTTAGCTATGAACAAGGCTGTGTACTAGAGAAGCTTGGAGCGGAAGTTGTTTATCCGGAAAGAGATATGGCCTTAAGAGTAGCTAAGAGAATAGTAGCTGCTAATGTACTTGACTACCTTTCCTTAAATGGTGGTATAGAAATTTCCGAAATAAAAATATTAGATAAATGGGTTAATAAGTCTATTGGACAATTAGATATTCGTAAACAGTATAATCTTAATATTATTGCTATTGAACAAGGGAATAATATTGTTACAGAAATTAGCCCTCAGTATAAGTTTTCAAAGGATGATATTATTATTGTGATTGGTAAGAAAGAAAGCATAGAAGAATTTGAGAATCACTAAAAATTTCTAGGAGTTTGTAAAAAGTCATAAGTATAAACTTAAAACTGATTTTTTCAGCAAAAAGCAAATGAAAGGTTTACTTTTTATAGTCGTTTGATTGGGGTACTATTTACAATGACGCTTTATGACGGTATAAACTAAGCTTTACTTTTATTCAGGGGGAGAGAGTTTAGCATTTAAAGATTTTATATTTTGCTTAACGTTGACTTATATCAGTTTTATGCTATGAAGAAAGAATATTGTATAGTTAGTTTGGAGATATGCTCCTAAGAATAGGTAGTTTGTCTTACACGAAGGGTGTAAGACAAACTACCTATTCTCGTATTGAGAGTTATTTAGAAGAACTCATTCAATCTAGAAAAACTTAAGCATTAAATTAATGCATATGTATTTTTGATTTTTAACATATCCTAGTGCTTTTGTAAGTTTCTCATTAGTAGTGGAGATTTTAGAAGTCTTTTCTACCCATAACTAAAAGGCATCAAGAGCTGTTCTAGATGCATCCTGACGCTTTTCACTTCGTTCTTCATGAGACATGTTTTTCATCTCTTCTTCTTGATTGTTAAGGGGGATACCTATACCAAATTTCTGATACATGACCTGAGCTACTAATGAAGCTATTGCAATAGAAAGATAATACAGATGTAGGAATAGCTAGCTTTTGAAAATTATCTTTAAGATATTGGTTGTCTCTACTGTCGCATTTCGTATACTTTATCACTTACTGAATAACCTATTTTATTTTTCACGCAGTGAGTACAAACTCTACCTCAGTGCGTATAAGTTTTTGGCCTACTATTTTTAACTCACTTTTACATATAGGCAAGTTTCTTCCGGATTTATAAGATGTTTTTAATGCGAATATTTAATTTCTCAATGGTGTGCTCTTTTACTACAAATAACTTTTTTATTTTTCTACTAATGCTCGAACATTAAAAGCTCTTTAGGCTCAGTCATTTGAGTCTTCCTTTTTTGTGATTTATTGCTTTAATTATAGTATTTTTGACTTAATATGATTATGTTTTAAGGCAGAGTGAATACTTAGGAAGTGAAGATTTTTTAAGTGTTACAGGAGATTTATTGGTGATTTTTTATATTTAATAACAAGTATCTTTGTGGTTCGTTTCAATAACATGATGTGTCTTTTTTTGTTCCATTTCCAGGTATTGTAAAAGTAATTCTATCTATTGAAAGGAGAATTCTTTTACTTGTCTGGTGTTTTGACCGCTGAAACTTTAAATTCTCCAGTAAATTTTTAGTGGCAAGCAAAATCATTTTTATCTTAGTAGAGTACTTTTAAACCTGCTTTCTAGTACTACGTCTTTTTATGAATTACTTACAGCAGGTGATTTGAAGAACTTTAAAAGCTGGAAAGTAGAAGTTGCTAACTATCATCAATGCCGCTTTACAAACGCTGCTGTTGAAGGTGGAAATAATAAAATCAAAGCCCTACAGCATAGAAGCTATTTTTTAAGAAGCCCAAAAACATATGAATATCGTATTTATTTAGAGTGTAATAGTAGTTTGCTGATAGCCTAGAGGTTATCAAACACACATGTTGGTGATGAGCCATTATATATAAACAAAAATATTAGTACTCCAATATTTTGCCGCTATGTAATAAGGTACATTTATCTAAAAATAGTTCTATACATTTGTGAGTTGCAGTTACTCCAGTGCAATGTCCTAATGAAATGGTTTGTAACTTGAATTTGTAAAGTTCATGAAGTGTAGTATTAATGAGAGAAGGAGCAGTATTTACTAAATGCAGACCACCAATAATACCATATATTTCATTAATACCGGTAACATCAATGGCATGTGAAATAGTATTCATTATACCTGAATGACAACAGCCAGTGATAATAAGTAGTCCCTTAGATTTTATATTTAGAATTAAACAAGTATCATCTAAGATTTCATCAACTACTTTTTTGCCATCCACTAAATTATAGTACTTAGAATTATTGAGGCAGGGATAAGAAGTGGTTTTAATTTGTCCACTAAATAAAATGCCATCTAATAATTTAATGGGCTCTTTTGATAAAAGAAGTTTACCTTTTTTATTTATAATATCTTGTTTTGTATAAGGACAACCAGTATATCTTAGAAATGGTATAGATGAAAAGTTTTCTTTGAACAAATCAGGGTGAGCAATAATAGGAGTTTCTTTGTCTATAGCCTCTAATATAGAAATTAAGCCACCAGTATGATCATTATGTGCATGAGATAACATAATCATATCAATACATGAAGGTTTTATGTCTAATAAGTTCATATTATGAAAGATTGGAAGAGTGGATTGTCCTGTATCAAATAGAATATTTTTATTGACAGTATTAGAGTGTATTTCAAGAAGTAAGCAAAATCCATGTTGAGATAAAAATTGTTTTGTAATGCCAGTATTATCATCACATAAAACTGTTAATTTGAGGCTGTCTATTGAACCAATATGTTCCAAAATGATTCAACTCCTTTCATAAACATTATATATTACGCGAGTAAAATTTTAAATATATAATATATTAAAAATTTAAAAAAATTTAGAGAATTATATTGCAAAATTTTTACTATTATTGTATTATTATAAAGGTTTAATAAAAAAGGGAGGAATTGGAATGAGTTTACTTAAAGGAATGTGTGAATCGGAAGGTTTGTATGAAATATTTTCTAATACTATTAATGAGTATAAAATGTTAGAAAACATTGAGAAAATAATATTTCTATTCTCAGGAGGAAAGGATGCTACGTTAGGTTTATATTTTATGGATAAATACATAAAGGAAAAACAGTTAAATGTTAAATTAGAAGCATTAATGGTAACATATCCAAAGCATGTATATTATTTAGAAGATGAATCTGAAGCAGAGTGTTTTATTAAAACAAAGGAGTTCTGGAATGAATTAGGTGTTGACTTGAAAGTATTTGATTCAGATCAAGAAGATTTAAAAGATGGCGAAATAAGAGGGTGTAGAATTTGTAAAGGTGCTAGAAAACAAATCGTAGATACTTATTTAGATAAAGTATCTAAAGAGTCAAAAACAGCAGTAGTTACAGGGTATACTTTATATGACGTGCTTGCGTATTTAGATGAAATTAGTTTAGTTTCTAACTATAACTTTAATATTAATGAACTTAAGGAGCAGAATGCAATTAATCGGATACAAAATTGTCTTCATAAAATGAAGGCTAAAGAGGAGTTGCCTAATGGTTTAACTATTATTAGACCATTAATATGTATGCATGAAGATGATATTATGGATGTTATAAAAAAAGCACACATGCCATATATTAATAGACCATGTAAAGTATCAGATAGTAAACATAAAAGAGAATATTTCAAAGTACTAAATACCGTAGGAACTATAAATAATGTATCCTATAAAGGGGTACTAGATTTTTTGGATAAAGTGAGTATTGAATTACCTTATACATTTACTGATATAGAGTATGAAAACTACTTTACAGATTGCTAATGATTTTGTAAGAAATCTAGGAGGTAATAGATTATGAGTACTAAAAGAAAGATAAAAGAAGTAGCTTTTTTAGCATTAGGTGTAGGAATTTTCGTGCCTATATGGGGAACATTTCATCAATTTATAGGGGTTAATAGAGCTTGGATAGGCTTCATCTCAGCAGCGGTTTTTTTTGCGGCAGGGCATCAATTGAAAGATGCAATTAATATAACATTAACTCATATTCTGGGATTAGGATGGGGAGTGGCTGTATTAACATTGATGAACAGACCAGAGGTGCAAGAAGGAAATACACTACTACTTTCCTTTGTGATATTATGCGTATTTGGAATATTATCTGTAATAGTAACAAATATAGGAATTAAGCTATTATCTCATACACCTTCATTATTTTCGGGGTGGGCAATAGGTTTTGCTACTTTAGGAGGTGTTGCAGTAGACGAATGGCAAACTATATGCATTGATGTAATTGGTGCTTTGATTATTGGTATATGGTTTGTAGGAGTAGGTATATCACAATTTCAATCTTTTTTAATTAAGCTTTCAAACAAAGGGAAAGAAGAGGGCGTACCATTAGAGAAGCAAGACAAGGATGTTACACAGAAAGAAAATAGTAATATAGCTAATCAGATTATTAAGAATAAAGAGCAGAGAGTTGTAGTTAATTATACTGAGGATAAGATTGCAAGATATACTAAAGCATTTAATAGTACAGCTGATATGCCTATAGCCAATAAAAGCGAAGATAAGTTTGAAGAAATCACAGAGCTTAGGAGAGAAATCATTGACTTGAAAGATATAATGGCAAATAGTAGTAGTAAAGGATATAGTAGTCAAAGTATTGATGCCGTTTCTGTTAAAATTATTGGCATTTGTGGTAGCCCACATAAGAAAGGAAGTACTATTGAATATTTAAAAGAAGCACTTAGAGCCGCAGAAAGTTTAGGAAATGTATCTATAGAGTTAATAGAACTTTCAGGTAAAGAAATAAAACCTTGTATGGGATGCAAGAGTGATAAGTGTTATGGGACATGTAGAATAAACGATTATATGCAAGAAATTTATCCCAAGTTAAGAGAGTGTGATGGTATTATATTAGGCTCTCCATCATATTTTGGAACCTTTACAAGTCAGCTTAAATTATTAATAGATAGATTAAGAGTTATGAGACATACAGATTTTGAATTAGGTAATAAAGTTATTGGAACACTAGCAGTAGCAGGTCGACGTCATGGAGGACAGGAAATTACAAATATTGATTTAATGCAATCTATGATGAGACATAATACAATTATTGTTAATGATGGAACAGCGGTTTGTCAACTAGGAGCTACAGGATGGTCACATACCTTTGATGACCCAAATGTGAAAGGGGAAGATGATTATTATGGCATGCAAACTGCTGTAGGAGTGGGAAAGCGAGTCGCAGAAATTGCCAAGGTGATTAAAGGTAGTGGTTTACAAAGAACCACATATGAGTACGACCCTAAAATTGGTAAAAGGTAAAAATAATGCTATTCTGAGAATTATAAATTCAAGGTATTAGGAGGAGATTGCTATGATTATTTTTTTTGTAGTGCGGTTATCATAATAATTTTATTGATATATTTGTTTGTATTTAGATGGAGTATTAGTATACCAGATTATATGGCTGCAAGACACTATAGATTTGGTAAACCATCATCCGATAAACCATTAAGTGGAAGTCGGGTTGTGGTAATTCCGTCAATAGATCACCTTATTATGATAGATCAAAGGATTCAGAAAAGTACTTTGGAAAATATTTCTGTGTTAACTAAAGAACGTCAAGCTATGAAAATCTCAGCTACTTTAATTTGGAAAACGCAGAATGCAGCAGTTACAATAGAAAATATTAAGCCGGAAGATATAGAACCAACATTTTTTAAAATTATTGAAGCTGTTATAAAAAATGAGTGTTCGAAAATGTCTGTAGATCAAATACTTGAAAATAGGTCACTTTTATCTAAAAATCTTAATTATACTTTAAAAGAAACAACTGACAGTTGGGGGATTACTATATCATCTGTCAACATTTCTAACTTAACTGTAGTTAATGATAATTTTATGAAAAATATGGCATTACCAAAACAAATTGAGATGGAGAGACAGGTTAAGTTAGCAGAGTTAGAGAAAGAATTAACTATCGAGCTAAAAGATATTGAAAAAAGAACAAAGTCAAAATTAGCAGAGTTAGAAGCTCAAAAAGTGGTAGGAGAAGAAAAAGAAAAGGTATCTACTTTCCTTGAAAAGGCTGAAAAAGAAAGAGTTAAAATAATCCAACTTTTGCAAAAGGAAGTTGAACAGGTTAATTCAGATATAGAGCAAATAAAAGAGAGTACCATTATAGCTAATGAATCAGAAAGAATAAAAGCTAATATGATAGCAGAAGCAGAAGGCTTAGCTGAGAGATTTAAGATTATAGACGGATATTCTAATAAGACACTCAATTATGAATTTATCAAGTTATTGCCTGATATTTATAAGAATGTAAAAATGGGGGATATAACGTTATTTCAAAATGCCTCACAAGATAAGAACTTTGATTTGTATAGTTATCTAACATCAGCAATTTCTACAATAATACCTAATAAGGAAGTGGTTGAGAAAAATATAGGAGAAATTATTGCTACAGATGAATAAGTAAATAGTTGATTACTGGTATTAGTAATCAGGTTATTTAATATAATATAATATATTCTAATTTAGGAGGAAGTAAAAATGGAAAATCATATTATTAATGATGGGCAGTTTATTAAACATCCAACACAGGAGGGAGTTTTTATGAAACACTTTTTCTGTAGTGCAGACAACGAATGTCTAAATAATTTAGAAGTAAGGATTATCCCAGGATTTATGATCGCGCCACATGTTCATGAAAATTCATCAGAATTTTTCTATGCTGTAGAAGGAATAGGGGAATTTTTAGATGGTGAAGAGTGGAGATCTTTTAAAAAAGGAGACGCATTTAAAGCCCCTAAAGGTATGCAGCATGGAATAAAAAATATAGGAAATGAGACTTTAGTATTATTCTCAACATTTAGTCCCGCGTCAAGATAATATATACATAAGTTATTAATAAATAATAAGATGTTGAATTTATGAAAATAGTTAGGATATCCTAGTATAGTAGGATGACTTATATCGTATTCTTTACCTTTAGGTGTATCATCATGAAAGTATCTGAGAATGTGTGCAAAACAGCAACTTCTTTTAATGTTTTCCACGTCATTGTACCTAGTATAAGAATATGTCATTAGTTAAAAAGGGTTATAAAAAAATTACACAGAATATGCTTTTGTAGTAGGTAATTCCAAAATAGAAACCTTACAAGAGGCAGGGATTCAGAATTGTGAAGTTGTTTATCCGGAGAGAGATATGGCCTTAAGAGTAGCTAAGAGAATAGTAACTGCAAAGAAAGAAAGCATAGAAGAATTTGAGAATCACTAGAAGCTTTTGAGATTTTATGAAAAAATCTAATAATAAACACTAACTTATCATAAAACCATCACTTTAGGACTGTAGACTAATAACAAGTAAGAAATATTACTTTTTCATACACTCCTCTATAAAATAATAAAGAAACGGTCGACTTAAGAAGCAATAAGCCACTTCTTAAATCGACCGTTTCATTTTGAAAAAGAATGCATTTTCATTACTTGCATAAAAGTAGTGGGGTTGAATTTATAAAAAGATAAGCTTGAATTTGATGAAACGAAGTTCTACAATAGTCTGGTGAGTAAAATTTTGGAGTATTTTGTAGAGTAGGAGTATGTAATATGGGAGCAGTATGTAAGACTAATAAAGAAGTTTGGAGAAGCTATTTAAGCTACTTATTACCTACTGTCGTGGGAATGGTAACTTATAGCTTATATTGTTTGGCGGATGTCTTATTTGTATCTTTAGGTGTAGGGAGTGATGGGTTAGCAGCCCTTAATATATCACTACCTATTTTCACGATTTATTCGTGTATTGCCATTTTGATTGGAGTAGGCGCTTCAGTTACAATGACTATTTGCAAGGGAGAGGGAGATAGTAAAACAGCTAGTAAGGTTTTAACCATGGCTGTTGTAAGTATAGGCATTATTGGGAGCATTTTAATGGTACTAAGCATTATTTTTGTTAAACCCATAGCTACTATCTTAGGGGCTAATAAGGAGATTTTAGAACCAGCCATAGGCTATTTGAAACCTGTTACTTGGGGTGTTTTGTTTTATATGCTTTGTGGTGTTTTGACGGTACTAGTAAGAAGCGATGGTAACCCTAAATTGGTAATGATAGCTGGTGTGATTGGTAATTTGATTAATATTGCCTTGGATTATATATTCATTATACCAATGAAGATGGGTACTTTTGGAGCTGGTCTTGCTACAGCTATTGGATTTTCTATTAGTATGGTGATTTTATGGTTTCATTTCATATTAAAAAAGAATTCCGTAAGTTTCATTAAAGATTTTTGGGATAAAGAGCTCTTTAAGAGAATGTTTAATAATGGTGGTGGTGCTTGTATATTAGAGATTTCTACAGGTATGACTATTTTTATGATTAATATAGCGCTTATGAAGATTAGCGGAGCTACTGCGGTAGCTATTTATAGTGTTATTTCTAATATAGCCTTTATTGCAAAAGGCATGTTTGGAGGAATGGCACAAGCTAGTCAGCCTATTGTCAGTATGCATTATGGGCTTAAAGAATATGATACAGTTAAAGTAGTCCATCGTTATGCTATGTGGGTAGCTGGAATGGCAGGTCTTATAACCTGGATTGTTATAGGGCTGTTTTCAGGCGAAATAACAGCATGGTTAGTGGATTCTGAGATACATATTATTAAGCAAGGACAGGTTGCTATTTGCACTTATTTAATGTCTTTTTCTTTTATGGGATTAAATACAATTCTTATGTATTATTTTCAGTCCTTGGAAAGACCTATTTATTCAGGAATTATGTCTTTTACAAGGGGCATAGGGCTAATCTTTATATTGCTTTTAATACTACCAAGACTATGGGGGGAGTTAGGGGTGTGGCTAGTACTACCTGTTGCAGAAATGATTACCTTTGTAATTTTCTTTATCATTAGAAAAAAACAAGTGGATGGTCAGCTCAATATTCTAAAGGAATCTCGTGCTTTGCATGCGGTATAAAATTAAAAAATAATAGAAAAATATGTCGATTTATTTATAAATTTGTAAAAAATATATATAGATTTTTGAAAAAAGAGAGACTATACTAAATGTAACAAATGGCAATGGCGCCTAGGTTAATCCTAGATACCATTGCCATTTTTTCGTTCGTTGGCCAACGATGAAATAAATTAATCTTAAGTTAATAGGAGGAATGGTTATGTCAATGATGCCAATGTCAAACGCTGATTATTTAGAAAGAGTTCAATATGCAGAGGAATTAGCAAGTATAGATAAAGCAAGGAAAGAAAAGGGTTTAACTTTTGAAGCATTAGCAGAAAAGGTAGGTGTTAATAAGGTTTGGCTTACAAGTGCCTTAAAGGGACAACAATGGGTTCCTGAAGAGTATTGTACTAAAATTGCTGAAGCCTTAGGCTTAACAATGGAGACTGTGGGTGTATTAAACAACCATCCCTATAAAGGAAATACAGACCCTATCTTATATAGATTACATGAGGTACTTGATACATATGGTCCAGCTATCAAAGAGATTATTCATGAAAAGGGTGGAAATGGTATTATGAGTGCCATTGATTTTGGGATAGATGTGGATATTCAAAAAGATCCAAAGGGAGACCGTGTTATCATTACTTGGAATGGTAAGTTACTGCCTTACAGTAAGCAAGGTAAATACCCTTGGTAAAATACTTATAACTCAGGTAGAAAACATTTTCTAGCTGAGTTTATCATATAGGAGGGAAAAGTATGGAACTAGTAACGATAAATAAAATAGCAAATTTGGCTAAAGTAAAAGTTGATTTTGCTAAAGAAAGTTTTATTAAATGTTTTATTTATTCTATGTTTGCAGGTGCATTTATAGGGCTAGGCATTTCACTTATTTTTTCCATAGGTGCTCCTATTGCAAATAGCGAATACTTAGGTGGATTAACAAAGCTGGTAATGGGTGCCTCTTTTGGGATTGCTTTATCATTAGTAGTAATGTGTGGCTGTGATTTGTTTACAGGAAATACCTTGTTTTTAACTGTGGGTGGTTTGCAGAAAACGGTTAAATGGAGAGAGGTAATCTATGTATGGTGTGTTAATATACTAGGGAATCTTTGTGGTTCATTGCTTATTGCATATCTTATGAAACTCACTGGACTTTTAGATGGAGAGGTGTTTGGTAAATTTGTGGTAACTATGAGCGCAGGGAAAATTGCACCATCTTTTTCGGCTCTAGTTTTTAGAGGTGTTCTTTGTAATATTTGTGTATGCTTATCTTTGTGGTGTGCACAGAAGTTACAATCTGAATCAGGTAAATTAATTATGATTTGGTGGTGCTTATTTGCTTTTATAGGTATAGGTTTAGAACATAGTGTAGCTAATATGACTTTATTAGCTTTGGGCATTTTTTCACCATATGCGACAGAGACTGTAAATTGGGGAGGTTATCTTTCTAACCTTATTCCAGTTATTATAGGTAATATATTGGGTGGAGCTATATTCGTAGCACTTCCTTACTGGTTTGTTTCTCAGAAAAAAGGGGTAGTGGTTGAAGAAGCCAATGTCGCAAGATAATTTATTCTATATACAAAAAGAAAATACCATAATGGTGATGAATAGATTACTATTATGGTATTTTCTTTTTGTGTGAAGAAAAATGTAGAAAAAAATTGAAATAGCACGATTGTTTAGTTTGGTAAGAGTGACAAAAATTATGAGAATTGATATAATATTAGGTGATTGTCGAATAAAGGAAGCTTACTAAACTTATGGAGGGATAGGATGAAGTGTCGATTTTGTGGTAAAGAAAATGATAATAGCTATGTATTCTGCGTCTATTGTGGTAAAAGGCTAGAAGCAGAGGAAGCTATAATTACATTAGCTAAAGAATCGGAGCTTACTCAGGTACAGGAGCAGGTGAAAAGTGAAACTAAAATATCTGGAGAACCAGAGACTGTAGCTGTAACTAATGAGCCTGATGAACTTGCTATGTCCGAGCAAGGAGTTGCAGTATCTGAGGCTACCACTAAGGAAGAAGAAAGAAAAGGGAAAAAAGGTAAACTAAAAATAGCTGCTATCTTGTTAGGTCTAGTTATTGGAGGGGCAGGAATAGGAGCAGGTGCATTTTATTTAGCACAAAACACAGGAAATCAAGCTAAGACTTATGAAGAAAGCTATGATCCTAATACTGTTTTGGGGGTCAATTTCACTCAGTGGGAATCAGGAAACTATGGTGATGTGTACACTCAAAAGATAGGAGAAGAAAAGAAAAAGTTAGGTGAGGGATTCGACTTAGATTCTTTTATTATCTCTCCTAAAACTGGCGATATCGTTTACTTAGATGAAGATGACCGCTTGCAGTATGCTAAATCAGGCGAGAAACCTAAGGTTATAAGTGAAGATTCTTCGTATTATTATTTTGAAGAAACAAGTAGGTTTATTATTTTTATAGAAAATACATCTTCAGGGGATCAAAACACTTATATCTATGATACAGAAAAAGACACTAAGGAATTACTTGTAGAGGGCTGGACTGAAGTTGTATATTATGATGTAAGTACAGATGATTTTTATTATCTAGATAATGATAAAAAGTTTTATAAGCTTGTTAATCGTACAGAAAAAAATAGAATAGCAACTGATGTTGTAGGTTTCAATATATTAGATTCAGACTATTATTTCTTGGCAACCAATGACTTCTATAATCCAACTTGTTATCTTTATAGAGAAACTAAAGATGGAATAGAAAAAGAAAAGTTAAATCATAATGCTGTGGATATATGGAATGCTGTTTATATAAAGGAAAGCCAAGCTGTACTATTTAATGCATCAGAGGATTTGGATGATGTGAAGCAAATCTATATTAAACTTCCAGATCAAGAAGAAGTACAATTAGTTGATAAGGTTAAAGAGTGTACTTATAGTGAAGATGCAAATAAAGTATATTACTTAAATACTGAAGATGAGCTTTATAGCATAGATGTGCCGGAGATAAATAAGAAGGCGCTTGCGGAACGAACTTATTTTGAAAAAGTGATAGATGATTGCAAAGTTAATAAACTATTAGGAGATGTTGTAAATTATAGTGTAAGTCCTAATGGGAAAAGTGTTGTAGCCAGAGATATAAATGATGATTTATACTTATTAAGGGAAGATGAGAAGGAAAAAATAGATAGTAGTGTCATGTTTGAAGAAGCTTTTAATGAACATGTCTATTATATGACTTTTGAAGGTGAACTTTTCATTCAAGAGGGAATTAACACAGAAAAGCTAGAAGCATTGCCGGAAGCTACTTTAATTACAGACCAATTAGGTGAAGATTATTCTATATCAGAGTTTGGACGATATATTACTTATCTAACAGAAGAAACAGTAGATGGAAAAGAAAAAGTAAGCTTAATGCGTTATGATACTAAAAAAAGTAAAGAGGTTATATTAGAAGACATAAACGTATATGATGCCTTTGTCATTAATGATTTAGAGTATGAACGCAAAATGAGCTATGAAGAATTGGTTGGATACTATGCTTGTGAGGAATTAGAAACACTTATTAAAATAGAAGAAGATGGCGAATTTATAGCTTATGCAGATGGAGAGATATTGAGTAGTGTATATCCGGAGTACAATTCCTATGGAAGATATAGTTTAGATGCAACATTAGTTGATGATAGTTATTTAGCTAATTTCTTTGGAGATGAAATAACCTTTGATAAATTAGAAGATGACACATTTACAATAATAGTAGGAGCTGGATATGTGTATCCTCTAGAGAGTATTTCTGAAGATGACTTTAATCAAAAGCTTGAAGAACAAGCAAGAGTTGCAGAGGAAAGACGAGCTGTAGAAGCGGAAAGAATCAGAAGAGAGGCGCTTGAATCTACAGCTGAGGGTTATTATAATTATGGGGCCTTTATACCAGCCAATACATATATTTATACGACTTATGATTATAGTACACAAACAACCCTTTATACGAATAAAGATAAAACGTGGCCAGTAACTAACTATCACATTGACTATGATACTTCGGTTATTTGGGTAGAGATTAGTTACACCTACCAAGGTAATGATGACTATGGATGGTTACCAATCCAACAATAAAAAAACCAGTATCTTATCAATAGGTTTTAGGATAGTATTAATTTAAGGTATATGAGAGATGTAAAAAATAAGGAGGAAGTAAAATGGAACAAGGATTAAATACGAATGAATTAAAGGAGAAACGTCTAAATTTATTAGTAGCGTTAGGGGAAGAAACACACAATCTAATACGTGGGGGAAATATAACGATTTCTGATAAATTAAAAAGTTTATCAGAAGAAATCAAAAAAGTAGATATTCAAATTAGTAAAAGTTCTAATGCTGTGGATATAAGTTGTTGTCCTCAGTGCCGTGAAGCATTACAAGCTGATGCTGTGTTCTGTAGTAAATGTGGCTTTGCAGTTAAGGAATATTTCGCAGCTTATGTAGCTAAGTGTCATTGTTGTAGCACTCCAATGAAAGCAGAACAAAACTACTGCGTAGTATGTGGTACGAAACAAAATAGTCACTTCAGTTTAGAAAAATCAGTAGAATAGGGAGGAGACCAAAATGTTTTGTAATAAATGTGGGACACAAATAGAGGAATCCAATCAATACTGTGGTAATTGCGGGGCGAGGGCACAACAAGGATCACTTCCAATACAAGCAGTAGAAACAAACTTTAACTTTTGTAGAAGTTGTGGTGCGGCAGTACAGGGAAGATATTGCGAAGCTTGTGGGGAAAGTAGTGTAAAGGTAGAAGCAAAAATAAAAAGTAGTTTCAAAACAATGGAACAACTTAAACAAACAGGAGCGGCAGTTAAAAATGTACTTCCAGGTAAAGAGTCTTTAAAAGATATGAAGTTAAATAAATTACATATTGAAAAGCTTACAACTGCTGAAGCTTTAAAATGGGTAAAGCAAGGCGTTTTATTCTCAGTTATTGTTGCTGTAGTTGCTATAGTTTTAAGCTTATTAATAGGGACAGGACTAAAGGATGCTATTTTTGAAGAGCAATATAGTAGCTATGCTTTTGGAAGTACGTTAGAGAAAAATCTTTTTAATACAGTGTGTAACCTTAATTTAGTGACCTATAGCATGCTGTTTGGTGGAAAAGTCAACTGGTTACTTTCTGTGGGTGGTGTAAAAGGAACAATAGCTGCTGTATTTCCTGTTATAGGTATGGTTTTAGGAGTAATTATACTTATTATAAGTGAAAAAATTAGACTTAAACTATCTGGAATGGGAAGGACTTTATCCGGAAATGGTATTATAGCGGCCATAACAGGTGTTGTAGTAACGCTAGGAGGAGTAGTACTTAATAAATCTATGCGTACTAATTATAGAGAATTTTATGGATATAGTTATAGTTCGCCAGAAGATATCCTTAAAGTGAGCTCTAGTATTCATTTATTATTTACATTCTTTATGGTGTTTGTGATAACTTTTCTGACTTTACAGTTTGTAGTGAAAAATAAAGGGGTTAACGAACAAAATCCAATTTTATCTGTCATTAGAAAGATTGTTTTCACTATAATAGGTTTTGCCTTTATGATGGCGACTAGTGTGATGATAAAAGTACTTATGGAAGTAGGAGAAATGCCAGAAGGAGTAAGCTGGTTAGTTGTTTTAGTAAGTATCTTATATTTGACAGGAATCTTTATCTCAGTAATACTAATGGGACAATTCAATCTTATAGAAGTAATGGTAAATTCAGATTCAGTGATTAAGCTGAAGATGACACTGGCTAATATTAAGTATGAGATGTATGGCATGGAAGATCAAATAGATAGCTTTATGAAGTGGTGGCTGATTGTGGCAGTGGTTATTACTGCCTGTATGATTTTAGTAGCAGCGTATCAATTCTTTAAAGGCAGAGATTTGGAATTAAAGGTAGCATTTAAAGAGTCAGCTCTAATAAGCTTAGGCTCAGGTCTTTGTTTTGGAATGATATCTAAGATGGCAAGCTATGTAATGAATGTAACGCTTCAAGCTACTAATAGTTATTATAGAGATATGCTTGAGATGGACAGAGGAAAGTATAGTTTAATGGTGAAATCAGGAAATAGTTCTTTCGTAGTAAATGCAATGATTATCGCAGTGATGACGTGTATTTTATTTATGGTGATGTATTGGCTACTTAGTCTTAAGGTACCAGTTGTTGATACGATAATGAATATTTTTAAACCAGTGGTATTGTGGATTGCTGTTGGGGTATTTTGTATATTTTTTATTGCCAAATTTGATGTTTATGATGTTAACTACTCCATCATGGGTATTGCCGAAGATGCAGTAGACTACATAGGAGAAGAACTAGAAGATAATTTCTTCGATATGTTTGATTTCTAGAAGACGTTATCTAGGGATATATTACCTGGTTCTTGTGATTTAAAGAGAATGATATAGTATGCATAGAGGTCATTAGATAAAAAAGACATTGTGATAAGGTATAAACCTTGTAACAATGTCTTTTTTGCTAGTCTGCTTTTCTGCTAGATTCTCTAACAATCAGGTTAGGAAGGAGCATGCTGTATTGCATTTGTAAATTAGGATTAGCTATTTTACTTAACAAAATATTAGCTGCATGAGAGCCTAATTCAAATACATCATTATCAACGACGCTTAGCTGAGGTTCTGTAAACATAGATAAGGGATAGTTATCAAAAGAAATAAGAGCCACATTCTCAGGAATCTTAAGCCCCCTTTTTTTGATAGCCTGAATAACACCGAAAGCTACGAAGTTATTAAGACAAACTACACTATCTGGTGGAGAGGGTAAATCGAGTAGGGCATTCATCATATTGCCACTATTTTCGATAGAGGTTTCGCCCTCCATAATATACTCACGGTCGATAGTAAGGCCTTTTTTCTCTAAGGCAGAGCAAAATCCCATTTGCCTATTGTGAGAAAAGTGATCTTCGTGAGGAGCGCCAATAAAGGCAGGCCTAGTGTAACCTTCGCTTAGTAAATGAGTGGCAGCTATTTCGCCAGCAGTTTTGTTATTAATATCAATCCAACAAAGGTTGGATTCAAAAGCTGGTTGTCCAATGACCACATAAGGGAAATGGAGAGCATCCATCTTTTTGCAAAGAGCCTTGTTAAGGTTGGCGACATGTATAATGAGGCCATCTACACGCTTTTCGCGAATGATTTTTTCGTAAGGATCTAGGCCCTCTCCCAAGGAAGAAGGATTAAGTAAAGTGAGGCTATAATCATTTTGGCTTAAGATAGATTCTATTCCACCTAGTATTTCATAAATATGTGAATTTAAAAAAGCATAGTGGCGCTTTAATTCCATAACGATTCCTATATTTTTAGAGCTTTGTTGTACAAAGCTGCGGGCGATGACATTAGGATAGTAATGGAGTTCTTCCATCACTTGACGTACTCTCTTTTTGGTTGCATCTGAAATCGTAGGAGCGTCACTCATTACCTTAGATACAGTAGAGATGGAAACATTAGCCGCTTTAGCGACTTCTTTAATTGTAATTTTAGACATATAAGAGTCTCCTTATATAAAATAGGAAAATGTTTTCCTTGTTATTCAGTATAGCATATACAAGGAGTATGGTCAAATTAATGTGAAAATATAGATAATTTTACTAAGAAATAAAGAAAATTATCTAAAATATATTGACAATTAACTAAAATGAGTGGTATAACTAAGTTATCAATAAGGAAAACGTTTTCTTAAAATATTTTACGCATCATAAGTTTTACTTTTGGGAAGCTAGGATAATCAAGAGTAAGTATTAATTAGTCCATGTGAAAAACAAGGAAAACATTATACTAAAATGGAGGGGTAAAAATGAAAAAGAAATTTAAAATGTTGGTTCCTTTACTTATGGTAACTATGAGTTTAACCGCTTGTGGTGGAAAGGAAACTGCAAAGGAAACAGGTAGTCAACCTACTAACGCTGCAGAGGCAAGTGTAGCACCAACAGAGGAAACAAAAGCACCAGTAGAACTCACTTTATGGCATGAAACAGAAGAGGGAATAGCAAGTGTACTTCAAGAACAACTAGATCAATTAGCTCCAGATATTAAGGTAAATGTAGTCCGAAAAGAAAATATGACAGAAGCTTTAAAACTTAGCGCAGCAGACCCATCCAATGCACCAGATTTTATTTGGTATGCCCATGATAAAATAGGTATGTTTGCAGAAATGAATATTATTGACAGTATAGATAATTACTTAGATCCAAGTGTTTACGATAAATTCTTACCAATGACAGCTCAGGCAGGCCTTTATAATGGTAAACATTATCAAATCCCAGCTTATTATGAAACACTTATGTTTATGTATAATAAAGCTTTATTAGACAAGGCACCAACTACTACTGATGAACTTTTAGAGCTTGCTAAATCTAAAACGACAGGAGATTCTTATGGCTTTGTAGAACAACATAGCACGGCTTATTACTTTAGTGCATGGGCTCATGCATTTGGAGCAAGTATTATTAATGATAAAGCACAGCCAGGTCTTAATACAGCGGAAATGGAAGAAGCTATTGATTATCATAAACAATTTGTACAATACATGCCAACTGATGGTGAGTGGAATACAGTAACCACCTTATTCTTGGAAGGTAAAGCAGCTTCTATTGTTAATGGCCCTTGGTTCGTAGCAAGTGCCAAGGATGCAGGTATTGACCTTGGAGTCGCACCACTTCCAACAGTAAGTAGTAATGGGAATGCATTAAAACCTTATTCAGGTGTTCAAGGTATTATGATTTCTACTACTTGCAAAGATAAAGAAGCAGGTAAAAAGGTACTTGAGTTCTTATGTCAGAAGGATTTAAGCGAAGCCATCGCTCTTAAAAATGGCGCAGCACCAGCTCATCAAGATGCTTATAATAATGCAGAGATTCAAGGTAGTGATATTATCATGACCCTAAAGGCGTGTGCAGAAAATGCAGTACCAATGCCTAATATTCCTCAAATGGATGTTATGTGGTCTTGTACAGAGAATGCACTTGCTGCCATTTATAAGAGTGGTGGAAGTACTAAGCCAATTATGGATGCAGCACAACAAGAAGCGTTAGATCAAATAAAAGCAATGCAATAGTTAATAAAGGGGGAGGAATAGCATGAAACAAAATTCTAAACAAAAAGTGGGGCCTTATTTATACATTAGCTCTGCTTGGCTCATCATTGGGATTATTGTATTTTTCCCAATTATCTATACTGTAGCTATATCCTTCACCAATATGAATATATGGCACTGGAAGGATTATCGTTTTATTGGTTTTGCTAATTATTTGAAAGCCTTCACAGTGTTAGATGGTGGTTTTGTAGCGGCATTAATCCGAACAATTATATGGACAATTTTAAATCTTACACTTCAAATAGTGATTGCGCTAGGTATTTCTCTTTTACTGAATACAGAAGGTTTGAGGGGAAAGGGAGTTTATAAAACGCTTTTAATGCTACCTTGGGCAATGCCTACTTATATATCAGCGCTTATTTGGAAGTTTGGTATGTTCCAAAATGATTTTGGTCTACTTAATCAAGTCCTAGTAAAGCTAGGACTTGGAAAAGTAGGTTGGCTCAATACAGATTTAATAGCTTTTATTTCTTGTCTTTTTGTTAACTTATGGATGGCACTGCCTTATATGATCTTAATGTTTTATGGTGGTTTGCAAGGAATTGATAAAGGATTTTACGAATCCGCAGAAATAGAAGGTGCTAATAAATGGCAGAAGCTTATTTATATTACAGTACCGGTATTAAAACCTTTAGTTATGCCAGCTATTATTATGACTGCTTTTGTAACCTTTAAACAATTTGATATCGTCTATTTGATGACAATGCAAACTGGAGCCAAAACAGGAGCAGATGTGAATACGATCATTACATATGCTTATGAAAATGCTTTTATTACTAATAACTATGGTTATAGTTCAGCACTTTCTGTGATTATCTTTATCATTATTGTGATTTTAACATTACTTAATCAGCGCAGCTTAAGGAAGGGGGATTAATAGATGAAGATTAATAAGAAAACTTATCACATAGGAACTCATATTGTACTTATTATCATTTGTCTTATTTTCTTGGTTCCGATTTTATATACCATTTCTGTATCTCTAAAATCCTCCAATTCCCTATTAAGTTCACATTTTCAGCTAATACCGGACCAAGCTACTTTAAATAACTATCGTATTATTTTATTTGAAAAGCCTTTTTTGACTTGGCTTAAAAATAGTTTAATCTTAACGGTAAGTACAGTAATAGTAGCCTTGGGAGTGGCATTACCAGCAGCTTATTCTTATACAAGAATGAAGTTCAAAGGGAAAAGTAGTTCTTTATTTGCACTACTTTTGCTAAATGCATTTCCTTCTGTGTTATCTATGGTAGCTATTTATCGTTTGTTTACTACCTTCTCATTAATGAATCGTTATACGGGGCTTATTATTGTATATACAGGAGCTATGATTATCTTTAGTATTTGGAATTTAAAAGGTTATTTTGAATCGATTCCTGTAGATATAGAACAAGCTGCTATGATTGATGGAGCTGGTAACTTTACTATACTCACGCGTATAGTACTTCCTTTAGCTAGGCCGGCTATTATTGTAACAGCTATGATGATTTTTATTACGACTTGGAATGAATATATTTATGCCGTAAACTTCTTAAGTGATGCCAATAAATATACTTTGGCAGCAGGTTTATATTCACTTCAAGGAACAGACTACACTAGAAACTGGCCAGTATTTGCGGCAGGTTCTATGATGACATCTATACCTACGTTACTTATTTTCTTTGGCATCCAAAGGTACTTAGTATCTGGGTTAACAGCGGGAGGAGTGAAATACTAATGAAACTAGAAGCTATTATGCATATCCCTCTTTCTCAGTATGCCTTTGCTTTAACAGAACGTACGCTAGTAATTAGGTTAAGGACGGGAAAGAATGATGTAAGACGATGTGAACTATTTTATGGAGACAGAGTACATCCTACTAATCCTATACAGGTTTTCTCAATTTCAATGAAGAAAGTAGCTAGTGATGCACTGTTTGACTATTATGAAGCAGAGCTAGTAAGTGATTATACAAGAGTGTGCTATTACTTTTATTTAGAGGATGAAAGTACTCATTATTACTATTATGGACAGCAGTTTCTAGAAAAGCCAGGAGAAGATCGCACTGAATATTTTCAATTCCCATACATTAGAAGAGAAGATATGGCGATTATTCCAGATTGGGCAAAGGATGCTGTCATGTATCAGATTTTCCCAGATAGCTTTGCTACAGAAAAAGGTAGTATTGCTCAGCAGCCAATAGAGAAGATGAATCATTTAAAAGAACGTTCTAGTACACTGAATGGTGGAACGTTAAAAGGGATTGAGGCAAATTTAGATTATATAGAAGAGTTAGGAATTAATTGTATTTATTTAAATCCGATATTTGTGGCAGGGGAATATCATAAGTATGATATTATGGATTACTTTGATGTGGACCCTTGCTTTGGAACGAAACAAGATTTAAAGGAACTGGTAGCAGCTTGTCATAAAAGAGAGATAAAGGTGATTTTAGATGGTGTATTTAACCATTGTGGTGCCCAATTCTTTGCGTTTAAGGATGTTTTAGAAAAAGGAGAAATGTCTCCTTATAAAGACTGGTTTTATAGCTTGAAATTTCCTATAGAGTTTACAACACCTCCTAACTATGAAGCTTTTGCATATGTAAAAGAAATGCCTAAGCTAAATACGGGGCATCCAGCAGTTATTGATTATTTCTGCAAGGTGGGAACCTATTGGTTACAAGAAGCTGACATTGATGGTTGGCGATTAGATGTAGCAAACGAGGTTAATCATGACTTTTGGAGAGCCTTTAGAAAGGCAGTTAAAGCCATTAAGTCAGATGTCTTCTTAATAGGAGAAATCTGG
The DNA here is from genome assembly GCF_000178835.2 of Cellulosilyticum lentocellum DSM 5427. Classification (GTDB taxonomy): domain Bacteria; phylum Bacillota; class Clostridia; order Lachnospirales; family Cellulosilyticaceae; genus Cellulosilyticum; species Cellulosilyticum lentocellum. The sequence goes on from NC_015275.1 coordinate 393,235, forward strand.
GAGGATTCAGAAGTTTGGCTTCAAGGAGAACAATTTGACTCTACTATGAATTACCGATTCACTAATCTTTGCCGTGAATTTTTTGCTAAAGGGAGTATGAGTGTAACAGCCTTTAACTATGGCATTAATCAAATGCTCATGAGATATCAAAGACAAGTGACCTACGCTCAAATGAATTTAATAGATAGCCATGATGTACCACGCTTTTTACATTATGCTAAAGAGGATGAAAGAAAGTTAAGCTTGGCAGCTTTATTTTTACTTACCTTTGTCGGTGTTCCTTCTATTCTCTATGGTGATGAGCTCTTAATAAGTGGCGAAAAAGAACTGGAATATAGAAAACCTATGATATGGCATCCTAATACTAAAGAGCAAAAAATGATAGACTACTATAAAGAGCTTATTAGCCTAAGAAAAAGTAGCAAGGCTTTTACAAGTGGTACCTTCAAGGTGATTATAGTGGATGAAGCAAAAGGTCTCTATGTATTTGAACGTAGGGAGGAAACAGAACGTTTTTGGGTAATCCTAGCGAACACTCCTAATGAGGCTACCTACACTATCCCAGCAGAAAATAATAAGTGGCAGGTGGCATTTGGCAATCCTGAAACTATTATAGAAAACAACTCTAGGCACATAAGTCTTAAACTTAAAGCCTATGAAGGTCTAGTACTTAAGCAGTGCTAACATATAACATATCCCCTTTTTCATCAAATAAGCATTTCTATCCTTTTACTAAGGAGAGAAATGCTTATTTTGATAGCTCACATTTGCTTAATGCCTTCTTTCCACGCTGCTTCACTGTCTTAGATGTTTATGAGGTCAACAACGTTTGTGAAAATGAGTGGGTATGGGTGCCTGGAGTAGTGACTTGGGAGCATTTTTTAGAAGCACTTAGTGAACGTTTTAGATGGGTTTTAGGCAGCTGTTTGAACGAAGTGAGTTCTGCCGTTCATCTAAATAAGTGAACTTAGTGCTTCAAAAAATGTGAACCGGAACAACGGAAGGCACCCATACCCACTCATTTTCTCTCAGACGTACTTCTCATAAACGCCACGTCAAATTTTAATTTATCTGCTTGACCTTATTTCAAAATAGTGATTAACTAAAAAGAGGTAATATAAATGAGGCAACAATGGAAACTAGTTAGTATACAGTAGGAGACAAAAGAAAAACAGTTAATAGGTAAATATCAAAAATAGAAAGAGGACGTCTATGAGTTGTTATTACAATGAACATGCACAGGAATTTTTAGCTGGTACAGTTAACTTGGATATGCAAATGCATTATGAACCTTTTTTAAAGTTAGTACCAGAGGGCGGTGTTATTTTAGATGCAGGTTGCGGCTCAGGCAGAGATAGCTTAGCATTTAAAAAATTAGGCTATTATGTAGTGGCAATGGATGCCTGCGCAGAAATGTGTCAATTTGCTGGAGAATACATAGGCCAGTCAGTGTATTATTGTCGTTTTCAAGATATGGACTTTAAACTTAATTTTGATGGGATATGGGCTAGTGCCTCTCTCTTACATGTACCAAGTGAGGAATTACCAGCGGTACTAAGAAGATGTGCTTATCATCTAAAGCCAAATGGGGTTCTCTATGCTTCTTTTAAATATGGGGACTTTGAAGGAGAAAGAAATGGTCGTTATTTCCTAGACTTAAAAGAAGAAAGGGCAGAAGGCTTTTTTATAGAAGCTGGTTTTAAAATAGAAGAAATGCATGTTAGTAATGATATAAGGCCAGAACGTACAAATGAAAAATGGCTTAATATTTTAGCTAGAAAGATTTAAGAGAATGGTGAAAATCATTCTCTTCTTTAATGTTATAGATTATTTAATCTTAAAGGGGGGATGGGGATGATTTATTTTTTTAGAGGATTAACAGTGTTCTCTTTGCTACAAATGATAATATTATTTGTGTTTGGAGGGGCAGCAGGTATGGTGCCTGTATGGTTAGGTGTAGGGATAGTGGCCACCCTACTTTCTTTTAAAAGGATTTTTAATAAATGCTTTAGAATAAAGCTTATAAAAGCTTTTTTTGCTATAGGAATCCTTGTTTTTGTAGGGGTAGAAAGCTTTATTGTATGGTCAGGTGTGAAAAGTGTACCAGGTGAAGCCTGTGACTTTATTATTGTATTAGGGGCACAAGTAAGGGGAGATACACCTTCTGTGACATTGCAATATCGTTTAGAGAGTGCTTATGATTATTTGATGGTCAATCCACAAACTAAAGCAGTGTTATCAGGAGGTCAAGGTCCTGATGAAATCACGACTGAAGCAGAAGCAATGAGGCGTTATTTAGTGGAAAAAGGGATTGAAGAGGAACGGTTGATTTTAGAAGAACAGTCTACTAGTACTTATGAGAACTTAAAGTATTCTTTTGCAATCATCGATGAGATAAAGGCAAATAGTAATGTGAGTATCGTAACCAATCGTTTTCATGTTTTAAGAGCAAGAATGATTGCCAGTGATATGGGAAGAAAAGTAGATGGAATAGGGGCTAAAAGCTATTTCTATTTGATTCCTAATTATTATTTTAGAGAGTTTTTTGCAGTGATGAAGGAAATAATAACTTAGATTCATAAGAAGAAAAAAGGTTTTAGTGAGTCAAGTTTGACATTTTGGCATATGATAAAGTAAAGGCAGCCAAGGCCTTGTCACAACAAGAAGGAGGCATCTTATGTTAGTTGGAATACTTAAAATCAAACTTCACGCACCTTATGTACATTCTTTGAAAGAAAAGCGTATGATTGTAAAAAGCATTATGGGCAAACTACGTAACAAATTCAATGTATCAGTTTGTGAAATAGCTGAGCAGGATATTCATCAGACTATTGTTATAGGTATTGCTATGATTGCAGCGCATACTGCTAACTGTGATAGTACCATGGACCACATTTTAGACTTCATTGAAGAAAATTGTGAGGCAGAGATTGTAGATATTACGAGAGAAATAAGATAGGTCCGGCCTCCCCAAAAAAATACTTTCAGAAAAGCTTTATATAAGGAACAAGTGATGACAAGACATTAAGCGAGCTATCACATATAAAGAATGAAAGCTGATTTTGATTAAGGGGGATTGGAAATGAAAATTACACAAGTACTACTTACGCCAAATGCATATAGCAGGCCTCAAAAACTACTAAGGAAGGTTACTCATATTGTTATTCACTGGGTAGGTAATCCAGGTAACACAGCTATGGCAAATTGTAATTATTTTGAAAGCTTAAAAGAGGGAAATACTTATGCAAGTGCCCACTATATTGTAGGACTTCAGGGAGAGATTATTCAGTGCATACCAGAAAGTGAACTAGCTTATCATGCAGGTCCGGCTAATAGTTATAGTATAGGTATTGAGAATTGCCATCCAGATCAGGGAGGTAAGTTTAATTCAGCTACTTATGTTTCTTTGGTTAGTTTATGTGCTAATATTTGTAGGCGTTATGGTTTGAACCCAGAAGAAGCCCTTCTAAGGCACTATGATATAACTGGTAAGATGTGTCCTAAATACTATGTAGAGCATCCTATTGCATGGAAACAGCTCCAAGAAGATGTAAAGAAGGTGCTGGATATACTTGAGGAGGATCAAGCTCTGGTTGATGCAGTTAAGGCGCTTATTAGTGCAGGTATACAGCTTGACTTAAAAATATGGGGCAACACTAAAACAATGAAGTTAACTTATGTAAAGCAAATGATAGAACGAATTGGTAAGAAGTATGATTGTGCTAGTTATAAGGAAACAATTGATTTTCTAGTGAGTAAGGATTGTATTAAAGTCAGAGAACCTTGGGATGAGGAAAAATTCAAGGCTGAGTGGTGTAGGCAAGTACTTATTAACGTAAAAGAAAAACTTCTTAAATAGTTATTAGTTCCAAATGAGTTTATGCAATATGTATAATTTTAATGAAAAATCAAAAAACACCTTTTTAATTTCCATAATTCAGAGTAAGATTAGATAGTATAGAGGAGTTATTAAATCCTACAAGTAATTTGATAGGTAAGGAGGGGCGGTTATGGATAAAAATAAAGAGAAAATAAAAAGTAATTTTGACCATGAGGCAAGCGCATACGATAATAGCAAGGCAAGTCAGTTTGCTAAACAAAGTTATCCGTATATGCTAAATACCTTAATGCCTATTCGGTTTGAAACCGTTTTAGATGTGGGATGTGGAACAGGAAGTTTGTTATATGAAATCCTAGATCGTAAACCACAAGTAAAGGCTGTTGGTGTAGACTTTTCAGAAGAAATGCTTAAAGTAGCTAGAGATAAATTACCAAAGAGAGTGGAACTTATCCAAGGAGATGCAGAAGCGATACCTTTTGAAAATAAACGTTTTGATGTAGTTGTGGGAAGTGATATTTTGAGATATACGACAAACCCTCAGCTTATGATAAGAGAGATGTATCGTGTACTTAAAGTAGGGGGGAAAATTGTTTTATGTGATTTCTGTACAGCAAGTTCTCTAAGAGCTGTTAAAAATCTATTCAATCCTCTTAGTAAAGATGGAGGCTTAAGAATTTATGCTGAAGATGAAGTAAAGGAGTTTTTAAGCAAGAGTGGATTTGATTTTGTTAACTATACAAAAGTGACTGGTAATACTTTTATTGCAACAGGCGATAAAAGAAACTAATGATATAAAAGGTATCTCCTCGCTGTGGTTAAGAGGAGATGCTTTTTTAGTTTATGCAGAGTTATTCACAAACTTGGGATAAAATCAAAGAAAATGTGGATAAGACAGAATATATGTTCGACCTATAATGAGAAATGCTATAAAAATGTGGATAAGTAGTGTAAATAGCATTTATTTATACTTTAATTTAAGTAGATTTTAGTTTATACTGAAAAACAGAGTTGTTAAATATAGATAGAGGTTAGGTGGTAGGTAATTGCATCTAGTTGGAATAAAGGATAGGAGAAGAATACAATGGCAATCAATGAGATAATGAGATATGTATATGTAACATTAATGGTTGCTACATTATTTTTCATACCTATTATGTTTATAAGAGTAATCTACTTACATCGTAAGGAAAGATGGCCTATAAAAAATTGGAAGAAAGAGATAGCAGTCATACTGTTTATTTTCTATTTGTTATGTTTATATCAAATTACAGCCCTACGTTTTGGAGGTATTGGCTGGAATATAAGCAATATGATGACCAGAAATACTAGAGTTAATATGACGCCTATGGTAGAACTATGGAATTGGACAGTCAAAGGTGTTTGGTGGCATTTATTTTATAATGTCATTGGAAATTTCGCATGGTTTGTACCTTTAGGTGCCTTAGTGCCTGCTTTATTTATAAGTCAGAGAAAACCAGGAAGAGTAATGCTTATAGGAGCAATTGTTTCTGCATCTATAGAAATACTGCAATACATACTTTGCACTGGTGTGACAGATATTGATGATGTTATTCTTAATACCATAGGAGCAGGGATTGGATATATAGTATTTAAGATTTTATATGGTATTTATAAATTCTTGCGTGGAAAGTTATCTAAGAAAAAGTAGGTGTAACTGATTTGCCCATTGCAAAAAATAACGTTATGCTTATATAGTTCATGGGAGATATCTTAATAGGATTAAGTAGTTGAAGCAGGAAATAATAAATAAAATAAGGTGTTATTGCCACTGGGCAATAACACCTTATTTTATTTATTACTAGTCAATGCTTTGGATTTCGAATTCTTTGAGAGTATTAAGCGTACCTTTGAGTTTAGAAATGTGTTCATCATAAAGTGCAGCCTTGCCGCTGATTGTTATAGCATAAAAAGCATCTTTACCTTCTGTGTAAAGATAATAGCCTTTGTTATTAATATCATCCTCAGCAAAGGCTATTTCGTATCCTTTTGCATTAGGAAAGTTATCGAGGCTTACTGCTTCCAAAGGAGAAGGAGTTACCATAGTTAATAGCTTTGGAATACCTTTTTCTTCATAGAGATTGATAAAGGCATCGAGTGTATCTTCTTTAATATCTTCAAGAAGAGAAGAGTCTTTACTATATTTTGTAATCATCACACTAATAGGCATGGATTCATCTTGAGCAGCTAGAATGGTATCTACACCTGCGCTAGCGTCCTGTAGCCATTCTTTTGGTAAATCAATAGAGAAAGTACCGTGTGGATTAGTAAAGGTATCTAAGACGCCTTCTTCATATTGTTTTTCAAAAGTAATAGGTGCTTCAGTAGAAGATGCTGGAACTTCTTTATTACAAGCAACTAATTGAAATGAAAAGATCGTTATACAAAACAACAAAGTTAATTTTTTGAATTTTTTCATATAAGATACTCCTTTTTTGTGTAAACTGCGTTAACAAGATAGTATTATTTTAAACTAAAAATGATAGAAATGCTATGTTATAGCCTATTTTCCGGGAAATAATGAAGATTTGTAGCAATATAAATCAAAGTAGAAGAAGAAAGACAAATAAGTACATATCATAAATATATTGAAATAAATTAACACATACTAATTCAGATAAAGTACTTTGCTAGAAATGTAGGAGGAAAAATTTAAATGAGATTATTAAAAATAGAAAGCTTGTTGCTAAGTTTGCCTCTTCGTCCCCTTACAGAAGATAGTTGGCTTGCCGTAGCAGCTATTATAGCAATCGTAGTATTAATTGTGTATTTAGCCTACAGTTATGTTTTTAAAAAGAAGGCTAAAGAGCAAAAAAGATTAGCGGATGTAAGGAATATAAGACAACAAGATATTAAGGAGGAAAAAAATGAAGCAAGAAAGTAATAGGATGAGCAATGCCTTTGGAATATTGCAACGAGTAGGAAAAGCTTTTATGCTTCCTATTGCATTATTGCCTGCCGCAGGTATTTTACTAGGTGTAGGTGGTGCATTACTTAATGTAGCGGCTTTAGAAAATCCACCTGCTATTTATGAGGGGTTAATTTCTTTTATTAATCTACGTGGTGTAACAGTTGCCTTAACCGTTATGAGAAATGTAGGAGATATTGTATTTGGAAATTTGCCATTGCTGTTTGCTATAGGAATAGCGGTAGGCTTAGCTAATTCAGATAAGGGAACAGCGGCATTAGCAGGGGCAGTTGGTTTCATTATCATGCACACAGCTATTTCAACGATGCTAGGACTAGGTGTTACGCCTTTAGGTATATTAACACCCGATCATACACCAACGCAGTATAGCTCTTATGTAAGTACAACTTTGGGTATTTTTACACTTAACCTCTCGGTATTTGGTGGTATGATTGCAGGTATTATAGCCTCCATTTTGCACAATCGCTATCATAAAATTCAACTGCCACAAGTCCTAGGCTTCTTTGGAGGATCACGTTTTGTACCTATTGTGACTGCAGTAGTTATGCTTGTTGTGGGGGTTATTTTATCCTTTATATGGCCAGTTGTACAAAATGGTATAGCTGTTATTGCTAAATGGGTTAATGAATTAGGAGCACTAGGAACCTTCCTTTACGGAACCATTGAAAGAGGTCTAATTCCAGTAGGACTTCACCATGTTTTTTACACACCATTTTGGTATACAGCCTTTGTAGAAGGAACAGTCTTCCTACCAAATGGTGCAACAACTATTGTAGATGGTGCTAACACAGCTTATTTTGCACAGCTTTCTAATATGTCGGCTTTAGTAGGAGCGGATGCAGCCACTATGGCACAAGTCGTTCAAGGAACAACACGCTTTATGGCCGGTAAATTCCCATTTATGATTTTTGGGTTAGGTGGAGCGGCACTAGCTATGTACAAGAATGCTAGGCCGGAAAAGAAAGCTTATGTCGGAGGACTTCTGGCATCAGCAGCTTTAACAGCAGCCGTTACAGGTATTACAGAACCTATTGAATTTACTTTTTTATTCGTAGCGCCAATTTTATATGCAATTCACTCAGTCATTGCAGGATTATCCTATATGATTATGGACCTTTTAAATGTATTTGTAGGGATGACTTTCTCGGGAGGATTAATAGACTTTGCTCTTTTTGGATTACTTCCAGCAGGAGCAGGAGTACCTACAAGGTGGTATTACATCATAGTAGTAGGTATTGTATTCTTTGCAATATATTATTTGATTTTTGACTTCTTTATTAGAAGACTTAATCTAAAAACACCTGGGCGAGAAGATGAAGATGATGGCGTTACCGAAGATAGTAAAGGTGCAGCAAAAGGCATTGTATTAGCTGCTAGAGTTTTAGCAGCATTAGGTGGTCAGCAAAATATCAAAAATATAGATGCCTGTATTACTAGACTTCGTGTTGGGCTTCATAATAAAAATGAAGTTGATAAAGAGGCTTTAAAAGCTTTAGGAGCTACAGGTGTACTAGAAGTAGGGGACAATGTACAAGCTATTTTTGGTGGACGATCAGATAATATTAAGAATGACATTTTAGATATTATGGAAGGCCGTGTTAAACCAGAAGATATTGATATCGCCATGGGAAGTGCACAAGAAGAAATATCAAAGAGCCAGCCAGTTAAGTCTGCAAGTTTTGAGATGACCAAGGGTGATGGACATGGTAAGATGGTTGAGAGTTTACTCATACCTATGAAGGGAGAGCTTCTTACTTTAAAAGAAATTCCAGACCCTGTATTCTCTGAAGGCATGATGGGACAAGGCTTTGCTATTAAGCCAACGGAAGGTAAGCTTTATGCACCTATTGATGGCACCATTCTTACGGTATTCCCAAGTAAACATGCTATTGTTATTCAAACTAAAAAGGGGCATGAAGTGCTGATGCACTTTGGGCTGGATACAATCTTGCTTAAGGGTGAAGGCTTTACAACTCATGTAGAAGAAGGCCAAGAGGTTAACGCAGGAGATTTACTGCTTACAGTAGATATTGATGCAATTGTGGATAAGGTGCCATCACTGATTACACCAATTGTATTTCCGAATTTAAAAGATGATGAAAAGGTGAGTTTATTAAAAACAGGACCTGTAGAAGCAAAAATGAAAGACAGGGTAGTTATTGAAAAATAGAATAGAAAAGTAGCAGATAAGAAGGTGACGTTATGAAAAAAAGGTCACCTTCTTATTGTAAATATCTACAAATAGCAATGTAAGAAGAGAATCAATCATACATATATTGAAATATTTATAATTTTCAATATAATTAAAACATAAATAATAAATAAGGGGGATAGACATGAAAAAGTTATTAAAAATATCTGTTTTAATTTTAGGAATATTTATCTTGCCGTTTTCGGCTTATTACGGTCAAGCACAAGAGAAGCTTGTTGAACTTAACTGGTATTTTGTAGGATACGGAGAAGATGAGGATACAGAGTTGGTAGAGAAAGCTATTAATAAATACATACAGAATTATACAAATTTAAACTGCACCATTAATCTTCACTGTTATGATTGGGGAAGTTATAATAGTAAAATGGCAAAGAAAATCAAAAATAGAGAAGAGTTTGATATATGTTTTACAGCAAATTGGAGTCTTAATTATTATGACAATGCAAAAGAGGGGGCATTTCTTCGGTTAAATGAGTTATTACCTATCTATGCTCCTAAAACCACAGCTTTATTAGGTGAGGGTTATCTTAAGGGTACTGAGATAAATGGTAGTTGTTATGGGATACCAAGTTATAAGAATTCAGTTGAACAGTATAGCCTTTTTATAAGAAAAGACTTAGCTGAAAAGTATAAGATGAACCTCTCAACTGTAAAAAACTTAGAGGATATGGAACCCTTCTTTGAAGTTATTAAAGAAAAAGAGACTGATATATATGCACTAAACTCACAAGATGTGGTATATTCTTTTGGTTTGCTAAATATGAAAAAACTACTACCTACTGAGAATTTATATCACGAAGATGCAGTAGCGGGCCCTGGAGCAGTTTATTATGATACTAAGGATTATAGAGTGTTTAATGAATTAGAAAGACCAGAGGTAATAGCGTTTTTTAAGCAGATGCATTCTTACTATGAGGCTGGATATATAAGTGGAAATGCTATTAATGAAGCAAACAGGGTTATGACAAATGTATTTTGTACTATAGATATAGCAGCTACAGCAGAACATTATGATAGCACATATCAAGGGTATGAGTATATTAGGATTCCTATTTCTAATCCCATAGTACCGGATTATTGTATTACAAATGCTATTCAGGCTATTTCCTCAACTTCTAAACATCCAGAAGAAGCAATAAAATTTCTAGAACTAGTTAATACGGACAAATATATAAATAATCTTTTAATTTACGGAATTGAAGATATTCATTATACAAAAGTAAAAGGGAAAAATGATATTATACAATTTACAGAGAACCATGAAAGATATTATTATGAAATTCCTTGGATATTAGGCAATGTAAAAAATACTTATAGTTTTACTGAAACAGAGAGAAAAGGTAAACAAGAAATATCTATTAAGAATCAAATGGGTCAAGTTGATACGACTATGGGATTTGTATTTGATTTTACCCCTGTACAAGAACAAATACAAAAATGTGAACTTATATGGGATCCATACGTCCATTATTTATCTATAGGATTGTATGATCCGGAAGTTTATGTTCCAATTGTTCTAAAGTCGCTAGAAGATTGTGGTTCAAAAGAAATTATAGCAGAGATGCAAAGACAGTTAGATGAGTGGAAAAACCTACAAGAAAAATAGGTACAATAGTTGTGAACTACTTTCCAATAATAAGAACTCATGATAATATAAGGCATACAAATAGTTGGAGGAAATATATGAGCTTTTTAGGAAATATGATTTGGTTTATATTTGGTGGTCTCATTATGGGATTAAGTTGGTTTGGAATAGGCCTTTTATGGTGCATCACGTTAGTGGGTATTCCTGTAGGTGTACAGTGCTTTAAGTTAGCAGGTTTAGCTTTTTTTCCATTTGGAAAAGAAGTAACTTATGGTGGGGGCATTGGTTCACTTCTGTGCAATATTTTATGGATTATTTTTGGTGGTATTCCATTGGCCATTGAAGCTACTATTATTGGAATTGTTTTTTGCATTACCATTATTGGAATTCCATTCGGGCTTCAATCTTTTAAAATTGCAAAATTAGCTCTGATGCCATTTGGTGCAAGAGTCGATTAAGAGTTAACAAAGAATCTATTGTGTTTAAAAGCATGATAGATTTTTTGTTTTTTCCACTATGATGAAAGTCGTTGATTACAATAAAGGGATAATGATTAAAAAAAGATTAATAGGAGTGAAACTAATTTGGAATAAGATAGACTATAAATAGAAATTTATTGAGCGTTTATAAGGCATGCTGTTGGGCGGAAATGAGAGGATAAGGGCTACCTTCCGGAATTCCGCTCCGTATTTTTTGAAGCACTAAGGCTCACTTTTTTGATGAACGTGCGAAAACTCATTTTAGTCAAACACTCGCACTAAAACCCATCAAAAAAGTTCGCCAAGTGCTTCTAAAAAATACTACGAAGTCATTTCTCCAGGCAGTCCTTATCCTCTCATTTCTTACAAGCGTCATTGATCTCATAAACGTTCAAGACCCTAAACGAGAAGTGCAGAAAAGAGATAATAACAATAGCAAAACAGACTTATAGGAAGCTTGATACGTTATTGCTCTGAACGCTTGCCCTATGGCTTCTTATAACAATAACGCATAAAGTGACTTTTAGTATGTGTTTGCTAGGAAGTAGCTAAGGAGGGAGAGAAATTGGCTTACTGAAAGCTACCTTGGAGGTGAACTTAGAAACTCTTAACGAAATAGCCCTTATGGGTGTTAGGCTGAGTGTCTGAGCGTTAGCGAGTTTTCAGCCGTTCATAAGGGCTATGAGTTTAGCGTTTCTTAGTGAGCCGAGACAGTAGCTGGAAGTAAGACAATTTCTCGGACTTCTTAGTGGCTCCTAACTTTATGCCGTTATTTTTCAAATTTCAATTGAGTGAAGGCTTTCAAATAGGATTATTATGAAAGGAGCAAAGAGATGATTACAACTAAACGATTACAATTGGTACCAATAGAAATCAAATATGCTAAAGACCTACTAGCTCTGTGGAGTGACTATGAAGTTGTAAAATATACTTATAATCCTTGGTGCAAGACAATAGAGGATTGCAAGGCACGTATAGAGCATATCCAGAAGTTTATAGATCCACTACATATGAATAACTGGGTTATTCTTCATCACAATGAGTTGATAGGGGTAGCGGGGGTGCCTACTGTTAGTGATGAAAAAGGGGAGTATGGACTTTATTATCAACTTTGTCAGAACCACTGGGGAAAAGGATTCGGATTTGAAGTAGCAAAGGCTTTGGTAGATGAGTTATTTGAGAATACGAACGCTACAGTTATTTTGGCCGATGCTGTAACAGTTAATCCTGCTAGCATGAGAATCTTAGAAAAAGTGGGTATGAAACAAACCCATTTGGAAAAAAAGAGCTTTCAAAGAGAAGAATTAGTAGGAGACCTTATGCATTATCAACTCACTAGAGCAGAATGGGAAGAAAGCAAATTGATTTAATTTTCGAATATTTAATAAAATATCCTTGATAAAAATAATAACAAATGTTACTATTATAAAAATAGATACATTTGTTATTATTTTTGGAGGACGATATGGATAAACAAGTGAAACTTTCAGAAGCAGAGTGGTACATTATGAATGTATTATGGGAAAATCAAAAGTTAGAGAAGGATGCACTAGAGTTAAAGCAAATTACAAAACAACTTAAGGAACAAACAGGTTGGAGTAGTGGTACAGTTCGTACCATGTTACTTAGGTTAATTGATAAGGGGGCCGTATCTGTAGACCAGACAACAGGTGTTTATAAATATAGTACACTGATTGATAAGGAAAGATGTGTACAAGAGGAGGCAAGTTCTTTTTTAGAGAGAATCTACCAGGGGTCTATTAGTCAATTTGTAGCTTGTTTTGCAAAGAAAGGAAAGATTTCAAAGGAGGAAAGAGAGGAAATTCTACAACTAATTAATCAAATGAAGGAGGAAGAATAGATGGAAATAGCTATACTTAGCCAGTGGCTTGTAAGTGTGTTTGTGATGAGTACTGTAACGGCTGCAGTTATTATACTTGCCCGGATACTTATAGGGAAAAATCTTTCTCCGAAGTTTAAGTATTATTTATGGGGTATTTTCTTACTGCGATTAATGATGGTGCAGTTTCCTGAAAGCTCCTTAAGTATATTTAATTTATTGGGGAATGAGGCTTCTTCTATTTATTTGCAAGGTAAAGAAGAGAAAGCACTAGTAGAAGAGGGAATGCAGCTGACAACAATGACGGGGCAAATGAAAGACGAAATGGGTTCATCAACAAATAATCCAGTAACCCATGATCAAGGTCCATTATTTCCGGATAAAGATAGTTCAAATAATAGTAAAGATAAATTAGCTGATGGTAAAGCTACATCAACCTATGATTTAGAAGCACTAAGTGATGTATTCTTTCATATAAGTGACCTTTCTAAGGCTTTTGAACAAGATGAAAACCAACTGGTAGCTGTAAATGCCCCCGAAGAAAGCAACTCAAAGATAGTTATAGTTATTTATGTACTAGGTTGCATTCTATGTTTTGCATACATGCTAATGGGCTACATAAGCTTTTGCTATAAGAGTAGGCGACTATTACCTATAAATGATGAAAAGCTTTTAATGTTAGTAGAGCAAATTAAAAAGGATTTACATATTAAAAAGAAGATAGCCTTGGTATATGGAGAAAATACTTGTATAGCAGGCATTTTTAAACCAATTCTGATTCTTAAGGCAGGTTATAGTGAGGAAGAGTACCGTGCTATTTTAACCCATGAATTGATTCACTATCGTTATGGAGATCTTTTAGTGAATTGGTGTCTTGTTTTACTTCAAGGGCTGTATTGGTTTAATCCAGTAGTTTATTTCGTTTTCAAACAGATAAGGCAGGATCAAGAAATCTTGTGTGATGTAAGGGTCTTAGAAAAGACCAATATGAGCCGTGTGAGTTATTCAGAAGTTTTATTTAAAGAGGCAACTATGATGAGGGGATCCATAGGGGCTATAGCTTTCGCAAGGAAAGAAAGTACCACTAAAAAGAGAATCGAAGTCATTGCCAAAGGTAAAAAGTTGTCAAAAGTAGGAATTGTATTAGGAGTAGGATTAGTAGTCATTATAGGAGGGATATGCTTAACTAATCCTAATACCTTAGGTGCCAATAAACAAGATACGATAAATCAGGATGCAAAGAATGGGGCTATAAAGAATCAGGATTATAATAAGCAGCAAGCAATATCAGAAGGGGCGAAAGATGCTACAAATCAACAAGAAAATAGCGATGCTCCTATAGGAAATAGCAGTGAGGTAGTAAGTGAGATAGAACAATATAGAGACCCAATTGATATAAAAAACATACAAGTTGCTTCTATTAAAAACAAAGAATTAGCGAACCTAATTACTAGTTTAATAGACACTACTCGTATAGAAGTATCTTACGATTATTTTAATAATTTTGAGGCAGATTACATACCAGCTACTATTACTGATGAAAGACATATTCAGCTTGTATTGGCTTTATTAGCAAGGAGTGACACGAGTACAATCAGTGAGAAGGATATGAGTGGTAACAGCGTTAAAAATCAAACCATTGTATTTTATCAAAAGGACGAAAAGTTAGCAGAACTTTATATCAATTATGATACCTTATATGACCAAGGATGGATTCAATATGGCGAGTATAGATTTCAACTAGATGAAATGTTATTTAGATTACTAGCTGCTACAGAAGAATATAGGCCAGAAGGAAGCAGGATACCAGAAGATGTCATAGAGTTATTTGGCAAATATGGATACACACCAGCTTTTCTAATGGGAAGTAGTGAAAGGCGACTACCTAAAACGTTGGAAGTAACTAGCGCTGATGATATAGAAAATCTTTATTTTGCTCTAAGTATAGAAATGTCTAAGGCTATTGGTTTAGATTATGGAGAGCAATTAGGAGATGTAGGGGTATTAGGTAAATCTATCACAGCAGAAATTTATTACTTAGTTGAGTCTTTACCGGAATCAGATAGGCCTATATCAGATGCGAGAGGTATTGTTATAAGGCATGAAGGAAAGATAGTAGGAGCGCATATGGATTCAGGTAGACATTCGGCTGTATTTTATACCTTATCTGGAAAAAGCTTTGATGAAGTTACAAGTCTAACACCAGTAGATTATTTAGCAGAAACAGTCATGGCTGATTTTGAAAGAGGTGGCTATTCATCAGATGAAGAGCTCATCGCTACTTATTTTAAAGCTTTGGTGGATGGTGATACAAAGACTTATTTCAAAACGGTTTCCACTAACACTTGGTTAGTTATTTTGTTTACTAACATGGATAACACTACCTTATTTAATGAAGGCACAGTAAGGCAGCTAATGAATACCTTTTATAAGAAGGTGGATATTTTAGACATAAAGCTTAGCAAGGAGAACGACAAACTTTCTAGTAATCGAACAAAAATTTATACCGTTAATTATCGTATAGAAACCAATGATACAAGTATACTTCAAAACGGTGAATACCCAAGAATGGTTATTTTAACTAATGAAAATGGCAAATGGCTAGTTGCAGGAGATGGATTTTAAAAATTGAAATTTGTCGGGGAATTTACTAGGCTATTTGGGCGGAACTGAGAGAGGGTGACTATCCTGCGTGGTTCCGCTGCGCATTTTCAGTAGGCACTAAGCTCACTTTTTTTGGATGAACGCCCACAAACTCGGTTCCCTCAAACACGTGGGCTAAATACCATCCAAAACGTTCGCTAAGTGCCTACTGAAAATACTCCGAAGTCACCCCGCTAGGACAGCCACCCTCTCTCAGTTCTACAAACAATAACGCGTAAAGCCACCTCCATTAAGTGTTTTTAAGAGGAAATAAAACTTGTTATTATCTCTTTTCATCACTTCTCACTTAGGGGCTTGAACGTTTATAAGGTCAATAATGCTTGTAAGGCTCCCTAGCGTCCTTACATAGCTACTTCTTGGCAAAACAGACTTATGGGAAGCTTGATACATTATTACTATGGGCGTCTGCCCTAGTTCTGAGTATTTTTTAACTGTCGTTACGCCTTCTTTCCACGTTGCTTCACTGTCTTGGATGTTTATGAGGTCAACAACGTTTATGAAAATGAGTGGGTATGGGTGCCTGGAGTAGTGACTTAGGAGCATTTTTTAGAAGCACTTAGTGAACGTTTTAGATGGGTTTTAGGCAGCTGTTTGAACGAAGTGAGTTCTGCCGTTCATCTAAATAAGTGAACTTAGTGCTTCAAAAAATGTGAACCGGAACAACGGAAGGCACCCATACCCACTCATTTTCTCTCAGACGTAATTCTCATAAACGCCCCGACAAATTTCAATTTATAATAGTGGCGGAAAGTGATAAATAAAGTATTTAGGAAGCAAAGACAGGAGATTATCAATGGAATTCATATTTAAAGACCATCACCATGAAGATGCATACAATCAGCTGATAGAAGAAGCGGATCTTACAGAAATAGAGTTAAAACAACCTTCAGCTTTATTACGAAGACAGTTAGCCTTTCTTTATCTCATTGCGCTTTTTCAAGATGACTATATTCATTATGAAGGAGAGGCATTTTATGTGGAGGCTTATGAGGAGCTTTCATTAGGAGGACCAACCTATTTATTGGAAGCTTGTATGGGAGAAGGAACTTATCCTCATGAACAAATACTTTACATAGCAAAAAAACTTTTACAAGGGGATGTTACCGATATACATACTTCTTTTGAGGAATATAGTTCTTTTATTAAATGTGCTATTCATTTAGTGGGATAAGAGTAGATTGAATTTAATTTATTAATAAAATATAAATACCATTGTAAAAAGCTAACTGGTTAGATAAAATATACCTAACCGGTTAGCTTTTTGTGCTTTATTAGTACTCATTTGATTTATCAGAGGAAATACATCAATACATTACTTAAAGAGCCCCAGGTAAACAAAAGAATCATAGTAAAAATAAGATGATTTAGTATTAATTTGATAAGCATAACACTAGGAAAAAGAAGGGGAAGAGATGATGAATGAGAAAGACAAACAAGGGTATATATTTGGGCAGCTTTTTATACTAGCTAACAGACTACAATACTTAGGGGATCAATTTGATGAACAGATTTCCTTAAAGCAATGGGGGCTTTTAGCAGCGCTTTCTAAATTTGAGGGGGGAAGTGCTTCTATTGGTCAAGCTGCTACTTTCCTGGGAAGCTCAGGACAAAATGTTAAGAAGATGGCTGTCATTTTAGAAAGAAAAGGTTTTATTACTATTCATACAGATGAAAAGGATAGTAGAAGTGTGAAATTGACTTTAACAGAAAAAGCTATAGAACATGCCAAAAGTAGAGAGGAAAGAGAAGGGTATTTCCTAGAAAAACTTTTTCAAGGGATGGATGAGAACTTACTTGAAGTCATTTGCGTAGGTTTAAAGCAGCTAGAGGAAAATATAAAGCAGATGGAAGAAGACGAGATGAAATGAAGAAAAGAGGAATGAGAATAATGATGTATGTTATTGGTATACTGTTCATTTTAGTAGGAGCAATTTTAATCTTTTTTCAATTACCTATGTCAAAAACTAAAAGTGAATTTAATCAAAAGAAGCAGGAAGCAATTAATAGGCAAGAACTCATAGAAGGAAGTTTTAGTGAAGAAGATATTAAAGACTTGCCCGAGCCTCTTCAGCGCTACTTTCGTTATTGTGGTTTTATAGGGATGAAGAAACCTAATTATATGCAAGTTACTTATAAAGATGTAGACTTTATTCAAGGGGGTAAGCCTCTCAAGATGGATTATATGCACTATAATTTTATTACGCAGCCAGAGAGAGTAGCATTTATTGATGCTTCAGTAATGGGGATTCCTTTTCAGGGATTAGACCATTATTTAGAAGGAGATGGTGGTATGAAAGGTGTTATTGCAAAAACAATTAATTTGTTTGATGTAAAAGGAGAAGGAATGAATGCAGCAGGGCTTGTAACTTGTCTAGCCGAAGGGCTTTTATTACCTAGTTTTATTTTACAGGACTATGTAACATGGGAAAGTATTGATAATAACCATGTAAAAGCAACTTTAGACTATTATGGCCTAAAGGTAAGTGGTATTTTTACTTTTGATGAATCGGGGGCATTTATTTCTTTTTACACATCAGATAGAATGATGGCAGATGAAACAACCGGTACAACTCAATCTGTAGACTGGGAGTGCATTGCAGAAGACTATAAAGAATTTGATGGTATCAAGTATCCTATCCGTTTAAAAGCTGTTTGGCATGAGGAACAAGGTGACTTAGTGTACTTTGATTCTGATCAATTTAAAGTGACATATTATTAAAAGAAAGCCTGTTAATCAAGGAGTTCTTTTACGATATGAAAAAAGGAAAAAGCACTGAAAAACATTAGTTGTTAAAAGACCTTATTGATAGGAATATATATTGATACCCCACAGATATTGTATTAAGAAGACGTATGATAAGAGTCTATAAAGACACTTCTGGTAATGAAATTATAATGGATATTAATAGGCGTAAGCAAAGAGCTTACGCCTATTTTAGTGATACAATCTAACAGAGAATAGTTTTTAGTGAAGGCTTTCCTACTCAATTAATGATAAGCATTAAGTAGGAGAAGATTCTTCTATAAGAGGAGAGTGAGGCGTTGCCTCTAGAGTAGGTGCTTTGGTAATGATTAAAGTGGAGCTATTTATTAAATCAAGATTTAATCCGAGTAAACTTAAAGTAGCTCTCATAGGTATATAAAGAGAGTTGTCTATTCGAATAGGTGTAGGCGTTATGGTTTGAGGTAAATCATCAAGCATGACATAGTTGCTGTTTTCTGTAAGAATGAGTCGATGCTCATAGGTGTTTAAGGTAAGGGTATTTTTTTGAAATTCAATAGAGCCACCAATATTTCCGATTAAATCTCTTACTTTTATGTAGGTTACACCGTCTCGTTTAATAACTTTATAGGGGGTGAGGGTCAGTTTCTCAGAGTTACTAATATGCATTTCAATTTCTTCATCTTTTTTACAACAAAATTCAATTTCCTCAAGGGCTAGATTATTTGTATAACAATAGGTAGCAAGTTCAGTGCCAACATATCTTACATGCCAAGGTTCATAGATATAGCCAGTAATATCAGTCTTATCTTTTGGATATCTAATAATAAAACCGTATAAGTGAGCATTTTGGGCTAACCATTTACCTTCTTTTGTATTACCAAAAGATTGATAAAGGCTATTAAGATCCATAGCAAGTCCAGTTTGATGTTCAGATTCACCAGCTTTAGCTGAACTTCGCTGATTCTTACCATAGGTTCTAACGGCATTATTATAAAGTGTTGTTTGTCTAGCATAGCTTCTATAACCACTAATAGCTACTAAACGAATATTATCAGCTTTAGCTGCCTCGAACATTTTTTCTAAAGCAGCGGCTGCAGTAGCTTCCATATAATTTTTTTCTATATTACCAGGTGTTTGAAATTTTACGTTAGGGATAACTAGATTGTTTGGTTTATAATCTGGTGATAAAGGATGATCCTTATTTATCAGTAAATGATAAGGATTATTTAAACCGCATTTTTCTAACTGAGGAATTGTAGCACCATGAATATTAATGGTTCCAATTAATAAAATGAAACTAAGGATATAGGCTGATTTTTTCATATGTAGAGTCTCCTTTCTTAGTCGTTATGCCGTATATTTTTATTATACGACAAAATAACATATAAATCTAAGTTTATGTGATTATAAAAATATATTACTGTGTTTAAATACTATTTTTCTATTAAAGGATGAAAAAGGTAGAAGATTTTGATAAAATATGAATAGAGGTTAGCTTAGGCTAGAAAGGGGCAAAGGAATGAAAAGTTTTAAAGAAAGAATAGATTTATTTTGGCGGCTCTTTTTAGAAGAGGAGGCTAGCTTAAGAGAAAGCCTAGAAAATGAAGAAAATTTTCAAGGAGCAAGGCAGCATATAGAAGAGCTTATAGATAATACCTTTTCCACGCGTAATTGTGAGATAGGATTTAATAAAAGTACTAATAAGTGGGAGCTCATGTTAACTCCAGAAGGTGATAAAGCTAGACTATTTGCGCTAAGCTATTGGAAGGAAGAAGTACCAAGTCAGCTATTAGAACACTGGACTTTTTATGAGATGAGAAAGCCGATGGCAAATACCGAAAATTTTAAACTTCATATGTATGATACCGTTTTAGAGGTAAGAGATGTTTTACTTTATCCCAGTTTAGAGGAGGGAAGGGTAAATCTTAGGGCATATTCAGAGAAGTTAAATGAGTTGGATGAAGCCGAAGCTTATTTAATGCTGTATATTTTTATGCAACAGTTTATTGGCGAAGCATATGATATGGCTTATATTGGTGAGGTAGAGATAGTACCTAATCTAGAGATAGAAGAAGCATTATTGCTAACGGAACTTAAAGCATATATTGAAGATATGATTGAAGAGGGTTATGTTCCTGTATATGGCGATCTTTGTGAGGTCTTTACAGCATATGAACTTCTACCTAGTAAGGAACGTAGATGTCCCTTGAGAGAAGATATTTACGAGGGAAAGAGCGCGCTTATGGCACTTGTACATGAATATTATACCAATAAAGTAGGTGTGCTAGATGAGGGGCAGCAGCTGGGGATTACTTATGGCTTTATATTTTTTAATACAGAAAATATGTCCAAGGAAAGTGCATTAAGTGTACGTAACCGATTAGAAGATCAGCTTATAAAGGTGAGTAGGGAAAAGCATTTTGTTCGATACATTGGAGGAGCTACTGGACTCTTTAATAGTTATATCGATTGTATTGTTTATGATATGATAGAATTTACAAGCTACATGGAGCAGCTTATAGAAAAGTATGGATTTGAGCATCTTAGTTTTAAGTTGTTTAGACCAGGGGGAAAAGAAATTACTTTCTAGAAAAAGACAGATAAAGAAAGTATAAGAACGGGGGAGGCAAACATGCAGTATTTAGATTTGCCAATAAAATATGAGGGTAGAGTTAGGCTATGTTTTGATGTTATTACTAAGTTAATACCTGGTAGTGAAATCTATTTATTTGGAAACTATGCTAAGGGCTATGTAGGAGCAGAAAGTATGATTAGCCTTCTAGTGCTGATTGGTATAGAAAACTCTGTTAGGGAAATTCATAGACTGCGCTGGGAAGTAGAGGAGATGGTCTATCGCATTAACGATGAGGTTTTTCAAATCGAACTGATTATTTTACCAGCACCATTATATAAAAAATATATGTCTACTTCGTCTAAACTTAAGCAAATAGAGAGAGAAAAAATAGATTTAATGGGGATGAGTTGGCGTTGACAAATGGGCATATGCACAATATAATTTAAATGTGCATATGCCCATTTAATGTGGAGATAACTTACGAAAGAAGTGATGCTATGCCGAGAATAGCCAAATGTAGACGTGTATGTGCGGAACCAAAACATAAGTTTTTTAAATCAGATACATTATTAAATGAAGAAGTCATCTTATGTGTTGAAGAACTAGAAAGTATAAGACTTACAGACTTCGAAAATCTCGATCAAGATGTAGCGGCTGAGCGAATGTCTATTTCAAGAGGAACGTTCCAGCGCATTCTCTATAGTGCTAGGCACAAGGTGGCAGAAGCACTAGTTATGGGGAAGTCTATTGCCATTGATGGTGGAAACTATGAAGTTTCTAAGAAACTATGTGAGGCTAGCAAGAGGTGTAAACACTGTTGTTTTTCTAAAAAGCAAGAAGAATAAAAGTTAATCAATCAAACAGTGAATACCCCGTATAATAACTCAATCATTATAACGACTAAAATTTTAATAGCTAATAAAATACAATAAATGAATCTACTATTTTAAGGAGATGTTAATATGAGTGAAGGATGTACAAGTGGTAGTTGTGGAAGTTGCAGTGAAAGCTGCTCTTCTAGAAAATCAGGACCAAAAAGCCTTTTAGAAAAGCCACATCAATTAAGTAACATTAAAAAGGTAATCGGAGTTGTAAGTGGTAAAGGTGGTGTAGGAAAATCTAGTATAACAGCTAGATTAGCTATATCTATGAATCGTAAAGGTTATCATAGTGCGGTGTTAGATGCAGATATTACAGGACCATCTATTCCAAAACTCTTCGGTATTAATCAAAAAGCTTATGCAACGGAAGAGGGCTTATATCCAGTACCTACAAAAAATGGTATTGATATTATGTCTATTAATTTATTATTAGATAAGCCAACAGATCCAGTTGTATGGAGAGGACCTGTTATAGCAGGTGCTGTTAAACAATTTTGGCAGGAAGTCATCTGGCAAGATGTTGATTATATGTTTGTAGATATGCCACCAGGAACAGGTGATGTAGCCCTTACAGTATTTCAATCTATCCCACTAGATGGCATCATCATTGTTACTTCACCACAGGATTTAGTGTCTATGATCGTAAGTAAGGCTGTGAAGATGGCACAAATGCTGAATATACCTATTATCGGTATAGTTGAAAACTATAGTTATTTCAAATGCCCAGATTGTGATAATAAGCATTTTATTTTTGGAGAAAGCAAAATAGGGCAAGTAGCAGCAGAGCAAGGAATAGAAGTACTAGCGCAGCTACCAATAGACCCAGCTTTTGCAACACTTTGTGACAAAGGCCAAGTAGAAGAAGTAAAAGAAGACTTAGTAAGTAGTGTAGCAGAGCGTATTGTGACATTTTGTAATAAGTAAAGTGACATCATTAGTTCTATAATTAACCTAGCAAAAGTGATAAATGGGAAAAAGAATATAAAAGCCTAAGGTTAAAGTTAAAAGTACTTATTTAATGATAAGTATTTATAATAAAGTTTTAGGAAAGGGAGATTGTTATGAAAATTGCAGTACCAACAGAAAACAATCATATTTATGGACACTTTGGTAAAGCTAAACTTTTTACAGTATATGAAGTAACAGAAAATGCATCCATCCATCAAACAGCATTAAATACTGAAGGAAGCGGCCATGGTGCCTTAGTAGCAGCTTTAAAAGAAGAAAAAGTAGATACTCTTTTATGTGGTGGCATTGGAGGTCCAGCAAAATCAGGACTTGAAAAAGAAGGCATTAAGGTTATTTCAGGTTTAAGTGGAGAAGTAGAGCAGCTAGTTTTTGATTATCTTCAAGGTAAGCTTCCTGAAAGCGGCGGAGTGACCTGCAATCACCATCATGGAGAAGAACATGATTGTAACCATCATGAAGATGGACATGACTGCCATTGTCATTAAATCAAATAACTATTGAATCATAAGAAAACAGCTTAAATAGGTAATGAATGCCTTATTTAAGCTGTTTTTTGTTGCAGTATAACTAGTTAAATAGAAATTTGTCTGGGTGTTTATGGAGAAGTACGTCTGAGAGAAAATGAGTGGGTATGGGTGCCTTCCGTTGTTCCGGTTCACATTTTTAGAAGCACTAAGTTCACTTATTTAGATGAACGGCAGAACTCACTTCGTTCAAACAGCTGCCTAAAACCCATATAAAATGTTCACTAAGTGCTTCTAAAAAATGCTCCCAAGTCACTACTCCAGGCACCCATACCCACTCATTTTCACAAACGTTGTTGACCTCATAAACATCCAAGACAGTGACGAAGTAGGGAAAGAAGGCATAACGACAAGTATTTTTCATTTTTTATTAGGGAGTCGGCTTCCTGACTACATATATATAAGTGTAAAAACAAAATAAATAACTTCCCTCGGCATAATTACCACAGCTTCAACCTGAGGAACTGACCGGGTCAGCCAAGTCTCAATCTATTGTTATAGGTACCTCTGGACTTAAGGAAGATGTTCACTGGTGCGCTGCAAGGAAGGCGCCACTTATAAGTTGTTTTCAATGTTTTTATACCTAGCATTACCAAATAAAGTTTTAAACCAGAGTCTTAAGGTCTTAGCTTCCTAGCATAGGGTGCGCCGGCCAAGACTTTAAGGAGCTCCTCACTCATTGGTTTAGCTTTCATAGCTAGTCTTAGTAGGCACTAAGCTATAACGCATACGTGCTGAGGAGCCATCTTGCACCTTGATTAGGGTCTATTTAGCTAGTTATGCAAGTTAATTTCCAGAGTCTGGACCAAGGAAACACATCTTCGGGTATATATAGTACTTGGAGATGTGTTTTTTTGCGTTCTTTAACTGCTATTAATATGATTTGTCGTTACGCCTTTTTCCCAGGCTGCCTCAATGTCATGGATGTTTATGAGGTCAATAACGTTTGTGAAAATGAGGGAGAGGGTTGCCTGGAAGAGAGTGACTTGGGAGAATTTTTTTAGAGGCACTTGGCGAACGTTTTGGATGGGTTTTAGCATGAGTGTCTGACCAGCGGGAGTTTTCGTGCGTTCATCCAAATAAGTGAGCCTAGTGCCTCAAAAAATTTGAACCGGAACTTTGGAAGGTAGCCCTCTCCCTCATTTTCCTCCAGAAGTCATTCTCCATAAACACCGAGACAAATTTCTGTTTATAATAGCAGTTAAATAATGATATTGATTTTTTAGAAGTAATACACGTGGTAGTAAAAATATAAAAACATTTTTCGGGATAGTATTAAGAAATTAATGAGGCTGTAACCCTCTAGTAACAAAGAAAATGTATAATATATTTTATAATAAAGATTACTAAAAGAAGAGATAAATTAATAGGGGGAGAGTTTTATGAGGATTAGAGGGGGATTATCAAAAGTATATAGTATATTATTAATAGGTTTTTTAGGGTTAAGCTCAGTAGGAAATATTTATGGGGAAGAAGTAAAAACAATTAAGGACTATAACCAAGTTATTGAGCTAAAGGATTTTGCAGGTAAAGTAATTCTATGCTTAGATAGCGATATTGCTTTTATAGATGGAAAAGAGGTTCAAGGTGTATCATTACTATTAGAAGATAATAGGGTGTTATTACCACTTCGGATAACAGCAGAAGGATTAAAAGCTAAAGTAGATTGGGATAAAAAGACAGGGCAAATTGATGTCACCACGAGTAAAGCTAAGATAACATTAAAAATAGGAAGCAAGACAATGCAAATAGGTAACAAGAATGTATCATTAGAGGTAGCTCCGTTTATTAAGAATAAAACTACTTATTTACCCCTTAGGGCTATAGGTGAGGCATTAGGCGTAGAAGTCAAGTATGATCAAGCCAATAAGTTCGTTTATGTAGGAGGTGTAGTAGATGGCTATCTTAATTCAACCTTACAAATAGCATTTGAAAAACAGAACTATAACATTATTTTTAGTCATAAGTGGTGCCTTATTGGTGAGAAAAACAACAAATTATTTTATAGAGATTTAGATAATGATAAGGGATGGATTGAACTAATAGCAAAACAAACAAAAGATAAAACAGTTAAGTATGCAAGTTTCCATGTAGGGGATGGTATTATGGGAACAGATTTAATCGTTAGAATAGTAGATAATAAACAAGCAGATTTAATCGTGAATGATGATATTTACGATTTTCAAGTACAAGATGGCTATGTATATTATATTAAAGCACATCCAATGGAAGCATTACTTAGTAATACACCAGAGATGATGCAATATTATGATGGTAATCTAATGAAGGTTTCTATTGAAGAAGCGATTAAAGCTAATCCAGAAGGTAGACAAGTTGAAGGTGAGATATTAGGAGAAAAGGGATATTTTTATGGTATAGGTATAAGTTTAGGTAGCTGGGAACAAGATGGTAAACTTTATCCTATGGGGTTTGAACTTAATGAAGGAGGAACAGGTTATTTAGTAGATTGGGAAGTGAAGCCAGATGGTATTTATGCTATAGGTGTAGATGTGACATCAGAACATGGGGATCAAACCCAAGGAAAATACAAAGTAGCACTTACAGGCAATACTCACGAGAAACTTCAATAAAACCCCTTGCCAACAAATTAGTATGAGTAACCTCTAAACATGAACCACAGTAAAGTAGCATATAATGAAGAAGAAAGAGAACCATCTCAGTTAGGAGGAGCCTATGAAAGTTGCTATAACTACTGATGGAAGAAGTGTATCAAAACAATTTGCAAGCACCAAGGGTCTTGAAATTTTTGATGTACAAAAGGGAAAAGCTACAAGCAAGATGTTAGTTGATGCCTCTGCAGGAGGAGGCTACGAAGGTCTAGTGTATATTTTGCAGAATGAAGAAGTAGAAGTTGTATTATGTGGGGAAATCAAGGCGAATGAAAGAAAAGAATTAGAAGATTACGGGCTTCAAGTCTTTCCAGGAGCCAGAGGAAGCACAACTAGTATTTTAAATGCGTACTTAAGAAGTCTAAGGCAAAGTAATGTCAACAGTCACAATAAATAGCGCATAAAAAATAATAAAAGTAAAAGACTAAGAGGAATAAGAAGTATCCTCTTAGTCTTTTACTTTTTATAAAGGCATTCAACTTTTTATAAGTCAATTTATAGAGTGCTGTTGTTATGCTTGCGATCAGTAATTTGCCTATTACTTGGAGTAAGCGTATAATAATATGGTGAAAACAATCAATATAGAATCAATACATAATATTTAAGATCAGTTTGGAGGCGAATGTGTTGAATGCAATGATGGGAATAGGTATAGCGATTATTTGTGGGTATTTTATAGGGAAATTGATTAATAAGTTGAAAATTCCTTCGGTTGCAGGCTATGTTATAGCAGGCTTATTATTAGGACAATCATTTCTAGGGGTATTTAATGAAGCATTTATTGAAGCCACTAGCAGTATAAGTGATTTAGCTCTGGGACTTATTGCTTTTAGCATAGGCGGAGAATTATTAGCAAGTGAGCTTAAAAAGATTGGTATTAAAGTATTTATAATAGCTTTTTTTGAAGCCTTTTTTGCATTTGTCTGTGTAACAGGAGCAATGCTATTATTAAAGCAACCTATGGAGACGGCATTACTACTTGGAGCAGTTGCATCAGCTACAGCACCAGCAGCAACAGTTATGGTCATCAATGAACTAGGAGCTAAAGGACCTTTAAGCAAGACCTTAATAGCTGTAGTTGCCATAGATGATGCCATTTGCTTAATGATTTATGCAGTAGCATCATCTATTGCAAAGGTACTTATAACAAATACACAAAATGTAGAATGGTCACATGTTATGATCAGTCCATTAATTGAAATTGGTGGTTCTATCATACTAGGTATGGTTATTGGTGCTATAGTAGTGGTTATTTTAAGTAAAGTATCTTTTACAAGAGAAATACTAACAGTTGTCATAGCTGCCATTTTATTAACACTAGGAATAGCGACTAAATTAGGTTTATCAGCTCTATTATGTAATATGAGTCTAGGCATAATGGTAGCCAATCTTAGTTCTAATAAAGCAAAAGCATTTGCAACGATTGAATCTATTACGGCGCCTATATATACAGCATTTTTTGTATTAGCAGGTGCCAGACTTCAAATAAGTTTGTTAGGACAAATAGGAGTGATAGGTGTAGTATATACAATTGCTAGAATTGTAGGTAAGGTAAGCGGAGCATCTTGTGGGGCAATCATTACGGGAGCAGAGCCAAGTGTCAAAAAATATATAGGCCTAGGATTACTTTCTCAAATTGGAGTGGCAGTTGGACTCGCTATCGTTATTAGTCATGAGTTTGCAGGTACAGAAATAGGCAATTTAGTAATAACTATATTATTAGCTACTACTATTATTACTGAAATTATAGGCCCACTATGTACGAGATATGCCATTATTAAAGCGGGCGAGGATGGGAAAGTAGGTTTACAAGTACAGTAAGATTAAATATAAATAGGAGGGATGCTAGATGTATGTATTATTTATTATTCTTAATGAAATAGAGTATTTAACTGAGATTATTAAAAAGATGAAAGAAGCAGGCGTAAGGGGGGCAACAGTTATTGAAGGTACTAGTGCAAGTGAAATCGTAGATAATGATTTATATACGGCTTCATTTTTAGCAAGTCTAGTAAATGCATATGAAAGAAGAAATAAAGCAAGTAGAGTGATATTTTCATTAATTGAACGTGAAGAGCAGGTTCAAAGAGCAATGGAAGAGGTGCAAAAAATATTAGAAGGGGAAGCTAAAAAATCACCTCTAGGTATGATGTTTGTATTGCCAGTAGCTCATATGCAAGGGGGAGAACTAGGAAGGCATATTGAGAGCAGAGATAAAAAGAGAAAATTAGAGGAAAAGAACGCATCGAAATCAGAATAAGAGGGAAGGAGCCTAATATATGTATTTGATGATTACAGTTATTAGTAATATAGATAAACTTAAACCAACGCTGAAGGCATTAAAGAGTGTGGGTACCAAAAGTAATGTAGCAATAGATGCTATAGGTACAAATAATATTGAGAATAGCTATCTTGCCTCTCAATCAGCAATAGAATCAGCATTATTATCTATTAGTCAAGTGGCTCAATATAGAAAAGTTATTTTATCTATTATCCCTGATGAAGAGATATTTCTTAAGGCTACAGATGCAGTTCGAAAAGTACTAGGCAATGATTTGAAAAAACCTAATACAGGCATTATGTTTACAATACCACTTAATGCATTATATATGAAAGATGTTGGTCAATATATAAATTTCACTACAAATTCTAACGAAGTGTTATAGAAAAAATTAATATATGTATATAAAAAAGGGACGAAGAATGGATAGGCACTTCTTCGTCCCTTTTTGTGTAAGGATAATAATATGAGGGTTAGAAATTATGCCCGTTCCAGCCCCAGTGGTTAACAAATTCATATTTAACATAAATTGCATTCTGAGGAATACCTAGTTCTTTTTCATAAAGGGCGCAAATTTTAGCGGTTACTTGTTCCAAAGCTGCATCGGAGGTAGAGCCAAAGATTTTTACTTCTACGAAAGCACCTTTATCAAGTTTTTTTCCGCTAAAGAAAAGAGAATATTCATCATCAAAGCCCACCATAAGGAAGTTTTCGCTTTTTCCTGGAATAGTACTGATGATTTGTCCGAGTGCAGTCTTGAGTGTTTCCTTTTTCTCTTCTGATAACGTTAACGTGATTTTTGAATCAATATAGGGCATAAACTCATCCTTTCTACAAATAAATAGAATTATAACATAGAAATATTATACCAAAAGATAGAAGTAAAATCCCTTATTTTCCTTATAGTTAAAGTAAAAGCTAACTGATTTTAGAATTATTTCATAAAAACCAAAGAAAAAATGAAAAAAATCATTGACGTACGTAAGGAAGTAGTGTATTATTAAACAAGTCAGTGGCGAACAGTTGCTGAGAGCAAATGAACTTTGAAAACAAAATAGTAACTATAAACCAGTCGATTCATTACGTCTCTAATTAAGAGATGAGAATCAGTACAACTTGTACTAAGTAAAATAGTCAGTAGTAGAAATACTACACGGACAAACTTTTTTATGAGAGTTTGATCCTGGCTCAGGATGAACGCTGGCGGCGTGCTTAACACATGCAAGTCGAACGAAGTGATAGGAGCTTGCTCCTAGAACTTAGTGGCGGACGGGTGAGTAACGCGTGGGTAACCTGCCCTATGCAGGGGGATAACGTTTGGAAACGAACGCTAATACCGCATAAACTATCGGTAATCGCATGATTATTATAGTAAAGATTTATCGGCATAGGATGGACCCGCGTTGGATTAGCTAGTTGGTGAGATAACAGCCCACCAAGGCGACGATCCATAGCCGGCCTGAGAGGGTGAACGGCCACATTGGGACTGAGACACGGCCCAAACTCCTACGGGAGGCAGCAGTGGGGAATATTGCACAATGGGCGCAAGCCTGATGCAGCGACGCCGCGTGAAGGAAGAAGGTCTTCGGATTGTAAACTTCTATCAGCAGGGAAGAAAAAAATGACGGTACCTGACTAAGAAGCTCCGGCTAACTACGTGCCAGCAGCCGCGGTAATACGTAGGGAGCGAGCGTTATCCGGATTTACTGGGTGTAAAGGGTGCGTAGGCGGTTTGTTAAGTCAGAAGTGAAATTTAGGGGCTCAACCTCTAAGCTGCTTCTGAAACTGATGAACTAGAGTGTGGGAGAGGAAAGTGGAATTCCGAGTGTAGCGGTGAAATGCGTAGAGATTCGGAGGAACACCAGTAGCGAAGGCGGCTTTCTGGACCATAACTGACGCTGAGGCACGAAAGCGTGGGGAGCAAACAGGATTAGATACCCTGGTAGTCCACGCTGTAAACGATGAATGCTAGGTGTCGGGGCTTACGGGTCTCGGTGCCGAAGTTAACACATTAAGCATTCCACCTGGGAAGTACGATCGCAAGATTGAAACTCAAAGGAATTGACGGGGACCCGCACAAGCGGTGGAGCATGTGGTTTAATTCGAAGCAACGCGAAGAACCTTACCTAAACTTGACATCCCGATGACCGGTCTTTAATCGGACCTTTCCTAGCTTGCTAGGACATTGGTGACAGGTGGTGCATGGTTGTCGTCAGCTCGTGTCGTGAGATGTTGGGTTAAGTCCCGCAACGAGCGCAACCCCTATCTTTAGTAGCCAGCATTAAGTTGGGCACTCTAGAGAGACTGCCAGGGATAACTTGGAGGAAGGTGGGGATGACGTCAAATCATCATGCCCCTTATGTTTAGGGCTACACACGTGCTACAATGGCTGCTACAAAGGGAAGCGATCTCGCGAGAGTCAGCAAACCTCAAAAAAGCAGTCCCAGTTCAGATTGTAGTCTGCAACTCGACTACATGAAGTTGGAATCGCTAGTAATCGCGAATCAGAATGTCGCGGTGAATACGTTCCCGGGTCTTGTACACACCGCCCGTCACACCATGGGAGTTGGGGGGGCCCAACGCCGGTGACCCAACCCTTCGGGGAGGGAGCCGTCTAAGGCAAAACCAATAACTGGGGTGAAGTCGTAACAAGGTAGCCGTATCGGAAGGTGCGGCTGGATCACCTCCTTTCTAAGGAATAAGAATTGCTGGTTTAATAGTTACTGTTTTGTTTTGAGAGTTCATCGCTAGATGTAACTATCAAAGCACCGAACCGAAGTGAAACAGTGATGAGGTGTTTTGATACAACGGAAATATGATACATGAAAATAAACCTTTCAAAACATTGAGCCAAGGCGAAATGAGTTGGAAGGTATTTTTGTGTATATAGAATGAAATAAAGAGACAGCTTCAAAGTTCTCATTCCATTTTCATATCAGATTTTTGAAATTTTATCCTATCCTTATTTGTAGGAATACCATTTACTACTATTTTCCACGCTCCATCTTGAAATACTTCATATTGTTCAAAAGCACAGGGTAATCCATTTGCAGTAGCTATGTCGCTACTATCCATAAGCTGAAAATGCAAATGTGGAGCAAAGGAATTGCCTGAATGGCCTACTCTGCCAATAACTTCACCTTTTTTTACACTCTGACCAACTGAAACTTGAATAGATCCTGTTTGAAGATGGACAAGTGCAGCATATACATTGTCGCCACATTCTATAATGATGTAGTTGCCAGCAACTGATTGTACATCATCTTTTTCCGGATTGAAATAATGAGCATTTTTATATGCGTTAGACATATCTGAGAGCAAATTCGTTCTTGCTTGTTCTTCATAACCGTCCTTCGCTTGGATGACAATCCCGTTGCAAGGTGCATAGACTTCTTGCCCCCAACAATAATATTCATTTAAGGGAACCCCAAAAAGAAGATAATGCGGCAAACTAACGCGGTAGGCGGGCCAGCCCTTTCTATCCCAATCGACTTGTATAAAGTCATAAGCATATCTTGTTCCTAATTGGTTTGTGCCATGACTCGGAATTTTTGTCCCTGGAGTATTAGGAGAAAGCCATTCTCCCCTCAAAGGAAACGCTACAATTACTGGCTCACGTGTTTCTATCATTTCATCCCTCCTATTAACACATTCTTTACCTATATTAGTAAAATTGACTTCTATTATACATTCATTTACCTAAAAGGTAAACAAACAGGATGCGTTACGCCATGATATATTTATAGTCCTTGCTGATCTCGCCGGACGGGAGTATAATACCCTTGTCTAAAAGTACGTTTTTTATATTTACAAGAACTTATAAGAAGATTTTCGTCTATCAAATCAATAAAAAATAGTAAAAGCAATTAATTATTGTAGGATAGATAAGTCAATACTTAGTATAAATCGAAGGAGGGGAAAGAAATGTATCAAAATGAAGAATCAAAGTTAGTTACAATATATAAGGATGCTAAATTAAGGGCAGAGAAACACTTGATGTTACTTAGAAATGCTAAACAAGATGAAATAATTGAGTCCGATAGGATTTTACAATACCTGCAAGAAACTATAGATTGCTTGAAAATTTGTATAGAAGCTCTAGGTGAAAAATCGGAAACTAAGATGCAATATGCAAGGTACAAGGATGAACTAGGGGAATTAGGCGAAGAAATTATTAAATTAACCAAACCGAATAGATGGTAGCTTCAGAGGCTAGTTACATAAGCATGTGGGCTTACTAGCTACTAACTGAGAATGGGTTACTTAAAAGTGCCTTATTGTATTTTAATAAGAAATTTGGTATCTTAAATGAGAAGAGATTTCAAAATTATACAGAGTACTAGGTTTAAATAAACTAATAAGGGAGCAAGCTAGATAGAAGAAAGGAGTCCTAAAATGACTAAACCAATCAAAGAAATAGACTTAATAATAATCGGTGCAGGCCCAGCAGGACTTACAGCTGCTATTTATGCTGCTAGAGCTGGTCTTGAAACACTTGTACTTGAGAAAGATGTAATAGGTGGACAAGTTAGGTTAAGCTATACAATAGAAAATTATCCAGGCTTTAATAGCATTAAAGGTAATGAATTAGCTGACAAAATAGAAGGACAAGCTACAGAAACAGGTGCTATTATTGATGAGTTTGATGCAATAGAACAGGTTTCGTTAAATGATGAGGAAAAAGTAGTAGAAACAGGTGATTATATTTATAGACCTAAAGCTGTTATTATTGCTACAGGCGCAAAGCCTAAGTCGCTTCCTATTCCGGGTGAACAGAAGTATTTAGGTAAAGGTATTCATTACTGCGCTGTATGTGATGGCGCAAGCTACAAAGATGAAGAGATTGCTGTTGTAGGTGGTGGTAATGCGGCACTGGAAGAAGCCTTATTTTTAGCTAAACTTGCTAAGAAAGTAATTATTATTAGAAGATATGATTATTTTAAAGCTGAGGCTAAGACGTTAGAAGAAGTAGAGCATACGCCTAATATAGAGATTATGTATAACTGGGATTTAATAGATGTAGCAGGAGACAACTTTGTTGAAGTAGCAATGGTTAAAAATACACAAACTGATGAAATGAAAGAAATACCTATTAAAGCGGTATTTGGTTATATAGGAACTGAACCTAAAACAGATTTATTTAAAGAATACGTGCATCTTACTGAGAATGGTTACATTAAAGCTAATGAAAGTATGGAAACTAACATTAAAGGTGTATATGTAGCAGGTGATGTAAGAGAAAAGGAATTTAGGCAAATCACAACAGCAGTAGCTGATGGAACAATAGCTGCGCTAAAAGCAGAACAATATATTGCAAGGCAATAAGGAGGAATAAAATATGATAAAAGTATATTCAGTAGAATGGTGTGGACCATGTAATAAAGTGAAAAAGTATTTAGAAAGTAAAAGTATACCATACGAAGCAGTAATAGTAGCTGATGCTAAAGAGGATAGAGATATTGTTGAGCAGATTTCAGGACAAAGATCAGTACCTGTAACAACAATTAACGACCAAGTTATTATTGGATTTGATAAACAAAAAATAGATGCAGCACTAGCAACATTGGATAAATAATGCAGGAGGAGGGCGAATAGCCTTCCTTTTTTGCTAACTAAAGATTTGAACTATATCTAAGTGTATTTATGAAAGAAATAAATTTATAGTGATAATAAGCAGTGGATGCCTTAAATACATATTCAGATAAGTGGAATTGTTACAGAGTTAGATGCTATTGTAGGACAATTTAAAATATAGAGTATCAAAAAACGAGGAGCTTATAATATAAGTTCCTCGTTTTTGATAGTAAAGTATTACCAGTTAATTTCTAGACCTACACCTACTTCATGAATAGGGAGTTCTTGATGCATAGCTGCTTTGACCTGGAAAGAAACACAGTGGCAAGGATAAAGTTCTTTAATGTTGTGTTTCTTAAAATAATCAATGGTATAGTCCAGTCTAGAAGAGAGGTCAAAGAGGTGAAAACCGCCTATAACGCCTAAGATTGTATCACACTGACAAACTTTCTTTGCATGCTGGATGATATTACAAATACCACTATGTGAGCAGCCTGTGATCACATATAAACCTTCAGAAGTTTGATAGACCAAAGCTGTATCATCCATTAAGTAATCATCTTCTAGAGGATGACAACCACATTGGCATTGTCCAATGGGTCCTGCATTTTCAAAATCATGAACTCTAGGAATCTCGCCTAAGTAGGTAAGATTAGGACTGATTTTAATAGGTGTTTTAACTAAATCTAGAGTAACGAAGTTTTCTAACTCCTCTTTAGATATAGGACATCCAATTTCTAAATCACCTATGACCTTTTTAGAAAAAGTATCTGGGTGAGCTAGAATTTTAAGGTTAGATAGGTCAAAGGCCTCTGAGCTTTGTAAATAAGCTAAGCCTCCTGTGTGATCATTATGTCCATGAGAAATAGCAATGGTGGATATTTCCTTTAATGGTACATTTAATTTCTTTGCGTTTTGTATATATAAGTCCGAATAACCCGCATCAAATAGTATTTTGGTATCTCCATCTTCAATATAGTAAGATACAGCAGGTTCGCCGAAATAATATTGATCTATATAGGTGTTATTATCTACAAGCACTTTTAGTTTCAAGGTATACCTCCTAAATAAGTTATTTATGCATAGCTAATAGTTTAGAGGATAAGGGGAAGATTTGCAACTAAAACAAAAATTTAAACATAGTTGTAATTGATTGACAAAATTCGACAATCATGATATATTCGAGACAATCGTAATTTCGAACATAAGTAAGGGTAAACACAAATAATGTTCGGAAAAACCTATGGATATGTTAAAAAATGCTAATTGCACAATTGATAATAACGTATGGATTTAATTTTATAAATGTTGAATAGGTATGAC
This sequence comes from Cellulosilyticum lentocellum DSM 5427, assembly GCF_000178835.2. Taxonomy (GTDB): domain Bacteria; phylum Bacillota; class Clostridia; order Lachnospirales; family Cellulosilyticaceae; genus Cellulosilyticum; species Cellulosilyticum lentocellum. The sequence continues at coordinate 428,285 of NC_015275.1, forward strand.
AGACAGTATTTAATACATAATTTTACTTCTTTTAGCAGTAGAAGTTAAGTAATGATAAGCAATAAATAGACAAAAGAATTGACTTGAAGGAAAGGATGACAACATGGACGCTAAAATGAAACACATATTTGATGAAACCATCAAGCAAACAATAGAACTAGCAGAAGATATTTATAAACATCCTGAATTAGGTTATAAAGAAGTTCGAACAGCTGGTAAAGTAAAAGAAATATTAGAAGCAGAAGGGATCCCTTATCAAGATCATGTAGCATATACGGGAATTTTGGCTACGCTTGATTCTGGTAAGCCAGGACCACATATTGGACTGATTTGTGAACTAGATGGTGTGCCAACACTCAATCACCCTTATGCTAATAAAGAAGACAACGCAGCCCATACTTGTGGACATTATGCGCAAATCGGAGCAATGATGGGTGTGTTCCTATCACTTAATAAAGCTAAGGTAATGGACCAGCTTTGCGGGAAGGTCACTTTAGTAGTCACACCTGCAGAAGAATTTTGTGATTTAGAGTATCGCAAAGGACTTATTGCAGAAGGTAAGATCAAGCACGCTTCAGGAAAACAAGAAATGATTGAACTAGGGGTATTTGATGATATGGCCCTCATCCTATCTTGTCATACCATGGGACTTGATATGAATGTTTATGACGCGGAGATTGGTGCAGGATTAAATGGCTTCTTATGTAAGAAAGCTATTTTCCATGGTAAGGGTGCTCATGCAGGAAGTAATCCAGCTGGTGGCATTAATGCCTTAAATGCAGCTAATTTAGCCATGACAGGTATTAATTTCTTAAGGGAGACCTTCCGTGAGGAAGATGCTATTCGTGTACACTTTGTAGTCAAAGAAGGTGGTCAAACTGTTAATACAGTTCCAGAGCGAGTAACAATGGAAATGTATGTACGTGCAAAGACAGTGGATGCCATCTTAGAAACAGATCAAAAAGTAACAAGGGCTTTAAGAGCAGGAGCACTTGCTATTGGCTGTGATTTAGAGATTATAGATATACCAGGGTACTTGCCTCTTCATCAAGATAAGAACTTAACAGAACTTGTTAAAATACATATTTTAAATTATGTGTCATCAGAAAGAATTGCCCAAGGAACACATGGATTTGCCTCTGGAGATATGGGAGATTTATCAAGCTTATATCCAATTGTTGAGATTGGTGTAGGTGGCTTTACAGGAACAATGCACGGCTGTGATTTTAGAACAGCTGACTATGAGCAAGCTTACCATATACCAGCCGCTTATTTTATAGATACCATTATTGACCTTCTATCAGATGGTGGTAAAAAAGCTTATGACATTAAAGAAAAATTTAACCCTATTATGAGCAAAGAAGCCTATTTAGCAATGCTAGATGGATTCAATAAAACAACTATTTATAAAAAAGGAGAATAAGAAGATGACAAAGAAATGGGCTAGAGTATTACTCACATCATTACTTACAGCAGCCTTATTTACAGGATGTTCTAGTGCACCAGCAGAAAGTAAACCAGAGGAAGGAACACAAACAGAAGCAGGAACAAATGAAACTAATGGTGAAAAAGTAAAAGTAAGCCTACTCGTAACAGGTTCTTTCGGAGATAAAGCTTTCAATGATTCAGCTCAAACAGGTATGAAACAAGTAGCAGAACAGCTTAGTGATAAAGTTGAAGTTGAAATGATTGAAATGGGTAATGACAAAACAAAATTTGAAGGTTCTTTATTAGATGCTTCTGAATCTGACTCAGACATTATCATTGTAGGAACATGGGATATGAAAGAAATTCTTGAGCAAACAGCTCCTTTATTCCCAGATAAAAAATACATCATCTTTGATACAGATGTAGACTATGCAGCAAGCGATTTAAGTAATGTATATTCTATGAGCTACAAACAAAACGAAGCAGCGTTCCTTGCAGGTGTACTTGCAGCTAGCACAACAACTTCTGATATGACTTATGCAAATGAAGAAGCTACAATTGGTTTCGTAGGTGCAAAAGATACAGCAGCGGTTATCAATGACTCAGCAGTTGGATTCATCCAAGGGGCACAATTCATTAACCCAGATATTAAAGTACTTGTTTCTTACGTAGGTTCTTACGTAGACTCTGCTAAAGCAAAAGAACTTGCTTTAACACAATACGCTTCAGGTGCTGACTGTGTATTCGTAGCAGCAGGTCCAGCTTCAGTAGGTGTTATTGAAGCTGCAGCAGAAAGCAAAAAATACGTAATCGGGGTAGATTCAGACCAAGCGCTTGCTTATGAAGGTAGTGAAGAAGCAGAGTTCATCATTTCTTCTGCTATTAAAGGTGTAGGTACAACAATCTTCTCTTCTATCGAGAGAGATTTAGAAGGTAACCTTCCATATGGTACTTACGAATTACTTGGGCTTGCAGAAAATGCAGTAGGTCTTGCAGACAACAGTATTTATCAAAGTGTTGTTTCAGAAGAAATTCGCACAACAGTAGAAGATGCTAAAGCTAGTTTGCTAGCTGGTGAAGTAAGTGTTGATACAGCTTATGGCATGGATGAAGCAACACTAAAAGGCATTATTTCTAGTGCTCAGTAGAAGGGCAATTAATAATGAAAAATGAAGAGCGAATGATGAGTCACCTAGAGCTTGATAGTATTCATTAAGAGTTAAGGATAAAGGCGTATGAGGATCTTTAGCTTGAGAGATTTTGCCTAAGGTATATAACCATTGCCGAGCCTATCTAAATGAGTGGGGCAAGGTTAATGAGAGGACAAAAAAATAAGAGGGGGTATTACGGAGAGTAGCGTAATGCCCTCTCTTTAGTAAAAACACACGGAAAGGAAAACCTTATGGAGCAGAAAATATTAGAGGCCAGAAAGATTACAAAGGTATACCCAGGTGGTGTTGTAGCCAATCATGAGGTTCAGTTAGATATTTATGAAGGAGAAATCCATGCTTTAGTAGGTGAAAATGGAGCAGGTAAGTCTACCTTAATGAAAATGCTATTTGGAATGACGCCCCCAACTAGCGGAGAAATCCTTATTAAAGGTGAGCCAGTGGCGTTCGCATCATCTAAATGTGCTATTGCAAAAGGGATAGGGATGGTACACCAACACTTTATGCAAGTGCCATCTATGACAGTAGCAGAGAACCTTATTTTAGGTGCAGAGCCAAGGAAGAACGGTTTAGTAGATAGAAAACAAGCTGTTAAGATTACAGAGGAATTATCAAAGGCGTATAATTTAACAGTAGATGCTAAAGCGCAGGTGGAAAATATTTCCCTGGCAATGAGACAAAAGTTAGAGATATTAAAAGCCCTTTATAGAGGGGCAAAGATTCTTATTTTAGATGAGCCTACTGCTGTCCTAACACCTCAAGAAACGCAGGAGCTATTTGAGCAGCTTAAACTGTTAAGAGAAAAGGGACATACGATTATCTTTATTTCACATAAGCTCAATGAAGTAAAAGAACTATGTAACCGTATGACTATTTTACGTGATGGGAAAACCATGGGTACTTATGAGATTAGTGACTTAAGTGAGCAAGAAATCTCAAGACTCATGGTAGGTAGAGATGTTAACTTAAACATGGAAAAGTCAGCACCTCACTTTGGAAAAACAGTTGTTTCTGTTAAGGATTTAGTGTATGTGAATCAATTTGGTAAGCAAAAGGTGGACCATGTATCCTTCTCTATTCGTGAGGGTCAAATCTTAGGGATAGCAGGTATTGATGGAAATGGTCAATCTGAATTAGTGGAGCTGATTGTAGGAGCGCTTAAGCAGTCATCAGGTCAGATTCATTTAAAGGGGAAAGACATTTCTAAATTACCAATTTTAAAACGTCAAGAAGCCGGTATTTCACACGTATCAGAAGACAGAATGAGATACGGTAGTGCGCCAAAGCTTTCTTTAGAAGACAATGCCATTTCAAAAATTTATTATACGAATGAGCTAAAAAGCTATGGTTTATTAAGTAGCAGAAAAATAGCTGCTTTTACAGAAAAAATCTTAAAGGATTTCAAAGTTAAATACGATCATAATAAACAATCTATTGGAGAACTATCAGGTGGGAATATTCAAAAGCTGATTGTAGGACGTGAATATGAATACAACCCAGAGCTTCTTATTATTAACCAACCAACTAGAGGGGTAGACGTAGGTGCTATTGAATTCATTAGGAAAAAAATCCTTGATATGAGAGAAAGAAGAAAAGCAATTTTATTAGTATCAGCAGACCTATCTGAAATTTTATCTTTAAGTGATAGTATTTTAGTCATGCATGAAGGAAAAATTGTTGGGTATATTGAAGATGCTAAAACAGCAACAGAAAATGAACTAGGGCTCTACATGCTAGGGGTTAAACAAGATTCAAAAGAAAAACTAGGAGGAGCCTACCATGAGTAGAAAAGGATTAAAAAATCATATTAATAGCTTTGCCTTACTTCGTTTAATGGTAGCCATACTAATTGCAGTTGGGATAACAGTAGCTATTATCTTTAGCATTAGTAAAGAACCAGGTACAGCTATTTATAACCTATTCTTAGGACCATTACAGTCTAAAAGACACTTCTTTAATGTATTAGAAAGTAGTATTCCTTTAATGTTTACTGGTTTGGCACTAAGCATTGTATTCAAATCAGGAAACTTCTCCATGATTGCAGATGGTGCTCTTTACATGGGGGGAGCAGTAGCAGCAGCTATTGCTATTAAAATGGCTCTTCCAGCAGGTATTCATCCAATAGTGATGATTTTAGCAGCAGCAGCAGTAGGTGCTGTGATTGGTAGTATCCCTGCTATTTTAAAGGTAAAATGTCATGCGAATGAGCTTGTAACATCGTTAATGCTTAATAATGTCTTTTTCTTCACAGGTATTTACCTTGTTAATAAACACCTTATTGATAGAAGTGCAGGGACTTTTGCTTCTTTAAAATACGAATCAACAAGTAGCCTTGGAAACATGGTAAGTGGAACAAAGCTCCACTATGGTTTCTTAATTGCTATAGCAGTAGCAGTCTTACTTTATATCTTAGTATATAAAACAAAATTTGGTTATGAAATTCGCCTTGTAGGAAGTAATCCAGAGTTTGCTAAGCATTCAGGAATTAACATTGGAAAAGTGATTATCTTAACTCAAATGTTAGCAGGTGCCATAGCAGGTATGGGTGGTGCAGTAGAACAAGCGGGTATGTATAATCGCTTTAACTGGCAAGACTCACCAAGTTATGCTTGGGATGGGGTTATTATTACAATTTTAGCAGGAAATAATCCTAAATACGTACCACTTGCAGCCTTCTTCCTAGGATATATTCGTGTAGGGGCAGACTTAATGTCTAGAAGATCAGATGTACAAAATGAACTTGTCGCTATTGTACAAGCTGTATTAATCTTATTTATCACAGCAGAACGTTTCCTTGCAGTGGTTAAACAAAGACAAGAATCTAAAAAAGCGTTAAGCAGTTATGGCGAATAGGAGGGAGAATAGACCATGGAATTATTATTAGACATTTTAAATACGTTAACACTTCCTGAATTTTATTTTGCCATGTTCCGTAGTGCTACACCAGTACTACTGACAACATTAGGAGCAATCATTGCTTCTAGATCAGGTTCAAGTAATATTGCTTTAGAAGGTACAATGCTTATGTCAGCTTTTACAGGGGTAGTGGTAAGTGCTTTTACGCAAAATGCGTGGATAGGGCTTTTAGGAGCTATACTTGCTGGCTTTTTAATGAGTAATATTTTAGCTTACTTTGCGCTTAAGTTAAAATCCAATATTATTATTTCAGGGATTGCGCTTAATACTTTTGCTTCAGGAGGAACGATCTTTTTCCTTTACCTTATTACAGGAGAAAAAGGAGCCTCAACTTCACTTCCTTCTTTAAAACTACCAAGCATTAATATTCCTATTATTGAAGATATTCCAGTAATAGGACAAATTTTATCAGGTCATCATGTACTCACTTACATAGCACTTATTTTAGTATTCGTTGTATGGGCTATGTTTAAGTACACAAGACTTGGTATGCACATTCGCGCCGTTGGTGAATCACCAGAAGCTATGGAATCTGTAGGAGTTTCTGTTAAAAAGATTAAATATATTGCTTTAAGCTTAAGTGGTATTTTAGCTGGTATGGGTGGTGCCTTCTTATCCATGGGTTATGTAGGACTATTCTCATCAGGTATGACAGCAGGACGTGGTTACATTGCCTTAGCAACACAAGCTATCGCAGCAGGAAACGCCATTGTAGGATTCTTTACTTCACTCCTTTTCGGATTCTGTGAAAGTCTTTCAAATTACTTACAAGGGGCATCTATTCCACTTCAATTCGTACAGCTTATGCCATACTTAATGATTACCATTGCTTATACATGGTACTGCAGTCATAAGCATAAACAAAAACTTAAGAAACAAAGACTAATGCAAGGGGAATAGTTATGATTGAACTACATTTACATCTAGATGGGTCACTAAGAGTGGAAACAGCACTTGATTTAGCGAAAATCCAAAATATTACTTTACCTACAGAGGATTTAAAAGAGCTTAGAAATCTTATGGAGGTACCAGAAGATTGTCCAACCTTACATGAATGTTTAAAGCGTTTTGATTTACCAATTATGCTTCTTCAAACAGAAATGGCAATAGAAAGAGTAAGTTTTGAGTTAGTAGAGGACTTACACAAACTAGGTGTAACGTATGCAGAGATTCGCTTTGCACCACAGTTTTCTACAGAGGAGGGTTTAACACAAGACCAAGTAGTAGCAGCAGCTATTAAAGGGGTTAAAAGAGGAATGGAAAAATATCCAGCTATTCGCTGCGGCCTTATTTTATGCTGTATGCGAGGAGCGGATATTGAAGAGAAAAACTTAGAAACAGTAGAAGTAGCTAAGAAGTATATGGGTGACATTGTATGCGCTGTAGACTTAGCTGGGGCAGAGTCTTTATTCCCTACTAAAATGTTCGAACCTGTTTTTGCTAAGGTCAAAGAATATGGGATTCCAGTAACAATTCATGCAGGAGAAGCAATAGGTGAAGTATCAGGCCCAGAAAGCATGAGAAAGGCTTTAGAATATGGTGCTAAACGTATTGGACATGGCGTAATGGCTATAGAAGATGAGACGCTTATTCAAGAGCTTATCGAAAAGGATATTACTTTAGAAGTTTGTGTAACAAGTAATTACCATACGAAATTAGTGCCTAGCCTCAAAGAGCATCCTATTAAGCAGTTATTTGATGCAGGGGTTAGGGTAACTTTTAACTCAGATAACATGATAGTATCTAATACGAACATTCACAAGGAAATTGAAATTTTAAAAACACAGTTAGGCTTTACTGATGAAGAAATCAGCACTATGCAAAAATATGCTAGAGAAGCTACTTTTATCAAATAAGCTGTATCAAACTAAATAACTTATAAAATAAATAGCCAAAGAAACTCTTTATGCAGAGATTCTTTGGCTATTAAAATATTTATTAATTATTTATTGTTATTAAAGTGCTTTGTCGTTAGAACATAAATCGTTGAAGCTATAGCTAAAGATGCAATGATAATAAGTCCAAGTACAATTACTGTTGAAGAGTTAATAGCACCACCAATAATCCAAAGCATACTGCCAAATGCAAAGCCAAGAAATATTTATTTGTGTTACCTTATTTTAAACTATATGTATAAGTAATAATATAGTGACATGATTATAGATAATAAATTTTTTCACGCTAAATAGGTGTAAGCACCCAATGAGCTTATGCCTATTTAGCGTGTGCTCCAAACGGGTAATTAATCAGTGTAATTCTCCTAGGACTAGCTTCTATACTCTTTAGCATCGTTCTCTAGGATACCTATAGCATGACGGCTAGTGCTAGAAGGATTATGAAAGAAATGATTTTGTTTGGCTCTAAATCTTATTTACTTCATTTCTATAGATATATTTAAAAAGACATATCCATAAAAAAATTGTAACTTAAAAACAATGAATATTTAATATTTTAATAATTGAGAAAAATTAATAAGCGTAGTATATTATTATAAGAATGACTAGAAATAGAGCCTTATAGTAACAATGTATGTTATTTCTAAAAGGAATAAATATATTAGACAGATAAAGAGTATAGAAAAGATTTTGTAGAGTAAACGAGGTAAATAGTAATAACAATATGGGGGGGAAAATAGATGAAATCAAAGAAGATAATACTTTTGATAATGGGGATTATTTGTTTTATTTGTTTTGCTGTGGGGATAACGAATGGAATAGCCTTAGGTATGCAAAAAGCAGAAAAGGCCAATAGGGTTGATGTGAAAGAAACAGATACAAAGGAATCTCCTACTAATAAAATAGAACATACATCTGTAACTAATACTAGTTTAAAGCAAGAAAAAGAACAAAAGGATCCGAATAAAGCTTTTAAATATACTAAAGAAGAACTAACGAAAGAGGATGAGAAACGAAAGCTTGAAGATGAAAGAGACAGCAAGCAATCTCAGATAGAAAGTAATAGAATTACTAAGAAGGAATATAAAGAAGCTACCGGAAATGTTTACTTAATTGAAAGTAGTAATGTGGAAAAAATAGATATAAGCCACATTTATAATTTTGATGAAGAATTATTAGCATTAGCTAGAAATGAAATTTATGCAAGACATGGTTATATTTTTAGTAAACCTATTTATAAGGAGTATTTCAGTAATAAGATTTGGTATACACCTACGAAAAAGATAAGTGAAATTCAGCTTTCAGAGGAGGAAAAATATAATATTAGTTACCTTGAGTGGCAAGAAAAGTGTGTTAAAGAAGGAAGTGTCAGATCATATAATCGAAGACCTCAAAGAGCATTTTGTGATATGTATCGTTTTAATGTAGATGAGCCTTTTAAAATGGATTTAAACAATGATGGCATTGAAGAAGAAATAGTTTTCCAGTCAAAGGAAAAAGATGAATGGTGTGTTAGTTCAGGATTTATTAAGATCAATGGTAAAACTAGCCAAGAGGTAACTGGGGAGTTGCAACATTATATTTGGGTAGTGGATATAGATGAGACAGATAATTATAAGGAAATTGTAATTAATGATATGGGACCTAGTTCAGATTATGAAGACTTTTATTACTATTATAATGGGCAAGAAATGGTCTTTATGGGACAAGTGACAGGTATAATTAATGGAGAATGGAGTAACACAAGAAATTACACGGAAAAAGGTATCCTTCATGGTACTATCAGATGTGATATCATAGGAACAGCATGGTATAACTGGGACTATAGGCTTACAAGCGACCATAAGCTTCAGGAAATACCTAGTGACTACTGTGAAACTTCCTGGCAGACTTATACGAGAAAACCCATTACTATTTATGAAAGTAATCAATTATCTAGCAAGAAAACAAAGTATAAAACAGGTCTACCGATGTTGATAGTAGGAACGGATTTAAAAGAGTGGGTAAAGGTTCAGCTTGAAGATGGTAAATATGGCTGGTTTAATACCAAAGAGTTTAATCCATATAATCTTGATGGTATTTCATATGCGGATTAGTCAGTGTAACAGCTTCATATTTTATATACTCTTGTAGAGTTTTATGAGTAAGCTCATAAGTAATATGGACTATAATAGGTTTCTCCATAGAGATAAAGTTAGCTAGCGACCAGTAAGATGAGCAAAAGGGGAGAGAAAAATGAAGCCGAAAAAGGCATTAGTCGCTGTGATTGGTATGATTTGTTTGGGTTTAGGGTTAGTAATTGGAATCATATTAGGTACACAAAGGGATGAGCAGGTGACTATGATTGATACACAAGGCTTAGAGGAAGTCGTTTCTCATACTCGTCAAATAGAGCAGACATCAGCAATCAAAAAGGAGCCAGAGGAAAAGAAGGAACTAAATGACCCTAATGAAGCTTTTAAATATACAAAGGAAATGTTAGCTGAAAAAGTAGAAGAAGCTGATAAAGAGAGAAATGATAATCAAAGAGAATGGGGAGATGGAAAAGTAGGATGGGTTAATACAAAAGAGTTAGATATTACTACACTTGATGGCGTAGGGTATGCGGGATAATGGAGTATGAAAAGGTAGAAGCTAAATGAGCTTCTGCCTTTTTTGCTATTGAGTAATCATTGAAATAATGTGCTAAATATTAGTGTAACTATAGAGAAAGAAGGAGTCTATACATTAGAGGTTATATAAGTGTTAGAGCATAAGGTGAAAAAGTTAGCAGTATTTAATTCTTTGAGTATTTATCATATGATAATTACATAAAGATTATAGTGATTTATAATGGAAATAAATAAACTAAAATAGCTTTTTTGTGAAGGAGGAGAGAAGTGCTAGAAGCTTTAATACAGTTACAGCAAATGATAGAAGAAATAAGTCAAGAAAAAATGCCGATAGAAATTCAAGAAATAAACCTAGAAAATATTTTTCTAAAAAACGTTTCTAAGGGAGAAGTGATTGTTCATGTAGGAGATAAGCCGGCAGAGTTCTATTTCGTAGTGACGGGTATATTTCGAAGCTATTATATTGATCGGGAAGGAAATGATGTAACAAGGATTTTTACCTCAGAAGGAAGTGGGTTTGGAGTTGAAACACTTTTTAATGAAAAAGCCTCACCATGTTGTACTGAAGCTTTAGAAAATAGTAGAGTACTAGTTATACCAGGGCAACAGATAAAAGAATTAATTAGTACTTCCTCTTACTTTACAAAATTTTATATCAACCTATTAGAAGAGAGTATTCACTATAAGATTGAAAGAGAAAGTAGCTTTTTACTTAAAAGTGCAACTGAAAGATATCTAGATTTTAAAAGGTATTATCCTAAGTTAGAAGAGCGAGTTAATCAAAGTTATATAGCTTCTTACCTAGGGATTACACCGGTGTCATTAAGTAGAATAAGAAAAACAATAAGAGAGGAAAATTAAGGGGGATAAGAGATGAAGTATGCCAAATTAGGAGATATAGAAATTCCAGCCATAGCATTAGGTACCTGGTCATGGGGGACAGGTATTAATGGAGGAAATCAAATTTTTGGAAATAGCTATGGAGAGGAAGATCTTAAGCCGGTTTTTGAGCTAGCTATGAAACAAGGATTTAATTTATGGGACACAGCAGCTGTTTATGGTATGGGAGCAGCAGAAAAGATTTTAGGAAGCTGTATAAAAAACAATCCTAATGTGATTTTATCTACTAAATTTACACCTTTAGGCTTACAAACTAGAAAAGCAGTAGGTAGATTTTTAAAGAAAAGTTGCTGTAGGCTTGGTGTAGAACAAGTAGATTTATATTGGATTCATAGTCCGGCCAATGTCCAGAAGTGGACTAAAGAGCTTATTCCTCTATTAAAACAGGAAGAAGTAAAATATGTAGGCGTATCTAACCACAATCTTGAGCAAGTTAAAGAAGCAGACCAGATTTTAAAACAAGCAGGCTTCAAGCTTTCGGCTGTACAAAATCATTATAGCTTGTTATACCAAGTATCTGAAGAAACCGGCATTTTAAAGTGGTGTAAGGAAAACCAGGTAGTTTTCTTTTCCTATATGGTACTAGAACAAGGTGCCTTAACGGGAAAATATGATGGTGAGCACCCTTTTAAGAGAGGCACAAGAAGAGCAAAAGCTTTTCCAGTTGAAGTACTTAATCAAATCCAAGGCTTACTAAAAGGACTAAGAGACCTAGGAGAACAATATAAGGCTACACCCGCACAAATTACTATAGCTTGGGCATTAGCTAAAGGGACTGTCCCTATTATAGGTGTTACTAAAAAAGAACAAGTAGAGGATTTATCAAAGGCCTTTGAAATTGAATTAACAGCAAAAGAGGTAAAAGGCTTAGAAAGACTAGCAAAAGATGTAGGTGTTAATGTAAAAGCAAGCTGGGAAAACTAACGTAAGGGCAGTTTGGTAAATAGAAAAGCTAGCTAATTAGCTGTATAGAATAATCAGAAGAAACAGATTGACTTAAAGATAAAATTATTATAATATACATACATAACGACGGTATGTATACGAGGTGACAAATGGCAAGAAATAAGTATCCAGAAGAAACAGTGAAAAAGATTTTAGAGGTTTCATATAAGCTTTTTTATGAAAAGGGTTATGATGAAACTTCTATTCAAGATATTATAGAGGAATTAGGTATGTCTAAAGGTGCTATTTATCATCACTTTAAAAGTAAAGAAGACATACTCAACAAGATTTGTGAAACTAATTATTATGAAGGCATTTGGAGTAGATCTTTAGACCAGATTCCAGGTAACAATGCTTTAGAGAAGATGCGAACAGCTATGCTCACTGAACTAGGCAGTAGTAATAAACGTATGCTAGATAAGATGAGTACACCTTTATTAAAGAATCCTCAAATTGTAGTAAGGCAACTAAATGTAACAGTGAACGAGTTAGCACCAATGTTTGAGTGGTTTATTGAAAATGGTAACAAGGATGGATCTATGAAGGTAAATCAACCAAAGGAAGCAGCACAAATAATAGCCATTTTGATTAATGCATGGGTGAACCCAAGTTTGTTTAAAGTAGATCGAGATGCTTTTATAGCAAAGATTAACTGCCTAAAGGAAGTAGTAGATAACCTAGGTATACCACTAGTAAATGAAGGATTTTTAGAAGTAGTGACAGACTATTATGATGTAGTAAGTGAAAAATAATAAAAGCCCGAAAGGGTTTTTATTTTGAATAGATACATACCGACGTTCGGTATAAAATTAATTTCAGGAGGGATAGATATGCAAGGGAATAAAGGATGGGGTAAAGATTTTATACTAATGGTAATAGGGCAGATTATTTCCTTATTTGGAAATTCTATTTTAAGATTTGTTTTATCCTTATATGTACTAGATACAACACATTCAGCAACTATATTTGGAGGGATATTAGCTATTTCTATGATACCAAGTGTGGTATTATCACCTATTGGCGGGATTTTGTCGGATAGAATTAATAGAAGAAATATTATGGTAGGCCTAGACTTTATTACTTCAGCTTTGATATTAGGTTTTGCAGTTTTACTCAAAGTAAGCCATCCTATTTTACTAATAGGAACGGTTATGATAATACTGGGTTGTATTCAAGCCTTTTATCAGCCATCGGTTCAGGCAAGTATACCCTCATTAGTAGATGAAGAACATTTAATGGCTGCCAATGGTATGGTAGCACAAGTCTCAGCTTTAGCCAGTTTATTTGGACCTATTGTAGGTGGATTTTTATATGCATTCGTAGACATGACATGGATTTTAGTGATTAGTACTGTATGTTTTTTTATATCAGCTGTAATGGAGTGCTTTATTAAAATACCATTTGTAAAAAAAGACCGTACCCAAGGCATATTACAAATGGTTATAGGAGATATAAAAGAAGCTATTCACTTTTTAAAAGATGAACAACCGATTTTATTTAAGATGCTATTTATTATTGCAGCTTTGAATTTGTTTTTATCAGCCTTATTAGCTGTGGGACTACCTTATATTCTTAACGAGACACTTCAATTAGGAAGTCAGTATTATGGTTTTGCACAGGCAGCGTTAGCCATAGGTTCTATAGCAGGTGCTATTCTTGCTGGGATAGTTAGTAAAAAGGTAAGTATGAATAAATCCTATGTATTTTTATTTGTCGCGTGTATGGGTATTTTACCTATTGCAATTGGAAGCTATTTAACTGAAATACCTATAGTAGCTTACGTTTTTATTATAATAGGAGAGTTAGTGTGTATTATGTTTGCAACGCTATTTAACGTATTTGGTCAAACCTTTGTTCAAACGCGAACACCTAATGCATTAATGGGTAAAATTATGGCCTTTGTTATGGCAATAGCGACCTGTGCTTATCCATTAGGGCAGGCTATGTATGGGGTATTATTTGATGTATTAAAGAATCAAGTATGGCTTGTTATTTTAATAGGAGCTGTTCTAAGCTTATTAGTTTCAGTAGCAGCCCAAATGAATTTAAGAAAGTTAAAAGAGAGTGGAGCTACTATTTAAATATAGGATGTTACCAAGGGAGCTAAGCAATAGGTAACGTCATGATTTTATTCATATTCCGCTATTTGCCTAACAAAGCTATGACCTAAAATATGTATAGACATTTAACAAAATCATGATATAATAAAGTGAAAATTGTGAAAATAAATTAACTAATCCTAAAACATAAATTCTTTGTGTGGTAGGATTTTTTTATACAGTATAAAAGTTGAATATTAAGGGAAAGGTAGAAGATAATGAAAAGGAATATTTTGGTTATAGGGGTAATTGGGGCTATAGTATGTAGCCTAACGGGATGTGGTAAGAAAGGAGAGGTGAAAGTGCAACCAGTTGAAGTACAAACGGCTGGGACAGTTGCTATAGGGTTTGATTATACAAAGCGGGAAGGTTACTCATCTAATCAATATGCCATATGGATAGAGGATGAAAAGGGGGATTTGGTGAAAACAGTTTGTGCAACACAGTTTACGGCGCAAGGGGGATATGAGAAGAGGGCTGAATCAATTCCAATGTGGGTAGAAAAATCTGGTATTAGTACATATGACCAAGAGCAAGTAGATGCAATTACAACTGCAACGCCGAATACAGGAAAAGTGATGTATTTATGGGATTGCAAAAATGAAAAGGGCGAACAAGTGCCATCAGGAGTATATACATTTTTTGTAGAAGGAACTATTTATAAGAAGAGTGGTGTGCTGTATAGTGGGAAAATAGATATAAGTGGTGGAGCGTGTGAAGTAGAAGCAGTTTCTGAATTTACCACTGATGAAGCAGCAGAGAGTGATCTTATTGTAGATGTGTATGCTAAGTACTTGCCTTGACAAAAAGGATTGCATAGTAAAATGTGAAATTTGATTATTTGTAAAGTGGTGAATAGATGGTAATAGCGTAAAAAAACATGCATGACTAGAAAGAATGTTCTAGTTATGCATGTTTTTTGCATAGATTAGGAGTTTGCTGTATGATGTGATGTTCTATTCAATTATTCATTCCAGAGGTAAGGGATAAAACCAAGTTCATCTAGCATTTTCATATCTTGTTCAATAGTAATACCAGTAGTTGTAAGCATATCTCCAGAAATAGCAGCATTAGCACCGGATTGAAAACAAAGTCTTCCTTTGTCTGATAACAGACCTCTACCACCTGCTAAACGAATGGAAGCATTAGGTACTAGAAAACGGAAAATGGCTACGATGCGGCGCATTTCATTATTGGTTAGAAGAGGATTATTTTCATAAGGCGTACCAGGAATAGGATTTAGCATATTAACAGGAATAGAACGAATGCCTAAGTCTCTAATGGTAAGTACTATATCAATGCGATCTTCCATGGTTTCACCAAGTCCCATAATACCGCCACTGCATATGTTCAGCCCAGCTTTTTGCGCAGCTTTAATAGCAGCAATCTTATCTTCAAAGGTGTGAGTAGTACAAACATTTGGGAAGTTACGCTTAGAGGTTTCTAAATTATTATGTACTCTATTAATACCTGCAGCTTTGAGTTTTGCAAAAGCACCTTCATCTAAGAGCCCTAGAGAAGCACAAACTTTGATAGGAGAGGTTTCTTGAATAGCTTTACTACTAGCACAGATTAGCTCGATTTCCTCATCGCTTAATTTCTTACCAGAGGTAACAATAGAAAAGCGGAGTACACCTCGCTTCTCATTATATTGAGCTTGCTTAACAATAGTATCAGTATCAAGTAGAGGATATTCTTCTACAGGTGTCTCATAAAATGACGATTGGGCACAATACTTACAGTTTTCTGAGCATTTACCACTTTTTCCGTTAATAATCGTACAGATATCAAAAGCATTACCACAAAAGTGAAGGCGTAAGGCGTTAGCTGCCTCACACAGGTCTTCTAAAGGCATTTCTAAGAGTTCTAAAGCCTCACTTTTTTCTAGTAAATCACCACTTAATACTTTGTTTTTTAGTCCCCATAATCTATTCATTGAAACACCTTCCCATCGTTTGATTTTTAAGAAGCGTAGTTAGAAAAATTTATTGTAGTATAAATTAATAAAACAATATTGTCAACTGTATGTTAAAAATAGGTTTACAAAGTGAATAAATAAGTTTACTAAGGAAATAAATAAAAAGCCTTGACAGGTGAGCGAACGCTAACTATACTCAAAAGTGAGCAGTTGCTCACTAAATTGATCAGGTAAGAAATCTTAATACGAGTCGATGGACTTGTAAAAGGAGAAATGTGTAAATGACAACGAAAGAAAAAATATTATTAGAATCGATGAAGCTATTTTCAGTGCAGGGTTTTGCGGCTGTTTCAGTAAGAACTATAGCAGCAGCAGTGGGTGTAAGAGACAGTGCCTTATATAAACATTTTAAAAGTAAACAAGAGATTTTAGATGGCATAGTAGAGGAATCTAAATTACGTTTTTTTAAAAAGTATAAGGAGCTAGAATTAGAAAAAATGAATTTTGATAATGTAGTAGAGACTTGTATGCAGATGTTTAATTTTCAAACACAAGATGAATGGATTATCATGTTTAGAAGACTTCTACTAATAGAACAGTTTAATAATCCTCAGATGGCTGCTATTTATAAAGCCTTGTTTGTAGAGATGCCAGTTAATTGTCAAAAAGAAATTTTTCAAAACTTAATTAATCAGAAGATGATGAAGGATAAGAATGCGGAAGTAATGGCCATGGAGCTCTATGCACCATTTTTCTTATACCATACGATTGAAGAACCTAAAGAACGAATGAATCCTTTACTTAGAAAACATGTAGAAAATTTTATGGAGATGTATATGGAGGGATAGAAATGAAAGGATATCCATTAATAACAAAAAGCCAAGCTAGAAGAAATGCTAGCATTAAGCATATTCAAAAAGCTTATCAAAAACAATACAGACATATTAAAGGACGTTTTCCAAAAGCAAGGATTAGTAAGGTCGTAGCATTACGCAGCCAAAATAGTTTTTATGATTTGTCAAATAAGCAAATAATAAAAAAAGCACCAGAAGATTTGAACATTCATTTGTTACTAGAAGAATTTAAGGAAAAAGGGATTTGTGGCTTAAGTGGTAGTGGGTTTCAAACAGACAAGAAAGTAAAGGCAGTAGTGGATGCAAAAGTAAAGGAGAAAGTTCTCATTATTAATGCAGTGGCCTGTGATCCCGGGCTTATTCATGATGATTGGCTCATTAAACATGAGTTAGGAAAGATTGAGAAGGGGATAGCATTACTGAATAAGTATATTGGGTTTAATAGAATCATACTGGCTACAAAAGAGAAGATAGATAGCAAAGATTATGAGGTATGTTTAGTGCCTAATAGGTACCCTATGGGTGCAGAAAAAATACTGATTAACCATGTATTAGGAAAGAACTTTGCATTTGATGAAATACCTGCTATGAAGGGGATTTTAATGCTCAATGTTCAAACCATCTATGCTATTTACGAGGCCATTTATGAGGGGATAGTAGCTAATACTAGACTTATCACAGTAGCAGATTTATCAACAGGTGAGGCTTTAGTAGCAAGGGTTAATGTGGGCGATAAGGTCATAGATATTCTAGGTCAAACCCTAGGAAAGAGACCAAGGTTAACTCCTTGCTTTGGAGAAGGGATAATGATGGGACGTGAAACTACTCAGGAGGATGAAATCACTCTTACTACGAATTTTATAGGCTATGGAGAAGCTATTAGTTATAATCAAGAAGCAAGATGCAGAAGATGTGGTGCTTGTAGTAGAAAATGCCCAATGCAAATACGGGTAGATAAAATCATTGCAGCTATAGAAAAAAATAATCTCTCGATTATAAAAGAACTTCATCCAGAAAACTGCATTCAATGTGGTGCATGTACCTACCACTGCAAGGCAGGGAAAAACACAATGGCTTTGGTTGAAGAATTAAAGAGTTGAGGGGAGAGAGATTATGAGGAAAAAATATGTGGTTTGGGGAATTGTTTTATTATTTATTATTACATTTTATTGGGTAGAATTTAGTCCTTGGAGCAGTACAGCCTTGCAAAGTTATAATAATGGCTATGGAACTTTTGATATGAAAAGTTATGATGCAAATAGTGTTTATACGGTTTTAGACCAGATGGAGCCAAAAGGGTTTAGCATCTACCAGAAGTATTTCATAGGGGACTTTTTATTTGTGATAGGTTTTGGTAGTGTACAGATTTTACTTTCTCTATATGCTTATAGATGGACAAAAGCTAAATGGATACGTACTATTACTATTGGTGTACCAGTTGCTAGAGGATTATTTGATATCATAGAAAATATATTGCTATTTAGTGTATTATTATTATATCCTGTGCAGCATCCCATAGCTGTTACTATAGCAGGAATGGCTACATCCATGAAGCTATGCATGATAGGCATATGGGGAGGATTATTTATACTAGGAATAGTCATAAAGTTAGGTCAGTATATTATGAAAAAAAGAGTATTGGGGAGATGATGAAGTGGATTTGCAAATGATTAATGAGGCATTTTCTATATGTAAGGTAAAGGATTTTAGTGAGGTAAATTTAAATGAACTGTATGTATTCACAAGTCATACGGATGAGGAGTATTCCGTTATTTGCCCAACAAAGCTAGTACCTAAAGCATGTATAGAAGTTGAACATGACTGGCGTTGTTTTAGAATAGCGGAAGATGCTTCTTTTGGAAAGTATGGAATGATAGCTTTCTTAGCAGATATTATTGCTAAGCAGAAGACAGGAATTTTGGTGGTGGCCACGTATGATACGGATTATATTTTAATTAAAGGCTCTAAATGGGAAGAGGTTAAAGGCGCATTAGAAGAAAGTAATTGTCGATTTATTTAGAAGATTAGATTTCCCGAATGGAATGAAAGATGAATAATAGCTTGCTTACTTATTAGATATTCTATATTAGGGAGATCGTACTAATAGGCTAGGCTTTAGTTTGGTGTTATAATATTTTTTATAGAAACCAAAAGTATTAATAATGACAAACTCGAGGGGAAGCACAATGAATAAACAATATGACGCAGTTATTTTTGATTTAGATGGTACCTTAATCGATTCCATGTGGGTATGGGAAAAAATTGATGAGACTTTTTTAAGTGAATTAGGGCTTGCAGTACCTAAAGATATGGATAAAATATTAGAGGGCAAAAGTTTCACAGAAACAGCTATTTATTTTAAAGAACGTTTTAAATTAGAAATGAGTATAGAAGCTATCAAAGAACGTTGGAATGAGATGGCATGGGAATTCTATACTAAAAAAGTACCATTAAAAGCAGGGGCTAAAGACTTTTTAGTATGGCTTAAAGAAAAGAATATTAAAATGGGCATTGCTACCAGTAATAGTATTGAACTAGTAGAAGCTGTACTTGAAGCATTAAATATAAGAGATTACTTTAGTCAGATTCGTACCTCTTGTGAAGTAGGAAGAGGGAAGCCTTTCCCAGATATTTATTTAAAAGTAGCAGAGGATTTAGAGGTAGTACCTCATAACTGCTTAATATTTGAGGACATTCCAAACGGCCTTAGAGCAGGTAAAGCAGCAGGTATGACAGCTTGGGGAATGTTTGACAATCAAACAGAAGAGATGCAATCAGAAATGCAGGAGATAGCAGATCATTTTGTAATGGATTATTATGAAGTGATGAAAGGTTTTAAAGCTTAATAACTAAGAAACATTAATGTTCAAAGATGATACTGCTCTGTAAGTAGTATTTTGTGAGTTGTGGAAAGTAGGATGAAACATAAGGGTTTAGAATGAATAATAATGAACCCTACCATAAGTAAGGGAGGTTAAAAAATAATATAAATATAACTTGATATTAATATTAAAAGGGTTGAATTATATAGATTCAACCCTTTTGTTGTGGTAATATTTAGATAATTATATATAATTCTATGATAGGGGATACCAATATGAGAATTGAAGAACAAATAGAATGCATATTAAAGCAATGCCAATCAGAAAAATTGAATTCAATATGGAGAGTGACAAAGGAAATAATTAAAGATACAAAAGACCATTTAAAACAAATAACAACACAGATGAGTAGTTTTGATATACATGATGAAGAGCATAGTAAAAAGGTAATAAATATAATAGAAAACTTATTGGGAGAAAATATAGAGAAAATTTCTTTTTATGAATTATTATTAATCTATATGTCGGCCTATATACATGATGCAGCTATGGCATTACCTGCATGGGAGGATATATTAATAAGAGCAGTAGAGGGAACAGAAGAAATTTATGACAATACTCTGGGGTTTAGAGTGTTAAATGATTTTAAACCAGTACATAAGTTTGAAGAAGCTATAAAGATTATCCAAGATAATAAAGATAAGCTATATGGAACTTATCAAAATGCTAAAAACTATATTTTTATTGAGAATACAGAAAATAAATTAATAGAGGATTTAGCAATGTTACTTTGTGATTATGAAAGGTTTAGAAATGGATATGTGGATGAGTTAAAGAAATATAAAACTGATACCACTCAGTATCTAAATTATAGTAAGATGATTAGATGTGAATTTATTAGAAGTACACACCATATAAGGATACAACAATGTATAAAAGGAATAAAAAGAAAATACGTTGGTATTATAGATAGTTTTTCCATAGAAAAGTTTATAGATGATATAGGAAATATATGTAGAGGTCATGGTGAACAAATATCATATGTGTTGGAATTAAATACTAGAAGCAAAGTTACAGAAGAAATGCAAGGAAATATTCAATTTGTTGCTATGTTGTTAAGACTGGGGGATGTAATCCACTTTAGTGCAGATAGAGCACCTATGTCATTGTTTGCAGAAAAAAATATTACAGATGAAACTAGTTTAAAACATTGGAAAGCGAAATTTCAAGAATTGAGATATGATTTCTATAATCGTTGCAATCATACTTATGTCAAATTTTCAGCATATTGTTCTCTACCTAGTATATATTATTTTATTCAGGATTACATGGACTGGATTGATGATGAAATTAGTAATTATTATACACTTAAACAAAAATGGGATTATAATAGGTTGGAAAATATTCAATGTTATAATATTAATATTGGAGATAAAGTTGATAGAAGTGAAATAGCCTTTGATAACAGTATATTTACTCCAAACAATAGCATGAAGTTTACTCTAGAGCAGTCTAAAATACTAGAATTGTTAATGGGAATTCAATTGTATAAAGATAAATACTTGTGTTTAAGAGAGATATATCAAAATTCATTAGATGCAACCAAGTGTATGATCGCATATAACAAGACAAAAGGAATAAAGGAGGAAACTTTTATTGAATTTGGAATAGGCGAGGATTATATAGATGATAGTTCACGTAAGTATATTTATTGTTTAGACCATGGAACTGGGATGGATGAATATATTATAGAAAATTTTTTATTACACATAGGAAATTCATACTATAAATCTAGGGAGTTTAAGAAGAAAAATATTGAATGGTGTGAAGGAGTAAAGCCTACATCTCAATTTGGCATAGGTTTGTTATCAGGTTATATGATTGCAGATAAGATTGGGATAACTACTAGATATCATAAAAGTGGAAGTAAATTGATTAGTTTTATTTTAGAAGGTGTAAATGAACATTGCTATTATGTTACTCCAAGTAGGGTGGAAGATGAGAAAATTGGAGGGCATGGAACAATAATAAAGTTATATCTTAATTCGGAAATTATAACGAAGATTAATAATAAGTATATTAATAAATTGCCATTATTATTTATGTCAAATAATGATGAGTTTATCAGAAGTTATATAGAAGAGGATTACTATAAGAATAATCTGAGCTATTTACTTTGCACAAATATAGTGATTGAAAACAAAGATATTCCTATATATATTGTAGATGAACATGGGGACAGAAGAAGGATCTTGTCTGGATGTAATATATTTGATTATAGGGATTATCCAGAAATTCAAAAATCAGATGTAGTAAATCTTTTGAGTGGTTATCCTAGGGAACGTGATAATATGGATTTCTATAATAACATCGTAGAAGCAAGAGACAAAATTAAGGATTATATAATCGAAATTAATACAGAATCGTTACAAATATATTCACACCTATCGCTTCCAAATAAAGGGATGAATAATAGTGATTTAAAAATATATAGCTATTCTGAGTTCTTAGGGAAAAATGAAGCAAGGATACTAGTTGATGGGATTATTATTTATGATAGAACACTTTCGAAAAATGATATAAAAGAAATACTTGGAAGAGATATAGTGGAAAACAGTATTTTAAATTTTATTGGAGATAAAAGGCCAGTATTATCAGTTGATAGGAATAGTATTATATCTATGCCTCAAGTTCAAGATGAACTAAATAATATACGACAAGAGTATATTAATGAGGTTGTTCAGTGTATATGTAAACATGTACAAGATAATGGAATCAGTATCGATTCAGATGAGATGAATATTATTTTAGAAATAATAGTTAATAAGTTTCCAACACTTTCAGGAGCTATAATAAAGAGGTTATGTAACACTAAAGTTTCGGAGGCAGTAATTGCTAAGGATGTCTGGCAAGACATTGGAATTAAGATAGAAGATATAATTCAGGGGCAAGAGTTAGAGATTAGGAATTGTGATTTTAGAGATTATATGGACGTTAGTAGGCAGATTATTTTGGGAAAAGCAATAGGAGCAAAGATGGTTAGTGTACGAGATAATTGCCTTAAATTAGCAGGAGGTGAATTTATAGAATTTCCAGTTCCTAGGCATTCTTGGAGGGAGAGTAATAATTCGTTAACTTCGTTGGTAATATGTGCAGATGAATGGTCGGGTATAGTATCAGAGTATGATATAGTATCAAATATATGGCCAATTGTAAGTAAAGATTTGTATAAATCCTTAGAATTAGATTATGAAATACAAGAAATTGTTGAGGGACGTAGTAAAACAATAAGTGATAGTGGTAATGCTATTCAGGCTATAGCACAATTCGATCCGGTACTGATTAATCCTAGGGTAGGGATTGGAATAAAGAAGGATACCTGGAAAAAATCGAAGTGTATGGTGGGAGAATTTGATCAAATAGCTGGTGGGTTTTGGTTATTTGAATTAAATAATTTCGGAAGGATGGTACGTGAGCAAAATAAAGATTATGTATTATATGCGTATATTGCTCCAAGGAAATTAAGTAATGAAGAAGAGATCAGAGTGGAAGAACTTAAGGAGAAAGATCCTGAGTACGTTAAAGGGGTTTATGAAGGTTGGAGTATTTTATTTATAGGAGCAATAGAGAAGTATGTAATACTTCCAGGCATACAGACTAGGGGAGATATGCTTAAATCCGTTCCTAAGAGTTATCTGGAGATGAAAGTAGGCACTACATATTATAATACAGATGGTACAAAAGCATTCGAATAAATCTACTATATATTTATGATGTATAGTGATGAAAAGTTAAGCTAGTATTAATATGCATAAAACCTCCAGTTAACGAGGTGAGGTGAACCGTATCACAAGTAAGTGATAGAAAGTGGAATTTATAAGATAGCAGAGAATAACAGTGTAGTATACTATAAGTTCCATATGGAAGAATATAGACTACAAATGGAGAATTATTGTTCATCGAAGAACAATAATAAGTGATTAAAATATTATAACTATGTAATAACCTTTAGGAGGAATAGTCTCTTAAAGGTTATTTTTGTGCCACAACTTATAAAGATGACTATTTAGAAGGGATATAATTGCTATTGTATAGGTAGAGTGATATTCTGAAAATAAAGGATATTTAATAGATAAAATTTATAGGAGTGAATTAAGGAGATACGAATGAAATATATATTAGTTTAGGAGGAAGTATGATGAAAAAAGTGAGTTTAATTTTTGTGTTAGTTTTAGTATTGTCTTTGCCTCAAATTGTTTATGCAAATATGGCAGCCCCTAAACATTCAGATATTGGCTCATCTATAACCTTTGAGAAAAATGATACAATTTCTGTATTATCAGAGGTGTTAGATATTACAGTTAATGGCTCGCAAGCGGATATTGTTGCGACTTATAAAATGAAGAATACCACAAATGAAAGCACTTCTACACAAGCTATGTTTCTATCTCCCAATGTTGAAAACAGCAGTGTAAACATAGTAGTTAATGATAAAGATAAATCTTTCACAGTAGAGAGTTACGGTTTGAATTACAATACAGAAATAAAAACGAATGACTGGCAGTATGCTATACTTACAGATGATGAGTTAGCAAGACATAACCAGGAGCAGACAGTTGATGCTATAACCTTTGATATGAATTTTACACCGAATGAAGAATATGAGGTTATTGTTTCTTATGGTTACAGTCTTGGTGGATACCCTGATTATGATTTTGATGCTAAAAGAGGTGAGATTGAATATTATCTGGCACCTGCTACTATATGGAAGGATTTCTCTAATTTAACGATTAATCTATATCTTGATAAAAATATGCCGATTATCAAAAGTAGTAATTTAGAGTTTAAAAAAGTTGGAGTACGCACTTATCAGTATAATTCAAATACGCTTCCTGAAGGAAATTTAGAAATAGTCATTGATGAAAACTGGTATCAAAATATTTTTAGCACTTTAAGAAGCCCTTATTTAGACATAACTCTTATGATACTTTCGCCATTTATTTTAATAGGCTTAATAATTGTTGTCTTTATTACTTGGTACATTCGTAAAAGAAAAAAGCATACGAGCTAAAATGAGATATTATAAGTGTAATGTGAAGTTTATCAAAGTCCAATTTATTGATAATAGGAGTATTTGTAATACTAGTTTTTAGAGTAACTACCTATGGTATGAGTATACTATAAATAGTGTAAATGATGTAGGGAGCAGATTGCTCTCTATTTTTATGAGAGTCTTGAAGGCATATACTATCATTAAGCTATAAAATAATCACACACAAATGATAATATAAGAAATAGATTAGCATAGGGAAATATTAAAAAGGAGGAGGAATGATTATATATGAAAGATATTTTATTAGTAGAAGATAATTTAGAAGTAGCCAAGGAGATCAAATTAAGTTTAGAAAAGTGGGGTATGCAAGTACAACTTATAGAAGATTTTAGTAATGTTTTAGAAGAGGTCGTGAGGAAGCAGCCTAAACTTGTACTTATGGATGTGAATTTACCTTATTATGATGGCTTTTATTGGTGTGGGCGGATAAGAGAAGTATCTAATCTTCCTATTTTATTTTTATCTTCAAGGGACTCCAATATGGATGTTATTATGGGGATTAATAATGGAGGAGATGATTATATTACAAAGCCCTTTGACACTCAGGTATTACTAAGTAAAATAAATGCCTTATTAAGGAGAGCTTACCAATATACAGATGCAGGTGCATTATTGTATTATAACGATGCTGTATTAGATATAGATAAATGTGAACTTAGGTATAAGGGAAATAGTTTAGAGCTTACCAAGAATGAAATTAAAATATTAACACTGCTTATTCGTAATAAAGGAAAGGTAGTTTCTAGAGATAAAATCATGATGAGTTTATGGAATGATGACGAATTTATTAGTGATAATACGCTTACTGTTAATATGACAAGATTACGTAGTAAGATGAAAGAAATCGGACTAGAAGAAGTTATTAAAACTAAAAAAGGGTTGGGGTATATGATGTAATGAAAATAAGACAGTTTATTTCTGAACAAAAAGTGACTATTGCCGTACAGCTCATCATTTTACTATGTGTGAATGCCTATTTATTTCTATTAAGTACAGAGACCATACAACAAGAGGATATACTTTATTTAGACATGGTGTTAATAACCTTTTATTTAGGTGGTTTTTATATAAGCTATATAAAGTGGAAATCCAGCTATGAACAGTTATATCATGCACTAGAAGAAGGGGAAGATATCACAAGAGAAGAGATTAAAGGGGATGATGTGTCTGGGGAAATTATGCGTTATATAGTAGATACAAAAGAACTAAAATTTGCTAAAGAACAAGCTAATAATGAAGAAAGAATCAAAGAGATGGAAGAATATCTCTCTAAATGGGTACATGAAATTAAGTTACCCATTAGTGCATTAAGTATGATGGTAGAGAGAATAGAAGATGATGAAGTAGGATATGATGTTAAACATGAAATAGAGAGAATCAACTTGTTAGTAAATAATGTGCTCTATGGTAGTAGAGCCACTGCAGCCGTAGAGGATTTATTTATTAGAGAGGAAAGGCTAGATGAAATCGTCAAAACTGCAATCAGGCAAAGTGCCTTTTTCTTAATCAAAAACAATATAGAGGTGGAAATGGCGTACTTAAATCTTGAAGTTTATACAGATAAAAAGTGGCTGGTCTATGTGATAGGGCAAATGATTAGTAATGCGATTAAATATGCGGGGATAAATGGGAAAATCAGTTTTTACGGTGAAGAAGACGCCCAATATATTATTTTAAATATCAAAGATTATGGGGTAGGTATTGCAGAGGAAGATCAAGAGCGCATTTTTAGTAAAGGTTTCACAGGTAAGAATGGAAGAAATACAACGTATAAATCTACAGGGATGGGACTTTATTTCTCTAAGAAAATTTTAGACAAGTTAGGTCATGACATAGAGGTAGAGTCTGTAGAAGGAAAGTATACTTTGTTTAGAATAAAGTTTTATAAGATATCAGATTATATTAAGGTTGCAAAAATGTAACGTTATAAATGAAAATGTCATGTTAAGTGAAGGAATATAGTTAGCGATGCTATTAAAATTGAATTATACAAATTTAATTTTGGAGGCGCTTAAATGAAGGAGATTTTAAAATTAAGCCATTTATATAAGGAATATGGTATAAAAGGATTTAAGACACAGGTACTAAAAGATATTTCTCTTACAGTAGGGGAGGGAGAGTTTATAGCGATTATGGGACCTTCTGGTTCAGGAAAAACGACCCTCTTAAATCTTTTGTCCACCATTGATAAACCCACAAAGGGAGAGATCTTATTAGATGGTAAGGATATAACAAAACTTAGAAATAAAGAGCTATCACAGATTAGAAAAGATCATATAGGATTTATCTTTCAGGATTATAGTCTTTTAGATAATATGAATTTGATGGATAATATGGCATTACCTCTTGCATTAGGGCATAAAAAGAGCAAGGAAATCGAAGAAAAGGTAGTTGCCATAGCAGAGACTTTTGGATTAAAGGAACATTTGAATAAGTATCCTTATGAGTTATCTGGAGGACAAAAGCAAAGAGGAGCAGCAGCGAGAGCACTTATTACAAGTCCGAGTGTTATATTTGCAGATGAGCCAACAGGAGCATTAGATTCAAAGTCTTCTTCTGATTTATTAGCATGTTTGAAGAGAGTTAATGAAGAGAAGAAAGCCACCATCATTATGGTTACCCATGATGCCCTTACTGCAAGTTATGCGCAAAAGGTATATGTATTAAGTGATGGTGAAATCAAGTGTCAATTAAATAGAGGTAATGAGCGAAAGGAATTTTATGGACGTATTATTGACCTATTAGCAACCTTAGGGGGTGCGAGATAATGAGGGTATTTGCTATGGCATACAATAACTTCAAAAATAATATGAAAACCTATACCATGTTTTTTATATCCATGGTGTTTTCAGTCATCATACTCAGTAATTTCTTTATACTTATGCGTGGGGATGCCATAAAAACTTTAGGTGAATACAATGCCAATTATACGAAGATGATTGCTCAGATGATTATCGTTATTTTGGTGATATTTATATTCTTTTTTATTTGGTATACTTCAAATATTTTCCTCAAAAATAGGAAGAAGGAAATTGGACTCTATATTTTTATGGGGGTTGACCTAAAGACAATAGGTAGTATTTATTTTATAGAAATGATGCTTATTGGTATATGCGCATGTGTTATAGGAATTAGTCTAGGAGCATTGTTTTCTAAGTTCTTTCAAATGATTATTTTTGGACTAGCAGGTTTTAATGTCAAGGTTAAACTTGATATTACAAATGGAGCCCTCATTCGTACAGCTATTGGTTTTATGGTGATTTTTACAATCATGAGCATAAAGGGATTTATAAGTATTATACGAAGTAAAATCATTGACTTATTAAATGATAGCCGAAAAGTAGAACGTATGCCTAGAGTAAATATTTTAACCTATATCATAGCAGCACTATCATTAGGTGCCATGTTATATGGTTATTATTTGGTGAAGCTTTCAACCTTAAATGTGTTTAAGACGTTACTTCTTGTATGTATAGGAACATATGGGCTCTTTTACGCATTCATTCCAGTCGTATTTAGGATGCTTATTAATAAAAAATCAATTTTATATAAGGGTGAGAATATCATTGCAATTAATAGCCTCGCTTATCGTATAAAGAAAAATTATACCACTTATGCCACTATGAGTTTATTAACAGCGTGTACCATTTCTGTATTAGGAACAGCAGTTTCTATGAAAAATCTTTATACAATGTCTTATGAAAATGATACCCTTTATACGGCATCTTTTGCTTCTAAAGGGGCGATTTCTACTAAAGAAATAGCAGAGTGTTTTCTTGAAGTAGGTCATAAACAATATGAACTAGATACTACTGTACTTAGGGTAAAGTCCACTTTAAAAGAGGGAGAAAGGTGGCAACGAAGTGACTATAATGTTCTTTCTTATGAGCAGTTCTTAGGGATTTTAAGAAATAATGGAAATGAAGATGAAATAGCCAAGGTGAATGAAAAAATGGTGGAAGGCAATAAAGTCATTTATATTCAAAGACCAGGAACCTTAGCAAGCCTTGTGCCAACAACCAAGGTACGTATCTATGATGAACCTTATGAAGTAAGTCTAGGGGATATTCGATTTAAGACACTAGGCTCACTCTTAAATGAGGTCACACTTGTTGTAAATGATGATGTTTATAATAGATTAAAAACGCAAGGAGAAACCCTTCATTTTTATGGCATTAAAGTAGACAATGAGCAGCAGCTATTAAATAAAGAAGTAATAGAGGACGTTACCCAGCGGATTAACCCTTATTTGGATAACGATATGGAAAAGCAAATAGGGATTTATAAAATAGAAAATGTTGCATGGCTACGGGTAGTCTATGCCATTGGTACCTTTTTATTTTTAGTCTTTGTACTAGCAGAAGCAAGTATTATCTATACGAAGATATATAGTGATGCTATGGAAGATAAAGAGAAGTATCAGATTTTAATGCGTATAGGTGGTTCCAAAAAAGATTTAGAAAGAGCCATTAGTAAAGAAGTTGCTTTATTTTATGCATTACCATTAGTGATAGGCTTAATAGATAGCTTTTTTGCAATTCAAGTACTAGGAGACTTTCTATCGGAGAGTTTATTAGGAACATTTGTGATAAGTGCTACAATATGTATGGGTATATTTATAGTAAGTTATATGGTTTCGGTATCAAGCTTTAAAAAGGTAGTAAAAGTAAGATAATCTCTACTTAATGAGGTGAGGTGGACTATATCATAAGTAGTTCAGATGGGCAGTGTAAGTATTCATAATATTAAAGTTCGAATGAATTGGTTATGATAAGAATTAAGTCAGTGATGGAATAGAGAGAAGATTTGATGTTCCATTTGCTAATGTGAGCCCCTACTATTAGTCAAGTATCATGACTTATGTAGGGGTTACTTTATTAGCTGCTGTTTTAGCTATTTCAGCTATCGTTTCTCAATATTTCTTGAACTACAAGCTTGCTTGAGAGCAAGACAATAGAAACACCTGGACCAGGATGAACAGAACTACCAACAAAATAGAGATTTTTCACATAACTTGACATAAAGTGAGGTCTAAAGTAATTGGTTTGTGTTAGGGTTGGGCTTAAGCCAAAAGCAGCACCACCATAGGCGTTAAAACTATCTTTTAGATTCTGAGGGGTAAGGTAGTTTTCGTAAATAATATCTTCCTCAATATCTTCTAAACCTGAGATATTTTTTAGGGCAGATAGGATGTTGTTTCTCATAAACTTTATTGTTTTCTCATTCCATGCTATATTTCTAAAAAATAAATTTGGAACTCGTGCTACTATACTTATACATTCACCATCACTTGCTATCATACTATTATCTACTCTAGTAGGACAATAGATATAGAGGGAAGGATTAGTGGGTAAATGTCCTGTAAAAGCTGAGTCAATATTCTTTTTAAAGTCAACATTTAAGTAAAGATTATGAACTGAAAGCTGAGGATATTTTTTCTTTAAGCCTAAGTAAATAATAAAGGTGGAGCAGGTGTATTTTAAATCAACTAATTTACTAGTTTTATATTTTCCTTTATGAGTATCACTTTTTAAAAGAGTATCCATTGTATAAGGAAAATCTGCGTTGCTAATGATTATATCAGCGAAAATGGTTTCATTTTTTGTAGATTTTATTCCAATAGCTTTGCCATTAGAAATGATAATTTCATTTACGGAGAAATTGGTTTCGATTACCCCTCCAAAGCTGTAAATTGCCTTTTCTAAAGCTTTGATAAAGGAGTACATTCCACCCTTTAAATGCCATAGACCATATAACTGAGATATTACAGGTACTAATGTATAGATACTAGGTCCTTCATAGGGAGATATCCCTACATATAATGACTGGTAGGATAAGAACTCTTGTAGTTTTTCATCCTTAATATACTCTGAAATTAATTGATGAGAGGTAGAGAATGCTTTTGTTTTCGATGCATTTATTAAGGATGAGGGTTTAAAGAAGTCCATAGCATTTTCAAAAGACTGATGTAAAAAGTGATCATTTGCAATGATATACCTTTCATATACCTCTGATAAAAACTTCATATATCCAATAGCATCCTCTGTTGAAATAGATTCTAGAGTTTTTATTAATGACACTAGATCCCTAGTAAAATCATAAAAAGTTCCATCTGGATAAAAGCTGCGATAAGTTGGATCAACTTTTATAAATTCTATGAAATCTTTATAATCCAAGTTAGCATCATGAAAAACTTCTTCATAGACTTCTCGGTTCATTAAAATTGAAGCGGTTAAATCAAAGGTAAATGGGGGGTGGACTAATTGATTTGTTTTACCACCTATCATTTTTTCTTTTTCGTAGACTTTCACATCATATCCTTTGCTTAGTAATCTTAGAGCTGTAGATAAACCACCTATACCTGAACCTATAATTAATACTGATTTTTTCATTTTTTCACCCCGTACTAGAGTTATATATAGGATTTATTGATTATGGGGGTAGGTAGCAATAACGATACCATAAGCCATAGAGAAAAATGGTTTAAGGAGCAAAAAAGTTTGGCACAGCTACCTGTTATACTGATAGGGTTTTTATTACTGCTACTTACTACAAGAGTGGTAAAAGAGACGGTCAAGGATCATGAAAAAACATGGAAAAAGAAGATGCTCATAATAGGAGGTATGCTGATACTGATGCTTATACTGTTTAAGGGATGTATGTAGGGGATATATATAGACCCCGATAAGCTTCCTAGTGAGAATATTTTTGATTTGACCTTTTATTGGAAAGGTTTAATAAGAGAATGGAGCAGGCATAATCAGCTAGGCAGATACCCAAGCAGTCAATTTGAAGGAGCAAATGATTTGCTTAAGCGCTGGAATTATTTTATTAATTTCCTTCAAGTATTAATAGGGGTAAAAATAGTCATTGAGGCAAAGTTATTCATCTATAAGACAACGAAGAGTAGTTCATATGAGTACAGATAGACGGATTCCAGAATATAAAATAAAGAGGATTATGTTCTGGAATTTTTTTATATAGTATAATGATATTATCAAGGAGTAAGGGGGAATAGATATGAAGAAAAAGCAATTTATATTAGGGGTGTGCTTTATATTACTTGCTAGTCTTACAGGATGCAGAGATTCATCTATTGATCAAGGAAAGGAAGTTGTTCAACAGGAAGAAGTGGTAAGCAAAGAAGAACCACTTTATAATACAGCATTTGAAAAATATGCTAAAGATGAGGTGGTAGCGCTTATTATGAATAAGCCCGAAGAAGAAGTAATAAAAGGGCTTACTTGTTTAGATACCTATACACATTTAGAAAATATTGAGGAATTACTTGTTATTCCTAAATACAATGGAACAAAGATTGAAGTGAAAAAGGCGATTTTTGATGGTGAAAAGATAGTAGAAGGAGAAACAATATACACCAAGTCCTATACAGAAGATGATTATGGGCTTTTGATAGAAACAGTTATACCAGAGGGCATACCACAATTACTTGTAAGTGTGAGTATAGAAGATAAGCAGGCAACCTACATAATTGCTGAAAATGGGAAAGATGGGTGGCCAGCAATTATGTACCTAAGCGCAAAGGAAGAAGATGAAGCAAAAGAAGAAATAACAAATGAGGAAGTAGATGAACAAGTACAGATTATTTATCCTATAGAGGAAGGTGATAGTCTGCAAGACTATACTCTTTTGAATGAAAAGAAAGTAGATATAGACGATGATGAGCAAATGGAAGAGGTAGAGGTATATTGTGAAACGTCCTTAGATGAGGAGGGGAAACTTATTATGGATGACGGAAGTGAATGGAAACTCATTGTACGTAAAGATGGACAGCTCTACCCAGTGTTTGATGGATTTATACAGCTTGGTAAGCTAGAGTATAAAGGCTATGAGGAGTATGGAGATACTACTATATTTCATTTACTAATTAGTAAAGTTCAAGGTGCAGGACTTACGATGTACGACTGTTATTATGATGAAAATCAGGGTGCTTTTATTTCTGAAGAGGTGTATCAAACAACAGGAAACATAGGTTTCTATGATATAGCATATTAGAAATAAATAGGGTTATAATAAATTGACACAATGAGTAGGCGCAAATAACAAGGAGAAGAGATGACACGAAGGATACAATATAAGGGTGTTGTGATAGAGAGCTAAATAGCTCTCTATTTTTAGTGGGTTAGACTTAAAAAACAATCTATTACTAAAGTACTAGGAATTAAAAATGTGGAAATTCATAGTTGTAAAAACCAAGTAAAATCAAGGTGTGAGACTAAAAAGCCTGAAAAATCAATATCTAGCTATAGGAAAAAACTATATTTTAAATATAAGCAATTTTATTGACAATATTCGACGAAGAATATATACCACAAAACATATTAAAACACTAAGAAATAAAAACACAGAAATAAAAAACTGTTTCTTATCGAGAGAGGCTGAGGGATAGGCCCTATGATGCCCAGCAACCGGACATTCCATAAGTGTACACGGTGCTAATTCCTACAAACGTAGAGTAATTAAAACTTTGAGTTTGAGAAGATAAGAAGGTGAGTTCTGCTTTATTTGAGCTACTTTCTTATCAATAAGAAAGTAGCTTTTGTATTTTATATAGTAAAACATATATAAGTTAGAACGATCTTCTACAGATGAAGGAGTTTCTAAAACAACAGGGAGGTGGAGTAAATGTCGCTAGCAGCTGAAAAATTAAAATATCGCTTATTAGGAGTAATCAAAGGCGATACTTATAGATATTCCCAAAATGTGCAGGGGGATTTTAGTAATTTGCAGCCAGGGGAGTTTGATTGGTGGAAATATAAGTATTACATAAAGCAGATTGAAAGAGCAGAGAAAGGTAGTCAAATTGAGGATTATTTTAAAAAGCAAGACCTTACATTTTCATTACCAGAGGCATTTGAGATAACAGGGAAATTTACTTTAACAGCGGGTGGAGACTTACTTTCAGGAGACCAGTTAACACCAGAGACAACCGAGCATTTCTGGGATGAGGTAGAAGACTTTTACTTTGATGGAGTAGACAGCATTTACGCTAATTTGGAAACGCCTATAGCTTCTTCTAAACCAGTACAGAATGCACCAAGAAGTGTTAATAGTACGCCAGAGCTTAATGGAACACTAGGTATGTTTGAAAGATATTTACATGATGGAAGAGGGATTAATTTTTTCTCTACAGCTAATAATCACTGTTTAAATCAAGGAGAATCAGGGCTTATTGAAACCTTAGAATTGATTGATAAAAAAGGCTGTAAACAGGTTGGGACAGCTAGAAGTATAGAGGAACAAAGAGACATTCCCATCATAGAAAAGCAGGGGGTAAGGGTAGCATACTTAGCTTATACCTTTACCTTGAACGGTGATCAAGTGCCAGAGGGAAAGCCCTATTTAGTAAACCATGTCAAGCTGAATAACCCAGGAGAAAAGCTAGATTTAGTGAAGGAACATGTACAAATTGCTAGGGAAAAGAATGCTGACATTGTAGTTGCCTGTCTCCATTGGAGCTTAGAATTTGAATCCTACCCTATTCAAAACATCATCGATATGGGACACCGGGTATTAGAGGAATGCGGCGTAGATATTATTATAGGCAATCATGCTCATGTCGTGCAGCCTATTGAAAAGTATAGCTTCATAGATCCAATACAAGGCGTTAGAAAAACAGGGCTGATTGCTTATTCGTTAGGCAACCTGGTAGGAGATTTTAATACGTTGAATGCTTTACTTGGGATTCTAATAAAGATTGAATTGACTAAAGGAATCCATAAGGAAAAAGAAGTAACGGTTATAAGCGATTTAAAGGTATTTCCTTACTATATCTTTAAGCAATATGAAAAGGGAAAATATAAGGAAATTAAATTATTAGATTTCATTAAATTGATAAACAACATTGAAAAAGGGCAGCTTCCTTATGTGTTTACAAAGAAACAGTTCAAAGAAATTGCTCATTTAAAAAGACTATTTTTAAGGTTAATCTTTACAGAACAAGTATTTTTAAAGAGGAAAAATTTGAAGTTGTTTTATTCAAATAAAGAGTATATAAGAAGACTTCCACTTAACAAGGTGAGGTAAACCCTACCACAAATAGGGGGAGTTTAACGCTAGAAGCGTTGATAATACTAGGTTTTAAAGAAAACTATGTGTAATATGGTCCATGCTATAAATAGGATAAATAAGGTAGAGAGCAATTTGCTCTCTATTTTTTTATCTATTATTTTGAGTGGGGTATAAAAGCATAAATAGATTTATTTAAACGCACAAGGATGTAAGCCTACTTTTCTATTAGAGTAAATTTGAATATATTGTTCATCTTGAAGCTGCTCAAGGCAACGATATAAAGAAGCACGACTAATAGAAAGTTCCTGACAGAGTCTTGACTTGTTAAGTGGCATACTTGTATTAGTCTGACAGGACTCCATAATAACAAATAATAAGCGTTCTTTAGCAGATGGAAGGGCTAGCATTTCTATTTTGTTAGTGAGATATAAAAAGCTATGATTCATAGCATCTAGAAAGTTATCTAAAATAATGGGTTCAAGTGAAAAAAGCTTTTTTAAAGAGTTTTTAGGTAAAAATAGGACTGTACAAGGCCTAACAGCTTTTATAGTGGCAGGAAAATATTCTGCATCCCCCCATACATAACCTATACCAAGTAGGGCATTAGCGTTTAAATGTTTAAGTAATAATTCAGTACCTGTGGACAAAGTTTTATATATTTGTACCTCACCTTTTAAAAGAATACCGAGTTGCCGATTAAAATCTACTTCAGTAAAAATTGTCTCTCGAGGAAGATAGGATTTTATTGTATGAGGAACTTGGGTGAGCAAGGTTTGAATCGTAGTTTGTGATAAGTTATTAAATAGTTTTCCAAAATTATGCATAGACATCTCCTAAATTATGATAAGCTGTCTCAAATGAGACACATTATTATTTATAAAATAATATATTATAAGTAGGTAAAAAAATCAATAAGAGAGTAATTATTCATAAAGAATAATGGATGTTTAATAATTAGAAATAATAAAAGTAGTTAATTGAAGGAAGGACTAAATGTAGATGCGAAAAATAGCTATTTATGGAAAAGGTGGTATTGGTAAATCAACTACTACTTCAAATCTGACAGCAGCACTTATAGAAAAAGGGTATAAGGTCATGCAAATTGGTTGTGACCCAAAAGCGGATTCAACAACAAACTTATTAAGTGGAGAAAGTCTTATTACTGTCTTAGATGCTATTAAGGAAAAAGGCGGAGATGTTGAATTAGAAGATATCGTTAAAATTGGATATAAAGGTGCACTTTGTGTGGAAGCAGGGGGCCCAACACCAGGTATTGGATGTGCTGGACGTGGTATCATTACAGCATTTGAAAAGTTAGAAGAATTAGATGCCTATAACATTTATAAGCCAGATATTATTATCTATGATGTTCTGGGAGACGTAGTATGCGGTGGCTTTGCAATGCCAATTCGTGGCGGCTATGCTAACGATGTGTTTATTGTTTCATCAGGGGAAATGATGGCACTTTATGCAGCCTCTAATATTTCGAGTGCGATTAAAAACTTTGGAACAAGAGGTTATGCAAAATTAGGTGGGATTATTCTTAACTCAAGAAATGTGGAGGATGAAGAAAACATTGTTAATAAAGCAGCCGAAGAAATTGGCACAAAAGTAGTTAAGAAAATACCTAGAGACGGACATGTACAATTAGCAGAGCAGCAAGGTAAAACAGTGGTAGAAGCTTACCCAGAATCTGAAATGGCAAAACACTACTTAGAACTCGCAGAACTTATACTGGAGGGAACACGCCATGAAGAGGAATAATCCATTTACAAGCACAGTACATTATTGCTCACCAGCACATGGTGGATGGGGTGTTGTAAGAGTAGGTATGTTAGTACCAGAAAGCTATCAACTTTTTGTATGCCCATCTGCATGCGGTAGACATGGTGCGTTAGGTGCCATTGAACATGGAAATAAGGAGCGTCTATCTTATTTATATATAGATCAAGCAGATATTGTTTCAGGAAGCTATGAAGATCTTATTATCCAAGGGATAGAGGCTTTATTAGAAGCGTTAGAAGAACAACCTAAGGTAATTTTCATCTTCGTAAGTTGTTTAGATGATTTGTTAGGAACAGACCACGTAGCCATTTTAGATGTTTTAAATAATAAGTATCCTATTAAGTTCCAAGTAGGACATATGAATCCAATTACAAATGGCTCTAAAACGCCACCACCAGTAACACTTCAACGTAAAATGTATGAGCTTGTTGAAGGAAATGGAGAAAAAGAGGACACACTTAACCTTTTAGGAAATTTCGTTGCTTTAGAAGAAAATAATGAGTTATTTGACGTACTTAAACAACTGGGTATTAAAGAAGTAAAACATATTTCAGAGCAAAAAACATTTAAAGAGTTTGAGCAAATGGGTGAAAGTAAATACAATCTTGTTCTAAGACCAGAAGCAAAAGTGGCAGCAGAAGATATGAAACGTCGTCATCAAGTAGATTATCGTTTCTTACCAGTCAGTTATGAGATGGAAGCAGTTGCAGCACAATACAAAGAGATTATTGATTTTATTGATAAAGATGCTGCTATAGACCTAACGGCTATACAAGAAGAAGCTCAAGCACAAATCAAAAAAGCTAGAGAAATTATTGGGGACTTCCCAATTATTATTGGTCACTCAGCGGTTTGCAGACCATACAATTTAGCCAAAGCACTTATCAGTTATGGTTTTAACGTACAAAAAGTATATGCTGAAGAAGTAGTAGCCTTTGAGAAAGAGTCATTTGAATGGCTTAAGGTAAATGCACCGGGGGTAGAGATTATTTCAGCAACCAATCATAATCGTATTAGTAGAGTTGAAGAAGAACAAGACTGTATCGCGATTGGTTACAATGCGGCATATATTGATAAAGCGAAACATGTAGTAGATTTAATTCAAGATGAGTATATGTTTGGATATAGCGGTATTATGAAGCTTATGGAAAAGATGACAAAATGTTATCTTGAGCCAATGGCACTTAAAGAAATGATTGAAAAATATGGACTGGTGGTGTAGCATGAGAAAATTATGTATTAAATTACCTCCTTTTGCACCTGATTATTCTGGAGTTTGTTCAGCGCTTTATGAGCTTGGTGGTATGAGCGTTATTCATGATGCATCTGGATGTACAGGGAATTATACAGGGTTTGATGAACCAAGATGGTATGATAATCAAAAATTAGTATTCTGCTCAGGACTTAGAGAGTTAGATGCTGTTTTAGGAGATGACGAAAAACTTATTAATAAAGTAAGAATGGCAGCAGAAGATTTAAAGCCAGAATTTATTACCGTATTAGGAAGCCCTGTACCAATGATTATTGGATCAGACTTTACAGGTATTGCAAAAGAAATAGAGAATATGACAAAGGTGCCAAGTTTAGGTTTTGATACAACAGGGCTTAATTACTATGATATAGGTATTTCGCAAGCTTATTTAGAACTTGCAAAACGATTTGTAAAAGCTTGCGATGTAAAAGAGGAAAAAACAGTTAATATTTTAGGGGCAACACCTTTAGATTTTTCTATAAATGAAAATATCACAGACTTAATGGCACTATTAGAGAAACATGGCTATAAAGTCAATGCAAGTTGGAGTATGCATACAAGCTTTGAAGCCATCCAACAAACAACTAAAGCACAAATCAATATTGTTATTTCAGTAGCTGGTTTAGAGCTTGCAAGATATTTAGAAAAACACTATCAAATGCCATATATTGTAGGTGTACCAGTAGGTGAGTCTGGTGAACGTAGATTAATAGAAGCATTAAAAGTCGGACAAAAAGATGTAGCAGAAGTTACAGATGAAGCTACTTCAGAGACACAAAAACGTGTGCTTATTACTGGAGAGCAGATTTTATCAAATAGCATTAGAGATTATTTAAAAGATGAATATCAAATAGAAAATGTAGAGGTAGCAACATTCTTTAAATTAGATAAGCAGCTTGCATGCCAAGGAGATATTCATATTGAAAGTGAATTACAACTTATAAAATTATTAAAAGCAGATACTTATGACGTTATTATTGGTGATCCATTATTTAAACAGCTTATACCAAGTTATAGTAAAGCAGAATTTATTGAGTTACCTCACGTAGCAGTATCTAGTAGATTATATTGGCATAATAGCCCAAGAATTATGGGTGAATATATGGACCAAGTAATGAAAAGTAGTCCTTTAGCCAAGTCACTTAAGAAAGATACTTAGAATGAGTAACTAAACATAATCCATATAGAGATGAGGAGAGTATATGCACTTATTAAAGAAATTAGGAACAGCAGTATTAGCAACGGGAATGGTTTTTAGTGTAGTAGGATGTGGGACAGCAGCTTCTTCAGCCGAGCAACAACCATCAGTAGAAGCAGGAACAAATGCAGGAACTAGAACAATCATTGACCAAGTAGGAAATGAAGTTGTATTACCTGAAAAAATTGAGAGAGTGGTTATTACTTCTTTATGGCCATTACCATCTGTTTATACACTTTTCCAAGGTTCAGCAGAGGGATTAGTTGGTATGCACCCAGCAGCTAAAGCAGCAGCAGAAGGGTCAATGCTTGGTAAAGTAGCAGACTTATCTGGTGTAGAGACAAGCTTTATTCAAGATGGACAAATTAATGCAGAAGAATTAATGAAATTAGATCCAGACGTTGTATTTTACTTAGGAACCAATACAGAGGAATATGAAATTTTAAAGAAAGCAGGTATCCCAGCAGTTGGATTTATAGCAAATCCTACGGGGGATGGCAATGCTATTGAAGCAGTTTCTTCTTGGATGGAACAATTAGGTGTTATTTTCCAAAAAGAAGACCGTGCAGAAGAAATCAAAGAAATGGGATACCAAGTACTTGAAGAAGTTCAGGCAAAAGTTGAAGATATTACAGAAGAAGAGAAAGAACGCGTACTTATTCTCTATCGTTATAGTGATGAAGAATTAACTGTTGCAGGAGATGGACACTTTGGAGATTTCTGGATTGAAGCGACAGGTGGTATTAACGCTGCAGATGAAATTAAAGGAACAGCAGCTGTTAATATGGAACAAATTTATACATGGAATCCAGATAAAATCTTTATCACGAACTTCTCAAGTAGAATGCCAGAAGATTTAATGGATAATACAATTGATAATGCAGACTGGGGAAGCGTAAAAGCTGTACAAGATGGAGAAGTTTACAAAATTCCATTAGGCATGTATAGATGGTATCCACCTTCATCAGATACACCACTTATGTTAGAATGGTTTGCAAAACAAATGTATCCAGAGAAATTTGAAGATGTGGATATGAATACAGAAGTAAAAGAATATTATAGTGAATTCTATGGTATTGAATTAACAGATGAAGATGTAACTACAATCTTTAATCCAAGTCGTGAAGCTGCTAATGGAGTATAAGAAATGGTAGAAAAACTAAAATTACATTCTAAGTTCAAGATCGTATTATTAGTGCTTTTACCCATCGTAATTGGATTTTTGGCTTTATGTTTAGGACGATATATGATTAGTCCAAAAGAAGTTATGGATGTATTATTGCAACAAATTTTTGGTATGAATCAAGAGATTCCAGATATTCACTTATCAGTTGTTTGGAATGTACGTTTGCCTAGGATTTTATTAGCGCTTCTGGTAGGAATGGGACTTGCTGTATCTGGAGCTGCTTTTCAAGGTTTATTTAGTAATCCATTAGCTACACCTGACACATTAGGTGTAGCTGCTGGGGCTTCTTTTGGGGCAGCACTAGGTATTTTGTTATTTGAAAACATTGTAATGGTACAAGCTCTATCAGTTGTCTTTGGCATTGCGGCAGTAGCACTAACTTATTCAATTAGTAAAATAAAAGGGAAATCAACTATTTTAATGGTAGTACTTGGTGGAATGGTCACTTCAGCATTCTTCCAGGCTTTAATATCACTGATTAAATATGTAGCAGATCCAGAAACAAAGCTACCAGCCATTACTTATTGGTTAATGGGAAGTATGGCAAGTGTATCTTATAATACGCTTTTAGGTGGGGCACCATTAATTATTATTGGTTCTGCAATACTTTATTTATTACGTTGGAGACTGAATATCCTTGCTCTTAGTGAAGATGAAGCACGTACAATGGGGTATAACTTACAACATATGAGATGGCTTGTGATTTTAGCATCTACAGCTATTACAGCATCTGCCGTATCTATGTGTGGGCAAATTGGTTGGATTGGACTCTTGATTCCACATATTACAAGGATGTTAGTTGGTACAAATAATCAAAGAGTGATTCCTGTAAGTATTAGTTTAGGTGCATCTTATATGGTTATTATTGATACGGTGGCAAGGAGTGCAAGTACAGCAGAAATTCCACTTTCTATTTTAACAGCACTTATTGGTGCACCGTTCTTCGGTTATCTACTTAGAAAAACAGGAGGTGGCTGGGCATGATCTTTGAGGTAAAAGATGGCGCATATGGATTCGGAGAGGAAATCTTTTTTGAAAATCTTAATTTTACAATTGGTGATGGTGAGACATTAGCTATTTTAGGACCTAATGGCATTGGAAAAACTACATTACTTAAATGCATGATGGGCCTTAAACCATGGAGACATGGAGAAAGTAGAATCGATGGAAAGTCTATAAAACAACTTTCTGAAAAGGAAGTTTGGACGAATATTGGATATGTAGCACAAGCTAAAAATGTTACCTTTACCTATACTGCTAGAGAAATGGTTTTATTAGGGCGTTCTGCTCATTTGGGAATCTTTTCTCAACCTAGTAAGGAAGATATTGAAATAGCAGATGAGGCTATGGAAATGGTGGGTATCACACATTTGGCTAATAAAAATTGTCATCAAATGAGTGGTGGACAACTCCAAATGGTCCTTATTGCAAGAGCATTAGCTTCCAAGCCTAGAATGTTAATTATGGACGAACCAGAATCCAATCTTGATTTTAAAAATCAATTAATTATCTTAGATACAATTGAAAAGTTAGCCAAGAAGCATCAAATCTCTTGTATTATTAATACACACTATCCAGCTCATGCTTTACGTGTAGCACACAAATCTTTAATTTTATCTAAGAATAAAGAATGGTTCTGGGGAGATAGTAAAAAAGTTATTAATGAAATCAATATGAAAAAAGCATTTGATGTAAAAGTAGCAATAGAATCTATTCATATTGAGGATGAGCAACATACCTATGTTGTCCCAATTAGTTTTGCAAGATAGTTTATAAAGATTGTCCCCAAAGAGTGCCCCTATTACTTGACACTCTTTGGGGATTAGTGCGTTCAGCGAAGTAGTTGATTGTTGGCTGGGTGTTGTAATTGTCCATGTATGGAAGATAATGCAGGTAATAAAACTATATTTAAGGACCTAAGGGGGTAAGGATAAAGAAATCCTATGAGAGGGATAAAGATTTTATATGTAAAAGAAAAAATAACTACTTAGGACAGCCTTGTAATATTTATAAGGCTGTTATGTTATGAAAACTCCGCCCTTTTTCTAGATGAAGTGAACCGTATCATAAGTAAGTGATAGGCTAGACTGAAAATAGAGTAGTTTTGATGTATAATGATATATGATTTTTACATTAAAAGATATATTTTTAAGGGGAGATGACAAGGTGTTACAAGTGATAGAAACAGAGTTAAAGGAAGTAAAAATTCTAGAGTATGCTTGTAAGGAAGATAATAGAGGATTGAAATTCTCGAACTACTCCGAGAAGGAATTATTAGAAAACGGAATAGATGTTCATTTTATTGAAGAGGATGTTTATTGTCCTATAAAGTCTGGAACTTTATATGGCATTCATTTTCAGAATAACCCTGTAGCACAGACTAAACTGCTCTATTGCATAGAGGGTAGGGGGATAGATTATGCTATTGATTTACGAAAAGACTCACCCCAATATTTAAAATGGATATCAGTTGAATTAAGTAAGGAAAATAGAAGGCAGATACTTATACCAAAAGGATTTGGGCATGCTTTTATTTCTTTAGAAGATAATACAAAGGTGGTAATGCGTATAGATGAATATTTTGATAACAAGTATAGTAGACAGATTGCATGGAATGATTCACAAATAGCTATTCAATATCCTGTGAAAAACCCAATATTAGCGCAACATGATATAGATGCACCTAAGCTAAGGGATAGTGATTGTAATTTATAGATATTAAAAAGTAGTTTTTTAAGTTTAGGGGCTATTTTTATTTAAATCTTGTTATATTATAAGTGTATAAAGAAATACTCAGTGGCTACCAACTACTAAGCATTCTTAAAGTGAGATGTTTATTTTATGACTATTGGATTATGAAAAGAAAGCGTTATAAAAGGCTGAATAGTTTATGAGAGTGGGGAGACACTAAATTAAATAATAAATTTATCTGAGTAAAAGGACGAGAAAGAATGATGAATAAGTTTATTGAACAAGCTAAATTATTAAAAGATGAAATAGTAAACTATAGAAGAACCATTCATAGTTATCCTGAAATAGGCGAAAAGTTGCCAAAGACAAAAGCTTTTGTAATAGAGCAATTAAGAGCTATGGGATATGAACCGGAAGAGATATGTGAAAGTGGTATAGTGGCCACAATTAAGGGGAATAAACCAGGAAAGACTTTTTTGCTAAGGGCAGATATGGATGCACTACCAGTAACTGAAGAGACAGAATGTGACTTTAAGTCAACTAATGGTTATATGCATGCTTGTGGGCATGATATGCATACGGCTATGCTTTTAGGTGCTGCCAAATTACTTAGAGAGAATC
This sequence comes from Cellulosilyticum lentocellum DSM 5427, assembly GCF_000178835.2. Lineage (GTDB taxonomy): Bacteria > Bacillota > Clostridia > Lachnospirales > Cellulosilyticaceae > Cellulosilyticum > Cellulosilyticum lentocellum. The sequence goes on from NC_015275.1 coordinate 471,721, forward strand.
AAGAGCAAATAGAAGGAACGGTAAAATTAGTATTTCAACCAGATGAAGAAGGCTTTACTGGAGCTAAGAAAATGATAGCGGCAGGCGTCCTTGAAAATCCAAAGGTAGATGCAGCCATGGCGATGCACGTTCACTCGGGCACACCTTCAAATGTCATATTATGTGGCTTAGGAACAAGTATAGCAGGATGTAATAGATTTAGAATTGTTGTAAAAGGAGCTGGTTGTCATGGGGCAATGCCTGAACTAGGTGTAGATCCTATCAATATAGCTGCTCATATCTATCTGTCTTTACAAGAAATTATAGCGAGAGAAGTATCAGCTACTCAATCAGCAGTTGTCACTATAGGAAAGTTTGTTGGAGGAGACGCAGCAAACATCATACCTGGCCAGGTTATTATGTAGGGTACTATTAGAAGCTTAGATAAAGAAATAGGTGAATTTATATTTAACAGAATGAATGAAATAGTAACTTCTACAGCTAAGATGTTTAGAGGCGAAGCAGAATTAATAGAACTATCTTCTGTACCACCACTAGCTAATAATAATAACTTAGCGCATGAAATAACAGACTATGTAAAGGATTTAGTAGGTGAAAAGTCAGTAGTATTATTTGAGTCAGGTGGTATGGGATCAGAAGATTTTGCTTCTTATTCATATGAAGTACCAAGTGTTTATATGATGCTAGGTGCCGGTTCAAAAGCTGAAAATGATTTATTTGGTGAACCTATGCATAGTGCAAAGGTTGTATTTAATGAAGAAATATTACCTACGGGAGCTGCGATTCATGCCTATAGTGCAATCATGTGGCTAAAAAATAATAAGTAGTGAATAGAAATCAACATTAGACAAAGCAGAAGAAAGTCTTTTTGTTATATTTTAAGAGAAGCTGTAGGGTAAATCTACAGCTTTTTTATTATAATAAGACATTAAAAGTCCTATAAAAATGGAGTTAAATATGCGAAGAACAAAATCCTTATATGCTATAATGATAATAGTCTTATTATAGAAGGCAGGAGTCTTGCATCAACTGATTTTTTTTGCAAGGTACTTTTTGAAAACTTGAGTTATACTGCTGTTAGAGGTGAAATTGGTGATGGAATGGTTAAGTAAGATGAATGATGCTTTGGATTACATAGAGTCAAATATAACAGGTAAAATTGATTATTGCGAAGTTGCCCGTGTTGCCTGTTGCTCTTTGACGCGATTTCAAAGAATGTTTACATTCATGACAGATTTAACAATAGGAGATTATGTGCGGTTTAGAAAAATGTCTCTTGCAGGTGAGGATATTAAAAATACTGATATAAAGGTAGTGGATTTAGCTAATAAGTACGGATATGAATCTCCAGAGGCATTTACGAGAGCTTTTCAAGCTTTTCATGGTATGCCGCCAACGATTGTCCGAAAGCTGGGAATAGCCAAAAAATATCAGCCAATCACTTTCCAAATCAAGTTTGACGGAGGTAGTATCATGACTGGTTCAAAATCATTAGTTCGTATTGAAGAATTAAATCATATGAAAGTAGTTTCCTTTCAAGTCAATTGTGACAGACCTGAAACTTTGGCATGGAATCAATTACGAGAGTGGGCTGTAAAAAATCTGAATGACTATGAAGCCAGGAGATATATAGGTTTTGCACCTAAGGGACATCACCCAACAGGGGAAGAAAATGATTTTCATGAATATAATGCTCAAATGGTTTTGCATGGGGAAGAAGGACTCAATACAACTTTGCTAGGCGCAAAGGTGAGTGATGCACCTAAAGGCCTATTTCTTGTGGGTGATGTGGTGTTGAATGAATTTAATGAAGATGGAACTTTAGATATAGGTTTATCCATGAAAAAATCATCACAGACTATATATGAGTGTATGTTGGATATGGGCGGCTATGATGTAGATTTTGACGGTCGAACTTATTTAGAAGAACATCTTTTTTCAAAGGAATGGTTTTTAGCTGACAATCCCTCGAAGGTACCAGTAGAATTTAAGTTTTGGCTTCCTATAAAAAAGAAATAGATTTTTCACCTTTTTTGAGTGAGTAAATTAAGAAATATTGTGATAGAGAGCTAGGTAGCTCTCTATTTTTATTGTATAGGAAAGTCCTGCTTTCCTATACAATAAAAATAGACTGCTGCAATTTGGTGCAGTAGTCCTCTAAGTCTTAACTTTTATTGGATTTCAATTAATCGTTTTGCTTTGGGTACTTCTTCTTTTGGAATATTTATCTTTAATATACCCTCTTCTAGTTTAGCTGTAATGCCTTCTACTTTAACATCTTTTAAGCTAATTGCACGCTGCATAGAAGCCATGCGACGTTCTCGATGGATATATTGATCTTTTTCATCATTCATTTCTTCTTTTCGTTGTACGGCTATAATCAGTTGATCGTTCTGATAGTCGATGGCAATGTCTTCTTTTTTTACGCCTGGCATCTCTGCTTCAATAGCATAGCCATTAGCATCTTCTTTAATATCTACCTTAAAGGTGTCATACTTAAAATCCCTTAAGTTGAGAAGATCATTGTTAAAAAAGTCATCCATTACATGATAAAAGTCTACAAATCCGTTGTTGCTCCTTTGAACTGCTTGACGATTGAATGGTGTTAATCCAAACATATAAACTCCTCCTTTAAGAAACCTTTTTATAGTTTTGTTAGCACTCTCATTGGTCGAGTGCTAATTACACTTATAATATAGGCTTCTTAAATGTTATTGTCAAGTATTTTTTAATGTTTTTATAAAAATTTTGTATTTATAAAATATGCTTTCAAACCTTCATTCAAAAAGCAACTTATAGTGTCAGAAACAATCTATTACTAAAATACTAGGAATTAAAAATGTGGAAATTCATAGTTGTAAAAACCAAGTAAAATCAATACATGAGGTTCAAAAGCTTGAAAAATCAATATCTAGCTATAGGAAAAAACTATATTTTAAATATAAGCAATTTTATTGACAATATTCGACGAAGAATATATACTACAAAACATATTAAAACACTAAGAAATAAAAACACAGAAATAAAAAACTGTTTCTTATCGAGAGAGGCTGAGGGATAGGCCCTATGATGCCCAGCAACCGGACATTCCATAAGTGTACACGGTGCTAATTCCTACAAACGTAGAGTAATTAAAACTTTGAGTTTGAGAAGATAAGAAGGTGAGTTCTGCTTTATTTGAGCTACTTTCTTATCAATAAGAAAGTAGCTTTTGTATTTTATATAGTAAAACATATATAGGTTAGAACGATCTTCTACAGATGAAGGAGTTTCTAAAACAACAGGGAGGTGGAGTAAATGTCGCTAGCAGCTGAAAAAATAAAATATCGCTTATTAGGAGTAATCAAAGGCGATACTTATAGATATTCCCAAAATGTGCAGGGGGATTTTAGTAATTTGCAGCCAGGGGAGTTTGATTGGTGGAAATATAAGTATTACATAAAGCAGATTGAAAGAGCAGAGAAAGGTAGTCAAATTGAGGATTATTTTAAAAAGCAAGACCTTACATTTTCATTACCAGAGGCATTTGAGATAACAGGGAAATTTACTTTAACAGCGGGTGGAGACTTACTTTCAGGAGACCAGTTAACACCAGAGACAACCGAGCATTTCTGGGATGAGGTAGAAGACTTTTACTTTGATGGAGTAGACAGCATTTACGCTAATTTGGAAACGCCTATAGCTTCTTCTAAACCAGTACAGAATGCACCAAGAAGTGTTAATAGTACGCCAGAGCTTAATGGAACACTAGGTATGTTTGAAAGATATTTACATGGTGGAAGAGGAATTAATTTTTTCTCTACAGCTAATAATCACTGTTTAAATCAAGGAGAATCAGGGCTTATTGAAACCTTAGAATTGATTGATAAAAAAGGCTGTAAACAGGTTGGGACATCTAGAAGTATAGAGGAACAAAGAGACATTCCCATCATAGAAAAGCATGGGGTAAGGGTAGCATACTTAGCTTATACCTTTACCTTGAACGGTGATCAAGTGCCAGAGGGAAAACCCTATTTAGTAAACCATGTCAAGCTGAATAACCCGGGAGAAAAGCTAGATTTAGTGAAGGAACATGTACAAATTGCTAGGGAAAAGAATGCTGACATTGTAGTTGCCTGTCTCCATTGGAGCTTAGAATTTGAATCCTACCCTATTCAAAACATCATCGATATGGGACATCGGGTATTAGAGGAATGCGGCGTAGATATTATTATAGGCAATCATGCTCATGTCGTGCAGCCTATTGAAAAGTATAGCTTCATAGATCCAATACAAGGAGTTAGGAAAACAGGGCTGATTGCTTACTCGTTAGGCAACCTGGTAGGAGATTTTAATACGTTGAATGCTTTACTTGGGATTCTAATAAAGATTGAATTGACTAAAGGAATCCATAAGGAAAAAGAAGTAACGGTTATAAGCGATTTAAAGGTATTTCCTTATTATATCTTTAAGCAATATGAAAAGGGAAAATATAAGGAAATTAAATTATTAGATTTCATTAAATTGATAAACAACATTGAAAAGGGGAAGCTTCCTTATGTGTTTACAAAGAAACAGCTCAAAGAAATTGCTCATTTAAAAAGACTATTTTTAAGGTTAATGCCAGAGGACAATGCAGGTATTCTAGAAAAAAACTAGGAAGAGGGGAGGAAAAATATGATTAAATTAAGTCATATACATAAGACCTTTCATACAAAGGGTGCAAAGGTTGAAGCATTAAAGGATATTAATTTAGAGATAGAACAAGGCGATATTTTCGGAGTAATTGGCTATAGTGGGGCAGGAAAAAGTACGCTCATTCGCATCATTAATTTACTAGAGAGGCCTGATGAAGGAGAAGTAGAGGTAGACGGCGCCATACTTACTCAAATGAATAAAAAAGAATTGTCTAGAGTGCGTAGTAATATCGGGATGATTTTTCAAGGCTTTAATTTAATGAACAGTATTAATGTTTATGACAATATTGCAGCGCCTCTTAAAAATTTAAAGTGGAATAAAAAAGAAATTGAAGAAAAGGTCAACAACTTACTAGAGTTAGTAGATCTAACAGATAAAAAATATGCTTATCCTAATCAGCTGAGTGGTGGGCAAAAGCAAAGAGTAGCTATTGCAAGGGCACTAAGCAGTGATCCAAAGATTCTGCTATGTGACGAAGCTACTTCCGCTCTAGACCCTACCACAACCAAATCTATTCTTCAGCTTCTAAAGGAAATTAGATATAAGCTGAATATTACCATTGTAATCATTACGCATCAGATGGAAGTAGTAAAAAGCATTTGTAACCGCATTGCCATTATGGAGAAGGGTGAAGTGATTGAAAGTGGAGATATCGTAGAAGTTTTTACTAGTCCTCAAAGTCAGGTAGCAAAAGACTTTGTTGCCCATTCTTCAGGGACCATCATTAACGAAGAAGATTTAACACAGTTTACAGGTATGGTATGCAAATTTAACTTTTATGGTGAAGTAGCTCATGAACCTATACTTTCAAAGTTAGAACGAGACTTTGATATTCAAGTTAATATCTTATTTGGGAATATTGAGCATCTTTATACAGGCATTGTAGGGAGCCTTATAGTTGAGCTTAGAGGTGATGATTGGCAGATACAAAAAGCGCTTGATTACTATAGAACATTGAATACAAAAGTGGAGGTGATTAAACATGCTACAGCAATTAATACCTAATGTAATTGAATACTCAGCAGAGCTAGGAAAGGCTTTTAATGAAACAATGATCATGATCTCTGTATCAGGTCTATTTGCTTCACTCATAGGCATTCCAGTAGGGGTCATGCTACTTGTTTTTTCAAAGGACCATATTTGTGACAACAAATTAGTTTATTCCATTGTTTCTAAGATTGTAAATACATTAAGGTCTATACCATTTGTTGTACTTATAGCAGCTATCCCAGGACTTACTAGAATGATTGTAGGAACAACCATTGGTGTTAAAGGTGCTATTGTGCCACTGGTAGTTGCCAGCTTTCCTTTTATAGCAAGACAAGTAGAAATGGCACTTCTTAAGGTGGATAGAGGTATTATTGAAGCTTATGAGGCTATGGGATTTTCAACATGGAAGATTATTACGAAAGTAATTTTAGTAGAAGGTAGAAAAGATATTATCTTAGCCATTACTGTTTCACTTATTAGCTTAATTGGTTATTCAGCTATCACTGGAACTGTTGGTGGAGGCGGACTTGGCGATTTTGCTATTAGATATGGTTATCAGTACTTTAAGACAGACATTATGATCGTTACCATTATTATTATTTTACTCCTAGTTTATTTGATTCAGGGAGTGGGAGATTTCATCTATAAAAAATTGGCTCATTAATAATAAATTATAAAAAGGATAGGGAGAGATGACAATGAATAAAAAGAAATTATTATCTATTATATTAACAGGTGTATTAGCATTAGGAGTTTCAGCATGTGGGACAGGAAAACCAACAAGCAATGAGGCAAGTAATACTACTCAGACAGAAAAAACAGATAGTGGGGAAAAAACAGTTCTTAAGATTGGGGTAAATGGTACAGATTTTCGCTTGTGGGATAATATCAATGAAAGGCTGGCAGAGTATAATATTGAACTTGAACCAGTGAGCTTTTCTGATTATATTAAACCTAATCTTGCTTTAGCAGACGGTGAAATTGACCTTAATGCTTTTCAACATGAACTTTATTTTGAAAATTTTATCAAAGAACATAGCTTAGACTTATCTTCAATCGGCTATACGTTTATTGCACCTCTTGGTTTATATTCAAACAAAATCAAAAGCTTAGATGAAGTTAAAGATGGGGCAACTGTGGCTATTCCAAATGATGCTACTAATGGCGGAAGAGCATTACTTCTTTTAGAGTCAGCAGGGCTTATTACTTTAGATGGGACAGACAAAGTGACACCAACTACAAAGAATATTGCAGAGAATCCAAAGAAGCTTGAATTTGTTTCAATGGAATCTGTACAAATCCCACGTTCTTTGGCAGATGTAGATTTTGCAGCTATTAATGGTGGTGCAGCAACAGATGCAGGCATCTATGATTACATTTATAGAGAAGATCCAGAGCAAGAAAATGCACAGCAATATTTTAATGTCATTGCAGTAAGAACAGAGGATAAAGACAAAGATGTATTTAAGAAGATAATGGAAGTCTACCATACAGATGAAACCAAAAAGGCAATTGAAGAAATTTATAGTGGTGCTTATATTCCAGTATGGTAGAATCTAAATAGAGATTAGTTTAATTAATAGATGAGTGGCAATTTAGGGAAATAGGGCTGCTACAAAATAGAATGAAAGAAAGCATTCGTTTTGTAACAGCCCTGTATTTTAATAGGAGGAGAAGCTTATGAATAGCAAAAAGAATAGTTTGTTTCAATATATTAATGAGCATCAAGAAGCGTATAAGACCATTGCAAAAGAAATATTTGCTCGCCCAGAAACATCTAACCATGAGTATTTTGCCAGTGGCATTTTGTCTGAGAAATTAGAAGAACATGGTTTTGTAGTAACTAGAGATGTAGCTGGACATCCTACAGGCTTTACGGCTGTTAAAAAGGCTGAGAAAGAGGGACCAACGTTAGCATTTTTAGCTGAATATGATGCTTTAGCAGGTCTTGGACATGGCTGCGGGCACAATCTTATTGGTACAATAAGTACATTTAGCGCCATTGCCCTTAGTAAGCAGTTGGAGGAATTAGGCGGAGAGATAAGGGTTTACGGTACACCTGGGGAAGAAGGTGGAGAAAATGGTAGTGCCAAAGAAAGCTTTGTAGTAAAGGGCTATTTTGAAGATGTGGATATTGCTTTAGAATTACATCCAGGAAGAGTTAATACACTAACACCAAAATCACTGGCACTTGATCCAGTTGATATTGAATTCTTTGGAAAAGCTGCTCATGCAGGGGCTGCACCTGAACAAGGAATCAATGCCCTTGATGCACTCATCCTCACCTATAATGGCATTAATGCCCTAAGGCAGCATTTAACCTCTGATGTGAAGATACATGGCATTATTTTAGATGGAGGGACAGCACCTAATACGGTTCCTGATTATACGAGAGGGAGATTTTATTTAAGAGGAGCTACTAGGCAAAAAGTAAATGAAGTTTATAAAAAAGTAGAGAAAATAGCAGAAGGAGCAGCCCTAGCAACAGGGTGCACCTATAAAATGGGTCTCTTTCAAAATAAAGTAGATAACATTATACCTAATGAAAAGTTAGATTTAGTTTATAAGGAAGCTTTGGAGGAATTAGGAATAGAGTGGACAGAAGATTCCACATTTCCTTCAACTGATGCAGGGAATGTGTCACAGGTTATCCCACTTCTACATCCCATTTTTAAAATTACTGATAAGGAAGCACCACTTCATTCAGAAGTCTTCTTACAGGTATGTGGTAGCGAAGAAGGCATTGGTAAAATAGAGGAAGGCACACAGCTTCTTGCTTATACAGGGCTTAAATTACTATCAAATCCTGAACTTGTAAAGCAAATTATATCAAGTCATAAGTGATATAAGCTACTGATTATAGGAGTAGTTGATAGGGATACACGAGGGTTAAGGGTTTTCATGGCGACGTTAAGAAAAAATAGAGAAAGACTCATACAAGTCCAAATAGATACAGACATCTATAAGTGTAGGCTGCCGTTTAATACGAATAGTAGATAGTGATGAGAATAAATAATATGTCTATGAAGTAGACGAGAGTGGCTGTTTCATAGTTAGAGTTTAGAATTAATAAGGGTAAACCATACCATAAATAAGGTAGATTGGTAAAAAATGTTGTATAGAGGATTAGCATAGTTATATTGCATATGGCAATTAGGCAAAAATAGATTATGGATAAGTATAAAAACTGCCAGTTATCAAGGGGAGGAGAACCGTATCACAAGTAAGTGATACCCCTTTTTAGATTGAATGAGTGTAGAGAATAAAGGACGTTGATTCTAATAATAACTAAGAAAAGTTACAGTAAGGAGATATAAACCGTACCACACAACAAAATTACTATCTATTTTAAGGGGCACATAGTAAAATTATAAATATTTATACAAGTCTGTAAGAATGCTAAACTGAATGTAAAATAGATAGTTATTAATATAAGCATAGGGTGTTGGAGTAAGCTTTTGAAGGAAGAGAAAAGATATGTATAGAATAAATTTTCTGAATATGATATATTAATAATTGAATTGATACAGGGAGGGACAGATAGATGGCACTGTCAGATTATAGATCAGTAATATTACCAACCAAGCTCTATGCAACACAAGCAAATATATGTGTAGCGATTAATGTATAGAGTAGAATAAAAATAGAATCGCTAAATGAATATGTGTATGTGTTGCAACCCTTATGAGATAAACTATAGGGAGTGATGGAGCATGTCATATATTAATGCAAATAAAGTTTTGCCGACTGAATTATTAGAGGAAGTACAAAAATATGTATGTGGTGGGTTATTATATATTCCACAAAAGGATAACTCTAGAGTACAGTGGGGAAGTAGTACGGATACAAAAAAAATGCTTGCTAAGAGAAATGAAGAGATTTGTAAACTTAGAAAAAATGGAATGTCAATTCAAGAACTAATGGAAGCGTATCATTTGTCATATGATTCGATTAGAAGAGTACTATATAAAAAATTATAACGGAAGGAGGCTACTGCGGAAAAGTAGTCTCCTCTTTTTGAATGTTTATAACACAGAGCTACAATAATAGGCATAAATTTATAAATAAATTTATGACACTATATAATGAAATAAATATTATTATATACTGATTTAAGAACATGTCTGCATAAGAAGATATAACAACAGAGTCTATTGAGAATCTAGAGAAAGGGTTTAGGAAGCCATCTATACAACAATGCAGAAGTGTAATATTTCAATACTAAAAATAGAGAGTTGTTTATTGGAGATTATTTATATAACAGGGGGTAAAACAAAATGATTGAAATTGAATCTAACAAGGAAGCATGGAGTAAAATATCAGAAGATCATTATCATTATTTTAAGACTGCAATCAGTGGAGGTAAGTATCAACTTAATCACTATATACAAGAAGAAGTAGGCGATTTATCAGGTAAAAAAATTATTCATTTACAGTGCAATACAGGAGCAGACAGTTTAATACTTGCAAAAACAGCCCAAAGTGTGATGGGGGTAGATTTGGTGCCTGAAAATGTATTTTTTGCAAGAAAGCTTGCCGATGAATTGAACTATAATAACGTAGAATTTATTGAGTCCGATATCATGACATTGGCAAGCATTCATAGTGACAAATATGATGTTGTCTTTACCTCAGAGGGAGTATTAGGATGGCTTCCCGATTTGAATATATGGGCACAAACTATTCGTGGACTTTTAAAGGATGGGGGTTATCTGTATGTATTTGATACACATCCAATGTTCCTTTCCTTTGATGAAGGAAAATTAGAGAAAGAAATATTTGAGATTAAATACCCTTATTTTGGGAAGACTCCTGATATAGATAATTGTATTGGTGGTTATGCTAGTGAGATAAAAGCTGGTGTTAAAGCATATTTCTGGATGCATACCATTTCCGATATCATTAATGCTTTGACGAGCACAGGTTTGCATATTGAGTATTTTAATGAGTACACAGAGGCCTATTGTGATTGGGGGAATATGCAGGTATCTGAAAAGAAGGGACTGTACGAGTATTGTTATAATACCGATAAGTACCCTATGTCATTCAGTTTGAAGGCATCTGTATATCAAACAAAATAGTTAATCATTTTAGGTGAGATAGTTCTGGTAAAATCTCATGATTGTACAAGATTTTGGAAGTATATCAGATTAATTGTAATAATTATTTTGAATATATTGACTGAAATAAATAGAGATGCTATACTGCGATTAATAATATGAAAATATGAAAATATGAAAGTATGAAAGGTGGTAGTTTGTTCGGCTTCCTTGTGTTAGAGTTCAGCTAATAGAGGAAGCGCGAAGAAGGAAGATAAATTCAACCATATATTGATTTTGGCAAAAGGCTGCATGGTGACAGCTTATTTAGAATGCCAAAATGATAGTGTTGATTTTATTTTACTCTTCGGACAAGCTATTATTTGAAGCAAAGCTGTAGAGTAAAATCTACAGCTTTTTTTGTGCTTAAAAACATATTTTCATATTATTAATAATCTATTAGGAGGGCATCTAGTATGCTAAACAAAGAAATGTTAAGTGAGATGACTAAGTTAGGAGTAAGACCAGCATTATTTGAAAGGGGAACAGGGAATATGTGGACAGAACCATACATAGCCAATCAGATGTTAAGTGCACATTTAGATCAAGGGACAGACGCAGCATCAAGAAGAGAAGAGATGATTGAAAAGACGATTGCGTTTATCAATAAGCGTATTGCAAAGGGCAGTACCGTTCTTGATTTAGGATGTGGACCAGGATTATATACTGAAAGACTATGTGAAAGTGGGCATAGCGTTACAGGCATAGACTTCTCTGAGAATAGCATTAACTATGCAAGAGGTAGTGCAGAACGTAAAGGGTTAGAGATTGATTACGTATGTAAGAACTTCTTTGATATGGAATATGATGGTTGTTATGATGTGGCTATGCAGATTTATGGAGAAATAGGTACTTTTTCTGATAAAGATAGAGATAAAATTTTAAGTCTAATAAAAAGAGCATTAAAACCAGGCGGTATCTTTATTTTTGATGTACCTGTACCAAGTAAGGTTCATGAAGCGAGTAAAGTAGAGAAAAATTGGTATGTTGGTACTAAAGGATTTTGGAGACCGGAAGCACATTTAGTATTGGAAGAAAGAGTATATTACGAGAATAATATCAAGGTAGATCAATTTATTGTAGTAGATGATAAGGAAGTAGTAACTTATAGAAATTGGTTCCATGATTACACTAAGGAAACAATCGAACCAGTGGTATTAGCAGCAGGATTTAGCAAAGTCCAGGTTACTGATAACCTATTTGAGGAGAAAGACAAAAATGACCCAGAATGGATTACTGTGGTCGCATATAATACTAGAAAATAATATGGTGGAAAATTAAAATAGTTAATCAATCTAATAGTTGAGGTTCCGGGCTTGTTTTTATAAAGGGGTTATCACTTGCGAGTGAAACGGTGAACCGTATCACAAGTAAGTGATAAATAGAATTACAATACACAGATAATAATAACCAAGCTATATATTGTAGGTACTTAGTATGTGTAGAATACAATTTGGTTAAAAAATTAAAAAATCCTAGGTATATATATAATATATTATTAGATTCATGAAATTATATAGATATTATTGTTTGTAGGATTTTTTATATGAGGTAATCTTTCAAACAGATATAAATAATTTATTGTTAAAAATAAAGGATAAGTATACTTTTCTGCTTATCCTCTTTAAGAGTTTATATTCTTATTGATGATGTTTTAACCACATTATTGCACCATATGCATGCATTGCTGCACCTGTTGTTAAAATATCTTCATTAAATACAACTTGTGGATGATGCATTGGCATACCATATGAAGGGTCTTCTGTTTGGGAACCTGCTCCTAACATAAAGTATACACTTGGTACTTCATAAGAATAAGAAGAAAAATCTTCTGAACCCATACCATGCCCTTGAAAAGACATAACTGATTTTTCACCCACAATATCTTTTATATAAGAGCCTACTTCATTGGCAAGGTCATTATCATTTTTTAAAGGTGGTACAGAAGCCAATTCTTCAAGTTTAGCTTCTCCTCTAAAGAGTTTAGCTGTAGCCACTGTTATATCTTCCATGCGTTTGAAAATAAAAGCATTCATCTCCTTAGAAAAACTTCTAATAGTACCTTCCATTATAACTTGATTTGGAATAACATTTCCAACTTCACCACCTACAAATTTTCCAATCGTTAAAATTGCAGATTCAGTAGCAGCAATCTCTCTACTGATAATTTCTTGTAAAGAAAGATAAATATGTGCTGCTATATTAATAGGGTCTACACCTAATTCTGGCATTGCACCATGGCATCCTGTACCATTAACTATAATTCTAAAACGTGTGCATCCAGCCATGCTTGTATCTAATCCATATATAACCATATTTGTTGGTGTACCTGAGTGAACATGTAATGCCATAGCTGCATCTACTTTAGGATTTTCTAGTATACCTGCTTTAAGCATTTTTTTAGCACCTGTGAAACCTTCTTCATCAGGTTGGAAAACCAATTTAATGGTTCCTTCTATCTCATCCTCATATTCTCTCAGTAACTTTGCTGCTCCTAAAAGCATAGTGGCATGCATATCATGTCCACATGCATGCATACTACCATTAGTTGATTTAAATGAACAACTAGTTTCTTCTTCTATGGGTAGAGAGTCCATATCTGCTCTTAAAAGAAAGGTCTTTCCTGACTTTTTTCTACCTATCGTTGCAACAATCCCACTATCACAAATCTCTTTTGGTGTATAACCAAACTCTTTTAGTTTTTGTTTAACAAAAGCTGTTGTCTCAGGTAAATGTGAACCAACTTCTGGGTGGGCATGTATATGTCTTCTTATTTCTACTAATTCATCTTTTAATAGCTTTGCGCTTTCTAGTATTTTTTTCATAAGATTCCCTCACAGGTAGTATTTTCTGTTTTATAATAAGTATATTTTTTCACAAAACAAAAGGTCTTAGTCTTACAAAAAATGGGAAAGCCTAATGTGTTAAAGAAATTATATATATTGTAAAATGACATGTAAATATTTAGTTAAATAACTTTTTAAGGTGATTCATTTTTAGATAAATGGAGTGTCTTTTTTCTTTTCTGTAGCTTCAAAGCTAAGTTTAAAATCTCGCATACGTATTATGCGGCAACTTCAAGCTGACAAGGTGAAACTGTTGTATAAAAACGCTAAATTAATCTAACTAAATACCAAAGCCGTCAGGTGAGACTTACTCTCACCCTGACGGTTTTGTTTTATAGTGCTTCAAATATTTAGCGAAATAGTACCTTTTTCAAAGATGCCACACGTTTATCCATCAGATTTTTTACCAGAGTGCTGTTAACGGCGATGTCATAGTCGTGCATGATGGCTATAGTTTTGTGGAGTTCAACTTCTACGCCGGACTCCTTTAGAAGCTGGGCGTAGAGGAGTCCACTGTCCAGTAAACAGTCAAATTCTGCTGTCTCCACATAAGCAGAGGACAGTCCTGCCAGGGAGGGAGCGCCCACTGGAGAAAAGTATTCCATATGCTCATAGTCTTTAGTGGAGGAATAGAGAACGGTAAATTTTTTCATACTGCCACATTCCATATTTCTATCAACCCATGGATAGATAAGTACCTGAGCACAAAGGAACTGTACACCTTTGTCTCTAGCCATTAGGCACAAAACAGTAGCTAGATTACCACCAGCACTATCACCAACCAAAGCAATTCGTTGTTTGTAAAAAGCTAGTTTATCGAATAATAATTATTATTCAAGAGTTGAGTATGGTGTATAATAATAGTGAGGCTATAGTATAAAGTACCATAGAGACAATATATTTTAATTAGTAGGTATAATGAAAGGATTAATAGTTAAATGAATAAGTTAAGGAAAGTATTAAGTTTAGCAGGTTCTATACTTGCAGTAGGAATGCTAGTTACAGGATGTAGTGGAAAGAGTTCTGATACAATTAACTTTTTTAATTACGGAGCTAATATAGACAATGAAACATTAAAGGAATTTGAGAGAGAATATGGCATAAAGGTGAAAATGGACAATTTTGATGATATGGAGACAATGTATCTAAAGATTGCTGGTAGCGATGTTAAATATGATGTCATATTAGTATCAGACGCGTTAATGCCAAGGATGATTGAAGAAGGGCTACTTCAAAAGCTTAATAAGGATAATATTCCTAATATAGCTCAGATGGATGAAGAATATTTAAACTTAAGCATGGATCCAGGTAATCAATATTCAGTGCCGTATATGTTTGGAACCATAGGAATCATTTATGATAAGAATCAGGTATCAGAACAAGTAGATAGCTGGGATATACTATGGGATGAGAAGTATAGAGATAAAGTATTCATGTTTGACACCTATAGAGATACCATAGGCGTGGCTTTAAAGAAACTAGGATATTCCATGAACTCAGATAATCCAGAGGAACTTGAAGCAGCTAAAGAGCTTTTATTAGAGCAAAGAGAATTAGTAGACCCAATATACGGCGTTGATAATGGAACCACAATGATAGCCAGCGGGGAAACAGCTATCAATATGATTTGGTCTGGTGAAGGACTCAATCTTCAAGACGAATATCCAAATCTAGTTTATACCATACCTAAAGAAGGGGTAAATTTCTGGATTGATAGTCTGTGCATTCCAGCTAATGCAACAAATGTAGAAGGCGCTGAAAAATTCATTAATTTTGTTAGTGATAAAGAAAGCGCATTAAGAATAGCTGATGAAATTGGCTATACCACACCAAACAAAGAAGCCAGATTAGAACAAGCAGAATATATAAAAAACAATCCAAATGCTTATATGACAAAAGAAATGATGAACTTAAGTGAAATATATGAACCTTTTTCACTTGATGTAAGACAAATGTATGATAGTGTATGGACACAAATTAAAGTAAATTAGTAACATTATAACTTTTTATTAGGGATTCGGATTCGTGGCCACATATACATAAGTGTAAAAACAAAACAAATAACTTCCACGGCATAATTACCACAGCTTCAACCTGAGGAACTGACCCGGTCAGCCAAGTCTCAATCTATTGTTATAGGTACCTCTGGACTTAAGGAAGATGTTCACTGGTGCGCTGCAAGGAAGGCGCCACTTATAAGTTGTTTTAAATGTTTTTATACTTAGGATTACCAAACAAAGTTTTAAAAACCAGAGTCTTAAGGTCTTAGCTTCCTAGCATAGGGTGCACCGGCCAAGACTTTAAGGAGCTCCTCACTCATTGGTTTGGCTTTCATAATGAATCTTAGTAGGCACTAAGCTATAACGCATACGTGCTGAGGAGCCATCTTGCGCCTTGATTAGGGTCTACTTAGATAGTTGTGAAAGTTAATTTCAAGAGACTGGAACAAAAAAACAGCTTACCAAGTACAAATAGTACTTGGTAAGCTGTTTTTTTGGCTATTCATAACTACTATAAATAGAAATTTGTCTTGGCGTTTATGAGAAGTACGTCTGAGAGAAAATGAGTGGGTATGGATGCCTTCCGTTGTTCCGGTTCACATTTTTTGAAGCACTAAGTTCACTTATTTAGATGAACGGCAGAACTCACTTCGTTCAAACAGCTGCCTAAAACCCATCTAAAATGTTCACTAAGTGCTTCTAAAAAATGCTCCCAAGTCACTACTCCAGCCAACCATACCCACTCATTTTCACAAACGTTGTTGACCTCATAAACATCCAAGACAGTGAAGCAGCGTGGAAAGAAGCCGTAACGACAGTTAAAAAATACTCGAAGCTGGGGGTAGGCGCCCAAGGCAATAATGTATCAAGCTTCCCCTAAGTCTGTTTTGCCAAGAAGTAGCTATGTAGGGAGGCGGTTTTACGCATTATTGTGTGTAGAACCGAGAGAGGGTGACTGTCCTAGTGGGATGACTTTGGAGTACTTTTAGCAGGCACTTATTGTTATTATTTCTTTTTTTCACTTCTCGTTTAGGGTCTTGAACGTTTATGAGGTCAATGATGCTTGTAAGAAATGAGAGGATAAGGGCTGCCTGGAGGAATGACTTCGTAGTATTTTTTAGAAGCACTTGGTGAACTTTTTTGATGGGTTTTAGTGCGAGTGTTTGACTGAAAGGAGTTTTCGCACGTTCATCAAAAAAGTGAGCCTTAGTGCTTCAAAAAATACGGAGCGGAATTCCGGAAGGTAGCCCTTATTCTCTCATTTCCGCCCAGCAGCATTCTTCATAAATGCTTAGACAAATTTCAATTGATGTGACTAAATAATTATTAAAAAAGTTCAACTAAATATTTAATTAATGATATAATTAATTGAAAAGTCTAATAATTAGTGTGAATGCAGTTAAATAGTATCAAAGGGAGTGAGTCGTTATGTTAGAATTGCCAGAGGTGTTAACTGTTTCTAAGCAACTTAAGAATCATATTGTTGGAAAGAAAATCAGTAAAGTTTTGCCACCATCTAAAGTACATAAGTTTTGCTGGTATAATGGGGAACCAACAGAATATAATGCCGCCATTAAAGGCAGTGAAGTGATATCGGTAGAGGGCTTTGGAATATTTGTTGAAATAACTTTTTCTAATGGCTATAAGCTATGCTTGAATGATGGTGTTAATGTAAGGCTAGTGCCCTCTAACGAAAAAACGAAAAATTTTCAATTACTTATTGAGTTAGAGGATAATCTGGTATTAGTGTTTACAGTGGCTATGTATGGAGGAATCTTCCTTCATGATGGAAGTTATGACAATGAATACTATTTAAAAAGCAAACAAGCTATATCACCATTTTCCGAAGTATTTACAGAGCATTATCATAAAACATTTATGGAGAGTAAGCCTAATTTAAGTGCAAAAGCTTTTCTTGCTACCCAGCAGCGATTTCCTGGAGTTGGTAATGGTGTATCGCAAGATATTCTGTTTGAAGCAGGTATCCATCCTAAACGCAAGATTAGTACCTTTAGTGAAGCAGATAAAGAAAGATTACTAGGAAAGATGATTACTGTTTTAAATGAAATGGTTCAAAAGGGTGGACGTGATACAGAGAAAAACATTTTTGGAGAAAAAGGAGGCTATAAAGTAAGAATGTCAAAGAATACTATGGGGCTAGATTGTCCAAAATGTGGGGGGAAAATAATAAAAGAAACTTATCTTGGTGGGTCTATTTATTACTGCGCTCAATGCCAACCTTTTATTAAAGAATAATAGAATAAATGGGGGCTAATGATATGCTCTCTACATGGGAACGTGTTTATTATTTAGGAATGATATTTTATGAAATAGTAACATAAAGATATATAAAAGGAGGTGGGGTTGTTGATTGAGGAGAGAAGAGGTAAGGGGAAAAAATATATTTATATTTTGTACTAGGTTTTTTTATTATCTTAGGTATTTATTGTGTGATTATAAATAATAATGAAACGAAGGTAAAAACTCCAGTAAGTGATTTCTATGTGAAATATTATTATGGTGGCGGAATTGCAGGAGAGGGTATTTCTATTACGATTGATAGTGAAGGTAATTATAAATTTGAGGATACCCGTAATGAAGAAGAGTTATTTGGTAAATTAACGCAACAAGAAATAGATGAATTAGCAAAATACATAATAGAGGAGGTTAAGGTTGAATATATGGCTGCAAGTAAGGTAACAAAAACAGATGGCTATATAGGGAGTTTAGAACTCATTTGTAATGGAAGAAGGCATTATTCAATGGGGGAATTTACAGGAAATAGGAGATTTGATCTGATTGGAAAACGTTTGCGAAGCTATAAGGAACAATTTCAATAATCAGCTTTGGTCAAGGAATAATAATAGAGGTAGAGAGTCTATGGGACTCTCTATTTTTATAAAATAAATTAGGTAAATAGGATAATATGAAAAAAGGGATGCATTAGAAAAACATATATTAATTAGAATAAGAGTTGTTAGGTCTTTAAATAAGCTATTCAGTTCAAGAGCTAGAAACACTATATGATTAGAGTTTTATTGAAGTTATATCGTTATTAGTGAATATATTGACAATATCACTAGTTAGTGATATATTTAACCCATGGACAATGTTAAAAAATTAATTAACGACAATCAATTAGCACTATCCACTTTAGTTGTATTCACAAGGGCTGAGCATGTGATTCATAAGAAGGAACTTGAAACAGTGAAAAAGAGTGGATTAACACCAGCTCAATTTGGAGTTTTAGAAGCACTATATAATAAAGGAGATTTACGAATCTGTGAGTTAATAGAGAAGATATTAACCACATCTGGAAATATAACTGTAGTAATAAAAAATTTAGAAAAGGATGAACTAGTAAAAAGAAATCCAGATCCTCAAGATAAAAGATCATGTATTATATCATTAACAGAAAAAGGAAAGCAGGTTATAGAAAGTATTCTACCAGACCATATTGAAAATATAAGAAATATTTTTGATACATTAACGGATGAAGAGAAAATGACTTTGAAGACTATCCTTAAAAAGTTTAAAAACATATAGAAATATTTTTTTAAATAACTATCACTAATTAGTGATAATTGCAAAGGCAAAAGAAGAAAGGAAGGAGAGCAATGAAAAGCTATAGAACAATAGAAAAGGTATTTAGAGGACCAGAGATTCATATGGTTGGAGATGGATTCAGAGTATCACAATACTTACCAGCAGGAACAAATGACATGAAACGTCTATCCCCATTTTTATTATTAGATTATCATGCACCTCATTATTATGAACCAGCATCAACTGTTCGTGGTGTTGGAGCTCATCCTCATCGAGGGTTTGAAACTGTAACAATTGCTTATGAGGGCAAAGTTCAGCATCATGATAATAAAGGAAATCGTGGCATTATAGGACCTGGAGATGTACAGTGGATGACTGCTGCATCGGGGATTATGCATAAGGAATATCATGAAACAGAGTTTAGTAAAAAAGGCGGCATTTTACATATGATTCAGCTATGGGTTAATCTGCCTAAGGATAAAAAAGGAACTGAACCTAAATATCAAGCGCTGTTAAAAGAAGAGATGGGAAAATTTGAGCTTGAAAATAACCAAGGTGAGATAAGTATTATTGCTGGAGAGGTTAATGGTGTTAAAGGGCCAGCAAGTACATTTACTAAGATGAACATTTATAATGTAGACCTAAAGAATAACGGAAAAGTTTTATTAAATGAATCAAGTAGTTTTAACACAGGCATACTGGTATTAAAAGGACAAGTTAAAGTAAATGAAGATAAAGTATGCAAAGAAGGCGATTTTGTTTTGTTTGATAATGTAGAAGGCAGTATTTTAGCTGAATCTATGAGTGAAGAAACGCTATTTATTGTACTGAGCGGAGAACCAATAGATGAACCAATTGTATCATATGGTCCATTTGTTATGAACACAGAAGAAGAAATATATAAAGCTTATGAAGATTTAAGAAATGGTAAATTCGGAACAGAAATATTTTAAAATAGAATTTTATTAATAATAAGAAGGAGTAATGAGATATGAGTAAAGTATTATATATTAAAGCAGATGTTAAAAATGAAGAGGATTCAAGAACTTTTAAAGTATCTAATAGTTTTATAGAAGACTATAAGAAAAATAACCCAGAAGATGAGGTTGTTGTATTAGATTTATACAAGGAGAATATAGATTTTCTAAGGTTAGAAGATCTAGGAGGGATTTTTGGACCTAAGGATGAGGCAAGTAAAAATCATCCAATACTAAAATATGCTTATCAATTTGCAGAAGCAGATAAGTATGTCATTGCAGCACCTATGTGGAATTTAAGTATTCCAGCTATTTTAAAAGCTTATATAGATTATGTAAGTGTGACGGGCATAACATTTGCATATACTGCGGAAGGTCCAGTAGGGCTTTTAAAGAATAAAAAAGCAGTTCATGTAGTATCTAGAGGCGGTGAGTATGGTAATGCACCATATGAAATGGGAGATAGATACTTAAGGACTATATTAGGCTTCTTCGGTATAGCAGAAATAGAAACCATTGCCATAGAAAATCTAGATGTTATAGGCGTAAATGTAGAGGAAAAGCTAGAAGAAGGCATACGCAAAGCTAGTTTGCTTGCGAAGGAATTTTAATTATAATAAGGATAGATATAATGAAGGGGAGTTCTACAAAGCTTAATCTATAGTTTTGTAGTACTCCCTTTGAGTTAAAGGAGAGCAAGCTAATGCCTAGGTATCAAACATCACAAATCGCCAAATTGGCAGGAATTCATCCTAATACAGTAAGACTTTATGAGGAGTGGCAGCTTATCACTAAACCAAGTAGAAGAGATAATGGTTATCGGATTTATACAGATGAGCATATCAGCCAAATTCATTTACTGAAGGTCGCACTAAGAGGAGAGGTTTTACAAAATGGCTTAAGAAAACGTGCTATTGAAATTGTAAAAGCAGCAGCAAATCAAAAATATGATGAAGCTCTTAGGCTTAACGATTATTATTTAGAGGAAATAGTCTTAGAGAAAGAAAAAGCAAAGGAAGCTATTGGTGTAGCAGATTTTATCATTAAGAATGTTGTTATAGAAGAAAAACTATCTTTAACAAGAAAAGAGACAGCAGATTATTTAAAAATTAGTATAGATACCCTTAGAAATTGGGAGTTAAATGGTTTATTAACTATTAAGCGTAAAGCAAATGGTTATCGTATTTATGACGAAAAGGATATTCAAAGGTTAAAGCTTATTCGTACTTTAAGGTGTGCTAATTATTCTCTGATGTCTATTTTACGTATGCTAGAAGCATTAGAAAAAAATAGCCAAATTGATATAGAAGAAGTCATAGATACACCAAGGCCGACAGAAGAAATTGTTTCTGTATGTGATCGTTTACTTTCATCTCTTGATGAATTAGAACAAGATGCCTTGCAAATGAAACAGCAGCTTTTACAAATGGAGCAACAATTTAATCATAACCTTTCTTTATAAACTCTCCACTATAACACCAGACTTATTTTATAACTTAAAATAAATGACTACAAGTTAAGGAGGGTGAAATATGGATATTAATTTATGTAGCAACGAAAAAGAATATTTACAGTATGTTCAAGACGAAATCGATGAAACCATAGAGCAGCTAGATGAACTAGTGAAGACTAGACAAAAAGAGATTTTTGAAGCTCATAAATACGTGGTTCAAAACCATACAGATATGGATGCCATGGAAATCTTCTCAAATAATAAAATAATTGCTAATGATATTGATAATTTAGAGAAACGTACAGAAATCAAAAGTAGGTTAGAGCGTATGAAAGATAATACCTATTTTGGGCGAATAGACTTTTTATTTGAAGGAGATTCTAGAGAGGACATAGAGGCCTATTATATTGGCCTAGGGGATTTTACATCTGATCATCTTAAGGGAACACTAGTGTATGATTGGCGTGCCCCTATTAGTAGCATGTATTATGATTATGAAATAGGACCTGCTAGTTATCAAGCACCTATAGGGAAAATGTCCGGAGAGATTACAAAGAAAAAACAATATAAAGTTAAGAATGGGAAATTAATATATGTCTTAGATAATGAAATAAGAATAGCTGATGAAATCTTGCAAAAAGAACTTAGCCATAACGCTGATAATCGAATGAAAAATATTGTGGCAACTATTCAAAAAGAGCAGAATACCATTGTGCGTAATGATAAGGCACGCATTATGATTGTACAAGGAATAGCTGGTTCAGGGAAAACCTCTATCGCTCTCCATCGAATTGCTTATTTACTTTATCAAAATCGCCATGAAATAAATGCCAATGACATTCTAATTATTTCACCCAATCCTATTTTCTCAGATTATATTTCAAATGTCTTACCAGAATTGGGAGAAGAAAACATTCGGCAGTATAGCTTGGAAGAGCTTATAATGGCTGAATTAAAAGAGAATATAAAAACAGAATCTAAGTTTGAACAAATAGAATTTTTGTTAAGCGAAGAAATGAGCACTTCTAATCGTAAAAAAAATATAGATTATAAACAGAGTCAAGATTTCTTCTGGCTATTACAGCAATTCATTGAAGAATTCCCAGAGAAGTTCATAGCTTTCAAGGATATTTCTTTAGGGGAGATTTGCTTTAAAAAGGAAGAAATCAAAAATCATTTTTGTAACAGGTTCACAGGGCAGCCTATTTTGAGTAGAGCTGAGGATATAGCCAATTATTTAGCAGAAAGTAGAGAAGGATATCAAGGGGTAAAAATTACAAAAACCGTAAGAAAACAAATGAAGGCTAAGCTTATGGGAATGTTTAAAGAGACAGAGTTAGTAAGTATTTATGAGCAGTTTATTCATTGGTGCAATGAGGAAAGAGCGTTATCCTTTGTTTTAGAAATGAATAAGGAATGTTTGGCCTATGAGGATGTGTTTCCTATGATTTATCTCAAATATGCATTATGTGGCTATACAGGAAATAATAAGATTAAGCACTTAATCATTGATGAAATGCAGGACTATACAAAAGTTGAGTTTGAAATATTGAAGAGACTATTTAACTGCAAGATGACTATTTTAGGAGATATTTATCAGGTACTGGAACCAAAGGAACCTAATGTATTAGATACGTTGCAAGAGGTATTTGAGGATGCAGTGCTAATTAGAATGAATCGAACTTATCGTTCTACTTTTGAAATTGCAACCTTTGGTAAAAATTTAATTAACCAAACAGAAATGATACCCTTTGAAAGACATGGGGAAGCACCAAGATTGAAAGGGAGTAACTCTTATAGCAAGATGCTAGAGGAGATGGTAGTGGATTTAAAAAAACTAGACTTAAACCAATATACAACAGTAGCCATTATATGCAAGACTTTAGAAGAAGCAAAAAAGCTTTATGGTGACTTAAGTTCGTATATGGAAACTACTTTATTAACCACCAGCAGCACTATTTTTTCTTCAGGTATCATTATTACTACTTCCTATTTAGCAAAAGGACTAGAGTTTGATGTAGTTTTTATTCCAAGTGTTAATGAAAGAAATTACTATACACCAATTGATAGGCAAGTACTCTATGTATCTTGCACAAGAGCATTACATTTACTTCATATTTATTGTGATGAGACACTATCACCTATTTTAGAGGGGTGATAAATAGAGGAATTGGTAGATCAAAAATATTTGCTCAAATGTCGGATACTCTTTACGAATTAGGAGAGGTTTTAGGAGCCAAGTAGCCAAGTATTTACTCCTATAGACAATAAGAAGATTGTAATGCGAAAAATTATGTCAGGAGCAGAGGCGGAGATGTTGATTTAAAATATGCCTCATATGGAGGTGGTGAACATCACTAGCGATAAATTAAGAGAACAAGTCTATAAAGAGGCACTACACAGCTGCGATAGTAAAGAATGGGCTAGGATTTTAAAAATACTTTATTTACGTAAGCAAGAACGTCTTTCACAAGGAAAGAAAGTCACAGCTACAGATGAAAGATATATCAAAACAGTAGAGGCTAGATTATTTACGGAATTAGAGCTTGCGCTTCATCTTTCTAAAGACAAGATAGCAAGTATCATACAACAAAAAATGACCCATATCAGTTAATATGAAAATAAGAGCTGCTTATAAGATGATTGAATAACAATCTTATAAGTAGCTCTTATTTGTGTCTTTATATTTAAGTAGAATCTTGAAAGAAATTAGCGCAAGAAAAGTAGTAAAAAGTTATTTTATGAATGTTTTTATGACATGATGTGAATATTGTATTGAAAATTATAAAAAATACTTATAATGTAAAAATGTGGGAACAATGGACGACACTATTCGGCACAACAGGAGATATTTAGAGCCAAATTCATGTATATGTCCTATCTATAGGATGGGATATACGAAGAAAGGAGAGAGATGTTTAGCTTTAAACTAGAAAAAAGTTTAATAAAGGGAAATAGCAGTATAAGGACATTTTTAAGACAGCTTTCAATTTTATTTGGTTGTAGAAGTATCGGGATTATTATAGGTATTTTTATTACTATATTAAATGGAAGAGTACTGACAGTAGAGGATATGGGTCAATTTAATTTGGCAATTAATTTATCCAATGTTCTAGTTATACCGCTAGTTTTTGGAACGAATACGAGCGTGCTTAAAATCTTACCTGAGACAAGGGAGAACCAGAAAGGGACGGTAATTGGAACGGTTTTTCTTTGTAATGGACTTATGTGTATACTGGGAGGCATTTTATTTTGTAGCTTCTCCTTTTGGGGAAGTGGCCTATTAAAGATTTCCAGTATGAGCTGGTATCTAGCAGTTATTATTGCTATTGCAAGTAACTTATGTATTGTGACAGAAACCTTTTTGAAACATCAGCAGGACTTTAAAAATATCGGTTTAGGTAAGCTTATAAGTAGCATTGTTTTACTACTGGCTTATCTTATAGGTGTTTATTATCTAAAGCTGGTAGATGTGAAACTATTTTTAGTATTTAATGTGATAAGTCAGCTTATATTATTTTTAATATTAGTAGTAAAAGTTGATTTTCATCAGATTCATTTTAGTTTAAAAGTAGCAAAAGATATTTATTCTCTTAGTGTGCTATATATGTTAAGCTGGCTTTTATCTACATTTTTATATAATGCAGATATCTATATTTTAGCTTATTTATCAGATCATTATGAAGTTGGTGTATACAGTGCTTATCAAGTAAATGTAAGAAATTATTTTTCTATTTTTTATCATGATGTATTTGCAGCTGTATTTTTACCTACTATTTTATCTATGAAGATTAAAAAGGATGAAATATATAGGAATGTTAACAAATGGATTCCTGCCATATTTGGAATTATTGTTATGGGAACGGCTGCTGTATGCAGCTTATTTATTATAAGCTACGGTAAACAATATGAATTGAATTTTTTATATGTAGCATTAGTAGCATTGGGAATTGGATTTCAGAGTATATTCTTTTTGATAAACTCAATTTTGGTTATAGAAGGTATGGAGGGAGCTAAATTATCCCTAGCTATTATGAGCAAACCATTTCCATTTCTTGTAGCCAATATATTTTTATTAACCTATTTATTTGGGAAGATAGGAACATTAATTGCATTCCCTGTGAATCAGCTTATTTTAGTAATTCTGCTGCTATATAAGACTAGGAGATATCGAGAGGGTGATACAAATGGATGTTAGACCAAAGCCCTATTTCTCTTCTTCTGCATCATTAGAGTCAAAACAAGTATGCCTGGGTTTAGCTATATTAAGACCTCGGCAATGGATAAAAAATGGTTTTGTCTTTTTAGGTATTTTATTGCAACTAAGGTTTCCAAGTTGGAGCCAAATAATTCAAGTGATAATAGGAGCAATCTTGTTTTGTGGAATGAGTTCTACCATATACATTTTTAATGATTTAATCGATTTTGAAAAAGATCGAATACATCCAGAAAAGAAAAAGAGGCCAATTGCCACCGGGCAGATTAGTAAGAAAGTCGCTATAAGTTTAATGGTAGTACTAGGGACTATAACACTCATTAGTGGGTACTTCTTCAATAGAAATTGTGGAATCATTTTAACTATATATGTACTTGTCAACATCATGTATTCGTTGCAGTTAAAAGAATATATCTTTATTGATTTGTTTTGTATTTCAGTAGGCTTTACATTACGTGTTTTACTAGGTTTTATCCTTTTAGGATTACCCATAACAGAGTATAAGTGTTTATGGTTTTTACTTTTTATTATGTTTTTTACGCTGTTTATAGGACTCGGCAAACGTAAAAGTGAACTGATTATTTTATCAACTCAGTCAAGCTCGCATAGGGGAAGTTTAAAGCAGTATTCTTTGGAGCTTATTAGTGAAGTGATGCCGATTTTAATAACTTGCACCTTAATAACATATATCATGTATACCATAGAAAGTAAAAACGTAATGATTGTTTTTTCAACCGTATTTTTACTTTACGGTATCTTAAGATATCAATATCTTTACAACAACATATATGCGCTTGGTAAACCTGAAAATATTATTTTTATAGATCGTCCTATGAGAATTTGCATTTTAGTCTGGGGATTTATTTATATTGGAGCTGCCATTGAGAGATTAATCGCTGGGGTGTAGGAGGAAACATATGAAAAAAAGTTGTAGTATAGTCATACCAACCAAGGACAAATTATCTAGGCTAGCATTGACACTTAAATGTTTGGAGCCTCAAGTGACAGAAGATGTTCAAGTAATAGTTGTATTTGATGGATGTAAAGAGGAAACAATAGAAGGTTTTTCAAATCTCAATTTATCTTATGAGATAGATCCGATTATCAGCGAAAAAAATGTAGGTCGAGCAGCAGCGAGGAACTTAGGAATTGCTGAGGCTATAGGTGATGTTATTATATTTCTAGATGACGACCGACTTACAGAACGTGATTTTATTAATAAGCATCTATCGTATCATGAAGAAGAGCCTTGTGTTGTTTTAGGGGAAAGAATGGACCTTAAATATAGCGAAGAAGCTATTTTAGATTTGGCAGGAGAAGAGACAATCGAGAAGACATTAAGTGAGATTCAAAAAGGAGCACATAAGGAATTTTACTATAACATTAAAAAATGGTTTCTACGAAAGCCTAGACATGCGCTAAGATATATTGCTTTTATCACAGGAAATGTATCAATCGATACTTGCCTTATTAAACAGCTGGGAGGATTTGATGAGTCATTTAAAGGCTGGGGCTATGAAGATACAGACTTAGGATATAGATTAGCCAAAGAGAATGTTAAATACATAGCTGATTACTCTATTATTTGTTATCACATGTTACATAGCCATGTACGAGGGCAAAAAAGTAATGAGGAACTTAAGAACCTCGATTACTTTAAAGCTAAATTTCCTAGAGACAAGACGCTACAAAAAGTGATTGGACTATATACTATAAAAGCAAGTTTGCGATTATAAGTAGGAGAAAGGAGTTTAGAATGGATCAAATAAAAGCAAGTGTTATTATTCCGACTCTGAATAAACTTTCTAGACTAAGATTAGTGCTTAAATCCTTAGAGCCACAAATAACAGATGATATAGAAGTTATTATTGTGTTTGATGGATGTGATAAGGATGTGATAAGTTCATTTCATGAACTAGAGTTTGCCTTTAAACCTATTGAGGTTATTTGTGAAACTAATATAGGTAGAGCAAGCGCAAGAAATAGAGGTATTGAAGTAGCTAAAGGGGAAATTATTATATTTTTAGATGATGATCGTATTACTGCACCTCATTACATCAAAAGTCATATAAGGCACCATGAAGCAGGTCATGTAGCTGTATTAGGTAAACGTAAAGAACTCTATTTAGCTGATAAGGAGATAGAGAATTATTATAATGACTTTGAGGCCTGTATAGGAAGATGTGAAGCTGAAGGTGACAACGATCAAGGCTATAGCATCTTTCCTCTGATAGCTCAGTTTGTTCCTTGGATTAATTTTTTTACTGGGAATGTATCAGTAAAAAAAGCAGATTTACTAAAGGCAGGGTGTTTCGATGAAGCCTTTAAACAATGGGGCCATGAAGATATGGATTTGGGAATCCGCATGGCATACAACAAGGTAAAAATCATGAGATGTGAGGATGCAGTTAATTATCATATGATGCATCCCAGCAATTTTGCTGATAAGAGGCAAGCTTCTATTAATAATATGAAATACCTAATGAAGAAACATAGAAAAAAGCCAGATGTTCAAATGATCTTTACAGCAATTATGATTAAGCAAAAGTTATTTGGTATTTATGTGCCCAAAAATCAACAAAATAAATATAAATTAAGAGGTGAAGAATAATGAATTTTTTAAAGAAATATTTATGGCTTATTAGTTTATGTATTGGTGGCTTTGGAACCTTATTCATTTGGTTTTGTCTTCCTAGGCAATCTCAGATAGATGAGTGGTGGTGGTTAGTAGTTAAATTTGCTGTGTTTGCTTTTGCAATAATAGGTATAAGTTTCTTCCCCAATAAATTACGAGCAAGTCATTTGCTATGCTGTTTGCCTTTTATTCCGTTTCTATGTTACATCATTCCTAGATTAAGCTTTAGTGGGATTTTTGGAACAATACAAGATCCGGTTCAACAAGGAGAATTTTATACGGTACTGTACCTGCTATGCTATCCACTCATTATGATGTCTATAGCTTTTGCACATCGTATGGGAGGCGGAAAGCCAGGACAATCTATAAAGATTTGTTTAATAGGTATTACACTCATTTTCTCAGGTCTATTAGATTTATGTTTTAATACGGCTAATGGACGCCCTCTAGCTGAATCATTAGATTATGCATACCATATTATTATTATTTTTGGTAGATCATTAACCTGGAAAGAAGGTCTCATATTTGCACTATGTCATATTCCATTAATTGTTTTATTTATTTGGTTACCATTAGATAAATGGTTTGAAAAGATAGGTTTAACTGAGAAACGCACAGAGGAGAAGAATGAGTGGAGTATGTAGAGGTATTTGATTTTGATGGTACCATCTATAATGGGGATGCAACATTAGATTTTTATTTCTTTTGCTTAATGAGGCATCCACGGCTCATGAAATATGTACCAAGGCAGACGCTATCCGGGATTAAGTATTATTTAAAAAAAGAAGACATAGTTTATTTTAAATCTCAATTCTTATGTTTCTTAAAGGAAATTAATTTAAAAGAGGAAACAGAGATATTTTGGATTAGCTACTATAGAAAAATAAAGCATTGGTATAACATAAGAGAGAAGAATAGAGATATAATTATATCAGCTTCGCCAAGGTTTTTACTGGAACCTATATGTAAGGATTTAAAAGTAAAAGGGCTTATTGCTTCTGAAGTAAATGAAAAAACAGGAGAACTAATAGGTCCTAACTGTAAAGGAGAAGAAAAGGTAAGACGATTTAAAGAGAGGTTTGGATATATGCCAATTAAGACGTTTTACTCCGATTCTTTATCAGATACGCCTATGGCGAGATTGGCGCAGCAAAGCTATCTAGTAAGAAAAGAAGAGATTAGACCTTGGAGATAAGATATTATAAAAAGCGGGCCCCACGTACTTATTGCAGTACGTGGGGCCCCTTTTGGTTATCTCTAATAAATAGAAATTTGCCTTGGCGTTTATGAGAAATATATCTGAGAGAAAATAAGTGGATAGGAATGTCTTCCGTTGTTCCGGTTCACATTTTTAGAAGCACTAAGTTCACTTATTTAGATGAACGGCAGAACTCGCTTCGCTCAGACAGCTGCCTAAAACCCATCTAAAACGTTCACTAAGTGCTTCTGAAAAATGCTCCCAAGTCACTACTCCAGACACCCCTATCCACTTATTTTCACAAACGTTATTGACATCATAAACTTCTAGGACAGTGATACTGTGGAGAAAGAAGGCATAACGACAGTTAAAAAACACATAACGCATTAAGCTTCTCATAAGTCTGTTTTACCAGGAACTAGCTAAAGAGGGAAGCTAGGGGCCTTACAAGCATTATTGACCTCCTAAACGTTCAATACCCTGAATGAGAAGTGCAGAAAAGACTTGATAGCAATTTTTATTTTCTATTTTTATTTTCTTTTTTCTTGAAAACACTGCAGGAGAGTGGCTTTACGCGTTATTGTTGGTAGAACTGAGAGAGGGTGGCTGCCTGACGGGGTGACTTCGGAGTATTTTTAGTAGGCACTTAGCGAACGTTTTGGATGGGACTTAGCCCACGTGTTTGAGCATAGCGAGTTTGTGGGCGTTCATCCAAAAAAGTGAGCTTAGTGCCTACTGAAAATGCGGAGTGGAACCACGGTAGGTAGTTACCCTCTCTCAGTTCCGCCCAAATAGCCAGTAAAGTCCAAGGCAAATTTCTATTTGTTAAATCCTTGCCTAATATACCTTTTGATATAGTCATCATAGTAACCAACTAAAAGTGTTAATGCATAGTCGAAAATTAAAAAGGCAGGTTGGAGAAGTAGATAGATGAGTATAGAACTAGAAGTTGAATTAAGCCCCAAGGAAGCTAGGCGAGATAAAAGTTTAGCAAAAATAGCTTGTAAATCTATACCTAGTATTGCTTTGATTAAAAAGAAGGTTATCAAAAAGGCAATATTAAAAAATACTAGCTTAAGTATCATCTCTATAAAAGGCTTATTCATACGTTCAATGAAGCCTTTTATAATGCCATAAATGCCAAAGAAAAGAATATAGAGAAAGCTAATATTAGGAGGCGCAAAAAGTAAGCTTCCAATGCTGGAGCAAACATATACAAGTATAGCAGTTTTAACGCCTTTTTCCATTAGTGCAATGGGAGGAATAAAGGAAAGAAGTGCTAAAAGGGTTAGGGTATTAGTAGGAATCAATCTTGTTAGATAAAGTAAAATAAGACTTATAGCCGTTAAAATACCACCAAAGGCAATAGAACTTGCTTTCATTAACGCTTCCTCCTCTTCGTTTGGTCTTTGCAGTTACAGTTATGGGTTACCTTAGTATACTTATCCATCATACCAAGAGAAATGATATTATGAAGAATGGCTTCATTTCTTTGAAGTGGCAATTTTTCTAAATGTTCTTTTACTGAAGAACCACAATTAAGTAAGGTAAAGCTGACACGGTCTTTGATTTTAGGGAAAAGTTCCTCAAAGCTTAAGTTTTCTTTATTATAGAGAAAGTCTAAAGGATTAAATTTATTTTTTTCCATATCCTTTTTAAGATCATCAACAGCATCAATAATATAAATCCATTTCCCTAGGCAATAGCCAAAATGAAACAGGTGCTCACGGGTAGTGGCATTATCCTCCACAATTTCAAAAGGATAATCTTTAAAAATATGAGCTACTATCAAACTAAAAGGATCGGCAATCTCATCTATAGAAGAAAAACTTTTGTTTTCCTCTAACAAAGTAAGCTTATTTAAATTTGCCTCGATGATGCTGCAAATTTCATCCATAGAAGTTGGAAATTTATTTTTATAAGGTTTTAAGATAGTGGCTAACGTCTTACTTTTTAAACTGTGATCATCATGTTCATCATCTAAAAGTTTAAAATAAACTAATGCAACATTCATAGCAGCAGCATAGAAAAGAGCCTGGTTATCAAGTAAAACAGGCTTCTTTTTAATAGGATTAGTCATACAAACCTTGGAAGTTGGAAAGGTTTCTTTAGGACTTAAGCTATCTAAAAGCAGAGCCAAAAATGTCATATCATAGTTTAAAATCATTCGAGGCAGATTTCCAAAATGCTTTTTAATATGAAAGCATAAGCCGCAGTAGTAGCTTTTAAACTCTTCGTATTCTCTGATTTTAAGTTCATCTTTTAGTGGAGTGACATAACCAAACATGGTAAACTCCTTTTAAATACAACTAATTAAGTCGCCGCCCATACATTCACAGCAAGTATCGAGGCAGATTAAATCACAGCAGTCAAATTGGCAACAACAATCATCAAGGCAACAGCAGCAATCATTATGTCTGCGTCTTGGTCTATGATAATAATCATCACTATAAGGGTGATGACGGCTCATCAGAGCAGCTTTTGTTTCTGCATAAAGTGTTTCGTTTGGAGCAAGACTAATAGCTGTTTCTAAATGAGAAAGAGCAGAGTCAAACCAAGATTTTTTTAGAGCAATAAGACTGTATAAATAATGCCATTTAGCAGTTTGTTCAGTGAATGTATTAAGGTAACTTTCAGCAACCGAAAGGTTGTTAGCTGAGATAAGTGTTTGAATTTCTTCAAAGGTATGCAATGTGTATCACTCCTTTAATCGATTTATATATTACTAGTATAACAAAAGTAAGAGAAAATGATAGACTTTGTTTGTATGAAAATAGCATAAACAAACCATGTTATCATTTAGAGTAATAGAGAAAAATAGATTTAAATAAATAGATAGGTTTATGAGATAATCTAATCTAAGCAGGGGAGACATTATTTTGCTCAACATTTAAAGTTCATTTTAGGGGGAGATTTATGGATATTGTAACAGGGAATGAGAACAATGTAGAAATGTTTGTAAATGCTTTAATAAGCTCAGCCGAATGGCTACATTTAATGGGCAAACCGATGTGGAAGGTTAATGATTTAACTGTTGAGAAAATACTCAATAAATATAGTTTAGAAGAAATGAAACTATGCTATGAAAATGAGAAATTAATCGGAGTTTATATTCTTCAATGGTATGACCCTTTATTTTGGCCTGAGTTAAAAGGCTTAAAATCTGGCTACTTACATAAATTATCAATAGCCGATGGATATAGAGGTAAAAATTATGGTAAGGAGCTTATTAAGTCTGCCGAATTACTGTGTAAAAATAATAGTGTCGAATGGCTAAGATTAAATTGTGGCACATTAAGGCCAAAGTTACGGAACTTTTATGAAAAGGCTGGATTTAAAATGGTGGATAGAGTTTTTATTGATAACAGGGATCAGATTAGATATGAGAAAAAATTAATTTAGACTGAACGTCAAAAGAAGTCCCATCAAATCTTTTGAGGAACCTTTCCATTAACTTTGCTTGTATAAGAGAAATAATTTAAATATTTAGAATATAATGTTGAAATGTGTTGGTGTTTATGAGATGATTGATAAATAAAGATTTATAGATAGATATAAGATGGGGTGTAAGTAAAATAGAGATACGGGGGATAGAAGGGATGCTAATACAGTTAAATGAAGAGGAACAAGAGTTTTTATGTAAGGAAATAAGTAAAAAGAATAAAAGGGATGATTTAGTACTTAAAATATTTAAATACATTACTATAGTAATGAGCCTTATTTTTATCTTGCTAGCATCACCCAGTATTAAAGTTTTAGTTATTGGATTGGATTTGTTTGCAGTTTTTATATGCAGAAAAACTATAGAGATAGAAAGGTTATATAGACAAAATGTGGAGAAACATTTGGAACATAAAACCTACCTAGTAGATAAAAGGAATGATTATGAACTACTTACGGAAACTTCAACCCATACAGATTCAGATGGGGATAGGAATACTCATGTGACCTACAAAGTCTCATTACTTACAGAGTTAGGAGAGGTTCAAGCTAATATTCCAAAACAGTTATATACTAAGAATAAACTAAAGAAAGATGATTTATACTTTATCTGGATAGATAAGGAACAATTTGAAGAACCCACACATTTATATGATAACAAGTTAAAAGAAATCAGAGTACCCTATATGGTTCTAGGGAGTTTAAGAGCAGAGGTTAATGGTTGAAAAAGATAGAAGAGTGATTTTCACAGTATATCCTATAAGTATAAAAATAAAAGCCAAGGAATCTTGCCGTGATGTGTTTGCAGGTTTCTTAGGCTTTATTTTTATATGGGGTGATGTTTTTACAAATGAGATAGTAAAATTTTAAGGCCCATACCAATGAGAATCAGTCCACCAGCAAGTTCAGCTTTTGACTTGTATTTGCTACCGAATACGTTTCCTATTTTTACACCCAGAATAGATAAAGCAAAAGTGACAATACCGATAAAGGACACAGCAGGAATAATATTAACATTAAGAAAAGCAAAGGTTACACCTACTGCAAGGGCGTCAATACTTGTGGCAATAGCTAAGACAGACATGGATTTAAAGCTTAAAGAGTCATCTTCTTCAGCTTCATCATCTTCTTTAGATAAAGCTTCTCTAATCATATTAATGCCGATGAAACCAAGAAGGAAAAAGGCAATCCAGTGATCAAAGGCAGTGATTTTATCTTCAAATCGAGTGCCTAAGCAATAACCGATGAGGGGCATTACAGCCTGAAAGATACCAAAGTAGAGTCCAATAATAATGGCATTTTTAAAGGACATTTTTTTCATGGATAAGCCTTTTGAGATAGCTACAGCAAACGCATCCATGGATAAACCTACTGCTAAAATAAATAATTCAAGTAAATTCATAATGTGCTCCTTTTACGTAATTCAATATTGATATAGTGTATGTGTTATAAAAATGATTCATACGTGTGAGGCCAATTGGCATGAGATTGAATTTTAACATTATTCTTTTTAAGAAGCAAGGTGATT
This sequence comes from Cellulosilyticum lentocellum DSM 5427, assembly GCF_000178835.2. Lineage (GTDB taxonomy): Bacteria > Bacillota > Clostridia > Lachnospirales > Cellulosilyticaceae > Cellulosilyticum > Cellulosilyticum lentocellum. Next base: position 506,327 of record NC_015275.1, read on the forward strand.
ATGCAAAAAATTATTTGATGAAGGTACTAAATATTTAATGAAGTAGTTAAATAATTAATAGAAAGTATAAAAAGTTGCAAGAGTGGAAAGTAAGTATATAATATAAAAATAAACAAGGACCTATTAGAGAGGTGAGAGAATGTACAAGATACTCATTGTTGAGGATGACAAGGTTATTAGTGAAGAAGTAGCAAAACATTTGATGAAATGGGGGTATGAGGTTCATCAAACAAAAGATTTTACCCAGGTGACGGAGGAATTTATGGCTATAGAGCCTCACCTAGTGTTGATGGATATAGGTTTACCTTTTTTTAATGGATACTACTGGTGTACAGAGATAAGAAAAAAATCTAAGGTCCCCATTATCTTTTTGTCGTCTGCTAGTGATAGTATGAATATTGTTATGGCCATGAATATGGGGGCAGATGATTTTATAACGAAGCCATTTGAACTAGAAGTACTTGCAGCTAAACTACAAGCTATGCTTAGAAGAACCTATGATTTTATAGAAGAATGTACAGAGATAGAGCATAAAGGCGCTATTTTAAGTTTATCAGATGCCACACTTGTTGTAGGAAGTCATAAAATTAAACTAACAAAAAATGAATTTTTAATGCTTCAAATTTTATTTGAAAATAAGGGGAAGGTTGTATCTAGGGAAGAGATTATGAAAAAGCTTTGGGATACAGATTATTTCATAGATGATAATACTTTAACTGTGAATATGGGGAGAGTACGTAAAAAATTAGAAGAAGCAGGTTTAGTAGATTTTATTACCACTAAAAAGGGAATGGGATATATTTTAGAGAATGAATAATGAAGACGAAGAATGAAAGATAGAAGATAGAAGTGGAAAGTATGGTCAAATAGAGAGTACAACATATGAGGATATATTAGGTAAAAATTGGACAGGATTCATAGAAAATTATTATTTTATCCAGCATACCAATTAAGTTTGGTTCCTGCTGGGTTTTCTTTTTGTCTTAAAATATAAAATTACTTATTACAATGTCTATAAGTTGTGAGACATGATAAATAGGCGTAAGCTACAAAGAAGTGAGCTACGCCTATTTTAGTGAGTCCTCTAAGGTTTATGGTTAGAATAATAATTCTTACCTTATTTTTATATCCATAGCGCGCACTACAGAGTGTTTAAAAGATAAAAGGTAGGCCAAGATAAAGGAGGATTTATAAAAGTAGTATATATAGGACCTGTCTACTGTTGTATTTTGGTAGAAGATGTAAGGTTTGAAGGATAAGAACCATGAAGTTATTTAGTATTGTTCGCAAGAGGGGAGCTGATTACAAAAGTAGCGAAGAGGTATTGCTTGGTGGAGTGTTGGAAATAGCAGATGATATTATTGGGTAAATCTTAATTTCGTTCTTACTATATATATCTTTAAGGAAAGAATTTCTCAAAAATTATATTAGGAAAAAATTAATAATATAGATAGCAAATGATAAAGGAGTAAAAGTTGTAGATAAATACCGAATAAGGAAGAAACACTACAAGTAGTAATTATTTTAGGTAGAAATAATGGATAATAGAAATATATAAAAATATCACATTATTGAAAAAAATAGTAAATTATAATAAAATAAATTTAGAAAATTTAAAATAGTCAGCACTGGTATAGAACGAGATATTAAAATGAAGAAAGATTAAAATAGTTAGTAATGATACTTGTAATGTATATGCCGCAGATTTTTCCCTTACCTCAAATACGAATAAGGTGTACCATCTAGATTTGTAGGTGAAGCACTAAGCGTTACCCATAAAAAATAAAGAGTAATGGTATAAAGAGTAATGGGAATAGGCAACTTTCTTCATGCCATCCTATTTTAAATAAATCAAATATAAAGGAGAAATTCAAATGAAAAGAAAGAGTTTAGGTAAGGTAATCGCAATTCTATTAATGGTGGTGATGGCAATACCTATGTTAGCCGCAACCATCAACATTCGAGTAGTAGTAAATGGAGAAAAAGTAGTGTTTCCAGATGCACAGCCCTATATGGATAGCAGTAAACGTATTTTGATTCCAGTCAGATTTGTCAGTGAAGAATTAGGTGCAAAAGTAGATTGGGATCTAGCCAATCAGAAGGTAACTATAACGGATAGTAGTCATACAGTTGTATTAATCGTTGGGAAAAAGCAAATCACAGTAAATGGTAAAACAAAAACTCTAGATACAGCTGCAAGCGTAAAAAATTCTAGAACCTATGTACCTATTCGCTTTGTCAGTGAAGCATTAGGGGCTACTGTGGAATGGGATAGCAAGGGAAAGAGTGTTTATATTAATACAAATGGTAAACCTATTGTAAAAGATAAAGTTCTAGAATATAGAGGATTTAGTTATGTAGTAGAAGAGGGGGATGAGTATAATCCAAAAGGTCAGTATGGAAATGAATTTGTTATGACAAAAGCTATGGCAAAAATAGTTTTTATACGAGAGGAAAATAATCCTCTTACATTAAGGCTACAAGCCAGTTGGGAGATGAGAAATGGTGACTTTTATAAACAATGTGAAGAACTAGAAGAAGTATTGAGTCAACAAGTTAGTAAGCCATGTGTAGACAAAATTATGGCCTATGTTTATAAAAAGACAGCACCTGAAGCATGGTTAGATAAAAAAGAGTTTAGCGATTCCAATTATAGAATTACAGTTCTATCTAATCCTAATTCAGTAGTAGAACTTTGTATTTATGAAAAGTAGGCGGAGATTCATGTGAAGCAAAGAATTAAAAAGTATATAGCATCCTTTGTGATGGTATGTCTATTGATAACAAATATGCCCTCTAATATATTGGCAAGTGAAAGATTTATAAGTGAAGATGAGTTGTTAGCAATAATTAATGATGACATAGATACATTATATGGGAGGACAAATTATTATAAAGAGAGTATTAGCCTAAAAGGAAACACTTTAGCTTTAAATAGGGACTTCTTAAAAGCAGGCGTGCCATATGCTAATGCAATTGAGAAAGAAGGAATAGGTGGAATTGATCAAAACACCTATAGAAAATTTCGCTTACCTTATGGAAGTAGGTTTACCATTAGTTCCCACAAGCAAGAAGGGCAAGAAGAATACTATGGTTACAGTCCGGAAGGGAGTTTAGTAGAAAATCCTAATTATCATTGGAACTCATGGGATGGAGAGCTTATAGAGAATAGAACTTATGTAAAGGCCCCTTGGGATAATCAAGATAAGGTAAGTGTAAGGCAAGTATGTGGGGGTTATTTTAATGATAATCGAGATGTTACTTATACCGGCCCTAATGGGGAAAAGAAAACACTTGCCGAAGCTATCAAAACAGGGATGAATATACGCTATGGAGATAAACCTGCTTCAGAAGCTGTATATGGGAGTTCTAGTACTAAGATAGTTTATAATATGAGAAAAAGGCCTAGTCAAGGTGGTGAGTGGATAGATTATGTAGATATTGCCCAACCACCCACTTATTATTCCTGGGGACAAGGTTATCTTTATTTTGATAATGGGACAAGATATATGGGAGTTGATATTGCGCCGTATTGTTTGGTAGCTAGTGATTTAAGTATTAAATTTGATGGCCCCTTACCAGGAAAAACAAAAAATGGGGAAGAGGTTGAGATAGTAGCTCATAGTAATTCAAACTTTAAAAAAGATATAGCAACCTGCTACCGTTGGACAGTAGTTGGAGCCACTACTGGTACCAAAGTACAAGATGGTGAATATAAGCTATATGATGAAGCAGTTAGTTACAATGGAGAATGCACTATACCCGCACCTAATAAGCAGGCTTTATTCAAGGTGAAATTTACCATGCCAGAAGAACCCGTAGTAGTTACCCTAGAAATTAATTATAAGGCACCTTATGTAGATGAAGGTGATTATGAAAATAATAAAATTACCTATAAGGTTGAATGGCAGCCTTACATAAAAACAGAGACAGATTACATTTTAGAGTATGATGAATTAACCAAACAAGTAGAAGGCCCTATTGCTAAAAGTGGAAGCAGTGCGTCTATTTCTTTACCAAAGGGGAGTTGGAATGGGGAAGCAAGTGGTGCATTAAATGTTTCTATTGATAATTCAGAGTCTGCAATAAATGGAGCAATGGTTAAGGAAGGCACCAATGATCCTGTGAGTGGAGAAGTGACATCAGCTACTCGAAATCCTGTTTTAACAGGGACCATTATACGTTCAGACTTTGGGGATGACCCAGATGATTATTATGCATCAAATAGTAAAGACCCTGTTGTAAAGTCATTAAAAACAAGTTTTGAAGGAATGATGCAAAGACCATGGATATATACCTACTATACATCAGAATCCTATACAGGAAGTGATGGAAAAACACATTCTAGAGATGTAAAGCATGAAGATACGGGAACTAGTACAGGAGAATTTGTGCCAGGAGAAAATCTTATTACAGTAACGGCAAGAATTTATAATGGCAGGGAGAATATGCCCCATGTAGTAGCTAGGGAGTTCAAAAAGGAAATAGATAATAATACCCATACCTCTTTAGCGAAAACCATATGGTGGGAAAGTGATGAATATCATATGTTGGTTCAGCGCTGGATGAAGCATGTTTTTCTGACTGAGCCAGAAGAGTATGAAGCAATAAAGGGGCAATATGAGCGCATCTTTACTCAGCAAAATAAAGCAACCATTGAGTGGGGGATTAGTAAAAGCATGAGCAGTATTTATGAGGAAGACTTAAATAATGCTAAGAGAAAGAGTACTAATAAATCAGATTATCCGCATGTTCCCTTTGCAACAGATAGAGATTTACAACGCCAGTATAAGTATCCTTTTAAATCAGGTTATTACTTTAATCCAGCAGGAGAATATACATTTACCATACGTACAGAAATCTATAAGGATGAAGCTAAGGAAACACAGGAGCACAAAGAGATTGTAGATAAAGTACTACAAAGTTTTAATTATGGCTCTAACATGACTTATGTAGATAAGGGTTCTAACTATCAGTTGAAGTTAGAAGTAGATGATCCCACAGCAACGTCAGCAGCAGAAGGTTTATTAGGCATACAGAGAGATTATACCTATGTAACAGAATATGAAATACCACATAGTTCAGATGCAACAGGTTATACACACAATTATTTTAAAGAAATTCTAGAAGGCTATGATGAATCCAATACTCAAAATAGTAAGGTTAACTATAGGTACAGAGAGTACATACAAGATGGACAGCATATTTATAAGGTAATAGAAGAAACTTTAGTAACTATAACAGTGAACCCAAGTAATCAAAAATGTTATACCTTTGGTGGGATGAAAAATGGCAAGTATTATATGACAGCATGGTTAAATGATGTAGATGTATCTGATATTACTAATGTACCAGGAATGACACTAAAGGGTGTTAATACAGAAAAGCAACTAGATGAGATAGCACTTCAGGTTCATGGCTCTATGTATGATGACTTAAATAATTAAACAAAAGGCTACTAGATTAAAATGGCACAGGAGTTAAAGAGGACCCGCATTAATCTAGTAGTCTTTAAATTTTATAGAGGGAATCTATTTATTAGAGGTTAGATTAATAAATAACAGGGGAGTTAGAAAAATAAGAGATAGGAGAGATAGAGTAAATGAGTGACCTATCATGGCTTAAAAGTTCTATTAATAATAGTATGCTAGAGATTGGCAAGAAATCCAATGCATCTAAAAATAACGTGAATTATACGAGAGCGTACTGGCAAGGGGAAGCCGCAGAGAGTTTTGAACAAGCCTATGAAGTTTTGCAGAAAAAAGGCAATAACGTACATAGTAAATTTTCGAGTTTACCAAGTAAGCTTGTTGCATTACAGTCTAGTATTAATCAAGCAGAAGAAGCAAAGAGAAGAGATTTGCAAAATAGGAAGAAGAAATAGCGATATAAAAAGGAGGGGAGTATGCAAAATAAAATAGTATCAGATACTGAGGTTATTAGAGCTTTAAGGGGAAAGATAGGAGACTATACTGGCTATGCTGCAAGACAGTATAATACTAGCTGTAATAGTATTATAAGGCAGATGGATAGCTTGATCTCTAAGTATAGTGGAGAAAAATATGGTGGTGATGTAGTTGAAAAAGCCAGACAAATCAAGGAAATAGCCAATGATATACTAAGATATAGAACAGATTTTATTAAGCAAAGTGATAAAATTTTAGATGGTTTAAAGTTTGTTGTGAACCAGTATAATGCCACAGAAAATGAATGTATTGGTTTGGTAAAGAAAATGGTACTAAGTAAACCTAGTGTTAGGGTGATGTCAAAAGGAATCGACATTCTCCAAACATTAATTAAGCAGAATTTTACCAGAGAGAATATTGAAAAGCTAGCTACCTTATGGGAAAATATGCTTAAAGAGTATAATGAAGCTAGGAAAGAAGAATTAAAGCAACTTCAAGAAAGATTAGCAGATGGTAATTTACCACAACTTGAAGACTCAGACATAGCCTTTTATGAAGAAATGCCCACCATGCTCAGTGAATTAGGAATAAGCTTAAGCACCAGAGATCAAGCCAACCTACTTTCTTGATTGCGTATAAAAGGAGAAGTAGAGAGTATAGATTTAAAAAGGTTTAGTTTAACACCTGAAAGTGGTCTCAGTGAGAAGGAACTAGAAGAGTTAAGTAGAGCCATTACTTTAAAATATGATGCAGATTATTACAATAAGAAAAATGCAGAAGAATTTAATCAAAAGTTAGACTTATTTAATAGCTTCATTACAGATGTGAATATGAAGGCTATTGCTATGGGTGAAGCAGGAGTAGACCTAGGAGTAGATATGGTAATAGGGGCATATAAACTAGGAATTGAACCAGTGGCAAGATTAGGGGACTTATTTGTAGCTTGGAATCTTAAGAACTTAGGGAGAATGCCACAAGAAGCATTTGATAATAAATACAATGATTACTGTACTTATGCGGAGAATCTAACTAGTGGTCTAGGAGGAGCATTAACCAATGTATTTAACATCAACCTAGAAGAAAACACACTTTTAAGCCCTATTTATTATACTTTCACAGGCTTTGGAGAATACATAAAAGGCAATATGACACATGGAGAGACGGTAGAATACTTCAAGAGAGTCATAGAATCTATACTTATAGTAGAAGGTGGGGTAAAAGCCTTAGAAAAAGGCTATACTATAGTCAAAAATAAGCTAGCCACAACCTCAACTACAGGAGTAGTAGAAGGATTAAATCAAGTAGATGACATCATAAAGACAAGTGATGATATAAGGTATGAAAAGTATTGGGAGAATCTAGCGAAAAGAACAGATGATATTCCGCCTAACTGGACACCAGATGAGTATCAAAAATACATAAATGCTACAGAAAGGGTAGATGCAGAATTAGCACTAAAGAAAATAGATGCAGATGAGTTAATAGAAGCTAGAAAAAAGGCATTAAATGAGGGAGGGGTTAACACTGTTAAGGGTGGTTTGAATACTAAAGTACATCCAAGTAAGCAACCAAACATAGCAGCTGAACCAGTAGGAAGCAGAACCAAAATAAACTATTCGGATCCAGATCTTGATAATATTAGAGCTTTAACTAGAGAGAATGAAGCAGCGGATACATTGGCCAAACAAGGATATGTAGTAGAGCAGAATCCAAAAGTGCCTGGAAATAAGAATCCAGACTATCTAATAGAAGGAGAAATTTTTGATTGCTATTCGCCACAAAAAGGAACAAGCGTAAGAAATATTGCTAGTGGAATTAGTAACAAAGTTGAGACGGGTCAAACGAATAGGATTATTCTTAATCTTGACGATTGGCATGGAAATGGAGGAAACCTTGATGATTTAGTAACACAATTGAATGAGTGGCCAATTGAAGGGTTAGAAGAAGTTAAGATTATTAATCAATATCACGAGGTAATAAATATCTATCCATAAAGCAGGAGGAGAAAATTAATTATGGCAATAGGGTATACATTAGCTATGAAAGATAGTAGGTTAACAGAAGAGATTTTGTTCAAGAAATTAGAAGATATGGGTTGTAAATGTGATAATGTTGAGAAGCTTAGAAATGGAGTGAGTTTAAGTTTTGAAGATAATATAGGATTCACAGTGTATCTAACAAATTCTGGAAATTATCCATATAATATATGGGAAACAGAACTTTTAGAAGATGATTTCACTTCTGAAAAAGTCCTTGAATTTAGGATTAATAAGGATTATCCTAACTATGAAGAAAGGTACATGGTAATATTTACTATTATCTTTGATTTAATGAGAGAATTAATGGAAAATGCTATTTTATTTAATAATAGTAACAGAGAATTATGTTTTTTTCGGGCAGATACAACAGTATTATTGAATAGTAAAGCTGAGATATGGAACCAAAATCTTTTTAAAGATTTCTTAGTTAATAGAGATATAAGATATAGAGTAAAGTAAAAATATAGTTTTGAAAGTGATATAAGGAATATGAGATTCTATTATAGAAAGCATGTTTTCCCAGCAAACCAATTAAGTTTGGTTCCTGCTGGGTTTTCTTTTTTAGTACTATTATATGCACCTAAAACGTGATAAATTAACAATATAGAATAGTAAAATAATAACTTGTCATATAGACAAGGGAGCGGTTAACACTAGCAAATTGCCACATTCGCCATATGAATTTTTGGATGATACAGTTGAACATATATTTAATGGAAAGGTAGAAAAAATAGGAGCACCTAATCAATATGTAACAGGGTGGCATTATCAAGCAGAGTTCAATCCACAAGGAAATAAAATTACTAAATTAGTAGAAGGACCGGATGAATATGGAACAATAATAGCCGAGGTAGAAATACAGGGAATACCTAAAAAGCAACCATCAACGTTTTTTAGTAGTCAATATACTACAGAAGAAGTAGTAGATATGATTATGCAAGCACATATGAATAAAGCAAGAGTACCTGGAACAAGAAATTGCTTTAGAGGAGTAGCTGATAACGGGATGTGTATTGAAATGTTTTTGGCTGGAGATGGTACTAATATTGCTGATGTTATTACTGCATATCCTATACATACTAGCACACTAAAATAAAAAGAGGGATGTGATGAAATAGTGTACATAGATATATTAAACCATGAAATTTCAAAAGATAAGTTAGATATTAAAATAACAAGTGAAATCATTGGGAGTACAACAGGAACAAAAGGATTAAATCTTCAATATTGTAAAGATGATATTAGCACAAATATTAAAATATTATTAGAAGAAGACTTAAAAGGATTGAGTATATATATAATGATAGAAAGTATATGTAAGGATATAGACATTGAGGATTATATAATGGACGATATTCTATATCAATCAAGTAAAATTGTAAAGATAATAAAAAGGAGACTTGATTTAGAAAAACATTTTATGAATATTAATATGGATACATTAGTGACAGCTGAGAATAGTATTAATGAGTGGGCTAATGATAAAATCAGACAATATATTAATGAAATATGTGAGGACATCCAATCAAAAGGTTCAAAAACATTTAACTACAGTAACGAATTATTTGTTTTTGGAGCAAAAGGTAAAAGGATTTCAAGATTAATTGAGGAAATGAATATAGCGACGGTTGTTCGAAGTAATGGGGGATATTTAATAAGATTTTTAGATGAAAAAATTGATGGATGTAATGAGCCTATAAATATTTTTGCTAAAAAACTCTCAAAAATTGGCGTTCCAAGCTTATCTATTCCATTGATAACACTAGATAATTATTGGCAATAGATTATAGTGAAGATAATGTGATATGTAGTAGATATATGAGATGACAATTAATATATTCACCTAGCATACCAATTAAGTTTGGTCCCTGCTGGGTTTTGTTTTTAGGAATTGTTATATAGTTTAAAATGCTAACTTACTTTCTTGCTTACATATAAAAAGAACAGTAGAAGTGATAGATTTAAAGCGCTATGGGCTAACGCCAGAAAGTGGTATAGACGAAAAGCAATCAAAGGAATTAAGTAAAGCTATTACCTTAAAGTATGATTCAGACTACTATAAAGAGAAAAAAGCAGAAGAACTAGCAAGTAAGTTAGCGTTATTTAATGGTTTTATAGAAGATGTCAATATGAAGGTTATTGCTATAGGTGAAGCAGGAGTAGATCTAGGAGTAGATATGGTAATAGGAGCATATAAACTAGGAATTGAACCGGTGGCAAGATTAGGAGACTTATTTGTAGCTTGGAATTTTAAGAACTTAGGGGTAATACCACAAGAAACATTTGATAATAAATACAATGACTATTGTACTTATGGGGAGAATCTAACGAATGGCCTAGGAGGAGCATTAATCAATGTATTTAATACCAACCTAGAAGAAAACACACTCTTAAGTCCTATTTATTATACTTTCACAGGCTTTGGAGACTACATGAAAGGCAATATGACACATGAAGAGACAGTAGAATACTTCAAGAGGGTCATAGAGTCGGTGATGATTGTAGAAGGTGGGGTAAAAGCCCTAGAAAAGGGAACTACTATAGTCAAAAATAAGCTATCCACAACCCCGGCTACAGAGCAGTGAAAGGATTAAATCAAGTAGATGACATCCTAAAAACAACTGATGATATAAGGTATGAAAAGTACTGGGAGGATCTAGCGAAAAGAACAGATGATATTCCACCTAACTGGACACCAGATGAGTATCAAAAATATATAAATGCTACAGAAAAGGTAGATGCAGAATTAGCACTAAAGAAAATAGATGCAGATGAGTTAATAGAAGCTAGGAGAAAAGCATTAAATGAAGAAAAAGGATTTTTAGAAGAAGTATCAGAGATAGAACGAGGAAAGCAAGATGTATCTAAAAAAGATGTTTATGCATTTAGCCAGTATAAACAAGGATTACTTAAAGAGGATATATTATCAAATTCTCAGCAGATTATTTCAGGAAATCAATTATGGGATAAAAAAGCAATTAGTGAATTGACTAAAGATGGAAGTAATATAAATGATTGGTCTAAAATGTCATCAAATTATCAATATGATACACCATATGGGAGAGGAGAGGTACATTATTACCAAAACCAAGTGACTGGAGAAATATCATCATTTGATATTAAGATGAAGATAATTAAGAGTAAAAATTTATGGAAGGATAAAACAATAGCAGAATACTATATTGTAGACTTAGATAAAGATTTTAACATAATAGGAGTGAGGTGATTTTATGAGAATAGCATATAAAAAAATAAATCATAGAGAAGTTGCACTGAATAAGTATGGTTTTTATATCGTAATTGGAATACAGAGGAGAGGAGAAGGCGATAGTGATAATAGATATATAATAGAAAATGATAACGGTCAATTAATGTCGTACTCAAGTGATTTATTTGAAGTTATAAATCATAAATATAGCTCATACTGGATAGAAAATGAAGAAAAGGCTATTATGCCAAGAGAAATATCATATAAGACATTTTGGGAAGATTTTTATAATGATGAGCAAGTAGCTATTCAAGTATTAAGTGAAGTCAAAAGTAAGATATACTTAGAGGAATTGACAACAGAAGAAGTAAAACAAATTATAAGAGACAAAGATGAGAGGTATATATATTTAGTTATTAAGGCACTAAGTATGTTGCCAGACAAACAATATGTGGGAGATATAATAGAGTATTGTCACTGCTTTTTAGATGATTATAAGAAGGAAGTTTCTATAAAAGATGCATTTTTGTATCTAAGTAATTTTAGAGAATCCAAAGTAGAGGACTTATTTGTAAAGTATTTATTAAATAGTGAAGTGGAAATAGAAGAGGCAACAGCTATTGTTAATAAGTATTTTGAATAAATGTTTTATTTAAAGGGTATTCACAATTGACGAGGAATGCTGTTAATGAAGAGATGCGATGCTATTTCTCTAACGAGTTTCCCATAAGTGATGAAGAATATTTCGGAGATACAGGAGTTGCATTTTATTTTGATTATCCAGCAGTAGATGAAGAATGCATTATTATGTTGTCTAATCAAGAATTTTATGAAGTTATTAAGAAAAAATATATGGAATATTTAAAGGATAATAAAATGAATCAGAAAGAAATATTGAGGCTATTGGACGAAATTAAGTGTAAATTAAGTTTATAGAAATGTAATATTTCCCAGCACACCAATTAAGTTTGGTCCCTGCTGGGTTTTCTTTTTGAAGCACTATTAAATATACCATAGGCATGATAGACTAAAAGTACATACAATAGTAAAACAATAACTTGCTACATAGCCAAAGGAGTGGGTAAGGCTAGTAGCTTATAAAGAATCAAAAACAGATTCTGAGCTCATCCAAGATGCAGGATAAGGAGTTGTGGACCCTGCTTCTGTAGCTTTTGCAATCACAAGAAATCGCTATATTTCGTTAGTATTAGAGGGCAGCAATGTAGTTGCTTCAGACCTAGAGAGAACTATGATGAGATTTATCTAAGAATCATGGGCATCTGTTTATTTGGGGAAGGAGAATATAGTAAATTTGCAAATACGGATATAGAATTTACCGAAGAAACACTAAAGGCAAGTGCAATAAAACTATCGGGATAAAGCAATAGTACAATTTTGAGCTAGAACGGAATTGATCTGTAGTCATGTGAGCTTAAATGTAGATGACGTAGTTAAACTTAATGTAGCAGAGAGATTAAAGAAGGCAAAGTCACAGTATTATGATAAGTTATTTGAAGGAGAGTTAGATGATGAAGCATGGGGGAAACTAACCCTAAGATGTATATAAGCTTATAAGCACTGATACATTTGTCATAATCACCGTAGATATGAAGAATTGTTTGCTTTATATTTGATTTTTAATGGTTTTTGGAGCTGATTCAGAATGAAAGTGTTTATAGTAAGTGCTACGATTGACACTGAGAACACGACAGAGTTTCTTTGAAATCTTGATCATAACGTTTTGCAGTGGACATAAATGATACCTCCTTTTGGTGACTAAGTTAATAGTCATTTATTTATAAATCATATCCACTTATTTAATATAGATTCCAAGATAAGAGATAAAACATAAAGTATAAAAAACAAAATATGAAGAGTAGACAGTGAATAATCAACCCTATAAAATAAAGAATAAAAAGGGGAAGAGATAGGAAGGGAGAGAGATCAGATGGAAAAAAAGAGTGTGGGAGCCTTAGCTTTCTTATGGTTAAAGGACCATAGGAAGAGTATAGTACTTTATTTAGTACTGATGTTTCTTTACTGCGTAGTAGCAGCTTTATCTAAGATTCCTATGGGGCCTATTATATATAGTACCTATGTATTTGGATTTATAGGTATAGTTATTTGCTTGTGGGATTATCAAAAATACGTTAAAAAATATCATGCTTTATTAAATGTCTATGAAAATAGAGGGATCTCATTAGAACAGCTACCTATGTCAAAGAATCTTATTGAGGAAACTTATCAAGAGATTTTAAAGGCGCTTTATGATAATCAACAAGCAGCAAAAATGCAATTAGGTGAGCAAAAAACTGAGATGTCAGACTACTATACCTTGTGGGCACATCAGATTAAAACGCCTATTGCAGCTATGAAGCTTTTACTGGAACAAAAGGAAGAACAAAATGGTTATATGTTAGAAACAGAGCTTTTTAAAATAGAACAATATGTGGAAATGGTGCTGCAGTATTTAAGGCTAGAGAGTATTTCATCAGATTTGGTCTTAAAACCCTATTCCCTTCAAGATATCGTAAGACAAGCTGTGAAGAAGTATGCTATGAGTTTTATTGGGAAAAAGTTAACACTTCAGTTAGAGCCTTTTGAGGAAACCGTATTAACAGATGAGAAGTGGATTAGTTTTGTAATCGAGCAAATTTTATCAAATAGCTTAAAGTATACACAAACAGGAAGTATTACTATTTCAGTAGAAGATACGGAAGAAGAAACAAAGCTTATGATTAAGGATACTGGTATTGGCATTAGTCCAGAAGACTTGCCTAGAATCTGCGATAGAGGTTTTACAGGTTATAATGGTAGAATGGATAAGAAGTCAACGGGTATAGGACTATACCTTTGCAAGCAGGTGACAACAAGACTTTCACATCACTTAGAAATAACTTCAGTGGTTGGAAAGGGAACAACGGTTACTTTGGGCTTTCGTAAGAACAAAAAAATATAGAACTTACAAAAATGTCATGTTTGAAAAAAGAAATGTAAGCCAAAGAAATGGCAGAGCATTTCTTTTTTTTCTATACTAAAAGAGTAAGTGAGATATCATAATACTTACTATTACAACTATTACATGAGCATAGTATGACTGCATCTAAGCACTTCTAATGATTAGCAGCGCAGCTATAATAACTTTTGAAGTAAGAGCTCAGTCATCATTAATTAAGTAAGAAAGGGAGAGACAACCATGTCATTGTTAGAAGTTAAAAATTTAAATAAAGTATATACTACTAGGTTTGGAGGCGCACAGGTTCAGGCTTTGGATAATGTAAGCTTTTCTGTGGAAAAAAGTGAATATGTAGCCATTATGGGTGAATCAGGTTCAGGAAAGACGACATTACTTAATTTACTTGCATCTTTAGATGCACCTACTAGAGGTGAGATTTTATTAGAGGGCAAATCCTTTGCTACTATTAAACCTAGCGCTAGATGTGCTTTTCGTAGAGATCATTTAGGTTTTGTATTTCAAGACTTTAATTTATTAGATACTTTTTCAATTAAAGATAATATTATACTGCCTCTTGTCTTGCAGGGGGAAAAGTATGAAGTAATGGGAGAGAGGCTGGAAGCATTAGCTAAACAGTTAAGGATTGAAGAAATCCTACCTAAGTTTCCCTATGAAGTTTCAGGAGGACAAAAACAAAGAGCAGCAGTTGCTAGAGCCCTCATTACACAGCCTAAAGTTGTTTTGGCAGATGAGCCTACGGGAGCTCTGGATTCTAAAGCTTCTAATCAGCTTTTAGACTTATTTGGTGAGATTAATAAACAAGGACAAACTATCGTTATGGTAACGCATAGTACTAGAGCTGCAAGTCATGCAAGTCGTGTACTTTTTATTAAGGATGGCAACCTTTTTAATCAGATTTATAGAGGAGAAATGAACGATAAGGAAATGTATAGGCACATTTCCAATACTTTAACAGTTTTACAAGCAGGAGGCGGTGACAATGAATAAAGCTGTCCTTTTACCAAAACTAAGCCTTAATGGCATTAAGAAGAATGGTTCAGTGTATGTACCTTATATGCTCATTACGACTTTTTCAGTGTTTGTATTTTTTATTTTTAGTGCTATCTGTGATAATAAAATGCTTTATGATTTACCTTATGCAGACTATGTAATGGTCCTGATGCAAATCGGTCGTGTGCTTCTAGGAATTATTTTAGCACCTATTCTTTTTTCTACCCATGAATTTCTAGTGAAGCAAAGAAAAAATGAACTAGGGCTTTATAACGTATTAGGTTTAGATCAAAAGTATATAGGTGCCATTATGTGCCTTGAAAGTATATTTATTTATCTAGTAACCACAGGTCTAGGTATACTGGTAGCAACTGTTTTTTCTAAACTGATTTATTTACTCCTTTTAAATGTTTCAGGACTTCCGGTAGATACTGAGTTTGTGGGTAGTTTCAAAAGCTATGAGTACACCATTGTTTATTTTGGTGTGATTAGTTTAGTTAACTTAGGAGTTAGCTTATGGCAAGTCTTTATTACTAAACCTATCGAACTTCTTAAGAGCAATAAAAAAGGAGAAAAAGAAGTAAGGTTTTTAGGCTTTAGAGCAGTTATGGGATTCCTTATTTTGGCCACAGGATATTATATAGCACTGATTACAGAGTTAGATAGTATGATATTTGTCAACTTTTTCTTAGCAGTAATGCTGGTTATTTGGGGGACCAGATCTATTTTTAAAACAGGTACCATTGCTATTTTAAGATGGATGAAAAGCAAACCTAACATTTATTATAAAAAGAAGAATTTTGTTACCATATCAGGCATGCTTTATCGTATGAAAAGAAATGCACAAGGCCTAGCAAATATTTGTATTTTTAGTACCATGATTATTATTACTTTAATTTGTACGTTAACGGTTTTAACAGGAGAAGAAGGAGCTGTACGTTTTAATTATCCTATGGACGCCGAGTATCATTTTAATGTAGATGAGTTTGATACATTAGAAAAGCAAGAAGCTTTTAAGGCAAAGGTGGAAGAAATAGCCAAAGCTGCTTCTTCAAAAATAACAGATTATAAAGAGTTTACGTTTCAAAAGGTAAAAGGTTATAAACAAGATAATGCTTTTCTTAATGCAAGTTTACATGGTGGAAGTAGGGAAGATACTTTTGCACTGCGTTTTATGACCCTATCAGATTATAACCGTATAGAAAATAAACAAGAAACTTTAGCAGAGAATGAAGTTCTCATTTTTAGCAAAAGTGAAGATTTTGCTAGTAATGAAGTGATTTTGGAGGATGAGACCTTTAAAGTAAAAGAAGAACTTAAGTCATTTACCATTGAAGCCAAAGAAGAAAGAAATATGGTGGATGAAACTTACTATATTATTTTAAAGGATAAGGAATCAATAGACACTCTAGCAGCTAAGTTTAGCGCATCACCAAAAGAAGATGAATTATACAATATTCATTTTAATATAGAAGCGGCAGAAGTGAATAAGGATTTATTGATTGAAAATCTAAATACCTATATAGATACAGCTTATGGACATCGTTCATCAGGTTATGTAGGACAATGGAGAAAAGAAACAAGGTCTATGAATGGTGGTTTCATTTTCTTAGGGATTTTCTTTGGTATTGTTTTCAGTGTTTGCCTTGTGCAAATGATGTATTATAAACAAATATCAGAGGGCTTTGAGGATAAAAAGAGTTTTGAAATTTTGCAGCAAGTAGGGATGAGTGATGAGGAGGTAAAAGCAACAATTAAAAGGCAAATTCTCATTGTATTTTTCTTACCTCTTATTTTTGCTATTATTCATATGGCTTTTGGCTTACAAGTCGTGAAAAATTTATTAGGTGTACTCAACTTATACAATGATGCATTAATTTATGCGTGCAGTGGTGTAGTCATTGTTGCATTTACCCTACTTTATGTAATTAGTTATCTGTTTACAGCGAAAGCTTATTATAAAATTGTAAAGCGTATGAATTAAAAAGACATATTGTATAACTAAAAACATATGCTATAATCATATTATCAAAGGCGATATATCAGGAGATATATTGCCTTTTTTTGGTATATAGGCTATCCGTAATTCATATATATTTTTCATATTATATATTTTATAAATATATCAATTGATGAAAGTAAAAACTAGCTTCTAATTTATACAGAGGCTAGTCTTACTGAAAGAAAAGACAATGGGAGTAGGGGATGAACAACATGATACTAAAAGAGAACGAATGGAATACGATGAATAACATTTTATTAGATATGTACGAAATAAGGGATATTAATGAACTAACTGATAGATTGTTAAAGACGTTTCGCATGTTGATACCCTATACGCAAGGTTATTATCTTATTTTTAATAAGGAAGGGAAAATAGATGTTAAACAATCTAGTTTTATCTTTAGCGATGATAATAGTGTAGATGAATACCTTAAGCACTACTATCATGTGGACTACCTGAAATATGTATCTGACTTTACCAAAAAGACAGTAACTTATAGAGATACAGACATACTAGATGAAGATATAAGAAAGAAAACGGAGTTTTATAGGGAATTCTTAAGGCCTAAAAATATTCCCTATGGTTGTGGCATTATTTTATTAAAAGAAGAAAAAATAATAGGCATTATTAATCTGTTTAGAAGCAGTGAGCTGGGAGATTTTTCAGATAAAGATTTATATATCCTAGATAATTTAAAGCTTCACCTTAGGAATATTCAATATCATTTATGCGCTAAGGAGATAGAAGGAAAGGAAAGTAAACTAGATTCAGTCTGCAAGCAATATGATCTTTCAGAGCGAGAAGGAGAGGTGGTACAATTGGTTAATGACGGGTGCTCTAATAGCGAGATTGGTGAAAAGCTGTCTATTAGCATTTCTACGGTAAAGAAGCATTTTTATAATATTTATAATAAGACTGGTGTTAAAAATCGAACGCAGCTTTTGGTATTATTAAAGTAAACTAAAATGGATAGTAATAGAACTTAAGTAGTAGAGAGATAACTTAAGTTCTATTTTTTTCGTTTAAAATCATGCTGAAGGCTAATTGAGAAGACGAAGAGAAGGGACTAAGATATTAATTAATAAAGGAATACAAGAAAACAAGATGCAAGGGCGCATTTATTTTTATAAAGCGCCCTTGCATTTTTTATTTGTAACTATTTAGTCAGGGCAAAGTGTAGAGTGAAAGATACTTGGATGCAAAAGACTGAACAGTTATGAGTTAATTAATGATTAATGTAAGGATGAAAGGTGGTAAGTGCTATGAAAAAGATTTGGAGTAAAACATTAAAACCAGGAGAAAAATGGTCAGGCAATATTGGAAGAGGTAAATACATTCACTTTAAAGCATTAGGAAAAGATGCCAATGTATCTTTATTACTTTATAACATGAGGGATACTTCAGAACGTTACAATATGCCAGATACTTTGAAGGCTCAGTATACTGCCCACTTAACAAAAGGAAATGTACTTATGAGCGATAATGGTAGAGTTTTTGCTAGTATCGTAGAAGATAGCCTGGGATGGCATGATACGATTTCAGGCTATACAACAAGAATGATGACAGATGAAAAGTATGGAAAGACCACTTATCAAGATTTAAGAAATGATTGGCTTAGAAGTGGAGAAGAAAACTTTGCAGTAGAGCTAGTCAGAAATAATATGGGGCCTAGAGATTTAGTACCATGTGTCAATCTTTTCTCAAAGGTTTATGTAGAAGAAGATGGCAGCATGCATTATGAAGCAGGTCACTGCACCGAAGGCGCTACTGTTACCTTAAGAACAGAGATGGATATGATTATTATTCTTTCAAATACACCTAATCCACTTAATCCAAGTGAGACTTATCCAAGTGTTCCAGTTACTGTTGAAGTTTATGATGCGCCACCTGTAGATTTAACGGATGAATGTGTGAATCATAGACCAGAAAACTATAGAGCATTTGAAAACACTTGGGATTACTATAACTTACTTGGCCTATAAATGAGATAACAAATGATGGTGGAGAAAAAAGCCTGTTAGGTGAATGAAAAATAGGAGGGAATGAATATGTACGGATTTATTAAAAAAGAAAGTGACTTAAAAATAGAAGATGCTATTTATGATGAAGTAGTAAACGCAGGTGATGGTTGGATGCATGAGCTTCTTCCAGGCCAAACTTTTCGTATTTTAGATATGGAAGGTAATCAAGCAGTGGATACAACCTTTTATGATATGACGAATCCAGAAGATCATTATGGAGCAGTAACAACCGTTGTCATGCAACAAAACATTTATTTAACGACAGGGAGCATTCTTAGAACGGAATCAGGAAAACCCCTACTTGAGATCACAGCCGATCTTACAGGGCGCCATGATACCTTAGGTGGTGCGTGTTCTTCTCAAAGTAATACGGTGAGATATGCTAGAGAAAAAATTGACATGCATAACTGCAGAGATAGCTTTATGCTTCAACTAGCAAAAAGCGATAGTGGTATTCAAAAGCGTGATTTAGCACCTAATATTAACTTCTTTATGAACGTACCGGTTACCAAAGAAGGTGGATTAAAATTGGATGATGGTGTATCTGCGCCAGGTAAATATGTAGAGATGAAAGCATTAGAACATACCATGGTACTCATTAGTAACTGTCCACAGCTTAACAATCCATGTAATGCATACAATCCTACACCTGTAAGATTACTTATTTGGGATACAAAATAAATGTGAAGGAGGGGAAGTGTCTATGTTTAAAAAAGTTTTGATTGCTAACCGAGGAGCTATTGCTGTAAGGATAGAGAGAACATTAAAGAAAATGGGAATTTCAAGCGTAGCTGTTTATTCTAAGGCTGACCAAGATAGCCTTCATGTAGAATATGCAGATGAAGCTATTTTGCTAGGAGAAGGCACAGCTAAAGAAACCTATCTGGACATGGATAAAATTTTAAGCATTGCCGTAGAGACTAAAGCAGAAGCAATCCATCCGGGCTATGGTTTCTTAAGTGAAAATACAGAGTTTGCAAGAGCCTGTGAAGAAAAAGGCATTAAATTTATTGGACCTACCCCTGAGCAGATTGAGTTATTTGGACTCAAGCATTCTGCTAGAGCCCTTGCAAAAAAAGCAGGTGTACCTTTACTTCCAGGAACAGAGCTTTTAAGCAGCGTAGAGGAAGCGGTTAAAGAAGCTAAAAAGATTGGCTATCCTGTTATTTTAAAAAGTACAGCTGGTGGTGGTGGTATTGGTATGCGCATTTGCTATTCCTTTAAAGAGCTAAAAGAAGCTTATGAAGGCGTATGTTATTTAGCAGCAGCTAACTTTAATAATGCAGGTGTTTTCTTAGAAAAATATATTGAAAAATCAAGACACGTGGAAGTACAAATCTTTGGTAATGCCTATGGTGAAGCTGTAGCACTTGGCGAACGTGATTGCTCTGTACAAAGAAGAAATCAAAAAGTAGTAGAAGAAAGTCCAGCTCCAAACTTACCAGAAAAAGTGAGGGCAGCAATGTATAAAGCAGCCGAGGATTTAGCTAAAGAAGCATCCTATCAAAGTGCAGGAACCGTGGAATTTTTATACGATGAGGCAGAAGAAAAATTCTATTTTCTTGAAGTAAATACAAGGCTTCAAGTAGAGCATGGGATTACAGAAGAGGTACTTGGCTTAGACCTTGTTTCTTGGATGATTAAAGAAGCAGCTGGTGAGCTTAAAGGTATGAAAGAACAGCTTAAAAAACCAGATGGTCATGCTATTGAAGTACGTGTCTATGCAGAAGATTGTTTAAATGGTTTTAGACCAAGTTCAGGAAAGATAGACGAAGTTTATTTTGACCCTATTTGTAGAGTGGAAAGCTGGATTAGAAAAGGCATTGAAGTTACTTCTTTATATGACCCCATGCTTGCTAAGTTAATTGTACATGGTAAAGACAGAGCAGATGCCATTAGGAAAATGAATCAAGTATTAAAAAATTCTAGAGTATATGGTATTACTACTAACCTTCAGTACTTAAAAGCACTTTTAAAAACAGAAAGTTATGAGAAAGGCTTACTTTTCACAGGCATGCTAAAAGAATTCTTACCTAGTGAAAAAGCAATAGAAGTACTGGATGGAGGTGTGCAAACCACTGTTCAAGATTATCCAGGTATGATTGGTTATTGGTCAGTAGGCGTTCCACCTTGTGGGCCTATGGATAGTTACAACTTCCGCTTAGGCAATAGTTTATTAGGTAATGCTGAAGGTGCCACGGGATTAGAGCTGACCTTAAGAGGAGGCAGCTATAAATTTAGAGCAGCCATAAGCTTTTGTATTACCGGAGCCGATATGCAGCCAACCTTAGATGGTGTACCTATTGGGATGTATCAAGTCATTCATGCGATGCCTAATCAAATTCTTAAGTTTAAAGACTGTAAAGTAGGGATGAGAACCTATTTACTTGTAGCCGGTGGTTTTGATATGCCAAAGATTATGGGCAGTAGCTCTACTTTTATAGATGGTAAATTTGGTGGACATGGTGGAAGGACTTTAAGAACAGGGGATGTGCTAAGGGTTACAGAGAATTGTTTAATCGATTCTATAGAATCTGTGCCTGATAAGTATAAACCCATCCTTACAAATGAATGGACAATTGGTGTGATTCCAGGGCCTCAACCAACAGAGGAATATTTAAAGCCAGAGTATCTACAGACGCTGACCAACTCAGAATATGAGGTCAACTTTAATAGCGCCAGAACAGGTATACGATTAAATGGCCCTATTCCAGAATGGGTACGTGAAGATGGGGGAGAAGCAGGGCTTCATCCATCCAATATTCATGACAATGCTTATGCTATAGGAACCCTTGACCTTACAGGTGATCAGCCTATTTTACTTGGACCTGATGGACCAAGCCTTGGAGGCTTTGTATGTGCTGTAACAACAGCTAAAGGTGAGCTTTGGAAAATAGGACAGCTTCATCCAGGAGATAAGGTTCGTTTCCAACTTCTTTCTCTAGAAGAAGCAGAACTGATTAGAAAAACAGAAGATGCCAATATTAAGTTTAGAAACGCTATTCCTAAATTACCTAAGCCTAATAAAAAGCTGACACCACAGTACGCTATATTAGCTAGAGGGTTCGCAGCAGATACAGCTATTATGATTCGTTTAGCTGGAGAAGAAAACATCCTTGTAGAATACGGAAAAATGGAGCTTAATATAGAACTTCGTTTTAGAGTACATATTTTAATGCAAGAACTAGAAAAGGTAGGAATTTCTATTATTGATTTAACACCAGGTATTCGCTCACTTCAAATTCACTTTGATCCAGATAAGATTGCCATTAAAGACTTAGTAGATAAGGTATTAAAAATCAATGAGGCTCTTCCACCCTTAACAGATGTTACTGTGCCTTCTAGAATTATTAAATTACCTCTTTCATGGGATGACCCGCAAACTAAAATTGCTGCTGAGCGTTATCAGCAAACAGTAAGGCCTAATGCACCTTGGTGTCCAAGTAATCCAGAGTTTATAAGAAGAATCAATGGTTTAGACAGCATAGAGGATGTAAGTGGTATTGTCTTTGAAGCCAATTATTTAGTATTGGGGCTTGGGGATGTCTACCTAGGAGCACCAGTAGCTACCCCAGTTGATCCAAGACATAGGATGGTTACTACTAAATATAATCCTGCAAGACCATGGACCCCAGAAAATGCCGTAGGTATTGGTGGTGCTTACCTTTGCGTTTATGGTATGGAAGGCCCTGGTGGCTATCAATTTGTAGGAAGAACCGTACAAATGTGGAACTCTCTTAGAGAAACAGATAACTTTAAAAAAGGAAAACCTTGGTTACTTAATTTCTTTGATCAACTTAAGTTTTATCCCGTATCAGCAGAAGAAATATTACAATACAGAGAAGATTTCTTAAGAGGAAAATTCAAAGTAGAAATAGAAGAAACTACTTTTAACCTTGGAGAGTACAAAAAATTCTTAGAGGAGATTAAAGAGAGTAGTAAGGCATTTAAAGATCATCAAGAAGCTTCCTTTGAAGCAGAAAGACAGCGCTGGAAAGAACAAGGCTTAGATGAATTTGTTTCTGAGCATCATGAAGCAGCAGCTATTGTGGAAGAGGAACTTGCAGAAGGCTGTGAAGCCGTAAGAACGAATATTCCAGGAAGCGTATGGAAAGTGCTTGTACAAGAAGGAGAAGAGGTAAAAGAGGGACAGGAGCTTATGATTCTTGAAAGTATGAAAATGGAATTTCCTATTACTTCAGAGTTTACAGGCCAGGCTCAAAAGCTTTATCTAAGTCCTGGTGATCAAGTAAGTGCAGGCCAGTTAGCCGTATCAATTAAAGTAAAGGAGGAGTGAAATGAATTATTTTCCTTTGAAACTAACAATAACTTGGATAAAAGAAAGCTATAAAAATGAGGAATTAACGCCCTTAGCATTAGCAGAAGAAATCGTTAAAAGAGCAGAGGCTAATAAGGAAAAAAATATTTGGATTGTGCCCCCTTCACTTGCTATGATGAAAGGCTATATTGAAGTATTAGAAGATAAGAAGCAAAGCGACTATCCACTATGGGGTATCCCTTTTGCCATTAAAGACAATATTGATTTAGCAGGTGTTCAAACAACAGCAGCTTGTGAGTCTTATGGTTATCTTTCAAAAGAAAGCGCTACTGTAGTACAAAAGCTAATTGATGCAGGAGCAATTCCGGTAGGTAAAACTAACTTAGATCAGTTTGCAACAGGCCTTGTAGGGACTAGAAGTCCTTATGGAGAAGTACATAATGCATTAAATCCAGAGCTTATTAGTGGAGGCTCTAGCTCAGGCTCAGCAGTAGCAGTAGCCTTAGGGATGGCAGCTTTTTCACTGGGAACAGACACGGCAGGCTCAGGAAGAGTGCCAGCAGCCCTTAATGGTTTAGTAGGTTATAAGCCTTCACTAGGAGCATGGTCAACTAAAGGTGTTGTACCTGCTTGTGCTAGCCTAGATTGCATTAATGTATTTGCCAATTCTCTTGAAGATGCAGAACTAGTTAATGGAGTAGCTAGAGGCTTTGACGAAGCATGTGCATGGTCTAGAGTATACGACATGCCTTTTAAACAGCTACCTAAAAAAATATGCCTAGCTAAAAATGGTGTTAGCTTTTATGGTCCCTTTAAAGCAGTTTATGAAAAAAAATGGGAAGAAGCAGTCAGCAGAATTAAAGATTTAGGCATAACAGTTGAGTACATTGACTACACCATATTCCAAAAAGCAGCATCTATTTTATACGATGGACCATGGGTAGCAGAAAGATGGAAAGATCTTGGAGAATTTGTAGACAGCCACTTAGAAGCAATCTTCCCAGTTACTAAGACCATACTCAAATCTGGTAGTAAACCAGAGCATACAGCAGAAAGCTTATTTAGTGCCATTCATGAATTACAGGACTATCGTATGAAAACTAAAAGGTTACTTAAAGATGCGGTTTTAATAATGCCAACAGCAGGTGGTACGTTTACTAGAGAAGAAGTGAGAAATAATCCAATTAAAACCAATAGCCAGATGGGGCTTTACACTAATCATTGTAATCTCCTCGATCTTTGTGCTATTTCAATCCCAACTAAGATGAAAGAGACAAATTTACCATTTGGTATTACCATTTTTGGCTTAGCAGATTCAGAAGGTCTGATACTAGGTGCAGCAAAAACTTTCCTAGAAGCAGAGCCAATGAAAGTAGCAGTTTGTGGTTTACACAAAAAAGGCTATCCATTAGAAAGTCAGCTAGTAGAATTAGGAGCGCATTATTTAGAAAGCACACAGACTGCTGCTTTTTATAAGCTCTACTCACTAGATACAAGACCAATCAAACCAGGAATGTGCCATGTGGGTGAGGGAGGAAAAGCTATTGAAGTAGATTTATATGAACTTCCTATTGCTAAGTTTGGGGCCTTTATGCAAAACGTTAGCGAACCTTTAGCCATGGGAACCATCACCCTAAAGGATAATGAAAAGGTAGTTGGTTTTCTTTGTGAAGACTATGCCACCAGGACTGCAAAGGATATTACCCAAGAGGGAAAATTTATACTTACTAAGTAAGTGATGTGATAGAGATTACTCCAAGTATGGAGATAGAGTGACAATACTATATAAATTAAGTAGCCTATTGAGTAACAACCGATAGAGTAAGCTAAGTAATAGAAGTGATAGGCACCTGAAAAAGGCTAGAAGCTACTAGCAAAAAGCTCAAGGGAGAAAGCTACAGGCTAGAAGCTACTAGCAAAAAGCCCAAGGGAGAAAGACAAAGGTTAAAAGTTAGAAGCAAAAAGGTAAGAGGAAATATCAAAGTCTATAAGTTAGAGGCAAAAACTTAAGAGAAAAAATTAAAAAAGCAACAATAAGTAAGTTAAATAATAGAAAGGATGAATGTGACTATGAAAATGATTAAAGCAATTGTTAGACCGGAAAAGGTAGAAGACGTATTAGATGCCTTAATGCAAAAAGGTTATTTAGCTGCAACAAGAATGAATGTATTAGGAAGAGGTAAGCAAAAAGGCTTAAAGGTAGGAGATACCTACTATGATGAGATTCCAAAAGAAATGATTATGATTGTGGTAGAAGATCAAGATGAAGCTAAAGTAGAAAAAATCATAGCAGATGCAGCAAGAACACCAAATGGTGGAACCTATGGAGATGGTAAGATTTTTGTAATGGAAGTAGAGAAGGCCGTTACAATCAGTAGTGGAAAAGAAGAGCTATAGGAGGTAAGGCAAATGAAAGAAGTCATGATTATTTTACGTCCTAAAATGTACTTTAAAACGAAAAAAGCCTTGGTTGAAGCCGGCTTTCATTCAATGACTGTTAAAGAGATTATAGGAAGAGGCAAAAAACCAATTCAATATGACATGGACAAGGAGAATGGACCAATTAAGCATCGTTTAGTGGCTAAGAGGCTTATTGAGATGTATGTAAGAGATGCGGACGTTGATTTTCTTATAGAAACAGTTGTTAAGATTAACCAAACCAATCATGCAGGAGACGGCAAGATTTTTGTACTACCAGTTAAGGAAGCTATCCGAATTAGAACTAATGAAAAGGGTAATGAGGCTATCATCTAATGCTAGAGAACTGGGAATAACGAAAAAGTCATTTACAAGAATAAGGAGGGTGAATTTATGAGGAAAAAATTTATGAGTTTAATAGCAGCAATAACAATAATGGGGACGATGTTTACTATGACAGGATGTAATAACCTAGGTCAAACAACTAGTAATGATGCAAGTAGTACATCAGATGCTTCAGAGACTGCTAGTGGTGGACAAAAGGGAACTAAAGAAAATCCATTTATTCTAGGTGTAAGTCCTATGTCAGGTTGGTATGGCTGGTATGGCATAGAAGGAACAGGCATTTTTGAAAAGAATGGGGTATCTGTAGAAATTAAATATTTCCCAGTATATAGTGATTCACTTACAGCTTTCTATTCTAATCAAGTAGATGGTATTTGCATTGCCGCTTCTGATGCAGTAGCGCCACTTAATGAAGGTGTTGATTTTAAAATTGTTCTAGTAAATGATAACTCTTCTGGCGCAGATGGCCTTGTTGTTCATGATGGCATTAGTAGTGTTCAAGATTTAAAAGGTAAAACAGTTGCCACAGAGATTGGTACCTTAGAGCATATGTTCTTCCTAAAAATTCTAGAAGACAATGGCATGACTATTAATGATGTTAACTTTACCAATATGACTATTAATGATGCAGGCCCAGCTTTTATAGCAGGTAGCATTGATGCAGCAGTATTATGGGAACCAACCTTATCCATGGCAGTTAATGCAGGTGGTAAAGTGATTTATAGTACAGCTAGTGAACCAGGTTTAATTCCAGATACTTTAGCTGTTAGACAAGATATTATTGATAACAATAGTGATGTGGTTCAAAAAGTCGTTCAATCTTGGTTTGACGGTGAAAAATTGCTAGATACTAGAGATGATGCTTTTATTGAAGCAACTATTAAAGGGGCTGAGCTTGAAAAAGAAGATTATTTAGTGATGTTAGATGGGGTAATACTTTTTGATCAAGCTATGAATGAAGAGACTTTTAAAGAAGGAAATGACTATACTTCTCTTCCTTATACGCTGCAAAAATCAGCTGAATTCTTAAAAGCCACAGAAATGATTGATAAAATACCGGAGGATGTAACAGCTATTTTAGATGATACTTTTATTAAGGGGGCAAATTAATGATTAGAATTAAAATCAGAAAAGATATTGGTAAAAGTAAATACACCACTTTTGCTATTGCTTCTTTTATATTTGTTATTGCCCTATGGAGTATATTAAGTTATTCAGGCTTGGTAGGATCTATTTTGCTACCAACGCCTACAAAGGTTATTGACTATATTATTTCTTCAATAGCAGATGGGTCCTTGTGGGCTAACATGGGCATTAGTGTTTATCGTATTACATTAGGTTTTGTATTTGCTGTTATCCTAGGAGTTCCTCTTGGTATATTAGCAGGAACCTTTAAAAAAGCAGAGGCTATTGTTAGACCTTTATCAGAATTCATACGTTATATGCCAGTGCCAGCTTTTGTACCACTTATTATGGTATGGATTGGGATAGGTGAAGCAGCAAAAGTTGCCATCATCTTTATCGGAACCTTTTTTCAATTAGTATTAATGATAGCAGATGATGTGAAGTCTGTACCAGATGACCTCATTAATGCAAGTTATACACTAGGAGCAAATACGAATAAGACAATCTTTACAATTCTAATCCCAGCAATGCTACCAAGGATGATGGAAACACTTCGTATGATGATAGGTTGGGCTTGGACTTACTTAGTGAGTGCAGAGCTAGTTGCTGCTAATAGTGGCCTTGGGTATACCATTCTAAAATCACAGCGTTTTATAAAAACAGATGCTATTTTTGGAGGCATTATTGTCATTGGACTGTTAGGTCTTATTACAGACCGTCTATTTGCTTATATTAATAAAAAATTATTCCATTGGGCATAAGGAGGTAGAAGAATGGGTTTATTTCAATTATCAAAGAAAAAAATACTTCCGCAGCAAAATAGCCAAATAGAGGCAAACTTAGCAAATAGTAAAATATACGTGAAAGACGTTAACAAGACTTATCATTCTATTAAAGGTGATGTTGTGGCCATGCAGAATGTTAGTATTAACGTACTAGAAAATGAATTCATCTCAATTGTTGGTCCATCTGGATGTGGCAAATCTACACTTTTACGTATGATAGGTGGACTTGATGAGGCAACTTCAGGAAGAATAGTCATTAAAGATAGAGATATTATAGGACCAGGTGCAGATCGAGGTATGGTATTTCAAGCCTATACTTTATTCCCATGGATGACAGTAAGTGACAACATTAAATATGGACTAAAGCTAAAAAAGATGCCAGTAGAAGAACAAGAAAAAATCGTAGATAAATACTTAAAGATCATTAAACTAGAAAAGTTTAAAAATAGTTATCCCAAGGAACTTTCAGGAGGTATGAAACAAAGGGTAGCTATTGCAAGGGCTTTGGCGAATAGCCCAGATGTTTTGTTAATGGATGAACCTTTTAGTGCATTAGACCCTCAAACAAAAGCTGATATGCAGCTTTTAATGCGCCAAATCTGGCAAGTGGAAAAACCAACAGTTATTTTTGTAACCCATGACATTGAAGAAGCAGTTTTTCTCTCCACTAAAATCTTTGTCATGACCTCGAGACCAGGAACCATCAAAAAAGAAGTACCGGTATTCTTACCATATGAAAGAAATCTAGATTTAAAAGATACACAACAATTCATTACAATTAGAAAAGAAGTCAATGGATTAATTGAACATACTGATATCTAGAAATATAAGAATATTTATGACCATATAGATAGCTGAAAATATAAGAATATCTAGAAGCATATAGATATCTTGGGCTATAAGAATATCTAGGATCAAACGAAGATCTGTAAATATACGAATACCTAGGACAAAACAGATATCTGTAGGCATACAAATATCTAGAATCATACGGACATCTAGAAACACATAAGTATCTAGCAATATATACAAATGTACTAATATCTATAAAAACTATAGATAGCATACTTAGACAGAAGTCGGAGATATTTTCTAATAGATTTAAGGATTACTTGACAGTAACAAACTACAATAGTAAATGATATAAACGGAACTTATCTAAAGATAATGAGAACGCGTCTTCAAAAGGCTGATAAATGCCTAATGAAGGCGTATTTTTGAGTTTAGGGGGGGATGACAGCTTTACTTAACAACAATCCGAATTAATAGGATAAAGAAGAAAGGCTAATGGGAGGAATAAGAGTCAATTTTCTAGTTTTACGCAAGGCGTATAGCTAATGGCTGGGATACCTTTCTTAGTTACTGTACTTATGATTATAGTTTCTTTGATTATATGATTCGCTCACTCTCTTTTCTCCATGTCTGTAGTTGATGAAGAGAATAAGTATTGATTAGGATAGGCTAGAGTTAATGAGATAAATAGAGCCAATAAGACAAATGAATGCTAATAAGATAAGTAGATGCTAACAAGGCAAGTAAATGCTAATAAGATAAATAATATTAATAAGGTAAATAAGCCCTAATAAGATACATCAATAGAGCAATATAGCATGTGTTATAAAACTTGTACCAATATATTTTAGGATGTATAATAATAGTAAGAAAATTAAAATAATTATAGCGAAAATCAAGAAAAATAGTTGTAATAGTTGTATGGGATAAAGAGTGTTTAAGACTAATTTCAAAAGAAAGGACATAGAACATAAATAATTTTAGGTTTTATGTAATGGGAAATCATATGAAAGATACCCTTTTATTTATGACTAATGAGCAGATGGGGAGTATTAATGAAGATAAAACTCTATCTTTCTTTAATAGTCAATATGTAGAACAGTATAACAAAAATAAACAGTCCATCAAATTACGTCAGCAGTGGAAGACTCAAGGGGCAGGAGCAAAGTTTATGGGAATGGACAAAGATCTTTCTCACTTAGAAGCAAGTCAAACTTTTAAACGTCCTACAGGCATTTGTCTTACAGATAATCCAGGGTATTTTATTTATGCCATTCAAGTAGATGAATTCTTTGGGGTGTTTTCTAAAAGTCTAGATAATAAAGAAGAGGCAGAAGGTCATATTATGCATACCAATAATATTCAGATGTATGACCTAGACTATAATAGTGCCAATCAAAAGGTAATACTTTCTTTAGGACAAGATGGCATAAGCCGGCATTTAGCACTTCTTGATCCCAAAACAGTTCACTATCAAGTGCTTACAGAAGGAGAGTGCATAGATGCTAATCCGAGTTGGTCAAAGGCTAGAGCAAATACCATTGTATATGATAGTTGTGGGATTGGGATAGATAGTAATGGTATTCCCATAGCTTTTAGTGAGCATAATATATGTAGATTAAATTTAGATACTTGTGAGATAGAGGAAGTTATTAGTTTTGAAGGCTTTGATTGTATTAAACCTAAAGAAGATGCAGAAGGCAATATTTATTTTATTAGAAGGCCAAAGACTTATAAAGGCAGGCAAACTAATCCGATAGATATGCTTATTAACCTCCTATTTATACCAGTTAAAATCGTAAGAGCGCTATTTATGTGGCTTAATTTCTTTACGATACGCTATACAGGAGATAACCTTTCTACTAACACTAAGAATGGCACTAAAGCTAAAAAGAAAAGTGAAGAAGAGCTCTTTATAGAAGGAAATCTGATAAAAGCTGACCAAAACCAAAAAGCTAATGAAAGAAAAGGTGAAAAATACGCAGGCATCTTGCCTCGGGATTGGGAACTTATGAAATACACACCAACAGGAGAGTTAACTTCTATAAAAAAAGGAGTACTTGCCTTTGATATATATTCAAATGGATCTATCATTTATTCAAATGGTAAATACCTTGTTAAAGTTATAGAAAATGAAGAAGAGGAAAAGATAGTAGATCTTCCTATAGTTAGTCATATAAAAGTAATCGAAAGTCATAATAGCTAACAAGTATAATTCAAGAAAAAAATAATTATCATTTTTCGTTGGCAATCAAGTGTTTCTATACACAGTAAACACCTTCTAATAAGGCAACTGTAGATAATGGAATGCTACATATATTATCATAGTGATTACGCCTGTTTCCATACAAATAGAGGAGAAGAGACATTCACCCTTATGAAGGTACTAGTTAAGTTCTTTTAAATAAAAAACAAAAAAAGACAAATAAGTATTGACTTATGTAATGCAGTGGTGTAATATTATACAAGTCGTCAGCAGTAAGCAGCGACAAAATAAAGATTAATTAATAAGTAATCATCGTACTTTGAAAAACAAATACTACAACAATTATAGATTTGTAAGTTATAGCAATATAACTTGCGCCTAACGATAAATGTACTAAAGTGCGTAACGTACGTACTATAATTAATTTGTCAGGGTGTAAAATCTACAATTTAACCGATATAGTCAGAAATGACTTAAAACATTCTTTGTTTTTATCAGAAATGATAATTAACAAGGCACCAATCATGTGAAAGCATGATTAGACCGCTCAATAATGAGCAATAGGTCAAGCTACTAAGAGCGTAGAGTGGATGCCTTGGCACCGAGAGCCGATGAAGGACGTGATAAGCTGCGAAAAGCTACGGGGAGTTGCAAATAAACTTTGATCCGTAGATATCCGAATGGGGAAACCTGGCAGAGCAAACCTCTGTCATCCTATAGCCAATACATAACTATAGGAAGGGAACGAAGGGAACTGAAACATCTAAGTACCTTCAGGAGGAGAAAGAAACATCGATTTCCTAAGTAGCGGCGAGCGAAAGGGAAACAGGCCAAACCAGATTACTTGTAATCTGGGGTTGAGGACTGCGTCGTGGCAAGAATGCGGATAGCTGAAGAGTCTGGAAAGTCTCATCAAAGAGGGTGATAATCCCGTAAGCGAAATCCAAGTGAAGCCTAGCAGTATCCAGAGTACCACGAGACACGAGAAACCTTGTGGGAAGCTGGGGGGACCACCCCCCAAGCCTAAATACTCCTCGGTGACCGATAGCGCATAGTACTGTGAAGGAAAGGTGAAAAGAACCCCGGGAGGGGAGTGAAAGAGAACCTGAAACTCTATGTTTACAAGCAGTGGAAGCACCATATGATGTGCAACCGCGTACTTTTTGTAGAACGGTCCGGCGAGTTACTAGCTGTGGCAAGGTTAAGTACCAGGAGGTACGAAGCCGAAGGGAAACCAAGTCTGAATAGGGCGCCAAAATAGTCATTGTTAGTAGACCCGAAACCGGGTGACCTACCCATGTGCAGGATGAAGTTACCGTAAAAGGTAATGGAGGTCCGAACTCACATCTGTTGAAAAAGGTGGAGATGACGTGTGGGTAGCGGAGAAATTCCAATCGAACCCGGAGATAGCTGGTTCTCCTCGAAATAGCTTTAGGGCTAGCGTTGATAGGAGTCTAATGGAGGTAAAGCACTGAATTGCCTAGGGGGCCCACAAGCTTACCGAAGCATATCAAACTAAGAATGCCATCAAGATACCGTCAGCAGTCAGACTACGAGTGATAAGACACGTGGTCAAAAGGAAAACAGTCCAGACCATCAGCTAAGGTCCCCAAGTGTGTGTTAAGTGGAAAAGGATGTGAGATTTCGAAGACAACTAGGATGTTGGCTTAGAAGCAGCCACTCATTCAAAGAGTGCGTAATAGCTCACTAGTCGAGAGATCTTGCGCCGAAAATGTCCGGGGCTAAAACACACCACCGAAGCTATGGAATTCAACTTAGTTGGATTGGTAGAGGAGCGTTGTAACGACGCAGAAGCAGTACCGTAAGGAGCTGTGGAGTAATTACAAGTGAGAATGCCGGAATGAGTAGCGAGATACAAGTGAGAATCTTGTAGGCCGAATATCCAAGGTTTCCAGAGTAAAGCTGATCTGCTCTGGGTAAGTCGGGACCTAAGGCGAGGACGAAAGTCGTAGTCGATGGACAACTGGTTCATATTCCAGTACTACCTATTATCAGAACTGCAGGGACGCAGGAGGATAAGCAATCCCAGGAATGGTATCCTGGGCCAAGCACAAAGTCGCATTCCCAAGGAAAAACCAGGGAACGAGGATGAAGTGTGATGGGGATCGAAATTAAAGTAGAGAAGTTGCTGAATCCACACTGCCGAGAAAAGCTGCTATTGCGTGATAGGTACCCGTACCGTAAACCGACACAGGTGGATGAGGAGAGAATCCTAAGGCCGACGGGAGAAGCGTTGTTAAGGAACTCGGCAAAATGACCCCGTAACTTAGGGAGAAGGGGTGCCTACTTAGGTAGGCCGCAGAGAATAGGCCCAAGCAACTGTTTAACAAAAACACAGGTCTTTGCTAAACCGAAAGGTGATGTATAAGGGCTGACGCCTGCCCGGTGCTGGAAGGTTAAGGGGAGAGGTTAGTCGCAAGACGAAGCTTTGAACTTAAGCCCCAGTAAACGGCGGCCGTAACTATAACGGTCCTAAGGTAGCGAAATTCCTTGTCAGGTAAGTTCTGACCCGCACGAAAGGCGTAATGATTTGGGCACTGTCTCGACAGCGCACCCGGTGAAATTGTAGTACCAGTGAAGATGCTGGTTACCCGCGACAGGACGGAAAGACCCCGTGGAGCTTTACTGTAGCTTGATACTGAGGTTGGGTATTACATGTACAGGATAGGAGGGAGACTGAGAAATCTGGACGCCAGTCTAGGTGGAGTCGCCGGTGGGATACCTCTCTTGTAATACTTAACTTCTAACCATGGCCCGTTACCCGGGTCTGGGACAATGTCAGGTGGACAGTTTGACTGGGGCGGTCGCCTCCTAAAGAGTAACGGAGGCGCTCAAAGGTAACCTCAGAATGGTCGGAAACCATTCGAAGAGTGCAAAGGCATAAGGTTGCTTGACTGCGACACCGACGGGTGGAGCAGGTACGAAAGTAGGACTTAGTGATCCGGTGGTATGAAAGTGGGATTGCCATCGCTCAACGGATAAAAGCTACCCCGGGGATAACAGGCTTATCTCCCCCAAGAGTTCACATCGACGGGGAGGTTTGGCACCTCGATGTCGGCTCATCGCATCCTGGAGCTGAAGCAGGTTCCAAGGGTTGGGCTGTTCGCCCATTAAAGCGGTACGCGAGCTGGGTTCAGAACGTCGTGAGACAGTTCGGTCCCTATCCGTCGTGGGCGCAGGAAATTTGAGTGGAGCTGTCCTTAGTACGAGAGGACCGGGATGGACGGACCACTGGTGCATCTGTTGTCTTACCAAAGGCATAGCAGAGTAGCCAAGTCTGGATCTGATAAACGCTGAAGGCATCTAAGCGTGAAGCAGACCACAAGATAAGATTTCCCATCCGAAAGGAGTAAGACCCCTTAGAGACTATGAGGTAGATAGGTTGGAGCTGTAAGTGTAGTAATACATTAAGGTGACCAATACTAACGGTTCGAGGGTTTGACCTAGATAATGAAGGTTGAATAGTTGTAGTATTTGTTTTTGAGAGTATGAGAAGAGAGCACCCGAGAGGGTGTTTTTTTATGTAAAAAATCATATGAGAATTTTTAAGAGAGAATCAAAACTATTTAAAGTACAGGTTAGAGTAGAAAATATTAAAAAATATTAATTAGTCTTGAATAATAATTATTATAAGAGTATAATGATAATAAAGATTTAGATAAATTAGAATAATTGAGCTATATAAGACGATTAAATAGATTTCAAAATCCTATATTTAGAAATTAACCTTTGAAATATATATTAATGACGAGATATTCGCCACTAAGTAACACATAGTAAAATAAAGAAATGGAGATAAAAGCATGGAAGAATTATATAATCAAAAAACCATAATGATGAGTACAACAACTAAGGAAAGTGTGCCAGCTATTAGCTATGCACCTTATGTAAAAATAGAAAATGAATTTTATATTTTTATTAGTGAGACGGCTGTGCACTATCATCATTTAATGAATAATCCTCAAATAGCTATTATGCTTATTGAAGATGAAAAAGATACTAAAATACTATTTGCAAGAACTAGAATGACTTTAAATTGCAAAGCTAAAAAACTGGAAACAATCAATGAAGCTGCATGGGATTTATTTAAGGAACAATATGGTGAACAGATGATGGCACCTTTAAAACAGATGGATTTTGATATGTTCCAGCTAACACCAGAGAATGGAAGAATTGTAAAGGGCTTTGGACAGGCTTCTACTATACAAATAGTAAATGGAGAAATGGTACTTACCCCAATAACTGGTGAAGGCCATAAAAAAAAAGAAATAAATAAGGTACAGTTTAATTAAGGTAAAGTGTACTATTTACATTTTCAGGTTTTATACTAAATAAAGAAAGTGCGTTCCCAGGACATGGAAACGCACTTTCTTTATTTAGTCATTTGTAGGATACAGTATAGAAATAATGATCGGCATGTATGAAAACAGCTATAGTATCATTAAATGGATTGTTAATATATAACTTCATTATTTATAAGAAGTATTATGAAACATATATTTTTTTCCAATCTCTATGAGCTATATATTTACCATTGTTTCTCACATGCTTTTCATTAATATATAAATAAACCCAACAAAGCTCCTCTTCACCAGTAGATAATAAAACAGGTCCTTTCTCTCGGATATATAAATCTTTCTTTGAATTACCAGTATAGCCTTCTAAAAGATCAATACTTTTAAGATGCTTAGCATTAGAGAGGACACAGGTTTCTCCATTGATTCATAGGATAAAAGTAGAAGGAAATAGATAAATAAGCCAAATAAAAACAAGTTTAAAATATTTGTTTTAAGAAAAACCAAATATATGGTACTTAGAGGCTGAATATATAAAATTTGATAAAATTAATACTGCATAAATATACAAATTAGTGCTATAAATGATTAGTATTTGGCTTTTTTACTAGAATTAAGGTATAATATATATATACTATAGAAAATAGGGAAAAGTACTTATTTGTTACTTAAAATGATACATAAATGAGCCCCCCATTCACTAGATAACAGCTTGTATAGAAAACTAGCAATTGGATTATACTGGATGATATAGAGAAAATAAAAGGGAGAAGTGCTTATGGAGAGAACATTTATTATGATTAAAAGTGACGGAGTAGCTAGAGGATTAATGGGAGAAATTATCAGGAGAATTGAAAGAAAAGGCTTTAAAATTACTAAAGCGCAGCTTTTAAGTCCTGCCAGAGAACTAGTAGAGAAACATTATGAGGAGCATGTGGGTAAGGAGTTTTTTGAAGAGTTAGTAGAGTATATACTAGAAGGACCAGTGATGGCTATGGAGGTACAGGGAAAAGATGTGATTGCGGTTATGCGAAGCATTATGGGTGATAAAGACCCAATTAAAGCTATCCCAGGTACTATTAGGGGAGATTATGCTAATACAGTAACTAGAAATCTGATTCATGGTTCTGACTCCTTAGAACATGCAGAAAGAGAAATAAACCTTTGGTTTAATTAAAAGGTGAATAAGCAAAAAGAGATTAATAGGGGATTAATAAGAGAACAATAAGAGAATAATGAGAACTAATAAAAAGCTGAGTTAGGCCTGTGTGGTTAACTCAGCTTTTTACATCTAGTAGTTGAGCTTTTTCTAAATGAGTTTAATAAACAATACTAATAAAAAATTATTTTTGTTGAATCAAAAATTCATACAAAGTAATCTAATAAGTAGAACATGCATAAAAGAGGGGAAATAGGGAGATGAACAAGAAGGAATTTGTCAGGCAGGCAAAAATAATAAAGAATCAGCTCTATAAGACTGCCTATTTATATTTAGGTAATGAGGCAAACGCCTTAGATGTTGTTGATGAAACGATTTATAAAGGATATAAAGCGCTATGGCAGCTTAGAGAAGAAGAATATTTTACCACATGGATGACACGCATTCTCATTAATGAGTGTAAGAAAGAACTAAAAAGGTTATCTAGGATAAAATGCCAAGAATCATTAGTGACGAAGCAAAGTCAAGACTATGATTATGATCAATTACCTCTTAAAGAGGCTATTAGAAGTTTACCAACACAGCTAAAGGATGTGGTTATTTTGCGGTACTTTTCTGGATATACTTTAGCTGAGGCTGCAAAAGCATTGAATATTCCACAGGGCACAGTAGTTACCAGGCAGAGAAAGGCTTTAAAGTTACTAAAATTAGAATTAGGAGAGGAGGAATAAGGAATGAACAGAAAAGAAGAATACGAACTATTAATGCAAGAAATAGAGGTAACACCCGTTAGGCTGGAATATGCAATTCAGCGTACAGAAGCTAAGGTAAAAGCCAATAGATGGCAGCGTTTCTTTGGAATACCAATAGGAACAGGTTTGACTTTTTTGCTGGTGTTTACCATATTAGTTAATAGTATTCCTACCTTTGCCTATAGTTGTGGTAATATTCCTCTTATAAAGGAATTAGCAAAGACTGTTGCTTTTTCTCCTTCTTTAGATGCAGCAATTGAAAATAAGTATGTGCAGCCAATTAACCAAGAAAAAGTTATTAATCATATGAAAGCACGCATTGAATACCTTATTGTAGATCAGAAACAGGTCAATGTTTTTTATTCGTTAGAATCAAAGGATTATGAAGAGGTGAATATAGAACCTGAGATAGACGATAGGAATGGAGATACACTAGAGGGTTATACCTTGTCTTCTAGTAGTTATGGTATGCCAGATGGAAAGATTAATTATATAACCATAGATTTCGTGGATGGGGAAGTACCCGAAGGATTAACCTTAAAAATAGGTGTTTATGATATGAAGCCTAGTTATGATCTTCCTATTAGTACGTTTACCTTTAAATTAATATTTGATCCTCATTACACAGCACAAGGTGAGAAATTAACAATAGGTCAATCCATTATAATAGATCAGCAAAAACTAACATTAGAAGAAGTAGAAATTTATCCTACACATATGAGAATTATACTTGAAGATGAAAAAGAAAACGCTGCTTATCTTAAAAGTATGACCTTTTACTTAGAAAATGAAAAAGGAGAGCGGTTTGATAAAATAGCCAATGGTATTTCAGCAACAGGGAAAATAGATTCTCCTATGATGAATGTCTATAGGGTGGAAAGTGCATTTTTCTCTGAGAGTAAAGAGCTTACTTTATATATTACTGGAGCAGAATGGCTAGATAAAGATAAGCAAAGGATGAAGCTAGATTTAGCAAATACAAGTGCTGAAAGCTTACCAGAGGGTGTGACTTTTGAAAGTGCAGAGAGAAGAGGTAAGAGCTGGTATTTAACATTTAGTGGGAATCAGTATGAAGAGAATAAAAATTATCAAATATGGAATGGCATCTATTATGATGAACAAGGTAAAGAATATGAATACAATGGTTGGTCAACAGTTAGTGGGATTTGGAGTGAAAAAGAAAAAAAATATATCAGTAAACCAAATACCTTTTTTGTAGAGATCTTATTAGAAGATTATCCATATGATACAGTTTATATGTCACCTATTTTTTCACATTATATTCAGCTGGAAAACCCAGTAGCTATAAAGATTAAGTAAATCTTAGTACACACAAAAAAGCTGAGTTAGCCCTATGATGGTTAACTCAGCTTTTACTTTCCCAGCTCCTTGTTTTTAGCTTCACTATTAGCGAACTTTCCTCTAAAAAGGCATTATAAGTAGCTCCTCAGCACCTTAATGCTTCTTGGGGGTTTAGCGTAGCTCATAGTAAAAGCTTAAATCAAAGAGGAGGAGCTCTATTTAGTTTAGTTGGTGCACCTGATCTAGGAACTAAGCTGAATAGACTCTAGTTTAATGTTTTATTTTAAATACATCTATATAAATGTACTCAAAAATATAATTATCTAATTAAAATTTTTCAAAAAATGAATTATAATAAAATGAATAGTTACAATAGAGTAATTAATAAAGTTCATTTAAGGGGAAAATATAATGAGATATGGAAAAAGAGATTGGACGAGTTATGAAAGAGGCATAGAAAGAGAGTGGCTCATTACGAATGGTCGTAGTGGCTTTGCAGGAGCCACTATGACAGGGGCTAATAGTAGAAAGTATCATGGTCTACTGATAGCTTGTTTAACTTCGCCAGAAGAGCGTTATATGATATTAAATAAATTGCAAGAACAAGTGATTTGTGAGGGGGAAAGTTATCCTTTAACAACCACTAAATATCAAAAAAATATTGTAAAGGGTTATGAGAATCAGCAAAGTTTTTCCTATGATGGCCTCCCACATTACCGTTATGTGATTAATGGCTTGGTGATTGATAAGCAAGTAGCTTTGGCATATGGAAAAAATACAGTCGTTATTGCGTATGACATTTGCAATAATAGTAAGGAAGCCGTGTTAGATGTTTCACCATTTTTGACATGTAGAAATCCTGGGGAGTGTTCTAAAAAGGTTAATTTAACTTTTGAAAAAGGGAATCAAGAAAATAATAAAACAAGTAAAGCATTAAAAAATGAGCAGCAGTTTATTCCTCAATTTAATAAAGAAATGCTTATTCGGCTTTGGAGTACAGAAGGAGATTTTAAAGATGAAGAGCAGCTTACTGAAAAAGTCTTTTATGATGTGGATCAAACCACCGGAGACCCTTGCACTGAGCAGCTTTATAAGCCTGGGAGTTATGAAATAAATATAGCACCTTATGAAAAGAAAACTGTTTATATTGTATGTACTTTAGAAAAAGAAAACATAAATCCAGCAAAGGTAGTCAAACAAGAAAAGCTTCGCATAAGTAAACTTAGAAATACCTTTAAAGAAGAGAGATTAATGGCTAAATACTTACCTATAGCTGCAGACCATTTTATTGTACAAAGGGATTCTATCAATAGTAAAACAATTTTGGCAGGATATCCTTGGTTTTTAGATTGGGGTAGAGATACTATGATTGCCTTTAATGGGCTTACTTTATCTACAGGACGTTTTGATGATGCTAAGGAAATACTTAAGAGCTTTGTATTATATGAAAAAGATGGCCTTATTCCTAATATGTTTCCTAATAATCAAGGAAAGCCTCTTTATAATACAGTAGATGCTTCGTTATGGTTTGTACATGCTACCTATAGTTATTTACTTTATAGCAATCATGAAGAAAGTACGGCTTTTGTAGAAAAAGAGATTTATCCTTATTTAAAGAAAATCATAAAAGCTTATAAGGAAGGTACACATTTTTCAATACATATGGAGGAGGACAGCCTTATTTGGGCAGGATCAGGCTTAGACCAAGTCACTTGGATGGATGTAAGAGTAAACGATATTGTAGTGACACCAAGACATGGCAAGCCAGTAGAAATTAATGCTTTGTGGTATAATGCATTAAAGATTATGGCGTGCTTAGAGCAGAAGTTTGAAAATGGGCAAAAAGAAGGTTATGAAGAGCTTGCAGAAAAGGTAAAGATATCTTTTAATAAGGCTTTTTGGAATGAAGCAGATGGCTGTTTGTATGATGTAGTGGATGAAAAAGGTGGGGACAGTAGCATAAGGCCAAATCAAATTTGGGCAGTATCACTTCCTTTTACTATGCTTCCAAAAGAAAAAGAAAAGAGTGTAGTTCGTAAGGTTTTTGAAGACTTATATACGCCATATGGTTTAAGAAGCTTAACCCCTGCTCATCCAGACTATCATCCGACTTATAAAGGAAAACTATTTGATAGAGATATGGCTTATCATCAAGGAACAACTTGGGGCTTTCCTATAGGAGCATTTTTTACGGCTTATTGCAAGGTAAATCAGTATAGTAAAGAAGCACTAGAATTTGTAGAAAGTCTTGTGAGTGATCAAGAGGTAGACCTTGAAAATCAATGTTTGGGAACGATTGCAGAAATATTCGATGGAGACAGCCCACATTTTGCAAGAGGCTGCTATGCCCAGGCTTGGAGCGTGGGAGAGTTACTAAGAGTTTATTATGAAGACCTTTTGGGTGGTAGAATAAAACTTGAAGAAGCACACAAAAAGATGTTTTGCTAGAAGATAATATTTCGATTATTAATAATAAAGGCCTACAAGCGATGCAGCACTTGTAGGCCTTTATTATTACAAAGAGTAGGAGGGATTAATATATAAAATATTAATGAAATGGCTAGAGTGATTTTAGAATGTATGACTCAGTTGATCTAAGGAAAAAATCGTTTGGTCACCAAGAAGTTTAAAGTTAAAGCTATTAGAAGTGTGCCTCGTAATTTCAAAGGTCATCATATCATGAAAGGCTTCTATTTGATCCGGATAAGTAATAGTGATGAGCAGGGTAAAATACTGTTTGGAGGTACCTAGTCTAAAAATATCACAGCTCAAATCCACTTGGTCAGTAATACTATAAATATTATTAAAGTCAATAAGGGTTATTTCACAGTAAGCAATAATACAACTATAAAGTATTTCTTCACTGCAAGCCTCAGCTGGGAAATAACTATAGTAAAGGCCAGAAGCTTCATCATATATGAATATTTCCTTTCCTGTAGCATTTAATTTCTTATAATATTTCTCATCTATAAAAAGTTTACAATTTATTTTTTTACTACAATCCATATGAATCCCCCTTTAAATCACTTTTATTTTGTATAATCTACAACTTTTCCATTAATAAGTTTAGCTAAAAACTCACCAACATCTGCTTCAGCATCTTCTCTGTCTAAATACTTTTTAGTAACAAGGGCTGAAACGAGTTCTTCAGGTGTACAGCCTTTTTCTAATTGGTCCCATAAGAAGATGCCAGTTTCATTAATAGAAGGTAGGCCATCTAATGCGCCGTTATTGGTGTCTGCTTCATAAGCTAAACAAAACTCGCCACCTAATTCTCTAAGTATAAATCCTTTTTTGATTTTAAGTGTTTTAATAAACATTGGAGGCTCCTTTCTTAATGAATAATAGTTCCAGTCTTTGATAAGTCGTAGCCGGATAAACAGGAAAGTTGATTTTTAAAAGTCTTTGATTGGATAATCTGAGTAATTACCTCATAAACTTGTTCTTTGAGTGCAGATTTCTTAAATACGATATCATAGTTTTCTTGTTGGATAGGAATAAAATCAAGGGTAGGAAATTGTTCTAGGACATTGGCATGGCCTATGGCCACATCTGCCATACCCATAGCTACTTGACCTGCACAAGTGGTATGAGATAAAACTTCTTTTTCATAACCGACAATGGAGAGAGGAGAAATGTTTTTAAGACGAAGATGTTCATCTAACAATACTCTTGTACCACTTCCTTTTTCACGATTAACAAAAGTAATGCCTGGTTTAACTAAATCTTGAAATCCAGTAATCAACTTTGGATTACC
This sequence comes from Cellulosilyticum lentocellum DSM 5427, assembly GCF_000178835.2. Classification (GTDB taxonomy): domain Bacteria; phylum Bacillota; class Clostridia; order Lachnospirales; family Cellulosilyticaceae; genus Cellulosilyticum; species Cellulosilyticum lentocellum. The sequence continues at coordinate 548,709 of NC_015275.1, forward strand.
TTTTTGTACATAAAAACCTTGCATACGCTTAAAAAGATGAATGACTACTGTCTCTACACCAGGAAGCAAGTGATGGATGTAGGAAAGGTTATAGGAATGATCTGTTCCATTCCAAAGATGAGTAGTAGCCAAATGAACTTTATCAAAGTATAGGGCATAAAGGCTATTATAACTGCCCATATAAGAACGAAGAGTAGGTAGACCCAAAGGGTGTGCTTCAATATAGGAACAAAGCATATCAAGAACAGGATCTTGGCCACAAATAATGAGACCACTTGAATGCTTTAAAAACTCAGTTTTAAGTAGGGCATTTTCTGGGTAATGAGAAGAGGGAGTAGAAGTATGATTAACAAGTGAGGATGTGGCTACTGTAGAAGGAGAAAGCTGCAAGTAAGTATTAAGCTGAACCTCAGATATTCTAAGTTGTTTACCAATCTTGGTAGATTGCAATTCACCTCTTTTAATGAGGTCATAGACAGTGTGCTTTTTAATTTTGAGCTGATCGGCTATCTCTTGAGGTTTGTATAGTTTTTCCATCTTTCTACCCCCTCTCTGGAGTGATTTTTTTACCCTTAATCTTCTATGCCAATCATAACAGATGTGGCTTTAATCAGGGCGTAAGCATCTGAACCAATCTGAAGCTGTAAATCCTCTACGGCTGATTTTGAAATAGTAGAAACAATAATATTTCCGCCCCCTATATCTAAAGAAACAATAGAATTAACGGCGCCTTCACTAATATTAACGATTTTTCCTTTGAGTTGATTTCTTGCACTAACCTTCATGGCTATGCACCTCCTAAAGTAGTCATATAAAAATATAGTTTTTATTATAGGGGTTTAAGGATAAAAGTATATAGGAAGGCTAAAGAATGTAAAATTTCATGCAGAACATAATGATTATGAGAAGCAGGCATACTTGATTATGAACAAAAATACTGACTCAAACAATCCGTGGATAGTACATAATGAAGTATAACATGGATGAGAAAAATGAATTGGCTACTGTATATAGACGTAAATGACTTACATTCGTTGACACAAGGGGGCTCATGTAGTTAGATGTTCCTATACCAAAATGAACAAAACTTAACAAAACGAAACAAAACAACAAAATAGTGAAATGGAGGAGAGTATATGAAGAAACGTGTAAACCTTTTAATGATGATATTAGTATTATTAGTAGTACTTGTTGGATGTAGTGCCAAGGAAAGTGAAGCTAACAAAGCTGAGGTCTCAGCTTCACCTGAGGTGGCAAAGGAAACGAAAACAACAGAAGCTGAGCCTACAGAAACACCAAAGGAAAAAGTTAACTTGCAAGTATTTATAGCAGCTAGTTTAAAAAATGCTATGACAGAAATACAAAACAATTATGAGGTGCTTCATCCCGAAGTAGAGATTACATTTAATGCAGATAGTTCTGGTACCCTTCAAAAACAAATTGAAGAAGGAGCAGCGTGTGATGTTTTCTTCTCAGCAGCAATGAAACAAATGAATGTACTTAATGATGGCGGTTATGTATTACCAGATTCAATTGTACAGCTATTAGAGAACAAAGTTGTACTTATTAAACCAGTAGGAGGTGAAACAGCTGTTACTGGTTTTGAAGATATTACGAAAGCTGCTAATCTTGCTTTGGCAGGAGAAGATGTACCTGTTGGCTCGTATGCAAGAGAGATTTTTACCAGTCTTGGCATCTTAGATCAAGTCATGGCTATGGAAATTAATGAAGGTGCGAATGTAACAGCAGTTCTGTCAGCCGTCAGCGAAGGCAGTAATGAAGTAGGTGTAGTATATGCTACAGATGCTAATTCTGTTAAAGACTCAGTTGACATTATTGCCGAAACACCTGCCGGAAGTTTAGAAAAGCCAGTTGTTTATCCAGTAGGACTTATCAAGAATGCAGAAGCCAGTGATGCAGAGACAACAGCAGCTAAAGAATTTGTAGCTTACTTACAAACGGAAGATGCAATCAAGGTTTTAGAAGCCTATGGCTTTACTAGTCATAACAAATAAAAATTGATTATAAAAGGAGGGAAGTACAATGGAGGCACTGCTTACAGAAGTAAATTGGAGTCCACTTTTTATTTCTTTAAAAACAGGAATAGTAGCAACTATACTTGCTTTTTTCATAGGGATTTTAGCAGCTAGATTTGTAATGAAATTAGGGAATACGATGAAGTGGATTGTAGATGGCATTTTAACACTTCCTCTTGTATTACCTCCTACAGTAGCAGGCTTTTTCTTATTACTTCTATTTAGCCTTAAAAGACCAATTGGCAAATATTTATGGATTAATACTGGGGTAAAGGTAGTACTTAGTTGGCCAGGATGTGTGTTAGCAGCAGCAGTTATTGCTTTTCCACTTATGTATCGTAATGCAAGGGCAGCTTTTGAACAGGTAGATGTAAATATGATTGCTGCAGGTAGAACCTTAGGTATGTCAGAGCGAAAAATCTTTTGGAAGATTGTTATGCCTATTGCCATGCCGGGGATTGTATCAGGGACGGTTCTTACCTTTGCTAGGGCCATTGGCGAATATGGCGCTACTTCTATGCTAGCAGGCAATATTTTAGGGAAAACACAGACCATAGCTTTAGCTATTGCTTCAGAAGTATCAGCAGGAAATTTTGAAGTGGCAGGATTTTGGGTGACAGTTATAGTCATTCTCTCCTTCGTGATTGTTTTAGCCATTAACATGATTTCCGGTAAGGGGATGAAGCAAATGAGGAGGTGGACTATGTGAGTATAGAGGTCGCACTTCATAAAAAGCTAAAGGGCTTTGAACTAGATATGGCTTTTACAATAAGGGGAAAATGTACGGGAATATTAGGGGCATCTGGCTGTGGTAAAAGTATGACTTTAAAATGTATAGCTGGTTTGGAAAAGCCAGATAAAGGAGTAGTTCGATTAGGGGAGAAAATACTTTTTAATAAAGCACAAAGAATTAATATACCCCCTCAAGAAAGAAAGGTAGGATATTTATTTCAAAACTATGCATTATTTCCTCATATGACAGTTGAAGAAAATATTAGTATAGGCATGAGAGGTAGTAAGATAGAAATCAAAGAAAAGATAGATGACCAAATCGCAAGGTTCAGTTTAAAGGGGTTAGAAGGGCATTATCCCTCACAGCTTTCAGGTGGGCAACAGCAGAGAGTAGCCCTAGCTAGAATTTTAGCTTATGAGCCAGAGGTCCTCCTATTAGACGAACCTTTTTCTGCATTAGATAGCTTTTTAAAAGATGCCTTAGCGAAACAACTCCTAGAAGTCTTGGAAGATTTTAAGGGGGATATGATTATGGTATCTCATAGTAGAGATGAACTTTATACCTTTTGTGATCAGCTCATTGTCATGGAGAATGGAAGGGCCTTATTAGAAGGTAGTACAAAAGATATCTTTTGCCAGCCAAGGAAAATGGCAGTAGCACAGTTAACGGGTTGTAAAAATATTTCTCCTATAAAAAGATTAGGTAAACATCAGCTTTTGGCAGTAGATTGGAATCTTAAGCTGACCACTAAAGAAGAAATTAAAGCATCCGCTAAATATGTAGGGGTTAGAGCACATGATATTAAGCTAGAAGGTCAAGTAAACGATAACTATTTTAACATGGAAATACTGAGTTATTTAGAATTTCCCTTTGAAATAGACTATTTAGTACAGGAGAAAAAAAGTAGACCAGCACAGCCTTTATGCTGTAAGTTTTCTAAAGCGCAAGTACCAAATTCAAAAGAAATAAATATTTTTATTCCGCCTGAAGCCTTGATACTCTTAGAGTAGAGAGGCTTTTAAAATGTTTTCTGATAAAATTACCTCTTTTTTTCCAAAAAAGAATGTGTTATTATAAACAAAAATATTCAGTAAATTGCAAACAACTTTTGGTAATATCAGATTATTGAAAGCCCATAGAAGGGTTCCTATAATGAGAGCATAGAGAATCACAAAAATAAATAACGTTTTTTACAACGGCGTAGAAAAATGAGTAGTATCATTTTCTGCGCTGTTTTTATTTTTACCAGCCCGGGAAGTAAAAATAAATAGGTTCTCTAAGCGTTTGTAAAATAAAAGCATAGTACTCAAAAATAGGAGGTAGGGTTATGAGACAAGTAGCGATTTATGGTAAAGGCGGAATTGGTAAATCAACAACAACTCAAAATTTAACAGCAGGTTTAGCTGAGATGGGGAAGAAGGTTATGATCGTTGGATGTGACCCTAAAGCGGATTCAACAAGACTTGTACTTGGAGGTCTTGCACAGAAAACAGTACTTGATACCCTTCGTGAAGAAGGTGAAGATATTGACCTTGACTTCATTTTGAAAGAAGGCTATGGCGGCATCAAAGGTGTAGAATCAGGTGGACCAGAACCAGGTGTTGGTTGTGCAGGTCGTGGTATTATTACTTCTATTAACCTACTTGAACAGCTAGGTGCATATGAATCAGATTTAGATTATGTATTTTACGATGTATTAGGGGATGTTGTATGTGGTGGTTTTGCAATGCCTATTCGTGAAGGTAAAGCTCAAGAAATCTATATTGTATGTTCAGGTGAGATGATGGCACTCTATGCAGCTAACAATATTTCTAAAGGTATTATGAAATATGCAAGTACAGGTGGTGTAAGACTTGGTGGACTGATTTGTAATTCAAGAAAAGTAGATGGTGAAGCAGAGCTGGTGCAAGCAGTAGCTAAAGAGTTAGGAACTCAGATGATACACTTTGTACCTCGTGATAATGCAGTACAAAAAGCAGAAATCAATAAAAAAACAGTGATTGATTTTAGCCCACAGGAGCCACAAGCAGACGAATATAGAGAACTTGCAAGAAAAGTAGACGGTAATGATATGTTTGTTATTCCAAAACCATTATCAATAGATAAACTAGAATCTATTTTAATGGAGCACGGTATTTTAGATTAATTAGTCATTAATCATTAAATTAAGGGAGGTAAAACATATGGTATTGGTTCGTGCAATTATTAGAACTCATAAAGTAGGAGAGGTCTTATCTGAACTTCTTTCAGCGGGTTTTCCTGCAGTTACCAAGATGGATGTATTTGGGCGTGGTAAACAGAAAGGTGTTAAGGTAGGAGAGGTTTACTATGATGAGATTCCAAAAGAGATGCTTTTAATGGTTGTCAAAGATGAAGATAAAGATGATGTGGTTAAAATGATTATGAAATATGCAAGAACAGGTGAAAAAGGTAACTTTGGTGATGGACGTATTTTCGTAAGTCCAGTAGAAGAAGCTTACACCATCAGTACGAAATCATCAGGTTTATAGGAGGGGCTGTCTATGAAAGAAATCATGGCAATTGTAAGACAGAATAAGGTTAATGCTACAAAAAATGCATTAGCTGAAGCTGGTTTTCCTGCATTCACCTGTAGAAAAGTGATGGGTCGAGGCAAAAAGCCTATAGACCCATCCGTAGTAAAGACTATTCTAGAAGCAGAAGCTATGCCTGTTTCACCAGTAGGTGAGTATATTACAGAAGCTTCAAGGCTTATTCCTAAAAGGTGCTTTGTGTTAGTAGTACCTGATGAAGAGGTCAAACGCCTTGTAGAAGTCATTATGGAAGTGAATAGTACAGAGAATCCGGGAGATGGCAAAATATTTGTATTACCTATTATGGAATCATATCGTGTAAGAGATGGAAAAAACGTAGACGATATAGATTCTTCCTATTAGGAGGTGAGGATATGGCTTCAGATTTAAGAGAAAAAGTATTAGAGAAGTATAGTGCGAGAGTTTATAAAAATAGAAAAGAGCATGTTATTGCCATTGGTGAAGGAAATCCAGATACCATAACGGCTAATACAAGAGCCATACCTGGTATCATCACCCAAAGAGGTTGTTGCTATGCAGGATGTAAAGGTGTTGTACTGGGGCCTATTAAAGATGCAGCTATCATTGTGCATGGACCTATTGGATGTGCTTTCTATGCTTGGGGAACGAGAAGACATAAAGCTTTTGCAGATGAAAAAGATGGAGAGAAAGCAGATTGCTATTTAGAATACTGCTTTTCAACAGATATGCAAGAGCCAGACATTGTATTTGGTGGAGAGAAAAAGTTAAAACAAGCGATTACAGAAGTAATTGATATTTTTCATCCTGCTATCGTGCTGATTTGTTCTACTTGTCCAGTTGGGCTGATTGGAGATGATATTCACGCAGTAGCAAAGTGGACTGAAGCTGAATTTGGAACCAAAGCCATTGCTTTTAGCTGTGAAGGCTACAAGGGTGTAAGCCAATCAGCAGGTCATCACATTGCTAACAATCAATTGATTCGTTATATCATAGGCACAGGAGATAAAGAACCAAAGACTCAATACAGTGTGAATTTATTAGGTGAATATAACATCGGTGGTGATGGCTGGGAAGTTGAGAGACTTTTAAAACGCTGTGGTATAGAAGTTGTTTCTGTATTTACAGGTGGTGGTAGCTATCGAGATCTTAAAAATTCCCACTTAGCTCACTTAAATCTTGTTCAGTGCCATCGTTCCATTAACTATGTAGCTGAGATGATGCAGGATAAATATGGTATTGATTGGCTGAAAGTTAATTTTGTAGGTATTGAATCAAGTGCTAAATCCCTTAGAGACATAGGAGAATATTTTGGGGATGAAGAGCTAAAAGCTAGAATCGAAGAAGTGATAGCAGATGAGATAGCCGCCATTACTGATGAGTTAGATTACTACAAAAGCAAGCTAAAAGGTAAATCGGCAGCTCTTTATGTAGGAGGTTCCAGATCCCATCATTATCAACTTTTATTAAAAGATTTCGGTGTACGTACAGTATTAGCTGGTTATGAATTTGCTCATAGAGATGATTATGAGGGAAGAGAAGTTATTCCTGATATTAAGCCAGATGCAGATAGTAAGAATATTGAAAGTATTGAAGTAGAGCCAGATCCCAAATATTACAAAGTACTTTTAACACAGGAGCAAAAAGAAAAACTCCTTGAAAAAGGTGTAGCGCTTAACTATTACGAAGGTATGTTTAAGGGCATGGAAGAAGGCGCTATTATCACTGATGACTTAAATCATTTTGAAACAGAAGAATTTTTAAAGGTATTAAAACCAGATGTCTTTTTCTCAGGTATTAAAGATAAATTTGTGACTCAGAAAAATGGGATGCTCTCAAGGCAACTACATTCTTATGATTATAGTGGGCCTTATGCAGGCTTTAGAGGAGCTATAACATTTGGTCATGACCTTGTCATGGGACTTTATACACCAGCTTGGAGTTATATTAGAGCGCCATGGCAAAAGGTTCCTAGTATTCAAGGTACATTAGGAGGTGAAGCATAATGCTTAATTATACACCAAAAGAAATATGTGATAGAAAAGCACTTCGTATTAACCCAGCTAAAACCTGTCAGCCAGTAGGTGCATTATATGCAGCTTTAGGTGTGCATGGTTGTTTACCTCATAGTCATGGTTCTCAAGGCTGTGTTGCTTTTCACAGAATGTATTTAACAAGACATTTTAAAGACCCGGTTATGGCGTCATCTAGTTCCTTCACAGAAGGCGCTTCTGTATTTGGTGGTGGTAGCAATTTAAAAACAGCTACTAAGAATATTTTTGATTTATATGATCCAGAAATCATTGCTGTTCATACGACTTGCTTATCAGAAACTATTGGTGATGACCTTAATGCTTTGATTACAGATATGAGTATTCCAGAAGGCAAATATGTGGTTCACTGTAATACACCAAGCTATAAAGGTTCTCATGTCACTGGTTTCACTAACATGGTAACAGGATTTATTAACTACTTAGCCACTAAAACAGGGACCTCTAATGAAAAAGTATGTTTGATGCCAGGCTTTGTAAATCCAGGAGATATGAGAGAGTATAAAAAGCTGTTAAATGCTATGAAAGTACCTTTCATTATGCTTCCTGATACAACAGGTGTATTAGATGGACCAATGACAGGCAAATACGAGATGTTTCCGAAGGGAGGTACTTTAATTAATGATATTAAAGCCCTTGGAGATTGTAAAGAAACCATTGCATTAGGGGTGCAGACTTCAGAAGCTTCAGCAGAGGCACTTAAGAAAAAATGCAGTGTACCTTTTAAATCATTACCCCTTCCTATGGGTGTTGAAGCAACTGATGAATTCATGCTAGCACTTCAAGCATTCTCTAAAGAGGATGTACCTGCAAACATTGAAGAAGAAAGAGGTCAGCTAGTGGATATGATGATTGACATTCATCCTTATACCTATGGTAAAAAGGTAGCCATTTATGGAGATCCAGATACGGTATTAGGCATAGCAGCCTTCGCTCTTGAATTAGGTATGATTCCTAAATATATGCTAACAGGTACACCAGGTAACCAATTTGAAAGTGCAGGAAAAGCGCTACTAGATAAATTCGGTGTGGAAGGTTGCAGCGTCAAGGCAGATGGAGACTTGTTTTTATTACATCAATGGATTAAAAATGAAAAGGTTGATTTACTCATTGGTGGTACTCATGGCAAAACCATTGCTAGAGCAGAAGATATACCACTCGTAAGAATGGGCTTCCCTATCATTGACCGATATATTCATTCTTATATGCCGTTAGTAGGTTATAAAGGAGCCATGAGAATGGCAGAGCTTATAGCTAATGCACTCATGGATTATCAAGATAGCCACTGTGAAGAAAAAGACTTAGAAGTTGTTATGTAGAATCTAAAATCTATTAAATATTCCCTCAAAATATTAATAGGTATATACACAAGAGCAGGAAAGAGGGCCGTTTCTTCTATCCACTCTTGTGTACTTGAATTAACAGGAGAAGGAAACGAAGGGAAGTGTTAAAAATGGGCTTAATGGAGAAAACAACTTTGGAAAAAGGCATTTTAGAAGAAAGAAAAGACTCTATACGGTTAATGGAATCTACTTGTAGTGGGCAGGGCATTAAGTGTGACACGGACAGTGTTTCTGGATCTGTTAGTCAAAGAGCTTGTGTCTATTGTGGTGCGCGGGTTGTACTTAATCCAATAACGGATGCTTTTCATATTGTACACGGACCTATTGGGTGTGCTAGCTATACATGGGATATTAGAGGAAGCTTAAGTAGTGGAGATGATTTATATCGCAATAGTTTTTCTACAGATTTAAGAGAAACAGATGTTATTTTTGGAGGAGAGAAGAAGTTAATTGCAGCTATTGAAGAAGTGGCTCTTAAGTATCATCCTAAAGTGATATTTATCTATGCTACTTGCATCGTAGGTGTTATAGGTGACGATGTAGATGCAGTTTGCAGAACCATGTCTAGTAAATATGGGATTCCAGTTATTCCAGTTAAATCCCCAGGCTTTTCGGGGAATAAATCGACAGGATATCGTATGGCCTGTAATGCGATTATGGAGGTTATAAAACCTTATAAGGATAGAGAAAAGGTAAAAGGAATTAATATATTAGGTGATTTTAATCTAGCAGGGGAAATGTGGATTATTAAAGATTATCTAAAACAAATCGGTATAGAAGTTATAGCAGGCTTAACAGGAGATTCAGATTATGAAAGCTTAATTAAAGCACCTGGTGCTGCTTTAAATGTAGTGCAATGTGCAGGATCTAGTACCTATTTGGCTAAAAGAATGGAAGAAGAGATGGGAATACCTTTTATAAAGGTTAGTTTCTTTGGAATAGAGGATACTACCAGCTCTCTTATTAGAATAGCAGAGGCTCTAGGAGATATGGAAGCTAGAGAAAAGGCTATAGAGTTAACAAAGCGAAAAACAGCGGAGCTAAAAGCCTTCGTGAATAAATATAAAAATAATTTAAATGGGAAAAAAGCAGCCATTTATGTAGGAGGAGGCTTTAAAGCCATTTCTCTTATTAGACAGTTTGAAACCTTAGGGATTAAAACGGTAGTGGTTGGTACGCAAACAGGTAAAAAGGAAGATTATGAGATTATAGCCAGCTTAGTAGATTCAGATACTGTTATTTTAGATGATGCCAATCCAGCAGAACTAGAAACCTTTTTAAAGGAAAAAGGAGCAGATATTTTAGTAGGGGGTGTGAAAGAAAGGCCACTTGCGTATAAACTAGGCATTGCCTTTTGTGATCATAACCATGAAAGAAAGCATCCCTTAGCAGGCTTTGAAGGCGTTGTTAATTTTACAAAAGAAATTAATTCAAGTATCAATCACCCAATATGGGATTATTTAAAACTAGAGGAGGGATGAGGATGAAGACAAAAGTAGAACCATTGGTTCATTTGAATACAAACCCGTGTAAAATGTGTATGCCTATGGGTGCTGTAACAGCTTTTTATGGGTTTCAAAAGTGTATTACGATTTTGCATGGTTCCCAAGGCTGTAGTACTTATATTAGAAGGCATATGGCGACTCATTATAATGAACCAGTAGATGTGGCTTCCTCCTCTTTAACTGAGCATGGTACAGTCTATGGAGGAGAAGAAAATCTTCTCAAAGGCTTAAAGAATGTCATTGATTTATATGAGCCAGAGGTAATAGGCGTAGCGACTACCTGCCTTGCAGAAACCATAGGAGAAGATATTAAGCGTATTGTGGAAAAATTCTATGAGTGTTATCCAGAGTATCAGAATATCACTATTTTACCGGTGCATTCCTCAGGCTACAGCGGTACAGAGTTTAATGGTTATTTTAATACCCTTACTCAAATAGTAGCTCAAGTGAAAATGTCTATGAAAAAACATGAAAAAGTCAATGTGGTTACAGGAATGATTAGTCCGGCTGATACTAGGTATTTAAAGAAGATATTTGCTTTATTTAATATAGAAGCTATTTTATTATCTGATCTATCCTCTAACTTAGATGCGGGTTTTTCAAAAGCTTATAATAGACTTCCTTCTGGTGGAACTTCTATAGAAGAAATCAAAAAAATGGCTGGTTCTAGAATGACCATAGAGTTTTGCAGTGTTCCCCTAGCTTTATCGCCCGGGAAATATTTAGAAGAGCATTATGGTGTACCTTGTAAAGTATTAAATCTGCCCATGGGGCTTAGAGATACAGATACTTTCTATAAGGTATTATCAGAAGTTTCATGTAACCCTATTCCCAAAGAGCTTGTAGAGATGAGAAGCAGATATTTAGATGCTATGATTGATAGTCATAAATATAATAGTGGCGGCAGAGCTGTTATTTATGGCGATCCAGATTTCATTCTTGGAACAGTTAGATTATCTGCAGAGAACGGCATTATGCCAATAGTAGTAGCTACAGGTAGTGTTTGTCCAGAATTAAAAAGTTTATTAGAAAAAGAATTAAGAGATGTAGCAGCACGCTATTTTATAGAAGACTTTCAAGTTGTAGATGATATTGATTTCAAAACTATTGAAGCTTTAGCCATTCAGTATAAGGCCAACTTATTAATAGGTAATTCAGATGGCAGGCGTATAGAGGAGAAATACCATATCCCACTAGTAAGAAGAGGCTTTCCTATTCATGACAGGGTAGGAGGACAGAGACTGCGTACTCTAGGCTATGAAGGTTCACTGACCTTTTTAGATGAACTTTCTAATGCACTTTTAGCTGTAACAGAAACCAGTTTTAGAGAAAATTTGTTTAATGCTTATTATAAAGAAGAAAGTGCTGGCAAAGTAGAAGAAATAAAAAAAGATAAAGCCAAAGAAAAAGAATTCACACAAAGTAATGACATGCTGGAGGTGAAGAACATGTTAAGTAAAGAAACAATGTTAGAGAAAACCAAGACACATCCTTGCTATAATTGTGGCGCTCATGAGCATGCAAGAATTCATTTACCTATAGCACCTAGGTGTAATATTCAGTGCAATTACTGTGTCAGAAAATTTGATTGCCCTAATGAAAGCAGGCCAGGTGTAACAACTACTATTCTAACGCCGGAAGAAGCATTTGAGCGTTTTAAGGTTGTCAAAGAAAAATTGCCAAATCTCAGTGTGGTAGGTATTGCAGGACCTGGAGATGCTCTAGCGAACTTTGATGAAACCAAGAAAACCTTGCAGATCATTAGAGACTATGATCCCGATATTACCTTTTGTTTATCTACCAATGGCTTAATGCTTCCACTTTATGCACAGGAATTAGTGGATTTAGGAGTCAGTCATGTCACAGTCACTGTAAATGCTGTGGATCCTAAAATAGGAGCGAAGGTTTATAAGTATGTAGATTATATGGGTATGCATTTTATTGGGGAAACAGCAGCAGCTATTCTTTTAACCAATCAGCTTAATGGTATTAAACTATTAACCAGTAAGGGTATTGTTTGTAAAATAAATATTGTTACCTTGAAAGGTATTAATGATGAGCATATTCCAGAGGTAGTAGCTAAGATGAAGGAGCTAGATTGCTACATGACTAATATTATGCAGCTTATTCCAGTTAAAGGGAGTGCTTTTGAAGATTTACCTATGGCTAGTCAAGTAGAGATTAATAAGATTAGAAAAAATTGTGGTGAAACTATGAAACAAATGTATCACTGCAAGCAATGTAGAGCAGATGCTATTGGTATTTTAGGTGAGGACTTAAGCATTGAGTTAGGTAGCTGCCGAGGTAAGTGCAGTCCTATTAAACAGCAAGTCCAAAAGCCATATCGTTTTGCAGTAGCTTCTAAGAGTGGCATGATTGTAGACCAACATTTTGGGCATGTTGAAGAATTTTACATTTACGATTACCAAGGAGAAGAAGCAACATACATAGAGAAGAGAAAAATTAATAAGTACTGTATGGGTAAAGATGCTTGTGATGAAAAAGAAGATAAGATTACAAGAATTATAGATTCTATTGAAGATTGCCAAGGCGTTATTACTTTAAGGATAGGGGAATCGCCAAAAAGTAAGCTAAAAGAAAAAGGCATTCAAGTGTTTAGTACCTATGATCGTATATCAGATGCCATTAAAAAAGCAGTTGAAGCTATGTAAAATATTATTTGTTTAAGTATGTAATAAAAAGAGATGTTAATAGGCAATAGACAAGAAAGTAGAGCAGGGGGTTATCTTTTCAAAGCTATGCTCCCTATTTTCATAAATACTAAGTTTATAAAAGTCAAATTAAGAAGGGGATGTTTTAAATGGTTCAACCTAAATATCATGTTTTTATATGTACGAGTTGCAGGATTAATGGTCAGCAAAAAGGTTTTTGTCATTCTAAGAACTCGATTGGGATTGTAGAAAGATTTATGGAGGAGATTGAAGATAGAGGCTTATCAGGAGATGTAGTTATTAACAACACAGGATGCTTCGGCATCTGCGATAAAGGGCCTATCGTAGTAGTTTATCCAGAAGGAGCTTGGTATGGAAATGTATCCGAAGAAGATGTAGAGCGCATTGTAGAAGAACATTTTGAAAATGGCACACCTGTAAGTGAACTACTTATCTAATTCAATTACTCAATATTATAATAAGCAATCAGGGGGGGGCTAAATGTCACTTTCCTTAGTTACTAGAGGGTGGCATATATCATCCCCTAAACTTCATTAAACACTAATGTATTACTAAGTATAAGATGTAGTGGTATAGAAACAGGGCATTATATTAGGCTATTAAAACTATAAAAATAGAGAAGGTGAGGGAGAGGAATGATTAGAATAATCGATTCAACCTTAGCTAGACTCGATCATTGCCTTCCAAGTAAGGAGCAAGTACTTACATTTTGCTACCTCATGAGAGACATTGGCATTGTAGATTTAGAGATTTCAGTAAAGATTTATAAGCTACTAGAGAGTTTACCAGAAGGCTTTAGGTTTTATTTGACTTTATTAAATACATCAGAGAGTGTAAAAGTCTATCCTGATGTTTATAAGCTGATTATCCCCAGGTCTCAAATAGAGGGGACTATTGGCCAAATTCAAATGAATGATATTAGAGAGGTTGTGCAGCTCAAAGCCTATGAACACTGTAGTTATATAAGAATTATAGGCTTAGACGATTTGCTTTGTCACAATTATACCTATGTAATGCAAGAGATTATGACTACATTAATAAATAGCAAAGTTAATCTTTGCCCTGAAAATCTGTATCATTGTGCCACTGCAATTGCTGTAGAGTGGGCTTTAAAAGGGGGAAAAGAAGTAACAACTAGTTTTACAGGTATAGGGGGATTAGCTGCCACAGAAGAAGTATTAATGGCATTAAGAATAGCCAGTAGATATAAGATTAATCAAGATATAAGTGCTTTAGTTCAGCTTAAAACTCTTTTTGAACAAATGACAGGAGAACATATACAAAAGAATAAGCCTATTATTGGAGAAGCTATTTTTTGTGTGGAATCAGGCATTCATGTAGATGGCATTATGAAAAAGGAAGCGATTTATGAGGCATATTCTCCAACAGAGGTAGGTCAAAAGAGAACCATTGTCATAGGAAAGCATTCAGGAAGCTCAGCTGTAGCAGCAAAGCTTAAAGAGTGTCAAATCCCCATGCTAGATGAGGCGCATATGAGGCGGCTACTTCTCGCAGTAAAGCAAGTAAGTATGAAAAAAAGAAGGAGCATTAGTGATGAAGAATTTATAGTCATAGCAAGAGAGGTGATGGCTTATGAGAGAAAAGAGAAAGATAGTTGATACGACCCTAAGAGATGGCGAACAACAAGCAGGCATAGCCTTAAGACCAGAAGAAAAATTAGAAATAGCATTGCTATTAGATGCTATAGGTGTTCATGAAATCGAAGCGGGCATTCCTAGTTTGGGAGCAGGGGAAATAAGCTATCTCAAAGCCGTGATGAAAAGAAAAAAACAAGCACAAATTTCTGTTTGGACTAGAGCTAATACAGAGGATATTAAATATGCTACTTGTTGTAGCCCCGATATTATTCATATTGGAACGCCTATATCTTATATACAGATTTATACCAAGTTAAAGAAAAATAAAGTATGGATACAAAAAAATTTAGTAGATTGTATTGAATTAGCTCATAATCAAGGAATAGAGGTAACTATAGGTTTTGAGGACGCTTCAAGAGCAGATATGGGTTATATTATTAGTACTGCAAAATTGGTAAGTAAATTAGGGGTAAAGCTTATTCGTATAGCAGATACTGTGGGTGTTTTGACACCAAGCCGTACAAGATCTATGGTTCAGGAATTAATGAATCAAGTAGACATAGAGGTAGAAATTCATGTTCACAATGATTTAGGTATGGCGGTTGCAAACTCTATTGAAGGGCTTAAAGCAGGAGCTAGTCATGTAGATTGTACATTAGGTGGAGTTGGGGAACGTACAGGTAACTGCAACTTTTATGATTTAGTTCATGCAGCTGAAAGGTATTTTGACTTCGGAATTAATAAAGGGCATATTAAAAAAGTAGAACAAAGGCTAGAACAAATCCTAGGCAAAGGTCAATTAGCATGAAGCTTTCATACCAATGAAGTCTCTGTATCACGCTATGGAGAAATAGAAGTCCTGAGAAGAATGTGTATAGTGTAAAGTAATCTATGAAAGATAAGAATCAAAGAGGAGCGATACTATACTTAAAAAAGATGGGTTTAAGGAGGACAATAATGAGTAATAAGATAGCGGTATTATTAAATGAGGAAAAACAACTAGCTAGTTTTGTAGATGCTACATTAATCTATATTTATGAAAAAGCATGTGATTGGCAAGTAACACAAATGATAGAAACAAAAGATTTAGCATACAAAAGAGAAAATGACATAAAGAACTTTACCTTAGCGCTTATAGAAAAATTAAAGTGCTGCAAAGTCATAGTAGGCACACTTATTCTTGGTGTGCCTTATTATTTATTAATCAGAGCAGGATATGAATTATGTGAGGCACCTACATTTTCAATGCTACTTTTAGAACAAATCTACGAAGATTATTACAAAATACCAGAGGAAACAAGCAAAAAACAAACAATGGAATTAGAAGGGGAAGGGAATAATCATTTGATGTCAACAGAGCATATAAGTAGGTCTCCCATACCATTAGATGAGTCAGATAACTACTTTATTGATATGATAGCCGTACAAAAGGCTTATCCGGAAATGAGTTCTAAGAAAATACTTCTTCCTTTTTTTAGCAATGCTATATTTCGTAGTCTAAAAGTTAATTGCAGTCATGTTATGCCTTGGTTAGAAAATTATTTAGAGCAGAATAGTTTAATAATGAGTATCAGTAGGGGGCAAGGAATCTATACACTTAGTATCACTCACAAAGTATGTTCTAGCTAAGATTATAGTCAATAAATATAATACTCATCTTTTAAATAGTTAACTTATGATGTGGGATATAGATCTATTGTTTAAAGTTATATAAAGATTTTATTTCGTGAAGAGTGTTCACTTATTGTATAAAGGCACCTAATTAGAATAGATGATAAAGTTAAGGAGGAAATGATATGAAAAGAATAGAAACATCCTATGGTGTATTAGAAGGGGCTACAGATCTTGTTTATTATAAAAATGGTAATCTTAGAAGCTGCAAACTAGAAAAATATAATGCCATAACCACTTCCATAGGCTTTCTTGTGCCACAATATGGAGACATGGATACACGTACTAAATTGAGGGAAGCTATCAGCTTTTATGATACAGGAGAACTTAAAAGTATTTACTTAAAAGAGCCTGTAATTGTAAATACTACAGTAGGGACTCTTAAGGGAGAATTTATTACATTTTATAAACAAGGAACTATTCACCGCTTATTTCCTCTTTATGGTCAAGTCAGTGGGTATTGGTCAGAAGAAGAAGAATACCAATTGGCAGAAAAAGCTACTTTTAAAATAGGTGAGCTGCAAGTAAGTAATAAAATGAATAGCTATTGCTTTTATCCTAGTGGACATTTAAAAAGTCTTAACTTATGGAGTAAGGAAGTTGTAATAGTTCAGCTTCATAAGAAGAATATTGCTATAAGGTTAGGTATAGCTTTTTATGAGAATGGTAATATTAAGTCCTTAGAACCATATGTACCTACCAAGATAAAGACACCAATAGGAGATATTATGGCCTATAGCAATGAACCTATTGGTATACACGGCGACACTAATTCTCTTATTCTAGACGAAGATGGAAGAATAAAAGGAATAACAACTGTATCAACTGCTATACGAATGAATAACGACCAAGGAGAAGAACAGGTGATTGCACCTCATTTAGTAAGAAGTCAGTTAGATATTGAGAGATGGGTTATTTCACCTATAACAATTAGCTTTCTCGAAAATCAAGTAATAATTGTGGATGAGCATACTACTTATAGATTTAACAAAGATGATTTTAAGTGGAGCACCACGCAAATAGGGTTTGAAGAAATAGGGCATGAATGCGGTAATTGTCAGGGGTGTAAAAATTGCTCATAAATAATTTATAAAAAAAGTGAAAAACCGCTTGACGTATGTATATAATACATGATATATTAAACAAGTCGTCAGGACGACATGAATGCAAGATGGTGGGTATAGCTCAGTTGGTAGTAGCACTGGATTGTGGTTCCAGGTGTCGTGGGTTCGAGCCCCATTACCCACCCTTTACTATGAAAATAGTAATGTAGGGTTATCGCCAAGCGGTAAGGCACAGGATTTTGATTCCTGCATTCGGAGGTTCGAATCCTCCTAGCCCTGTTAGTAGGATAAATTCTACTTTAATTTAATAAGGAGAGATGGTCGAGTTGGTTTAAGGCACCGGTCTTGAAAACCGGCGAGGGTAACACCTCCCTGGGTTCGAATCCCAGTCTCTCCGTTATATAAAAGTGGTATGGCAATGATTCAGTTCAATGCTGTACCACTTTTTCGTTGACAGGAAATACTAACAAGCAGTTTGAATAGTCGATATAATTCGTATGTGAAGAAAATATTGACAAATGTATTGTTCGGCTATATGATAGGGATAAATAGCAAAGGTGCTATGAGCCAGTACAGCTCATAGCACCTTTTTTGTTTTTTAAAAAGAATTATGTAAAGGGGGATTTAATATGAAAAAAATAGTTAAAAGGTTAACTACTCTTACAACAAACGTATTATTATGCGGTATGCTTCTAACAGGTTGTACTAGCACAGGTGAAGCAACTGACAAAGCAAGTAACTCTAACGAGGATGTTATTAAAATTGGAGTGTTTGAACCAATCACAGGAAGCCTAGCAGCAGGTGGAGCTATTGAAAAAGAAGGGATTGAGATTGCCTATGCTGAAAGAAGCGAAGTATTAGGTAAAAAAGTTGAACTCGTTATTGCAGATAATAAATCTGAAAAGGTAGAAGCTGCTAATGCCGTTTCAAGATTAATTGAAAAAGATAAAGTTGCTGCTATTATTGGTTCATATTCTTCAACACCTTCTATCGGAGCTGGAGATGTTATTAAAGAAGCAGGTATACCAACTGTAGGTGTATCTTGTACTAACCCATTAGTTACACAAGGTAATGATTGGTACTTTAGAGTTTGTTTCATCGATCCTTATCAAGGGAAAGTAATGGCCAACTATGCTTACAATAAATTAGGTGCTAGAACAGCGGCAGTTACTCGTGAAGTAGGAGCTGACTACTCAGTAGGCCTTGCACAGTTCTTCACTGATGAATTCATCCGCTTAAATGGCGGAGATGAGAGCTGTATTGTTGCCACAGCAGATTATCAATCAGGAGATCAAGACTTTAATGCACAAATCACTAATATATCCAAAGCCAATCCAGATATTATTTTTGCACCAGGTAACTTTACAGAGTGTTCAATGCTTATCAAACAAGCTCGTCAATTAGGCGTAACAACACCATTCTTGGGTGGAGATACTTGGGAAACACCTGAGTTTATAACGATTGGTGGTACAGAAGTAGAAGGTGCATTGTTCTCTACTTTCTTTGATTCCAATGCAGATTTCACACCACAAACTAAAACTTTTGTTGAAAACTATAAAGCTAGCCATAATGGGGAAGAACCAGCGGCTGTTACAGCACTTGCTTATGATGCATACAATGTAGTACTTGATGCCATTGAAAGAGCGGGCAGTACAGATCCAGCAGCTATTCAAAAAGCGCTTAAAGAGACAAAAGATTTCCCGGGAGTAGCAGGGTACATTAATTTTGATGAAAACGGGGATGCAACTAAGAGTGCTGTTATCAAAGAAATTAAAGAGGGTAAATTTACTTATGTAGATTCTGTATCAGCAGAGTAATCAATAAAACACGCTATTAAAGTATTACAAAACTAGATACTTATTGAGACAGTATTAAAACAGGAGGGGATAACCCCTCTTGTTTCTAATCATATGGAAGAAAACCTTACTAGAATGTGATAAAAGAGGAGTAGTAATAAAAATGAGGAGGCAGATCTATGACCTTAGAGATTTTTTTGCAACAACTAGTTAATGGGCTAACGTTAGGTAGCTTGTTTGCTCTAGTAGCAATTGGTTATACAATGGTTTACGGTATTTTACGACTTATCAACTTTGCTCATGGTGATATATTTATGATGGCCATGTACATAGCCTTTTTTAGTATTAGCATATTCAGTGTACCTTGGTACATTTCTTTTATATTAGTTATTGCTTTAACCGCTTTATTGGGAATTGCAACAGAAAAAGTAGCTTATAAACCTCTTAGAGAGCAAGGGGCTCCAAGCATTTCGCTATTGATTTCTTCCATAGGTGCTTCTTATCTTATGGAAAACTTAGCAACAGTGCTTTTTACAGGGCGTCCTAAAAACTTTCCTCAAATTCCTTTTTTTACGGATATGATAACTGTAGGAGGTATACATATACAACGTCTTGCCATTATGGTACCTATTATTACTTTAGTGCTACTTTTGGCACTTCTTTATCTCATCAATCATACAAAAACTGGTATGGCTATGAGAGCTGTTTCAAAAGATGTAGAAACAGCAAGACTTATGGGGATTAGTGTTAATAAAGTAATTACAGCCACCTTTGGGATAGGTTCAGCTCTTGCAGCAGTTGGAGCTATCATGTGGGGAATGAAATACTTGCAGATTAAACCAGATGTGGGTGTTATGCCGGGAATGAAATGTTTCATTGCAGCAGTAATTGGTGGTATTGGTAATATCAAAGGTGCTGTAGTAGGTGGGCTATTACTAGGATTAATAGAAGTATTAATTGTAGCATTTATTCCATCTTTAACGGGATATAGAGATGCTTTTTCATTCATTTTACTCATTATTATCTTACTTGTAAGACCAAATGGACTTATTGGTGAGAAAATAGCTGAAAAGGTATAGGGGGGATTATAATGAAAAAGATCAACTTAAGTAAAAAAACCAATATGATCCTTTCTTTAATTGCTATTGCAGTGCTGATCATATTTTTATTTATTGCAGAACCTGTATTCGGAAAATATGTTTCTCGCATTATAAAATTAAGTGCTATTTATGCTATTTGTGCTCTGTCCATGAATATGGTTAATGGTTTCACTGGCTTGTTTTCATTAGGACAACCAGGTTTTATGGCAATAGGTGCATATACTACGGCTATATTAACTCTCACACAGTCTGATAAACAATCTGTATTTTATATGTCACCTATGCCAGCATTTTTAGAGAGTGCACATCTTCCATTTATTGTGGCTCTTGTCTTAGGAGGGTTACTTGCAGCAGCTTGTGCTTATATCATAGGTTTTCCTGTTTTAAGATTAAGGGGAGATTACTTAGCAATTGCTACCCTTGGCTTTTCAGAGATAATTCGTGTTATTCTTCAAAACATGCAAAATATCACCAATGGCCCACTAGGTATTAATAAAATTCCTAATCACGTTAGCATGTGGATGGCATTTGGTGTATTAGCTATCATTACGATATTTATGTTAGTTATGATGAAGACTTCTTATGGCCGTGCTTTAAAAGCAATTAGAGAAGACGAAGTAGCTGCAGAAGCAATGGGAGTTAATTTATTTAAGCATAAAATGTTAGCTTTTGTATTGTCTGGGTTTATCGCAGGCATAGCAGGAGGGTTATTAGGTTCGTTAGTAGGTGCGATTGACCCTACACAATTTAAGTTTACATTTGCTTATACCTTATTGTTGATGGTTGTTCTAGGAGGACAAGGCTCCATCTCTGGTTCAATTGTAGGGGCTTTCATTATTACTTGTGCTCAAGAAATATTAAGATTTGTAGATGAGCCAATTAACTTTGGTTTTATCCATTATCCAGGCATCGAAGGTATGCGTATGGTTGTTTTCTCTGTCATGCTTATGTGTATTATTTTGTTTTGGAGTAGAGGTATATTTGGAAACAAGGAATTTTCTTGGAGTGGTTTGCTGGGACTATTTAAAAGAAAGCAAACTAAAGTAGCACAAGAAACTAAGGAGGTGTAGTAGATGCCAATGCTAGAAGCCAAAAATGCCACCATGCAATTTGGTGGATTAATAGCAGTTAATGAACTTAATATAGAAATAAATGAAGGTGAAATCGTGGCCATCATTGGGCCTAATGGAGCAGGAAAGACTACAGCTTTTAATATGATAACAGGTGTTTATACACCTACTATAGGAAGCATCCTATTTAATGGTAAATGTCTTAATAAAATGAAACCAAATAAAATTGCTGAATTAGGTATTGCTCGCACCTTTCAAAATATCAGGCTATTTAAAAATCTTACAGTATTAGAAAATGTACTGATTGCAAATCATCTCAGACTAAAAAGTGGTCTTTTTAGTTCAGTGCTTCATTTACCCAATGCTCAAAAAGAAGAGAAGGAAATGTTAGAGTATTCTCTTTCTATATTAGAATGTACTGGCCTCTTGGAACATAAAGATGATATTGCCTCAAGTTTGCCTTATGGTTTACAAAGAAGACTTGAAATAGCCAGAGCTTTGGCAACAAAACCTAAATTGCTTTTATTAGATGAGCCAGCAGCTGGTATGAACCCTAAGGAAAGTGAAGATTTAACAGAGTTTATTAGACAAATTAGAAATCAGTTTGATTTAACTATTTTATTAATAGAGCATCATATGCAATTGGTTATGGGGATATCAGAACGTATTTATGTATTAGAGTATGGAACGACCATAGCTCATGGAACACCCACTGAAATCCAAAATAATAAAGCTGTTATTAAAGCTTATCTTGGAGAGGAGGAATAGGAATGTTAACCATTGAGAATCTATATGTAAGATATGGAGGAATAGAAGCACTTAGAGGCATTTCTATGCAAATTCCAGAAGGTAAAATCGTTACCTTAGTAGGGGCAAATGGAGCAGGGAAATCTACTACTCTTAGAGCAATTACTAAATTAATTACACCAGCATTAGGGGGAATTACCTATAAAGGTGAAAGTATAATGAATTGCACTACTCAGGATATTGTAAAGAAAGGCATTACCTTAGTGCCAGAAGGGCGTAGGGTATTTGCAGACCTAACAGTAGAAGAAAATCTAAAAATAGGGGCTTATACTAGAAAAGATCAAAGTGAAATTAGAAAAGATATAGACTATGTTAATGATATCTTTCCGCGTTTAAAAGAAAGAAAAAATCAGCTAGCGGGAACTTTATCTGGAGGAGAGCAGCAAATGCTAGCAGTAGGTAGAGCGCTTATGTCAAAACCAAAAGTACTTATGATGGATGAGCCTAGTTTAGGATTAGCGCCATTAGTGGTAAAAGATATATTTGCCATTATAAAAGAAGTAAATGAAAAAGCAGGAATGACGATTCTACTCATTGAACAAAATGCTAATGCTGCACTTAAGATTGCAGATTATGGTTATGTCATGGAGACAGGTAGCATAGGATTAGAGGGACCTGGAATGGATTTATTAAATAATGAGCAAGTAAAAGAATTATATTTAGGGAAAATAGGATAATCTATTCGTGAGTTATAAAAAGGACTGTAAATACAGCTAGCTTATTCATTAGCAGTAGAGTAACAGTCCTTTTTAGCTATTATAGAAAAGAGAGTATTTTTAACATAGATTAAAAGATATATTTTAGAAAGTATTTTTACCAAAGAAAAGAGAAGGCAGTAACAAAAAAAGTAAATCTTAGTTTATTTTATTAGAAAGATTAGTTTTAAGAAAGAAATAAGGATATTAGCGATGTGTTTTTATTAAAAACAACGGCAAAAGTTGACCTGTTTTTGCAAAAATAACGCTTAAAGGTGGATAATTTTGTGTATAAATCTATAAATGCTGTGGATAATAAGTGAATAACTTAAAAAAGTTGTTCCTAACTAAAAAAAGTTTAAAAAAGGTGTTGACGCTGATAAAAAGATGCTGTAGTATTATACGAGTCAGCAGCAAACAACAGCAGACAAGAAAAGGCATTAAGCCTTGATGATAATGAACTTTGAAAACAAAATAGTAACTATAAACCAGTCGATTCATTACGTCTCTAATAAGAGATGAGAATCAGTACAACTTGTACTAAGTAAAATAGTCAGTAGTAGAGATACTACACGGACAAACTTTTTTATGAGAGTTTGATCCTGGCTCAGGATGAACGCTGGCGGCGTGCTTAACACATGCAAGTCGAACGAACTGCGAGGAGCTTGCTCCTCAAAGTTAGTGGCGGACGGGTGAGTAACGCGTGGGTAACCTGCCCTATAGAGGGGGATAACGTTTGGAAACGAACGCTAATACCGCATAAACTATCGGTAGTCGCATGACTATTATAGTAAAGATTTATCGCTATAGGATGGACCCGCGTTGGATTAGCTAGTTGGTGAGATAACAGCTCACCAAGGCGACGATCCATAGCCGGCCTGAGAGGGTGAACGGCCACATTGGGACTGAGACACGGCCCAAACTCCTACGGGAGGCAGCAGTGGGGAATATTGCACAATGGGCGCAAGCCTGATGCAGCGACGCCGCGTGAAGGAAGAAGGTCTTCGGATTGTAAACTTCTATCAGCAGGGAAGAAAAAAATGACGGTACCTGACTAAGAAGCTCCGGCTAACTACGTGCCAGCAGCCGCGGTAATACGTAGGGAGCGAGCGTTATCCGGATTTACTGGGTGTAAAGGGTGCGTAGGCGGTTTGTTAAGTCAGAAGTGAAATTTAGGGGCTCAACCTCTAAGCTGCTTCTGAAACTGATGAACTAGAGTGTGGGAGAGGAAAGTGGAATTCCGAGTGTAGCGGTGAAATGCGTAGAGATTCGGAGGAACACCAGTAGCGAAGGCGGCTTTCTGGACCATAACTGACGCTGAGGCACGAAAGCGTGGGGAGCAAACAGGATTAGATACCCTGGTAGTCCACGCTGTAAACGATGAATGCTAGGTGTCGGGGCTTACGGGTCTCGGTGCCGAAGTTAACACATTAAGCATTCCACCTGGGAAGTACGATCGCAAGATTGAAACTCAAAGGAATTGACGGGGACCCGCACAAGCGGTGGAGCATGTGGTTTAATTCGAAGCAACGCGAAGAACCTTACCTAAACTTGACATCCCGATGACCGGTCTTTAATCGGACCTTTCCTAGCTTGCTAGGACATTGGTGACAGGTGGTGCATGGTTGTCGTCAGCTCGTGTCGTGAGATGTTGGGTTAAGTCCCGCAACGAGCGCAACCCCTATCTTTAGTAGCCAGCATTAAGTTGGGCACTCTAGAGAGACTGCCAGGGATAACTTGGAGGAAGGTGGGGATGACGTCAAATCATCATGCCCCTTATGTTTAGGGCTACACACGTGCTACAATGGCTGCTACAAAGGGAAGCGATCTCGCGAGAGTCAGCAAACCTCAAAAAAGCAGTCCCAGTTCGGATTGTAGTCTGCAACTCGACTACATGAAGTTGGAATCGCTAGTAATCGCGAATCAGAATGCCGCGGTGAATACGTTCCCGGGTCTTGTACACACCGCCCGTCACACCATGGGAGTTGGGGGGGCCCAACGCCGGTGACCCAACCCTTCGGGGAGGGAGCCGTCTAAGGCAAAACCAATAACTGGGGTGAAGTCCGTAACAAGGTAGCCGTATCGGAAGGTGCGGCTGGATCACCTCCTTTCTAAGGATAGAAATCGATGGTTTGTTAGTTACTATTTTGTTTTGAAAGTTCATTGAACTAAATGAATATTTCACTCATTTGTGGTGATGATGCGCTTAGGGGAAACACCCGTTTCCATTCCGAACACGTAGGTTAAGACCTAAGCGGCTGATGGTACTTGTCGGGAGACTGACTGGGAGAGTAAGTGGTTGCCACATTTATGGGGGTTTAGCTCAGTTGGGAGAGCACCTGCCTTGCACGCAGGGGGTCAAGGGTTCGAATCCCTTAATCTCCACTGTCCAAATAATGGACATAATTGTACTAAATGTACTACTTGTACTTTGAAAAACAAATACTACAACAATTATAGATTTGTAAGTTATAGCAATATAACTTGCGCCTAACGATAAATGTACACGCATTGTATAATGCAAAAATGTTTGTCAGGGTGTAAAATCTACAATTTAACCGATATAGTCAGAAATGACTTAAAACATTCTTTGTTTTTATCAGAAATGATAATTAACAAGGCACCAATCATGTGAAAACATGATTAGACCGCTCAATAATGAGCAATAGGTCAAGCTACTAAGAGCGTAGACGTGGATGCCTTGGCACCGAGAGCCGATGAAGGACGTGATAAGCTGCGAAAAGCTACGGGGAGTTGCAAATAAACTTTGATCCGTAGATATCCGAATGGGGAAACCTGACAGAGCAAACCTCTGTCATCCTATAGCCAATCCATAACTATAGGAAGGGAACGAAGGGAACTGAAACATCTAAGTACCTTCAGGAGGAGAAAGAAACATCGATTTCCTGAGTAGCGGCGAGCGAAAGGGAAACAGGCCAAACCAGATTACTTGTAATCTGGGGTTGAGGACTGCGACATGGCAAGAATGCGGATAGCTGAAGAGTCTGGAAAGTCTCATCAAAGAGGGTGATAATCCCGTAAGCGAAATCCAAGTGAAGCCTAGCAGTATCCAGAGTACCACGAGACACGAGAAACCTTGTGGGAAGCCGGGGGGACCACCCCCCAAGCCTAAATACTCCTCGGTGACCGATAGCGCATAGTACTGTGAAGGAAAGGTGAAAAGAACCCCGGGAGGGGAGTGAAAGAGAACCTGAAACTCTATGTTTACAAGCAGTGGAAGCACCATATGATGTGCAACCGCGTACTTTTTGTAGAACGGTCCGGCGAGTTACTAGCTGTGGCAAGGTTAAGTACCAGGAGGTACGAAGCCGAAGGGAAACCAAGTCTGAATAGGGCGCCAAAATAGTCATTGTTAGTAGACCCGAAACCGGGTGACCTACCCATGTGCAGGATGAAGTTACCGTAAAAGGTAATGGAGGTCCGAACTCACATCTGTTGAAAAAGGTGGAGATGACGTGTGGGTAGCGGAGAAATTCCAATCGAACCCGGAGATAGCTGGTTCTCCTCGAAATAGCTTTAGGGCTAGCGTTGATAGGAGTCTAATGGAGGTAAAGCACTGAATTGCCTAGGGGGCCCACAAGCTTACCGAAGCATATCAAACTAAGAATGCCATCAAGATACCGTCAGCAGTCAGACTACGAGTGATAAGACACGTGGTCAAAAGGAAAACAGTCCAGACCATCAGCTAAGGTCCCCAAGTGTGTGTTAAGTGGAAAAGGATGTGAGATTTCGAAGACAACTAGGATGTTGGCTTAGAAGCAGCCACTCATTCAAAGAGTGCGTAATAGCTCACTAGTCGAGAGATCTTGCGCCGAAAATGTCCGGGGCTAAAACACACCACCGAAGCTATGGAATTCAACTTAGTTGGATTGGTAGAGGAGCGTTGTAACGACGCAGAAGCAGTACCGTAAGGAGCTGTGGAGTAATTACAAGTGAGAATGCCGGAATGAGTAGCGAGATACAAGTGAGAATCTTGTAGGCCGAATATCCAAGGTTTCCAGAGTAAAGCTGATCTGCTCTGGGTAAGTCGGGACCTAAGGCGAGGACGAAAGTCGTAGTCGATGGACAACTGGTTCATATTCCAGTACTACCTATTATCAGAACTGCAGGGACGCAGGAGGGTAGGCAATCCCAGGAATGGTATCCTGGGCCAAGCACAAAGTCGCATTCCCAAGGAAAACCCGGGGAACGAGGATGAAGTGTGATGGGGATCGAAATTAAAGTAGAGAAGTTGCTGAACCCACACTGCCGAGAAAAGCTGCTATTGCGTGATAGGTACCCGTACCGTAAACCGACACAGGTGGATGAGGAGAGAATCCTAAGGCCGACGGGAGAAGCGTTGTTAAGGAACTCGGCAAAATGACCCCGTAACTTAGGGAGAAGGGGTGCCTACTTAGGTAGGCCGCAGAGAATAGGCCCAAGCAACTGTTTAACAAAAACACAGGTCCTTGCTAAACCGAAAGGTGATGTATAAGGGCTGACGCCTGCCCGGTGCTGGAAGGTTAAGGGGAGAGGTTAGTCGTAAGGCGAAGCTTTGAACTTAAGCCCCAGTAAACGGCGGCCGTAACTATAACGGTCCTAAGGTAGCGAAATTCCTTGTCAGGTAAGTTCTGACCCGCACGAAAGGCGTAATGATTTGGGCACTGTCTCGACAGCGCACCCGGTGAAATTGTAGTACCAGTGAAGATGCTGGTTACCCGCGACAGGACGGAAAGACCCCGTGGAGCTTTACTGTAGCTTGATACTGAGGTTGGGTATTACATGTACAGGATAGGAGGGAGACTGAGAAATCTGGACGCCAGTCTAGGTGGAGTCGCCGGTGGGATACCTCTCTTGTAATACTTAACTTCTAACCATGGCCCGTTAGCCGGGTCTGGGACAATGTCAGGTGGACAGTTTGACTGGGGCGGTCACCTCCTAAAGAGTAACGGAGGCGCTCAAAGGTAACCTCAGAATGGTCGGAAACCATTCGAAGAGTGCAAAGGCATAAGGTTGCTTGACTGCGACACCGACGGGTGGAGCAGGTACGAAAGTAGGACTTAGTGATCCGGTGGTATGAAAGTGGGATTGCCATCGCTCAACGGATAAAAGCTACCCCGGGGATAACAGGCTTATCTCCCCCAAGAGTTCACATCGACGGGGAGGTTTGGCACCTCGATGTCGGCTCATCGCATCCTGGAGCTGAAGCAGGTTCCAAGGGTTGGGCTGTTCGCCCATTAAAGCGGTACGCGAGCTGGGTTCAGAACGTCGTGAGACAGTTCGGTCCCTATCCGTCGTGGGCGCAGGAAATTTGAGTGGAGCTGTCCTTAGTACGAGAGGACCGGGATGGACGGACCACTGGTGCATCTGTTGTCATACCAATGGCATAGCAGAGTAGCCAAGTCTGGATCTGATAAACGCTGAAGGCATCTAAGCGTGAAGCAGACCACAAGATAAGATTTCCCATCCGAAAGGAGTAAGACCCCTTAGAGACTATGAGGTAGATAGGTTGGAGCTGTAAGTGTAGTAATACATTAAGGTGACCAATACTAACGGTTCGAGGGTTTGACCTAGATAATGAAGGTTGAATAGTTGTAGTATTTGTTTTTGAGAGTATGAGAAGAGAGCACCCGAAAGGGTGTTTTTTTGCATCTAAAAACATAGAAAGTTTATATGCTATTAAGAACTATTAAAAAATGAAGACAAAGGATAATTAAATAATAGTGAAATCCGTGCTATCATAATAGTAGGAGGAAGAAAATGAAAAGTGAAAATGACTTTAGCCAAGGTAGCGTAGCAAGAAACATAATAGAATTGGCATTACCTATGACAATAGCTCAGCTTATTAATGTTTTATATAATGTGGTGGATCGTATATATATAGGAAGGATTCCTGGAGATGGAAAAGTGGCCTTAACAGGATTAGGACTTACTTTTCCGATTATTACCATTATTACAGCATTTGCTAATTTGATAGGAATGGGAGGAACACCATTGTCTTCTATTGAAAGAGGCAAAGGGAATAATGAGAAAGCAGAAAAAATCATGAGTAATAGTTTTACAATGCTTTTAATTCTAGGAATAGTACTGACTATAGTTGGTCTATTAGTAAAGAAGCCAATTCTTTATTTGTTTGGAGCGAGTGATATAACTTTTCCTTATGCAGACAGTTATATTAGTATCTATTTATTAGGGACTATCTTTGTTATGATGAATTTAGGGCTTAATAGTTATATCAATGCACAGGGTTTCGCAAAAATAGGAATGCTATCAGTAGCATTAGGTGCGGTTATTAATTTAGTTTTGGATCCTATTTTTATTTATATACTTGAAATGGGAGTATCAGGAGCTGCATGGGCGACTGTCATTTCACAATTTTGTTCTTGCATTTGGATTCTTAGATTCTTAACAGGAAAACAAACTATATTAAAACTAAGGAAAAAGGATATGAAGTTAGATAGTAAGATTGTGAAAAGAATTTTAGGGTTAGGGTCTTCTGGTTTTGTTATGGCCATTACAAATAGCAGTGTTCAGGTAGTTTGCAATGCAACGCTATCAGTTTTTGGTGGAGATCTTTATATAGGGGTTATGACCGTTATTAATTCTATAAGAGAAATTGTGATGATGCCTGTGCAGGGAATAACTAGTGGGGCACAACCTGTTATGAGTTATAATTATGGTGCTAAAGCTTACAAAAGAGTGATAACTGGCATCAAGTTTTCAACTATTGTGTGTGTGGTTTATGCAACACTAGCATGGATGATGGTTCATTTCTTTGGTAGTTTTTTTATTAAGATTTTTAACAATGAATCTGATTTGGTAAAGGTTGCTGTACCAGCACTTGCTACATATTTTTTCGGATTTTTTATGATGAGTTTTCAATTTGCTGGGCAATCTACCTTCGTGGCTTTAGGCAAATCAAAACAAGCAGTATTCTTTTCAATCTTTAGAAAGGTTATTATTGTAGTACCTCTTACCATACTATTACCAAGAATGGGATATGGAGTAACGGGGGTATTTATGGCTGAGCCAATTTCTAATTTTATCGGTGGAATAGCATGTTATGTGACAATGTTACTTACAGTAGGAAGAAGATTAAAGATGGAGATGACAAAGGTAAATTAAATAGATTGGCTATATATAATAGAATGAGAAAGTGTCTGATTTTATAAGGAAACTACAAAAGAAAGTAATTTGCATGAAGAATAGGGCTAAATCAGATGAGTATTTAAAAAGAGAAAAGCTCCTTTTGAGAGCGCAATAATTATAAGAAGGTAGGAGATATCTATTTTGGAGATTAAGTAGATACCTCTTATTTTTTGTTTTTAATAATTTCCGAAATGGTATTTACAATTATGAATATTTATCTTATGATATTAAAACATACTAAACATATAAAAATACTATAAAATATATGCCTGTGAAAAGCATGGTAAAGAAACTAAAGGCAATGATATGCGATACTGTAATTATATGTATATGTATATGTATATGTATATTTATATGCCAGGACTATGTTTTATTTTCACGTATATCATTGCAATCCCCAGTTTATAGAGACTATGAAAAGATGTGAAAGTATCAGGTAAATTATACATATACAAATATTAAATTCATGCAGAAATGGCAGAGGAAATAGAAAAAGCTCTAGACATTGATAATATATTGCAAGATTATCTGCTGTAACTGAAACAGTAGAAGAATTCACTAATACCTCAGCATAAATATTAGCAACGAAGAGTGAACTAAGCATACAATAAGAAAAACCAGACAAATAAGAAATTTAAATATAAGAATGTATGAATGGACAAAGATGATAGCTTAGAGAAAAAATAGACAGAGAGGATGAGTAAGATGTCATATAGCTTTAATGAAATTATCCCAAGGAAGGGAACTAATTCTTTAAAATATGATTTTACTGAAGAGAGGGGAAAACCAAAGGATATCTTACCATTATGGATAGCTGATATGGACTTTAAAGTGCCTGAGGTGGTTTCTAAGAGGCTAAATGAGTTAGCAGCGCATGGTATTTTTGGATATAGTGAAGTGGGTACATCCTATTTTGAAGCAGTTTCTAATTGGATGGCGACTTATCATAACTGGAAGGTCAAAGAAGAATGGCTAATCAAGGCACCAGGAGTAGTATTTGCTATTGCTATGGCAATTAGAGCCTTAACCAAAGAAGGTGACAGTATACTAATTCAACAACCTGTTTATCATCCTTTTAGTAAGATGATTTTAAATAATGATAGAAAGTTAGTGAGTAATACGCTCATTTATCAAGATGGAAGATACTCTATTGACTTCGATGACTTTGAAAAAAAGATTGTAGAACATCAGGTTAAGCTTTTCATTCTTTGCAATCCACATAACCCAGTAGGAAGAGTATGGACGAAAGAGGAACTTATCAAACTAGGAGATATTTGCTTAAAGCATCAAATTCTTGTGGTAAGTGATGAGATTCATCAAGATTTTATTTATCAAGGCTATAAACATGAAGTATTTATGAATCTAAATAAGGCGTATGAAGAGATTACGATTACTTGTACAGCCCCGAGTAAAACTTTTAATTTAGCAGGCCTTCAAGTATCTAATATTTTTATTGCAAATGCAAGTGTTAGACGGAAGGTAAGAAAAGAAATTGCTAGAATAGGTTATAGTCAATTAAATAGTGCCGGGTTAGTAGCTTGTGAAGCAGCTTATACAGAAGGGCGAGAGTGGCTTGAGGCACTTAAAACTTATCTTATGGGAAACCTTGAATATTTAAGGAAATTCATAGAGACAAAATTACCAGAAATTAAGTTAGTAGAACCAGAAGGAACATACTTAGTATGGTTAGATTTTAATGCATTAGGGTTAAAGGAAGAAGCTCTAGAAGAGTTCATTGTAAAGAAAGCAAATTTATGGCTAAATAGTGGTTCAACTTTTGGAGAGTCAGGACAAGGATTTGAGAGGATTAATATTGCTTGTCCTAGAGAGATTCTAAATCAAGCTTTAGAGCAGTTATGGACAAGTATTAAGGCATTAAGAGTATAAGAAATAATAAGATTATAGATATATAGAACAAAAAACAATAAAAGATAATAAAAGTAAATTAAAAAGTTAAATAGTAAAAGGAAAAGAGAAACAAAAAGAAGATTAAAGTGTTTCCAGTCAAGTAGACAGGTAAAATAATAAAGAATATATTAGTTCCAACCTTATTATTAGGGTTGGAATTTTTTACGCTATACATGTTGTAGATTAGTAGTCCATTTCATCCAACTGGAAAAATAATGATGAATATGGGATAATAGGTGCATAAGTATTCTGAATTTATAAGAAAGAAGCGAAGAAGAGATGAGAGATGAGAGATAAAGTAGAAAAATATATTGATATTCATTATGCTTATGAATTTGCAAAAAAATTAGAGACCTATAAATGTAATACAAAACTTGGTTTTAGGACAGCTGGATCTAGGGCAGAAATCTTAACAGGGCAGCTCATTTATAAAGAGATGCAGCAAATTGGATTAGAGCATATTACTAAGGATGAAATTACTGTAGATAGTTGGGAATTCCAAAAGGCGCAATTGAGTTTTGAGGACTTAGATGGTCAGAGTTATCAATTTGAGTTAGGAGCTTATCAAACGCAGTTTCAAACTGAAGGACCACAAAAATTCTCCATGGTTTATTTAGAAAAGGGGACAGCTGAGGATTATAAAGGTGTTGATGTAAAAGGAAAGTTAGTGTTAGTAGATATTAATCAAAGAGATGAATGGTGGATTAATTTTCCGGTTTATGAAGCTTATTTAAAAGGGGCAGCAGCTTTAATTGCAGTACAAGCAAGTGGATATGGTGAGATAGATCAAACAGCACTTAATGCACAAGATATAGCTGGGCCCAGTGAAGCGGTGGCTTTTTCTATTTCACAAAGAGATGCCTATTATTTAAAAGAGGCATTAAAGGTTAGGTCGGAAATAGAGGTTACCTTTGATGCTATTTCTATTGTAAAGCCCAATCAAAAGACATATAACATCGTAGGAAAGATACAGGGGACAGACTCTGATGCTATGATTTTGCTTTCAGCACATTATGATTCTTATTTTGAAGGTTTTCAAGATGATAATGTGGCAGTGGCTATGATTCTGGGCATTGCAAAGGCAATAAAGCAAAGTGGTTATAGGCCAAAGCGTACACTTGTTTTTACCGCTATGGCTGCAGAAGAGTGGGGACTTATTAATTCTAAGTATGACTGGTCTACAGGAGCTTATGAAGAAGTCTTCCATGTACACCCTGATTGGAAAGGAAAAGTAATTGCAGATTTGAATTTTGAATTACCTGCTCATGCCCATGGAAAGAAGGATAAAGTACGTTGTGTTTATGAGTATGCAGAGTTTATTGATGCATTTATTAAAGAAATAAGAGTTCCTGAGGAAGCCTATCCGGAAGGGATTGAAGTGATCTATCCTATTGAAACATGGTCAGATGATTTTTCTATTGCCATAGCAGGAATTCCATCTATGGTGAATGATTTTAGTAGTGGTAGCTTTATGGAGACACACTATCACTCACAGTTTGATAACAAAGATTTTTACAATGAGGCAGTCTATACATTCCATCATAAGTTTTATACTAAGTTAGTTATGGCATTAGATCAGACAGCAGTTGTACCACTAAACTTTATGAGATTATTTGAAGAAATGGGGAGAAGTCTCTGTTCCATAGATCAATCATTAATGGATATAAAGGCAATTAATAACTTACTCAATCAGCTAAAAGGATTGAGTAAACAGCTTTATGCCTATGTGCAGCGTGTAAATAAGCAATATTTGACCTATTTAATGCAGGAGAATACTGAAAAAGCGGCGGAGATATATAGGGATTATCGTTGGTTAGAAAAACAGTTATTAGCCGGTTTTGCTAGAGAACAGGACGAACTTGTAAGACTTAATTGGCATGATGAGGTATACTTTCCACATGAAATAATCATTAAGAATTTACAGTGTATAAAGAAAGCTATTTTAGCTTTAGAGGAAAAAGAGATTATAGAAGCATTATCTTCAATTTATCAAATTGATAATAACAAATATGCCTTTTTATTTGAAAAACAAGTCTATGAATATTTTACAGACTATGTGCTTTGTCAACCTATAGATAGAGTAAAGTGGGGAGCTGGAAGGATTATTGGGCATGAGGATTTATTTGATATTGTTCATAGCCTTAAAGCAAAAATAAAAATACGACAACCTAATGTAGAGAATGAAATAAGGCAGTTAGAAGAAGTCTATGAAAGACAACAGAATTTATTAGATGATATATTAAAAGATGAGAAGTTTTTTTTAGAGACATTTTATAGCTATATGGAAGAAATGCTTAATAAGCTAGATAGAGATAGACTATAACTAGCTTATGGAATGACTAAATAAAGTATGTGAACCTGTAAGTAGCTCAAAAGTATATCTAATTGATAAGAAAGCCATTAAATTCTAGCTTTTGATTAAGAGTGGATAAATACCAATATTTAATATCTGAGGAGAGGCATCGCATGTCATTGAATGAAATCTTAATGTTTATTATGGGAATTGGCGTTATAATTGGAGCGGTTGATTCTATTCTGGGTAATAAGTGGGGATTAGGTGCAAAATTTGAAGAGGGTTTTATGTGCTTAGGACCGACTGCTTTAAGTATGGTGGGAATTATTTGCTTATCCCCCTTTCTGGCAGAAGTATTAAAGCCAGTTATTATACCTACTTTTCACTTGTTAGGTGCAGATCCAGCTATGTTTGCTAGTATTTTGGCTATTGATATGGGAGGTTATCCATTAGCAATGGCACTAGCAGAGAATCCACAAATAGGACAGTTTTCGGGACTTATTGTTTCAACTATGTTGGGGGCGACAATTGTTTTTACTATTCCTGTAGGATTAGGTTTGATTCCAAAGCAAGATCATACCTATTTTGCTAAAGGGTTATTAATAGGTTTAGTTCCTATTCCTTTTGGAAGCATTATAGGTGGTATTTTAATGGGACTACCTATAAAAGTTGTTATCATTAATAGTATCCCTATTTTACTCATTGCACTGTGTTTAATGCTAGGTCTTATTTTTAAGCAAAAGCAGATGGTAAAAGGTTTTAGCTATTTTGGAAAAGGTATAAAAATGATTACTACCATAGGACTGGGTTTAGCAGCATTTACATATTTAACCGATATAGAGGTTATTCCTAATATGCCAAGTATTATGAGTTGTATGGAGACAGTATCAGGTATTTGTATTGTACTTTTAGGAAGTTTACCACTGATGACACTTATTTTAAATTTACTTAAGAAGCCTTTTGAAAAGTTAGGTGAATTACTTGGATTAAATGCATCTTCTATTGGTGGAATTTTATTCTCTTGTATTAGTGTGTTGCCGGTATTTAAACTTTTTCCAGAGATGAATGAAAGAGGAAAAGTAGTAACTACAGCGTTTTTTGTAAGCGGTATTGCGGTATTTGCTGCGCATCTGGGTTATACAGCTGATGTGGCTCCTGATATGTTATTACCGATGATTATAGCAAAATTAAGTAGTGGTTTTATAGCTATTATATTGGCAGTGCTTATGACAAAAGCAGAGGATAACTTATAAAATAAGCATAAATGTTGCCAACAGAGATTGAATAACAAAAGTACTTATTAAGTAGAAGGTGGGGTGAAAAGCATAGGTTTTAGTGAGCGAGATGATTTAGTTTATAGAAATAAGAGTATAAATGATGAGAATATTTAACTTTGCAATAAACACATGATTAGTAGAAAGAAGCCTTGAGGTATAGCTTATAGAGATGACTTTATAAGCTTAAAACTCAAGGCTTCTTTTTATATAAAGTTGATATAAGATAGGCTTTAGTTAGATACTATTTTTAACACCTTGAAACGGTGAGAGTTAATTTTAAAATTAAAGGTATTTTTACTATTTACCATATCACCAGTAATGAAGCTATTACTATCCAAGTCTTGTAGTTTACAGCAGTTATTATCAATTATCAAGGAATACTCACCTACATGGTCCGTGAAGTTATAAAGGATAATCGTTTCATTATCATAAAGGAATACACTAAAAGGAGCAGGTCCATTAACTTCAAGTTTAAAATCTTTAAGGCATAATTTCCTTATATAATTTAATACATCTTGAGGGAGCTTTTCTAAGCTACCGTATTCATCAGGTATGTTTAAAACATACACTTGGCTATTGTGATAGTTGGTTTGTAGAAGAATAGGGTAACTTTTATTATTAGTAAGTGCTGCAATTGTATTTTGAGTATCGTTTGTAGCAAACTCAAGTATTGGGAAAGTAATAGGTTCTGGGCTTGTAGCATAGTGATTATAAGCACAACTATACCAGCCAACACCAAAATGATTAGAACTTATTTTAGAATCAGTGACTTTAATATCTATTAATTCATCTAATCCTTTTTGGGCCATGGCCTTTACGAAGCCAGAGGTAAGAATAAGTGTATGCTTTCCTTTTAAGTAGTCTTTTAGCTTACTGATAATATGTTTGTCACAAGCAGCAGATGCTGTTAGGAAAAGTGTATTTGCCTCCATAGGAAAATATGGAGTAGGCTCGAGAGGAATGCCTAACATACCTAAAGAACCGTGAAGGTAATTTTCACTAGAAGAGTGGAAAGGTTTGTAAGTAGCTACACCTATAGGTGATCCTAGCATAGGCATAAGTCTATCAACATGTTCAAAAACATAGCCAAGAACAGGAACAGATATAAGATCTTCTCTAATAAGCGTACCTAGAGAATAAATAGTTGCTTCTTTAGCCTTACTAAGCAATGTCAGATAAGCTTGTTCGGCTACACTATTTAAGTTATAGCTACAGTCTAATGTATCAAACCATCCCCCCATATTGCCATTTGGTCTGGTATTTTCTAAATAGCGCATTGTAAAGTAAGAAGAATAGCGTTGTAAATTTTGTTGCGTATGAAGAGGGTCTCTGGTTTCAGTACCTGTATAAATACCATCAAATAGGGTAGAGCCCATTTCTAGATTATAACCAGATTGTTGATATTCGTCATACCAGTTAGGATATTTAATAATCACTTGTACATTAGGATTAACGGCTTTAGATTCTTTGATAACAACTTCTTCTGAGACTTTTTTCAGAAGCTGCGTACGATACTCTGCCCAAGATAAATCTTTTTTTCCTTTAATACAAAGCTCACATTTACAGTGAGTAAAGAAAAAATCATCGATGACGTAGCTATCAAAAAGCTCAGCCGTATATCGTACAATAGCTTTAATATCTTCTAAATCTTTAGGATTGGAGTAGCAATAGGTGGTAAATAAATCAGAGTCATGATTTGTAGGAGTAGTGGTTAAAGTAATTCCTCCAGCTGTTTCAATATTATTTTTTTTGCACAAATCCTTCATTCTTATAAGTGTTTCTTTTGAAACATATTTGCCACCACGATGAGTTTCTAGATAGATTTTTGCAATAGGCGCATGAGCAGTAATCCAGTTAAGTTTTTCATCTAAAAAATCCCACAGATTATGTTGGCTAATATAATTAATTTCAGGTTCATTAAAAAAGATTGCAGTTGAAAAATTCATAGTATTCATTTTAGCACGCTCCTTTGTAATATAGGTCTTAGATTAATAGGTGTAGATAAACCAATTGCAAATATAGTTTATGTATATAGGGATTTTACTTGGAGTGATCGAAAAGATTGAAAATGATTACATAAAATAGTTTATCTACAATCTATGATAGGGTATTTTATGTATAGAATACATAGAGAATATTATAAAGATAGACCTGTAAAAACTAAAACAATATCAAGATAAAATAGTAAAGATTGAAATAATACTTTTTGACTTAAATAGTACTTTACACATATAATTAGGAGAAGAATGGGTGAAAAGGTAATTTATTAAAGGGGCGATAAGATGGAAAAATATATTATTGCAATGGACCAAGGAACAACGAGTTCAAGAGCTATTATTTTTGATAAACAGCAACATATAATAGGAAGTAGCCAAAAGGAATTTACACAAATTTATCCTAAGGAAGGCTGGGTGGAACATGATCCAATGGAGATATGGGCTTCTCAGTACGGTGTACTTCAAGAGGTAATGGCAAAGAACAATTTAACACAGGAAAATATTGCCGCCATAGGCATTACTAATCAAAGAGAAACTACAATCATTTGGGACAAAGCAACTGGAGTACCTATTTACAATGCAATTGTATGGCAATGTAGAAGAACAGCTGACTTTTGTGAAGAACTCAAAGCAAAGGGGTGGGAAGACTACATCAAGAAAAACACAGGACTCGTTTTAGATGCCTATTTCTCAGCTACTAAAATTAAGTGGATTTTGGATCATGTAGAAGGTGCCAGAGAAAGAGCTAACAAGGGAGAGTTACTTTTTGGAACGGTAGATACTTGGCTTATTTGGAAATTAACCAATGGAAAAGTACATGTAACAGATTATACGAATGCATCTAGAACCATGATTTTTAATATTAATACATTGGAATGGGATCAAACATTATTAGACCTACTTGATATTCCAAAATGCATTTTGCCAGAAGTGAAAAATTCTTCTGAAGTATATGGGTATGCTAATCTAGGAACAAAAGGTGGGATACGTGTTCCTATAGGAGGCGTTGCTGGTGATCAACAAGCTGCTTTATTTGGACAAGGCTGCTTTGATAAAGGCGATGTAAAAAATACTTATGGAACAGGTTGCTTTGTACTCATGAATACAGGTGATGAGCTAGTAAAAAGTAAAAATGGACTTTTAACAACTATTGCTATTGGATTAGATGGACAAGTACAATATGCACTTGAAGGTTCTGTATTTGTAGGTGGAGCAGTAGTACAGTGGCTTAGAGATGAACTACGATTAGTGAATGACTCTTCCGACACAGATTATTTTGCAAGTAAGGTAAAAGATAGTGGAGGCGTCTATGTAGTACCTGCCTTTGTGGGATTGGGGGCACCTTATTGGGATATGTATGCCAGAGGTGGCATTGTTGGATTAACCAGAGGTACTAATAGAAATCATATTATAAGGGCATCTCTTGAGTCTATAGGTTATCAATGTAGGGATGTCATTGATGCAATGATAGAAGATGTAGGA
Source organism: Cellulosilyticum lentocellum DSM 5427 (assembly GCF_000178835.2). Taxonomy (GTDB): domain Bacteria; phylum Bacillota; class Clostridia; order Lachnospirales; family Cellulosilyticaceae; genus Cellulosilyticum; species Cellulosilyticum lentocellum. The sequence continues at coordinate 587,508 of NC_015275.1, forward strand.
CATAAGCTAACTTCTATTAAAGTAGATGGTGGAGCCAGCAAGAATAATTTCCTTATGCAGTTTCAAGCAGATATTATAGGAGCAGAAGTAGTGAGACCTAAGGTCGTTGAAACAACAGCACTTGGAGCAGCTTATTTGGCAGGCTTAGCTGTAGGCTATTGGAAAGATAAGCGTGAGATTTTAGAAGAATGGAGAGTGGATTGTACTTTTACACCAAGCTTAGAAGAAGAGAAAAGAGATAAGGCATATAGAGGCTGGAAAAGAGCCGTTAAGCGTTGTATGGCGTGGGAGATGGAAGATCAATTAGAACAATAGCATATAACAGTTAAAATAAAGCACAAAAAGATATCTTTTTGTGCTTTTTATTATACAGAAAGAGGGCATTAGTATTACTTTTATGATATGCTATTGTCATATATATCTTGAGATAATAAGAGTAAAGGGGAGTTTTATGGGAGACTTAAAACAAATGATATCAAGAAAGCAAGCTAGGCAGTTTCTTATCAACTATCACAACTTAAATGATAGTCAAGGTTACGTAGGAATGGCAGGAATAGTTGCTTATTTTAAGCAGGTAGGTAGTATTCAATATGATCCATTAAATGTAGTAGGAAGAAATGCAGACTTAGTATTACAGTCTAGGGTAAAAGATTATAAACCGGAAATGCTACAAGAACTTTTATATACACAACATAAGCTAGTGGATGGGTTTGACAAAGAAATGTGTATCTACTTGGCAGAAGATTTTAATAGATTTAACAGAGTAAGAATTGCTCAAAGTGAGAGCACGAAAAATACATTGAATTATCGTAATCAACTTGGTGCACTTGATATATTAGATGAAATTAGGGAATGCATTATCACAAAAGGGAGGATAGGATCAAAGGATATCTCTATTGGTGAAAATAGAGAAAGTCGTTGGGGGCATAAGAAACTTTCAAGTGCAGCACTTGATTATCTGTATAATATAGGTGAGTTATGCGTAGCTGATAAAATAGGGACTCAAAAAATATATGATTTTACAGCTCATGTTTTAAACGAGAAAGACTTACAGATAGAAGATTTTAAAAATGAAGAGGAATTTCTAGAGTGGTATGTAAAACGCAGAGTATGCAGTGTTGGTTTATTGTGGGATAAAAGAGGAGGAGCTTGGCAAGGACAGTTTTTGTCAGAGAAGAAGCTTAGGGAAAGAATATTACAGGAGTTAGTTGAAAAGGGAGAAATAGTACAGTTATCAGTAGAGGATATAAAAGAGCCATTTTATGTAGCAAAAGATCATATACGATTTTTTGATGCTGATGATAGTAAATGTAAGGTGAAATTTTTAGCACCCCTTGATAATTTGCTATGGGATAGAGAGATGATTTCTCAACTATTTGATTTCGACTATCGTTGGGAGGTATATACTCCTATAGAAAAAAGAAAATATGGTTATTATGTTTTACCCGTTTTATATGGAGATAGAATGATTGCTAGATTTGAACCCGAAAAGGTAAGGAGAAATACACCATTAACTATTAAAAATTGGTGGTGGGAATCAGGAGTGACTATTACAAGTGAGATGTTAGAGGCAATTGACAGCAGTATAAAAGAGTTTGCAAATTACCTAGAGGTTCCTGCTCCTGTAAGCTTACCTATATAGCTTAGCTCCCTATCAGATATTTACTTAAACTTATTCAAATAAAGCATAGTAACATAGTGAGAGGGGATAGTTATGAATGAACGACCCAATTTATCAAAAAATATAAATAGTGATCAATTTAGAGACTTTTATTATCTGAAACAGGAGCTAGTATCCTTTTGTCGTGCAGAAAAGCTTTCGACAACTGGAGGAAAGCAAGAGTTAACAGAACGTATTGCACATTATTTAGAGACAGGTGAAAAGAAGAGAGCAATACCAGCGAATAAAACAACAATTGATATAGGAGATATAACCAAAAATAGCATAATTGAGAATAATTTTAGATGTTCTGAAAAACATAGAGCGTTTTTTAAGGAAACAATAGGAAAATCATTTTCCTTTAATGTAATATTTCAGAAATGGTTAAAGTCAAATAGTGGAAAAACTTATCAGGAAGCTATAGAAGTCTATTATCAAATAGTAGAAGAGAAGAAACAAGGGTTAACCAAGATAGATAAACAGTTTGAATATAATACTTATATTAGAGATTTCTTTGCTGATAATGAAAGCAAGACTCTTGAAGATGCTATTAAGTGTTGGAAGTATAAAAAGAGTATTCAAGGACATAACAGGTATGAGAAGAAAGATTTAAAAGCATTGACACAATAGAAGATAACAAAAAGTCGTCTAAAATTGGACGGCTTTTATTATGTTATAAAATTGTATGGATACAAAATAAAATACAATAGTGAATAATCTAAATAAATGTTTTCATATACTATCATTTATGCTAACATACCTTTAATTTCCGGAAGAAATAAAACAATTGTATCGGTACAAAAATGTAAGAAGGAGAATGGATATGAGTGATAGATTAGAGCTTAATAAGAATTTAGCCCAAATGCTAAAGGGCGGCGTTATTATGGATGTTGTTAATGCTAAGGAAGCTATTATTGCAGAGAAAGCTGGAGCTGTAGCGGTTATGGCTTTAGAAAGAGTCCCTTCAGATATTCGTAAACATGGTGGAGTTGCCAGAATGTCTGATCCTAAGATGATTAAGGAGATTCAAGCTGCTGTTAGTATTCCAGTTATGGCGAAAGTGCGTATTGGACATTTTGTAGAAGCACAAATTTTAGAGTGTTTAGAGATTGATTATATTGATGAAAGTGAAGTATTAACACCTGCAGATGAAGATTATCACATTAATAAGCATGATTTTAAAGTGCCTTTTGTATGCGGTGCACGTAACTTAGGAGAAGCACTTCGTCGTATTGGAGAAGGCGCCTCTATGATTCGTACAAAGGGAGAAGCAGGGACAGGAAATGTCGTTGAAGCTGTTAGACATATGCGTACCATGAATAGAGATATCGCAAGAGTTGTAGGAGCTACCAAAGAAGAACTAATGACTATTGCCAAAGAATTAGGTGCACCTTATGAACTTATTTTAACCATTAAAGAAACTGGTAAATTGCCAGTAGTTAACTTTGCAGCAGGTGGAATAGCTACACCAGCAGATGCAGCACTTATGATGCAATTAGGTGCAGATGGTGTGTTCGTAGGGTCTGGTATTTTTAAATCTGAGAATCCACAGAAAAGAGCAGAAGCCATTGTTAAAGCAACAACTTACTACAATGATCCAAATGTATTAGCTGAGGTATCAGAAGAATTAGGTGAAGCCATGGATTCATTAGATATAAGACAGTTAGATGACAAGCAGCTTTATGCATCAAGGGGATGGTAGAATGAAATATATTGGTGTATTAGGCTTACAAGGTGGTGTAGAAGAACACCATCATCTTTTAGCTCAGCTACCAGAAGTAAAAAGTATTGATGTTAAGTATATCAGCCAATTAGAGGAAATAGATGGTTTAATTATTCCTGGTGGTGAAAGTACGACACTAGGTAGATTGCTTAGAGTCTTTAATATGCTGGAACCTTTAAAACAAAAGGTTCTAGCAGGTTTGCCAGTATGGGGGACTTGTGCAGGTATGATTCTATTAGCCAAAGAAATAGAAGAAGAAACTACTAAGCATCTAGAAGTCATGGATATTACGGTTAGACGTAATGCATATGGAAGACAGTTAGGAAGCTTTGAAACAATGCAGCAGGTTAATGCTGTGGAGAAAGCTATTCCTCTTGTTTTTATTAGAGCACCATTAGTAAGTAAAATAGGAGAACAGGTAGGAATTTTAGCGGAAGTAAGAGGAGAAATAGTGGCATGCAAAGAAAAAAATATGCTGGCGACTTCCTTTCACCCAGAATTAACGACTGATACGAGCTTTCACCATTATTTTGTAAAAGATTTATGCTAAAAGAAATTACAGTTATAAATGTATATCTAGACGTTTATAATTTCAGTTAAAATATAAATGATATGATAATATTTTTTAGGCATGATCTTGAAGAAAATCAGGAGAAAGATTTTATAGATGAAAACCAGAAAAGGAACCCTGAGAGAAAGCTAAAATATATTAAAAAAATAGAATGAAAAGATACCTGTCCTTAAGAAATAACAAACTTGCAAGAAGTGGAAAATAATTATTATTAAATAGTATTTCAAAATAGGTAGATTTATTGTTATAATAAGTTATACTATATATTATAAAACCTATTTAAGGAGAAATAAAAATGGCAGGAAACAGAATGATTTGTCACTGTAAACAAGTTGACTATATAACTATTAGAAAAGCAATGATTGAAGGAGCACGTACTATAGAAGAAATCAAAGAAAAAACAGGAGCAAGTACAAGCTGTGGTCGCTGCACTGAAGCTATTGAAGAAATTTTAGCTTCTGTATGTGGTTGCACAGGAACATCTTTAGCTTCTGTAGTTGAAGCAGTAAAAAATGGTGCTGATACAGTTGAAAAGGTTGGAGAAATTACAGGGGCAGGTACATCTTGTGGTAGATGTAAAGCACTTATTCAAAATGTTATTGATATAAAAAAATAGTAGTTTGACTTACCAATAAAGTAATCAAATAATAACAGGATAACATTAGGATGATAGTTAAAAGGTTTAGGTAAGCACAATTTGCCTAAGCCTTTTATTAATTTAAAAGAATAATCAAATTGATTATAGAGAAAAAGTTGATTAAAAAGCTAAAGTTAGAAGTAGCTACTAGATTTTTAAATGATGAGACATTAGAGAGACTATTTGCCTTTAGCAAGGACGAAAAGATTGATGAAGGCATAATACTGGCGAATACCTTACCTAGGCCACAGCTTATAGAATATTATCTAGAAGCTGCTAATGAGTGGCGCTAGATTAACTAAGAATGAAGTGCTTTACAAGCAGCACGATACTCTTTGGGAGTCGCATGATATTTAGATTTAAATAATTTATTAAAATAAGAAATGTTATCGAAACCTACCTCTAAGGCTATGTCCATAATAGGTAGGTTTTTTGTACGTAAATAATCAGCAGCTAGCTCTAAACGTTGGATATTGATATATTGTACGCAGGTCATACCGGTATATTTTTTAAAGAAATTCATAAAGTAATAGTCACTAAACTGGCAAATGTTAGCTAGTTCTTTAATAGACAGTGGTTTATTTAAATTTTGGCTAATGTAATCTAAAACTAGTTTAAGCTTTTCCGAGTGAGAGCTATTCAAGGTAACATTATAATTTTTTTGTGCTAGTCCATGGGAAAAAAGCACAGCAAAAAATTCAAATAAAGTAGCCTTAATACCTAATTCAAAGCCTTCTTTTTGCTTTGTATAGAAAGAATTAAGCTGATGAAACAAAGCCAGAAGTCTAGGATAGCTAGGGCTTTCCGGATGAATAATGTAGGGAAAGGTGTATTGTTCCTCAAATATAGGAGACAGATATTTAATAGAACAAGCGTCTGGTGTTTTCAGATTAAGCATGCTGAGATTAAAAACAAAGGTATCTGAGGTCATAGAAGAAGTCGTTTGCTGATGAATGTCATGTAAAACAAAAGGGGTAATGATAATGAGGTCTCCGGCTTTAACTTCATAGGATTCTAAATTGATGTGATAAAGAGCAGTTCCTTCTTGTATGAGTGTAAATTCCATTTCTTCATGCCAATGGAGAGGGAGTAAAGCAAAATGTTCAGGAACAATGCAGTGATATTTCATAATAGGAAGTAAAAAATCTCCATGGATATTATTTTCTTTTAAACTTAAATCTTTTTTAACAATCATTTTGGTACCTCCATAGCAGAATAGTGTTAGTTTTAATGGATATTTTGCAAGAAATCCCTAATTTTTTATATTATAATAACATATATGAAATAGTTGGTAAACAAGGGGGAACTAATGATGATTAAACGTTATATATATGGTAAGCCTATAGAAACAGAGGCAGTTGTAAAAACATTAGCGCCTACAGAAGGAACAGTTCCTTATTTAACAGCAACTGAAACAGAAGAGGCTTATGTTTTTGAATACGATATGAATGCATACGACCGTTTATATGGACTTGGTGAGAATGTAAGGGGTATCAACAAAAGAGGCCATATCTATGAAAGCAACTGCAGTGATGATCCTATGCACGATGAAGGGAAAAGCTCTTTATATGGGGCCCATAATTTTCTTATTATCAAAGGCCAAAAGACTTTTGGATTATTCATTGATATGCCTAGTAAGGTGATTTTTGACTGTGGCTATAGTCATAAAGATCAATTAAAGATAACAGTTACAAGTAAAGATTTTGATTTATATATTATAGAAGAAAAAAGTTTCACCGCTATTATCAAAGCCTTTAGAGAACTTATTGGGCCAAGCTACATAGCACCTAAATGGGCTTTTGGTTATCAGCAAAGCCGTTGGGGCTATAAAAACGAAGAAGATCTAAAAAAGGTGGTAGCAGGCTACAGAGAAAATCATATTCCATTAGATGCCATTTATATGGACATTGACTTTATGGATAATTTTAAAGACTTCACCATTGACCCTAACGGTTTTTCAGACTTTAAAGCAACTGTTGCCGAATTAAAGGAGCAAGGTGTACGTCTGGTACCTATTGTAGATGCAGGGGTAAAAATAGAAAAAGGCTATGATGTTTATGAAGAAGGTGTAGAAAAAGGTTATTTTTGTACCAATGAAAAAGGAGAAGACTTCGTAGCTGCTGTTTGGCCAGGTCTTGTTCATTTCCCAGATTTTTTAAATAAGGATACAAGAAAATGGTTTGGAGAAAAATATAAGATATTATTAGATGAAGGCATAGAGGGCTTTTGGAATGATATGAATGAGCCTGCTATTTTCTACACACCAGAAGGTTTACAAGAAGCTTTTGAAAAGGTAGATGAAATAAGACAAAAAGATAATATTGGTATTTATGAATATTTTGACCTTAAAGATTCCGTATCCCACACAGGGAATAATCCAAAGGACTATCAGAGCTTTTATCATCAAGTAGGAGACCAGCGTATTCGTCATGACAAGGTGCATAATTTATATGGCTATAATATGACAAGAGCAGCAGGTGAAGCTTTTGAAACTTTAGAGCCTGATAAGAGAATTCTTTTATTCTCTAGAGCTTCTTATATTGGTATGCACCGTTATGGTGGTATTTGGACAGGTGATAATATATCATGGTGGAGCCATTTACTTTTAAATATTAAAATGATGCCATCTCTTAATATGTGCGGCATACTATATACTGGTGCAGACCTTGGTGGTTTTGGTGGGAATACGACAGAGGATTTATTATTAAGGTGGCTACAATTTGGTTGCTTTACCCCTCTTATGAGAAATCACTCAGCACTTGGAACCAGAGAGCAAGAAGCTTATCAATTTACTGATTTAGAAAGCTTTAAAAATATTATAGGTATTCGCTATGGTTTAGTACCTTATTTATATAGCGAGTATATGAAGGCAGCACTTCGTAATGAACTTTATTTTAGAACCCTCATGATGGATTATCCAGAAGATAGCTTTGCCGAGAATGTAGAAGATCAATTAATGGTAGGAGAAAGCTTAATGGTTGCTCCGGTTTATGAACAAAATGCAAGAGGACGTTATGTTTATCTGCCAGAAGAAATGCTTATGATAAAATTCAAAAGCCTCACAGATAGATCTTATAAAATCATGGAAAAGGGACATCATTATATAGAAGTAGAACTTGAAGAAATGGTATGCTTTATTAAGCCAAATCATTTCATACCACTCTGTAGTGGAGGAGAATATATAGAAGCATTAGATGAAAGTCATCTAGAACTATGTGGTTTTATAAAGGATGAAGCCTCTTATGAGCTCTATCAAGATGATGGTTTTAGTAAGGATTATCATAATCCAGCTCACTTTACTCATATCAAGGTGAGTAAAGAAAATAAAGCGTTACAAGTGACTTGTAATAAATCAGAACTTAGCTTTACTCTCAATTTACACTAATAAATTAAAAGATAGAACTTATTAGCATTTTTAGCGAATAAGTTCTATCTTTTTGTTTAGTAATTAGCTTAATAAATTAGCAGCCTTCTTGAAGCTGCTGATACATATATTTACTTAAAAGTTCATTAACCTTGGCCGAGTAATGCTATTCATCCCAAAAGTAATATTTCTCTGGATTGGTATGCGGTGCTCCTATTTCAGGAAAGTCATTTGATAAGGGATATGAAGCTCATCTATGCCATAAGTTTTTGCTTTGGACATAATCAAGAGATAAAATTTAGCTAAATTAAAAATTTGCAAAGAAGCATACTTGTCAGGTGGTAGCTGATTCAGTGACATAGCCAGCTTACTATTAAAATAGGAGGTAAATAATTGAGCAGAATCTATACGTTACGTTATGATTTCGTAAGGATTAAGTGATAGATCAGCACTGCCAATAATAAAGAAATGTTTTGCACCTAGGTCAGATAAAGTTTGGATTGCAGTTACTATATTGGATATAGACCAGTCGGCTACTTGTCTTATAGTTCCAGGTTGATTATAGTCAATATAATAATAGAAATCATTTGCTGAAATAAATATAAAGTAAAGTACATTAGAATCGGCGAGCTTTCCCTTTAAATCTGTTTTAAACTTCTCAACTTGTCCTAAAAGCCCTGTAGGCCCTAATGTATCTAACCAAGATGAATAGTTAAACTTACCGGAAGTAGCGCCCTCAATAGAATAATTAACTAAAGGAATCTTCAATTGTTCCCCTAATATTTCTACGGCTACTTTATCATATAGAATATCTACCATTCCAATAAAACTTATCTGAAGGTTTAATATAAGCACCCTCAGGAGGATGCGATAAATATACTTTTTTCAATGTTCTCCCCTCATTTAGAAATATAAATAAGTGTGATACGGTAATTATAGCACTTTATTAATATTGCGTTAATATAAATCAAGATCGAAAAATATATGATAGAAAGATTAAATAGATTAAATAGATAAAATAGATTAAATAGATTAAATAGATTAAATAGATTAAATAGATTAAATAGATTAAATAGATTAAATAGATTAAATAGATTAAATAGATAAAATAGTAAAATTTAAATATTTGTTAATTATAATAAAAATATAGTTATCAAAATGATTAAAAGTATGCAAAATAGCAAGGGTCATTATAATAAAGAAAAAAAATACAACCTAATTTGAATGAATTATCTCATAATTGTTATAAAAATATATTTATTTTTTTGAATAGTACAAATTAATATAAAAAACGACACATAGTATCAATTTGACAAATATAATTGAGTTGATTATAATTTCACCTGTAATAAAATTTATGTATGATTTATAAAGGGGAGAAATAGTAATGAAACAATTAAAGAAGTTTATGGCAATTTTTGTAGTGGTTACTACAGCATTTTGTGCAGGATGTAATGATAGTACAGGAGGAAGTAATGATAGTAATGCAACCTCAGCAGAATCTAAGAAGGGAGTAGAAGCGGGAGAAACCTTTAAAGGTGATAGTTTTAGCTTTGTAGCACCAAAAGATTGGAAAAAAGTAGATGTTCAAGTTATGGAGGGTGCTATTAGTATTGCGAATGGTAATAATAAATCGATGAACGTAATTGCGATGGAAGCACCGGCAGAAATAGCAAGCTTATCAGCTGATGAGTATAAAGAAGCGATTGCAACCAATCTTGAGGCACAAAAGGCAATGGGAATTACTGCAAATAAATTAGAGGTTCAAACAAAACCTTATGGGGACATTGTGTATGCAGAAGTGAGTACAAAAATGACAGAAGAACTCATTGACATGAGCATCGAATCGGGATTACTTACTCAAGAAGCAGTTGATGCAATTGGCGGAGCAGAAGCATATATGAAAAATATGAATCTTGAGCAAGTATGTGCTTATCTCATTAAGGATGGTAAGTTACTTATGATTACTGCACAAATAACAGGTGGTAGCAGTATAGATGATATTAAAGACGAAGCAAATTTTGTTATTGATAATGTAACTTTAAAATAATGCACACATAAGAATACATTGAAAAGAAGCTGGAGAGTAAAGATACTTTCCAGCTTCTTTATTGTGACGTTAATTTGAAAAATCACCAGTGTTGCTGGATAGAATATATGTTTACGGTAAAACACCTTTGGCATTAAAATGATAAAAGGTTATTCTGTTCTAGATATGAAAGAATAAATTGAATAGTGAGATTAATTTTTATATATTATAATTAATGAGAAAAATTTATCAACTAAGTGAAAAATAGAGGCCGATATAAAGCATTTATAGGAAACTATGGAGAAGAATAGATTGAAAAAGAAAAAGAGAAGAGAGGGGAAAGATGAAAATAAAACACAGGTATTTCATTTTAGGTGTAGGCATTTTATGTGTATTAATGATTGCAATAGTCATCGGAAGTAACATTAATAAAAAAAGTACAGATGTACTTGTCTCAGAAAAGGAAACAATTACAGAGAAATATACAATGGATAAACAAGGTGAGAGCAAAGAAGAGGTAGGTAAAGTAAATCAACATCGTCCGCAAACAGGAAACTACAATTATGGAGAAGCTTTACAAAAGGCCATTTTATTCTATGAGCTACAACGTTCAGGAGATTTAACAGAGCAAATAAGATGTAATTGGAGAGGTGATTCTGGTTTAAGTGATGGTAAAGATGTAGGTCTAGATTTAACTGGTGGCTGGTATGATGCAGGTGATCATGTTAAGTTTAATTTACCTATGGCTTATACCTCCACAATGCTAGCTTGGTCTGTTATTGAAGATGAGGAGGTCTATAAGGAAACAAACCAGTATGACTACATACTATCAGAACTACGTTGGGTAAATGATTACCTGATAAAATGTCACCCCAAAGAGGAGGTGTATTATTTTCAAGTAGGGGATGGAGGCGCTGATCATGCTTTTTGGGGAGCTGCTGAAATCCTGCAAATGGAAAGACCAAGCTACAAGGTTGATATCAATAATCCAGGTTCTGCTGTTTGTGGGGAAGGGGCAGCAGCTTTAGCTGCATCGAGTATGGTATTTAAAAAAGTGGACTCAGATTATGCTAGTACGTGCTTAAAGACTGCAAAATCTTTATATGCTTTAGCAGAGGAAATGAAAGGTGATAGTGGCTATGATGCAGTGGCCGGTGCTTACTACAAATCATGGAGTGGCTACTATGATGAATTAGCTTTTGCAGGAGCATGGCTATATTTAGCTACAGGTGAAGAGGTATATCTAGAGAAAGCCAAAACCTATGCTGACCTTTATGCAGGTGGGGATATAAATACAGCTAACTATACCTGGGCACATTCATGGGATGACGTACATTATGGAGCCGCCTTATTATTAGCTCGTATTACTGGGGAGGAGCTTTATAAAAAAGCCATCGAGAATAATCTAGACTATTGGACTGTGGGAGTAGAGGGGAAGAAAATACAATATACGCCTAAAGGCCTAGCTTGGTTAGATACATGGGGATCTTTGCGTTATGCAACAACCACAGCATTTTTAGCCAGTATTTATTCAGAGTGGGAAGGATGTAGTAAAGAAAAGCAACAGATTTATCAGGCGTTTGCTCTTAGCCAAGTAGAATATGCCCTTGGTAGTTCAGGGAGAAGCTTCATGATTGGCTATGGAGAGAATTATCCTAAAAATCCACATCATCGAACAGCTCATGGTGGATGGGAGAATAATGTTTCAGGTGAACCTAGTCAAAATAGGCATATTTTAGTTGGAGCTTTAGTAGGTGGGCCAAATGTAAATGATGAATACAAGGATGAAAGAAGTGACTATACAGCCAATGAAGTAGCTTGTGATTATAATGCAGGTTTTACAGGTTTACTAGCTAAGATGTATAAAAAATATGGTGGCGCACCAATAGAAAATTTGACTGCTATTGAAGAAGTAGGAGAAGAACTTTATATAGAAGCCGGCATTAATGCAGAGGATTCACAAAATGAAAAACATTATATAGAGGTAAAAGCTTTAGTATATAACCATACAGCTTGGCCTGCTAGAATAACAGATAACCTTTCTTTTAAATACTTTTTAGATTTAACTGACTATATAAAAGCAGGAGGAGTACCTAGTGATTTAATAACTAGCTATAATAATAGTAGTGGAAAGGTAATGATTTCTAAAGTATTACCTTGGGATGAATCTAAACATCTATATTATGTTGAAGTTGATTTAATTGGTCATACACTCTATCCCGGAGGACAAGGTGAGCAAAGATTAGAAGTACAGTTTAGAATAACCGGTAATAGCAAGTGGGATTATACACAGGATTACTCATATATAGACTTAAAAGGTACTAGTAGTAATCAATTAACTCAGGCACAACACTTTGCCCTTTATGATAAAGGCATACTTGTTTTTGGAAGTGAGCCGGGACAAGGAACACCTTTAGTTAATAAACCACAGACGACAGAAAAAGCAAATAGCAATCCAGTTAAAGAAAATGTAAATTCTTCAAATAATAGAGAGGAAAAATTACAAACAGATGGAGGTGAAGTGGAACTGAAACAAACGAATGCTAGTAATAGCAAAAGTAACACGATTAACTTAAATCTTGAAATAAAAGGAAAGAAAGAGAGTCAATTTGATTTAAAAGACCTAAGTATACACTACTATTACACATCTGACACTCAAGATAAACAGCAATTCTGGTGCGACAATGCACAAATAGATATGAATAAAGAGCCATGGTATATTAATTTGAATAGCAATATATCAGGAAAGATAATGCGTATGGATCAAGTAAAGGACGGTGCTGATCATTACTTAGAAATCCATTTTAATAATAAGGATATTAATCTAACAGGAGAGGGTAAGATAACACTTGGTATTCGCATTACTAATGATCAATGGAAAGAATACGATCAAAGCAATGATTATTCCTATAAAAATAGTGACCACATTGTTATTTACTATAAAGGTGAAGTAATTAGCGGTAAAGAACCAAAGTAAATGTATAGAAATGTGACTTCTTCGCAAAATAAAAGGGAATGATAGAAGAAAGTGGAGTAGAAGAATGAAAAAAAAGCAGACGGTTAGAATCATTCTCTTTATTACGGGGTTAGTCACCCTAGGCCTCGGTGCAAGAATATTATTATTATCAGATTTAGGAACGGGCGGAATTGATGCTTTGGCAATAGGTCTTGCAAGAATTTTAGGGTTTAGTTTTGGAATGGTCATTAACTTAATAGGTATCACACTTATTATAATTGGTGCTATTTTAAAAAAGAGAAGTTTAGAGTGGAAGCCAATTGTAACCTCTATTCTCTATGGTATCATTTTTGATTTATGGGGCTGGATACTTTTTAATCGATTCACTAGCCCAAAACTACCTTCACATAAAGGCGTTATGTTTTTAATAGGTTTACTTATTGCAGCCCTAGGTGGCGCATTATATATTTTAATGGAGATATCTACTAGCTCTGTAGATTATATCATGCTAGCTATAAAAGAAAGATTTCATCTTTCTATTCAAAATAGCAGAATCCTATTAGAGATACTTTTTGTGCTAGGTGCATGGTTAGTGCAAGGGCCTATTGGTGTGGGGACAATTTGTATTATGTTATTGTTTGGACCTATTTTACAAGCTTGTATGAAGCTATTAAATCCAGTATTAATTAAACTAGGTGTTTTAAGTAAGGAATCTAGACCAATAGGTATAAAGGTTCGGAAAATTATATTGAAAAACAAATAGGTAAGGAATAAAATGGTAGTAACGTAAAAGCTAAAGAAAGAGGAAGGAAAAATGAATTTATTTCAAAGAAGATATTTTAAAAATGTAATTGGACTTATATTTTTAATGACAGCGCTTATAGTTGGTGCAGGATGCAATCAAGTAGATAATAATAAAGATCAAGCCAATAATAGTAGTGAGTCTACCGAAAAAGTTCAAGTTGAGGCAATACAAACAACTCCAATTGTTACAATGATAGTAAAAGATTATGGAACAGTTACTTTAGAACTCTATCCAGATATGGCACCTAATACGGTTAACAACTTTATAACATTAGCCAATGATGGTTTTTATGATGGACTTACTTTCCATCGTATTATTAAAGATTTTATGATTCAAGGTGGCGATCCGGATGGTATAGGTACTGGTGGTCCAGGGTATAGTATTGCTGGAGAATTCTCTAATAATGGGTATACAGCAAATACCCTATTACACACCAAAGGGGTCATCTCTATGGCAAGATCCATGGCACCTGATTCAGCAGGAAGTCAGTTCTTTATTATGACAGCAGATACACCAAGTTTAGATGGCAACTATGCTGCCTTTGGTAAGGTAACTTCTGGTTTAGATATAATAGAGGAAATTGGAAATGTAGAAACGGACTCAAGTGATAAACCTATAGAGGATGTAGTTATAGAGAGTATTCAAGTAGAAACAAATGGTATAGATGTGCCTCCAGTTATTAAAATAGAAGAGTAAAGAAATTGGATATAAAAGAATTGATGTTTATCTAAATATTAAAAATAAGAGGAAGACTTGTTCAAGAGCACTTGAGAATAGTTTTTTCCTCTTATTTTTGCGTTATATTGATAGTTTGTTATTTTTATTTAAATTTACTATTGACATATGTAAGGAAGTGGTGTAGACTAATACAAGTCAGCAAGAACAAGTGCTGATGACAAATGAACTTTGAAAACAAAATAGTAACTATAAACCAGTCGATTCATTACGTCTCTAATAAGAGATGAGAATCAGTACAACTTGTACTAAGTAAAATAGTCAGTAGTAGAAATACTACACGGACAAACTTTTTTATGAGAGTTTGATCCTGGCTCAGGATGAACGCTGGCGGCGTGCTTAACACATGCAAGTCGAACGAAGTGATAGGAGCTTGCTCCTAGAACTTAGTGGCGGACGGGTGAGTAACGCGTGGGTAACCTGCCCTATGCAGGGGGATAACGTTTGGAAACGAACGCTAATACCGCATAAACTATGGACAATCGCATGATTGTTATAGTAAAGATTTATCGGCATAGGATGGACCCGCGTTGGATTAGCTAGTTGGTGAGATAACAGCTCACCAAGGCGACGATCCATAGCCGGCCTGAGAGGGTGAACGGCCACATTGGGACTGAGACACGGCCCAAACTCCTACGGGAGGCAGCAGTGGGGAATATTGCACAATGGGCGCAAGCCTGATGCAGCGACGCCGCGTGAAGGAAGAAGGTCTTCGGATTGTAAACTTCTATCAGCAGGGAAGAAAAAAATGACGGTACCTGACTAAGAAGCTCCGGCTAACTACGTGCCAGCAGCCGCGGTAATACGTAGGGAGCGAGCGTTATCCGGATTTACTGGGTGTAAAGGGTGCGTAGGCGGTTTGTTAAGTCAGAAGTGAAATTTAGGGGCTCAACCTCTAAGCTGCTTCTGAAACTGATGAACTAGAGTGTGGGAGAGGAAAGTGGAATTCCGAGTGTAGCGGTGAAATGCGTAGAGATTCGGAGGAACACCAGTAGCGAAGGCGGCTTTCTGGACCATAACTGACGCTGAGGCACGAAAGCGTGGGGAGCAAACAGGATTAGATACCCTGGTAGTCCACGCTGTAAACGATGAATGCTAGGTGTCGGGGCTTACGGGTCTCGGTGCCGAAGTTAACACATTAAGCATTCCACCTGGGAAGTACGATCGCAAGATTGAAACTCAAAGGAATTGACGGGGACCCGCACAAGCGGTGGAGCATGTGGTTTAATTCGAAGCAACGCGAAGAACCTTACCTAAACTTGACATCCCGATGACCGAAGGGTAATGCCTTCTTTCCTAGCTTGCTAGGACGTTGGTGACAGGTGGTGCATGGTTGTCGTCAGCTCGTGTCGTGAGATGTTGGGTTAAGTCCCGCAACGAGCGCAACCCCTATCTTTAGTAGCCAGCATTAAGTTGGGCACTCTAGAGAGACTGCCAGGGATAACTTGGAGGAAGGTGGGGATGACGTCAAATCATCATGCCCCTTATGTTTAGGGCTACACACGTGCTACAATGGCTGCTACAAAGGGAAGCGATCTCGCGAGAGTCAGCAAACCTCAAAAAAGCAGTCCCAGTTCGGATTGTAGTCTGCAACTCGACTACATGAAGTTGGAATCGCTAGTAATCGCGAATCAGAATGTCGCGGTGAATACGTTCCCGGGTCTTGTACACACCGCCCGTCACACCATGGGAGTTGGGGGGGCCCAACGCCGGTGACCCAACCCTTCGGGGAGGGAGCCGTCTAAGGCAAAACCAATAACTGGGGTGAAGTCGTAACAAGGTAGCCGTATCGGAAGGTGCGGCTGGATCACCTCCTTTCTAAGGATAGAAATCGAAGGTTTAGTAGTTACTGTTTTGCTTTGAGAGTTCATCGCTAGATGTAACTATCAAAGCACCGAACCGAAGTGAAACGGCGGTGAGGTGTTGCTTAAGATCTAGTGTAAAATTGAATTCTAATAAATTTCTGGTGATGATGCGCTTAGGGGAAACACCCGTTTCCATTCCGAACACGTAGGTTAAGACCTAAGCGGCCGATGGTACTTGTTGGGAGACTGACTGGGAGAGTAGGTGATTGCCAGATTTTTTATTTGTTAAAAAGTCTTTGAAAATAAGGAGCTATGATATAGCTAGTATTTTCAAAGACCTTTTTGATTCTATATTAATAGTGGCTCTATGTCAATAGTTGGGGTATCCCAAGTATGATGATGTAGAAGCAGTTAAGAAGATTTTTTAAATCTATCTTAGCTGCTTTTTTATTACACATATGTAGTATTCTACTTCTAAATCTTTCGAAGTTACGTTAATCTAATTTTAATTGACAACGTAACAATGTTATGATAATATTTGTTTAAATAACAAAACAATGTTACGGAGGTATAGAAATGGAAAATAGTAAACTTCATTCAATTCAAATCGATGGCCTAGGAACCTATGGTGGAGGTGAGTTTGATAAAGTTAGCATAGCTGGAAGTGGTAAATTTACTGAAAGCGTAAAGAGTGAAAAGTTTCAAGTTTCAGGTATTGGGACTCTTTTAGGAGAGCTTGAAACAAAGAAGTTAGGGGTATCAGGTACTTGTAAGGTAGAAGGCAATGTTTTAGCCGAAAATATTGATGTATCAGGGGTTTTAAAGTGTGAGGGCAATGTAGAGGTGTCAGAGGAACTTCGTGTTAATGGGATGACTAAAATAGAACAATGTTTGAAAGCTAATACAGTTAAAGGAAAAGGCTTTTTAGAAGTAAAAGAAGATATTGCAGGAGAAATGATTGAGATTGAAGGGGTTTTAAACTGCGGTAAATTCTTAAACTGTGAAGTATTGGTGTTTACAGCTGTAGGAACATCTGTTTTAAATGAGGTTGGAGCTGCTAGAGTAAGAATTAGACAAGGGTATGAGAGTGTAACAAAGTTCCTTGGACCTTTTATGCCTAAAATTTTAAAGGAAAATAAAGTTGTGGCTAGTACTATTGAAGGCGATGAAATTATTCTGGAAAACTGTGAAGCCAAAGTAGTAAGAGGTAAAAATATTAAAATTGGTAAAGGCTGTAGAATTGGTGTAGTGGAATACAGTGACCAAATTGATGTTGATCCAGAAGCAATAGTAGATACAGTTAATCAAATCTAGAATGAAAGGCAGAGGTGAGAGCGATGGAAGAATTGATTTCAAAAAAAGAGCTATTAGATTTAACAAATATTTCATATGGACAGTTATATAGATGGAAACGCATGAATATTATTCCAGAGGATTGGTTTATTAAGAAATCTTCGACTACAGGGCAAGAGACTTTTTTTAGAAGAGATAAAATTCTAGAACGTATAGAATTAATTCTTTCTATGAAGGATGGAACTTCATTAGAAGAAATAGCTGCCTTGTTTAATAAAGAAGAGGGTGAAAAGGTATTTGACATAGAGTACATTATGGCAAAAGAAGCTATAAGCACTGCCGCTAGAGAAGTATTTAATAGCTTATACGGGGATATAAAAGAAGTAGAGAAAAAGGAACTTATTATTTTAGCAGTTATAGAAAAGTATCTGTTACAATCCATTATTACAGTAGATGAAATAAAAATGCTGGGGACTATGTTAAGTGAAGCCTTTGGCAAACTGTATAGGGAAGAAAGCAAGCTTCTACTCTTTAGAAAGTTTGGGATTTCCTTTATTGTAGGCTGTCATAATCAAGATGAAGTGATAGTAGATAGTAGTGCTGTTAAGATTATGGAGATTGATCTTATAAAAGAAGTAAGTGAGATGAGTTTAAAATTAGTATAAGTCAAATTTACTTCATATAAGAAATTCAAAGATAGAGAAAAGCATAGTTAAAAGATAGAGTTTTTATATATAATTAGAACGTTAATGTCAATAGATAAGAATGGGCCAATGGCTTTTAGTGCATCTACAATAGTAATGAGGGTATAAACCATAACATGGATTACACCCTCATTATTATTATGCTCTTATTTATTATTTTTTCTTAGTATTTTTTGCATTTTTAGTATCATTTTTTGATTTAGAAGTAGCTATAGATTTACCTTTTGCAGTAGAGTTAGATTTGCTTTTTCCTTTATCAGGCATAGTAGACCTCCATGTAATTTGATACTCTATACATATGCAATAGTAGGACAAAATAGACCTAGGATTAAACAATGCATAGAATGGCACGAAAAATACCTCGAAGTTATGCTTATGAGTAGTCATTTCATCTCTTATTTCAATCATGATGCGACATTATATATGATGAGTATATGCTATAATGATACTAGGCGTATTTAGGGGAGGGGATGAATTGAATATAAAAAAAGTTATAGGGGTGTTACTTTTTGTTAATCTCATGCAAATTATTTTAGTACTAGGTATGTGGATTAATAAGGGGGAAGGGGCTTGGGAAAATGTAGGTATTTCCTTATATTTGGTAGTAGGTCTTGCTCTTATTAATAGCTTAGCTACAGTAGTAGGTGTTCTTTATGCTAATAGACTTAGAAATGAGGATCTACTAGAAAGTATGAAAAACTTAGAAGAGCTTAATACTACATTAAGAGTGCAAAGGCATGATTATTTAAACCATCTTCAAGTGGTATATGGCTTAATAGAATTAGAGGAGTATGAAGAGGCTAAAAAGTATATGGAGCCGGTATTTAATGAAGTTATTAAGGTAAGCAGAGCTTTAAAAACAGCCCAACCAGCCATTAATGCATTATTACAAGCCAAACTAGAAGTAGCAGAGAAGAACAAGGTATATATGACCTTAAATATAAAAACAGATTTAAGACACCTTAAGATAGAACCTTGGGAGCTTTGCAAAGTACTTGCTAATATCATCGATAATGGTATAACAGCCCTTCTTTTAAAAACTTGTGAAAGGCATTTGATTGTAGATATTAATGAAGAAGGTGAATGCTACTTATTTAATATCTGTAATGATGGACCTATCATTGACAATAATCAGTTAGAGCAAATTTTTAAACAAGGCTATACGACTAAGAAAGAAGTAGGTCATGGAATGGGACTATATATTGTGCAAAAGATTATAGGAGCCTCAGGAGGAACTATTCATGTTACATCAACTGAGGAGAAGACAAGCTTTCAAATTCAATTACCTAAGGAGGTAAATAGTTAAAATTTATGATTAATTCATAGTGAGATATAAATAATAAAAAATGACAGGATAAAGGCGAAAGTGTATAACTTGAAGGTTTTTTATAGTAGCTAATTTAAGAATAGGCTATGATTAATATAGAAACAAATAAATGAGTCAAAGAAAGGGGGGCTAGTAGGTGGTTAATTTACTAGATGGCATTACTTTAATAAGTGTAGCATTATTTTTAGTAGGTTTTATTCTTATTGGTATCGAAATGCTTCATCCGGGAATTTCAATGCCAGGTGTATTGGGTAGTATATGCCTTGTAGTAGGCGTCATTATTTCAGCAGATAGTTTACAAGAAGGTACAACTTTAGCAGTTATTATATTAGCAATTTTAGGTGTTATGCTAGCAGGCATATTGTGGTTTTTATCCAAAGGGAAATTACGTTCTCCAATTATTTTAAATGAGGAGCAAAATAAAGATAAGGGTTATATTAGCTCTAGTGATTTAAATTATTTACTAGGCAAAAAAGGAGTTGCAGCTACAGATCTTAGACCATCGGGGATGGGAAACTTTGATGGGATAGATTTTGATGTGATTTCAGCAGGTAAGTATATTCAAGTAGGAACAAAAATCCAGATTTATGAGGTAAAAGGTTCAAAATTAATGGTTAAGTCCATAGAAGAAAGTGGGGAACAGAAATGAGTAATTTAGTAGGAACAATTGTATTAATTGGTGTTATTGGTTTATTTATTGTTTTCTTTTTTACCTTTATACCAATAGGGTTATGGATATCTTCTCTAGCTGCTAATGTAAAGGTAAGTATTTTTAACCTGATAGGTATGAAACTAAGACGTGTTGTACCTTCTAGAATTGTCTTACCACTTATCAAATCCACTAAAGCGGGCATTAGTTTAAGCGTTAATCAGTTAGAAGCACATTACCTTGCGGGTGGTAATGTAGATAAAGTAGTAAATGCACTTATTGCAGCAGAAAGAGCAGGCATTGAATTACCTTTTGAAAAGGCTGCAGCCATTGATCTTGCAGGTCGTGATGTATTAGATGCAGTTAAAATGAGTGTTCAACCTAAGGTGATTGAAACGCCTAATGTATCAGCTGTAGCTAAAGATGGTATTGAGCTTTTAGTAAAAGCAAGAGTAACAGTAAGAGCTGATATTGAACGATTAGTAGGTGGGGCAGGAGAAGCAACTGTACTTGCTAGAATTGGTGAAGGTATTGTTACCACTGTTGGTTCAGCAACTTCTCATAAAGAAGTTATCGAAAATCCAGATGATATCTCAAAGCGTGTACTTAGCAAAGGATTAGATTCAGGAACAGCCTTTGAAATATTGTCTATCGATATTGCAGATATAGATGTGGGTAGAAATATCGGTGCACACCTTCAAATTTCTCAAGCAGAAGCAGACAAAAATATTGCTCAAGCTAAAGCAGAGGAAAGAAGAGCCATGGCTGTGGCTAAAGAACAAGAAATGAGAGCTTATGTAGTAGAAGCGGAAGCAGAAGTACCAAAAGCCCTAGCTTATGCACTTAGGGAAGGTAAGTTAGGTATTATGGACTACTACGATATGCAAAATCTAAAAGCAGACACCGAGATGAGAGCTGCCCTTTCTAAAACAAAGGAAAAGGAAAGCCCTTTAGGAGGTAATAGGGATGGCAACTTCAACAGTTAATTTAGGAGCTTTACTACGTCTAGAAGGGGAGCTGAGACGTCAACTAGAAGGCAGTTTCTCCATAAGTGGGGAAAAGAATAATGTGAGTAATCAAAAGAAGTCTGCCAATGGTTATGATAAACAGCATAAAGATGATGAAGAGAATAATAGGGGAATTTTAGAAGAATTCGAAGGCCAGTATGTCTTAGAAGAGGAAAGTGGTCCTAAGAAACATACGAAGAAGAAGCTCGTAAAGAAAAAGAAAACACATTCAGAACTTGAAGCACCACCATTACCTGTGAGTCAAGTAAAGAAGTTGACTACAGTATCTGAGCAGATGCCAACAAGTAGTTTTTCTAGACCTAATAAGCAGCAGTTAAGAGAAGCTATCTTATGGGCAGAAGTTTTAGGAGAACCAAAGTGTAAGAAAAGACATAGAAGATAAGGGGGAGCCATGGCAATAAAAGTACTATTAGTAGAGGATGAAGAAGGTATAAGAACGCTTTTAAGAAAGATTATTGAACGTGTAGATGGCTTTGAAGTAGTAGGAGAAAGTGCTCAAATGCTGGAGTCCATCTCGCTTTTTACTAAGGAAAAACCAGAAGTTGTATTTCTAGATATCGAGATTAATGGAGGAAGTGGCCTAGAATGTGCTAAAATAATTGCTGATTTAGATCCTAAAACTAAGATTATCTTTGCCACAGCTCATAATGAATTTATGTCCAATGCCTTTGAAGTCTACGCTTTTGATTACCTAGTAAAACCTTTTAATGTGGAAAGAGTAAGTCAAACGTTAGAGAGAATTAAAGCACTTAAATTGCCACAAAGAAACGAAGAGATTGATAAAATCGTTAAATATGAACAAGGTCTTAATAAACTGTTAGTAAAGGGTAAAGAAAGTATGAGTTTTGTGGATATTAATGACATTATTTTAGTTCAAAGAGAAAATAACAGTACAGTCATTTATACTAAAGGGGATGCTTTCACCACTACAGCTAGCTTAAGTGATATAGAGACTAAGCTAGAAACAGATCAATTTTTACGCAGTCATAAATCATATCTTATTAATTTATCTCAAATTACTAAAATCGAACCTTATGGGCGTTGGACTTATATTGTGAAGTTTAAAGACATAGATAAAGATGCTCTTTTAACAGTAGAAAAATATGAAGAGATAAAAAAGCGATTTTTTTAATTGTATTTATAATGAAATAATCAAATGTCAAAGAAGCTGAACATTAACTAGATTATTGGTTAATAGAATAGCTTCTTTTATATTTTGCAAACAAGTAAAAAAAGGTTTTAAAAGAAATTCTTGTTAATTACTATAATTTAATGCAAAAAATGTCGATATATAGCAAAATAGAGAAAAGGAGAAGCTTATGAAAAAGTTCATGAAAAAGTTAAGACTTATGAGTATTATGGTAGTAGCTATGACAATATTAAGTGGATGCTCTCAAAATAATAATGCACATATAGAAAGTCAGGAAGTGAAATCAGAAGTTGTTAATCTAACTTTATGGGGGGGGCCTAATGAACAAGAATTATTAGCTGAGATGGTTGAAAGTTTTAAAAATAAGTATGCGGATGAAGCAATATTTGAGATAACCATTGTACCAGAAGAGGAGGGAACTAGTAGGGATAAAATACTTGCAGATGTTAATCAAGCACCAGATGTTTTTGCATTTGCGGATGACCAACTTATGGAATTGGCGGCTGCTGGTGTGATTGAACCTATTGAGCAGGATATGCAAATAAAAGAAGAAAATGTAGAAGGAGCTATTGAAGCAGCAACTATTAATGGAAACCTTTATGCTTATCCAATGACGGCCGATAATGGTTACTTTATGTTTTACAATAAAAAATATTTATCAGAGAATGATGTAGCTACACTTGATCAAATGCTTTCAGTAGCCAGTTCTTTAAGTAAAAAAGTGACAATGGATTGGACATCAGGTTGGTATCTATATTCATTCTTTGGTAATACAGGACTTAAGATGGGGTTAAATCCAGATGGCCTTACAAATTATTGTGATTGGAATAATCAATCAAGTGAGATAAAAGGTGTAGATATAGGAAATGCTATGTTGGCAATTGCTCAGAACCCTGGTTTTATGAACGGGAGAGATGACAAGTTAGTTGCAGGTGCAAAAGATGGTAGTGTCATAGCTGGTGTAAGTGGCGTATGGGTTGCTAATGCATTACAGCAGGCTTGGGGAGATGATTTTGCGGCAGTAAAACTTCCCACTTATACGGTTGGAGGTAAGCAGGTACAATTATCATCTTATGCAGGTTATAAGATGATAGGTGTTAATGGATACTCACAGCAGAAAGAATGGGCGATGAAATTAGCACAATGGCTTACTAATGAGGAGAATCAAACACTTCGTTTTATAAAAAGAGGATTAGGACCAAGTAATGTAATAGCAGGAGCTAAAGAAGAAGTAAAAAAATCACCAGCTATTAAGGCTTTAATTGAGCAGGCTCAATACTCTAGCTTACAAAGAGTAGGTCCAAAATACTGGGACCCAGTAGCTGAGTTTGCTAAAAGCATATCAGAAGGAACAGCTTCAGCTAATAATATGCAGCAACTGATGGATTCCATGGTAAAAGAAATTACCATGAAGGTGACAGATTAATAGGCATATCAGTACGTGGAGGGAAAAATGAGTAAAAAAAAATTAAATAGTATTAGAATATTTATCATGGGGCCAATTACTTTATTAGTTGCATTAGCATTTTTATGTAATGGGATAGGAATTATTCGAACCAACAAGATAACTAAAAAAGCAAATGAAATAACTGATAAACATATGGTAAGTATCTCAACTTTAGGAGAAATTCAGAGAGCAACAGAGAATATTCATAAACAAGCATTAGGACATATTGTAGCAATCGAGTTAAATACTAAAATAGAGCGTGTAACATCTATAAAAAAAGAAAGTGCTCAGTTGGAGGCTAATTTATTAGACTATAAGCAATATATTAATATAGAACAAGAGGAAACTTATAATCAACTTTTATTAAGCTACAGTAACTTTAAAAGTGCATTAGCTAATTTAACAGCATATAGTGCGAGCAATAATACAGAGAAAGCATATACTTATGCAAATATTGAATTGGCGGCATTTGCAGAAGAAATGAATAAAGAGATAAAAGTATTAAAGGAATCTGTACAACAAGCCGCAGAAATAGCACGGCAACAACTAAGGAGTACTTATTGGCAGTCTTTGAATGTCAGTATTATCATTTCTATAGGCATGGTAGTTTCAGTTATTATAACCATTTATTATATTATGAAAAGAGTTATTAGACCAATTACACAGACTGAGAAAGAATTAAGAAGTATTATTGAAAGCATTGATGAAAAAGAAGGGGACTTAACAAAACGTATTACAGTCAAATATAATGATGAAATAGCTACTTTGGGAAATGGAATCAATACATTCTTAGATGAACTTCAACATATATTTACTATGATTAGTAGAGATTCAATTAAAATAAATAATATAGGAAAAGAAGTATTAGAAAGCGTTAATGTTTCAAAAGACAGTGCAGCAGATTTGTCTGCATTAACAGAAGAGTTATCAGCTACAATGGAAGAGGTGTCTGGTAATACATATGTCATTAACGACAGTACCACCATAGTAGGTGAGGATGTTAAGGTTATTGCAGAGAGAGTTTCACAAATTAATGTATATTCAAAAGATATGAAGCAATGTGCAGAACAAATGGAGGAATCTGCACGTATGAATATGAGAGAAATTGAACAAACAGTAAGTCAAATGTTAGGTGGATTAACACAGGCTTTGAAGGATTGTAAAAGTATAGATCATATTAATAATCTTACAAATGACATTCTTAATGTGGCTAGCCAAACGAATTTACTAGCATTAAATGCATCAATCGAGGCTGCTAGGGCTGGAGAATTTGGAAGAGGATTTTCTGTTGTGGCAGAAGAAATTAGAAAATTAGCAGATTCAAGTCATAAAGCAGCTAATAATATTCAAGTAACAAATGAACTTGTAACTAATGCAGTACATAACTTATCAAGTCATACAGATACACTAATTAAATATTTACAGGAGTCTATCCTTCCGGGGTTTGCAACGGTTGTAGAATCAGGAAATCAATATAAACAAGATGCAAACTATATTGAAACAGCCATGGATGAGTTTAATGTAAAGACAAAAGCCTTAGAAGAAGGTATTTCAGAAATCGTAAAAGCTATAAACACTATTACATGTGCAATTAATGATAGTACAGAAGGGATTAGTGGTGTCGCTGAAAGTACACAAGACCTTGTATTAGAAATGAATAGTATTACAACATTAATTGATGAAAATCATAAGATTGGTGTAGAATTAAAGGCAGAAACTGAAATCTTTAAGAAGTTATAATATAGCATTCTGATAGAAAATATAACACTCCCACATCTTAAATACCATCACAGTATATTAAAAATAATTCATCCATGATTATTTGGAAAAATACAGTAAGTGTTTTTAGATTAAATTCTTTAATATGAGATTATGGATAGCTCGTATATATAAGCACCTTTTTCGCTTGGAATGTTTTTACAATTACCTTCCAACAAACAAAAAAGGTGCATTTTTGTTTATAAAGTTAGTTTTCTACTTGAATTATGATAAAGCATTGCATA
Organism: Cellulosilyticum lentocellum DSM 5427; assembly: GCF_000178835.2. Lineage (GTDB taxonomy): Bacteria > Bacillota > Clostridia > Lachnospirales > Cellulosilyticaceae > Cellulosilyticum > Cellulosilyticum lentocellum. Next base: position 613,394 of record NC_015275.1, read on the forward strand.
ACGTACTTTTACTACAAGTTTTATTTTATAAAAAAGCTTTTGAAAATAATTAGCTCATACGTAAGCTAGTATTTTCAAAGGCTTTTTGTGTTTTTACCTTTTTAAAATGGGTTGTCCTTATTCTAAAAATAAATGTATAATATATTTAAAATATTCTAATTAGTAGGGGCGTATGAGTGATATATGGAAAGTACTTAGAGGAGAGTCACAAAAAATGAAGAAGAAATACAATGTAGCTACCGTGTATATTCTAATCTGTCAGAATGTAAAGATAGTTTTTATGTGAAAGTTGATATGAAACATGATGAATGGGAGAGCTATTTACTATAAAGAATTCAATAGTCAGCTAATAGGGGAAAAATAAAAGATTATTTATAGAAGTATTTGTACTGATAGGTGTCATCATCCTAGTTTTAGTAGTAGGTATACAAAACAAGAAAAAAATGAGTATAACAAGTCAAGAAGAAAGTCCGATTGCTCAAGAGAAAGAAAGTGCAGATAGAAGTGAATATATTACAGATAGAAATAAACATATTATGCAAGAAGTAACAGATGAGTTTATAAGAGGGACCAAATCAAAGCAGGAAATAATTGTTTTATTACAAGAGGAATTAAATAAAGTATTTGATGTAGAAAATACACAAGCAATGACTAAACGCGTAGAAGAAGGAAAAATAGACCGAGAAGAAGTAAAGAAGTACAAAGAACTACAAACTATTGAATTTGATAGTATACAATTTCAATTACCAGGCTATAGTAAAGATTATGAACAAAAAATTCTTCAGCTAGAAAACAGGAAAGCACTTACAGTTACAAATGCAAAAGAAGAATTTAAAATGCTGGTTTTTTCAAATGATAAAGCATCTACTTTTCAAGGCCTAATAGACGAGTTTGAGGAATCAGAAGCACAGCTTTATAAAACATATATAGTAAATACATATGGGGAAGAGGTGTTAAATTCAGGATACATGTACCAGAAGATAACAGAGAATAGTGTTATGCAAGATATTAATAGTGATATGAGTTTAGAAGAGATAGTATTTTTTCCACTCTTTTAATAGGCAAATATCAGACTTTGGTAAGTGGAACAATGGACCAAGGTAGTATAAGTTTTGAAGATGAATATATAAAAGCTATGCAGACCGGAAGAACAGGTGCGGGAATAATCCTAAAGATATACAATAATGAAGGTTATTTTTGTAGTGTAGCAATAAGCGGTAACAAAGAAGCAGATTATAAAGAATTAGTCAATTGCATTCTAGCTACAACAAAAATAGAGTAGTGTAGTTAATGGGTTTGCCATAGCTAAATGAAGAATACTGGTTAGGGAATAAAAAAAATCATAATAAGTGTTGACTTATGTAATGTGATAGTGTAATATTATACAAGTCGTCAGCAGTAAGCAGCGACAAAATAAAGATTAATTAATAAGTAATCATCGTACTTTGAAAAACAAATACTACAACAATTATAGATTTGTAAGTTATAGCAATATAACTTGCGCCTAACGATAAATGTACTAAAGTGCGTAACGTACGTACTATAATTAATTTGTCAGGGTGTAAAATCTACAATTTAACCGATATAGTCAGAAATGACTTAAAACATTCTTTGTTTTTATCAGAAATGATAATTAACAAGGCACCAATCATGTGAAAACATGATTAGACCGCTCAATAATGAGCAATAGGTCAAGCTACTAAGAGCGTAGAGTGGATGCCTTGGCACCGAGAGCCGATGAAGGACGTGATAAGCTGCGAAAAGCTACGGGGAGTTGCAAATAAACTTTGATCCGTAGATATCCGAATGGGGAAACCTGGCAGAGCAAACCTCTGTCATCCTATAGCCAATACATAACTATAGGAAGGGAACGAAGGGAACTGAAACATCTAAGTACCTTCAGGAGGAGAAAGAAACATCGATTTCCTAAGTAGCGGCGAGCGAAAGGGAAACAGGCCAAACCAGATTACTTGTAATCTGGGGTTGAGGACTGCGTCATGGCAAGAATGCGGATAGCTGAAGAGTCTGGAAAGTCTCATCAAAGAGGGTGATAATCCCGTAAGCGAAATCCAAGTGAAGCCTAGCAGTATCCAGAGTACCACGAGACACGAGAAACCTTGTGGGAAGCCGGGGGGACCACCCCCCAAGCCTAAATACTCCTCGGTGACCGATAGCGCATAGTACTGTGAAGGAAAGGTGAAAAGAACCCCGGGAGGGGAGTGAAAGAGAACCTGAAACTCTATGTTTACAAGCAGTGGAAGCGCCATATGATGCGCAACCGCGTACTTTTTGTAGAACGGTCCGGCGAGTTACTAGCTGTGGCAAGGTTAAGTACCAGGAGGTACGAAGCCGAAGGGAAACCAAGTCTGAATAGGGCGCCAAAATAGTCATTGTTAGTAGACCCGAAACCGGGTGACCTACCCATGTGCAGGATGAAGTTACCGTAAAAGGTAATGGAGGTCCGAACTCACATCTGTTGAAAAAGGTGGAGATGACGTGTGGGTAGCGGAGAAATTCCAATCGAACCCGGAGATAGCTGGTTCTCCTCGAAATAGCTTTAGGGCTAGCGTTGATAGGAGTCTAATGGAGGTAAAGCACTGAATTGCCTAGGGGGCCCACAAGCTTACCGAAGCATATCAAACTAAAAATGCCATCAAGATACCGTCAGCAGTCAGACTACGAGTGATAAGACACGTGGTCAAAAGGAAAACAGTCCAGACCATCAGCTAAGGTCCCCAAGTGTGTGTTAAGTGGAAAAGGATGTGAGATTTCGAAGACAACTAGGATGTTGGCTTAGAAGCAGCCACTCATTCAAAGAGTGCGTAATAGCTCACTAGTCGAGAGATCTTGCGCCGAAAATGTCCGGGGCTAAAACACACCACCGAAGCTATGGAATTCAACTTAGTTGGATTGGTAGAGGAGCGTTGTAACGACGCAGAAGCAGTACCGTAAGGAGCTGTGGAGTAATTACAAGTGAGAATGCCGGAATGAGTAGCGAGATACAAGTGAGAATCTTGTAGGCCGAATATCCAAGGTTTCCAGAGTAAAGCTGATCTGCTCTGGGTAAGTCGGGACCTAAGGCGAGGACGAAAGTCGTAGTCGATGGACAACTGGTTCATATTCCAGTACTACCTATTATCAGAACTGCAGGGACGCAGGAGGGTAGGCAATCCCAGGAATGGTATCCTGGGCCAAGCACAAAGTCGCATTCCCAAGGAAAACCCGGGGAACGAGGATGAAGTGTGATGGGGATCGAAATTAAAGTAGAGAAGTTGCTGAACCCACACTGCCGAGAAAAGCTGCTATTGCGTGATAGGTACCCGTACCGTAAACCGACACAGGTGGATGAGGAGAGAATCCTAAGGCCGACGGGAGAAGCGTTGTTAAGGAACTCGGCAAAATGACCCCGTAACTTAGGGAGAAGGGGTGCCTACTTAGGTAGGCCGCAGAGAATAGGCCCAAGCAACTGTTTAACAAAAACACAGGTCTTTGCTAAACCGAAAGGTGATGTATAAGGGCTGACGCCTGCCCGGTGCTGGAAGGTTAAGGGGAGAGGTTAGTCGTAAGGCGAAGCTTTGAACTTAAGCCCCAGTAAACGGCGGCCGTAACTATAACGGTCCTAAGGTAGCGAAATTCCTTGTCAGGTAAGTTCTGACCCGCACGAAAGGCGTAATGATTTGGGCACTGTCTCGACAGCGCACCCGGTGAAATTGTAGTACCAGTGAAGATGCTGGTTACCCGCGACAGGACGGAAAGACCCCGTGGAGCTTTACTGTAGCTTGATACTGAGGTTGGGTATTACATGTACAGGATAGGAGGGAGACTGAGAAATCTGGACGCCAGTCTAGGTGGAGTCGCCGGTGGGATACCTCTCTTGTAATACTTAACTTCTAACCATGGCCCGTTAGCCGGGTCTGGGACAATGTCAGGTGGACAGTTTGACTGGGGCGGTCGCCTCCTAAAGAGTAACGGAGGCGCTCAAAGGTAACCTCAGAATGGTCGGAAACCATTCGAAGAGTGCAAAGGCATAAGGTTGCTTGACTGCGACACCGACGGGTGGAGCAGGTACGAAAGTAGGACTTAGTGATCCGGTGGTATGAAAGTGGGATTGCCATCGCTCAACGGATAAAAGCTACCCCGGGGATAACAGGCTTATCTCCCCCAAGAGTTCACATCGACGGGGAGGTTTGGCACCTCGATGTCGGCTCATCGCATCCTGGAGCTGAAGCAGGTTCCAAGGGTTGGGCTGTTCGCCCATTAAAGCGGTACGCGAGCTGGGTTCAGAACGTCGTGAGACAGTTCGGTCCCTATCCGTCGTGGGCGCAGGAAATTTGAGTGGAGCTGTCCTTAGTACGAGAGGACCGGGATGGACGGACCACTGGTGCATCTGTTGTCATACCAATGGCATAGCAGAGTAGCCAAGTCTGGATCTGATAAACGCTGAAGGCATCTAAGCGTGAAGCAGACCACAAGATAAGATTTCCCATCCGAAAGGAGTAAGACCCCTTAGAGACTATGAGGTAGATAGGTTGGAGCTGTAAGTGTAGTAATACATTGAGGTGACCAATACTAACGGTTCGAGGGTTTGACCTAGATAATGAAGGTTGAATAGTTGTAGTATTTGTTTTTGAGAGTATGAGAAGAGAGCACCCGAAAGGGTGTTTTTTTGTGTTTAATAAATGTAAGAGAAATGACTTAACTATAGACTGTTAGAAACATTCGACAGTATTAAATAAATGAGCGATATATAACTAGTAATACAGGACTAGTTATATACCGCTCATTTATTTAATTATGGTTATAGGAAATTATAATAGCTTTTATGTATAGACACAGATATATAAGATATATGTTTAGCAACTTTCACGAATAATAAGTTCATGAGGGACGATGACTTTAAAGTTTTCTTTAAAATTACCTTTGATTTGTTCAAGTAAAAACTTGACACCATATTGCCCCATATCTTCTGTATGAATCTTAACAGTAGACAGAGGAGGTGAAGTATATTGAGAAGTAGGAATATCATTACAACTAATGATAGCAATGTCGTCTGGAATAACAAGACCGAGTTCATTAAGCGCTCGCATAGCGCCAATGGCTAATGTGTCACTGGCGATAAAAACAGCAGAAGGAATATGATCTTTGTTCTCCTTGATTAAGCTGTGCATGAGTTCATAGCCATCTTTAAAGTCATAATTACCTACTTTTACATAATGCTCATTATAGAGATTTAACTTGGAGAGGTAACTTATGAATTCCTCCTCCCTGGGGTCTAGGGAAAGCTTGGAACTCCCTACTATATGCTCGCGTCCTCCAATATATGCAATGTGTTGATGACCTTTATTAATGAGATAATCTAATACATTGCGAGTAAGTAAAATAAAATCTACTTGTATGTTAATAAAATCAAAGTCAGATGTAGTTGTATGAATAAGCACGATATTTTCACATTGCTTTTTAAAGTACTCAATTTGTTCTTTGTCAAATTGACCAAGTAGAATAAGCCCATCCAATTTTTGATCACCTAAATCATAGGTCATCTCCTCATCGTGATAAAATTTTATGAGATTCACATTATTTAATTTACATTCCATTTCAATCCCCATGCGAATAGAAAGAAAGTAAGGATCATTGATTTCTTGAAGCTCATTATACCAATGAATAAGCCCTATAGTAGGCGTATCTGAACTTATTTTGGAATTACGGGGAGATTTTTGGTAAGATAAGTTTTCTGCTACTTCAAATATTCGTTTTCGTGTTTCTATAGAAACATTAATAGTTTCATCGTGATTTAGTACTCTAGATACTGTTGAGGGGGATACCTCAGCCAATTTTGCAATATCTCTTATAGTTGCCATTTGATTTCACCTTTAATTTTCTTATTAATATACCTTTTATTATAACAAAAAGTAAAGTGGTAAACAAATAAAAAATATTTAGTAAACACTATTGTAAGTTGAGTAAACAAAATATATAATACTAGTAAATAACTGAATATTATTGTTTATTATAAATTATAAAATAGGAGGTAGCAAAATGAAGCAATGTGTATTTTGGTTTGTAACAGGAAGTCAACACCTTTACGGTGAAGAAACACTCAAAGAAGTGGCTAAGCATTCAGAGGAAATGGTGAATTATTTCAATCAAAGAGAAGAAATTCCATTTGAAATAGTTTGGAAACCTGTAGTCAAGACACAAGGTGAGATTACAAACTTATTTAAAGATGCAAGCGGAGATGAAAATTGTGCAGGTGTGATTACTTGGATGCATACTTTTTCACCTTCTAAAATGTGGATTAATGGACTTAAGCAATTTAAAAAACCTATTTTGCACCTACATACACAGTTTAATGAAGAAATTCCATGGGATACTATGGACATGGATTTTATGAATACGAATCAATCAGCTCATGGAGATAGAGAGCATGGCTTTATCTTTACACGCATGGGAATAGCTAGAAAAGTGATTGCTGGCCATTATAAAAATGAAACGGTTATCAAACGTATGGCAAGATGGCTAAAAGTAGCAAGAGCAGCTTATTTAGGAGATGAAATCAAGGTAATGCGACTTGGTGATAATATGAGAGATGTAGCTGTAACAGAAGGTGATAAGGTAGAAGCAGAAATTAAGTTTGATTGGTCAGTGGACTATTATGCTGTAGGTGACCTTGTGGAACGTATGGCTCAGGTGACGGATGCAGCAATTGATGAAGTAATGGCTAGTTATAAAGAAAGATATGAATTTGCAGATGATGTGCTAGCAGATGAAGCTAAGTATGGGGCAGTAAGGTATCAGGCTAAAATTGAAGTTGCTTTAAGAGCCATGTTAGAAGAAGGGGGATATAATGCAGTAGTAGATACTTTCCAAGACCTTCATGGTTTAAAACAGCTTCCAGGCCTTGCGATTCAAAATCTAATGGCAGATGGATATGGTTTTGGTCCAGAGGGGGACTGGAAAGTAGCAGCAATGACAAAGGTAATGAATATCATGGCGGATAATAAAGGAACTTCTCTTATGGAAGATTATACATATAATCTTGTACCAGGCCAAGAAGGAATTTTAGGCGCACATATGCTAGAAGTATCTCCTGCTATAGCAGCATCTAAACCTCGAATAGAAGTACATCCATTAGGTATAGGAGGAAAAGAAGCACCTGCTAGACTTGTATTTGATAGTAAACCTGGCAAAGCAATATGTGTTTCTCTTATAGATATGGGTGGTAGAATGCGTCTTATTATTGCTGATGTAGATGCCATTGAATTACCTCATCAATTACCTCAATTACCAGTAGCAAGAGCCTATTGGATTCCACAACCTTCTATGACAGAAGGTACAGAAGCTTGGATTTATGCAGGTGGTGCACATCATACTATATTTTCTTATGAGTTAACGGCAGAAGATCTAATTGATTGGGCAGAAATGATGGATATTGAGTATGTACATATCAATAAAGATATTCATATGACTCAGTTTAAAAAGGAACTTCAATTAAGTGAAATACTTTGGAAATTAAAATAGAAGAGTATAGAAGTTTAAATAAATGAAAGTAGTAAGGAGGAGGGGCATGATACAAGCAAGGGAAGCTATTGTACAAGGGAAAACAAGCTTAGGTATTGAACTAGGTTCAACCCGTATTAAAGCCATTTTAATAAGTGAAGAACATAAGCCTATTGCTTCAGGATGTTATGAGTGGGAAAACAAATTAGAAAACAATATATGGACCTATAGCTTAGAAGAGATTTGGAAAGGTGTGCAGGGAAGTTACAGTGCACTTTTAGCAGATATCAAAGAAAAGCATAAGGTGAGTATTGAAACCATAGGGAGCATTGGCATAAGCGGAATGATGCACGGATATATGGTGTTTGATAATCAAGGTGAATTGCTAGTTCCTTTTAGAACATGGAGAAATACCATTACACAAAGAGCATCAAAAGAGCTTTCAGAGTTGTTTAACTTTCATATTCCTCAAAGATGGAGTATTGCTCATCTTTATGAAGCATTACTAAATGATGAAGAACATGTGAAAGATATTACATATATGACTACCTTAGCAGGCTACATTCATTGGAAGTTAACGGGGAAGAATGTACTTGGAATAGGTGAAGCATCAGGAGTTTTCCCTATTGATTCAACTACTAAAGACTATGACTTACATATGATTCAGCAGTTTAATGAAAAAGTGATTTCTAAAAATCTAAAATGGAAAATAGAAGATATTCTACCTAAGGTACTAGTAGCAGGTGAAGAAGCTGGGGTATTAACTGAAGAAGGAGCCAAACTTCTAGATGTAACAGGAGATTTAAAAGCAGGTAGCTTACTATGTCCACCAGAAGGTGATGCAGGAACAGGTATGGTAGCAACTAATAGTATTGGAATAAGAACAGGCAATGTATCTGCAGGGACTTCTGTTTTTGCTATGTTAGTTTTGGAAAAACAGCTCTCTAAAGCTTATGAAGAAATTGACCTAGTCACTACACCTACAGGGCATCCTGTAGCCATGGTACATTGCAACAATTGCACCACAGATTTAAATGCATGGGTTGATTTATTTAAGGAGTTAACTGACAATTTAGGGATTAATGTAGACAAAAATAAGCTGTTTACTGTTCTATATAATAAAGCACTAGAAGGCGATGCAGATTGTGGAGGATTATTAGCATATAATTATTTTTCAGGTGAGCATATTACACAGTTAGCAGAGGGAAGACCTATTTTTGTAAGGACACCTAATAGTAGGTTTGATCTAGCTAATTTTATGAGGGTACACTTGTTTACCGCATTAGGAGCACTTAAAGTAGGGCTAGATATTTTGATGAAGCAAGAAAATGTACAGGTGGATGAGATTTTAGGTCATGGTGGCCTATTTAAAACCAAAGGAGTAGGTCAGCGAATACTTGCAGCTGCTATTAATGTACCTATTTCTGTTATGGAAATAGCAAGTGAAGGCGGAGCTTGGGGGATTGCTATCCTAGCAGCTTATATGAAAAATAGAAGCCAGGATGAAACCTTGGAGAGTTATTTAAAAGATAAAATTTTCTGCAAGGAGCAAAGTACAAGAATAGAGCCCAATCCTACAGATGTAGCCGGATTTGAAGTATTTATTAAACGTTATTTAGAAGGTCTGGCCATTGAAAAAGCAGCAATAGAAGCACTGAAATAAGGAGGAAATGATGTGTTAGAAGCATTAAAAACACAGGTCTTTGAAGCTAATATGGAACTAGTAAAGAAAAATCTCGTTGTTTATACTTGGGGAAATGCGAGTGGCATTGATAGAGAAGCTGGTCTTATTGTCATTAAGCCAAGTGGTGTAGAGTATGAAAGGATGACAGCATCAGATATGGTAGTTGTTGACCTTCAAGGAAATGTAGTAGAAGGAAAATATAAACCTTCTTCTGATACGCCTACTCATGTATATCTTTATAATGCTTTTAAAGATATAGGTGGCATTGTACATACCCATTCTCAGATGGCAACAAGCTTTGCACAAGCAGGCCGAGAAGTGCATGCTTTAGGGACAACACATGCTGATTATTTTTATGGCACTATACCTTGTACACGTGCACTGAGAGAAGAAGAAATTCAGGGAGCCTATGAAAAAGAAACAGGTAAAGTAATTGCAGAAACCTTCAAAGATATTCCACCTATGTGCATACCAGCAGTACTTGTAAAAGAACATGGCCCTTTTACTTGGGGCAAGGATGCAGCAGATGCTGTCTACCATGCAGTTGTTCTTGAAGAGGTATGTAAGATGGCCTTTAATACTAGCCTTTTGATGCAAACAAGTACAGGAACTATGCAAAAGACACTTTTAGATAAACATTATTTAAGAAAACATGGTGAGCATGCATATTATGGGCAAGGCTAATAAAAAGCTGTAAGACTAGGAGGCTAGTTTTACAGCTTTTATTAGGTTAGAAACTACGATTAGGCCTATTAAGATACATGATGTAAGTGTTAATACATAATAGTCTTTTGCTAGAAGAACAATAGATAAGTTGAGTAAAGGTGGAGTAAATATAAAACATAAGTAATATAAAATGCAAGAGTATAAAGAATAGATAAAACAAGTAGTTACATATGTAGTGGAGTAAACTAAATATAGATATGGTATAATAAAAATATAGAATATTATAAATAAATTACATAATAGTATTTATTTAATCTGAAAATTAAGCATTTTTATATGTTTTGACAAGGAGATAACGAATAAAAAAGACAATATGCATAGATTTAGAATGAAAACATAGACAATGTATTCAACTAGATAACCAGTTAGGAGTATGAGCTATATTGCTATGAAGATAATGGGTATATCAGAAGTAGATTAATGTATGAGTTAGCAAGAAAAATACTTTATCTACAAGGTAATCGTAAAAGTCTATAAGGTAACAATAGGAGGGCTTATGATTAAGGTATTTTTAGTAGAGGATGAATTTGCAGTAAGAGAACGAATGAAAAAGAATATCGATTGGGAAGATCATGGATTTCTTTTAGTAGGAGAAGCCGGAGATGGAGAAATGGCTTATCCAATGATTCAAGAGACACAACCAGATATTATTATTACAGATATTAAAATGCCTTTTATGGATGGATTAGAATTAAGTAAGCTTATTATAGAAACGATGCCTCAAGTTAAGATTATTATACTTAGTGGTTATGATGAATTTGAATATGCTAAAGAAGCTATTAGTATAGGCGTTATCGACTATTTACTTAAGCCGATATCAGGGAAAAAGCTCCTAGAATCATTAAAGCATGTAGCAACTATTATTGATAAGCAAAGAGAACAACAAAAGTTTTATGATAAATATAAGTTAGATACTTATGAAAATGAGAAACAACAAAAAAAGTTATTTTTGAATGATTTAATAAACTTAAAGCTTCCAGTATCTGAATTGATTAAAAAGGGAAAAGAGTTTTCAATAGAGCTTAATGCACCTCAGTATAATATATTGTTAATAAAAACTTTTATTAAAGATAAGGCATTAAATAATTACTGGGAAAGTAATTTAGATATAAGTAGAACATTAGAAAATAAATTACAGGGATTACAGGAATACATATTATTTGATAGAGAGGAAGAGGGTTGGGTTATTCTTATAAAAGGAGGAAGTAGTGGTCTAAAGCTTTTAGAAAAAAAGTGTATTACTATCCTAGAAGGAATTCTAAGTAAAGAAAAAAGCTTATCTTATTGTATCGGCATTGGAGAAGAAGTTAATAGGTTAAGTGAACTTACTAGAAGTTTTGAAACAGCTAGTAAAGCAGTAGCTTGTAGCTATATTATGCCGAATAAAAAAGTGATCTATTATGGAGATTTAGATCTGTATGGTGCCATGAGAGAGGATGAGACCATTAGCATAAAAAATATAGATATAACTAAATTTGATAAGAAGCCTATAGAAAGTTTCTTAAGAAATGGATTAAGAAGTGAGGTTTCTTATTTTAGTGAGAATTACCTTAAAGATATGGGGCTGGGAACCGACTCCTTTATGTTTAGGCAGTATATCATGATGAGTATTTATTTTAGTGTTATTACCTTTATTAAGCAGCTTGGTTATAGTGAAGAATATATAGTGGAAGTATGTGGTGATTTTAAAGAAATAACAATGGCCATTCAAACGAAAGAAGGCACTAGGAAGACTTTAGAAAATATTTTAAATCAGTCCCTACAATTTAGAGATAGAGTATCTACGAAAAAGTATAATTTGCTTTTAGATGAAGCTAAAGAATATATTCGTGAAAACTATAATAGAGAGACTATTTCACTTAATTCAGTTGCAGAATATGTGAATGTGAGTCCAAGTCATTTTAGTACAATCTTTAGCCAAGAAACAGGACAAACTTTTATTTCCTACTTAACTGAAATCAGAATGGAGAAGGCAAAGGAGTTATTGAGGTGCTCTAATATGAGAACACTGGAAATAGGCTATGCCATAGGATATAAGGATCCTCATTATTTTAGCTATTTGTTTAAAAAAACGCAACAATGTACACCTAAAGAGTATCGCAAAGCAAATAAGAAGAGTTAAAGGTACAATAAGGGGGTCTATAAATGAAATGGAAGTTTACAAGTATATCTTTACGAACTAAGTTAAAGTTATTTATGTTTTTTATGTTGGTACCAATGATATGTATGGTGATTTTTCTTATTGTTAAACTAAGTACCTATACGGACAAATATACCCCTATTGTAAATGATGTAATGATTGCTAGTGAATTTGATATGAGATTTAAGGAACAAATTGATTATACGATGTATCGTATTGCTATTGGGTCTGATAAATACGAAGACTCCAATATTCAGGAAATTTTAAAAGAAATGGATGAATACTTAGAGCAACTGAAAAATGGTACTGCTTTAGCAAGTAATAAAAAACAGGTGCGAATGGCACAGCGTAATCTAAGCATCCTTAAAAAAAGTATTGGTAAACTAATTGATAATTGTAAAGAAACTGGACACTACGATGAAAATATGTCTATTTTGGATAACGATATTTATGTTATAACAAAGCTAATTACAGAAGAAATTAGGGAATACATGTATTATGAAGCGTTAGAACTTGAGAAAGTAAGACAAGCTGTTGAGGCAGATATTAAAATGACACTTAAAGTAATCTTCTTCATTTTAGCAGTAGTCCTAGGGATCACGTGGCTATTAGTTTTTATCATTTCTGATAGTATTTCAAAGCCTATTATGCATTTATGTGAAATTACAAAGCAAGTAGGAAAAGGAAACTTTACTATGCAGAAAATTAGAGGAGGAGGAGATGAAATTGCTATCTTAGAAAGTAGTTTTAATAAGATGCTTATTAAAATTAATAAGTTAGTAGATAATATTAAAATGAAGCAAAACACTTTGAGGATAGCAGAACTTAAATTACTACAAGCTCAAATTAATCCACATTTTCTCTATAATACATTAGATACAATTACTTGGATGGCAGAAGATGGTCAAAGTGAAGAAGTAGTAGAGCTAGTTTCAGCATTATCTCAGTTTTTCAGAGTGAGCTTAAGCAAAGGGAAAGATTATATTACCTTAAAAGAAGAAGAAAGTCATATTAAAAGTTATCTACAAATCCAACAATTTCGATATGCGGATATTTTAGAATATGAAATTAATATTCCACAGGAACTAAGTGAATTTCCAGTGTTAAAGCTTACTTTACAACCACTTGTAGAAAATGCGATTTATCATGGGATTAAGCAAAAAAGAGAAAAAGGAAAGATTATTGTAGAAGGACAATATAACAATCAATCCATCTTGTTAAAAGTGAAAGATAACGGCATTGGAATGACAGAAGAAACATTGGATCAAATTAAAAGAAGTATCAATAAAGAAGGCCCCGTAGCAGTAGATGCAGGCTTTGGATTAGTTAACGTTAATGAAAGAATACGCCTCAACTATGGAAAAGAATACGGCATTAGAATTGAAAGTGAGTACAATGTAGGGACAACAGTTACAGTACATCTTCCTATGAATCTTTTAGAAAAGCACTTAAGAGAAGATGAACTAAATGTTATCTAAAATAATATAATTTTTATCATAAAAAAACAAACTTTTTTACACCATACCTAGAATGATGAAATAATCCCATAAATAATTCAAAGTTATTAAAAATATAGTCTGTATTCATATAAGTAATCGTTTTTTATAATAACAGTATAAACAATAGTTACTCAGTTATAAAAAATCACTAAGGGGGTAAAAAATGAAAAAGATATTTACCATTTTATTGGGGGCAGTAATGTTCAGCACAATGTTGATGGGCTGTAGTACGGGAACAAGTGCACCTAAAGAATCAGCAGGAGCATCACAAACTAAAGAAGAGACAAGTCAATCTGGAGATTTAATCACCATTGGTTTTTCACAAGTAGGAGCAGAGTCAGACTGGCGTGTAGCCAATACTAACTCTATGAAAGAGACATTATCAGAAGCGAATGGCTTTAAACTTATTTTTGCAGATGCACAGCAAAAACAAGAAAATCAAATTAAAGCAGTACGTGACTTTATTTCTCAAGAAGTAGATGTTATTGTTATTGCGCCTGTTACAGAAACAGGTTGGGAGACGGTATTAGGAGAAGCAAAGGATGCAGGGATCCCCGTTATTATTGTAGACCGTATGATAGATGTAACAGATGATTCACTGTTTACTTGTTGGGTAGGATCTGACTTCTATAAAGAAGGTGTAGATGCTGTTAAATGGCTTACTGAGTATATGAACGGACTTGGAAGAGGTAGTGAAGATCTTAATGTAGCTGTACTTCAAGGAACTATCGGTTCTTCAGCTGAAATTGGTCGTACAAAAGGTGTAAGAGATGAGTTAGGTAAATATAGCAACTACAAAATTGTCCTTGAACAAACAGGTGAGTTTACACAAGCTAAAGGTCAAGAAGTTATGGAATCCTTCCTTAAATCAGGAGAAGATATCGACATCCTCATTGCACAAAATGATAACATGGCTTTTGGTGCTATCGATGCGCTTAAAGCAGTAGGTAAAGATCCAGGTGAAGATGTCATTATTGTATCTTTTGATGCAGTTAAAGCTGCTTTTGAATCTATGATTGCTGGTGATATGAACGTATCAGTAGAATGTAATCCACTTCATGGTCCACGTGTTGCAGAATTAGCAAAAGCAATTATGGAAGGTAAAGATGTAGAGAAAATCCAATATGTAGAAGAAGGCGTATATCCTGCGGAAACAGCAGCAGAAACTATGCCAAAACGCCAATATTAAGAATATGTAGTTTTAATATCAGAGATTTGAAATAGAGTCAGAACATATAAGGTGTGAACCACGGAACCATCCAGCAGGTTTTGAAGTTCACACCTTCTCTAATAGAGGGGTGAAAATGATGAATATAAAAGAAAATAAAGAAGTACTTACCATGAAAAATATAAACAAAAATTTTCCCGGTGTAAAAGCACTTGAGAATGTGGATTTTACACTTAGAGAGGGTGAGATACATGCTCTAATGGGTGAAAATGGTGCAGGAAAATCTACTTTAATTAAAGTATTAACAGGTGTTGAAGAGTTTGAGACTGGTGAAATACATATGGCAGATAAGCAAGGTGCTATTATTAACAAGTCACCTCAAGAAGCACAAGGTAATGGTATTAGTACAGTTTATCAAGAGGTTAATCTTTGTCCCAATCTTACTGTAGCAGAAAATATATTTATAGGTAGGGCGCCAAGAAAACATGGACATATAAATTGGAAAACTATGAATAATAGGGCAAAAGAAATGTTAAAGGCCCTTAATATTGAAATCGATGTCACAAAAGCACTAGAAAATTATTCTGTAGCTATCCAACAGATGGTAGCTATTGCAAGAGCTGTAGATATTTCAGCAAAAGTACTTATTTTAGATGAACCAACAGCAAGTTTAGATGAACAAGAAGTAAAAAAACTTTTTAAAGTAATGAATCAGCTCAAGGAAAGAGGAATTGGTATTATCTTTGTAACCCATTTCCTAGAGCAAGTTTATGAGGTGTGTGACCGCATTACTGTTCTTAGAAATGGCACCTTAGTGGGTGAGTATAAAGTAGAAGAACTCCCACGTGTTCAACTAGTAGCTAAAATGATGGGCAAAGACTTTGACGATTTAGCAACTATTAAAAAGCCTAGTGAAGAAAATGTACAGAAGATGCATCAAGAAATCCTTATAGAAGCTAAAACATTAGGGTGTCATGGTAAAATTAAACCTTTTGATCTAAAGATTTGTAAAGGCGAAGTCATAGGTTTATCTGGTTTATTGGGATCAGGACGTTCAGAACTTGCCCGTACCCTCTATGCAGCAGAAAAGCCAGATGAAGGGACATTAAAAGTAAAAGAGAAAGACATTCATATGACAGCCCCTATTCACGCTATGAAAAAAGGAATGGCTTTTTGTCCTGAAAATAGAAAAGATGAAGGTATTATTGCAGATTTATCAGTAAGAGAAAATATTATTATTGCCCTTCAAGCTAAAAAAGGTTTACTTAAGCTTATTAGCCGAAAAGAGCAAGAACAGTTTGCAGATGAATATATTAAAATGCTCCAAATCAAAACAGCTAGTCAAGATACACCCATTAAACAGCTTAGTGGAGGCAATCAGCAAAAAGTGATTGTAGCAAGATGGCTATT
Organism: Cellulosilyticum lentocellum DSM 5427; assembly: GCF_000178835.2. Lineage (GTDB taxonomy): Bacteria > Bacillota > Clostridia > Lachnospirales > Cellulosilyticaceae > Cellulosilyticum > Cellulosilyticum lentocellum. Next base: position 629,518 of record NC_015275.1, read on the forward strand.
AACGCATCCGGAGTTTTTGATTTTAGATGAACCTACTAGAGGAATTGATGTAGGAACGAAGACAGAGATTCAGAAACTAGTAGTGAAGTTAGCAGAAGAAGGGATGTCGGTCATGTTTATTTCATCTGAAGTTGAAGAGATGCTTAGAACATGTACGAGAATGGCAATCTTAAGAGATGGTAGCAAAGTGGGGGAATTAGAAGAACATGAGCTTTCACAAGAAAACATAATGAAAGCTATTGCTGGAGGTGATCAACATGAGTAAGGTACAAGTGTTTTTAAAGAAATTAATGAGTCATAGATTATTTTGGCCACTCGTATGCTTAGCAGTGGTACTCCTTTTTAATCTTATTAAGACGCCTACATTTTTTAAGATAACGATTAATAATGGTGTATTTTATGGTTATCTCATTGATGTACTTAATAGATCGAGTGAACTTATTATTTTAGCAGTTGGAATGACCTTAGTAGTTGCTTCCTCAGGTGGAACAGATATCTCTGTAGGTGCAGTAAGTGCCTTAGCTGGTGCAGTATGTGTATTCTCATTAGGAACAGGAGAAGCTTATAATATGCCTTATGCCATGGGATTATGCTTAGGGGTATTAGCAGGTGTAGCTTGTGGTGCGTGGAATGGTTTTTTAGTTGCTAAAATGAAAATTCAACCTATGGTTGCGACCCTTATTTTATTTACAGCAGGTAGAGGAATTGCACAGCTTATTACAGGAGGAAATATCTTATATGTTAAAGTACCATCTTTTAAACGTTTAGGCGCTTTTTTACCTCATGTGCCTTTACCTACACCTATCTTTATAGCGATAGCCGTTGTTTTAATTACCATATTTATTTTAAAAAAGACAGCCTTGGGCTTATACATTCAAACAGTAGGCATTAATGCAAAAGCAGGTAAGTTAGTGGGGTTAAACTCAACACTTATTCAGTTTGTTACTTATGCATTTTGTGGTCTTTGTGCAGGAATAGCAGGACTTATTATTACTTCTCGTATCTATTCAATAGATGCTAATAATGCGGGTTTAAATATTGAATTAGATGCGATTTTAGCAGTTGCTCTAGGAGGAAATAGCTTAAGTGGAGGTAAATTCTCCATTGCAGGAAGTATTATTGGGGCGATTACCATACAGGCACTTACTACTTCTCTTTATGCAATGAAAGTAACAGCAGATCAATTACCAGTTTATAAAGCAGTAGTGGTTATTATTATTGTAGCCTTACAGTCACCAGAACTTAAGAAAATGTTTAAAGCCTTAAAGCTTAAGCTAAACAAAACATCAGAAGGAGAGAAGGTGGCAGCATGATTAATAAATTAAAAAGCAAATTAGACGGTAATAACTTTTTATTAGTAATCACCATTTTACTCTTTATGGTGCTTTATTTAGCAGGAATAATCGTTTTTGGTGAGAAGAATTTTGGAAAACCCCAAGTATTCTTTAACCTATTTGTTAATAATGCAGGCCTTCTTATTGCGGCAGCAGGAATGACCATGGTCCTTATTACAGGTGGTATTGATATTTCCATAGGTTCTGTAATTGGAATGACATGTATGCTGCTTGCATGGATGATGGAAAGGCGAGGGATTAGTGCAGGTGTTAGTATTGTAATCGTTTTAATGGTAGGATGTGTGTTTGGATTAGTACAAGGCTTTTTTGTAGCCTACTTAAAGATTCAACCCTTTATTGTGACACTAGCAGGAATGTTCTTCGCTAGAGGTATGACGGCTATTATTAGTTCAGATATGATTAGTATTACTAATACTGACTTTTTAGCCATAGCTAATGCAAAGTTATACTTACCTATTTTAGGAACTGTCAATAAAAAAGGGGTTACAGTGTATCCCTATATTTATCCAAGTGTGATTATTGCTCTTGTTGTTTTGATTATTATATTCCTTGTAATGAAATACACAGCTTTTGGACGTTCTATTTATGCAGTAGGGGGGAATGAACAGTCAGCCCTTCTTATGGGACTTAATGTAAAACGCACCAAGTTAAAGGTATATGTTTTAAATGGTTTTTTAGCTGCTTTAGCAGGCTTTGCATTTTGCTTAAACTCTTGTGGGGGATTTGTTGAACAGGCAAGAGGCTTTGAAATGGATGCGATCGCATCAGCAGTCATTGGAGGCACATTATTAACAGGAGGCGTAGGAAATGTAGTGGGTAGTTTGTTCGGTGTACTTATTAAAGGAACCATTGAGTCCCTCATTACCTTCCAAGGGACCTTATCTTCTTGGTGGACCAAAATAGCTATTGCTGCCCTGCTATGTTTCTTTATTATCTTACAAAGTTTATTTGCATCTTTTAAAAATAAGAAAATAAAAAGCAAGTCATTGTAGGAGCCCACTCATCCCATTGAATTTGTAGTCTCTTTAAAATGAAGTGATATTATACAAACCACTACCAACTGCTTTGATAATACTTCTTTCAATATATTCTATTCTTTGGATATCAATACCATTGGTATGGCTACCTATTGATAAAGTGATAAATTCATCACTATGAGAAATGTTAAAGTGAATATTGGGGTGATTTTCTAAATAAGAAACACAACCTATGTTGAGATTGGCGAAATCTATTCAATTTTTGTTGGCGCAATTTTGTTATGAATGAGTAAAGACACCTGAAAAGGTGTCTTTTTTATATATTATAATTTATGAGGTTAATGAGTTCAGTTTTAAGGATATTTAAAAGGTTTTTTAGGATTGAGATAAAATAGTAAAAAAATTAAAATGAAATTAATCAATAACAGTAGTAAATAAAATTTTAAGGGGGAAGAAATATGAAGAAATTTGCAGTATTAGCTACAAGTATTATGATGGCTGTTTCGATGATAGGCTGCGGTGGAAGTACTAGCACATCAACTGCCACTAGTGAACCTGAAAAGAAAGCAACAACAGAAGCGACATCAGAAGCGGCACAACAGGAAACAACAGATCCAGAAACTAAAGACTTAGTTATTTACTGTCCACATCCACTTGAATTTATTGAACCATTAGTAAGCGAATTTGAAACACAAACAGGTGTTTCTGTGGAGGTAGTAGCTGCTGGTACAGGAGAACTTCTTAAGAGAGTTGAATCTGAGCAAGGCAATCCTTTAGGAGATATCTTCTGGGGGGGCTCACTTTCTACAATGAAACCTCAACAAGACTTATTTGAAAACTATCAATCTATAAATGAAGAATATGTTTATGACAATATGAAAAATGTTGAAGGACCATTAACTCGTTTTACTAATATTCCTAGTGTTATTATGGTAAACACAGATCTTATAGGTGACATTAAAATTGAAGGTTACGAAGATTTATTAAATCCTGAGTTAAAAGGAAAGATTGCACATTGTGATCCATCTAAATCATCATCATCTTATGAACATCTTATCAATATGCTTTATGCAATGGGAAATGGTGATCCTGAACAGGGATGGGGCTATGTAGAAAAGCTATGTGAAAACTTAGATGGTAAACTATTAAGCGGATCTTCTGCAGTGTATAAAGGTGTAGCTGATGGGGAATATACAGTAGGTCTTACTTTTGAAGAAGGTGGCGCAAAATATGTAGCTGATGGTGCACCTGTTAAACTTGTTTATATGAAAGAGGGTGTTATTTCTAAACCAGATGGTGTATACATTATCAAAGATGCTAAAAATATGGCAAATGCTAAGAAATTCATTGACTTTGTAACAGGTAAAGATGCACAAACTATTATTATTGAGAAACTTAATCGTCGTTCTGTAAGAACAGATGTACCAGCACCAAATGGACTGGAAAAAATAGAAAATATCAATTTAATATATGATGATGAAGAACTTGTAGTAGAGAAAAAGCAAGAGTGGTTAGACAAATTTAAAGATATCTTTACAAGTGCTCAATAGATTTATAAATATATGACTAAAATAAAGCCCACATTGGGATATCCTGTGTGGGCTTTATTACAACTAAATATAAACAAGGAGGGGATACAATGAGTGTTTCAATTAGTGCTCAAGAGGTAGTAAAAAAATATGGAGAAGTGACAGTTATCCCAAATTTATCTGTTGAAATTAAAAATGGTGAATTTTTTACATTATTAGGTCCATCAGGTTGTGGTAAGACAACGCTGCTTCGTATGATAGCAGGTTTTAATAGTATAGAAGGCGGAGAAATTAAGTTTGGAGAACAAGTTATTAATAATATTCCTGCACATAAAAGAAATATTGGTATGGTATTTCAGAACTATGCCATATTTCCACATCTTACAGTAAGACAAAATGTAGAGTATGGTTTGAAACTCAGAAAATTAAACAAAGAGGAAATGAAGAAAAAAATAGATCATATTTTAAAAGTAGTAAAAATAGAAGAGTATCAAGATCGCTTACCAGAAAGACTTTCAGGCGGGCAGCAACAACGTGTCGCATTGGCACGTGCTATAGTTATTCATCCAAGTGTTTTACTAATGGATGAACCTCTTTCTAACTTAGATGCAAAGCTAAGAGTAGAAATGAGAGGGGCTATACGTGATGTACAAAAAGAGGTAGGAATCACCACTGTCTATGTAACCCACGATCAAGAAGAAGCTTTAGCAGTTTCTGATAGAATAGCAGTTATGAAAGAAGGCATTATTCAACAAGTAGGTGCACCTTATAAAATATATACAAGACCAGCTAATATCTTCGTAGCTACCTTTATAGGACATTCTAATTTATTTAAGGGTATATTAACAACAACTCCTGAAGGTACTTTCGTAAAGTTTAGAAATGGGTATGAGATACAAATGGATACACTGGTTGAAGTAACAAGAGATAAAGCTAATGTAATTATTGCAGTGCGTCCAGAAGAGTTCTCTATTAGTGATAAAGGTATCAATGCAATTATTAAGAGTAAGACTTTCTTGGGGAAATATGTAAATTATGAATTAACATTTGATGAGGATATGATTGTTCCAGGTCAACCTTCTATTGAATACTCACAAGATATAGGCCATGCAGAAAGGACCTATGAAGTAGGTGATACAATTACATTAGTACCTAATAAGTCTAAAATTAATATTTTTACAGATGATGGCAGTCAAAGTCTGATTAAGGATGTGAGTGCATATGAATAAAGCTAAAATAAAATGGGACTTTTGGAGCACCATGACATTAGTTATTATGGCGATCTTTGCATTATTTTTAATCTATCCACTCTTTTCTTTATTTATAAGTGGTTTTCAAGATGCAGAAACTGGTGCTTTTACTTTAAGTAATTTTGCTAGATTCTTTGAAAAAAAATATTACTATCAGTCTATGATTAATAGTTTTAAGGTAACAGTTAGTGTAACATTTTTAGCAATATTAATTGGAGCACCCATTGCTTACTTTATGACTTGCTATAAAATCAAATTCAAAGGCTTAATAGAAGTACTTGTTATTATTTCTATGCTTTCACCACCATTTATTGGTGCTTATTCTTGGATTTTATTAGGTGGTAGAAGTGGTGTCATTACTAAATTCTTTCTTAATACATTTGGTATAGAGTTACCATCAGTTTATGGATTTGGAGGAATTTTATTAGTATTCACTTTAAAACTATATCCTTTTATTTATCTTTACGTGTCTGGTGCACTAAAGAAAATAGATGTTTCCTTAAGTGAAGCAGCTGAAAGCCTCGGATGTAACTCTGTTAAAAAGGTTATTACTATTATCATTCCACTTATTTTACCAACAGTCTTAGCAGGTGCGCTTCTAGTCTTTATGAATGCCTTGGCAGACTTTGGAACACCTATGTTAATTGGTGAAGGATTTAGTGTTATGCCAGTTATTATTTATTCTGAGTTTATTAGTGAAGTAGGCGGTCAAGCAAACTTTGCAGCAGCAATGGCATCCATCATGGTACTCATTACAGCATTACTTTTTATGGCTCAGAAATATGTGGTTAATAAAAAATCTTTTACAATGAGTTCATTACGTCCTATTCAGCCTAAAGAAGCTAAGGGGATAAAAGGTTTCTTGATGCATGCATTTATTTATTTTGCAGTATTCTTATCTATTATTCCTCAACTTACAGTTATCTATACATCTTTCCTAAAAACAAAAGGATCTATGTTTACATCAGGTTTTTCTTTAGACAGTTACAGGTCAGTTTTAAAGAATGCTGGAAAAGCAATTGCTAATAGCTATATCTATGGTATTATTGCTATTATTATTATCATCTTATTAGGTATGTTTATTGCCTATTTATCTACACGTAGGAAGAATGTCTTTACTAGTATTATTGATACAGTAACCATGTTCCCTTACATAGTTCCAGGCTCTGTACTAGGTATTACTTTATTACTAGCCTTTAATAAAAAACCATTATTATTAAGTGGGACAGTCATTATCATGATTGTAGCATTTGTGATTAGAAGGTTGCCATATACACTTCGTTCTAGTGCAGCTATTCTATATCAGATTAGTCCAAGTATGGAAGAAGCATCTATTAGTTTAGGTTATTCTCCAGTTCGTACTTTCTTTAAAGTCACAGCAATCATGATGCTTCCTGGTGTTTTATCAGGTGCACTTCTAAGTTGGATTACAGTTATTAATGAATTAAGTTCATCCATTATTCTTTATACAGGAAACACAAGAACTATGTCAGTAGCAATTTATACTGAGGTTATTAGGGCAAGCTATGGTACAGCAGCAGCTTTATCAACCATATTAACTGTAACAACTGTTATTTCACTTCTCATTTTCTTTAAGTTATCAGGAAGTAAAGATGTTAATATTTAATACATGACATATTATGATGAAAAATGTATAATAAAATAAAATATTAAAAAATGTTTGTTTGAGTCGAAAACTTATGTAAAGAAATGAGGTGAGGGCATGAAACAACAAAGACCACGATATTTTAAGGAAGCTATTTATCGTATATTTGTTGTTTATGCCCTTATTCCTATTGCAGCTATTGCCTTAATTACTTATGGTGTGGTATTTGCGATTTGGCATCATACCATCATTTCTCAGACAGAAGATAAGAATACGCGAATGCAAGAGAAATTAGAATGGGTTGTTAATGATTTTATAAGTAAAGCAGTTGAGCTTACGGAGAATACCAGCTTTTATCAAAAACTTAAGAATCCCAAGTATAAAAGTGATGCTTATCAAGAACTGTACCATATTACTAATAGTATAGAGGAAGAAGTGGATTTTTATGTTTTAGATAAAAACTTTCAAATGCTAGCAGGGAGCACCAGAGAAATACCTGAGTTTATCCCAAAAGATAGCCAGATATCTTGGGGGATTACTAAAAGAATGAACGCTTATCCTAGACAGGCAATTTTAGAGTGTAATAAAATCTATAAAGATAATTTAAGCCGCACAAAGCTTCTCATAGGAAAGGCAATTGTAGAAGATCATATTATTAAGGGATATTTGATCTTTGTATTATATGGAGATGAATTTGTAAAAACATCAGGGACGTCTATTACCCACATTATGGTGACGGATGAATATGATAAACTGTTTTTAGCTAGTTGTTCAGGGTTTACTAATTCTTTAGATAAGATAAAAGATGAATTTAAAACAGAAAGTAGTTATATTACCATAGAGGGAGAGAGATATTATAAACAAACAAGTAGCATTATCCAAGGAGAATTAAACATTTATACATTTACGGCTATCGGAAACTTATATAATGTTTTTATTTGGGCAGGCATCTTTTTTACTGGTATTTTAGTTTTTTTAAGTATTGTGATGTTAAAAGTAGCAAAAAAAATCACTAAAGAAAAAACTAAAATTATTGACAAAGTGGTAGAGGCATTTCAAGAAGTACAGGCAGGTAATTTAGATGTAACTTTACATATTAAGTCCTATGAGGAATTTGAAATAATAGGTGAATCATATAATTTGATGCTGTCTAGTATTAAGGACCTTATTGCCAGTAATGAAGAAAAAATTAGGCAAACAAGCATTGCAGAAATTAAGCAACTAGAATCTCAGTTTAATCCTCATTTCTTATTTAATACCCTTGAGCATATTCGATATATGACAAAACTGGAACCAGAAGCTGTAAACAAAATGATTGTTAGCTTATCTTCTATATTAAGGTATAGCATTAACAACACTATTTTAGATGTAACAATCGCTGAAGACTTAGAATATACGAAGAGCTATTTGCTGATTCAAAAATATCGTTTCCATGAAAGGTTTAACTACACCGTTTATATGGAAAGAGGAACGGAAGACTGTATTATCCCAAAACTTATTTTTCAACCTATTATAGAAAATGCAATTAAATATGGTTTTGGAGATAAGGAGAAACTGATGGTTAGGATGAAAATAAGTTTTTTGGCGGATGATTTGGTAATTGTTATTTATGATGATGGTGTAGGAATGCAATTAGAAGTGTTGCAGGAGTTACAAGAGCTACTCAAAAAGGAGAGTAATCCATCCAGTCATATTGGGATATACAATGTACACAGACGCATACAATTAATGTATGGTAAGGCTTACGGTATAGATATAAAAAGTGAAGTAGGCCAAGGTACGGTTGTAAAAATAATATTACCAATCAATAAAAGGAGGGAGCGGGATGCTGAAGGTTTTAATTGTGGAAGATGAGGATATGATTAGGAAAGGCCTTATACATACTTTAGATTGGACAAGTATGGGGTGCATCATTGTGGGTGAGGCTAGGAATGGGCAGGAGGGATTAGAAAAAATACAAGAACTTAGACCAGATATTGTTTTTACAGATATCATTATGCCTAAAATGACGGGGATTCAAATGTTAGAGGCAGCTAAAAGCATAGGAGACTTTAAGAGTATTATTCTGACCAGCTATTCGGAGTTTGAATATGCCCAGAAGGCAATAAACCTCAAAGTATATGGATACTTATTGAAGCCAGTAGATGAAGAGGCATTAAAGAATATTGTTGAAAAAATGCGAAGAGAAATATACGAGCAACGTACCTATAGTAATTGGTTGGAGAAGACAAAAGATAAAAGTGAGATACAACTGAGTAATCTTGAAATTTATATCGAGCGCCAAGAGGCAAGTAATCCTTATGTGGAGAAAACCTTAAGTATCATCAAAACAAATTATAATCATAAGTTAACCATAGAAGGCATAGCTGAAGAACTAGGAGTTAGTAGTAGCTATTTAAGTCGAAAGCTTAAAGAAGAAACTTCTCAGACGTTTTTAGAAATATTACATAAGTGTAGACTACAAAAAGCTATAGAACTGCTTAATGAAGGAACACATAAGGTATATGAAATATCTGATATGACGGGGTTTAATGAGTATAAGCATTTTTGTCAGGTGTTTAAAAAGTATACAGGCATTGCACCTACTGAGTTTGTAAAGGGTGAAGGATTGCTCATTCAAAAACCAGTGAAATAATATGGTTTTATTTTTAAATTAAAGAAATTTATGCATAAAAATAGCTCTAAAATAGTTGACAATTGTCAAGTGCACATGATAACAAAATGCTTATTGCTGAGGGTAATGTAAATAATGAACTTTGCAAACAAAATAGTAATCATAAAACCAGTCGATTCATTAAGTTTTGTAAGAAGTAAATGAGTACAGCTTCAAAACGCGATGCCTAGGTTAAAGTTATTATGTACAGGTAAACGAGTATAAAGCTGGAGCCAAAACAACTAAGCTTATTATCAAATTTCATATGAGAGTTTGATCTTGGCTAAGGATGAACGCTAGCTTCATCCTTAGCATATGCAAGTCGAACTAACTGAGAGAGCTTGCTCTCCGAGATTAGTGCCCGATGGGTGAGTAACACGTGGATAACCTGTCTTATGCAGGGGATAACGTTTGGGAACAAACGCTAATGCCGTATAAACTATGGGTAGTTGCATGACTACTTATAGCAAAGCTTAGAGATTCTTAATGCCTATGGTAGCAGGTTAAATGGTTGTAGTATTTCTTCTTGATTAGTGCGTAATTTGCACTAATACATGATAAGCACGAACTTTGTGCTTATATTTGAGAGGTGAGAAGAGAGCACCCGAGAGGGTGTTTTTTGCGTTTAGAATTAAATTAACAAATTTAGTGCCATATAAGCAATGTTGAAATATATTAAAAGATGTATACAAACCTATGATTTAAATTGACATTAATTAGAAAGTATACTAGGCTATTTATATAAATAACAGAAAATTTTTGAAATGGGGCTGAAATTATGAAACGGTTTATAAAAATGCTTAGCATAGGAGTTTTATTTAGTAGCTTATGTATGTCAGTATTTGCAGAAGCAAGGCAAGGAAATCCAGTAGTGAAGCGAACACTTAAGCTATCTACTGCTGATGAGTATATATTTTCTAATGGAGAGATATTGACCCTAGATAGAGATGAAAAGCATATATTTTTAGTAGTAAATGGAACAATTATACCTAATGCTACGGTGAAAGTAGTAGATGGATATTCTTTAGTTCCATTAAATATGATTAGTGAAGAATTAGGTATGCAAGTAAAATGGCAAAAAGGAGATAGTAACATAATAATTGAAAAAGGGAAGACATCTGTTAGAGCTATTGTTGGAGAAAGGAAAGCAAAGGTAAATGGACAAGAGACTAATTGTGGAACGGCAGTAACTATACTTAATGATACATTGTATGTACCAATTAGATTCATTGCACAAATGTTTTCGTTTTCTTTAGGTTATATACCATATACTGTAGAAGGAATAGAACCTATTTCGCAAGCCTTAAAAAATCCAATCATAACCATAGATGAAAATACTACAGAAAAAGTATTAACAGAGGAAGAAGCAAAAGCTATTGCAAAAAAGCAATTAACTGAAAAATATAACCAGTTTGTATCAACTGGGTATTATGCAGAAGTATCTACGTATAAGAAGACATTAAGTCAGCTTCAAGGTTCCATTAATCAGATGAGTGTTCAAGGTAAAACCTCAAGGTATTGGATATTTAGTGGACCTAAGACTATTTTAGTAGATGAATACAATGGTAATGTATTTTTCTTAGGTTATGGATATACTACTTTTATCCATAGTATTAATGAAGATAAAAGTATTTTTCAAATTTTCGGTTCTGGATATTTCGCAGGGTAATGTTTAGTTCTTGATAATGCGTACCTGTAGTAAAATATAAGCATATGAGAAAAGAAAGGCACCCGAAAAGGTGCTTTTTGTTGTATAGCTTTTAATTACCATACTATTCTGCATAGGTATTGGTAATATGAATTGATATTATATATGATTTGTTGTACAAATTATAAAAGTAGGAATATGATAAGTCGAAAATATAAGAAGAATTTAACAAATCAAAAATAAAGTATAGAGAGGGAAGAATATATGTTAACACATTGTGGTACAGGGATAATAAATACTGAACGTTTGACATTAAGAAGATTTACATATGAAGACAGTGAGGCAATGCGGAAGAATTGGGTAAGTGATCCGAAAGTACAAGGTATGTATGGAGAGCCTGTTTATGAATCAAAGGGGGAGATTACTGGACTTCTAAAGAAATATATAGAAGCTTATGAAAAACAGGATATTTATCGATGGGCGATTATTCTTAAAGAGAGCGAAGAATGTATTGGTCAAATAGCCTTTTTTATGGTGAATAGTCAAAATCATTTTGCTGAGATTGAGTACTGTATAGGAAGGCAGTTTCAAAAAAGAGGATTAGCAACTGAAGCTACTCAGGCTGTTATTGACTACGGCTTCGAGAAGATTAATCTGCATAAGGTGCAAATTTGTCATCGACAAGGAAATGAAGCTTCTGAAAGAGTAATTAGAAAATGTGGATTTAGATATGAAGGAACCTTACGGGACTCCTTGTTTATAGAGGGACATTACAAAGATAAACTCTATTATTCTATTTTGAAGCATGAAAGTAAGGATAGAGTGAGTGATATATAAAGTGTATTAAAAATGTGAGTAGCATTTTAATGCCATTGGTTATTACTAGTTTAGAGTGTATAGGAACCATTAGTTGTGCTATGGAATTATGTAATAAGAAGTGTACTTATTAAAAATAAGCTTACTGGAAAGGGAGGATTCCTTCAGTAAGCTTATTTTATTATATATTACGATAGGGGGAATTGAGAAGATTATTTTACAATTTCAATGGTTTTACTACTTGGAATCCATAGGACATTAGCGCCAAGATTTTCAGAAACATATCTAAGAGGAACTAAAGTTCTACCGTTTTCAAGTATTGTTTCTGGGTTAGAAGAGGTTTGACCTTTGCCCATATTTAAGATTACTTTTTGATTGTCAAATAATAAGGTTATTTCTTTATTTACTGCATTCCATTTAACGTCTGCACCAAGTTGTTCTGCCACAAAACGGAGAGGTACCATAGTTGTACCATTTACAATTTTAGGAGCAGTATCACTGGTAATACTAGTAGACTGGTTGGAGTTTATTGTAGTTTTGCCAATTATTAAGTTTAACTTAATAAGGTTTTTCTTTTCAATAACAATATAAGTACCTGGCTCAGTAACATATCCGGTAAGGGTATGATTATTTAACTGGTAGTCTCCGCCTAGTTGAGTGAATGTGAAAGTACCGTCAGTATTCTTACTAACTCTTGCTAAAGTTAAGTGAGAAGAATCAGTAATGGTTGCATTCACTAAATCGACACTAAGGAGTAATGGTTCAGTAAATGTTGAAAGGCTACTATGCCCTTTAATATTTATAACACTCGTGTTAGCTGAAGTACCAACTATAGACAAGTTATCATCTTTTGCTAATTGATTTTTGAGTGAGGTAAATAATGTATCTGATACTGGTAGCATAGATACTTCTAATGAAGATAAAATCTTATTAGCATTAGAGAGATTAGTATTGATAAAGGCAGGTGTTATTGTTGCTGTTACTTTTCCAGATTTCAATACTAAGGCCTTTTCTTGAGTAGACAACTGTTCAATTGAATTTTGACTAATAGTAATAGGAGTAGTACCAATAGATAATTCAAGTGCTGTATTGTCGGATAAAGCAGACGCGATGATTTGGTCAGGAGTTTTGTTAACGGATGTAGTTGAGGTAGAAGTAGAGCTTGACCCGGTACCAGACCCAGCCCCAGATCCAGAACCAGACCCAGAACCTGAATCATCTGAAGTAGTAGGTTTGACTAATTGTAAAACACCATAGCCAGCTGTACTTGACCAACCATTGCCAGTTAAATCATTCCAGTTAGAGACATTATCTCTCTTGCCATTGCCATCTGCATCATCATTAATTTGAAAATCAAACCCAACAACTTGATTCTTAGTGAAGGCAGCAATGCGAGAAGGAAGAGCAGCTTCCACAATATAACCACCATCAATAATTTGGGTTGCTGTAATAAAGCTGTCTGCATCAGAAGCACCGTTGATAGAACGTTCATTATCGAAGTTGACACGGTATTGAATGTCTCCTAATTCATAAGAAGTGGATTTGGCATTATCTTCATCAATAAAGATTTCAACTGAATCCTGTTCATAAGTATTAGTACTTGCTTTGCTTAATAAGCTGTCTTTAACTTCTACTAAGACATAAACATAGTTCTCATCCCAAAGAGCTTTTGCTGTGGCAGTAGCCCCAGAGGTACCAATAGAGAAGGTGTTAACATTGATGGTTTCAGCCTTGTTCCAAAGCCCATCCATTTTTCCATCAATAATAGGTGTACCTTTAATGGCAGAGGAGGAGTGGGGCGCTTTGCTAAGTAATAGTTTCCCAAAGGTAGATTGATTAGGTGCAGAAGTACCATCATAAGCTAGATTGTTCCAAGTAGCTTTTTCGTCTCCGACTTGAACAAAGAGATCAAAGCTTAAAGTACCCCCCTCGGAAATAGCCTCAGATAAAGGAATCTGAATGACGGTATTATCGGTAAGGTTAGCAGAAATACTATTGTCATTAAGGAACACTTTAACAGTGCCAGATTTACCTTTTTCAGTAGGAATGACATTAACATAAATATTATTTGCATCCCAAGCCACCTTATAGGAAGCAATTTGAGTACCACTAGTTGTTTCTAAAGCAGTACCTTTTTGAATTAGAAAAGCATGAGTATAATCCTTGCTGCCTAGGCTATAGGCTTTTACTTCTTGAGCAAGAACAGGAAGTTTGCTTGAATCTGTGATTGCCCAGAATGAAGGTTTAGCTTGATAGTCAGCATCAAAAAGAAGAGGGAGTCTTTCACTTCTCCAAGATTCATCATCTTTTACACCCCACACAACACAGGAAGTGATATTTGCAGCACCTTCAGAATCTAGTTTTTTCATAATATCAAGGAATCCTTTATAGCGATAAGCTTGCTTAATTAATCCTTCTTCAGAAGTATCATCTTGAGTGATATCTAATTCGGTAATTTGAATTTCAATATTATCACCAATTGAAGCATATTTAAGCAGTGCATTTTCAAATTGGGAGGTACTTGGTGAAGACATATTGTAATGTCCCTGCATACCAACAACATCTAAGAGGCCTTTATCGTAAAGATCCTTACAAATGCTATATATAATTTCAGTTTTTTTAGGATCACACTCATTATAGTCATTATATGCAAGTTTTACATTTGGCATATATTGGTCAGCTGCAGCCCTTGCATAAGTAAAAGCATCTTCAATGAATTCAGCACCAATGGTTGTCATCCACATAGAGTTATTAGCGTTTTCATCATTATCATCATCACCAGAAGTAGTAGCTACTGTGGCAGGAGCACGTAAACCATCTGGACGGTCTGGGTTGACAGCTTCATTGACTACATCAATAGCATAAAAATCAACATCAGGATATTCTTCTGATAATAATTTGAAATAAGCATTAGTATAGTTTTCTAACCTTTGTTTCATCACTTCTTTAGAAACAACAGGAGCATCTTTTTCTGTTGAGTAATTCTCTGTAAATAGCCAGTTTGGCGTTTGTGAATGCCATACAAGAACGTGGGCTCTTACAGGAATATGATTATCCCTAGCAAAATCTAAAGTCGCTTTAGCATCGGAACTTAAGGTAACTTGAGGATGTGTTTGATCACCATTAGCATTCATATACGCTATAGTGGCAGCATGGTCTAAAATTGATTCTGGTTTTAAAGCATTTTCATGAGTGATGCTATTAAAGTGCTTGAGTACTAGCTCTTGTTCTAGGTCATTTAAGTTATTAGAAGCAATAGCCGTACCGAATTTGAAATAATCACTATACACTTCTTTCAAAGAAGGAATATCTTTTTGAATTTCTACATCCAGTTCAGGTTCACCTTGCATTGTAATATCATCCGCATAAAAATCAATTGTACTACCATTAACTTGTATGTAAAGAGAAATGTCAGTAAAGTCTTTAGGTAAGGTATATTCACCTTGCAATTTAGTCCACTCACCATTTTTGACATCAGCATTAGTAATCCATTTATACTGAGTGCTAGATTCACTTTCAGCATCATATTGTAATGCTAGAACGAATTGCTCAGTTCCTTCGTCGGCTGCATCATATTTTACCCAAGCTTCAAAGGTGTATTTGCCACCTTTTTTAGCTGAATTTGTTAGATTGACTTGGATACCATTCCAATCCTGTGTACGACCAGATACAAAAGCGCACTGATTGCCGCCATGAGGTGCAGTAGTAGAAACTTCTGCTGTTGCTTCGCCTGAACCTCTGACTGACCAATCACCTAGGCCTGATTCAAAATCCCAAGTAGTAAGGGGAGCATTAGGAACCTCTGGAGAATCAGTAGCAAATGAACCTGTGATTTTAAGCTCATCTACATAAAAACTAAGATCAGCGTTAGCTGCTTCCATATAAACATTAGCTTTGGTTGCAGCTTCTGGTACGGTAACTTCACCTGTTAGCTGGGTCCATTCACCCTTTGATACAGCAGAATTACTAGCGATAGTGATATAACCATTTTCCTCTAGTCCTGTTTCTAAAGTTAAGCTAAGTGATTCGGTATCTGCACCTTCATCATATTTTACATAGACACTAAATGTATAGGTTTCACCCGCTTTAAGTGTATCTTTTAGCTCCTTTGAAACACCATGCCAATTAGAGGTCCTGTTTGTTACATACAAACAATGATTAGTTGAATCAATGGTGAGGCTGGAACTGGTTGTAGTAACCTGCGCATCTCCTCTTGCTATCCAGCCCTCAGTACCTCCATCAAAATTGTAGGTGATAGTGCTTGGCGTTGAACTAGCAAAGAGACAAGGTGTTATTCCAAGCACTGAACTTGCAAGTAAAGTTGAAGTTGTGAGATAAGCTATCCTTTTTTTTAGTAGACTCATATTCATTCTCCTTCTTTGATAAATTTGTTTCAATGAAAAATTGTGCAAGTTGACTCTACACAAATAAAAATAAATAAAATCTTATACATATTTAATCATAGCATTCAGAAAATTAAAGGCATACCAACTAATTAAAGGGAAAATCACTAATAATTATATCAATTTAACTAAATTACTATTAATAATAACTATTTTTCTGCAGGAATGCTAAAAATAGTCATTTAGGTAAAAAAGAATATTTTCTTAATAAAAAAGGAGTAGGAACCAATGGTTCCTACTCCTTAAGTATTTCATGAGAAAAATTAATTTTAAAATCTAAATCCTGCAAGCCTAAGAAATACTTGGTACAAATGCAAACGCCACCTATTAGAACGGAAGTCCCTTGTAATTTTGAAGGAACAAGATGACAGAAGTTATGCATTCTATTTTTTAAAAGTGCTGAGATTTGTTCAAGTAAAAGTGGAAATTCAGTAGTGAGAGCACAGTTGATGACAATAACATTTGGGTTAAGCACATTTAAAATATTATTAATACCTATAGCCATATATTTAATAAAGCTTTGAATAATTTCGATTGCTATAGGATCTTGTGTACGATAAGCCTCAATTAACATTTCTATACTAGCAGTAGGTAAATGCTTCTTTTCTGTAAAATCTAATAGCAGAGAACGTTCAGAAGTATATTGCTCAAAACATCCTAAGTTACCACAAGGACAAGGTTTTCCATCGACTTCTACAATGGTATGTCCGAATTCACCGGCATTACCATTAAAGCCAGAAAAGAGTTCATGGTTGATAATAAGCCCCAGTCCTATTCCT
Organism: Cellulosilyticum lentocellum DSM 5427; assembly: GCF_000178835.2. GTDB lineage: Bacteria > Bacillota > Clostridia > Lachnospirales > Cellulosilyticaceae > Cellulosilyticum > Cellulosilyticum lentocellum. The sequence goes on from NC_015275.1 coordinate 646,534, forward strand.
GAATGGATGCTAATACCTACCATATTAGGGTAGTGATAACAAAATGCTTTTTCACCAATAATGGATAAATTAGCTTCATTCTCTAAATAAACAGAAGCAGAAAAGTGCTTTTCTAATAAAGTGGAAAAGTCAATACCACAATATGGACTATATGGAGCAAATGTAATTTGGTTCTGACTAACGACACCATGAATACCAATACAAATCCCCACAATGCCATAAGGTGTAGAGGGAAGTATATCAAGTTGCTCTTGAATAATGGAAATAAGATAGCTTACTATTTCTGAGTCAGATCTATTATTGTTGTAATGATGGATTTGAGACTGCTCTCCATTTAAATAGCAGGTCATCAAGGTGAGTTTTTCATACTCTAAATCAATAGAAATACTATGGCCACAATACGGATTGAAAGAAAGTAAAATGGGTTTTCTACCTCTTGAAGTATTATCACTACCCAACTCAGTAATAAGATATTTATCTATAAGCTCTTGAACAATAGCTGAAATAGTTGCTTTAGTTAGGCCAAGATTTTTGGATAAGGCGGCACGAGACATAGGACCATTATTTATAAGTTGAGTAAGTATAAGACGCGAATTAATATCACGAATAAGTTCCTGACTACCTATAGGCATAAATTGTCCTCCTAGTTTTATTGATTATATTAGCATAGGTTTAAAAGTATGAAAACCCTAAGAAGTATAGAGAAAATAATGAGATTATTAATTAAAAATACAAGTTATAAAAAATAATATTGCAGCTTCAAGAAATAAGTGTTATATATAAAGTATAGTTTATCCGCTAAACTAATTATGTTTAAGGAGGAGAAAATGGAAATTAAGAATATAAATGAACAAGGATTTAAGTGTGTTGTTGTATTACCTAAAGGAACTAACACAGTTATTGAAAAAGAATACAATATCAAAGAAGATCGCTTGTTATTTGCACGTAATAAATGGCTTATAGCTCATTCAGAGGCAGGATTAGAAAAAGAAGGTGCTTTTGTTGGGTTAAAAGGTAAAAATATTATATTATGACGACTTTTTAAACTACTTTTAAAAACAATAAAAATATCAGGAGGAATTAATAGCATGATGAAGAATCTACCAGAAGTAAAATTAGGTATTATTGCAGTAAGCAGAGATTGTTTTCCTATGTCTTTATCCGAAAATAGAAGGAAAGCAGTGGTAGCAGCATATAAAGGAGAAATTTATGAATGCCCTACCGTGGTCGAGACAGAAAAAGATATGGAAAAAGCATTAACAGAAGTAAAGGCAGCAGGATGTGATGGTTTAGTAGTCTACCTGGGAAATTTTGGCCCAGAAACAGAGGAAACATTAATTGCGAAGTATTTTGATGGACCTGTTATGTATGTGGCTGCAGCAGAAGAAACCGGCAAAGATTTAGTGCAAGGTCGTGGAGATGCTTTCTGTGGTATGCTAAATGCAAGCTACAATTTAAAACTTCGCAATCTTAAAGCCTACATACCAGAATATCCAGTTGGTACAGCAAATGAAGTAGCAGAGATGATAGCTGAATTTGTACCAATTGCCAGAGCTATTGTGGGACTTAATAACTTAAAGGTAATCTCTTTTGGACCTAGGCCACAAAATTTCTTGGCTTGTAATGCACCTATCAAACAACTTTATAACTTAGGGATTGAGATTGAAGAAAACTCAGAACTTGACCTATTTGAAGCATTTAAAAAACATGACGGAGACCCACGTATTGCAGAAGTTGCTAAGGATATGGCAGCAGAATTAGGGGATGGCAATTTAAAACCTGAAATTTTACCTAAGCTAGCTCAATATGAATTAACATTATTAGATTGGATTGAAGAACATAAGGGGATTAGAAAATATGTAGCTATTGCGGGCAAATGTTGGCCAGCATTCCAAACACAATTTGGATTTGTACCATGCTATGTGAATAGTCGTTTAACAGGTATGGGAATCCCAGTGTCCTGTGAAGTAGACATTTATGGAGCAGTAAGTGAATTTATTGGAACAGTCATTAGCGAAGATGCAGTAACTTTATTAGATATTAACAATACAGTACCATCTGATATTTACGAAGAGGACATCAAAGGTCGATTTGAATACACACTAAAAGATACATTTATGGGCTTCCATTGTGGAAATACAAGCACTAAGAAACTTTCATTCTGTGCTATGAAATATCAAATGATTATGGCAAGAAGTCTACCAGAAGAAGTAACACAAGGAACACTTGAGGGAGATATTATTCCGGGAGATATTACATTCTTCAGATTACAAAGTACCTCAGATGCAAAGCTAAGAGCTTATATTGCTGAAGGAGAGGTATTACCTGTTGCAACTCGTTCTTTTGGTGCTATTGGTATCTTTGCTATTCCAGAAATGGGAAGATTCTATCGTCATGTTCTCATTGAAAAGAATTATCCTCATCATGGAGCAGTTGCTTTTGGTAAGTTCGGAAAAACTTTATATGAGGTATTTAAATATATCGGAGTAGATATGGATGAAATAGGATATAACCAACCTAAGGGTGTAAGGTATCCTACAGAAAATCCTTTTTGTTAATAGAAAGAGAGAAGAAATTAAGAAAAAAGAATTATTTGATGAAATTCTTTAGTATAAATAAAAAAGGTAGTTGAGAAAGCTACCTTTTTTTATATTAAAAATGCTATAGGTAAAAGTGCCTTGAATTTTAAATATAAAATTGGATATTTTACATAAAAGGGACTTAGACATAATGCTAAAGATAAAGAATATTATGTTAATTAAATTGAATATAGTTAATGAAAATTATATAATAGTATATATTTAATATAAAAAATTTATTTATTTTTACTAACAAAAGACATAAAGGGGGAGGCAGTTAATGAAATATAGAAATGTTATAAATAATTTAAAGATAAGAAATAAGCTAGCTATCATTTATGTTTTTTGTGTTTTAATACCTGTCATTGTCACAAATTGGGTAGTAATATCTGCTATAAAAAGTAATGTACGTAATCAAGAAGCAATCCGCATGCAAAATGTAATGGATCGTATAAAATATAATATTCAATCAGAAGTAGAGGGATGTATTTCTATAGCCAGTAATTTATGTACAGATAAAGTGATTAATCAATTTTTAATAAGAGATTATACTTCTAATTTAGAGTATTTTAGTGATTATAAAACAACACTTCAAAATAATGTACTGAGGTATTACTATAACTCCCAAAAGATTAATCAAATTATTTTGTATACGGATAATGCTACTATTATCAATGGGGGAAGCTTTTGGAGGATTGATACTATCTTAGGTACGGAATGGTATAAAGAATTCGTGCATAGCGGAAAGGATATTTATTTAGCAACCTATTATGATGAAAAAAAGAAGTACTTAGGTATACAAAGTGCGCCTCGTACTATTAGCCTTATTCAAAAACTAGATTATTTTGACACAGGAGTAATGGAAAAGTTTGTTAAGATTGATTTGCAGTATACGGCTATTAAAAATGAAATTTTAAATGAAAAAATAGACGGAGATATATACATATGTAATAAAGAGTACGTATTATTTTCTAATCAGATAGCTGAAAATGAAAGGAAGGCATTTTTACCTCAAAGTGAACTAGATATTAATCAAGCTACCTATCAAGATAACTTTAGAGTAGCTTCAGATGAATGGACAATTTATATCATGCCCATGAAGATTGGAATAGGTAAAATGATTAAAGAATCTGAACAGATGGTGTGGTACTTAATTATGATTAATTTACTGTTACCAACTATTATTATTACTCTTATTTCCAAGTCGTTTAGTGGAAGAATAAAATTGATGGAACTTTATTTTGAAAAGGTAAAGCAAGAAGAATTTCAATTAATAGAAGGAAGTGTAGGGGAGGATGAGATTGGGGATCTTATTAAAAGCTACAATGTAATGGTGCTTAAAATAAAGGAACTAATAGAGGTTGTTTTTAAAAAAAATGCAGAAAAACAGGCATCAGAATTATCTAGAAAAGGTGCTGAATTAAAAGCTTTACAAAGTCAAGTTAATCCACACTTTATGTTTAATACATTAGAAAGTATACGAATGAGAAGTTTGCTAAAAGAAGAAAATGAGACAGCTGATGTAATAGAAGCATTATCTCAAATTCTGAGAAAATCCTTGTCGTGGAATAATGATTATATCTGTATAGAAGAAGAGATAGTTTTCGTTCAGCAATATGCAAACATACAGAAGTATAGATTTGGTGATAAGATATCTTTCAGTTTTTATGTTATGGAAGGATGTGAGAAGATTAAGATTCCAAAGCTAAGTATTTTAACCTTTGTGGAAAATGCGTGCATACATGGAATAGAGGGAATATCAAAATCAGGAATAATCTCTGTTGCTATAACAAAGGATGAGGAAAATGTATTTATAGAAATTAGTGATTCTGGATGTGGAATGTCCGAGGAAAAACTCCGACTACTAAGGGAAGTATTAAAAGACCCCAATATAAATAAACTAAGTGAATGTAAGAGTACAGGGATGCTAAATGCGCTTATAAGAATGAATTTGTATTGTGAGAACACGCTTGTGTTTGATATAGATAGTGAACTAGGGCAGGGGACAGATATTATGATTCAAATGCCATTAGGGAAAATAGAAATAGAGGGGGAAAAAAGATGATTAATGTATTAATTGTTGATGATGAACCATTTATTCGTCAAGGGCTAAAGATTTTGATTGATTGGGAGGAATATGGATTTAAGATCACAGGAGAAGCAACAAATGGGAAGGAAGCAATAAGCCTTTTAGAAGACAATAATTACGACTTAATCATTACAGATATAAAGATGCCAGAAGTAGATGGAATAGAGTTAGTAGAACATATAAGAAATTATAAATCTAAGGACTTAAAAATTATTATTTTAAGTGGTTATTATGAGTTTGAATATGCTAAACAAGCTATTAGGTATAATGTAGTGGATTATATTTTGAAGCCAATACAAAAAGAAGAATTGATAAGGGTATTATTAGAGTTTAAAGAGGCATATAACAAAGAAATTAAAAGTGCAAAGGATAAGAAATATACTGAACAAATCGCGTTAGAACGTCATTTAAATGCATTGTGTTCTGGCATATATGGTCAAAGTGATATTTCATATGTAGAAGATAAATTACCATATTGTACTAATCTAAGATATATGAGTATAGAAATCAGCTTGAATGATGAAAAGTTTGAAAGGTTGAGTAAGGATGAAAGAAGAAAAGCACTTAAGGAATTTTGTGAGACGTTAAAATGCTATATCGCACCATATGAAAAGTATGCCTTTTTAGATGTAGACAAGCGTAATGAAATTTATGGTATTGGGTTTATATATACTAGAAATTTTTCTGCTCAAAAAAAGATGAGTGAGAAAGAATATATTGTAGATTTACAAGAGTATATGAAGTCTAATCAAAAGTATAAGTTTAATGTCTATATTGGACAAAAGGTTAACCGTATTGATCAAATTAGTGAGTCTTTTAAGTCAGCTATTATTGCTAAATCGTTTCAAAACTACAAAAATGATAAAGCCATTGCTTATTATGATGAGACGTCAGCGGTAAAGTCTAATACCTATGGTGTCAAAAAAGAGTATATGGATGAGCTCATTCATTATACTGAAGAAAATGTAGTAGATAAAATTGATGAATGTGTAGAAAAAATCTATTTAAATTTCCAGGTACATAATATCAATCCAAAGATTATCAGTATAAATATTGATTACTTACTTTGTAGGTTTATTTATTTAGCTAAAGAATTAGACCCAGATGTAGATCAGGAAGAAGTGTTACATTATATTAGTCAATGTGCTTTTGAAGAATCTGCAGTTAGAGGAAGTGCAAAACATTTTAAGGCTTTTGTAAAAGATTTTGCAAATTATTTAGCACAATTAAGACAAACCAATTCACATGGTGTGTTAAAAGAAGTAGAAAGAGAAATAGAAATGCATTATATGCAAAATTTAAGTTTAAAGTCATTGAGCGAAAAATATTATATTAATAGTGCTTACTTAGGACAAATTTTTAAGAAAAACCATGGTATTTCATTCAAAGATTATTTAAATAATTACAGAATAGAAAAAGCGGGGGAACTTCTTATCAGAACTAATGATAAGGTTTGTAATATTGCTCAAATAGTAGGATATAACAATCTAGATTACTTTATTAATAAATTTGTACGCTTAAAAGGAAAAACGCCTTTGCAATATCGTAAACAGTTTTTGAAAAAAACAAAAGAAGACTGTTAATAGTTTGATAAATTAGATTAATACATATTTATATAGTTTTTAAATGTTACATATAAAAGATTGAATAGAATAATAGTAAATAGTATATGAAATGATAACGGGTGAATGAGTTTGCATTTAAATAATGGTTAAAAATACACAACTATATCAGGATATAAAATATAAAAATATATAGTTTGTATATATTTCTTATATAGTTTGTTGGGTTGAGGGGAGTAAGATAAATTGGTAACATTAACTTGTAAAGAAGTAGAGGATATATCAGAAAATAATATTCAGCAGGTGATGACTTAAAAGATGGTATATTTTAAAATTCGAGTGGAGGGATAATATGAAAAAGTTAAAATCTTTTGTAGCACTGCTTGGAGCAATGGGAATGGTAGCTTCATTAGGCGTAGGATGCGGCAATGATGGTACAAATCAACCTACCGAGACAGCAAAAGAGGTTACAGCAAGTGCATCTGGTGAGAATACAACGACAGAGGCAAAGGACATTAAGGAATTCTCAATGTACATAGCAATGCCTGGAACAGAAATACCAACAGACAACAGAGTATACAATAAAATTGCTGAAAAAATTGGCGCAAAAGCTAAGATTACTTGGTTAACAGGTCAAACAGCAAAAGAAAGTATCGGAACAATGGTTGCTGGTGGCGACTATACTGACTTCGTTGTAGGCTCAGATGGTACGTCATTGTTAATTGATGCAGGAGCACTTCTTCCAATTGATGAATACTGGGATAAATATCCAAATATCAAAAATTATTTATCTGAGAGTGATTGGAACAAGGTAAGATCAGAAGACGGTCATATTTATTTAATTCCTCAGTTTGGAGTAGTTAATGGAAAAGATACTCAAACCTACCACAATGATGAAGCATTCTGGATTCAAATTCGTGTATTAGAGTGGGCAGGATATCCAACAATCAAAACGGTTGATGAGTATTTTGATTTAATTGCAAAATATATGGAAGCTAATCCAACTATGGAAGGCGGACTAGAAAATATCGGATTTGAAATGATTTGTGATGACTGGCGTTACTACAGCTTGGAAAATCCTCCAATGTTCTTAGCAGGTTATCCAAATGATGGATGCTGTATTGTAGACCCAGAAACCTTAACAGCATACAACTATAATACTACTGATATTGCAAAAAGATATTTTAATAAGTTAAATGAAGAGTACAAGAAGGGTATAATTGACCCAGAATGTTTCACATTAAATTACGATCAATATATTGCTAAGATTTCTACAGGACGTGTATTAGGTTTAGTTGATCAATACTGGAACTTCCAAACTGCAGAACAATCTATTGAAACACAAGGACTTTATGATAACGCTTATGTGCCATTACCACTTGTAATGGACGAGGGCACAGAACCAAAATGGCACAGTGGTTATTCACTTGACGTATCAAATGGTTTAAGTATTACAACTAGCTGTAAAGATCCTGAAGGTGCATTCCAAATGATTGAAGATATGCTTTCACAAGAAATACAAACATTAGTATGGTGGGGCGAAGAAGGTATCGACTACATGGTAGGTGATGATGGGGTATTTTATAGAACAGAAGAACAAAGAGCGAAAGCTTTAGATAAAGAATATCTTATAAACGAATTATGTAACTCAGGTTATTCTTACTTCCCACATTATGTTGGTATGAATTTAGATGGTATTAATGCATATGCACCAAACTTCCAACCAGGTGAGTACTATGATGGTCAATCAGAGGCTAAGAAAAAAGTGATGGATGCATATGGATATAAAACATTTGCAGAATTCGTAAATGAAGCTGGAGAAAACTCTGATTGGTACCCAATGTGGTCTTATTCAAACACTTGGACAGCTGATACAGATTACGGTTTAGCTAAAGTAAATATGGATGAAGTAAAACATGAATGGCTACCAAAAGTAATTATGTCAGACGATTTCCAAGGTGCATGGGATCAATATATGTCAGTTCTTGGTGAGAGAGTAGATATGAAGGTCTATGAAGATGCACTCACAGCTGAAGTAAGAAGAAGAGTTGACGTTGCACAAGGTAAATAGAAAAATCAAATGGTAAAAAAATAAGAACAGGGGGGCTCTTTATAGGTGATATTAATTAAGAGTCCCCTTTTTGTTTGCAATAGAGAATATAAACTTATAAGTGGACATTAAAGGAGGAGGAAGTATGAGTAGGCAGGCTCAGGTTCAATTAAATAAAGGGATAGGCAAGCCAAAAGCACAAAAGACAGTAGAAGCGAAACAGAGAATATCTTGGAGTGAAATAAAGAAACAAAAGCAATTGATTCTTTTATCACTACCTTTTCTAATCTATGTTATTATTTTCAACTATGCACCATTAGCTGGGTGGGTTATGGCATTCCAAAATTATAAGCCAGCCAAGGGATTTTTTGATCAAACATGGGTAGGGTTTGCTAAATTTAAACAATTATTCTCAAATGATGTATTTTTAGGGGTTATTAGAAATACGTTAGCTATGAGCTTGATTAATTTAGTATTAGGTTTTGTTTTTTCCATAGGATTTGCCCTTTTATTAAATGAATTAAGAAATGTAAAAGCTAAGAAATTTATACAAACGGTTTCTTACTTACCACACTTTTTGTCTTGGGTTATTGTAGTAGGACTTGTATTTCAGGTAGTTTCAATGGATACAGGTATTCTCAATCAGCTATTACTAAAATTACATATTATAGATAAGCCCATTAACTTTTTATCAGAACCTAAATACTATTGGGGAATTGTAGGTATAACTAATGTATGGAAGGAAACAGGATGGGGTAGTATCATCTACTTGGCTGCAATTACAGCTATTAATCCTGAACTTTATGAAGCAGCAGCTATTGATGGCGCTGGTCGTTTCAGAAAAATCCTACATGTAACCTTACCAGGTATTAAATCAACAATATTCATCCTTTTAATTATAAACATTGGAAATATCTTAAATGCCGGATTTGATATGCAATATCTATTAACAAATGGTTTAGTTCAAAAGGTTTCTCAAACTATTGATATTTATGTTCTTAGATATGGTATTAGTTTAGCAGATTATTCATTAGCGACAGCAGCGGGTATCTTTAAGAGTGTAGTTAGTATTGTCTTAATTTTCCTAGCTAATAGATTTGCTAAGGCTGCTGGCGAAGAAAGATTATTCTAGAGGAGGAATTGAGATGAAGACGCAATCATTAAAAAAGCAAAAAATGGGAGATAAAGTTTTTGATGTAGTTAATATGATTATTTTAGCATTGTTTACATTAATCATACTTTATCCCATAGTCAATACAATAGCATACTCTTTTAACGACGGAACAGATGCATTAAGAGGCGGCATTTATCTTTTGCCAAGACAATGGTCATTGCAAAATTATAAGACAGTATTTAATAAAGAATTATTACCTACTGCAGCCAAAATATCTGTATTAAGAACAGTCATCGCAACAGTATCTCAATTATTTGTTACATCTTTATTAGCATATATCTTAAGTAGAAAAGAATTTATTTTCAAAAAGCAACTCTCATTTATATATGTGTTAACCATGTATGTGAATGGAGGATTAATTCCAACATTCGTTTTATATAAAAATCTTGGATTGACCAATAATTTCTGGGTTTATATTATACCAGGTATGGTAAGTGCTTTTAACATGATTGTTATTAGAACATTTATGAATGGATTACCTGATAGTCTAGTTGAGTCAGCCCAAGTAGATGGAGCAGGACATTTCACAATTTTTATGAAGATTATTTTACCATTGTGTAAGCCAGTACTTGCTACAGTTGCATTATTTATTGCAGTATGGCAATGGAACTCATGGTTTGATGCAATGCTTTATAACCGTACAGCAACTAATCTTACAACATTGCAGTATGAGTTAATGAAACTTCTTTCTTCTGTAATGAATCAAGGAAGTAATGCTGAAGCAATGAAGAATGCGGGCAATACAGTATCTCCATTAACTATGCGTGCAGCAACAACCGTTATAACAGCTCTTCCAATTGTATGTTTATATCCATTCTTACAAAGATATTTTGTAACAGGTTTAACCATCGGAGGAGTAAAAGAATAATGGAGTATATTAAAAAAGACAACTATCCTAATTTATTTGAAGCATTAGGCTACGATAAAGAATTAATAGAAGATAGGCTTAATCAAATTATTAATACTATTTTTTATGGCTCAGAGGACGAGAGGCTCTATCATTTGGTAGAAGATGATATGGGATATATCTTGGATACTGGAAATATAGATGTACGTACAGAAGGTATGTCTTATGGAATGATGATCTGTGTACAAAGAAATATGCAAAAAGAATTTAATTGTCTGTGGAAATGGACAAAAACTTATATGTGGCATAGTGAAGGAGACAATAAAGGTTATTTTGCGTGGTCTGCTTCTCCAGGAGGAAAAAGAAATTCTGAAGGTTCAGCTCCAGATGGTGAAGAGTATTTTGCAATGGCCCTATTTTTTGCAGCACATAGATGGGGGGATGGAGTAGGTATTTTTAACTACACGAAAGAAGCGCAGAACCTTCTTCATGAATGTCTCCATAAAGGTGAAGATGGGAGAGGAAACCCTATGTGGGAGCCTACCAATAAGCTGATTAAGTTTGTCCCAGAACTTGATTTTACAGATCCATCTTATCATCTACCACATTTTTATGAACTATTTGCTTTATGGGCTAATGAAGAAGATAGAGACTTTTGGAAGGAAGCAGCTAGAGCTAGTAGAGAATTTCTAAAAAAAGCTTGTCATCCTGAAACAGGATTAGCACCTGAGTATAGTGATTATGATGGAAGACCAAGATACGAGGAAGGGCATGGATACTATTATAGTGACTCCTATCGTGTAATTGCTAATATTGGGCTTGATTATGCTTGGTTTGGCAAAAGTGAATGGGAAAGTGAATGCGCAGACAAAATTCAAAAATTCTTCTGTGATACAGTGAAAGATAATGCAGAGTGTGTTTATGAAATTGACGGCACAATTATAGATCAGCCTGCTTTACATCCAGTGGCAATTATAGCTACTAATGCCATGGGTTCTTTAGCTACCAAGGGAAAATATAGTGAGTTATGTGTTCAAAGGTTTTGGAAAACGCCACTCCGAACTGGAGAAAGAAGGTATTACGATAATTGTTTATATGCATTTGCCTTTCTAGCCTTAAGTGGTAACTATAGAATATGGTAATCAGCTAAATAAGAAGGGCAGTAGATATCAATACTGTCCTTTTTTTATAAATAGAAAATTCAAGGAAAATGAAGGATGAAAGATGAAGAATTGTTAATTTATGAACGTAAAGGAGCAATAGCATGAGAAACTTTTCTAATCCTATTTTGCCAGGATTTTACCCTGACCCATCTATATGTAGGGTTAATGAGGACTATTATCTTGTGACATCAAGTTTTGCTTATTATCCAGGAGTGCCTATTTTTCATAGTAAAGATTTAGTGAATTGGAAACAGATTGGGCATGTGCTTGAAAGAAGTAGTCAATTACATTTAGAAGGAGCCGAGCACTCAGGTGGCATTTATGCGCCAACGCTAAGATATCATGAAGGTATTTTTTATATGATTACAACGAACATATCAGGTGAAGGAAATTTTTATGTTACGGCCACAAGACCGGAAGGACCTTGGTCAGATCCTATTGTGCTAGAAGCAGAGGGAATAGATCCAAGTCTATTTTTTGATGAGGATGGAAGAGTTTATTATGTAGGAACAAGGGAAAAACCAAAAGAAGTTTCCAGGTATTATGGAGATAATGAGATTTGGTTACAGGAATTAGATATAAAACAAGGAAGACTAATAGGCGAAAAGTATGTTTTATGGCAAGGCGCTTTTAATAATGCGGTATGGCCAGAAGGACCTCATCTTTATAAAAAAGATGAATACTATTATTTAATGATAGCAGAAGGTGGAACAGGTCATGAGCATTCTATAACAATAGCTAGAAGTAAACAGATTATAGGACCCTACGAAGGAAATCCTGCAAATCCAATTTTGACACATAGGCACTTAGGTAGGCATTATCCCATTGTTAATGTAGGACATGGAGATTTAGTACAGATTCAGGATGGTACATGGTGGATGGTTTTGCTAGGATCTAGGCCTTATGGGGGCTATTATAGGAATCTTGGGAGAGAGACCTTTTTGGTAAATGTTATTTGGGAAAATGGATGGCCTATTGTTAACGAGGGAAAAGGCATTGTAGAGGAAATGAGTAAGGCACCAGACTTACCTTGGTTTGAGGTGATGCCCGAAGATGCATGTACTCATTTTATAGGAAGTGAATTAAGTGATAAATGGATTTCTCTTAGAGGACCAAAAGAAGACTTTTGTAGCTTAGGAGCTAGGGAGGGGTATCTTAGAATCAAGTTAAGACCAGAGAGCATAAAAGAATTGGTTCATCCAAGTCTTATATGTTTAAGGCAGCAGCATCAAGATTTTATAGTCAGTACATTATTAGAATTTACTCCGGATACTATAAATGAAGTTGCAGGCCTTGTGCTGATTCAAAATGAAAGATATCACTTTAGATATGAGTATGGTATGCAGCAAAGTGATACGGTTATTAGGCTTATAAAATGTGAAGTAGGAAAAGATAAGTTAATAGCTGAAAGTCAATTTAGTGATTCACCAATATGTATGAAGATAGTAGGGAGAGGGCAAAATTTTAACTTTTATTATGGCAGTGATCCTGAACAGATGTATGAGTTGGTAACAGGTGTGGATGCAAGCATATTAAGTACTGATAAAGCAGGAGGTTTTGTTGGAACTTGTATAGGTATGTATGCAAGTAGTAATGGAAAGATGAGTAAAAATTATGCGGATTTTGGTTGGTTTGAATATAAAGGTAATGATAAGTAAAATTTGATTGTTAGATTTGCTTAAGGTAAGAAATGACGGATTAAAAATAGGGGGAATACAGATGAAGAACTTACACTTAATGGCTAAAAAAAATCTAAATAAAAAGAAAGTAAAAGATAAAAAAACAGTAGAGAAAAGAGGTTCTATTAAGAGGAAATTGATTAGCTCATATATTCTTTGTACAGTAGTTCCATTAGTTGCTGTTAATTTATTTTCAGCCAGTCAATCAAAGGTTACAGTTAGAGATATAACGAGCCAAATGGCCATAGAGATGGTTAAGCAAACAGGGGCCAATACAAGTTATTATACAGAAAGTATAGAAAGTGGTATGACTAGAATTATTATTAATGACTTAAATGCTTCGACTAATAATTTGGTTGGTGAGTACGCAAAAATAGCAATAAAACCTAAGAATAATGCTAATGATTTAGAAAAGCACAATATTATAAAAAGTATAGTAACGCAAATTAACTATAGTGTATCCCTGGATAAGAACATAGAAGATATTGCTTTATTAATGGATGATGGAACAAAGATTTTGTCTGGAATTAAGTTGAAGGAAGAAGATGTAGAGCGCTTTGTAGGTAGAGATACCACAGAAGAAGTGAACTGGGAGATTATTGATACTAATAATGCGAAGGAAGTTTTTGCTTACAAAGAAGTTATTAATATAAAGACTGCAAAAAGAGTAGGCCTCTTAGTGGTAAAGGCGAAGTATGACATATTAGAGGAAAAGGTAAATAATATCAATTTATTTGAGGGGTCTAATGTAAGCATTTTAAATGTAGATGGCCAGGTGATTTGCTCCAATGTTGATGAATCTATAAAGGAACAAGTTGTAGCTCACATTGATTTAGAAGCGGAAGAATGGTCTGAAGAAGTAAATGGGAATTTAGTGGCGAGTGCAAAAACTAATAATGGCTGGGTGATAGTAGCTGAGATTCCACAGAAAATGTTAACGAATAGAATTGATAAGGTCGTTAATCTAATATGGCTTATGGTAATCATTATTGGGCTAGTAGCCATTACTATTGGAAGTACTATTTCAAAGGGAATTGTCAATTCAGTAATGCAATTAAAGGGGCTTATGAAAAAAGCAGAAGAAGGAGATTTAACAGTATTCGCTAAGACTAAAGGTAATGATGAGATTTCAGAACTAGGAAATAGCTTTAATCATATGATAGCCAATATACAACAATTGCTAAAGCAAGCGAAGAATACTGTTGAACATAGTGTGGAGGCTGCAGGCATTCTTAAAAGAAGTAGTACTACTTCAATAGAAGGTATTTCGCAACTGACAAGTTCCATTGGTAATATAGCAGAGGGCTCAAATAGCCAAACAGAGGATATTAGTAATAGTGTATCGGTAATGGAACAACTGGCAAGTAGTATTCAAGTAGTCATCGAAAATACAAACGTTTTATTGCAGCATACTCAAGGTACAAGACAAATTATTGAAGATGCAAGCAGTAACATGACGTTTCTTAATACAACAGTGACTTCTACTCATGGTGTGTCAGCTGAGATTAGTCAAAGTATTATGGAACTAAGTACATTAACGAAGACTATTGGAGAAATAATGACCTTTTTAGATGATATTAGTGAGCGGACTAATTTACTCGCTTTAAATGCCAGTATTGAAGCAGCAAGAGCCGGAAATGTAGGTAGAGGTTTTGCTGTGGTAGCGGATGAAGTAAGAAATCTGGCGACTCAGTCAAAAGATTCCTCTAATCATGTAAAAGACGCATTAAAGGGAATTGAAGGTAAGGTAGCTCAAACTACTCATTTAGTAGTTAAATCAAATCAATTATTAGAAGAGCAATCTGTAGCTGTCAATAAAACTTATGAGTCTTTAAATCTTATGATTAATGATTTAAAAGAAATAAGTGTAGGCCTAGAGCGAGTAAATTCTAGAATAGAGTTAATGACGCAGTATAAGGATGAGATGATTAAAAAAATGGAGAATATTGCTTGTGTTAATGAAGGAAATG
The DNA here is from genome assembly GCF_000178835.2 of Cellulosilyticum lentocellum DSM 5427. Classification (GTDB taxonomy): domain Bacteria; phylum Bacillota; class Clostridia; order Lachnospirales; family Cellulosilyticaceae; genus Cellulosilyticum; species Cellulosilyticum lentocellum. The sequence continues at coordinate 661,647 of NC_015275.1, forward strand.
CTGCTGCTGTAGAGGAAGTTAATGCACTAAGTGAGGAGCAACATTCCATAGTAGAGCAGTTTGCAAGTTTAGCTAATGAACTGCTAATAACAATAAGCGGTTTAGAAGAGAGCGTAGCTACCTTCGTTGTATCTAAGAATGAGAGTGAGATGAAATAAATAATGAAATGTGATACAAGTATAACGATATCAAAAAAAGGAAATCGTATCATCAAGTATTTGATGACTAATGATGTAGGAATGAAAGTAGAAGTGCTTAATTTAGGGGCAACATTAACTAAGGTTATCGTACCAGATAAAGAGGAAAATTTTGAAAATGTTGTGCTGGAATGGCAAGACATTAATGTATATGAGGAAAATCCAGGATACATAGGAGCTACAATAGGCAGAATGGCAGGACGTATTCATCAAGGAAAAATAACGTTGGATAAAAAAGTTTATTCATTAACCCAAAATGAGAATGGTAATATGCTACATGGAGGACCAGAAGGATTCCATCATAAGTTTTGGGATGGAATGGTACAATGCAAGGATGATGAAATAAGACTTCAATTGTGCTGCAAAAGTAAAGATGGGGAAGAAGGCTTTCCTGGAAATGTAGAGGTGAAAGTAACCTATATACTAAATAATGATAATGAACTTTTTATACAATACGAAGCGGTGACAGATCAATTAACTATAGTTAACCTCACAAATCATGCTTATTTTAATTTGTCTGGAAATGGGAAACGTTCAATATTGGAACAAGAAGTGTGGATAGATAGTGATAGTATATTTGAATTAGATAACGAATCTATTCCAACAGGTGAATTTTTATCTGTAGATGAGGAATATTCATTTGACTTTAGAAAGGCAAAGCCAATAGGCAAGGATATTCATAATGATTCAGTGCAGCTTAGATATGGAAAAGGCTATGATCATCTATGGTTATTGAATCAAGGAGAAGAGAAAGTAGTAGAGTTATATGACCCTATTTCAGAAAGGTGTATGGAAATAACAACAACAGAACCTTGCGTCGTAATGTATACCATGAATAATCCCCCTAATGAAAAATTGAAAATAGCAGAGCAAGCCATAAGGTATGGTGTATGTTTTGAAACACAAAAATGTGCTATTGGATATGAGGAAGTTTTTAAGGAGCCATGTATACTTAGACCTGATAGTATTTATCAATCAGAGACTCAGTATAAATTTACAGTACGTGAGAAACGAAAATAGGTCGGGTAGAAAATAAAGCAAATTGATAGAGGATTTAGGGGGATGAATAAAGTGGCTAATAGCAACGAATTGAGATTACCTAAATTAATTGGCGATGGAATGATTTTACAAAGAGAACAGCCTAATAAAATTTGGGGATATATTGGCGAAGGAAAGAAAGTAACTGTTAAGTTTGTCAATACTATTTATGAGACAGAAGGAAATAGAGAAGGAAAGTGGGAAGTATGTTTGAAGCCATTACCAGATGGTGGGCCTTATAACATGGAGATTAAAGCAGATAAGACGATTATTATACAGAATATCCTAATGGGTGATTTATGGATTTGTGGAGGTCAATCCAATATGGAATTGCCAGTAAGTAGGGTGATGGAACGCTATAGAGATGAAATTAATAGTTATGTAAATCCATTAATTAGAATGTTTAAAGTTCCCATGGCATATGATTTCGAGGCCCCACAAGAGGAACTCATTGAGGGTTATTGGCAACCTTTAACGAAAAGAAATGTACAGGATTTTACGGCTACTGGCTACTTTTTTGCGAAAAAGCTGTTTGAAAAATATCAAGTCCCAATAGGTTTAATACACACTGCTGTTGGAGGAACACCTGCAGAAGCGTGGATTAGTGAAGAAGGACTTAAGGCAATGCCGGAATATATAGAGCAGATAGCCAAGTACAAGAATAAAGATTATATAAGACAAGTACTAGAGAAGGATGAGGAAAGAATTAACCAATGGCTTCACAGGCTTGATAATCTTGACAGAGGTATGAGTAGTAAAGAATCTCGATGGTTTGAAGTTGATTATGAAGATAAGGATTGGGCAACTATACAGCTTCCTACTATTTGGAAAAATGAGGAGATGTATTTAGATGCAGGTGTCGTTTGGTTTAGAAAAAAGGTTAATATACCGGCAAGTATGATAAAAAAACAAGCTAGGATTTTGCTAGGCACTATTATTGATAGCGATACGGTATATATCAATGGGCAAAAGATAGGAGAGACAGGTTATCAATATCCGCCTAGAATATATGATATCCCCCAGGGGATTTTAAAAGAAGGAGAGAATATACTTGCTATACGGGTGGTCTGTTGGCGGGGAGAAGGAGGATTCACTCCAGATAAGCCTTATCAAATAGAAACAGCAGATGAAAGTGTTGATTTAAAAGGTAAGTGGTTATATAAAGTAGGTACTGGCACAGCAATAGAAGCATTAGCACCACAAATTTTTATACAATTTGAACCAATAGGGGTACATAATGGGATGATTGCGCCTTTAAAAAATCTTGTGCCTAAAGGGGTTATATGGTATCAAGGAGAATCCAATGCGAGTAGGTTACCTAAGAAATACAAGCAATTATTTGAACTGCTTATTAAGGACTGGCGGAGAGTGTGGCAAAATGAAAAATTACCTTTTATATATGTGCAACTTCCTAATTTTAAAAATATAGGATGTGAATATTGCTACAGTACTTGGGCTGAAATTCGAGATGCGCAGCTTAAAACATTAGAAGTAGCCCATACAGGAATGGCAGTCACTATTGATATTGGTGAATGGAATGATTTACATCCTTTAAACAAAAAGGACGTAGGTGAACGACTAGCACTGATAGCAAGAAGTTTAGTTTATAATGAACCTATTGTTTGCAGCGGCCCCATATTTAAACGAGCTAGAGTATCGGCAGATCAAGTGATACTTACCTTTGAACATATAGGCAGTGGGCTACTAGCTAAAGGTGGAAAATTAGAAGGATTTACTATATCGCCAGATGGCAAGCGTTTCATTCCTGCAAGATCAAGTATAAAAGATAATGAAGTAATAGTTTGGCATGAGTGCATCAAACAACCTGTAGAAGTAAGATATGCATGGGAAGACAACCCTGAGAATGCTAATCTATATAATAAAGAAAACTTGCCAGCTTCACCTTTTAAGGTTAATCTATTAGAAGTGTAGTCGATTATGAAATGATTGAAACAGAGATTAGAGTATTACTCAATAAAATAAGTTGCTTTAATAAATGACTTGAAAAAATAAAAAATGACGACTAAAATAAGAGATAATGTGCAAAGGGGCATACTGGAAAATCAGTATGCCCCTTTTTATATGAAAAAAGGGGTTTGTTAGCTAGAGGTCAAAAGGAGGGGGACACATGGCTATTACTGTAAGAAAGTTGTTTAAAAATGCTACTATTCTTTATCAGATGAAATTGATTGCAGGGAAGCAAGGATTAGATCGTCTTGTACAGTGGGTACATATTATTGAAGATGAAGATGTCAGTAAATTTTTACATGGCCAAGAGCTTATCTTTACTGCTGGTATATTAAACACAGGAGAAGAATGGTTCCTTAATTTTGCTAAAAAGCTTTATACAGTGGGAACAGCAGCTTTTGTTATTAATATTGGCCCTCATACAAAAGAAGTACCTAGGTCGGTTATTGAATTTTGTGATGAAGTGCAGATGCCTCTTTTTACAATTCCTTGGCAGACACGAATGGTTGATATGACTAGAGATTTTTGCCATCGTATTATGAAAAATGATGATGTTGAAATGAGCATGTCAACCACCATTAAGAATATTATCTTTGGTATTGGGGATTTAGAAACCCAAATTATCCATATGGAACGCTATGGTTATCAAAGAGAGGGACGGTTCTCTTTTGTTGCGATTTCAGTAGTGGCAGATAGTAAAGAGGATGGTGAAGTAAAGATAGAACGATTAAAGAGATATGCAGAAAGTATTGCTAGAAGCATTCATGAGCTTTATGTGGCGTTTTCTTATAATGGAGATTTGATTTTAGCATTAGTGGATTATAGTGTTTATGAAGTAGAGAATTTTATAGAAAAATATTTAAGCATCACAGACAAAGAAGTACCTAAGTGGCAATTTTATATGGGGGTAAGCTCTAATACGAGAAATATTAGAAATCAACAATGTAATTTTAATAGGGCCTTAGAAGCCTTGCGAATGGCAAAAAAACAACAAAGGCAAGAGGTTTACTATGATAAACTAGGTGTGTATAAGCTCCTTTTATCTGTGGAAGATAAAGAAGTATTAAGAGATTTTTATAAGGAGTGTGTGGGTAAAATTGAGGCCTATGATAAGGAGAATCAGACAGATATAATGAGCTTTTTAAAGATTTATCTCGAAAATAACGGAAGTCCTCAGCTTGTCTCTGAGAAGCAGTACGTTCATCGTAATACAGTCACTAATCAGCTTAAAAAGGTTGCTAAGATTACGGGGCTTGACCCCATGGATTTGGAAGACCGTGTGAAATTATATTTGGGGTTTTATATTAATGATATTTTATAGGCTTTTTCTATGAACAATACTTAGAATGTGTTAAGCTTTTACTAATGAGAGGACTAGGTGGAAAAGGAAAACTATGTTATAATAATCAGAAAATTATATTGGTGTTATGAAATAGTAGAAAGGAATTATAAAACAGGAAGGAATTAAGTAGATGTGGAAGCAGGAAGTATATGAGGTAAAAACACTTTTTAATAAAATAAATACAAATAAAAAAGTTAAGGTGAGTGTACCAGGATCTAAAAGTATTACCAATAGGGCACTGCTTATTGCTACATTAGCAGATGGAATCAGTGAATTAAAAGGCACACTTTTTAGTGATGATTCACGTCATTTTCTGCAATGTGTGCAAGAGTTAGGGTTTGAAACAGAAGTAGATGAAGCAGCATGTATGATTAAAGTACATGGCTTAAAGGGAAAAGTGCCAAAGCGTGAGGCAGCAATCTATGTAGGAAGTGCAGGAACAGCAGCACGTTTTTTAACAGCTTTTTTAGGGGTGTCGGATGGAGTATACAAATTAGATGCCTCAGAGCAGATGAGAAAACGTCCTATGGCACCATTGCTTCATACGCTAGAAGGTTTGGGAACAGAAGTGGACTATGAACTAGAAGAAGGTTGTTTCCCATTTACCTTAAGAGGTAAACCTGTGACTAAAGATCAAATGAGTGTGAATATTGAAAAAAGCAGTCAGTTTTTAAGTGCGCTTCTTATTGCTTCTACCTGCTTTAAGGAAGATGTAACGATTTCTTTAGAAGGCACACATGGTATGGCTTATATTGATATGACAATTAAGATGATGAAACAATTTGGCCTAGAGGTTAGAGAATCACAGGCACATCAATATTTTATTTCAAAGGGACAAACCTATGAAGCAAAGCAGTATCAGATAGAACCAGATGTATCTGCAGCTTGTTATTTCTATGGTATGGCAGCGCTTTTAGGCATAGAGGTGGTAGTGGAAAATGTCTTTTTTGATTCATTACAAGGGGACATCCAATTTATCAGCTTCTTAGAAGAAATGGGATGTAGCGTAGAGGAAACACCAGAGGGAATCTGCGTGAAAGGTCCAGTAGATGGAAAATATAAAGGCATTACAGCAGATATGCATGCTTGTTCAGACCAAGCCATTACATTAGCTGCACTTGCACCTTTTGCAGACTCACCTACAATTATAAAAGGCATTGGTCATATTAAATATCAAGAGAGCAATCGTATAAAAGCTATAACCACTGAACTTCGCAAGATGGGAATTCGTTGTGAGGAAGATGAGGATGGTGTGACCATTTATCCAGGAGAGCCAACAGCAGCAAGAGTTGAGACTTATGATGACCATCGTATGGCAATGGGCTTTTCACTTATTGGACTAAGAGCAGAGGGAGTTACTATTTCAGACCCTATGTGCTGCAGAAAAACCTTTGAGAAATATTTTGAGGTGTTGGAAGAAGTCGTGATGAGCCTAAGAGATTAAGAAAATAAGGTTATAATTAAACACATGAGTAATAATAAAGGTGAATTAAAAACTTGACTTGCATCCTATAAGTGATATAATGAGTCTGAAAATATAAAATATTTATCTTGATAAACAGAGGAGTGGTCGTTATGTTGGAAAATATGAAAAAGGTGACAAATCAATAATTTTTATATCAAACAACGATACACTTTTTCTAATAAAAGAGATTAAAAGTGCGCAGTGTGTTTGCGTACTTTTTTTGTGTTCAAATTTAGAAAAAGGCTATGTTTATTAAGGAGAATATGAATGGGAAATGAAAAGATAGTATTAATAAGTAATGAGAAGAATTGGATTGAACAAATAGCAAAAGATCAATTAGTAGGTGTAAGTCAATTAAAAGATGTCATAAGGGTAGTAGGATTACCAGACTTGCATGCGGGAAAATCACCTATTGGAATAGCACTTCTTAGCCAAAATCGCTTTTATCCTCATTTGATTGGGAATGATATAGGCTGTGGTATGGGACTTTTTGAGACAGCCGTTAAGTTGAAGAAGTATAAACAAGACAAATGGGTAACACGCCTAAGTAATATTCGTCAACTTTCTGATTTATGGATTATGAATCCCTATGAAGAAGAAAGTCCTATTTTAGAATTGGGAACTATAGGAAATGGTAATCATTTTGCAGAATTCCAGTGTATTCATGAGGTGGTCAATAAGGATTTATATGAGCAGCTAGGCTTAGAAAAAGATAAAGTATTTCTGTTAGTGCATAGCGGTTCAAGAGGCTATGGAGAAAAGATCTTACGTGCACATTTAAAGCCAGAAGGCATTTTGAAAAATTCAGATGAAGCAGTCACTTATCTGGAAGAACATGAAAAAGCTTTGATATGGGCAAGGCGCAATAGAGAACTAGTTGCTAAAAAGCTATTAGGGCATTTAGGCGTTAACGATGAAATTGTAACGGTGATAGATTGCTATCATAATTTCTTAGAAGAAACCAGTGAAGGATTTATTCATAGAAAAGGAACGACTTCTTCTAAGGTAGGACCTATTGTTATTCCAGGGTCTAGAGGAAGCCTTAGTTATATTTGTATGCCAAAAGAAGACACGAGTTTATCCCTAGATTCATTGTCTCATGGAGCGGGAAGAAAATGGGCTAGAAGCTTATGTAAATCTAGAATCAATAATAAATATGATAGAGATAGCATTAGATGCACAGAGTTAAAGAGTAAGGTAGTATGTCATGATACGAATCTCTTGTTTCAAGAAGCGCCAGAAGCTTATAAAAATATTGAGCAAGTTATAGACAGTCTGATGAAATTTGGTTTAATTGAAGTGGTGGCTACATTAAGACCGCTTATCACATATAAAGGGGAGGTGACTTATGAAAGTGCAAATAAGTTCAGGTAAAGGTCCTTGTGAATGTGAACTAGCAGTTGGCATGTATTTTGAAAAATTAAAGGAAGAGTATTCAAATCTAAAGTTAGTAGAGGCCCATCAGGGTAAAGCGAAAGGATGCTTTACTTATATAACTTGTGAGCTAGATGAGGCAGCAGACTTGAAGCAAGGTTCTGTGTTGTGGATTTGTGAAAGCCCCTATAGGGCTAACTGCAAACGAAAAAATTGGTATATTGATGTCAGTATTTTAGAAGAAGTAAAGAAAGTATCAACAGAGGAAATTATTCGGTTTGAAACATTTAGAAGTGGGGGAAAAGGCGGACAGCACGTCAATAAAGTGGAAACAGGTGTAAGAGCTATTCATATGCCTACAGGTATAGCAGTAGTATCAACAGAGGCAAGGAGCCAGCATATGAATAAGCAAATTGCCATGAATAGGCTACTTGACTTACTAGCACAGGTTAATGAAGATGCAAATCAAAAAGAAAAGCAACTAGCCTGGCTAGAACAAAATAGGCTTATAAGAGGAAATCCTATAAGGATATTTAAAGGTAGAGATTTTAAAGAAATATAAACAAAGAAGCCACCTTTTAGTTTGTGAATGTACCGACCCCCAAAAGTTAGACCAAAAATCTAACGATTGGGAGGTCGGTATTTTTATGACAAAACATAGTTTTGAGTTTAAAAAGAAAGTGGTTTTAGAATACCTAAACGGTGAAGGTGGAACACCTTATCTTTCAACAAAGTATGGATTAGGCTCTACTTCACAATTACGCAAATGGATTAATGCATACAAGGAATTCGGAGATGCAGGATTAATGCGTTCAAGAAAAAAAGAATATTACTCTTTTGATTATAAACTTCATGTTGTAGAATTATATTTAACAAGTGAGGTTTCGTATCAAGAATTAGCTATTCAAGAAGGAATTAATAACCCAGCATTGATTTGTAACTGGGTAAATAGATTCCAAGTGGCAGGTCTTGATGCTCTAAGACCTCATAAGAAAGGTCGGAGAAAAACATTGGAAAAGACTAACTCAAAAGATGTCACGCAACTTACAAAAGATTTTACAGTAGATACGAGCATGGAACATGTACGAGAATTAGAAGATGAATTACTTAAACTTAGAATAGAGAATGCCTTTTTAAAAGAACTGAGGAGACTGCGTTTAGAGGACGAAGCAAAAACGAGAGACTTGCTAGGGTCATCAACAGTCTCCGAAGACAATTCAAACTAAAAGACCTTCTCTCGTACAGTCAAATGCCTAAGGCTACATATATGTATTGGCAAAAGCGTTTTAATAAAGAAAATCCAAACAAAGAAATTGAGGATAAGATTTTAGAAATACATAAAAATAATAAGAACTATGGATATAGAAGAATGTGTGGAGAACTTCGGAATCAAGGATATATAGTAAATAAGAAGAAGGTTCAAAGAATTATGCAGAAGTTCAACCTTCAGGTTACATCATTTACTAGAAAAAGTCGAAAATACAGTTCCTACAAAGGCAAAGTTGGAACTGTCGCACCAAATAGAATTAGAAGACGTTTTAACACGAATATACCTCATCAGAAGATAACAACTGACACAACAGAATTTAAATATTATGAGATTGATAATAAGGGTCATATGACTACGCATAAGCTTTATTTAGATCCCTTTATGGATATGTGTAGTGGTGAAATAATGAGCTTTGAAATGGGTAGACAACCATCGGCTCAGAATGTTATGAAGGCTTTAGAAAAAGCAATAGAGATTACTTCTGATTGTCCATATCGTAGAACTTTTCATTCAGATCAAGGGTGGGCTTATCAAATGAAAGCCTATTCAAACAGACTGAAAGAAGAAAAAATATTTCAAAGCATGTCAAGAAAAGGAAACTGTCATGATAATTCAGTAATGGAGAATTTTTTTGGTTTGCTGAAACAAGAAATCTATTATGGTGTTGTGTATTATAGTTATGAGGAATTAAAATCAGCAATAGAACGATATATAAAGTATTACAATGAAAAAAGAATAAAGCAAAAACTAGACTGGCTCAGTCCTGTGCAATACAGAATTAGCCTCTTAGCAGCATAAAAATGCGTAACAGACTTATCAAAAATCTGTTACGCAATAAAAGTCTAACTTTTTGGGGTCACATCAGAACTTAAAGGTGGCTTTTTTGTTTGCCAGCACTTCATTTTAACCTTTACAACTTACCTTGCAGCTCTAAAATCACATAGCAGTAGCTCCTCAGTACGACTTGCACGTAAAGAGACTATGGGTGTAAGTATAAAAGTTAAAACGAAGAGTGAGGAGCTCCTAAAAGTCTTAGCCGGTGCACCCTTGTGATAGGAAACTAAGGCTTTAAGACTCTGGTTTTAAACTTTATTTATTTGTTTTTACACTTATCTATATGTACTCTAAAAGTGGAGTCCCTAAAAAATAAAAAATAGGATGATGTGCAATTGCACAATCAAAAATGGGCAGATGGCAATTGCGAAGAAAAATGGAGGGAGCTATAATAGCCATAAGATACAAGAAAGCAAAGGGGCTTATCCGTATAGGATAGGCCCCTTTGACGTTTTATCTAAGAAGTAGCCTAAGATAATACTTAGATAGATTAAGAAAAGATTGAGGGAGGAAGAGGATATGACAGGAGAAGAAATTAAAAGCACATTAACAAGTTATAACTTACAATCTTGGAGTAAACAAAGAGGATTAAATCCTATTCCGGTAGTTAAAGGCGAAGGCATTTACTTTTGGGATGATCAAGGCAATCGCTATACAGATATGTCGTCTCAGTTAGTTAATATGAATTTAGGTTTTGGGAATAAAGCCATAGGAGATGCCATTAAAAAGCAGGTTGATCAGTATTGTTTCATTTCTCCTTCTTATGGAGCAGAATCCAGAGCAAAGCTGGCAAAGAAAATTGTAGAGCTGATGCCAGATAATATGGGCAAAGTATTTTTCACTAATGCTGGGGCAGATGCTAATGAGAATGCCGTTAAAATGGCAAGGATGTTTACAGGAAAAAATAAAATATTTAGTCGCTATAGAAGTTATCATGGTTCTTCTTTTGGGGCTGGCAACTTAACAGGTGAACCAAGGAGATATCCCTTAGAACCAGGTATTCCAGGCTTTGTGAAATTTTTCGATCCGTATCTTTATAGAGAAGCCGTTTGTTTTGAATCAGAGGAAGCAGCAACAGCTTATTACATAAGAAAATTAGAAGAGCAAATTCAGTATGAAGGGCCAGATAGCATAGCAGCTATTGCTATGGAAACAGTAACAGGTTCTAATGGCGTTATTATTCCACCTAAAGGCTATATGCCAGGTGTAAGAGCCCTTTGTGATCAATATGGTATTTTAATGATTTGTGACGAGGTAATGACAGGTTGGGGAAGAACAGGTAAATTATTTGGTTTTGAGAACTTTGATGTCAAACCGGACATTGTTACCTTTGCCAAAGGTGTTACCTGTGGTTATATACCACTTGGAGGCTGCGTCGTAAGTAAAGAAATAGCAGCTTACTTTGATGATCATTTACTTTCTTGTGGTTTAACGTATAGCGGTCATCCTCTAGCTTGTGCAGCTGGTATAGCATGCGTTGAATACTATGAAGAAGCTCATATTCTAGATAATGTAGTAGCAGTTGGAAAGGTATTAGGAGAAAAGCTAGAAGAAATGAAAACAGCACATCCATCAGTGGGAGATGTACGTTATATAGGCCTTTTCTCAGCTGTGGAGTTAGTCAAAGATAAGGTGACAAAAGAGCCATTAGTACCTTATGGTAGAGATCCTGAAGGAGTCATGGGAAAAATTATTGGCATGCTAAAAGAAAAAGGGTTTATGACTTATTCCCATGAAAATATGATTTTAATTGCCCCACCATTAATCATTACCAAAGAGCAACTTATAGAGGAACTTGCAAAATTAGATGAAGTATTAGACAATGTAGATAGGAAGATTTCTTGATTTCAGTGTTTCTTGAAAGGGGTAGAATAAATGGCATATGAGTTTACATTACCAGGAAAAGTAGTCATAGGTGAGGGGGCATTAGCTTCTTGTGAAACAACGATTAAAAGCTATGGAAAAAGAGCGTTTATTGTAACTGGTAAGATGATTACTAAGTTAGGCACCTTAAAACTTTTAACAGATTATTTGCATCAGTGGGGGATTGGATATACTGTCTTTAACGATATTACAGGAGAACCTACAGATGAAATGATAGAAGCAGGAGTCAATTTATATAAGGATAATGGCTGTGATTTTTGTATTGGTATAGGTGGTGGAAGCCCACTAGATAGTGCAAAGGCTATTGCAGCTATGAGTGTGCTAAGAGGCAAGGTTTCAGACTATATGGGGAAAGAAATAAGTGGCACATTTCCACCAATGGTACTGATTCCAACAACAGCGGGTACAGGGTCAGAAACGACTAAGTTTACCATTATCACAGACACTAAGAAAAATATTAAGATGCTTCTAAAAGGCAATGCACTTTTACCTCAGCTAGCAGTAATTGACCCTAGTTTAACTTATTCATCACCAAGGCATATTACAGCAGCAACGGGAATGGATGCTTTAACTCATGCAGTAGAAGCTTATACTTCAAGAAAAAGTAATACGCTAACGGATTTATATGCACTATCTGCTGTGAAACGTATATTTGAATACTTACCTATTGCATATAATGATGGTAATCATGCTAAAGCAAGAGAAGAAATGGCTATTGCGGCCTTTGAAGCTGGAGTATGTATTAATAATGCATCTGTTACCCTAGTACATGGTATGAGTAGACCAATTGGTGCACTTTTCCATGTACCACATGGAATTTCTAATGCAATGCTGATAGGAGAATGCCTGAGTTATGTGGTGGATGGTGCTTATGAACGCTTTGGAACGTTAGGAAGAATCATTGGTGTAGCTGATGATACGATGACTGATGAAATAGCAAGTGGTAAATTTTTAGAAGCATTAGCAGAGCTTTGTAGTAGATGTGAAATTCCTAGTCTTGAAGGATATGGTATTTCAAAAGCAGATTTTGAAATACACATCGAAAAAATGGCAAATGATGCAATGGCTAGTGGTAGTCCTTCAAATACTATTAAAGTAGTAGATGTAGAGGATCTAAAGCAGATTTACTATAAGCTATATAAGTAGAAACGATGATAAAGAGATTGCTTAGTTTCTAATCAATAAGAAGAGATTAAAACTTTAAATAAATATTATATTTTCTTTGCAAAGGTGCAAAACATGTTATTGTTTTGCGCCGCTTTTTATTTTCAATCATTTTATGAATAAGGAGGGAGTCAAATGAGTGCATTAAAAGAATTAGATACTGAATTTGAAGAGAGAGACTATTCCAAACCAAGAGAAGTTAAAACTGAGATTAAAATAGAAAACTTATCAGTAAGATTTGAGGATAAAAATGGAGGAGAGCCTGTTACAGCATTAAGTAATATCAATCTAGAGATTAATCAAGGTGAGTTTATTTCTTTATTAGGTCCTTCAGGGTGTGGGAAAACCACCTTGCTCCGTATCATTGCTGATTTATTGCAGCCTACAGAAGGAAGCATAACCGTTAGAGGAGAAACGCCTAGAAGTATTAGACTCCAAAAGAAATATGGTATTGTTTTTCAAAACCCTGTTTTATATGACTGGCGTACCGTAAGAAGAAATGTATGTATGCCTATGGAACTTCTAGGAATGCCTAAGAAAGATAGAACAGCTAGAGTTACTAAAATGTTAGATTTAGTTGGCCTTAATGAATTTGGTAAACATTATCCTCATGAACTTAGTGGGGGTATGCAGCAAAGAGTAGGAATTGCAAGAGCTTTAGCGATTAGACCAGAAATTCTACTTATGGATGAACCGTTTTCAGCACTTGACGAGTTCACTAGAGAAAAGCTTCATCAAGACCTTTTAAGAATATGGCGTAAAACTAACAAAACGATTATTTTCGTTACTCATAACATTCAGGAAGCTGTTTTCCTTTCAGACAGGGTTGTTGTTTTATCACCTCATCCAGGTAGGGTATCAGCTGTAGTAGATATTAATTTAGAAAGGCCGAGAGATCTTTCTATTAAGGATACAGCAGAATTTACTAAACTCGTGGCTAAGGTAAGAAATAGTTTTGAGGGGGTATAGGCATGAAAGCTATTAAAAAAGTACTTTTATCAAAACAAGCCGTAGTCTTCGTATGGCTTTTAGGCCTTATTGGTATATGGGAGATAGGCGCTACTATTATCGAGCAAACTAAGAGAACCCCTGAAAATGTGCTTCCTCACATTTATCAAATCATCGAATCTGTCTTTAGCAGCAAGTTAGTGAGCAGCAGTCAAACAGCTTTTCAGCTAGTGATGACTAGTGCTGGTGAAACTTTACTAAGAGCGGGTGTAGGTTTTTTAATTGGGGCAGCTTGCGGATTTGTTTTAGCACTCCTAATGAATTTATCAGGGGTAGTAGAAAAGGTAGCTTTTCCTTATTTGATGCTGATTCAAATGATTCCTATTTTAGGAATGGCACCCATTGTATTGGCTGTGACAAAAGATATCAATAAAAGTCGAATTATTATTGCAGCTATTTTAACTTTTTATCCAGTATGTACGAATACTTTAGCAGGCTTTAAGTCTGTGGAGAGAGAAAAGCATGAATTGATGTATGCCTTAGCGGCTAGCAAGTATGAAATTTACAAGAAGCTGATGATTCCTTCTTGTATTCCATATTTCTTTACAGGACTAAAAATCTCAGCACCTATGGCAATTACAGCATCTATCTTAGTAGACACCCTGCAAGGCGGTGGTGGACTTGGATGTATGCTTTCACAATCACTAAAGCATGCCATGAGTATTTATGTTTTTTGGCAGATTGTATTTTTCAGCGCTATTATCGGGATTTCCAGTTACTACTTAATGGGACTTATTGAACGATTAGTAGCACCAGGTAGACCTAAAAAGAGGTAAAGGAGGGGGCATATGAGTAAAGCAAAATTAACATCGGTTTTATATCCTTTATTATTTGGAATATTTATCATTATTCTTTGGCAGACACAGCTGCTGCATAAGCTTATAGGTGCAGATACCTTCACGCTTCCTCTACCTACTCGTATTATCAGTATCATTATTGATAACATGGGAAGCATTTGGCTCAATGTACAGGCAACAGCTATGGTAGCTTTAGGTGGTTTAATACTAGGTTCATTATTAGGTTATCTCATTGCTATTATTGCTACTTTATTTCCTAAATGGGGTATGGGTGGACTTACCATTATATCAGCTTTTAATGCTATTCCTATCATTGCCATTGCACCTATTTTGACTAATCTAACAAAGGATTTTAGTAAAGATCCGAATATTAGAAGTATGTTTGCTAAGATGCTGGTGGTGATGATTACTTGCACCGTGGCAATGAGCATTAATGCCTATCGGGGATTTACTGAGTTAAAACCTTTTTCAGAGGATTTAATGACTTCTTATGCAGCTAGTAAGAAAACTATTTTTCTAAAGCTCAGAATACCTAATAGTATACCTTATGTTTTTACAGCTCTAAGAATTAGTGTTCCAGGTTGTATTATTAGTGCATTGGTGAGTGAGTACTTTGCAGAATACATTATTGGGGTTGGTAGGCAGATTAGAGAAAGTATCGTACTTGCCCAGTATGCTACAGCTTGGGCGTATATTGTAGTGGCATGTTTGATGGCGATTATACTTTACGGCATCTTAATGGTAGCCGAAAATATCCTGCTTAAGGGACGAAGATAATGACCTTAAGCTTATATATAGAAGTAAGATGGTTTGAATAATAAAAATTTAGAGATTAAAAGGGAGGATAACAGTATGAATAAAAAATGGTCAAAATTAATCACAGTAATAATGGTAAGTGGAGCTCTTATAGTAGCTAGTGTAGGTTGTAGTAGTAAGACAGATGGTGAGGCTAGTCCTTCTCCAGTAGCGAGTGGAGCTACTGCTACAGAAAGCCCAAGTGGTGAGGCTGCTAGTCCAGCAGCAAGTGGTCCTTATTATAATGCAGATCAATCAGCAGAAGAGATTATTAAGGATGCTGCTAGCCAAGGTAAGGTTGGCAACTGGGGACTTGGAAACGAATATGAAATTCAAGCACTTCTAGCTAAATATGGTCAGCCTATTACTTATTTAAGCCAAGCTTTTGATATGGATGGTTTTGATGATGATTCTATTTTACTTGCCTCAGCTATGACCTATAACGAATTAGGCTTAGTTAAAAATGACTATGACGGTGCTTATAAATATGGGGATACTGTTAAAACCATCGATATGAATGATGAAGGCGTAGCAATGCTCGAAGATAACTTATTCTGCACGAAAGATTTTGCAGAGAAAAATCCTAATACAGTTAAAGCGTTTATCTATGCTTCTTTAAGAGGTTGGGAATATGCTGCGGAACATCCAGAAGAAGCAGCAGAAATTGTTTATAAATACGGTTCTTCCGTTTCCGCAGAACATCAAGCTTACATGGCTACAGAAGTTAAAAAACTGGTTCAAACCAATACAAAAGGTGAGACAGTAACGAATTATGGAGAGATGAATGAAGAAGCTATGGCTCAAACTCTTGAGTTAGCTAAAAAATATATTCAATTAAGTGATAGTACAGCAGCAGATGCACTTCAAAAATTAACCTTAGATGATATTAGAGATACTTCTTATTGGGAAGCAGTTACGGCATCAGCAGATGGCAAATTTGCACCTCTTGAAAAAACAGATGTAGCCATCCAACTTAAATGGTTACCACAAGCACAATTCATGGGATACTATGTAGCTTTAGATAAAGGATACTATACAGAAGCTGGCTTAAATGTGACCATTGTACCTGGTGGTGGAGATATTGGGGAAACCACAGCTGTTTACACAGGGCAAGTAGACTTTGGTGTAACTTGGGTATCTAACTTAACAGCAGCTAATGCTGGTGGTATGAACTTACTTGAAATTGCTCAAATCTATCAACGTTCAGGGCTAGTACTTGTATACAAATTAAATAAATAGAAAGTTGCCTTGGTGTTTATGAGAAATGCTACTGGGCGGAAATGAGAGGAGAGGGCTATCTTCCAGTGTTCCGGTTCAAGTTTTTAGAGGCACTAGGCTAGCTTATTTTGATGAACGTGCGAAAACTCCCGCTGGTCAAACACTCGCACTAAAAACCATCAAAAACACTCGCCAAGTGCCTCTAAAAAAACTTTCCCAAGTCACCCTTCCAGATAGCCCTCTCCTCTCATTTCTTACAAGCATTATTGACCTCATAAGCAATAGGCATTGAGGCAGCCGGAAAGAAGGCGTAACGATAGTAATTTATCTTTTTTCTTGGAAACACTGCAGGATAGTAGCTTTACGCGTTATTGTTGGTAGAACTGAGAGAGGGTGGCTGTCCTAGCGGGGTGACTTCGGAGTATTTTCAGTAGGCACTTAGCGAACGTTTTGGATGGTACTTAGCCCACGTGTTTGAGGGAACCGAGTTTGCGGGCGTTCATCCAAAAAAGTGAGCTTAGTGCCTACTGAAAATGCGGAGCGGATCCACGTAGGATAGTCACCCTCTCTCAGTTCCGCCCAAATGGCCTAGTAAAGCCACCGACAAATTTCTATTAAAAGTGGAGGAGGAAGAAAAATGGACTTATTAATTAAAAATGGAACAATTATAACAGCTGCTGAAACCTTTGTTGGAGATATTGCAGTAAACGATGGGAAAATAGTATGTGTTGGAATGAATCTTCCTGTAGTAGCTGAAAAGGTAGTAGATGCTGCTGGCAAGCTGGTATTACCTGGCGCTATTGATGCACACACCCATTTAGCTATGCCTTTTGGGGGAACAGTTTCAGCAGACAGTTACTTAGCAGGAACAAGGGCAGCAGCTTGTGGAGGGGTTACCACTGTATTTGATTATCCAATGCAAAGAAAAGGTTTTGGCATTATTGAAACAGTAGAAGCTAGAAAAGCTATATGTGATGTAGAAGCTTGCGTAGATTATGCTTTTCACTGCTGTATTACCGACTTAAATGATGGGGCGATTTTAGATGAATTTGAAGCAGCTGTCAATTACGGAATTACGAGTTTTAAATGTTTTTTAGTATACAAAAAGGAAGGCATGATGGTAGATGATGGCACCTTAGTCAAGGTTTTATTAAAAGCAAAAGAAGTAGGTGCCATGACCAACATTCATGCAGAAAATCCAGATTTAATAGACCTATATACAGCTCAGTTTTTAAAGGAAGGTAAGACTTCAGCTTGGTATCACTATATGAGTAGACCAGAATTTGTGGAAGCAGAAGCAGACAAAAGAGCAGTTCACTGGGCTTCTTCAGTAGAAGCGTCCTTATATCTAGTGCATATGGCAGACAAAGAAGGATTAGAAGCTGCAGTAGCTGCCAAAAGAGAGGGCCATGATATTTATATCGAAACCTGCCCACAGTATCTAGAGTTCACCTGTGATGTTTATAAAAGAGAAGATGGTAGAAACTTCGTTTGTTCACCACCCATGAAAGGGGAAGAAAGCAAAGAAGCACTATGGAAGGCGATTAGACAGGGTGCTATTGATACAGTAGCAACTGATCATTGCCCTTTCCAAAGCTATGAGAAGGATTGGGGAAAAGATGACTTTACTAAAATCCCCAATGGTTGTGCAGGTGTTGAAAATCTTTATCCTTATATGCTATCAGCAGCTAATGAAGGTAAGATTACTTTCAATAGGGCAGTAGAGTTGTGTTCTACAAATCCAGCTAAACTTTTTGGATGCAAACAAAAGGGTTCTTTAGCAGTAGGAAAAGATGCAGACATTGTTATTTATGATCCTTATAAAGATGTAACCATTTCTGTAAGCAACATGCATTCAGATTATGACCATACCATTTGGGAAGGAAAAAAGATACATGGGTATCCGGTTCAAACCTATGTACGTGGCAAGTTAGTTTATGACAATGGAGATTTTGTAGGCACACCAGGTTTTGGAGAGTTTGTAAAAAGAGAACCTAGAAAATAAATACAAGGAGGGAAAGCGATGAATCCATTATATAGAGAGATTTCACTTAAGGAAGAAGTGAGTGGTTGTTTACTATGCAACGAAGCGGCCTGCACAAAGGCTTGCCCACATGGGGTGGAGGTAGACAAAATCATTCGTTCCCTTCGTTTTGAAAATACGTCAGGAGCGGCTGAAAAGCTCACCTTAGAGATGGCTTGTGAAAGCTGTGATAACAAAGCGTGTTTAGAAGCTTGCGTTAAGTCTAAAATGAGTAAAACTGTTCCAATAGATGACATCATGATAAAGGCAGCTACCTATCCTAAAACACCTGAAAAAGAAGTAGATTTATCTATAACCTTTTGTGGTGTACCTTGTGAAAATCCGTTTTTCTTATCTTCATCTGTAGTAGGTAGTAACTATGAGATGGTAGCTAGGGCTTTTGAAATGGGGTGGGCAGGTGTAGCTTTTAAAACGATAGGTAATTTTGTACCTAAAGAGGTTTCGCCTCGCTTTGATGCACTAACTAAGGAATCAGTGCCTTTTGTAGGCTTTAAAAATATTGAACAAATCTCAGACCATACCTTAGAAGAGAACTTAACTTTTTTGAAGGAATTAAAAAAGAACTATCCAACTAAGGTCATTGTTGCTTCTATTATGGGAACCAATGAAGAGGAATGGACCTACTTAGCAAGGATCGTTACTGAAGCTGGAGCTGATATTATTGAATGTAACTTTTCTTGCCCTCATATGGCCACAGATGGTCTTGGATCCGATGTAGGCCAAAATCCTTTTCTAGTAGCTACTTATACAAAAGCTACTAGAAAAGGAACCCATTTACCTATTTTAGCCAAGATGACACCAAACCTTGGTCATATGGAAATACCAGCTTTAGCAGCTATGGAGGCAGGGGCAACAGGGATTGCAGCTATTAATACAATTAAGAGCATTATGAATGTAGATTTAGAAAGCTTTTGTTCAGGGCCAAAGGTACGAGGTAAAACAAGTGTGGGTGGTTATTCTGGAAAAGCCGTGAAACCCATTGCCCTGCGTTTTATCTATGAGATGAAAAGTCATGAAGGTTTAAGGAAGACGCCTATAAGTGGTATGGGAGGCATTGAAACCTGGAAAGATGCAGCTGAGTTTTTAGCTTTAGGCTGTGAAAACTTACAGGTAACAACAGCGGTTATGCAATATGGTTATAGAATAATTGAAGACCTTATAGAGGGGATGAAATTTTATTTAATAAATGAAGGGTATCATTCCATTAGTGAGATAGTAGGAAAAGCCATAGAACATATTGTGCCAGGTGATGAGCTAGATAGGGATAGTATCTGTTATCCCAAGTTTAATAAAAGCAAATGTGTTGGCTGTGGCAGGTGTTATTTGTCTTGCTATGATGGTGGGCATCAAGCACTTGAGCAAGAACCAGGTAGTGGTAAACCTATTTTAATAGCAAGCAAATGTGTAGGATGTCATCTTTGTAAGGTGGTGTGTCCAGTAAATGCTATTGAGACAGGAAAATGAGTTGTTAAGAAATAGTATGTAGCAATAGAAGATGATCAAGATGAGGAGGAAAGGTTATGAAGACATGTAGCAAAGAGAGATTAGAGGATAAAATAGTGACTTTTAGTAAATTTGGAGATACAGGTAAGGGAGGCATTACTAGGTTTTCTTTATCACCAGCAGCTCTTGAAGCTAGAGAGGAATTTTGTAAGAGATGTAAGGCGCTTGGAATGACTATTAAAACAGATGATATGGCCAATATTTATGCCACACTTAAAGGGGAGGAAGGACTTCCAGCTATTATGTCTGGGTCACACATGGATTCTGTTAAACAAGGTGGAAATTATGATGGTATCTTAGGTGTTTTAACAGCTTTAGAAGTAGCTGAAACCATTGTGACAGAAAAGATTCCTCATCGTCATCCTATTACTGTAGTGGTATGGACCAATGAAGAAGGGGCAAGATTCGAACCAGCTATGATGTCTTCAGGGGTTATTACTGGTAAATTTGATAAGGATAAGATGCTGGCTTCTAAAGATAAAGAGGGAACTACCTTTAAAGAAGCCTTAGAAGCCAGTGGTTACTTAGGAGAAGAAGCAAATAGGATGAAGCCAGAAGAAAATATGGCTTTAGTGGAGCTGCATATTGAACAAGGGCCTGTACTAGAAGCAGAGAAAAAAGATATAGGAGTTGTTGAAGGGGTTTGCGGTATGATTAACTATGAATTTACCTTTATCGGTCAAGCAGATCATGCAGGAACAACACCGATGAAATATAGAAAAGATGCCTTATATGCAGCCACCAAGACTATTCAATACTTACATGATGAATTAGATAAATTAGATAGTAAGCTTGTTTATACAACAGGTAAGATCTCTGCTCATCCTAATATCCATACCATTATCCCAGATGAAGTCAAGTTTACCTTAGATGCAAGACATCAAGACCCTGAAGTCATTAAACAGGTATTAGCTATTATTAAGGCTATTCCTGAGGTGATAGAAAAATGTGAAGTAAGTTATGAAGAAGCATGGTCTCGTAAAACAGTTGCTTATTATCCTGAGTATGTAGACTTTGTAGAAAAAAGTGCCCAGGAGTATGGCTACTCAGCTATGAGAATGTATAGTGGACCAGGTCATGATGCTCAATTTATTGCAGATGTTATTCCAACTACTATGATTTTTGTACCTAGTGTAAAAGGGCATAGTCATTGTGAAAAAGAATTCACCCCAGTTGAGGCATGCTTAAAAGGGGCTAATGTACTACTTCAAACACTACTTAAGATTGATCAAAAATAATTTTGCATGGTATATAAAGAAGGGAGTGTCGTAAAAATCACAGGAATACAAAATATAATGCATTGTGTATGAATTATATTTTGTAGAATAGATTGATTTTATGACAATCCCTTTTTTGTCTTTATTATTCCTAATGTGATTTCTGTACGTCAGACTAGAAGTCTTCCTCTGGCTTCCTTCAGGGCTTCACCTCACGGTAGACACATAAAAAATAGAGAGCATTTTTCAGCTCTCTATGATGATTTCTATTTGATACTAATCCTATTTTTATATCATTCCGTCTCTGATTATGCCGTGATCTTTTAAAACTTTCTCAATCACAGTTCCTTTTAGTTTCTTAAGCAATGGTCTCTTTAATGCATTAAGTGGTCCTGGAAGTTCAATTTCAAGAGGAGACTTACCATCCATTAATTTTACGCTACTATCAAGCAGCTCTCTAATATCGTATACGCTACCCCAAACTTCTGGAACGCCACGGTCAACCCCAAGTAAACCGTAAACAGCTTCCATGGCAGTACGAACAGAATACTCCGTTGTAAAAATAGTATCTCTTGGTGTTTCAGCAAACTGACCTAAGAATGCAAAGTTTACACAACCGTCTGGAATAACATCTGGTCTGTCCCCTTTTGTTCTTGGCATAAAGAATGCTGTAATATATGGCATCATCGTTGGTACACAGATTGCATGATTTTCAGCAAGGTCATCAATTTCATCTACTGGAACACCCATATGGTATAACCATTCTGCTGTAATTTCTTTACCAGTACATTCTTTCATTGGTTTCTTAATGTAGTCCCCTGGAACATCTGTAAATAAGCTGTATACCCATACACAAATTTCATCTTTCTTCTGTTCTTTAAATTGTCCTTGTCTATTGATTGTCCAGCTCAGTAACCAACTAGAATCTTGACAACTCACGATACCACCAGTAACAACACGTCCACTTCTTGGATCTCTCTTACATATTTTTTCAATATAAGATATGATTCTATCATCAGAAGTTGTAACTGTTGCAGATTCCCAGTTGGTTTTTTCAATATCAGAGCAGAATTTTTCTGGATGTCCAAAAGCCTCATCTTGGGCTGCAATGTTTTTCCATAAACTCCAACAGCCACTTGTACGAACTTCTGCATTGCCAACTGGTGCATGGTTTTGATCCCCATAGATTGTTCCTTCTGTACAACTTCCATTGGTTACAAATACAAGATCATTTTCTGTAAGGATAATTGATTGTTCTTCCCCGTTAACCTTACATTGAATCTTTTTGGCAATTTTCTTATCACCAACAAAATCAAATAATACATTCGTTACTTCAGTATTGAATTGGAACTTCACACCTGCTGCTTCTAAATATTTTTGCATTGGTAAAATCAAAGATTCATATTGATTATATTTTGTGAATTTTAATGCAGAGAAATCAGGTAAGCCGCCAATATGATGGATAAATCTTTGGAAGTAAAGTTTCATCTCAAGTGCACTATGCCAATTTTCAAAAGCAAACATTGTTCTCCAATATAACCAGAAGGTAGAATCAAAGACTTCTTCATCAAATACATCTTCGATGGTCTTATCGTAAAGATCTTCATCTTTTGTGAAGAATAATTTCATAATTTGCATGCAGCCTTTTTGGCTTAAATTGAATTTCCCATCAGTATGGGCATCTTCACCCCTCTTGTGTGTTGCACGGCATAGTGAGTAATTTGGATCATGTTTATTTAACCAATAATATTCATCAAGTACAGACACGCCTGGTGTCTCAATAGATGGAATGCTTCGGAATAAATCCCATAAACATTCGAAATGGTCTTCCATTTCTCTACCGCCACGCATTACATACCCTCTCATTGGATCGTTGATACCATCACAAGCACCCCCTGCAATGTCCATAGCCTCTAAAATGTGAATATTTTCACCTTTCATTTGCCCATCTCTTACAAGAAAGCAAGCTGCTGCTAATGCACCAAGTCCACTACCTACAATATAAGCAGATTTGTCATCTACTCCGGCGGGTTTCTCTGGGCGAGCAAATGCTTCATAGTTACCTTTAGAATAATAAATTCCTTTGCTATTCTTTATATTCTTACCAACCTCTGTATTACGATATTCTGCAAGCTCTTTGGCTCTTTTTTCTTTGGCTTCTTGTCTTTCTTTGGCTACTTGTTTTTCTTTTTTATTCTTTGCGATTACTGTCATTCCTGCTCCAGCTGCTAATAATGAAGCTACACCTATCTTTGCTATTTTTTTGTTCATATATCATCTCTCCTTATGATTTTTACTGTATTCTGTATCATCATAGATTTAACAAGCCATTATTTCTAAATGCCAAATCATTTACCCTAGGGAGTGTTCTAAATTTTCAATGTTGCATTAAGCAAGATAAAATTTCCATCTAAAGTGTAAAGACCTCAACTAAGTTTTCTGTTTGAAACCTATGTTTTGTAAAATAACCTAATATTTTTATTGTTTCATAAATCAAAAGAACAATATCACCCATCCTACATATACATCTTAATGTTGTCTTTGCTATCTTTAGTTGGCGAATCTTATCTCACTTCCTTTATACTTGTCTCTATCTTAATTTATGTTTTTTTGTTTGTATATAGACAAAAAGGCTGTTATGTCTAAAAACTAGACACAATTGAGCTTTTGTACAAATATTAATGCTGTAAACTAATAAGTTTAAAATAAACCATCTGAACTGTACAAATCTACCTGCTACAATTCAGATGGTTTATTTTAATCAATCATTTTTGTAACATCTCCTCCTAGAGCACTAAAAAAGAGAGCAAGCTGCGCTCTACGTAATCTAAAACATCTTTGATACGCTATCGTAAAGATAGTACCACCTTAAGTACTATCTCATTCAAACGATTAACTTATACCAGAATTAGAGGATTTTGAACAATAACAACACAAATGTTTAATATAGCCTTAACTAAAAACAAATGAAGGTTGCATAATTATGAATTTAAAAAATTTTGAATATTTAAGTTCTTAATGGTATAATATATATTATATACATAAATGGAGGTAAGGAATGAGAACAGTAAAAGTAATGTCTATCATAGCTATTGTGGTTTTTAGTTTTAGCTTCTTGTGTTTAGTGGGGTTCAGCAATAATATTGAGGACTATGAAGCAGCCATAGGTTGGGGAATTATAGCAATGATCTATGGTATCCCATATGCCATTGCTTCATTAGTAAGTAGTATAAGACATGGTAAGAAGGAAAACGGTACAGGAAGCAAAGGAAATTTTATGTCTGTAACAGAAGAATTGGTTCAGTTAGGTACTTTAAAAGAAAAGAACGCTATTTCTGAAGAAGAATATGATGTGATGAAAGCAAAATTATTAAGTAAAATCTCTGTTTAAAGTAATAAAAACATCCTCAGTTATACATGAAAAATGTAAGCTGAGGCTTTTCTTATTATGGTGCATATTTAATATTTCACAAAGAAAATCAGATAAGGTAAAAGGTAAATAGATATTGACAACCAAAATGAGTATCGATATAATAACAGATAACTTAATAACGGCATAACGAAGATTTATAGCTGAGGCTATATTTTGGAGTATAAGAGATTAAAAGCCATGAGAAGAACAAGTAGTTATAAGAAGTTGCTAAACAGAAAGTCACCGGTTGATGAGAGGTACATAGTAAGCTTATAATGAATACATCTTTGAGCTTCACACTGAACGACTATTTGTCAAGTAGGCTGTGACGGAGCCTGCACACGTTATAGTGCTAGAGTATAACCTTTTAAGTGTAAGGCGTACTCGAAGAGGTAGATTGCGTGAGCAGTTTATGAACTTAAGGTGGTAACACGAGAGAATGCTCTCGTCCTTTTGAAAACAATCAAGAGGACGAGAGTTTTTTTATGCCCCAATATCTTATAGAGCTTGCTGATATTGATAAAACATTATTATGAAGCAGCTTTTAGTAAAAAGGCTATTCCAGACCATATTCCAGAGCTTGTAATGGAAGGAGAAAGAAACACCCTTCAGGCTATCATGCCGCAACTTATAAAAGAGAAATTTGTTCCAAGTAGTAATGAATTTAAGCGCCTATTGATGCAAGGTGGTGTACAACTTAATCAAATAAAGGTAACTAGCTTAGAACAAGAAATAGGGTCTGGAGATGTTCTTAAGATTGGAAAGAAAAAGTTTGTAAGAATGAAGTAAATGGTAGCATCCAAAGTTAATCAATCTTGAGAGGATTAGCTATCAAGACTGATTAGAATAAATATTAGATTTATTAAAATAGAAAAGTTATAATGATAACATAAACAGACCTATTAAAAAATGAACTAAAAGTGTAAGTCGTAAGAAATGACTATAAGATATTAATCAATTCATTTATATAAATAGTATTTCTAAAGGAGACAAGAAGATGAAGCCAATCATAGAAGTGAGAAATGTTAAAATTGGAGAAGGTATACCCAAAATTTGTGTGCCTCTTATAGGGAAAAATAATAGAGAGCTTATTGAAGAAGCTAATATATTAAAAACGTTTAAACTTGATGTAGTAGAATGGCGTATTGATCATCACCAAGATGTAGAAGACATTATTCAAATGAAAGAAGCTTTAAAAATGCTTAGAGAAACGCTTGGGGATGTGCCTCTTCTTGCAACCTTTAGAAGTAAAAAAGAAGGTGGTGAAAGAGAAATTAGTGCAGATTACTATGTAGAACTTAATAAGGCAATGGCAGCAAGTGGTATGGCAGATATGATTGATATTGAGCTTTTTACTGGAGACGAGATAGTAAAAGAAGTCGTAGATTTTGCTCATAGTCAAAATGTAAAAGTGGTTATGTCAAATCATGATTTCTTTAAAACGCCAGCAAAAGAAGAGATTATTAGCCGTCTTTGCAAAATGCAAGAGATGAATGCAGACCTACCTAAAATTGCGGTTATGCCACAAGAAGCAGAGGATGTCTTAACACTTTTAAGTGCCACTAATGAAATGATAACAAAATATGCAGATAGACCGATTATTACAATGTCTATGGGAGGGCTTGGAATCATTAGCCGTATAGCAGGAGAAGCTTTTGGAAGTGCCCTTACCTTTGGAGCAGCTAAATTAGCATCTGCACCAGGACAAGTACCAGTAGAAAAATTAGTACAAGTTCTTGAAATTTTACATGAAAGTAAATGAAGTATAGGAGTAATTGATAACTAAAGAGATTAGAATGCTAGCACAAAGTATGAGTTGACTAAGTAAATGAATAGAAATCATTAATAAGAGAAGCTATTACCAAGGGATGAAAATAAATCCTCAAGTAATAGCTTCTTTTATTATTATAATCGGCACTTTATAGGAAGACTAGCTAGCAATATACTCTAAACTAAAGTGTTTCAGTAAAAAATTGATACCTATAAAGTAAATGTGCAAAAAATGTTGTAGATGCTAAAAAAAGAATATATAATATTCTATATATAATATTAATTCTAAAAATTCAATATGTAAGATACCTGCTTTGAATAGAGCTTATTATTGACTCGAATAAACACTATGTATTAGTAGAAAGAAAAATAGATAATGAACTAGATGCTTCTGATGAATATTTCAATTACTTGTAAAGGGGTGTTATTGTAATGTTTAGGGCAAGTTATTCATAAAATAGATAAAAGGTGGAAAGTTAAGTTGTTTGGTTGATAAATGAGGGGATAGAAAATGCCAACTTATAAAGTCATAAAAGCAGTTGTATTAAATTTAGGAATTATCATTATTAATATCATCTTTTTTTCTCCTGGTTTTATAGGATTACAGCTACGAGAGGGAAATGCACTGGAAGGGGCTTTAGGAGGAACACTGATTTTAATGAGTATTATTATTTTTATATGGGGAAATGTACATTACTTGATTGTTAAGGAAAAGGTAATAGTAGCAGCAGAACTTAAAAGTAAAGAGGACTATAAGATAGCTATCAGGCAAAATGCAGCTAAAAATACATTTACTAAAAGCGTATTCTATATACTTAAGCAAGTAGAACGGTTAGACAAAAAGAACGCTGTTATACATGATGTGTTACTTCAAAAATTCAACTCGGAAGAATTAAGCTTTAGAAAATTTAGTAGTGTTTTAAAGCAGATAGAAGAACTTTTCTATCTTAATTTAAGAAGTATCATCAATAGACTCAATGTATTTGATCAAGAGGAATATAATCAAATCGCTCATAAAAAGGCTAAGCTTTCTAGTAGTATAGAGGCAGAGAAGAGAAAAGTATATGAGGAGTACATCAGTTTTATTGAGCATAGTATAGAAGACAATGAGCAGATTTTATTAAAGCTAGACCAGTTATTACTAGAGCTTTCTAAATTTAATAGCTTAGAAGATGGTGAGATAGAAGCAATGCCTGCTATGCTGGAAATAGATGAACTGATTAGCAAAACTAAACTTTATCAATAGTTTTTTATGAGTAAGGAGGAGAAGAAACATGCAGCAAAGAAATAGTAAGAAGCCAGTGGCTTTATTAGCAGTGCTGGCTATCGTTATGTTCGGAGTGATTTATCTAGGTATTTCATTTACACAAGATAGAGGTAAGGATCAGACAGTTATCAGTACAGAAAATGCTACAGAGAAATTAGATTCACTTTATAGGAAAGTAGCAGTTGAAACAGTAGAAGCTAGGAAGGAACCAGTGACGTTAGAAGAAACAGCTTTGGAGGATACTTTACCAGATATTGATAAAAGTCCTGTAACTGTAGAAAATACAACAGATGATTACATAGAAATTTTCGCTTCACCAGAGAAAGCAGGAAGTGACAAAGACGGCTGGTTAAATGAAGTAGCAGAGGATTTTAATCATGCGGGTATACAAGTTAATGGGAGTACGGTGTCAGTAAAAGTCCGTAATGTAGCTTCTGGTTTAGGAAAGGATTATATTTTATCAGGCAAGTACGTACCAGATGCTTACACACCTTCTAATGAACTGTGGGGAGATATGATAAGTGACCAAGGGGGCAAGGTCACATTGTTTAAAGAAAGATTAGTAGGAAATGTAGCAGGTATTGTTTTATCTAAAAGTAAAAATGATGAGCTAACTAAAAAATATGGAGCCATTAACCTAAAGACTATAACAGATGCAGTAGCTAATAATGAAATAGCTATGGGATATACGAATCCCTTTGCTAGTTCTACAGGGCTTAACTTTTTACTATCTACCCTAAGTACTTTTGATAGTCAAAATCCTTTTAGTGAAACAGCCATTAGTGGATTTGAAAAGTTCCAGGAAAACATTCCATTTGTAGCTTATACAACTATACAAATGAGAGAATCTGCTAAGACAGGGGCACTAGATGGTTTTATTATGGAGTACCAGACTTATATCAATGATACAGAACTAAAAGGTGATTATGTGTTTACTCCATTTGGGATAAGACATGATAGCCCAATTTATGCTATAGGTGATTTGAGTGCAGAAAAACAAGCTATTTTAAGGGAGTTTGTTCAGTTTGCAACTTCAGAAACTTATGCAGCAAAAGCAGTTGAATATGGCTTTAATGGGTTAGATGAGTATAAATCAGAGATGAAGAGTGTAGATAAGCAGCAGATTACAAAGGCACAAAAGCTATGGAAGGAAAAGAAAAACGGTACTAAGAAAATATCAGCTGTATTTGTAGCTGACATCTCTGGCAGCATGGATGGGGAGCCACTTAATAATTTAAAGAAATCACTTATAACAGGCGCTGAATATATAGGAAAAGATAACTCAATTGGTCTAGTAACTTACTCTGACGATGTAAATATTAATTTGCCAGTAGGAAAATTTGACCTTAATCACCGTTCTTTATTTACTGGTGCAGTCATGGATCTTGAAGCAAGTGGCGGTACAGCTACCTTTGATGGCATGATTGTAGCACTAAAAATGTTAATGGAAGAAAAAGCAGCGAATCCCGATGCCAAGCTGATGTTATTTGTTTTAAGTGATGGAGAAACTAATAGGGGACATTCACTTAATGACATAGAGGGGATTTTAAGAACCCTTAAAATCCCTGTATATACCATTGGTTATAATGCCAATATATCGGCGCTTAACAATATTTCCAGTATTAATGAAGCGGCAAGTATTAATGCAGAGTCAGATGATGTCATTTACAAGCTAGCTAGTTTATTTAATGCGCAGATGTAGAGCGGTCAGGAGCAATGTGGTAAAGAACGCTTTTAGTAAAAAGTAATAGAAATAAGATTAGTATAAGCCAGCTGGGAGGAAAATGAGATGGATTTTTCTATGGAAGTAGTGGATGGTAAGGCAGTTGAAGAGGAGGTTATAGAGCAGATTAAGCCTGAGCCTCAAGAGGTTGTGGCTCTAAAGAATATAGCAAACCAAAATGTAGCTAATCTTGTGAAGATAGACATGACTTCATTAGAGGAGAGAAGTACTGTTTTAAAAGGCATAGAGGAGTTTGGACTAGAGACCATTAGAAAGTCCTCCGAGAAAAATAGCTTATTACAAGTGCCTATTAAGGATTTATCTAAGCTTGGTGGAGAAGGCAGTGAAGTTGCTGAAGGGTTAGTAGCTTTGCAACGTGAAATGAAGAATTTAGATCCTAGCTTAATTGACTTTAGTAAAACAGGATTTTTAGGTAAATTATTTAATCCTATTAGAGCTTATTTTGAAAAATACCAAAAAGCAGATAGTGTAATTAATGATATTGTTGCTTCTCTAGAACGAGGGAAAAATACTTTGAAGAATGATAATACCACACTAGAAATAGAAGAAGTAGCCCTTCGGGATTTAACCAAAAAGTTAGCTAAAGAAATAGAGATGGGAAGCTTTATGGATGAAGCTATTTCACAGGAAGTGGATAAGGCTAGGTCGGCTAATGAGGATGCTGATAAAATAAGATTTATTTCAGAAGAGGTGCTGTTCCCACTGAGACAACGGATTATGGATATGCAGCAAATGATTATTGTTAATCAGCAGGGGATTATGGCCATAGAAGTGATTCGAAGAAATAATAAGGAGCTTATTAGAGGGGTAGAGCGCGCGAAGAATGTAACGATTTCAGCGCTTAGAATTGCCACTATGGTAGCTAGTGCCCTTTATAATCAAAAGATTGTACTTAAGAAAATAGAAATGCTTAATGAAACCACCAATCAATTAATTAGTGGCACTGCTAATATGTTGAAGCAGCAAGGAGCAGATATTCATAAACAATCTATGGAAGCTAATGTTTCTGTAGAAACTTTAAAAAGTGCTTTTTCAGATACAATGGCGGCCTTAGAAGCGATTAGTACGTATAAACAAGAAGCCTTGCCTAAGATGAAAGAGACCATAGCAGAGTTTAGAGAACTAGCAGAAAAGGGAGAGAAGGAGATACAAAAATTAGAAAAGAATGTTCAGCTAGAGAGCGTGCAATAACATATAAGTATGAATATAAAGTAATAAATAAGGTTAGGAATAAAATTTAATTTTGCCCCACTAGATGAGATAAATTTCTCATTAGTGGGGTTTTATATTGCTGAGTTTTAATAAGCATAAGGATATTAGATGTAGATTGAAGTTTTATTCAAATAATAAGTGTAGAATTTCAGAGAAAAAGTTGTTATAATATTTAGAAAAAAGTATAAGGAGGTCGCAATGCGAAGATTAGAAACGAAGGATTTTATAATAAAAGCAATTGATGAAATTACATATTTAACAGAAATGTGGAAGCATAGTGTCAATATAGTATTTAATATTGAGATTGATGAAGATGAAGGAAATGAAGAAGTATACATGAACAAATTGACTCAGGTCATAGAAGAAAATCTGCCAGAGATTCAAGAACGCCTAGAATGGATCGAAGCTAATCAAGATAAACTAATAGAATGCTTGTTGTCAGAAGGAAATGTTCTAACCACAGTGAGAAAATATATGGGGAATCATCACAAACAAGAATATATTCAAATGGAGAATGGTGTACGACTAAAACTACCTATTTCTTTAGAAGATTTCTTAGCATACGTTTTACATTGTGATGAAATAGGGTTTGGCATAAGTGCTACGGATGATGAGGTAAAAATGGAAATAAGTATGTTCTTTACAGCTAGAGAAAATCTTTTAGGAGGACATATGTGGGAAATCGTAGTGAGTGGCAATAATGAAATAAAGTCTTTAGGATGCTGCCAATGAGATTTATTTGATAATACAGTTAGGTGCTTAAGCATAAGCTAGGTGTAGTAGAATAAGCACATGATACATGGAAAAATAAAGAAGCTTTTTAGGGTGTTAGGACTCTAGAAAGCTTTTTTGTTTTGGATAATCAAACTAGCTGTAAAATATGTTTACTAAACAAAAAAGCGTACTACATTGCAGAATGAAAACTAATGATAAGCAAAGTAGCTATAATATTGAGCTAAATATAGTTACTAATAACAGAATGCATAAAAATTATAAAAATAATATTGTTTAAATTAAAAACATATGGTAAATTCTAATTAACAAATCAAATGTTTAGTAAACAAATGAATTGCACTCAGCATGCTACTTAGAATAGAGGCTTATAGAGCGACCAATTAACGAAGAGAGGATGTGCAGTATGTTCAAGTTGTATATTAATCCTAATATTAAGAAAGGGCATATTAATAAAGAAATTTATGGGCATTTTTCAGAGCATTTGGGAAGATGTATTTACGAAGGTATTTATGTAGGTGAGGACTCTACGATACCTCATATCAATGGCATGCGAAAGGATGTAGTTGAGGCATTAAAGAAAATGGGTATTCCAGTACTACGTTGGCCAGGTGGATGCTTTGCAGATGAATATCACTGGAAAGATGGAATAGGACCTAAAGAAAATAGGAAAAAGATGATTAATACCCATTGGGGTGGCGTAGTAGAAGATAATAGTTTTGGAACACATGAGTTTATGGAGTTGTGTGAGCAACTTGGTTGTGAGGCATATATTAGTGGCAATCTGGGAAGTGGTACTGTTCAAGAAATGAGTGAATGGATAGAGTATCTGACTTTCGATGGGGTATCACCCATGGCTAATCTAAGAGCAGAAAATGGCCATTCAAAACCATGGCGAGTTAAGTATTTTGGTGTAGGAAATGAGAACTGGGGTTGTGGAGGCAATATGACACCAGAAGGCTATGCCAATATGTATAGATGTTATCAGACTTACATAAGGGATTATAATAATGAACAGAAAATTAATAAAATCTGTTGTGGTCCCAACAGTGATGATTATGCATGGACTAAAACGGTATTAAAAACTTGCTTTGAGAATACGCCAGAGCACTTAAATGGGCACATGAATGGTTTATCCTTACATTACTATACAGTACCAGGTTCATGGGAACATAAAGGAAGTGCTACTAAGTTTGATGAGGAAGAATGGTATAAAACACTTAATAAAACGCTATATATGGAAGAGCTAGTAAGACGCCATAGCACCATAATGGATGAATATGATCCACAGAAGAAAATTGGACTTATAGTAGATGAATGGGGCATATGGTTTGATGTAGAACCAGGTACAAATCCCGGCTTTTTATATCAACAAAATACAATGAGAGATGCCTTGGTAGCAGGAATTAATTTAAATATTTTTAATAAGCACTGTGATCGTATTAAAATGGCTAATATTGCTCAAATAGTGAATGTACTTCAATCTGTTATTTTAACAGAAGGAGAAAAGATGCTACTAACACCAACGTATTATGTGTTTTATTTATACAAGAATCATCAAGAGGCCACACTTGTAGATAGTTACATAGAAACCACTATGATTGGAAAGGAAGATCACCAAGTTCCTAATTTACATGAATCTGTTTCTGTAGATAAAAATGGCGTAGTTAATATAACCATTAATAATTTATCTGTTAATGAGTCTTATGAAGTAGAGAGCTATTTTACAGATTGGAATATACAACAAGTCAAAGCTACAGTCTTAACAGCAAGAATGGATGACTATAATAGTTTTGACCAGCCAGAGAAGGTGCAACCTACTGAATTTAAAGATTTTAGTGTGGTAGATCAAAAGCTCAAGTTTACAATACCAGCATGTAGTGTATTACATTTTGAGATTAAATAGATGAGAGAGTGTAAACGTTGTTTGATAAGAGACCTAGATGAAAGGTTGGACTATGAAAATATGTTTACCTATATTAAACAGTTAGATAAAGAAATAAAAACAGAAGAGATTCTTTATGAAAGCAGGCTTGCAATATGTAAACAATGTCAATCTCTCATCAATGGTATGTGCAAGCATTGTGGTTGCTTTGTTGAAATGCGAGCAGCTGTGCAAAGTAATTATTGTCCTTATAAAAAATGGTAAGATTAGAAAAATAGCTTATGTCCCATATGTACGGGGCATAAGCTATTTTGGTATGGGTGAAGTGGCATGACTTTTTAATGAAATTGACTAACTTGTGAAGGAGAGTATCCTTTAATATCCTTAAAGAGTTTGCTGAAGTAGTAGATATCATCAAAACCACACTTTAAGGCGGTAGCTGTAATAGTAAACTCACCACTTAATAGTAGATTTTCAGCATGGTTAATTTTGATTTGATTGATATATCTTTTGACACAGCAGCCGGTACATTGCTTAAATAAGTTACCAAAGTAAACGGGATTGAGCCCCACTAATTCAGCCAGTAGTTCTACTGACAGTTTATCAGTATAATGCTGAGCAATATAAGAGATGACCTTTTTGATACGGGGGTCTATAAAGGTTAAATCATTGCGATAATAAAGGAGAGAAAGTAGTCTATATAAAATGCCAGTAAAGAGCGTACGTGAATGAAGTATGTATCCAGGCTTTTTCTCTAACCAAGCTACATTAAGTTCCTGATAAAAGTGAATAAGAGAGTCAAGAATGCCAATATGCGAAACAATGGGGAATGGCAAAGAGACTTCGTTATGTTCAAAGTCATGAATTAGAAAATTAACAGGATAACACATCATGGGATTATGAGGATTAGTGGTAGCAGAACGCAGACTATGTTGAGGAATACAAAGTAAATCTCCAGCTTTGACATGATAGGTCTTATGATTAATAACATAAGTGGCTTCTCCACTGTAAATATAAGTCATATCAATGAAATCAATACGGCTCTCTTCTATAATCCAATCAGGATTACATTGCCTAGAAATGAAATAGCCAATGGTAACGATAAGATTATCATAATTAGGTGAACTTTGATTCATTAGATTCTCCTTTAATAAAACTTGAAAAATTACAAATGCTATGTAGTTTATACATGGCGTTTATACTACTCGTATTATAAAATGAGCATATAAAAAATACAAATACATTTTTCGAAATTTAATAATCAATAAGAAAGAGGAGCGTATGATGAATGGTAACGAAAAAAGTAAAATGTATCACTGCTGGCTGGACTATCAACTACATAAAAAGCAATCAAAAGAATGGATTTATGGCAATCAAATTTACTGCGCTGAGGACCTATTAAAGGAAGGGGTAATTCAATCAGCCATTGATGAGCTAAAATTGTTTTTTCTGCAACACTTTGACTTAAGTATGGACGTAGTAACCAAAAGGCCAGTACAAGCACATATCGCCTTAGACGTTGCAGAGACTTATGGATTAAAGGAAGGCGCTTATGAAATGGTCGCAGAAGACAATCAGCTTCTAATACATGCAGATAGTTGTAACGGGATTTTATATGGTGCATTTGGATTGATACAAGTTATTAAAAGGCAAATACCTGTTCAAGGACTAAAGATTAAAGAAGAACCCATTAATAAAATAAGAATGATTAACCACTGGGATAATAGTGACGGTAGTATTGAAAGAGGTTATGCAGGAAAGTCTATCTTTTATCATAACAATGAAATCATACAAGACATGGGTAGGATTAAAGACTATGCTAGGTTATTAGCTTCTGTAGGTATTAATAGTATTTGTATCAATAATGTAAACGTTCATCATTATGAGACTCAATTTATTACAGACATTTATTTAAAGGATATTGCACGTATTGCTAAAGTGTTTGAAACTTATGGTATTCGTCTGTTCCTGAGCGTTAATTTTGCAGCGCCTATTAGCCTTGATCATTTAGAAAATGCAGATCCTTTAAATACAGAGGTTAGAGAGTGGTGGAGAAAAACAGCCGAGCACATTTATAAGGTAATTCCCAATCTAGGTGGATTTTTAGTGAAAGCAGACTCAGAAAATAGGCCTGGACCGTTTACTTATGGACGTACTCATGCAGAAGGCGCCAATATGCTAGCAGATGCTGTAAGAGCTTATGGGGGGCTTGTTATATGGCGCTGCTTTGTTTATAACTGCCATGTGGATTGGCGAGATAGGACAACAGATAGAGCTAGAGCGGCATATGACCATTTCATAGATTTAGATGGCCAATTTAATGATAATGTAATTTTGCAAATCAAGAATGGTCCTATGGATTTCCAAATTAGAGAACCATTATCGCCATTATTCGGAGGACTTAAAAATACGAATCAAATTTTAGAGTTTCAAATCACACAAGAATATACAGGACAACAAAAGCATATTTGCTTTTTGGTACCTATGTGGAAAGAATGCTTGGATTTTGATACTTATGCAAAAGGAGAAAATAGCAGGATTAAAGATATTGTAAGTGGCAATTTATTTGGTAATAAAGAAACAGGCATAGCAGGTGTTGTGAATATTGGAGACAGTGAGTGCTGGAGCGGAAATCCTATGGCAGCAGCTAATTTATATGGCTTTGGTAGACTATGTTGGAATCCTCATTTATCTTCTAAAGAAATTGCAGATGAATGGATTAGTCTTACATTAGGATCGGATAAAAAAGTTCGTGAGGTAGTTAGTAAAATACTTTTAACGTCTAGAAAAACTTATGAAGATTATACTGTACCTTTAGGTATAGGCTGGATGGTTAATGTAGGCCACCACTATGGTCCAAATATTGAAGGATATGAATATTCACCTTGGGGAACCTACCATTATGCCGATTACAAGGGTATAGGTGTTGATCGTACTATGGAAACAGGAACGGGTTATGTAAGACAGTATCTAGAACCTAATAGGAGTTTGTACGAAAATATTAAAACTTGCCCAGAAGAACTTCTTTTATTTTTCCATCATGTTGCTTATGACTATGAGCTAAAAGATGGTAGGACACTATTACAATATATATATGATGTTCACTTTGAAGGTGTAGAGCAAGTAAGTAGCTATCAAAAAGCATGGAAAAGCCTTAATGGAAGCATAGACCAAGACTTTTATAATGCAGTTAACGAAGGTTTAGAAATTCAGCTAAAGGACGCTAAAGAATGGCGGGATGTGGTTAATACTTATTTCTATAGAAAAACAGGGATAAGGGATAGTAAAAATAGAAAAATTTATGAGTAGTAGAAGCTTGTAAGGAGGTGTAAAGATGGAAGAAGTATTTATGAACAAAGCAGGGCAGCTAGTAGCACAAATGGATCTATTAGAAAAAGCCTCTATGCTCAGATATGATTCTCCTGCCATTAAAAGATTGGGAGTACCAACTTATAATTGGTGGAGTGAGGCTTTGCATGGAGTTGCTAGAGCAGGTGTAGCAACAGTGTTTCCACAAGCTATAGGTATGGCAGCTATGTTTGATGAAGAATATCTCTATGAAATAGCAGATATTATCGCGACAGAGGCTAGAGCTAAGTATAATGAATTTGCTAAAAAAGAAGATAGAGATATTTATAAGGGAATGACCTTATGGGCACCTAACATTAATATATTTAGAGATCCAAGATGGGGAAGAGGACATGAAACCTATGGTGAAGACCCTTATTTAACATCACGCTTAGGGGTTGCTTTTATTCATGGCTTACAAGGAGATGAAAATCATCACTATTGGAAAGCTGCAGCATGTGCTAAGCACTTTGCAGTTCACTCAGGGCCAGAAGAAGAGAGACATCACTTTGATGCAGTTGTTTCTAAAAAAGATTTGTATGAAACTTATTTACCTGCTTTTGAAGCAGCAGTTACTAAGGGGAAAGTAGCAGGAATGATGGGAGCTTATAACCGTGTCAATGGAGAGCCTGCCTGTGGAAGTAAGGTTTTACTACAAGATATTTTAAAGGAAGAATGGGGCTTTGATGGTTATGTTGTCTCAGATTGCTGGGCTATTCGTGATTTTCATACAGAACATATGGTAACACATACGGCTACAGAATCTGCAGCATTAGCAATTAATAATGGTTGCCAGTTAAATTGTGGTAATACCTATTTACATATGCTACAAGCTTATAAAGAAGGTCTTGTAACAGAAGAAACCATTACAAAATCAGCGCAGAAGCTTATGGCAATTCGTATGAAATTAGGATTGTTTGATAAAAACTGTGAGTATAATAAAATTCCATATGAAGTCAATGATTGTAAAGTTCATCGTGACATTGCCTTAGATGTAGCTAGAAGGAGTATGGTACTGCTTAAAAATAATGGTATTTTACCACTTAATTTAAAACAAACAAAAGCTATTGGTGTTATTGGCCCTACAGCCAATAGTCGTACGGTTTTACAAGGTAATTATTTTGGGACAGCTTCTAGATATACTACTTTTTTAGAGGGGATTCAAGATTATGTTGGAGATGCAGCAAGAGTTTATTATGCAGAGGGATGTCATTTATTTAAAAACAGCATATCTGGTTTGTCCTGGGAAAATGATAGATTATCAGAAGCCCTTATAGTAGCAGAACAAAGTGATGTTGTTATTCTCTGTCTTGGTTTAGATGCAAGTATAGAAGGAGAACAAGGCGATACGGGAAATGCCTTTGCCGCAGGCGACAAAAGTGATTTGAACCTAATTGGAAGACAACAATTGCTTTTAGAAGAAGTACTAAAAATAGGTAAACCAACTATTCTTATTTTAAGTAGTGGTAGTGCCATGGCTATTCATACAGCCCAAGAATACTGTGAGGCAATTCTAGAAACTTGGTACCCAGGTCAATCAGGTGGTAAGGCACTAGCACAGCTTTTATTTGGAGAGTATTCTCCTAGTGGCAAATTACCAATAACCTTTTATAAAACCACAGAAGAATTACCGGATTTTAGAGACTACAGTATGGCTGGGCGGACGTATCGTTATATGAAAAATGAGGCGCTATATCCTTTTGGTTATGGTCTTAACTATGCCAAGGTAGAAGTGAAAGATGCAGTCATAAAAGAGAGAAATATAGAAAATGAAATCATCTATGAAATACAGCTTCAAGTCACTAATCAATCAGAAGTTTGTACTTATGATGTAGTGCAGGTTTATATTAAAGATATGGAATCTAGATGGGCCGTTCCTAATTACAGCTTATGTGCTTACAAATCTATTTATTTAGCTGCATATGATGAACCTCAAATAACGCTTCAAATAAAACAAAGTGCTTTTGAAATCGTTGATGAAGAGGGTAAACGTTATATAGATAGTCATCATTTTAAGCTATTTATTGGCACAAGTGGACCAGATAAGAGAAGTGTTGAATTAACAGGAAGAAGGCCTATTATTAAGGAGATTTATTTGTAAGAGAGATTAAGGAGGAATTTGCAAGATGGAAATGACATTAAGATGGTTTGGCAATGGATTTGACAGTGTATCACTAAAGCAAATTAAACAGATTCCAGGTGTTACAGGGATTATCTCTACTTTATACGATACAAAGCCTGGAGAAGTATGGCAGCTAGATCGTATAAAAAAACTAAAAGCAGAGATTGAAGCAGAAGGTCTTAACCTTTCGGGAATAGAAAGTGTCAATATTCACGACGCTATTAAAGCCGGGAGTAAAGAAAGAGACGAATACATAGAAAACTATATTCAATCTTTATCCGCATTAGGTGAAGCAGATATCCATATGGTATGTTATAACTTTATGCCTGTATTTGACTGGACACGATCAGACTTAGCTAAAAGGAGATCAGATGGTTCAACTGTACTAGCGTATAATCAAAAAATAATTGATGCCATTGATCCAGATAAAATGTTTAGTAGTATGGAGCATAAATCCAATGGTTTTATTATGCCAGGTTGGGAACCAGAACGTTTAGCTCAAATTAAAGAGCTCTTTACTTTATATGCAGAGATTGATGAAAAAAAACTATTTGATAACTTTGTTTACTTCTTAAAAGCCATCATGCCAATTTGTGAAAAGTATGAGATTAAGATGGCTATACATCCAGATGATCCAGCATGGCCAGTATTTAACTTGCCACGCATTATTACGAATAAAGAGCAAATACTACGGTTCTTAAAAGCAGTTGATAATCCTTATAATGGACTTACTTTGTGTACAGGTTCACTAGGTTCTAATCCTCAAAATGATATACCTGATATTATTAGAAGCATTAAAGGTAGAATACATTTTGCCCATGTTAGAAACTTAAAGCATGAGAGTCCAGGTGTATTTGAAGAAGCTGCCCATTTATCTAAGGATGGTTCTATGGATATGTATGAGGTGATGAAAGCCTTATATGATACAGGGTTTGATGGACCCATCAGACCGGATCATGGAAGAATGATATGGGGAGAAGTTGCTATGCCGGGGTATGGTTTGTATGACCGTGCATTAGGAGCATGCTACTTGAATGGTTTATGGGAAGCTATTACAAAATCAGTGAGCTAAAGGAGGCGAGAAGGGTGAAACTGAATCAAGAGTTAGTCACAACACTAAAATCACAAAAAGAGATAAGATGTTTTAATTATGATAGAAAAAAGATAAAAACAGCTACTTTAGCAGCACCTATATGGCTGCATTTTGGGGCAGGCAATATTTTTAGAGGCTTTATAGCAACACTGCAAAATCAGCTTTTAGAAGACGGAAAAAGTGACAAAGGTATTATAGTCGTTGAAACGTATGACACAGAGATTATTGATCTTGCTTATAAACCTTATGATGATTTAAATGTTTCAGTAACTCTCAAAAGAGATGGAAGTGTTAATAAGGAGATTATAGGAAGTGTTATAGAGTCAGTAAAGTCAGATAAAGAAGGATGGCAACGCCTAATACACTTTTTTGAGGAAGACTCTTTGCAAATGGTGACTTTTACTATTACAGAAAAAGGATATAGTGTCTCTAGTTATGAAACAGATTTTGAAAGAGAGCCAGAAGCAAGTGAGAGTTTAATGGGCCAATTAACTTATTTGTGCTACTGCAGATATAAGAAAGGAGGTAAGCCGATTGCGGTAGTGAGCTTAGATAATTGTTCACAGAATGGGAAGAAGTTACAAGAATCAGTTTGCAAATTTGCAGAAGAATGGATTAAGAGAGGCAAGATGGATGAAGCATTTAAAACTTATTTGCAAGATCCTAAGAGGGTGTCATTTCCTTGGTCTATGATAGATAAAATTACGCCTCAACCTAACAAAAAGGTTCAAGAAATGCTTATAAAAGCGGGTTTTGAAGAAATGCCCATTATTAAAACGAGTAAAAACACATGGGTTGCTCCCTTTGTGAATGCAGAAGAAATTCAGTATTTAGTGATAGAAGATAGTTTCCCAAATGGTAGACCATGCCTAGAAGATGCAGGTGTTATTTTTACAACAAGAGAAGAAGTAGAACGCACTGAAAAGATGAAAGTATGTACTTGCTTGAATCCATTACATACAGCATTAGCTATATTTGGATGCTTATTAGACTATAAAACTATTGATGAAGCAGTAGGTAATCCATTACTCCTCCAACTGATTGAAAAGATTGGTTATGAAGAAGGGTTACCAGTTGTAACGAGTCCAGCCATGGTTAATCCCTATCATTTTATCAAGGAAGTCATAGAAATCAGACTACCTAATCCGTTTATTTTAGATAGTCCATGGCGTATTATTGCAGATACTTCGCTGAAAATGCCTATACGGTTTGGGGAGACACTTAAGGCTTATAAAAGGCAGGGGGAGAATAAGATAGAACAATTAACATACATTCCTCTAGTCATTGCTGGTTGGTGTCGCTACTTATTAGGCATTAATGATGCTGGAGAAGCATATGAAGTAGGTCCTGACCCAAGAGGGGCTATTTTACAGAAGGCATTAGAAGGTTTATACTTAGGTAAGAATGAAAATATAAGTTTAAAACTAGCACCTATTTTGTCAGATGAAAGTTTATTTGGGGTGAATTTATATGAGGTAGGATTAGGTACTAAAGTAGAACATTATTTTGCAGAGCTTACAGCAGATACAAATGTCATACAAAAAGTACTAGATAAATATTTAATGCAATAATTAAATAGATCACTTTTAAAAGGAGAGTTAGAGATGTGCTTAGAATTTTTATACCCTGAGGCAAAAAAGAAAGCAATAACTTTTAGCTATGACGATGGTCAAGTATATGATGAACGACTAATTGACATTTTTAACAAGTATCATATGAAAGCAACCTTTCATTTAAATTCAGGAATCTTAAATAAAGAAGGTTATGTGAAAAGTAATGCTTTAAAAGAACTATATAAGGGGCATGAAGTAGCATGTCATGGAAAGAATCATAAATATTTAGGACAGTTAACAAAAGAACAACTTATTAATGAAATTTGGGAAGATAGAAAAAATCTTGAAGGCTATATAGAACAGCCAGTAGTAGGAATGTCTTATGCCTTTGGTGAGTATTCAATGGGCATTAAGCAAACGTTAGCACAATTAGGAATTAAGTATTCTAGAACAGTTGAGTCTACACAGGGTTTTGGCATTCCAGGTGATTTCATGTGCTGGCATCCTACATGTCATCATAATGACTCTATTATGGAGAAAGCAGATGTCTTTCTAAATATGCCTGAGTATATGAAGAGTCCTTTATTTTACATATGGGGACATAGTTTTGAGTTTGGTAGAGAAAATAATTGGAGTGTCATAGAAAAATTCTGTGAGAAAATAAGTTTTAAGGAAGATGTATGGTATGCTACCAATTTAGAAATTGAACACTATATTAATGCTATGCGCCACCTTACAGTAAGTACAGATGAAAAGATGTACATCAACAATGCCGATATATCCATCTGGGCAGAGTATGAAGGAGCGGTGATAGAACTTAAACCAGGCTATACTAAGCTGTGAAAAAAGACTCTATAAAATAGGACTAATCGTATACTGGATTTAGGACCATAAGAAAAAAGGAAGTTTGTGTCAGTGATGACAGCTTCCTTTTTTGTATATCTGATATTTTTATCATTCTTATTCTAGGGGGATAGCCGCCTTAAATAAATAAAATAATAAGTGAATTAAATTTATAAGTATATATATGTCAATACAGTTTGTGAAAGCCGTCAATGAAATAATAAAAAACTTTTTAAAAGAAATATAAAAAGATTTTTGTTATTAGCATATATAGGTATTTAAGGACAGTGGTTGTGATTATATTTTACAAACAATTACTATAGATAAACCATTTTAAATACTGTTATATGTTTGTATGATTTCTGTTATTTTTCATATCCTAAGTAAAAAAGGATTAGGAGATGACATTTATGAGCAGAACAACTTCCGTAACAGCTGAACTTCATGGATACTCGTTAGAAGAACTAAAAAAATTAAGAAGATCTTATTCTACAGAGATAGGTAGGAATGTTCTTACGACAGTTGTTATGCTTATAGAAGGCAATTCAGTTAAACAAATTGCAGATTTTCTTGCAGTACGTTTAATTACTGTTTATACCTATATAAATCGTTGGAATGAGCTTGGTATTTCTTCTTTAGAAGACTATAGAGGTAGAACCCCTTCTAATTGCAAAATGACAGCTGAAATGGAACATGATCTTTTAGAAGTGGTTCAGCATAATATCCCTAATGATTTTGAGTTTCTAGGCAATGTTTGGACTGCCAAGCTTTTATCAGATTATCTTAATCAAAACTACGGGATAAGGCTATGCCCACAATGTATTAGAGATACACTTCATAAAAACAACTATAGCTTCAAACGAGCTCAAAAAAGACCAAGTAAAGGTGTAAAATCTGAGCAAGAATCGTTTAAAAAAATGATAGAAACTACGAGTACTGTAGAAAACGATTCTGATAGTGTTTTGTATGTTATGGACGAAACTGCCCTAAGAACAGAATCTGATAACAGGAGAACTTGGAGTCCAGTTGGGGTGTCCCCTATCTTAGAAAGCAATGGTTCTCATCAAGGGGTTAATATTATTGGTGCAACAGAAATAACCAAAAACTTTGATACAATAGCCGATATATATGATGCAGCACATACTATCAAAGGTAAAGAAATAAAAGAATTTTTAAGTGAACTATTAGAACGTAATCTTGGAAAGAAGGTGTATGTTGTTTTAGATAATGCTAAAACACATAATAATCATGAGATTCAAGAGTTCTGGAGTCAAAATACTAATAGGTTAGTA
Organism: Cellulosilyticum lentocellum DSM 5427; assembly: GCF_000178835.2. Lineage (GTDB taxonomy): Bacteria > Bacillota > Clostridia > Lachnospirales > Cellulosilyticaceae > Cellulosilyticum > Cellulosilyticum lentocellum. The sequence continues at coordinate 705,038 of NC_015275.1, forward strand.
CTTATTAATACCCCCGTTTATTCACCACAACTTAATCCACAAGAAAACATTTGGAACTTGCTTAAGAATAAAGTGTATACAGTAGGTGCTAAAGAGAGTACTGATGCACTCTTTGAAGAAGTTAATCATCTATATAATCAATTCAATGATGATAAAGGGCTAATTAAAAACATCGTTAATCCCAGAAATTACTACTTCAAGTCCAGAATATAAGTAGGTATTTTAGTCCTACTTATTTCCTGAAATATTACAACATTATTTAGTTTTATAAATGGTTTATCTATATACAAAGTAAAAGAAAGTATTTAAAATATAATCAGATACTAAATGCTAAGGTTTTGTAGTGTTGAACTGTCGGTAGTCTAAATGAACCATGAATAGGAGAATCGGATGAAGAAACAAAAGTATTTATCTCATATAGAACAGATAAACACAGTATTAAGTATTTTAGAGCATAGGTTAGACAAAGTAGGATGGCTTAGAATAGCTACTTTTTTACTAGGGATAGTTAGCATTATAGCAGGTTTTGAACTTAAAAATAATTTTTATTATATGATTGGGATTTTACTTATATTAGGTTTTATAGGTTTGGTAAAACATTATAATAAGTTAAAAAACCAAAAGCAATATGAAACAGCTAAAAAAGAAGTGGTAGAAGGTTATGTAAAACGTCTAGGACAAGAGTGGTTAGATTTTAAAGAGGATGGAAAAGATTATATTACTCAAGATATTCCTAGAACCAAGGATTTAGATTTATTAGGTAAAGGTTCTTTATTTCAGTATATTTGTGTTGGACATACACCTTACGGGAAAGAAGCGCTAGCAAAAGCATTAGTTGAGGGCGCTCAACATGAACAAATCTCTAGAAGGCAAGAAGCTATTAAAGAGCTACTTAATGATGAAGCATTTGCCTTGCATCTTCAGACTTTAAGCCAGATGATTGGGAAGAACGAAGAGGGGATAGAAACTCAAACAATGGAAGCTTTTGTAGAGCTAGCTGAAGGGGAAGGCAAGAAGCAGAGTATAGTAATGAAGGGCTTAGCGCTAGTACTCCCCTTTATTGTACTTTTCTCTAGTGTTTTAATTGGGATTCATAGACAAACACCACTGACTAATTTGTTAGGAAGTCTTGGTATACTGGTTCAGATAGGATTAGGTGCCTTTTACTATAGGAAGCATAATATGGTATTTGAGCCCATTATTAAGTTTAGCCAAAACATAAAGGCTTATGAAGCCTTTCTCTATGCTATAGAAAACAAAGAGTTTAAGTGTGATTATTTAAAAGACCTGCAAAAAAGCTTATGTGACCAAGGTGGTCCGAAGAAGGCTTTAAAGGGACTTAAACAATTAACAGAAGCCTTAAAAGTAAGGTTTAATGGACTAGGTTATATGATTGTAGCAAGTACTTTAATGTGGGATTTTCATTGTATGGATATTTACTATATGTGGCATAAACAATATGGTAAATCAGTCCGTCGTTGGTTAAAGGTGATGGGAGAAATGGAAGCCCTCCTAAGTCTAGCTGTCATTGGTGAAGTAAAAGAAGATTATGTTTTTCCACAGGTAGAAGAAACCAAAGAGCCTTTTGTAAATTTTTCACAGTTAAAACACCCATTGATACAAGAACAAACAGCGGTAGGCAATGCATTAGAGTTAAAAAATGCTACCTGTATTATTACAGGTTCCAATATGTCAGGGAAAACTACTTTTCTAAGGACAATAGGTATTAACCTAGCTTTAGCTTATGCAGGGGCACCTGTATTAGCAACTAGATTTGAAGCCGCACGCATGGAGGTACTCACTTCAATGCGTATTGAAGATAATGTCAATGAAGGTATTTCAACTTTTTATGCTGAACTCTTACGCATTAAACAAATGATCACATTAGCAGAATTAAAGCAGCCGATGCTTGTATTAATAGATGAGATTTTTAAGGGAACGAATTCAGCTGATCGTATATTAGGTGCTACAGAAACCATTCATGCTTTAGAAAAACCATGGATTACGGTCATGGTAAGCACTCATGATTTTGAACTATGTGAACTTGAAAATAGTAGCAAAAGAGAATCTTATAACTATCACTTTACAGAGCATTATAAAGACAATGAGATACAGTTTGACTATCAACTTCAAAAAGGTCGTTGTAAGACCACTAACGCCAAGTATTTACTGAGAATGGTAGGAATTATAAAATAGGTAAATAAGAACCCTAGTTAATAATACTAATTTGGTATTTAACTAGGGTTCCATTGTTTATAAGGAGTTGGATAGGTATAATAAAAGTAAGAAAACTCTCATTTTTAGGCATTAGAAGAGAGGCTAAGTGACTCACCTTAATATATGATAAAAAGGAGCTGAAAAAATGGAATGGATACAATGCTTAAACCGTGCTATGAAGTATATTGAAGAGCATTTAGAAGATGAAATAAAGTATGAAGAGGTGGCTAAGTTAGCTTGCTGTTCAACTTATCATTTTCAAAGAATGTTTACTTATATGGCAAATGTGCCACTTTCAGAATACATACGACGTAGGCGAATGACTATGGCAGCAGTAAGATTGCAAAGTACAGATATAAAGATTGTGGATCTTGCTCTTATTTATGGCTATGAATCTCCTACAGCTTTTAATCGTGCTTTTCAAAGCATCCATGATGTGACACCCTCTAAGGCAAGACAAGAGGGCATTAGTTTAAAGGCTTATCCTCCTATCAGCTTTAGTTTATCTATTAAGGGAGATGTAGCAATGAATTACAGAATCGAAAAGAAAGAAGCTTTTAGAATTATAGGGATTTCTGCTCCATTACATCAAGACATAGAAAAGAATTTCGAGGTAGTACCGATGATGTGGCAAAAGGCCGCAATGAGCGGCACTATAGAAAAGTTAGCAGCAATGATGAATGGAGAACTTAAAGGCATACTAGGGGTAAGTGCATGTAATGAAAGAGAACAGTGGAAGTATTTTATTGCAGCAGCAAGTCATGAGCCTTTAGATGAATCACTAGAAGAACTCACAGTGCCTCCAGCAACCTGGGCCATTTTTTATGGAGAAGGGACTATGCCAGAGGCAGTGCAGGAATTAGAAAGAAGGATTGTGACAGAGTGGCTACCTACTTCAGGCTATGAATATGGAAACGCACCAGATATAGAAGTTTACCTTTCACCAGACCCACAAAATGCAAAGTTTGAAGTTTGGATTCCAGTCATGAAAAAGGAGGATAACTAGTGGTTCATTTAGTATACTGCGATGATAAGGAAAAGGTATTAGAAAAAATAGTAGAAGGTTCAAAGACAATGATTATAAGAGCAGCAGCAGGACGAAAAATACCTCATAGTAGAGTGTTTGAAGGAGAAAAACTTTACTTCATGAAAAAGGGAACAGGTAAAATCACGGCAATGGCAACTGTAGAATCCGTACAAAACTATATTAAGCTAACAGAAGAAGAGATTAATAGTACACTTGAAAACAATCAGCCCCAGCTCAATTTATCCAAAAAACAACAAGAACGATGGCACAAAAAATGTATGTGTTTAGTGGCATTTACAGGTACCCGAGAAATAGAACCTTTAGCATTTGACCATCAAGGGAATATGGATGATTGGCTAATTATTGAGAAGATTGAAGATGTCGTTGTAGGAACAAGCATTCCTTATAATTATGAAAAGTCAAGATTTTAATTCATTTTAATCGTTTGTTGCTTTTTAAATTATTTCACCTGAATTGTTACAATATGTTATAATAAATGAGATGATTTAATATTAAGGACAAGGAAAAGGTGCCATATGCAAATTCAAAACAACTTTTTACCTATGTACTATCAATTAAAAAATATAATTATTGATATGATTGAAAATGAAGAGATCGGTGTAGACGAATGTATACCTTCAGAACCTAAGCTTATGCAGACTTATAACTTAAGTCGTACTACAGTTAGAAAAGCTATTGATGAACTGGTTAATGAGGGTTATTTATATAAAAAGCAAGGCAAAGGAACCTTTGTGAAAGGGCGTGGTTTTGAGCAAGGACTTATTAAGCTATCTGGTTGTAGTGAAGACATTAGACGTTATGGTCTAGAACCAAAACCTTTTGTATTAAAAGCTACTATAGAAAAGCCCTCAAAACGAGTAGCCAAGATGTTAGAAATCGACCAAGAGCAAGAAACCTTTTACATGGAACGCGTTATTTACGGGGATGAAATCCCTATTAATAAAAACAAGAGTCATATTCCTTATCATCTTGTACCAGGTATTGAAAAAGTGGATTTCAACAAAGAATCCTTATATAAGGTGATTGAAAAGGACTATGGCATAGTCATTACTAGAGCTATTCGTACAGTAGAAGCCATTTTAGCTAATGAGGAAATAGCACTTCAGCTTAAAATTAAAGAAGGGGCACCTGTCATGCTATTTAAGGGACAAGTTTATGCAGATATGAAAGGTAAAGAGGTTATAATAGAGTATTTTGAAGCGATTTATCGTTCAGATCAATTTCAATTTTATATTGAGCAACATAGATGATAAAGTTATAAGGAATCACACATTAATTGAACCTGTAAAGGTTACAGTAATTAATGTGTGTTTTTTTGTTAAATAGGAAATATCAAGTGATGAATAAAGGCAAGTTTCAACGGAGAAAGTAATTGAGAAAACTTTTTTAATAAGATTTAAATACACTTTGATAAAAATATTTAGACTTTATAATCAGATACTATTGAAAAATTAAAAATATAGTAGTATATTTAACTTGTACGGACAACATAACGACATGATGAAAAACAACGTGATAATAGATTCAATAAAACTTTATATACAACTATTTAGGAGGAATTAAAATGAAATTATTTGTGGACACAGCTAATACTGAAGAAATTCGTAAGGCAAATGACCTAGGAGTAATCTGTGGGGTAACTACTAACCCTTCTCTTATTGCTCGTGAAGGACTTGAGTTTAAATCAGTTATTAAAGAAATTACAGAGATTGTAGATGGCCCTATTAGTGCCGAGGTTATTTCACTTGAAGCACCTAAAATGGTAGAGGAAGCTTTAGAACTTGCTAAAATACACAAAAATATTGTTATTAAATTACCTATGACAGAAGAAGGTTTAAAAGCAACGAAACAGCTAACTGCCAAAGGGATTAAAACCAATGTAACTTTAATTTTTTCAGCTGCACAAGCTCTACTTGCAGCTAGAGCTGGAGCTACTTATGTTAGTCCATTCTTGGGAAGACTAGATGATATAGGAACAGAAGGTATGCAATTAGTAAGAGACATTGCAGAAATATTTGATATCCACGGCATTGAAACAGAGATTATCGCAGCTAGTGTACGTAGTCCTCTTCATGTAGTAGATGCAGCTAAAGCAGGAGCTCATATTGCAACTGTCCCTTATAACGTCATTATTCAAATGACTAAACATCCTCTTACAGATAATGGTATTCAAAGATTCCTCAAGGATTGGGAAGGTTTAGAACAAAAGCTTAACTAACAATAACCCCCTTATTTTGCATATGGCCCTTCTTTTAAGGTCATATGCATATATTTTAAAGAACTAATAACTGTCATAATTACAGAACAAGGTATTTAGAAGATTTTAATAGGAGAAAGGGAGTAGAAAATGAAAGTAGAGCAAAAAACAATTAATACTATTCGTGTATTAGCAGCAGAAGCTGTTCAAGAGGCTAATTCAGGACATCCAGGATTGCCTTTAGGTTCTGCGCCTATGGCATATACTTTATGGGCTAATATGGCACATAATCCTAAAAATCCAAAATGGGAAAATAGAGACCGCTTTGTTCTTTCAGCAGGACATGGTTCAGCCCTATTATATGCTTTATTACATGTATTTAATTATGGACTCACAGCAGAAGACCTCAAGAATTTCCGCCAAGAAGGAAGCCTAACACCAGGTCATCCAGAGTATGGACATACTGTTGGAGTAGAAGCAACTACAGGACCTTTAGGACAAGGAATTGCCATGGCAGTAGGTATGGCCATGGCAGAAAAACATTTGAGTGCTGAATTCAACAAAGAGGGATATCCTATTGTAGATCATTATACCTATACATTAGTTGGAGATGGCTGCTTGATGGAAGGTATTTCTTATGAAGCAGCGGCCTTAGCAGGTACTCTAGCATTAGGTAAGCTTATTGTACTTTATGACTCAAATAATATTACAATTGAAGGTAGTACCAATATTGCTTTTAAAGAAAACGTAAGAGCACGTTTTGAGGCACAAGGTTTTGAAACCTTCCTTGTAGAAGACGGTAATGATATAGCGGCTATTAAAAAAGCACTAGATGAGGCTAAAGCTAATCTATCAAAACCAAGCTTTATAGAAATAAAAACACAAATTGGATATGGTTGCCCAAAGAAACAAGGAAAAGCAGCAGCACATGGTGAGCCTTTAGGACAGGAGAATTTAGCAGAAATGAGAAGCTTTTTAGAACACCATGATCAAGCATTCTTTGTAGAAGATGAAGTGAAAATGCATATTAAAGAACTTAATCAAGCGGGTGCTAAGAAAGAAGCTGAGTGGCAGAAGTTATTTGAAAGCTATGCCAAAACTTATCCAGAATATGCTAAGAAGTGGGAGCAGTGGCATAACCCAGAAGAAGTAAAATTATATATTTATGATAAGTATCAAGATACAAGTAAGAAAATGGCTACACGTGTAGCATCTTACGAAGTCATTAATCATATGGCAGACATAGTTGATTACATAATAGGAGGATCTGCAGACCTTGCTCCTTCGACTAAGACTTATATGAATGATAAGGGGGATTTTAGTAGCGAAGACTATACAGGGCGGAATCTTCACTTTGGCATTCGTGAACATGCTATGGGTGCTATAGCAAATGGTATCACTTTACACGGGGGACTTAGAACCTTCTGTTCAACCTTCTTTGTATTTAGTGATTATATGAAGAATCCAATGCGATTAGCAGCACTTATGAAATTGCCAGTAACTTATGTATTAACTCATGATAGCATAGGAGTAGGAGAAGATGGTCCAACACATCAACCTATAGAGCAGCTAGCAATGCTTCGTAGTACGCCAAACCTTATAACTTTTAGGCCAGCTGATGCGAAAGAAACAGTGGCAGCATGGGAGTATGCACTAAATAGTAAAACAGAACCAGTAGCTATTGTTCTTTCAAGACAAGACCTACCTTTCCTTGAAAAATCAGGAGAAGAAGCTAAGAAAGGTGCCTATGTCGTAGGTGGTGTAGCGCCAGAAGAGGCGGAGATATTATTAATTGCAACAGGTTCAGAGGTACATTTAGTTGAACAAGCAATAAAAGTATTAGCTGAAGAAGGTATTAAAGCAAGTGCTATTAGTATGGCATCTGTAGATGTTTTTGAAAAGCAATCTGACGAGTATAAAGAATCTATCCTGCCAAGTAATAAGGTAAAGAGAATTGCAATAGAAGCAGCTACTAGCTTCGGTTGGCATAAGTACACAGGATTTGAAGGACAAGTGATTTCAATAGATACCTTTGGTGAGTCAGCTCCGGCAGGTATTATATTTAAAAAGCAGGGATTTGCAGTAGAGAATGTAGTAAATCAAGCTAAGCAAATGTTACGTAAATAGAGACTAAAAAAGGTGTTGCACAACTAAAGAGTAAGTTGTACAGCACCTTTTTGTTTTAAGTTATTAAGGAGAATGACTATGAGAAAGCTAGCATATTCAGATTGGAAGATTTCAATTAAGTTGTCTATTATGTATATGTGTTTTTTGGTTTTTCCCTTAAGTATATCGCTTACCATCTATGCTTATATAAGCAATCAAATTACTATTGAAAAACAAGTAAGTCTAATAACACAATCATTAAACTCGCTTGAAACGAATATTGATAATGTCATTACTAATGTTAGCAATAACTCTAGAATTATAATAGCCAATAATGAAATTCAACAAGTTATTAAAGAAAAGAGTAATACAGAATTAGTAGCCAATCAAAACAGGGTTTCGACAGCTCTAGTGGAGATGGTTCACTCTATACCTTATGTTCAGTCCATTTATGTATTTGATCATTATGGTCATCGATATGGTTCAGATAAGCATTCTTTGAAGTCTTTAAAATTTACATCTATTGAAGAGGCCTCTTGGTACGAGAGAGCAAAGGATGAGAAAGGTTATTATATTATTGAGATTAATGCAGATGATATTTTTTTGAATGGAGAAGCAGAAAATACCATTTCTTTGATTCGTATTATTAATAGCACAGTGACAATGAAGCCCATAGGCACATTGATGATTAACATCTCAGAGGAGGCCTTTAAAAGTAATTATGATGAAATTTCAAGTGGCTATAGTCCTAATATTTTACTGCTGAATGAAAATCAAAAAGTAATTGCTACAGAAGGGGATATCTCTAAAGAAATAATTAATGAGGTTTTTCCTAAAGGATTAAAGGATGAGAAGGGGTCACGCATTGTAAGTGTAAATGATAGTAGGTATTTATTTTCATACAAAGTGTTATCTAAATATGGCTGGATGGCTATTATGAGTATTCCAATAAAGGAATTAGAGAGGGAACCTTATCAAGTAGCCATTGTTGTTATTATTATTATGAGCGGTATTTTTGTTATGGTGAGCTGTTTAATTATGTCTCACACTATTACAAAACCTATTGAAAGATTGGTTCATTCAATGAAACAGATGGAAACTGGAAAGTTTGTAAAGGTAGATATAAAGACAGGAGGCGATGAGGTTGGTGAACTTAAAAATCATTATAATGATATGGTAGATGAGATTGAAAAACTCATTAAAAGAATTTATGCAGAACAGCAGTTTAAGAGAACTGCTGAACTTAGGATGTTGCAAGAACAAGTAAAGCCCCACTTTTTATACAATACTATTGATGCCATGCGGTTTTTGGCTTATTCAGGAAGAAATGACGAACTTTGTGAAGCGCTAGAGGCCTTTGGAAATTACTATCGTACTAGCTTAAGTAAGGGAAGTGAAATTATTTCACTTGAAGAGGAAATAAATATTGTAAAAGATTATTTATACCTGCAAAAAATGAGATATGGAGAGACCATACAGTTTACCTTTGAAATAGAAGCTTGTGTACTGCCCTATACAGTACCAAAACTTATACTGCAACCATTAGTGGAAAATGCTATTTACCATGGTATTAAACCAAAACAACAACTAGGGCATATCGCCATTCGTTCGAGATTAGAAGAAAACTATATTTTACTTGAAGTAGAAGATGATGGGGTTGGTATGGCAGGAGAAAAAATAGCAACTATTATGAATAATAAGGCAAGCTTTGGGTTAAGGGGAACTTTTGAACGATTGAACATTTTTTTCGAAAGAAGAGATTTATATAGGATAGAAAGTGAGGAAGATAGGGGGACGAAGATAATGCTTTATATACCAATAGGGGGGAGTAGAGAGTAATGATTAAAGTGCTCGTAATTGATGATGAAGAGAAAACCAGGGGACTTATTAAGCTGCTTATTAACAAGGAACTAGGGATAAATATGATTTGTGAAGCTACTAATGGAGAAGAAGGTATAGCAGTGATTAAGCAAAAATATCCAGATATAGTCATTACGGATATAAAGATGCCTATTGTAGATGGTTTAGAGTTGACTCAAAAAGCATTAGCTTATAACCCCGATTTGATTATTATTATGATTAGTGCCTATGAAGAATTTGAGTATGCCCAAAGAGCTATCAAATTAGGGGTGTCTGACTATCTTTTAAAACCTATTAGAAAAAATGAATTAAATGAAGCTTTAAAAAAAGCTATTATGAGGGTAAAGGAAAGAAGGCTTAAGTACGGCATTAGTGAAAAGGAAAGTGCATCGAGGCCAGTCATTCAACAGGTATTAGAGTATGTGAGAGAGCATTTAAGTGATCAAGATCTATCTTTATCAACAGTGGCCGCCCATTTTTTTTTGAATTCATCTTATTTAAGTAGATTATTCAAGAGAGAGGTAGGCGAACCTTTCATAGAATATCTTACAAAGGCAAGAATCGAGAGAGCTATATGGTACCTTGAAAATACAGATAAGAAAGCTTATGAGATAGCTGAATTAGTAGGTGTAGTAGATGCTACTTATTTTAGTAAATGTTTTAAGAAAAATAGGGGGATGTCCATTCATGATTATAAAAAAGTGATAAAAAATTATAAGGATAACTTACAATAGGTAAAAAAATTACTATTTTTAATCATCTAAATACGTGTACATAGATGCAAAATGACCATAAAATAAAAGCATATCAAGGATTTGGTTGTAAAAAACTACAATATATCCAGGAGGGGTAAGATGGGGAAATTTAAAAAGGCAATAACATTCTTAATCTCAAGCATGATGGCATTTTCAATGATAGGATGTACAGGCGGTACTACTACAACAGGGGATGAAACTAAAACTGAGAATACTGCTAGTACAAGTAAAGAAGCAATACAAGAAGCAGAAACTACCTCAGATGAAGTGGTGACCTTGAATTTGTGGCATATTTGGGCAGCGGAAAGTGAATCTAGTAAAGCGCCATTTGAAGCAGCAGTAAAAGAGTTTAATGAGGAAAATCCTAATATTCAGGTAGTATTAGATGCAACTGAAAATGAAACTTATAAAACGAAGATGACAGCAACAATTGCAGCTAATGAAGCACCAGACATTTATTTCTACTGGAGCGGCGGTTATATGAAGAATATCGTAGATGCAGGTAAAGTCCTTGCGTTAGATGAGTACCTTGATGATGCTACGAAAGATAAAATATTAAATGGTACGCTTACCAATATGACATTTGACGGAAAGATTTATGGTATAGGACACTCAATGTCAGTTGGTACATTCTTTGTAAATACAGAGTTATTTAATAAATATAGTGTTAAAATTCCTGAAACATGGGATGAATTAGTAACAGCTTGTAAAACATTTAAAGATAATGGTATTACACCAATGGCAGTAGGTGCTAAAGATAGATGGTGTATCGATATGTATTTAGATATTATAGAAACAAGAGCAGCAGGCTATGAAACATGTTATAATGCTTTAACTAAAAACGGCTCTTTCGTAGATGAGGGTATTATTGAAGGTGCTGCTAAATTACAAGAACTTGTAGACATGGGTGCATTTACAAATGGTGCTTTAGGAGTATCAAGAGATGAATCAGAAGTACCTTTCTATAATGGTCAAATACCAATGTACGTTAATGGTAGCTGGACAATTGGAAATATCAATGCAGATGATTGTCCTGTAAAAGGTAAAATCTCAATTGCTAAATTCCCAACGATTAACGAAAAGAGCAATGTGAATGACTTTACTGGTGGTGTAGCTGAAACCTTTGTAGTTAATGCTGCTACAAAACATCCTAAAGAAGCAGTATATGCATTAAGAACAATTTCTGAAAAATTCTCTAAGAACTTATACTTAAGTGGGGCTGGTATCCCAACATGGAAAGTAGATGTAGATGAATCTCAAATTGATCCACTGACATTACAATTAGTTGATTTGATTCAGGACTCTAATTCATTTACTTTATGGTGGAATACATTACTTGAAGGTGAAGATTCCGAAACCTATATGAATAAATCAGCAGAATTATTTGCAAAACAAATTACACCAGAAGAATTTGTAAAACAGTTGCAAACAATGAATGAATAGTTAAATACAAAAGCCACTGTTGTTTAAGCAGAACTTAAGCTAACAGTGGCTTTTCTAAACAGGACTTGATGATAGAGAACTTTGTGATAGAGGGGGAGAGATGAGATGAAGAATATTTTCGCTGATAAGAAAGCTATTTTTCTGTTTATGCTACCAGCAACATTATTCTTTTTGCTAATTATCGTATTACCTGTTATTTTATCAGGATATTACTCAACATTAGATTGGAATGGCTTTGGCATGGCTAAATTTATTGGCATAGATAACTTTAAAGAACTCTTTATAAATAACAAGGATGGGTTCCCTAAAGCTGTTATGAACTCCTTGTTTTTCTTAGTAGTTTCATTAGTGATTCAAATACCAATTTCTTTAATACTAGCACTTGTTTTGGCTAATGGTATTAAGGGAGAGGGCTTTTTTAGAACAGTGTTTTTTATCCCAGTTGTACTAGCCACAGTTGTTATTGGACAGTTATGGATGAAAATTTATAATCCTGATTATGGACTACTTAATACATTTTTAAGAGCAATAGGTTTAGGGAAGTGGGCAAAGGCTTGGCTGGGAGAAACGAGTACAGCTTTAGGGGCTTCTTTTGTACCTATTTTGTGGCAGTATGTAGGTTATCATATGCTTTTACTATATGCTGCGATCAAGACGATATCACCTGATATTTATGAGGCAGCTCAAATAGATGGAGCAAGTAGTAGGAAAATGGCAACTAAGATAACCATACCACTTATTATTCCTATGCTTAAGGTAAGTACTATTTTATCAGTAACGGGATCACTTAAAGTATTTGATTTAGTATTTGTACTGACCAATGGAGGCCCAGCAGGTGCAAGTGAAGTGCCGAGTACACTTATGGTTAAGAGTATTTTTAACAGCTATCGATACGGCTATGGAAGTGCTATGGCAGTATTTATTATTATTGAGTGTTTTATTTTTACAGCTTTAGCTAGAGGCATTTTTAGTCAAATAGAGAAACGTTATTAAAGGAGGAAAAGCACATGGGTAAAAGGATAGTGGTAGGTTTAAAATATTTATTACTGAGCATATGGACTGTAATATGCCTGTTTCCTATTTATTGGTTAGTGTGTTTTTCTCTTAAAGATAACACAGAAATATTTGGTGAGAATATAGCAGGACTTCCAAGGCATTGGATCTTTTCCAACTATCAATCAGCATTTATGGGAGGCAATGTAGGTATCTACCTATTAAATAGTGTGATTGTTACAGGTATGACCATCTTATTAACCATTATAGTAGCGGTAACAGCCAGCTATGCATTAGAACGAATGGTATGGAAGCTTAGAAAAACAGCTATGACTATTTTTATGATAGGTATTATGATTCCTATTCATGCAGCTTTATTACCTGTATTTTATATGATGCAAACCTTGCATATACTAAATACCGCATGGTCATTGATTATTCCATATGTAGCCTTTGCTATGCCAGTGGCAATTATGATTATGACTGGTTTTGTAGCAGGTATTCCGAGAGAATTAGAGGAATCAGCAAGTATAGATGGTGCCAGTATCTATAAGATTTTTATATCAGTCATTCTACCTTTATTGAAACCGGCTATAGCTACAGTATCCATTTTTACATTTATACAAGCATGGAATGAGCTGATGTTTGCAACAGTATTCATTAGCAATAATGCAAAGAAAACGCTAACAGTAGGTATTCAATCTATGTCAGGTCAGTTTTTAACTCAATGGGGACCTATTGGAGCGGCATTGGTCGTAGCAACCATACCAACGATAATGATTTATTTGTTACTTAATAGACAAGTACAAGACAGTCTAGTAATGGGAGCTGTTAAAGGATAAATATTAATTATTTTAGGGATTTATAAAAGGATTTTCTCACTTATAGAGAGCTACAAGTAGAGGATGAAAGGCTTAATAAATGGTCTAAAACTGGCAAAAACAAACAAAAAAATAACAAAATAACACATAAAAATATACATAATAAACAAAAACATTTAAAATATTCCGAATATATATTAAGATTTCATTAGATGTTAGGATAAACTACACATCACAAATCAAAGGTTTGATTTGAAATTTTATTAAGGAGGAATAGGTATGAGATTAAAGAAGTTAAGTAAAAAATGCACGGCTCTATTAGTAGCAGGACTCATGATGGTAGCTACCATCATACCCAAACAAGATGCCTATGCAAGTATGACGAGTGGTAGTAAATTTTTAGGCAATGTTATCGGAAATAGTATTCCAAGTGATTTTGGAACCTATTGGAACCAAGTTACGCCAGAAAATGCGAGTAAGTGGGATGCAGTTGAGGGTACTAGAGATAGTATGAATTGGACTGCAGTAGATAGTTATTTTAATTATGCAAAGCAGAATAACTATCCATTTAAATTTCATACACTAGTATGGGGGAGTCAAGAACCTAACTGGATTAAAAATCTTTCTAAGGCAGAACAACAAGAAGAAGTTTTGGAATGGATTAAGGCAGTTGGATCAAGGTATAGTACAGTGGATATGATAGATGTTGTTAATGAGCCACTGCATGCTAAACCATCTTATAAAGATGCAATTGGTGGAGATGGTGAAACAGGATGGGATTGGGTTATTTGGTCTTTCACCCAAGCTAGAAAATATTGTAAAGGTAAGTTACTCATTAATGAGTACGGTATTATTAGTGACACTAATGCTACTAATCAATACATTCAAATTATTAACTTATTAAAAGAAAGAAATTTGGTTGACGGAATTGGTATTCAATGTCATGAGTTTAATATGAATTATGTGTCTGTAAGTACCATGAAGACTAATCTAGATAAATTAGCAGCAACAGGATTACCTATCTATGTATCAGAGCTTGATATGTCAGGTGATGATAGTACACAGCTAGCACTTTATAAAGAAAAATTCCCTGTATTATGGGAGCACTCAGGTGTAAAAGGAATTACATTGTGGGGATATATCGAAGGTCAAACATGGAAGAGTAACACACATCTTAGAAATACTTCTGGAACAGAACGTCCAGCATTGCAATGGTTGAAGAGTTATTTAAAAGATGGTTCGACGCCAACACCAACACCAACACCTACACCTACTCCTACGCCAACACCTACTCCAACACCAACAGAAGGTGCTATCCCTAAGGTGAGCGTTACTACCCAGTTAGGTAGCTCTCTCAATCAACAATATACTATTACATCTGTAGGTAGTCAAAACCTTGATCTTTCTAAGCTCACTATCCGCTACTATTACACTAAAACAAGTACAAAGAGTCAAAGCTTTTGGTGTGATAATGCAGGCCTTCAGCTCAATGTATCTCCATGGTATGTGAATCTTGCTTCAGGCGTAAAGGGTACTTTTAAAGATGGCTATCTTGAAATAACCTTTGATACTACCTATAGTATGGCGCCAAACTCTGGTTCACTTAATTTAGGAATTCGTCTTGCCCAAAGTGATTGGTCTACTTATGAAAACTTAGTGGATAAAGGGTATGAAGTTTATTATAATGGAACATTAGTTAAATAATGATTTGCAAGTAGCTAGGAGGATTAAAAATCTTAGCTACTTTTTTATTGTGTGCCTTAGCTCTGTACAAACGTTCCTTTATGACATCAGGTCATATTGTTGATCCTAGAAATTACTATTTCAAATCTAGGATTCAGGAAGGTTTTTGAGGCCTACTTGTTTTCTGGATTATAACAATATAATTACACCTCTCAAATGGGTTATCTATAGTTGAATAAAAAATCTAAATATTATAAAATTAATCGAGGTATTCAGTTGTATTAAAAGAAGTTTGGTACTGCTCAGTATTGATTTTTCACAGCTCTTCAAAATTCAATCGATATAGCAACTGAATGATTATAAATAAAAATGGGATTTTATTAAAAATAAGAAGGGGAGAGCGTTATAATGGAACAGGAGATTTTAAGTGGGCCAGTAAAAACAAGAAAAAGTGTGTGGGGAATCTTAGCAGTAGTTATTTTAGGAATTTATGCATTGATCACTATAGGATTGGTAGTTGTGGGATGCGTGGTTAAGCCAATACCAGGACTAAATTATTCTTTTGAATATGCAAAGGATAATTTATTAGATGTTCTAAAAATTAATTCTGAGATATCAATAATCCTATTCATTATCTTAGGTGTAATTGGAACTGTATTTAAGATCATTAAGAATAACAGTATTAGGAATGGACTTATAGGTTTCTGGGGATTTTTATTTGTATTGCCCATGAGTGTGTTAAGCCTGTGGCTTCAAAAGTTGGTACCAAGTGATATAGGGCTAAGTAGAAATTTTAGATGGGTGATATTGGGGATTGCTGCATTTAAGGTAGGGCTTCTTATACTTATTTTACTAAAATATATAGAAAGAAAAAGAGATGTCAATTTTAAAATAGTATGGACTTCTGCAATCTTTCTGGCGTTGATTAATTTTATGACAATGTCTCAGTTTAGTTTTGGCATGGATCAGAACTATTCATTTGGATATGCAATGCTAGAACAATGGGGGCTATTTTTTACAGAGCAATACATATGGTTACATGGAAATTTAGGTATATCTAGGTTTATTAACATAAGTATAGTCGTTTTATTTGTAGTCTTAAGTGTACCATTATATATGATTGGTAGGGGCTTATTTATTCCAAAATCTGAGGAGAAAAACGAGGAATATGTATCTAGAGGTTCTTTAGCAGTACTAGTAGGAAATGGACTAGGATTATTAATGATAGTCACTCCTATTTTAAAGAGTGGTATGAGTATAGAAAGTATAGGGCTAAAGAGTTTAGGAGCAGGTTTTTTTATTAGTTTATTAGTAGGTATAATAGCTACCATTTTAAATGTAGGGATAGGAAGCATAATAGTACAGATGAAGCACTCAAGAATAGGGTTGATTGGGATTGGATTATTAGTTTTAATCAGTAGTTCTGTTACTACCTCGCCAATAAACTCAGTATTCATTAGTTCGTGGTTATTGTTTGGTAAAGGCATAGTAAGTACTGTATTTGCAATAAGTATAAACATGGTAACCCTTTTTGCTATAACATGGATACTTAGAGAAAGAAAAAGTAAAGAGGGTATTCTAAATAAGAATTTTATAATGAGGTTAAGTATAGCTATTTTTATTGTTCAGTTCTTGGCTGGTATGACTAACTTTGGTATTGGGTTCGTGTTTTATGCAAGTAACTTTGAGAGCATGTTACCTTTAAACTCAATCTTTTTTCAACCAGATATGACTTCTGAAGCAAGAAACTTTATTTTTGTAGTCATTTCTACATTAGTATTTTTAGGGATCAATATAAGTCGATTATTATTAAAAGAAGAAGATTATGGTGAATGGACATGGCTTAGTATACTTCATAAATAAAGAGAAACTAAAATAGAATAAACAAAAAAACAGAGGAGATAAGAAGAAAATGAAATATCATTCATTAATGGAAGCCCACATAAGGGAAACACTTGGAAATTAGCTGAAGAGGTTCAAGGTATACTAAAAAACATAGAGCCGGGTAGTGTTATAGAAGAAATTCATTTAGTAAATCTGAAGCTGCCATTTTGCAGTGGCTGTTCCTTGTGCTTTAGAACAGGAGGAAGTAATTGCCCTCATAATGAAAAGATTCAGCAAGTGTTAAATGCCATGGAAGAAGCTGATGGAATCATAGTAGCCTCGACTAGTTATAACAGGAGGGAAACTACCTTGCTTAAAAACTTTTTCGATCATTTGTGTTACCTCCTTCATCGTCCACACTTCTTTACTAAAAAAGCATTAGTTATAACGACAACAGGAGGTGTAGGGGCTAAATCAGCAGCTAAAAGTATTGCATCCTTTTTGAAGGGAATAGGTTTTAATAAGTGTTATCTCTTACCAATTGCAGCTTATAGTTGGAATGATTATAAAGTTAATAATAAAACAAAAATGAAGTGTGAGCAGGTAACTAAAAAGTTTTATCAAGCTATCAGCTCAGAAAAATTACATAGTCCAAGTGTCTTAGTTATGATTCCCTATAACTTATTTAGAGGAATGTCTCTGTATTATGTAAAAGGGACTGAATATGAAACAGAGGATGGTAGTTATTGGACAGATCCTATTAGAAAAGACACTGTATATGATAAAGTTGTTCCAGTTCCTATTTATAAAAGGCCTATAGGGTATTTCTTTTACTTCTTAGGCAAAAAGTTAGGGAAAAAAGTCATGGTGACATATAAAAAGTAAGTCGTATATAAAGGGAGATGATGATGATGGAAAAATGGTTGAAAAATTATCTGGATTCAAGTGGTAAATTATCGATGTATCCATCTAAAAGAAAACTAAAGATTGCTGTTATGTTTTATATAGCTAATCAATTAGAAGCTCATAAGACATATACAGAAAAAGAAATGAATGAAGCCATTAATGAGATATGTACTTTTAATGATGCAGCACTACTTAGAAGAGAAATGTACAACTATCACTTTATTAATAGGACTGAGGATGGAAAGATATATACGTTAGAAGAAAATCAGCCATCTCCTGAAGAATATGGATTAAGCTAGAAGAATGAGGCATATAGGTATTCATTAGGAATAATAAAAAATAAATAAAGATAGATTGATATCTAAGAAGAAATGATAAGATAAAGCAAAGAAAAATAATCTTATTATAGGAGTTTGGGGATGTTTAAAGATATTAAGTACATGGGCAGATATCAAGATGAAGAACAACTAAAAACAGGAAGATTACCTGAAGCAGCTATTAAGTATGAAGAACCAGATACGATGAAAGAAGTGTTTATAAAAGGAACACTTATTAGTGTACCAATATTTATAATAATGATTATGGGTATTCTGGTAAAAATCCAAGTATGGCAGATGCAGTTTTCGGAGATTAATATAAAGCAGTTGGCAGGAGGCATCCTAATTGCTAGTATAATAAGTTTACCTCTTGTTCCTATTCATGAAGGGCTACATGCTATTTGTTATCCAAAAGAAAGTATTAAGGAAATTTGGTATAAAAAAGAAGAGCCTGCAGCATTTGTGTATTGTAATGCACCTATTTCTCGCAGGAGATTTATATGGATGTCCTTATGTCCTAATTTAGTATTAGGTTTTATACCATATGTATTATGGATCATGGGTATGTTTGATGGCAATAGGTCAGTTTCGCAAATCCTTATTTCATTGGCGGTGCTTAATATATTTACTGGAATAGGTGATTACTTAAATATCTATTCCACGATTACACAAACACCAAAAGATAGCATCATACAAAATTACGGATTTCATAGTTATTGGTATAGAGAAGAGAATAAATAAACCCTAAAAAATTTGATACATAAGCTATAATAAAGAAAAGTTATAGGAAAGGTAAAGGGGAAAAATGAATCCAACGATTGTCAATAATATCAAACAAACTTTAAACGAATTAGAATCGGAAAAACGTATTCATATTTTAATGGCCATAGAATCAGGAAGTAGAGGATGGGGATTCCCTTCAATTGATTCAGATTATGATTGTCGTTTTGTATATACTCAGCCTTTGGAGAATTATTTAACCATAGGAGAAGTAATAGACCATATAAGTGTTCCTGTAGATGAGGTATATGATGTAGATGGTTGGGATTTGAAAAAGCTACTTATTCATATTAGAAAATCTAACCCAACAGTATGGGAATGGTTGCAGTCTCCAATTGCTTATAGGGAGGAGAAAGAGTTTAGGGACCAGTGTATGGCATTAGCAGTACTTTATTTTAATGAAAAAACAGCACTTTATCACTATAAAAGCTTAGCTTATAACAAAGTACAACAAATCAGGGAAACATCATTAGGCAAGTTAAAAGCTTATTTTTATGCTTTACGAAGTGCATTGGCGTGTGACTATGTATTAAACCATCACACTATTCCACCAATGGAAATAAATCAGCTTATGGAAAGCTTAAATCTAGAAATAGAGTTAATATCAGAGATTAAACATTTAATAGAATTAAAAGTAACTGTAGATGAAGCTTATGTCATAGGACCTCATACTAAGTTGCTTGGTTATATAGAAAAAGTTTTATTAGTCTGTGATGACTATTTACAGGAAGCTAAACCAACTACAGCACTTAAAGAGGCAAAGTTATTAGATGAGTGTTTTAGAAATTGGTTAATTAGGTGAGAGAAGTGATGAAAATAGAAGTTATAGAGCGATTAGAAAGTAAAGTCTATGAGTTTTTAAAAAACGAAAAGACGCTAGGCGATAGAATTTTATATTTAGTGGTGAGTGGCTCATACGGTTATGGAACCCAATATGAAAATAGCGATATAGATTTACGTGGCTGTACCATAGAAGGAAAGGAAGTACTATTTGGATTAGAAAGCTTTGAACAGTACGAAGACCTTCATACAGACACAGTTATCTTTGGCCTAAAGAAATTTGTAAGATTAGGATTGAATGCCAATCCCCAAACCTTGGAATTATTAGGCATAGATGAAGATTGCATTTATCAAATGACACCACAAGGAAAGCTTCTAAGAGACAATACAGAGCTTTTCTTATCTCAAAAAGTTGCAGATACTTTTGGTGGTTATGCAATGGCTCAGCTTAGAAGGCTTCAAAATGCGCTAGCACAAAATAGTGCCAGCCAAGTATTAAAGGAGCAGCATATAGCAGCTACACTTTCAAGACAAATTAAACAATTTAATGATGATTATACTTCTTTTGATAAAGGCAGTATAGTCGTTTATGTGGATGAAGAGAGCCAAGATCTAAGAACGACCATTCACTTAGAAGATTACCCTTTAAGAGATTTCACAAGTATTTATGCCAATATGACTAATACTATTAAAAGCTATGAGAAGCTTACACATCGTAATCATAAGAAAGAAGAAAGTAAATTATATAAGCATGCCATGCATTTAGTAAGAATACTGATAACAGGCACATATATATTAGAAGGCAAGGGCATTCGCACAAGATCAGAGGAACACTTACCTACATTATTAAGTATTAGACATGGAGAGTATAGTTGGGATCAGATATTTAAGATTGTAGATAGCCGTGAAAAACATTTTAATAAGGCAGCTCAGCTTACTAAGTTACCAGAGAGACCAAAACAAGATAAAGTTCAAAAATTAATAGAATCTATTTACGAAAGTTATTATTACAAATGAAAGCTCTATAGCTAGCTAGAAGTAACATTTTAGTTAGTTATAGAGCTTTTGTAATGGGGAAAATAAATTTGTTTTACAACATTATCAAGTAGAAAGACTTTGTGTTAAGAAAATATAAATTATTTATAATATTTTTATTATTATATAGAAGTGGCACACAATCTGTACTATACTAAGATGATTCAATCCAGTTGTTAAATTAAGGAGGATAAGGAATGATTAGTATAATTGTGGGTTGCGGAGTAGGAATCATAGCAGTTATTTTATTCTTTTGGCTCGTTGGTTTTAAAATTATCCCTAATGATAGAGTAGGAATCGTTGAAAAATGGTGGTCTCCTAAAGGTTCTCTAAAGGAGCAAATCATTGCTTTGAATGGAGAAGCCGGTTATCAGCCTGACCTTTTAAGAGGAGGTATTCATTTTAAATCACCACTTCTCTACAAGGTACATACGGTACCTCTTGTAACAGTACCACAAGGAAAAATAGCTTATGTATTTGCAAGAGACGGAGAGTCTTTAGAAGCTACACAAACTTTAGGCAGGATTGTTAAAGAGTCTAATAATTTTCAAAATGTAAGGGCCTTTTTACAAAATAAAGGACAAAAAGGACCACAACAAGGTATTATTCGTGAGGGAACTTATGCGTTTAACCTAGCACAATTTGTGATTATTACTGAAGATAAGACGCACTGCTTAAAAATAGGTAATAGGGCAGAGCAAGACACGCTTATGCAAATGTCAGAGCTTATTAAAAATAGAAATGGTTTTAGGCCAGTTGTCATTCAAGGGGAAAAAGATGAAATTGGTATTGTAACGGTCCACGATGGACCATCTTTAGGCAGTGGCAATATTATTTGTCCAACAGTAGGAGATGTAGCAACTGATCCACATTATCATAACAATTTCCAAGATATTGATGCCTTTTTAAAGGCTGGTGGTTATAGAGGTAGACAATATCAGGTTTTAGCAGATGGTACTTATTTTATTAATAGACTTTTTGCAACTATTGAATATATTCCTAAAGTAATCATTGAAGTAGGTTTTGTAGGAGTAGTTGTTTCTTATACTGGCGCAAAGGGTGAAGATTCTTCTGGTAATGATTATAAGCACGGAGAACTTGTTGGAAAAGGGTATAGGGGGGTATGGAATGAACCATTAATGCCAGGTAAATATGCTTTTAATACCTATGCAGGAAGCATTGTAAAAGTGCCTACAACCAATGTTATTTTAAAATGGATTTCTAATCAAACAGGGAATCACAAATATGATGAGAACCTTAAAGAAGTTAGTCTTATCACAAAGGATGCTTTTGAGCCAACCTTACCACTATCTGTTGTATTCCATATTGATTATCGAAAAGCACCTTATGTTATTCAACGTTTTGGGAATGTAAAGATGCTAGTTGATCAAACCTTAGATCCTATGATTTCTGCTTACTTTAAAAATATAGGACAAACGAAAACACTCATTGAACTCTTGCAGCAAAGAAATGAAATCCAGAGCCAAAGTGCTATGGAGATGAGAGAACGCTTTGAGCATTATAATCTAGAGTTAGAAGAAGTACTTATTGGTACACCAGGTAGCTCAACTTCAGATTCTAATATAGAAACCATTCTTACACAGCTTCGTAGCAGGCAAATTGCTAAAGAGCAATTAGAGACCTACGAAACCCAACAAAAAGCAGCCGAGAAAGAAAAAGAATTAAGAGAAGCAGAAGCAGTGGCTAAACAACAAACCACCTTAACTGAGTCTGATATTAATATTAGAATTCAAGAAAACCAAGGTAAAGCTGAGCTGATGAAAGCTAAACAAGATGCTGAAAAGATTCAGCGCCTAGCAGAAGCTGACTCTTATAAGATTAAAAAGCAATCTGAAGGTGAAGCGTTTAGAATTAAAGTGACAGCAGAAGCACAAGCAGATCAAGAAGCAAGAGTAGGTATCTCAAAGGCTATTGCTGCTAGAGAACAAGTTAATGCTTATGGTGGTCCACAGTACAAGGTAATTAGTGATGTCATGAGTGAATTCTCTAAAGCTGTTAAAGAGGGCAAGATTGATATCGTACCTAAGACTGTTATTCAAGCAGGAGGAGAAGGCCAAGGCGTTAATGCCTTTGAATCCCTTATTATGCTTTTAATGAGTGAAAAATTAACGGCTTTAAATGGTAATGAAGGCCACGAAGAATCTGAAGAAGTAGAACGTATAAAAGAACAGATTTTAGCTGAGATTAAAAACACCCAATTAGAAGTGGCTCCTACAAAGGAATAGTATAAAAAGCACATCTTAGTTAAATTAGGATGTGCTTTTTATACCTTACTATCTAAAGCGATACTATTTGCAATAAAATCAATTGTAATCATTCAGCCATACAAATTGAAATTCGTAATATATAAGTGAAGGTTCTCAGTAGCCTTCACTCTTTTATTTTATAATGAAGGTGATTGGCTGACGGAATTTGAAATTGGGACATTACGCCCGTAGTTAAATGTGTCAGCTAGCCTTCATTTTCTTGCATTCGATTCAGCAAGTTGGGACATACAAATGCTCCCGTTTAACCAACGAATATGAATGGAAACTGAAGAGTTGGAACCAATCAAATATTCTACTATAAGGAGGTATCCCCATGATTGCTGTTGGAATAGATGTTTCAAAATCCAAAAGCACTGTTGCTATCTTAAATTCCAATGGTTCTTTACTTGTCAAGCCATATACAATGACACATACTCAATCCGATATGTGTGCCTTGGTTGACTATTTATGTACCTTTGATGAACCCATTACCATTCTCATGGAGTATACAGGTCACTATCACTATCCAGTACTTAAAAAGCTACAACAGGAAGGATTCCCTGTCTGCATTATCAATCCATATCAAATGAAAAAATATGCCGACGTTGAAATCCATAAAGCAAAAACTGATAAAAAAGATGCTATCAGAATTGCTACATATGCTCTGGAAAAGTCTTATAAACTCGTCCCCTATAACTCATTGGAGCAGAAGTATGAAGATCTGAAATTTTTGTCAAGGCAATATAATCAACGAATTTCCTCTGTGTCCTATACAAAGGTTCAGTTGATTAACCTACTTGACCAGACAATGCTGGGAATTACTCGCTTACTTCCTCTAAAGAGCAAGAATCCTGAACAATGCGTTTTATTACTTTTTATCAAACGCTTTAAATCTTTTGATGAAATCAACAAAATCGGCAAAACACGTTTTCTTTCCAGTTATACAACACTTGTGAAGAAAACTTGCGACCGCCACGCTCCAAGTAAAGGATTGGCAATATATGAGCTTGCCACTAACAGTATTACAACCCGCGGTGAAGACCCATATATTCAGCTTGCTCAAAGTCAATGCGTAGACCTTTTAGCAACTTCACAGAATGCAGCAGATGAGATTATCCTGCAAATGCAGACCATGGCTGAAACCATACCTGAATATAAAATCCTCAGGGCTATGGCTGGCGTAGGTGATAGACTTGGTCCAATAATACTTGCTGAGATTGGTGATATTCGCCGTTTTCATAGTGGTAAAGCTCTTAATTCCTTTGCTGGAAATGATGCGCCACCTTATCAATCCTGGCAATTCGAGAGCAGAAACCGCCACATATCAAAACGTGGTAGTGCCACCCTCAGAAAAGCTTGTTTTGAGGTTATGCAGGCTCTCAAACTGACAAAACCTCAAGATGATCCCGTCTACCTTTTTATGTTAAAAAAGGAGCAGGAAGGAAAACCCTACAACGTAGCCAAAATGGCTGGTGTAAATAAGTTTCTCCGAATTTACTACGCTCGTGCGATGGAGCTTTATAAGTAAATCCGAGTTTATTATCATATATTTTTGAAAAATCTACAATACGTAGGTTTATTAAGGTTACCCTTTTTAAAGATGAAATTTCTTAAAATTCTTCTTGACAAACATTAGCAAGATTTGTCTTGGATGTTTATGAGAAATACGTCTGAGAGAAAATGAGTGGGTATGGGTGCCTTCCGTTGTTCCGGTTCACATTTTTTGAAGCACTAAGTTCACTTATTTAGATGAACGGCAGAACTCACTTCGTTCAAACAGCTGCCTAAAACCCATCTAAAGCGTTCACTAAGTGCTTCTAAAAAATGCTCCCAAGTCACTACTTCAGGCACCCATACCCACTCATTTTCACAAACGTTATTGACCTCATAAACGTCCGAGACAGTGAAGCAGTGTGGAAAGAAGACGTAACAACAATTGGTAACTTGTACGCAATTTAAAAACACTTAGAACCGGGAGCAGATGCCTAGAGCAATAATGTATCAAGCTTCCTATAAGTCTGTTTTGCCAAGAAGTAGCTAAGTAGGGAAGCTAGAGAGCTTACTCTTTTTTCTTGAAAACACTTAAGAGAGGTAGCTTTATGCATTATCCTCTCGTTTCCTCCCAGCAGCATTTCTCATAAACGATTAGACTGATTTCTATTTATAATATAGACTTAATAGTTAAAAAGTATTATTGACGATGGGATAGTTGTAAGCATATTTGCAAATGGCTTTATGCTAGAGAAAATAGTTAACAATTGTGTAGGTGTTAATAAAAAATTCTATATGTAAGAATAGTACTCCAGTTTTCGGATTTCCCAATCTATAGATTCACCTATATCAGGTTGAGATGGCTTGCTGTGAAATATCTCATTAGCATAAGTTTTTTCTAATGAACCGATGTCGAGACCACAGACTTTGGAGATATAGGCTAAATTGGCTCTTTCTTTTACTAGATGGCTAATTGCAGCTTTCATAATTGGTTCGATTGGATATGTTCTTGTTTTGTCTGGAATTTTAAATATTTGTTGATCCTTTATAAAGGAACAAAACCAAGTGTTTAGAACTTCAGCTCTAAAGGTTGATCCAGCAATATATTTAAATATTTTATCTTGTCCTCGTATGGCTTCATTAGATTCACTTTTTGCTAGTTCCAATACAAGTTTTAAATCTCGTCTCAAAGAATTAGGAATTGAAATTTTCACTTCATTCACAGTTACAGTTCTTAAGTCTTGGCTAAAGTTAGAGTATTTTAAATTGCATATTACTTGTCTTTTTGCTGGTGCAATTAGAGTGAGTTTAATAACTAGTCGTAATACAGACCAATGAAGATATCTTTTTTTGTTATTTATTCCTTCCAATGAAGAATACTCTACTTCTAAACAATCATCTAATTTTGAGAGAATATCTTTTATAGTATTCATATGAAATATTTCTCTTGAAACTTTTTGAGCTAAGTTAAATTCGTCTGTTAAGCTGTTCTTGTACTCTTCATAATTCATTTGTGAAAAAATATCAGGTGATTTACCTGCTTCAAGTAAGTAATCATAAAAGTTCTTAAAGGACTCCAAATACGATTCCATAGTTTTTATTTTTGTTAAAACTTCAGATTCAACATAGTATCCTATACAATTACGAATGTCATCTAAATCAATATTATTTGGTGTATTACTCTTGTTAATGAACTTTAAATAATCAATAAGTTTATTTACTTGATTTTTATACCTATCCCCCTTAGCTTTCAAGTATTCATTACGCCATCCTTCCATTATAGTAGGCATACTAACTCAACTCCTTATTCTTATGATTATAAAATTGAGAAAAACAAAAATATTAATACAAATAAATATATCATAGTTGTAATTTTTATCAATACAAAACACAATAAAGTTAGCATTTTAATTAATACTGACTAAGATGAATTTCTATAAAGTATTGGAAATAAAGGGATTTATAATTGTGTTAAAAAATTGTAGTGATGACTATTGGGATTTTTAATGAAAATAGAAGTTATTAAGTTTGATATAGTAAGAGCAGACTTTAGGAGAAGTTGAACATATAAAAAATACATCCTGATGCAGTTAGGATGTATTTTTTATATGTTTTCTATTTAAAATTTTATATCTATAGAAAATCAATCAGTGCTTTATGAGTTATGTATTTGTTGCCTGCTTATAAGCATACAGATTATTACGCCTATAATCAATAAGACAGGAAAGACAGTCGCAGCAATAATACCTACCCTAAGATTGTCATTAAACAGACTAGATACTGTACCTACAACAGTTGGTCCAATAGAGCATCCCACATCCCCGGCTAGTGCTAAAAAAGCGAACATAGCTGTTCCACCTCTTTTAATTTTAGCAGATGACATGCTAAATGTTCCAGGCCAAAGAATACCAACAGCTAAGCCACATATGCCGCACCCAATTAGGCTTAATATAGGTAGTGGGGACAGTGAAATAATAAGATAACTTAAAAAGCAAAGAATCCCACTACCTAGCATCATTTTTTCTAGATTTATTTTTTCTCCCCATTTACCATACAAGGTTCTTGAGAGTCCCATCATAATGGCAAAGAACATAGGTCCTGCTAAGTCTCCAATAAACTTATTTACTTCAAGTCCTTTTTCAGCAAAAGTTGAAGCCCATTGACTAACAGCTTGTTCACTTGCTCCAGCACATATCATTAAAAGCATCATATTCCAAAAGATTTTTTTAGAAAACATTTCTTTTAAGGTGAGTCCATTCTCATTATCTTCAATTAAATGAGAAACAGGTACCTTTGCAAAGAAAAAGGTATTAAGTACAGGGATAATAGCCCATAGAAGAGCTAGTACCTTCCAAGCTGAAGTGCCAAACAAAGTGAAAAATAAG
This sequence comes from Cellulosilyticum lentocellum DSM 5427, assembly GCF_000178835.2. Lineage (GTDB taxonomy): Bacteria > Bacillota > Clostridia > Lachnospirales > Cellulosilyticaceae > Cellulosilyticum > Cellulosilyticum lentocellum. Next base: position 732,446 of record NC_015275.1, read on the forward strand.
GTTGATAGTAAAACTACTCCCACATGACCCCAACAATAGAAGGAATGTAATAGACTCATGGCAGCTTCTTTATTATCTGTGGGACAAGCTTCTACAATAGGACTTATAAGTACTTCAATAAGGCCACCGCCAACAGCATAAATCATAACTGAAATCATCAATCCTATAAAAGGATCACTAAAAACTTCTGGCAGTATAGTAAGCGATATAAGGCCTAAAGCAGAAAAAATATGGGCAATAATCACAGAAGCCTTGTAACCGATTTTATCTATAAATCCTGTTGACAATAAATCAATGACTAATTGTATTCCAAAATTAAAGGTTACTAAAAAAGTAATTTTAGAAATGGGTATATCATATAGTGATTGAAAAGTTAAAAATAATAAAGGTATAAAGTTATTAATAATGGCCTGAACGATATAGCCAGTGAATGAAGCATACATCGTGTGCTTATACTGAAAATTCATATTGCTCTCCTTTAAAAACAAAGTCATGATTTCATTATATAGTATTTTTCTTATTATTTTTGCGGTTTTTATAAATCCTATAGTATATTACCGGTAAATTATAAAAGTTATAGTATATTCATCTTTAAGAAATTTATAGATCAAAAGAATTAGTCTTTAGTAGCCCTTATTCTTTATTCTATAATGAGGTTAAGGTGTTTTTGTGATGAGAGAGATGATATGCTAAGGACATCATATCAGAGGAGGAAATGTCTTATGATTACACCAGTTCAAATGTGTTCTTATTCTATTCAATAATAAGCTGTATGAAAATAGGAATACATTTTTAAATTAAAATAAAAAATCTTATATTTTTGTGCGGCTTCATAAAAAAAGGAGCACAAGATGCAAGAGATTATTAGATGGAAGGTTATACCTATCAATGAACCCAATGTAATAAGGAATTGTTCTAAATGTGGAGGAAAGGCACACTTTGAAAATAGTAAAAAATTTAGAGTGAATGCTAATCAAAGTAAATTAGATGTTTGGCTTATCTACCAGTGTAAAAAGTGTAAGACAACATGGAATATGACTATTTTGTCAAGAGTTAATCCAAAAGAAATACCCAATAATCAGTATAAACGGTTTATAGATAATGATAAGGAGCTTGCAAGATTTTACGCATTTGATGCAGATACTCATAGAAGAAATGGTTCAATTCTAGATTACCATGAAATAGAATATACAATAGAAGGAAAAACACTGGATATACAAGCATTGGAAGAAAAGGTAACCATACTTCTGGAATGTGAAGAAGTATTTACTATACGCATGGATAAAGTATTAAGTAGGCAATTGGAGATATCTAGAGCCCAAGTTAGAAGTTTAGCAGAAAAAGGTATATTAAGTAGTAGGGAAGAAAAGAAATTATGGAAGTCTAAGTTAAAAAGCGAAATGTATATAGACATCCTACCACAGTAATAAGAAACACAGAGATAAAGCTTTTTCTGTATTTTTATATGAGTGAAATACATATTAAAAAGCACGTTTTAGTATAGGCTAGTACGTGCTTTTTAAATTTCATAATATAAAATAGTTTCTCTCAGAAGGATTATAAATGATGGAGATAACTAAAGTGATTTTGCAAAGAGATAGCCAGTAGCTACTAGATATTCAGCAGATAATACACCACCTCCAGCAGCACCTCTTAATGTGTTGTGAGATAAGCAAACAAATTTATAGTCAAATACAGTATCAGCTCTAAGCCTACCAATGGTAATACCCATCCCTTTTCCAAAGTTCCTATCTAATTTTGTTTGTGGTCTGTTTTCTTCTTCCATATAGCATAAAAACTTTTCAGGGGAGCTAGGTAGATTTTTGGCCAGTGGATTGAATTCATAATGATTAAGAGCTTCTAAGATTTCTTCTTTAGTAGGCTTTTTCTTGAAATTCACATAAACAGCAGCTAGGTGACCATCTGAAACAGGTACTCTTAAACACTGAGTTGTAATGAGTGGTGAATTGGAATTAACAATCTTACCATTTTGAACACTTCCCCATATTTTATGAGGCTCTTGTTCACTTTTTTCTTCTTCACCAGGTATAAAAGGAATGACATTGTCTAGGATTTCAGGACATTCTTTGAAGGATTTTCCAGAGCCAGATATGGCTTGATAAGTACAAGCTAGAATAGTTTCTGGTTCAAAAGCCATTAAAGCTGAAAGTGGTGGCACATAGCTTTGAATAGAGCAATTAGGTTTGACAACGATAAAGCCTCTTTTTGTACCAAGGCGCTTTTTTTGTGAGTCAATAACTGCGATATGATGTCCATTAATTTCAGGAATGAGCATAGGTACATCCTCTACATAGCGGTTAGCTGAGTTATTAGAGATGACAGGAATTTCAGCTTTGGCATAAGCTTCTTCTAAAGCTTTAGTTGCAGCTTTATCTAATGAAATAGCGCAGAAGATAAAATCCACTTTTTGACTAATAAGGTCTATCTGTTCACCATCTTCTACCATCATTTGCTTATATTTTTCAGGAATAGGAACAGACATTTTCCAGCGGTCTTTAATAGCATCCTCATAAGGCTTACCGGCAGATTGTTTGCTAGCTGCTAAAACAGTAACTTCAAACCAAGGATGATTTTCTAAAAGTAAGAGAAAGCGTTGACCTACCATACCAGTAGCGCCGATGATACCTACTTGTAATTTTTGTTTCATTTCACAAACCTCCTTAATGAATGATTGAATTTTCTTTTTTATTAGCATATGATAAAATCAAACATTAGTAAAATTGATAATATAGATAATATCATTCGATTTTTTTGAACTATAGAAACTTCATTAATAGGAGGTTGGTCTTATGGATTTAAAGCAGCTGAATACCTTTCTGATGATTAGTAAATTGCAAAGCTTTACAAAAGCAGCAGATACACTTAATTATGCTCAGTCTTCTGTAACTACTCAAATTAAGTTGTTAGAAGAAGAGTTAGGTGTAAAGTTATTTGAGAGGATTGGAAAGAATATATCATTGACACATGATGGTAAGAAGCTTATTCCTTATGCACAGCAAATGCTGAAGCTCTCTACAGATATTAAAAATAATATTAGTGAAGATGAGTACCCAAAAGGTGTTTTGACCATTGGCGTAGCAGAATCTTTGTGTGTCATACGCTTGCCAGAGATTATTAAGGAATATAGAAAACTATATCCAGAAGTGGAGATAGCCCTTAAATTTGGAAGTTGTGCAGATTTTAGACGCTATTTAAATGATAATCTAATAGATGTAGCTTTTTCGTTAGGAGCCAAAATTGATGGAGGTGAATTTATTTCTGAGATAGAAAGAGATGAATCGATGCTACTTTTAGCTTATCCAGGTCATCATTTATTAGAAAAAGAAAAGATTCTTCCAGAAGATTTAGAAGGAGAGTCACTTATTTTAACAGAAGTGGGTTGTAGCTACAGAGCAGCCTTTGAACGCATTTTAAAAGATGAGGGGATTAGTCCTCGTATCACTCTAGAATCAGGTAGTGTTCATGCTATTAAACAATTTACTATGAGTGGATTAGGCATATCATTACTCCCTCGAGTAGCAGTTGAAGAAGAGGTAAAAAGTGGTAAGTTAATACCACTAAAATGGCAAGGGGCAGAATTTGAAATAGTTTCACAGGTTTTATATCATAAAAATAAATGGATCTCACCGGCGTTAGATGCGTTTATTAATTTGTGCAAAGAGATGTTATAAGTAAGTTGGTTTTTAATTTTGTGCAGCATTAAGTATGAAATAAACATTAATTAAAAAAGAACATAGTAATAGCTCCTCAGACCAATATGATATGTTTTACTGTGCTTAAAATAGCAAAATATAAAATCTAGGGTTTCAAAACAGAAGACTAAAGAAATTTTTTCTTTTTACAAATCCAAATACTTAAGCAAATAATAGCTAAGCTGATGGCAATAACAAGAGGATAACCATACTTCCATCTTAATTCAGGCATATAAGTAAAATTCATACCATACCAACCCGCAATTAAAGTAAGTGGCAAAAAGATAGTAGTTACTACAGTTAAAATCCTCATGGTATTATTTTGTTTAATATCTATTTGGGATTGATATTCTTCTCTTACCTGAAGGGCATATTCTCTTAGCATTTGTACATTACTTTGAAGACGACTGACTCTCCTTGTAAAAAAGTCAAAAAGTCTTAGGTTATGTTCGTTAAAGAAATCATTTTCATTTTCTCCCAAGACCTCTCCTACCTCTACAAGTTGTGAGTAATAGTAATGAAGTGTTAGAAGTTCTTTTCTAAAATCCATAAGCGTATGATTAAAATGAGTAATTTCTCCATTCAAAATGGTAGATTCCATCTTAGCAATTCTATTTTCAAGTTCCTCTAAATAAAGCAAATCCTTATCAATAAGGAGTTCCAAAAAATTACTAAAGAAAGTCTCCAAGGTAGGCGTATCCCAAGTTCTGGTATGACTCATTTTTTCAAGTAAAGCTTTGACTAAATCGCTATCATCCACAAAGACAATGCCATCCTTGTGAATATAATAGATAAAGCGCTTTTTTTGTTTAGAGTTTTGTTTTGAGGGTATACAAAAGGTTCCTAACATATAATCAGCATAGTTTTCTAATTTGCATAAATGAATATTTGCATAGCTCTTAAAACTTTCTGCATGCACACTAGAAGTAGCACCACTAGTTTGCCACTCCTTTAATGTCACTATTTGTACGGTCTTTACGGTTAAATCCCCTTGTGGCTTATCTTCTAAAGGTACAAGCCGTTCTTTAATCATATAATACATTAACTCACCTGATTTCTCGATTGTTCATTGTTTTTCCACCATAAACGCTTAACTCTTCATTTATACTTCTCACTCTTCAGACTTCCTAATTTTTATTTTATCACTTTCTAGAAAAAAGGATACCTTATAAAATTTAGGCATCTAATACAAAAAATAAAGGTATTCAAAAGTATAACAGGAATTTCATCTGCTGAGTATAGAAAGAATAGCGACTGAGCAAAATAAATCTTAAAAAGTAGTTGACATATGTAATGGGATGGTGTATATTTAAATAGTCGTCAAGAGAAATGACGACGAAATTTCTGGTGATGATGCGCTTAAGGGAAACACCCGTTTCCATTCCGAACACGTAGGTTAAGACTTAAGCGGCTGATGGTACTTGTCGGGAGACTGACTGGGAGAGTAAGTGGTTGCCAGATTTATGCGCGAGTGGCTCAGTTGGTAGAGCATCTCCTTGCCAAGGAGAGGGTCGCGGGTTCGAGTCCCGTCTCGCGCTTATGAAACCCCTTGAATTTCAAGGGATTTTTTTTGTGCAGATACATAATTTATGGCATAGTTAATCAAGACTCATTTCCGCTATTTGCTCGTATGTTAGAAAAAGCAGAAACTCATCTATGAAATTTAATTCTTTCTCCCTTTCTCTTGTACTTTTAACATTTCTTTAAATTCACCACTTTTATACAGATAGAAATAAAACTTGATTTAATAGGGTTAGTATCAAAACATAATACCTTTTATGAAATACAGAAAACAAATGAAAATATTCAGAAGTTTAACTTGAGTTTGGATTAATTAGCTGATATATTTTAAGTATAATAAGGAAAGGATGTGATTGGTATGTTTAAAAAATATAGCATTGTTGTTGAGGTGGCATTAGGATAAAGCCGATGGCATCTTGACCATTTTTTAACCGCCTTAGGTTGTTATTCTTTTGCCTCCTTCAACTATGAAGATCAAAAAATAACAATAATGGGAGGTTCTGCAAATGCGGAATTTTATTTTAAAAGAAAAGTATAATACATTAATTCAAAGTTTAATTGATGATTTTAATAACAGTCATAGCTATAAATATATCATGGGACCAGATGCATTATGTCTTATTGAAATTTTATGTGAAAAAATGAATCTAAAACCTGGCATGCGTGTATTGGACATGGGTTGTGGAGCAGGCTTCACTTCAATTATATTGGCAAAAGAATTTGGTGTTACTGTATTTGCAAATGATTTATGGTCTTGTGCAACTGAGAACTATGAGCGATTTGTAAAAGCTGGAGTAGAAGATAGAGTATTCCCTTTTAGAGCGGAAGCGCATAATCTTCCTTTTGCAAGTAACTTTTTCGATGCAGCTATCAGCATTGATGCTTATCATTACTTTGGTACAGATGAATGCTATTTATGTGATCATTATGCTAAGCTAGTTAAACCAGGTGGACAGTTTGGCCTTGTCAATCCTGGTCTTTCAAAGGAGTTTACTAACGGTCTACCAGAAAAAATGAAGCCTTTCTGGGAACCTAATATGTATGCTTGGCACAGCGCAGGGTGGTGGCAACAGCTCTGGGAAAAGACAGATTTGGTGGATGTTACTTGTGCGCAAGAAATTCCTGATGGCAAATCAATCTGGAGAATGACTGCTGATTATGATCTCCATGATGCGGATATAGAAAATTACCTTACATTAGTACTTATGACAGCAATAAGAAAGTGATGTTATATGGATGATTAAACTAATTAATGAAGCCGTAAATTCGAAAAAAGAATTTACGGCTTTTTGTGTTTATAGAGATGATTACTAGAGAATAAGATTATTAATAATTAGAGATAGTCCGGAAAAGATAAGCATTATAATCACTATCTTCTTTACATGTTTTTCTTTAAACACTTGTGATAAAGCTATACCAATAAAGAGGACTAATAACATAAAAGGTTAATTGTATAAAAATTATTACGAATAGATAACATAAGTACGTTACACCATAAATGTGGGATATAATGATTAGAGTTAGTTCATACTAAAGTGGAAGATATTCTAGGAGAGTGAGAAAATGTATAAGAAAAGATTCTTAAGTGCAGTATTAGCAATGAGTTTATTAGTAACGCAAGCCAGTGTAATGGCTCAGGTAGTAAGTGTTAATGAAGTAGAACAAGCAACTCAGATTGTTATGGATCAAAAAGAAGAAAAGGGCTTATATTTAGTTCAAAAGGGTGAAATAACAGAATTAGATACAACAAAACATGGTACACGTATTTTAGTAGGAGATTATAATAATGGTATCTTTTTTAATCTGCAACCTAAAGTACCTGTATTAGATGCTAATACGTTAAGCTTTAAATCTCAAAAGGATTTAAAAGAAGGGATGGAAGTAACTGTTATATATCCCAAGAATTCACCAATGGCATTAAGTCAACCACCAATGTCTTCATCAGCTGTTTTAGTTATAATCAATTCACCTAAAAATTCGATAGAAGTAGGATACTTTGATGAAAATCTAGTAAATGAAGCGAATACCTTGAAACTTAATATTGGTGAAAATACAGTGATTAAGAATATAAAAGGTGAATGCCGCGTCTTTACTGCTGATGATATTAAAAATAAAAATGCAGCTGTTATTTATGATGTAACTACACGTAGTATTCCAGCGCAAACGACACCACTTTTTGTAATGATTTTAGATGATGAAAAAGTAGCTAGTGAAGAGTTAATAAATGAGAATGGCGAAAGAGAAACGGAAGTAACAGCTGATTATAAAGTGCTACGAGAGATTGCTACTGATTTAGAATATGAAATCAATTGGGATAATGAAAATAAGCAAGTTACTCTCACTAAAGGAGAATTAGAAGTAACCTTTAAAATAGGAGAATCAACGTGTTCTATTAATAATCAAGTAAAAACACTACAGCAAGTAAATAAATTACAAGCAGGTAGTATTTTGGTTTCTGAGGAGACAGCTCATTTATTAAAATGATCTGTATAAAAATATACAATATTTCGCAAATGGTGATACTTTTTGTTTTAAACAGACATTGCCTATGGTAGAATAAATCTGTATATGAAGAAAATATGTTCATGTACAAAATTCTATGGGGGTGAAAAGATGTTTGAGAGAAGTTATTATGGAGGAGTAAGTAACGCAGGTGCTATAGGAGTATGTTTTTTAGTAGCTATTATTGGTGGTATACTTTTATACTTTCTATTTTTAACACCTAAAAACGACAAGAAGTTTACAGGTTTTATGGGATGGTTATATGATTTTTTGGCTTTTAAGAAACTCTTAGTGGAAGCAATATTAAAGGTTATTTATTTAATATCTGCATGTTTTATAACTTTATTAGGAATTGTTTCTTTGTTTGATTCATTTGTATTAGGCATTGCGATCATTGTTTTATGGAATATTATATTAAGAATTTCTTATGAGTTTTTATTAGTACTCATCATTATTTGCAAAAATACAAGTGAGATTAACAAAAAGATTTCAGGGAAAGATACAAGCGAAGCTGATATGTTTGTAAGTCAAGTAGAAATCCCAAAATCAGTAGTGGAGCAGTTTACAGCTAAAACGTCACCAACTACAACAGCAGAACCAGAAGTGTTTTGTAAAAGCTGTGGTCAAAAAATGAAGATAGATTCTACTTTTTGTCCAAACTGTGGGCAAAAGAACGAATAAATAATGTGAGGGCATTCTAGGATGCCTTCTTTTTATTAGTCTAGATTTTTTCAAAAAAAAGTAAAATAATTGCTTGACATATGGTAATAAATTTTGTATCATTTATATAGTGATAAACAACATTTGCGGGTGTAGTTCAATGGTAGAACTTCAGCCTTCCAAGCTGACTACGTGGGTTCGATTCCCATCACCCGCTTACTTAAATAAGAGTTGCGAAATGAAAAGTTTCGTAGCTCTTATTTTTTTGATTCTATTCATAAAAAAAGTAATTTACTTCTTGATATAATTTGTTATTACTTATAAGAAGTGATTATATTATCCCCATAAATAACCACATACTAACAAGGAAATAACAAGTTATACACAGAGTACATGCCTTTTATCCTCAAAATGTGGATAAAATTAATTTGAACTATTAAATAATTAATACTATAATTTTAATTAGCTCAGTTTGTTTGGACATATAAAAATTATTATTAACTAGTTAAAATAATTTATATTTAAAAGAGGTGATAGGTATGAAACAGGTTATATCTGTAGCAGTTGTAAATTTTAATGCTAGATGGGGAGAGAAAAGCATTAACTATGAAAGAATAGTAGGATATATAGAGGCTGCTAGTAGAAGGGGAGTAAATCTTATTGTTTTACCAGAATTATGTTTAACAGGTTATGATGATGAAAACCATGTGGCTAAAGAACAAAAGATGCAAGTTAGGTTAGCGGAAAATAAATATGGAGAAATGGTGAGTGAACTATTAGATTTAGCTAAAGTATATAATATGTATATCGTGCTGGGGATGCCTGAGAGAAATAAGAAGGATGATGCAACTATTCATAACTCGGCATTAGTACTTACACCAGAAAGTATGAGTTACACTTATAGAAAAATACATTTAGCTTTAGATGAACCTAATTGGGCTACGCCAGGGGAAGAGCCACTTCTAGTAGAAACACCTTGGGGACCTATAGGAATTGCTATTTGTTATGATATATATGCATTTCCAGAACTAATTCGTTATTATGCAGCTAAAGGAGCAAGACTGATTGTGAATAGTACTGCATATGCTAAAAGTAGAGGAGCAGCTAAAGGGAGAACGACTTTAGAAAGTACGGTTTTAATGAATGGCGTATACGTAGCAACGGCTAATTTATGTGGCATAGATTTAGTGAATGATTTTTGGGGAGGCAGTAGCATCATTGGGCCTTCTAGAAAGATGCAAGAGGTTTATTATTACGCAGGTAAACCCTTTGATGCACCAGATGCAGGTGAGCAAGAAATGTATATAGCTACTATTGATCTAAGCTTAGCTGAAAGAGGGATCTTTAAAGAGAACTCTAGACTAGGACATTCGGATTTTAGGCCAGAACTTTATGCGAAATGGTATAAAGAGCTTGCAGGAGAAAAGTAGAGATGTACCTCAGTGGTTATAAGGAATGCTACTGGGTGGAAATGCGAGAATAAGGGCTACCTTCCGGAATTCCGCTCCTTATTTTTTGAAGCACTAAGGCTCACTTTTTTGATGAACGTGCGAAAACTCCCGTTGGTCAAACACTCGCACTAAAACCCATCAAAAAAGTTCGCCAAGTGCTTCTAAAAAATACTACGAAGTCATTCCTACAGGCAGCCCTTATCCTTGCATTTCTTACAACTATTATTAACCTTATATGCGTTCAAGCACCTAAACGAGGAGTGCAGAAAATGCATAATAACAATTTGTTTTTTATTAGGGAATCGGTTGCTTGGGTACATATACATAAGTGTAAGAACAAATAAATAACTTCCTACGGCATAATTACCACAGCTTCAACCTGAGGAACTGACCGGGTCAGCCAAGTCTCAATCTATTGTTATAGGTACCTCTGGACTTAAGGAAGATGTTCACTGGTGCGCTGCAAGGAAGGCGCCATTTATAAGTTGTTTTTAATGTTTTTATACCCCGCATTACCCAAAATAAAGTTTTAAATCAGAGTCTTAAGGTCTTAGCTTCCTAGCATAGGGTGCACCGGCCAAGACTTTTAGGAGCTCCTCACTCATTGGTTTAACTTTCATAGCTAGTCTTAGTAGGCACTAAGCAATAACGCATGCGTGCTGAGGAGCCATCTTGCGCCTTGATTAAGGTCTATTTAGCTAGCCGTGAAGGTTTATTTCAAGAGCCTGGAACAAAAATAGCTCTTCAAGTTATAATACTTGAGGAGCTATTTTTATTGCCTCTAACTACTATAAATAAAATTGATTAGCTTTTTTTATTAAAAACAATTCATGAGAGTGGCTTTACGCGTTATTGTTGGTAGAACTGAGAGAGGGTGGCTGTCCTGACGGAGCCAAGCCACGCAGGATAGTCACCTTCTCTCAGCTTTGCCCAAATAGCTAGTAAAGTCCAAGGCAAATTTTAACTAAGATATTTAAATAAGTTAGTTATATATAAATTATTAAGGACCATTCTGTGTTACTTAACCTATGATTAGTATGAAAGAAATACTTCTGGTTAAGTACTTAGGGTAGTCCTTTTTTTAATATTTATTAAGAAATCTTAATCTTTATAAGGGCAAACTAAATATAAAATTAATATTAATGTAAAGGATATTTTATTGTTAAATAATATGCTAGAGCGTATAATAAGCGTATATTATAGGATTCTGAGGTGGAATATGTCTATTATACTAATGGGGATTATTGGAGCTGTCCAATTAGTTTTATTAGGCCATTACTTTTTTTGTGGGCTTAAATATAAAAAGAGAGCCAAAGATAAAAAAGTTGTTGGTGAGGAATTGATAGAGCTAGTAAATGGAAAATAATAAAGGTATGGAAGACTTTTGTAAAAAGAAGAACTAAAGGAGTAAACATATGACAGAAAAATTAGTAGTACAGTTTGACCAGCTACCAGTTTATGATAGTCCGCTTGACTATTTAGCTTATTGCATGGGCTGTAATACCTATCATATGACTGATCAAAAGCCTTGCATTAAATGTGGGAAAGCTGATGTAAGTGTATCTCTTGAATGTATTGCTGAAAAAACAGTTAAAAGACATTTTTTAAATGGCATGGGTATTCTTGTGATGCTTCATGCCCTAATGTTTGTAGTAAGTATGAGCTGGATTGCGATTCTTTTGGGAACAGTTTATACAATAGTTTGTATAGTACTTTACGGGGGAATTTATTTACGTTATAAAGAAGCTTATTGTAAAAAGGAATTAGAAAAGCATGTCAGAGCCAATAGCCAAAGAATCAAATTAGACCTTGAAAAGCAATGGGAAGAGTGTAAAGAACAGATAAATAAAGGAGATTACCTAGGTGCTTATGAAAAACTAAGATATTTAAGCCAATTAGTAGATAATGAAGAAATAAGAGTTTATAAGCTTGTTTGCTTAAATCATTTTCATTTAAGAAAAGACTTACCATTAGAACTTAAAACCGTACTTTTGCCAGATTGTAATATGCTTCTTATTAGATATATTTATGAAGTAGCAAAATTAAAAAAAGAGCTTATTGATGAAGCGACCATTAATTACATACTACGTTATAGACAGCAAGTTTTAACGGAAGAAAAGGGCGAAGAAATAGTGGCTAGTGTACTTGGGGGAGCACTTCGCTCTAAGTTTTTATTAAATAAATATGCTTTAGCATTAAAAGAGTATTTACCTTACCTACCAAAAGAAAGATTATTAAGATTAAGAAAGATTCAAGATGGGATCTCTGATGAGGCCCTTAGAGAAGAAATCATTAGTCAGATAGCGACATTGGTGGGGGAGGAATGAGATGAATAAAAGAAATAGATATAAAAGAGGAAAGCTAGTTCAAGGGTTTATTCTCCTATTATTTGCAGTAATATTAGTGGTAGTCGTTTTTAAAGCAAGGCATATCATAGGGAAAATGGGCTTTGTAAATGATGGGATAGAGCATTATAAAAGGCAGCAGTGGATAGAAGCTGAAGAAAGTTTGCAGCGCGCAAAAGGTTATAGATGGTTTCATTACAAGGAAGAAGAAGCTACTAGTACACTTACAGCATTAAGCTGGATTACGGAGTATAAAGATTACATAGCTGATTTATATGGAAAAGTAACAGAAAGTAGTGAGGGCAAAGATTTAGAGGCCTTTGAGGATTATGTTAGTGAATATGAAGTATCGGGATTCTTAAATCTAACAGATTCACAAAGACAGTATCTTTTAGAAAAATATCCGATTGATCAAGCTATTTTCACTGGATGGACACATTTTAAAGCTAGTATTGTAAATGAGTTAGAAAATCCTATGCAAGGCAAGTATAATTGGGCCAAGGAAAAAATATTTTTAGTACCAGCCCAGTATTTTTCACAAGATAAGGAAAGTGCCATCTTAGCGCTCTTTAAAAAGTGTGATCAGGAACTTTATGACAGATATGCAGTGGCTACAGGTATTCAAGCTTTTAGAGATTTAATAGACAAATTAAGTGACATTTATGTGACTAATAGAGCGTATGATTTTGAGACAGAGTGGTTAACACCTCAAGTTAAAAGATTCATGTATGAGGCATTAATACAAAAATCAAAAGAAGAGACTAAGACTTTTGAACAGTACATAAGTGCTTATAGAAGTGGAGTAGACCGAGCCTATAAGGATGAGGCTATAGAGAAGATTGTAGAAGATTTTATGGTGGAAAAAGAGAAGGAGATAGAAAAACTTTTAAAAGCCAAGGAATATGATACACTCATCACACTTTATAAGGAATTGAAATATTTTAAAGATTATACAAAGGAAATAGAAGTGGCCGAGAAGATGCAAAAGTATGAGCATCCGGAAATGCTGCTTCAGCAGCCTATAGAGCAGTATGACTTTATTCAAACGGGAACAAATAGTTTTGATGTGAATCAGTATCTTATAGCTATGAACAAGAATACTAATAAGTTAGAATTAATCCTTTTCATAGGTGAATATCAAGATTATGAAGTTAATACCCATGAGTTTAACTTAAATGATTTAGGTATTACTCCAGATGAGGTAAAGCAGATTGATGTAGGGGATTATTTAGTTGGACTCAGAGTAGCAGGAACCAATAAAGCGATTAGATTGCCAATATTACGTTTTACCAATAATAGATTAGAATATCTAACAGAATTTGAAGGCGATCAGATAGAGTTAATAGATGACCTTAAACATTTGAAAATAACAAATCCAAGTAATGAGGCGATTCCTTATACCTATGATTATATATTAGGAGAAGAGGGCTATGAGAAACAAGATATAGCAGCCACACCTATTAATTTATCAGATACTAATTTAGCAAATTATGAGGGCAAACTAGTTAAGTTTAGTTGTTATGTGTCAGAGGATTCAAATGATGGTATAGTAAATGCATACTATTATGTAGGTAATACTTTCTATTCTGATTCAATGGCTTATATTTATAGAGAAGATGGTGTGGCCATTAACAAAGGGTCTTATACGGTTATTGGTGAAATTGTAAGTATGGAGCCATTCTATAATACTGATCTTCAGCTAGAGGTATTAAGGCCTAAAATTAGAGTATTAGAAATGCAAAAAGAGTAAGAGGAGGCGGGCAAGTGAGAAAATATATCAATAGAATTTTTATAATAGGGTTTGCCATTATGCTCCTTCTATTTCCAAGCATGTTAATGGCAGCTACTAGTGATGCACAGTTAGATGCTATTCTAGTGATAGATGCTAGTGGGTCTATGAAGGAAACAGACCCTAATAAATTAGGATTAGAGGGTGTTAAGCTCTTTGTAGATATGTTGGGGCTTACTGATAATCAGGTGGGTGTAGTAACCTATGGTTCTGATGTGTCTCAGACCTACCCTATGAGTTTGGTTAAGAACCAAAGCGACAAGGAAAATATCAAAAACTTCGTAGATGGTATCACCAGAGATTTAGAGTATACAGATATTACATCAGGTCTAAAGGAAGCAGTGAAGATGCTAAATCAAAGGAATGCTTCTGGAAATAGTCCCTTGATTGTTGTTTTTACAGATGGTAATAATGCAATTGGTGGAGTGGCTAACCGCACCCCAGCAGATATTGATAAAGACTTAGCTGCTATTATAAGCCAGGCTCAGTCAGAAGGTTATCCGATTTATACAATTGGTTTAAATGACAATGGTAAATTGAATGAAGCTTACTTAGAAAAAATTTCAGTAGATACAAAGGCAAAGGCATTTGCAACTAAAGACCCAGCAGAACTACCAGATATCCTAACTGAAATTTTTGCGGCACATTCTAATTTAAAAGTACAATCTTTAGGACCTATTACGGGAACAGGTAATTTTGAAGAAGTGGTTGTTAATATTCCCAATGGCAATGTATTAGAAGCTAATTTATCAGCAACTTCAAAAAGTCCCGTGGAATTTAAGTTAGTAGACCCCAATGGCAATGAGCAAACAATTCCATCACAAAATATCACTTTACATACTTCTAATAGCTATAGTCTTTTAAAACTAGCAAGGCCTATGCAGGGAGATTGGAAACTGTATGTCAAAGGGATTGCGGGTGATCAAATTAATATTGACTTAGTATACAACTACGATATAGAAGTAACGATGAAGCCCTTAAGTCAAAGTAACTATGGGGTAGGTGATCAGCTGATTGTGGAAGCTTATCTCAGTTTACAGGGGAATGCTGTAAATGATCCTAATTTATATAATAGTGCTAAAGGCTACTTGGTTTTAACAGAGAATCAAACAGGCATAGAAACTAGAATTAATATGCAACTGCAAGGACAAAACTTTGCAGGTGAATATACTTTAAAAGATAAGGGCGATTATACAGTTAAGGTGATTGTAGAAGATACAAGCTACGTAAGAGAAAGTACTGAAACCCAGATTCAAGTAGGTGCAGTAGCTACAACTAGTCCAGCAGCAACACCCAATCTAAATAACACGGAAGATACAAAAGAAGAAAGTAATCCACTATGGCTTTATATAGGTCTTGGTATTTTAGGCGTGGTTTTACTAATTGTCATTATTCTTGCTTTAAAAGCTTATAAAGTGGCGAAAACACCTTTAGTTGGTCAAGTCGTGCTAGAACTCAAGGATAATACCACAGGAAAGCTTACACCACCACAGTACAAAAAGCTAAGTTTATTCCAAGGTAAAGTAAGTTTACATGCTTTATTACAATTTGCACCAGAGTTTAAAGAAACAGAGAAAGTTATTTTAAAGGCAGCACCAGGTGATAAGGTGATTTTGTATAATAACTCAGCTTATGCTATTGAAAAAAGTGGTAGAGTGGTGAAAGCAAATGAAGGGCTTGAACTTAAAAAGGGTGACAGATTAAGTATTAATATTGCAGACAGTGGCGAAACGGTACAAATAGAGTATTTATTATAATAGAAGGGCAAAGGGAGGAAGAAAATGAAACCAATTATTAGAGATCATATCGAACAGTTAGACATCCAAAAGGGTGGAGGTATTGTAAGTAAGAAGATTAGGGTAGATACGATTGACAATCCTATGCTTGTTATTGGTTTAGGCGGTACAGGTATCGATGCTTTGCTAAGACTTAAATATCAAATTAACAGACGTTTTAACCTGCCAGTAGATCCGCTTACTAAGAAGAGAAAAGATAAGCCAGAAAATGTAGATTTCTTAGCTTTTGAAACCAATGAACAAGATAAAAATAAAAAGTATAAGGGGATTGGGCTAGATCCACTTAATGAACTTGTACTTCTCTCAGAAGCAGGGATAGGTTCTATGCTTCAAAATAGAAGTAGATTACATCCAAGTGTGTCATCTTGGCTTTCATCTGAGCTTCATATTGCAGATGGTATTAATGGAGCTTCTGGGGTAAGGCAAGGTGGTAGATTATTACTTTTCACTAAGATTAATCAAGTTGTAGACGCCATTCAAAAGAAGATTAAAGAGCTACAAAAAGGAACGGATAAAAAGATCTATATCTTTTTATTAACAGGTTTATCAGGTGGAACAGGTAGTGGTTGTTTCTTAGATATTGCTTATATCACTAGAGCAATATTAGATATTGAAGCAGGTGGTAGTGGTATTGATCGTTCTGACATTATGGGGTATTTATTTACACCAGATGTGAACCTTGCTAATCCATCTCTTAGTATACATACTCAGGAATATATTAAAAAGAATGGTTATGCAGCTCTTAAGGAGCTAGATTATTGGATGAACATTGAAGAACGTGGGGAACACTTTATCCAAGACTATGGCACAAGATTAAGTGTTAACTGTCAGGTAGCACCTTTTGATCTTTGCCACCTTATTTCTGCTACAGATACAGAGGGTAAGACCATTCACAATGCTTATGATTACTGCATGAATGTAACAGCAGAGAACATCACTAACTTTATGGCTAGTGAAGATAAACAGTCAGGAGAAGAATTTGCTATCCATGACTATATTAGCAATATTGAAACGAATATTAAGCAAATGCGTGAAGCCGTACTACCAGCTAACTATAAATACAATATCATAGGGGCATCAGCTTCCATTTTACCAATTGAAGAAATGACAACTTATATGGCCTTTAAAGTGTTTAAACGTATTGAAGGTATGTTTGATGCTGTGCCTACAGAAGAAGAGGTTATGGCACTTGCCAGACGTTTAGGGTTAGACATCGATAGTGTGAGTAAACGTTTTGAAGATAGCGTGCCAGAACCACTGCCGGGCTTTGAAACAAGGGAGGCATATGCATATAACAACGTTGTAAAAACACAAGCTATTAATATGGATGCAGAGTTAGAAAAGAACTACCTCTTGAAAGCAAGAGAAGAATATAACAAAGCAGCTAATCAGCTTCCTAATGAGTTAAAGGAAACTATTTCCGGGGAAATAAGACGTCTTTTCACAAGTCCAGAGCATGGCCCAGTGTATGCTTCAAATATGATTGTGAATAGAGAAGGTTTCTCTTTAGTTAAAACCATCGAGGCTTATATTGTTTCACTTAAAGAACAGCTTGCTAACTTGCCTAAGCAAATACAATATCAAGTAGATACTTGTATTGAAAAAATGCAAGAAGCCAAATCAGCGTTTATCTCTAAAGAAAAGAAAAAGAATGAATACATTAGCAGTAAAATTTCAGAATATATTTTAAGAGCAGATACAGAAAAATATACAAAGATGATTGCGGCTTATGAAGATTTAAGATTACTTCTTATTGATCAAAATAATAAAATGTATGCTGTATTTAAGGAAATCTTAGGTACCCTTAGAAATATCTTTGAAAAGGATGGAGAAATCCTTGTAAATGCAGATGAGTCTGTAGATGAAAGAGGAAATGTAACTTATCATTGGAACGTAGTAAGTGTAAGAGATATTTCAAAACATATTGATAAAGTGATTGATGGGTATGACCCACAACTTTTAGTTTCTGAGTTTACAAGTATGCTTTTAGAAGAAGCAGATAGCTGGATTAATGAAGCAGAGATTGATATTATCACAAGTATTTCTGACTTTATTACAGATAAATTCTCAGATCTTATTTCTAAAACCATGGAAGAATTCTTAGTCATGAAATATGGAGAGGAACAATCTTTAACAGATTTAGTAGAAAAACAAATTGCTTCCAAATTAGCAAGAGATGCAGTGCCATTATTCTACTTAACGAATAGTTCAGAATTTAATTTCCCTTACTATGCTATGGTTTCTGTACCAACCAATACACCAAGCATTTATAAGGGACTTAAGAACTTCCAAGAAAAGTATCCTAATTCAGCAGCTAAGTTCTCACTTAGACAAAGCAAGCTTACCAATCGTATTTTCTGGGTAACTACTAGAAATGGTATACCTCTTTATGCATATGGCCCACTTAAGAGCTATGAAAAACTCTATGAGGAAACCATTGCTACTAAAGAAGGTGTAGGCCGCCATTTGGTCATGACAGAGAAGGAAAACTGGATGAATCTACCTTCTCCTATTCCGGTAGAAGCTTGGGGAGATACTTATAAAAATAATCGTATTGAGGATAAAGCAGGTACTTTAAAAACACGTTTTGCAGCAGCTCTTAAATATCATGTGGTAACTAAAAAAGAAGAAACCGGTCTTGCTAATCAATATGTTTTAAACTGCGTAACTGATTTTGATTTAGAAAAGCAAGCAGAAGCTTATGGTATAGACTTTGAAAAACCAAACTTTACAAGTATCAAAAAAGCTTTAACAGACTTTGAAGAGCAAGTAAAAGAAGGCTTAAAAGGTAATAAGGTAGAATATCCTATTATGAATAGCTATTCAGAAGAAATGGCATTTTCAGGTATTCTTCGTTATCCAAAACAACAGGAACTTTTAAAAGCAGAGCTTAAAAAGTATGAAGCAGTAGAAGCTTATATCGAAAAACTAAAGGATGCTATTGCCTTAGCTGAAGAAGAAGCTAAAGCAACAGAGAACTTTGTAAAAGCGATTTATACTAAGACTATTTATAAAAAAGGAGCACTTTATATTTATGATAAAGATGCAGAAGAAGAGCTTTGGGACCCACTTCTAAATGTAATGGATGTTAATAAATATCCTGAGTATGAACTTTTTAAACGCTTTACAGCTATGGAAGGCAAACAAAAGGAAGTAATGCTTAGAAAAGCAGAAAGACGTGTAAAAGCTTTAACTCAAAGCGAAGATATTAGTGAACTTATGGCAAGCTTAGAACAGATTCTTGAAGTTTATGGAGAAAGAAGAGAAGAAATAGAAGATGAAGTTCATGAGATTGTAGACGGCAGGGAGATTTATGATTTCTACCGTGATATACTAAGTTATACAAAAGAACTGAAAAAGAAATTAAGTTAGTTTAATAAAAATCAAAAAGGGGGGACCTTAGCGTGAAAGAGGAGATTCTAGAAAGAGCATATCATTATGCCTTAGGGGATGATGAATGTGTTTTGAGGAGTAATGAAATTCGGGCGAAGTCCCCTATTTTATTTGTGGTTTTAGGAGATAAGGTTAAAGAGAGTATAAAAAGCATTAAGACTGAATTTAGCCAAAATGTCATGAATGCAGAGGGCATCATGTATTTATATATTGGACTAGAACAAGGAATAGAAGATGGGCAGACTTCGTCTCTTGTATTACCACTAGGTAAAGGAGAGGAAAAGTCGTCTAGAGGCACTTTAAGTAGCCAATTATTTGAAGAGGAAAATGCGTTAAAGATTTTAAATGAGCAAATAACCAAGGTAAGAGAAGCTATTTTAGAAAAGGGAAAGATGTTTCACTATTGGGAGCAGATTCAGGTCAGTGTGATTACAGATGCCAGTGAAGAGATGAATAGTTTATTGCCGGATATTGTTGTGCTCCTAAAGAAAAAATTAGAACAAGACTTTAAACAAGTGACAGTGGACTTATTTACAGTATTAGAGGAGACCATTTATACACCATTAGAGCAAGCTATAAGTATGAGTTTCTTTAAGGAAATTGAGACTTACCAAGCTAGAGATTATTGTTATGAGAAGCCATTAGAACTTTTAGAGGATGGCTTAAAATTAAATACAGCTTATAATCAACCTTTATTTAATTTAACTTTCATTTTATCTGATAAAAAAGAAAATGGGCAGAAAATAGAGCACGCTAAAGAAAAGCATTATGAAACCATAGCAGCTTTTAATTTGTTAAAGAATAGAGAACAAAAGGAAATCGAATTAGCTGAAGCTAGAGAACAGTATAATAATAGTGTATTTATGACAAATATCATGAGTGGAGGCGAACATCGTTTTGCTAGTGCAAGACTTGCAAAGGTGAAAAAGCCTCGGGTGGGTATTTATTTAGCTACAGCTTATCATCTCTTTAATGCCTATAAAGAAGAATTAAGCTATCATGGTATTAAGGAAAGCAAGGCTTTATTAGAAGCAGTAGGCTTAAATGAAATGAGACTAAGTAGTTTGATAGATGATATTATACCGCCAAAAGAAAACCTGGGTGAAATTTATAGCGTTATTTCTCAGTCTATAGGCTTTAGAGAATTAAAGGGTTTAAGTTTTCAAGATGCTGAAAAGCAGCTTTATAAAAAAAGTCTAGAGGATTTTTTCAGTGCCAACTTTACTAAGAGTAGTGAAAGAAAGTTAGCAGAGAAAGTGAGTAAGGAGAAAATAAAAAAGCAAATCTATGCTGAGGTCATTAATCATCCAGATTATGGTCCTTATGCATTAGAAGAACTCTTTAAGATAGAACAAACGAGGGCTATAGATAAGCTAAGAGAACAATATGGCTATGAAATAAAACAGTTAGAAGTAACCCTTGAAGAAAAAGAAAATAAATCAGTTGGAGAAGTGATAGGAAGTAAGTTTGGGTTATTTGATAAGAAATATTTAAGGGATGTAAAAGGGTATTTAGTAAGTGAAGTTTATAGCTTGAAGTATGAAAGGTTAGAGAAGCAATTAAAGCTTAAGGCTATGGAGACTATAAAAGACATTCTGGAGGAACTTTATAACGAAATCAAAATAGAGCTTAAGAAATTAGAAGAAGTAGGTAGCTTGCTGAAGACGCTAATGGAGGAAGCCAATAAATTTGAAGAAGCTTACCTTGTACAGAATGTTAATGAGTATTATGAAAAGTTAGTACATAACAAGTTAGAACAATTAAAGAAAGCTAGAGGTGAACATTTCCTACTTGAAGAAAAATATATGGGAGATATCACCAGCGTTTTAAGTCAGAGCAGAGAGCAGTTTTTAGAAAAGCTCTTTATATTGCAGGAAAAATATATTTTACAAGATGAAAAGCTCTTTAGACTATCTTTTGAAGAAGAACTTTTAGCAAGGGCCAATATGTTAGTCAGCTATGAGGAAAAAGATGTAGCAGCTAAAAGTGAGCTTTATCACATGCTCTATTTAAGTTTAGAAGAGAATTCTAAGCCTTGTGTTTACTTAGATTCAGCTGCAACCACGCATCGTTATGAGGAAAAGTACTTCCTTGGTGATCGCAAGAGTGAGTTTATGACATATGCCTATGAAAAGGATAAAACCTCTAGAAGCTATAAGTTAGCCTATATTAATGATCAAAGAAAAAGTAGCTTAGAAAAACTTCAGCTTATGGGGGGCTTTAAGGCTTCAGACCTAATTTTCACTAGAACAGCTCAGCGCTACTATGATGCATATATAAAAGAAGGTTATTTATTTTCAAGTAACCAGGAAATAAGTAAAAAGGGGGATTAAAGGATGGGAAGTAAGAGATTTAGCATTACAGCTGTTGCACTTAGTATAATAGGGAGTCTTCTAGCTTTTGTAGTAGGAGAATTGTTACTTCATTTGGGGGAAGAATGGCCAGCTTATTTAAGGATGGGGCTTTATTTTGGTGTGGGTGCTATGTTTGTAGCAGCGTTGCTACTGCTTTCACAATGGCTATCACCGCAACTAATCGGTTATAGATGGAAACAGCAATATTTTAAAACCTCTTTAAAACTATTTATTCCTACTACCTTATTAATGCTAGGCTTAGGTGGAGGTTTATTTCAATTCCTATATGGTATGAATGTGAATAAGGAAAAAGCTTTTAAAGATATTGTTATTGCTATAGATACCTCTGGTAGTATGGAACAATCAGACCCTAATGGTGAACGTTTTAAAGCAACTAGTAGTTTGATTGACAATTTAGAAGGCAATAGAAGAATTGCCTTTATGACCTTTGATGATAGTCCGATTCTTCAATTTGATTTTATGGAAGCTACTACGAAGGAACAAAAAGAAGTTGTAAAAGCTAAGATAGCTAGTTATCAGCAGAATGACGACGGACAGACTGGTGTAAGAGATATGATCAATGAAGCTTATGAGTTAATTCAAAATAACTCAAAAAATCATAGTGGTAGTTTGATTATGATTTCAGATGGAGCACCTTCAGATGATTCAGCTTCCAATATCCCTGCCTTAGTAAGTAACTATGTCCAAAATAATATCCCTATTTATACCATAGGTATGATGTATGGCGATAATTCTGCAGAGCAGTATCTAATAGACATAGCCAATCTTACAGGTGGGCAGCATTATAGTACTTCTGATACGACTATGATAGCAGGTGCTTTTGGACAAATTCGTTATGATGAGGGCAAAAGAGAACTGATGACTGAGCGTTCTGATGAAAAAGCAGAGGTAACGCTTTATATGGTTCTTAGAGTAGGCTTTTTAACTATTTTAGCTTTTCTAATGGCTTTAGCCTTAGGGATTATGTTTGACAATCGTTTCTTGGCTAAAGGCTTGATGATAGGTGGTACTTTAGGCGGTTTAATGGGTGGTATTGTAGTAGAAATGCTATTTAAACAAGGTACAACACCTTACATGGTAAGATTAGGCTATTGGCTTATGTTTGGGCTTTGCCTCGCAACTTTTACAGGCCTTATAACCTTTAAAGATAGTTATCATGGAACAAGGGAGGCTTAAGCTAAAAGATGGAAGTAAAAATGTGTGAGAATACGCTCCTTAGACTCACGGGGCTTAAAGCTGAGGTAAAAGAAGATGAAGTATATCTTAGCTTTAAATGGCCTAGGGAATTGGAACAAGTTTATATTTACCGTAGAAATCTATTAGAGAAGGAAGATTTTAATAGGGATAAGCCCTATAGAAAATATACTCAAAGTGAATATGTGCGTTTTGGAGGGTTTATAGATGCGCATCCAGGGATGGGACTTATTGAATATGAAGTATGTCCATACGTACAAACACCAGAAGAAACTTATTTGATAAGTAGCGAAGAAGGCAACAATAGAGTACAGGTCATGACTAGAAAAATAGCCATTAGATACATTTTAAAGGAAAGAAAAAAGCTTTTTAGTAATAGTAAGATGGTTCAAATGCAAGTGTTTTGTGAAGTAGACTTACCTAGAGAAGCACTTTGCTATGTCAAGAAAAAAGGAAGTATTCCTGTTAATAATGAGGACGGTATGCAATTTCAATTTATCTCAGATTTTGTAGCTGGTGATAATATATTACCAGAAATAGAAGTTGCTAAGGATGAGTACGTTAGGATTTACTTATCAGATGAAGTAGAGCATAAAGAAGTGTATGGTATTTATAAAGAGTAGATAAGTAAATATTGAAAGGAGTGAAGAAATGGGGTTGTTTAAAAGTTTATTTGGCGGGAAGAAAGAAGAAGCGCCTGTGCAAAAGAAATTTCCTATTGTATGCCCGCATTGTTTTAATAAATTTAGTCCAGACACAGTCGTCTTTAGAGCAGCTCATTCAAAGGAAGAAGATGAAGAGTATTGTCTTCAAGAAGATGCTAAGCTGAATGAATACTTAGAGCGTTTTGGCTTAGAGGGCAGTGAGGAATTAGAAGCTGTTCTTAATCCTTATTTGGTACCAGCAGAAAATAGGCATTATGTAGATGATGTACTTATTAGCATGAAAGACAAATATAATGTAGAGACCAAAAAGAGATTATGTCCTTATTGTCACAATGATTTGCCTTATTCAGCAGGGCGTGCGCCAAGTAATATCATTGCGATTATCGGCGCTTCTCAGGTAGGGAAGTCTGTTTATATGGCCTCGCTTATTAATACTTTAGAAAACGTTACAGCGCATAACTTTGAAGCAGCTTGTTTACCAATCAATAGTGATACAAGTAGACGTTTTCGTAGTCAATATTTAGATCCTTTATTCTTGCAAAATAGTTTAATAGAATCTACCCAAAAGGAAAGAAAACAGGAACCCTTTATTTTTCAATTTAAGTTCAAGGATCCTTCTAAAGAACCGTTAAGCTTGGTATTCTTTGATGTAGCGGGAGAAGGAATGGTAGAAGAGGAATATTTAGATCTTTATGCCAATCATATTAGAAATGCAGAAGGGATTTTATTTTTAGTGGATCCATTACAGCTCTCTACTATCAGACGTAAGTTAATACTTAATCAAGATGACAATGGAGGAGATTTCACTTCTCAATATCAAGAATCTAGAGATGTAGTTGTAACCCTTGCTGAACATTTTATTGGAAGCCAGGAAGATGGGAAAACTAGTATACCAACAGCTGTTGTGATTACTAAAAGTGATATGCTTACTTCTTTAGCAGAAGAAGAAGGGGAATATATTAAACCTAATAGTAATGTATTTGAAAATTATATCCATAAGGGTTATTTTAACTTAAATGAATATGAAAATATTAATGGCGAAGTACAACGTTTCTTAGAAAAAGTAGATCTTGCTTTTAAAGACGCCGTAGAAGTACATTTTAAAAATGTCTCTTATTTCGCAGTGTCTTCACTAGGACAAAATCCAGTAGAAGGAAAATTAGAAAAGGTGATTCAACCTATGCGTATTGATGAGCCGTTTTTATGGCTATTATATAAATTAGGTTATATAAGTAGCAATGAAGGGGTGAGATAAATGATTGAGCAACAATATTATACAAGGGAACGTGGTGGTCTGTTCTCAAAAACAGATGGTTACGATACCATTGCCAAGTCTCCTAAGCTCAAGCTAGAATTTATAAAAAAATATCTTCATCCATTATGTAGCTATGATAGTCCTAGCGAACTACAAAAAAGTGGGGAGGAAGATGAGACCAAGTATCCCCCCAATCTTGTAATTATGCCAGTAGCTTCAGGTGAACTCATTATTGGACAAGCGGTCTATAAAAGTAAAGACTTTACAGGTCTTCGTTCTACATTCTTCATGCATAATTATGTGCTATCAGCCAATGAAAAACACCGTTATGTAAAAGAACCAGAAAAGTTATTTGGTATTACCCAGTTTCAAACAGCTTATGATATAGGCTTAGGATCAGAACTTCCAACTTTAGCAGCTATTCCTTATGAAGGCAATTCAGTATTATTTAAGGATAGAGCACGCCTTTTAAGTGAGCTAAAAATGGATGAAATACTTTTTGAAAAGCTTTTAGCTGCCATTTTTACTGCAGCGAGCTCAAAGAAAAAGGTCTTTATTGTTTTAGATGTGCCTATTTCTGAATTGGGGACTTACGCCAAGGCTTTACTTTATCATGTGTACCTTAGTTTGCCTTGGAGTGTAACAGAGGAATTAGGTGTAAGTACCTATTCGCGTAGTAGCGAAGCTAAAAAGAATATTCATATTACGTTTTTAGAGAAGGATGCACTTCGTTATGATGGAAAAGTAACAAAGGAATTTGTATTAGATTTCGTGAGTCAAAAGTTTTTAAACTTAGATGAGACCACTCATTTAGATCCTTATTTTAAAGTGGCAGCTATGTTTAGGTCGATAAAGCCATTATGGGAAAAATTTAATAGCTATGGTGAGCAGCTCTTAAAGGCCATGAAGGACAAGGGGGAGAAAACCCTTAGCTTTTATAACCGTACAGCTACTTTATTTGTTATCTATGCGTATTTGTCTAATCATAAGCCTTATGTATTAGAGGAAGGTAGAGAAAGACAAGGATTTTTAACAGAAGCACTAAGTTATTTAAACCTACCTATTGGAGATGAGTTTAAGAGAGAACTCATAGAGGTGATTGGATATGCAATCAGTAGCTTAGAAGCTAGTTTAAGAGGTGGAGTACTTCTAAGTCGGGAAGAAATAGTAGCTATGCTGAATTTTAAACTTAAGGTTAATCAAGGCAGTAAAACTAACTTTGAAGATATGCTACGTATTTTATTAGAAGCCATAGAAGTAGCTAGAAGAGAAAATAATGGAGCCTATATAAAAGAAATCTTTGCTAAAGCAAGCAAGGAAACAGCGCTTTATCAAAGTTTATTTGAAAAGTTATATAGTAGAGAAGAATTAAAAGAAGAAGTGGCTTATACCTATATAAAAGAAGCATTTGAGGGTATTAATAACCTAGATGCTTTTATTACTAAGGTGAAAGAATTTGAGCCTATAGAAAGTATTTTGTTTACCGATGTTTATTACTCTAATATAGTGAAAACGAGATTTATGGACTGCTTAAGGGCAGCTAGCAATAAAGTCAAGCTATTAGAAAAAGTCCAGCAGTGGTGTGAAAAGCATCAAGGGCGTTTATATGAAGAACTTGTTGTTTTAGCAGAAGAACATTTCTTAAAGCATATACGTTTAGAAACAATAGAGTCTGAAGCTGCTTTATGTCATATTACATTTAAACATATTTATGACGATGAAAATTATGAGGCTATTAAAGACTATCAAAAGCTGAAGACAAGTCTCGAGGCAATGAGTCCGAAGCATATCAAAGTAAATAAAGCTGTACAGAAACAAATTCAACACTTTTATAAACAAACTGTAAAAAAAGAAGATTTTTATATGTTAGTGTATGCATTTCTTGAGCCAAACAAAGAGGCCTATAGTGAGGAAATGTGGCGTTTAAATTTAACCAAAGTTCTGGAATATTTGTATCCTATTAGCCCTGCGATCATGCTAGATTTTATTATTTGGAGTAAGGGACAAGAAATCTATATGAATAAGACCAGCTTTGATACAACAGTCATTCGTTTCTTTACTAAACTTAAAGAAAAAGAGGGTAAGTGGCCTAAAGAACTAGCTAAACAAAAGTTAGAAGGTCAATTAAAAACAAAGACTTTATATGTTAAGCTGAATAAAGCAATGCAACCAGCCATTATAAAGCTACTTAGTCAATATGGGAAGACAATAGCTATAACCTGTATGATTCTAATAGGTTGTGCAGGGGTAGGCATAGGAGGTTACTTTGCTTATAATTATTACCTAGCGCCACCACCTAGCATAGATACAACAGCAGCAGAATTAGAGCAAAGTATTAAACTACCAGTAAATGAGCTGGGGTTACCGGAAGACCAAGTGAAAGCTCAGCTTAAGCTTTTAGAAGAAAATAATAAAAAGCAAAACGAAACTGATGAAACTAATAAAGACAAGCAAGGTGAGGCAGATGTAAAAGAAGAAAAAACTCAGCCATCAGTAAATGATAAGGAACAAGTAAAGACTCCAGCAGAAACTGAGACTAAGTCTGAAACACCAGATACATCGCAAAATGACAATAAGAAGCAAGAAAATACTTCATCTCATACAGGAAACTAAATAAGTTGAAAAGTGATTGGAAAAATATATAATATTTAAACTATGGTAAAACGGAGATTTTTATAAAAAAAAGACTAGACGAACCCGATACTTTCTGTTATTATAATCAAGTATCAGGTTTGCGGGCGTGGCGGAATTGGCAGACGCACTAGACTTAGGATCTAGCGCCGCGAGGTGTAAGGGTTCGACTCCCTTCGCCCGCATAATAAAAAGACGTATTCATTTTAAATGAATACGTCTTTTTTTGCTTTAATTAAAAGTGGCTATTATTAAAATTTATTAATTTTACGATATTGCAAAGGAGAAACACCAAGAAGTTGTTTAAAAACTCGCCCAAAGTGAGTAGAGTTGCTATAACCCACTGCTATGGCAATTTCTAGTATACTTAAATTAGTTTTTTGAAGAAGCTCTTCACTAGCACGTATACGAACAGTATTAACGTATTGAGTGAAATGGAATCCTGTTACTTCATTAAAGGTTCTAGAGAGATAGTAACTATTCATATAAAACAGATTAGCTACTTTATCTAAAGATAGGTCTTCTTTATAATGAATGTTAATATAGCTAGTGATTTCAGATATTTTTTTGTGTAAGCTACTTGGAAATTCTAAGTAGCTATTTTTAATTTCAGGAGAAAACCTACCTAGAAAAATAAGAAGCTCTAATAAGTAAACCTTTATACAAGAAGTATAACCCTCTGAGCGTTTGGTATCTTCTTCTAGCATACAGTAAAGTAACTTTTCTATAAAAAGTTGTTCTTTAGGACCTAGATTAAACACAGGAGTGGTTTTTTCAAAGCATTGAAATAAATCAAAGTCGTCAACAGCTTCTTTAAATGCTTTTAGATAACTAGGATCGAAGTAAATTAAAATACGCTCATGAGTATTGCCTCCAGCTTGCAGTGTTTTATGTAGTTCATAACTATTAATAAGAGCAATATCACCTTTTTTGAGATAATAAGAACGGTCTTTAATGAAATAATAACGTTCACCTGAGAGTTGGTAATAAATTTCATAATAGCTATGATAGTGATTAGATGGCATATTAAGTGCTGTTTCGCGCTTAACATATTCAATGATATAGCCGCTTTGCTTGATAGGATCTTGTTTGTCACTCATCGAAGATGCACCTCCTTGTTAAGTATATAATATATAATTTTAAATAGGAACAAAAAAAGACTAATTTAAAGAAAAAGAACAATAAATACAGAGAAATATAAAAATAATAAAGGTACAATAAAGATATATGATAGGGGAAAGGAGCCTAAAAAAGATGAAGTACATTGAAGATAGAGTCGAAGATATACAAATCACCTATATTGGTGGGGGGTCTAGAGGTTGGGCATGGCAACTGATGAGTGATTTGGCAAGAGAGCCACAATTAGCGGGGACAGTAACGCTTTATGATATTGATTATGAGGCAGCATTGCAGAATGAAAAGATAGGTAATCGTCTAAAAGATAGAGAAGATGTCAAAGGTAAGTGGCAATATAGGGCAGATAAAAGCTTGGAGAGTGCTTTAAAGGGAGCAGATTTTGTTGTGATTTCCATTTTGCCAGGTACTTTTGATGAGATGGCTTCCGATGTACACGCACCAGAAAAATATGGGATTTATCAATCTGTTGGGGATACAGTTGGCCCAGGGGGACTTATTAGGGGGCTAAGAACCGTCCCTATGTATGTGGAGTTCGCAAAAGCTATAGAAAAGAATTGTCCTGAGGCTTTCGTTATTAACTATACCAATCCTATGTCTTTATGTGTAAAAACGCTTTATGAGGTATTTCCAGGGATTAAAGCATTTGGTTGTTGCCACGAGGTATTTAATGCACAGAATTTATTAGCAGCAGCATTAAAGGATATAGAGGGCATAGAAGGAGCTACAAGAGAAGAAATCAAGATAAATGTCAAGGGAATTAATCATTTTACTTGGATTGATGAGGCTTCTTATAAAGGATTAGATTTAATGCCAATTTACAAACAGTTTGTAGACAAATATTATGAAAACGGTTTTGAAGAAGGAAAAACAGGAAACTGGATGAATGACTTCTTTGAATCAGCTAATAGAGTGAAGTTTGATCTTTTTAAGCGATACGGTATTATTGCAGCAGCAGGAGATAGACACCTAGCTGAGTTTATGTCAGGTAACTGGTATATAGAGAATCCAGAAACAGTTATGGATTGGAAATTTAGTTTAACACCTGTTAGCTGGAGAAAAGAGGATTTAAAAGAAAGATTAGCTAAAAGTAAGAGACTTGTTAAAGGCGAAGAAGTTTTCGAAGTTAAAGATTCAGGAGAAGAAGGCGTTAGACAAATCAAGGCATTAGTTGGTCTCGAAGAACTAGTAACCAATGTTAACTTGCCTAATGAAGGTCAAATCTTTAATCTGCCAAGAGGCTCTATTGTAGAAACCAATGCCATTTTTAGAAGAGGACAGGTATTACCTATAGTAGCGGGAAAACTTCCAAGTGCTATTCAAGGAATAGCAACACGCCATATTACCAATGCACATCTTATTCTAGAAGCCGCATTAGAAAAAGATAAGAAAAAAGCTTTTGTAGCTTTTGCTAATGATCCATTAGTCAATATATCCTTAGAGGATACAGAGGAGCTTTTTGAAGAAATGCTCAAAAATACAGCAGCTTATTTACCTGGCTGGAAACTATAAATATAGAGCACTTAAAATTTAATAGGAAATAATTCACAAAAATACTTTTATTCAAGAGACTCGCTAGCCCTTGAATAGAAGTATTTTTCCTATAATAGGAACAATTTACTTCTTGAGGTTTCAAGTAATATGTAGTATGATTAAAGGTATGGATGTAAGCGAATAGATTAATTTCACTTATAAATTATTTAATAGATTGTAGAGGTAATGATTATAGAAAGTATATTATTTAACCAACTAGAAGTATCAGAAGACATTATTAGAGCGGCTCATGACATGGGATTTGAGGAAACAACACCTATTCAAGGAAAAGCAATCCCTATTATTTTACAAGGTAATGATATTATTGCACAAGCGCCAACAGGAACTGGTAAAACTTGTGCATTCGGTATTCCAGCAATAGAAAGTGTTGACACTACGAATGAAAAAGTACAGGTGCTTATTCTTTGTCCAACGCGTGAACTTGTTATCCAAACAACTGAAGAGCTTTCAGCTCTTGCTAAATATAAGAGAGGTATACGTACTCTTCCTATCTATGGAGGACAACAAATAGATAGACAGATTATAGCTCTTAAAAAGAGACCTCAAATTATTGTAGGTACTCCAGGTAGAATTATGGATCACCTTAGAAGAGGAACTTTAAAATTAGAACATTTAAAAATGATTATCTTAGATGAAGCAGACGAAATGCTTAACATGGGATTCCGTGAAGATATTGATGTTATTTTAGAAAGTGTACCAGAAGAACGTCAATTTGTACTTTTCTCAGCTACTTTAGCAAAAGCCATTTTAGATATTGCTAACAAATATCAAAATAACCCAATCACTGTTAATGTTGTTCATAAAGAGTTAACAGTACCAACAGTTAAACAATACTATCTGGAAGTAAGAGATAGCAACAAGGTAGAAGTTTTATCTCGTCTAATTGATGCGAATAACTTTAAGCTTTCAGTAGTATTCTGTAACACTAAAAGGCGTGTAGATGATTTATGTAGAGACCTTCAAGCAAGAGGTTATAGTGCAGAATCACTTCACGGAGATATGAAACAACTTCAAAGAGATAATGTTATGTCTCGTTTTAGAAATGGGCTCATTGATATTCTTATAGCGACAGATGTTGCCGCTAGAGGAATTGACGTAGATGATGTAGATGCAGTATTTAACTATGATGTACCAAGTGATGAAGAGTACTATGTACACCGTATTGGTCGTACAGGTCGTGCACAAAGAGAGGGTGTTTCCTATACTTTTGCAGCTGGTAAAGAGTTAGCTAAATTACGTGATATTCAACGTTATACAAAATCAAAAATTAAGCTTATTAAGCCACCTTCAATTGAAGATATTCAAGAAAATAAACTTTCTGGAATTATAGATGATGTAAAAGCTATTTTAGCTGAAGGTAAGCTTACAAAATATACAGGTTTTATTGAAAAGATGCTTGAAGAAGTAGGCGACATTGAGGATGAAAATTACGCAACATCTCTAGAAGTAGCAGCAGCCTTCCTTAAAATGACTATGGATAAAATGGTTATGGGAGCTTCAGCAGAGTATTCAGTAGAAGACTTAGCAGCACGTAGCAATTATGATACAAGCAAAATTGATGGGGACTTTGTACGTTTATTTATTAACCTTGGACGTAAAGACGAACTTCAAGTATCAGAACTTGTTAAATTTATCGCATCTAACTGTAATATTACAGGTAAGGAAATTGGCCGTGTAGATATGCTTGATAAATTCTCATTCTTTGAAATTCCAAAGAAACATCTTGGAGATATTATGGCTAACCTTGTAGGCGAAAGCTTAAAAGGACGAAGAGTGAATATTGAAGTAGCTAATAGAAAACAAGATGGTAGAGATAGACAAATGGGTCGTAGTACATCAAGACGTCAGGAAAACAATGGTGAGAGACGTGGAGATAGTAATAGACGCCAAGATGGAAACCGTTCAAACTACCGTTCTCGTAGTAATGATAAGAATAATAGATAGTATGAGCAAATGAAGTCAATAAAAATTGCTATCTCATATATTGTAAAATATATATGAGATAGCAATTTTTTATTGTAGGAAATATATATTAATGACCTATTCTTTTCCAAAGAGTAAAGAAAAAATAATGACCAGTAGATGTTTGCGACTTACTACAAGTGGATTTTATCAATTGAAAATCTTTTTGATAATCGGGAAAGCAAGTATCACCCTCAACAACTTCATCAATTAAAGTAATGTATAAATATTCTGCGAAAGGTAAAAAGGCTTTATAAATTTCACCACCACCAATTACAAAAACTGCTTCTGTTGTTGTTTTGCATAACTCTAATGCTTCATTTAAGCTATGCAAAACAACAACACCCTCCGCAGAGAAGTTAGGGTTTGTAGTTAAAACCATATTGGTTCTATGGGGGAGAGGTTTACCTATGCTTTCGAAGGTCTTTCTTCCCATGATAACAGTATGCCCACTTGTTACTTCACGAAAATAAGCTAGGTCTTCAGGAATATGCCAAGGCATTTGATTGTGAAGTCCAATTTGATTATTTTTACTAACAGCTGCGATTAAACAAATCAATAGTGTAATCTCCTTTAAAGTTTGATAGAGTTATAGTATATCAAGGATATGATACTAATAGGTTAATATAGAAAAGAAGGTTGATAGTCATTAATGAAAGACAGGATTTAATAAGATACTTGCCAGTGGAAGTCTTTTGTAATACACTTTCATCATAGAGAGAAATTAATCTACTATTACTTTTATCTATAACTAATTAAATTATAGTATAAACCATAAGCGTTAGTTTAGATAGGTTGTCTAATATATACAGAAAGATAAGAGGAGAATCAAGTGGAAACTAAATTAAATGTAGTCATATTAAGTCATACACCAGAGTTTGAACAAAATATAGTAAGAGGAGCTAGACTTTGCTATAGTTCAGCGGATATAGAAGAATTAAGAGACCAAATTACACCAGAAAGTGCAGAAAGATTTTTAAATATGATTTTAGAAATCGGGCATGGTTCCATTCTAGAGCATAGTAGCATTACCTTTGGAATTGAAGGTGTAAGTCGTTCCTTAACGCATCAATTAGTACGTCATAGAATAGGTTGTAGCTATTCTCAGAAATCACAACGTTATGTAAGTGAAGGACAGTTTGAGTATGTTATTCCAAAGCCAATAGCTAAATATGATCGCTTAAAAGCTGACTATATTAAGATGATGGAGAAATTGCAAGAGGACTATAATCATATCACCCTTAGTTTGTTAGTGGAACAAATCAAAGAACAAGCAGCAACTGGTAAAGTAACGGAAGAAGTGAACTCAACTATAGCAAATGGTATAGAGGGAGAAGCTCTAGTGGAGATTCTCAAGGCTAGTGATAAAAAACTCTATTCAAAGCTTGAAAAGATTGCTATAGAAAATGCACGTTATGTGCTCCCAAATGCATGTGAAACAAAAATTCAAGTAACAATGAATGTTAGAGCACTTTTTAATTTCTTTAAAGAAAGACTATGTGATAGAGCACAAGAAGAAATTAGAGATATGGCCTATGAAATGTGGTTAGCTTGTATGGAAATTGCTCCAACTATATTCAAGTATGCAGTCCCTACCTGCGTTCATGGCAAATGTAAAGAAGGTAAGATGACTTGTGGTAAGATGCTTTATTATAAAGAAAAGCATGGTAAAATTATTAAAAAATATGAGAAATAATCAAGAATATTATAAGAGCAAGGCTTCATAGTACTGGATTAGTAAAAGTATTATTAGGGCCTTGCCCTTTTGTTAAATGAGATAAAATATTAGCTAAACAGTAGATGTATGAATTGGAAAATCTACAAAAATTCCTCTAAAAAATTTTTATAATTCTAATATTACTATGTAAAAAAATTTAAAGCATCTTGATTTTTCGCGACAATTATGATAATATTAATGAGTAAGTTAAAATATTGAAACAAAAACGGATAGGTAGGCCTCTTGTAACAAAAAAACTAGCAAGACCGAATAACGTTTTGCGTAGCAGTGTTTTAGCAATAAAAGATTTTATTTAAGGAGGCCTAGTAACATGACAGGTAAAGTTAAATGGTTTAACGCAGAAAAAGGTTTTGGATTTATCGAAAGAGAAGGTGGAGATGATGTATTCGTACACTTCACAGCTATCCAAGGCGACGGTTTCAAAACATTAGAAGAAGGTCAAGAAGTTAACTTCGATATCGTTGAAGGTAACAGAGGACCACAAGCTGCTAACGTTACAAAAGCATAGTTAGCGTTAAATAATTGTAGATAATGACGATACTTTTGGTATCGTCTTTTTTTGTAGATGTTAGCTATAAAAGATTTCAAATTATAATCTATAAAGAAGTTGCATACTAGAATCTAGAATGAAAATGAAAACTAAAATGAATAAAAATACAATAATATTAACAAAAAGTATATAATAGTATAAAAATTTGTTGAAATATAAAGGACACAATGATAAACTAGAAATGGAATGTTAAGGAATTAACAACTCGTTTTGCTGCAATGAATGGCGGCAATTAAGGTAATAAAAATGGCTGCGATCATCGTGGCCTTTTCTTAAATACACAGGGGAAGGGTACTTGGTATATAGGAAATATATTTACGAAGAATAAAGGAGGATACTATGTATAAGATTGTTAAAAAGCGTGTGCTTAATCCTACAGTCGTACTTATGGATATTGCAGCACCAGCTATTGCTAAAAAAGCAGAACCAGGGCAATTTATTATTTTAAGAGTAGATGAAGAGGGAGAACGTATTCCTTTAACAATCGCAGATTTTAACCGTGAAAACGGGACAGTAACCATTATTTTTCAGATTGTAGGAAAAACAACCCAAGCTCTAAGTGAACTTGAAGAAGGCCAATTCATTTGTGACTTTGTAGGACCATTAGGAGTAGCTTCTCATGTCGAAGGCCTTAAAAAAGTAGCTGTTATTGGTGGAGGAGTAGGCTCTGCTATTGCATATCCAGTTGCTAAGAAATTACATAACTTGGGAGCTAAAGTTGATGTTATTGTTGGTTTTAGAAATAAAGACTTACTTATTCTAGAAGAGGAGTTCAAAGCTGCAAGTGATCGTCTGTTTATTATGACAGATGATGGTTCCTATGGAGAAAAGGGCCTTGTAACAGCAGCTCTTGAAAAATTGATTAAAGAAGGTAATGAATATGATGAAGTCATTGCTATTGGACCTTTAGTCATGATGAAATTTGTAGCACAGCTTACTAAACAATATGGTATAAAGACTGTAGTGAGTATGAACCCTATTATGATTGATGGTACAGGTATGTGTGGTGGTTGTCGTTTAACAGTAGGCGGCAAAGTGAAGTTTGCTTGTGTAGATGGACCAGATTTTGATGGCCATGAAGTAGACTTTGATGAAGCTATTTCTAGATCTAGCATGTATAAAGACTTTGAAAAACATGCACTAGAACATCACTGTAATCTAATGGAGGTGAAATAAATGGCAAACATGAGCCCTAAAAAATTAGAAATGCCAGTGCAAGATCCTACAGTGAGAAATGGGAACTTTGAGGAAGTTGCATTAGGTTATACTTTAGAAATGGCACAGGAAGAAGCTAGCCGCTGCTTAAATTGTAAAAATTCACCTTGTGTAAGTGGCTGCCCTGTAAATGTTAATATACCAGGCTTTATTACTGAAATTCAAAAAGGTGATTTTGAAAAAGCTTATGAAGTGATTCATGAATCTAGTAGTTTACCAGCTGTGTGTGGTAGAGTTTGTCCTCAAGAAACACAATGTGAAGCTAAATGTGTAAGGGGTATTAAAACAGAAAGTGTTGGTATTGGCCGCCTTGAACGTTTTGTAGCGGATTATCATATGACTAATAGCAAAGAAGAAGTAAAAGTACCAGAGTCAAATGGACACAAAGTAGCGATTGTAGGTGCTGGCCCTGCAGGACTTACTTGTGCAGGGGATCTAGCTAAAAAGGGCTATAAAGTAACAGTATTTGAAGCACTTCATCTAGCTGGTGGTGTACTTGTATATGGTATTCCAGAATTTAGACTTCCAAAAGCTATTGTACAAAAGGAAATTGATACTTTAAAGGCTATGGGAGTAGAAGTGCTTACTAATATGGTAATTGGTAAAGTTATTTCTATCGATGAACTTTTCGAAGATGGCTTTGAGGCAATTTTTGTAGGCTCAGGTGCAGGTCTTCCTAACTTTATGAATATCCCAGGAGAAAATCTAAAAGGGGTATATTCAGCTAATGAATTCTTAACACGTGTTAACCTGATGAAAGCTTATAAAGAAGGAAGTGACACACCTATACATAATAGTAAGAATGTAGCTGTATTTGGTGGTGGTAATGTAGCAATGGATGCTGCAAGATGTGCTAAGCGTCTTGGGGCAGAAAACGTATATATTGTGTATCGTCGCGGTGAAGAAGAAATGCCGGCAAGAAGAGAAGAAGTAGAGCATGCTAAAGAAGAAGGCATTATCTTTAAAAATCTTACTAACCCAGTACAAATCCTAGGTGAAGCAGGTTGGGTAACAGGTGTTGAATGTGTAGAAATGGAATTAGGTGAACCAGATGAATCAGGAAGAAGAAGTCCTATTGTAAAAGAAGGTTCTAACTTTGTATTAGACATCGATTGTGCCATTATGGCCATTGGTACAAGTCCTAATCCTCTTATTAGAAGTACTACAAAAGGCCTTGAAACCAATAGACGTGGCTGCATTATTACAGAAGAAGAAACTGGCTTAACCACTAGAGAAGGTGTATACGCTGGTGGAGATGCAGTAACAGGTGCAGCAACAGTTATTCTGGCCATGGGTGCAGGTAAAAAAGCAGCAGCAGCAATGGATGAATACATTCAATCGAAATAATCAGCTTTAGCAAAAAAATAATTTTGGGGTTTATAGGGTATATATGGCTAATTGACTATATATATCCTGTTTTTTGTGTGTAATTATAAACAATTTCACTACTATATAAAAAAGTATCTCATATTTATTAAAAAAATTATTTAGATTTGTTGATTATTTTACGTGGAGAAGATTGAGTATTTTTGTGATATTATGTTAAAATATGAAAACAAATGGATAATTAGGAGGAAAAGGTAGTGAAATTCAGATTAAATTTGAGATTAAAAGGAAGATTATATGCTTTAATTATACCCATGGTATTAGTCATAAGCATAGTATTTACTATTCTGGGTAGTATTTCATTTGTTTCTAATACAACAAGCTTAGTAAGAGATCAAATGAAAACTAATATGATTTTTTTTAACTTTGACATGGATAGCCGTTATCCTGGATCCTACAAAAAAGTAGAAAATGACTTGATAAAAGGAGGCGAGAGTTTAACAGGCATAGAAGAAGTTCATGTACTAAAGAAATATACAGGATATGAGTATATTATCTTTTGTGAGCAAACTATAATTGCTAGTACTATTAAAGAGGTAAATAGTGATGAACTAATAAGTAGTGAAATTATTGATAGGGTACTAAAGCAAGGAAAATTATTTCAAGAAAGAAGGACAATCAAGGGAATTAATTACACTTGTAGTTATGAGCCTATTGTAGATGAGCAAGGGACGCCTATAGGGATGTTATTTATGGCAGCAGATAGATCGAAGCATATAGCAAATATAGAGAACTATTTGAAGTGGACTGTAATTACCACATTAATTCTGTTATTAGTGGCTTTTATTGCTATGGGAATTGTAAGTACACGTATTAGTAGGCGTATTACAAGTGTACGTAAGCAAGTAGATTACTTAAAAGACAAGGATTTTACATATGAGGCTTCAAGTTATATCCAAGATTTCGCCGATGAAACAGGAGATATTAGCAGAAGTGTTACACAGATGCAAAAAGACATCAGGGAGACTTTAGTTTATATGAGTCATTTGGCAGATCAGGTGGATAGTGAATCAGCAGGATTATCGAATTCTTCAGAAGATATGGCAAAGGTAATAGATAATATCACTATGACCATTCAGGGCGTAGCAGAAGGTACAGTAGATCAAGCTACTGACTTAGTAGGTATTAATGAAGAGGCTCATGCATTAGGGAATGGTATAGCTCAAGTTATTTCTTCCGTAGATCAAATTAATCAAAAAGCAGAACAAATTAATGAAGTGGCTCTCAAAGGTAATGAAGATATAAAAGAGGTAATGAAAGCACTGAGAATCTTTGGGGAATACTTCAACAATTATAGTGAAAAAATTAACTCATTTGAGAATCATATGAAAAATATTGATGAAATTATCATAGTCATTGAAAATATTTCAAAACAAACAAACTTATTAGCTTTAAATGCAGCTATTGAAGCAGCGAGAGCAGGTGAAATGGGAAGAGGATTTAGTGTGGTTGCTGAGGAAATTAGAAACTTAGCGGAGCAAAGTCAAATGGCTACTAAAAATATAGCTGAAATTATTGGTAATGCTTCAGTAGAAACCAAGGTACTTATCGAGGGAAATGGAGAGATGACTGCACAATTAGAACATCAAGATGATAGCTTAAAGCACATGTTTGAGTCATTTAAGTTGATTACTAAAGCAGTGGAGGAAATTGTTCCTCAGATTAAATCAGTTAATGAAGAAGCGCATGTTTTAGAACGACAAAAGGAGAGTATATTAATGCGTATTGAAAATAGTTCTTCTATTGCAGAAGAAGTATCGGCTTCCTGTGAAGAAGTATCAGCAGCTTGTGAAGAAGCAAATACCTCAACAGAAGAAGTGGCACAATCAGCAATGAAGCTTAAAGACATGATTAATCAGTTAAAAGATAACGTGAATACTTTTAAGGTTTAATTTATTGAATAAAGTCCTCAAAAAAAGAAGAGCTGTAAAAGCTCTTCTTTTTTGAGGTTATCTTATTCAATTGGTGAATTTATTTAAAGACTTTAAAGCCTATTAAAGGACATATCTAAGAATAGCCCAGTAGTGGCAGGCACTACCTAACATAACAAAGATATGAAAAATTTCGTGAAAGCCAAAGTTAGGTGAAATATTAGGTTTCTTGCAGCCATAAATGATACCACCAATGGTGTACATTAATCCTCCTAGTAGCAAATAGATAAAGCCACCTAAAGAAAGTGAAGCATACAGTGGTTTAAGTGCAAAAAGAGCAATCCACCCCATACCAATGTAAAAGCCGGTAGAAAGCCATCTAGGCATATTAATCCAACATACCTTTAAGATGATACCAATGATTGCAAGACTCCAGATAGTAATAATAATACTCCATTTCCAAGCACCTGTTAATGAGAGCATACAAAATGGGGTATAAGAACCAGCAATTAAAACAAAAATCATAGAATGATCCAATTTTTTTAGTTTAAGCAAAATCGCATCAGTGGTGTGGACTAAGTGGTAGATGCCACTAGTTGTATAGAGAGCAACTAAGCTCATGCCAAATATAATAATTGAAACAATAGCTGTAGTGCTAAGAGAAATATCAGTAAGGTTAAGTAAAAAGATTGTGCCAATTAATGAAAGTACAGCACCGAATAAATGAGTTAAGGCATTAACTGGTTCTCGTAAATATTGTTTCATATAATCATCTCCTAAATTCATCAAGTAGTTTTAAATACTACTTAATGTTATATATAAAATTTATCATATTGTTAGCATGTAAGTCAATAGCGTTTTTAAAATAAATTTTCTTGATTTTAATATATGGGATGTGTATGATGAAAGTAGTAATGTAGAGCTTATAAAGATAGGAAGACTACTAATGGAGGACACTGTGGAAAATAAAGAGATTAATAAAATAATAGAGACCTTAAAATTAGATGAAGTAATAGAACCTCAAAGCATTCCTAACTTAGATTTGTATATGGATCAAGTCATTACACTTTTCGAAGAAAAATTGGCACATACGAAAAGGAATGAAGAAGATAAACTACTGACAAAAACCATGATTAATAATTATGCAAAGGATAAACTTCTTATGCCTGCTAAGAAGAAAAAGTATACAAGGGAACACATTATACTTATGATCCTTTTATATGAAATGAAGCAAATCTTAACTATTTCAGATATCAAGACTTTATTTGGCATTATTGTTAAAGAAGACCGAGTTGATGCCAAAAAGCTTGAAGAGATATACCAAATTTATTTAACCCTTAAAAAGAAGGGGATTGATGACTTTAAAGAGCAAGTAGAGAAGGTTAAAGTTAGTTTAAATCAGCAATTAGAAGAATCTAACTTAATCCCACTGGAACTTAAGCAAGTGGGAGAATTAGATAGTGAATTAGCTGAGAACATAGAGATAAATGAAAAAGTAAAGCCTAAAATAGAAGATATGCTTATGGTTATTATGCTTACACAAAGAGCAAATTATTATAAAAGATTAGCAGAAAGAATAATAGATGAAAAAATTAAAGTAAATGAGTTGTAAAAAGACAAGAGCTATAAAAGTTCTTGTCTTTTTAGCGTTAAAGAAGTTTGCAAGTTGTATAGGGATTTCTATCAAAATAATAGGATTAAGATATATTATTTAGTTTAAGTAAAAAATATAAAGTATATGAAATTGACTTTTATTTAATAAATATTATATTATAATACAGTGAAAAATTTATGTAAACAAAATCATCAAGGGGGACTCAATATGACTAGAAAAAGGACAGTAAATAAGAGTAAGAAAATGTCGCTACATATTGATTTGATAATTACGCTATGTAGTATTTTATGTATTATAGTAGTGGCGACAGCTATTTCTATGATTTCTTACAATGAAAGTAAAAAAACAATAAAAGACTTGACGATGAATCACCTACAACAAAATGGTAGAGAAGTAGCAAGGAGCGTAGGACGGGAAATTCAGATAAGAAAACAGCAATTAGAAAATATTGCAGCATTAGATGAGGTACGTTCTATGCAGTGGAATGAGCAACAAGCAATTTTGATTAGAGAAGCTAATGCATGGCAATATCGAGATTTGTTTGTAGCGTATACAGATGGGAATGTGCATTATGCAAAAGAAAATGCTATTAAATATCAAAAGGAAGAGGATTTCTTTAAACTTATCATTAAAGGAGAACCTGTTATTACGGAGCCCTATATTGTAGAAGATGAAGGTGTCAGCATTATTACCTTAACAACACCTATTAAGGGAAAAGAAGGGGAAATAATAGGTATACTTTGTGGAAGTATAACTTTAGATAGTGTTAATGAGATTATACAGCAAGTAGGTTTTGGTAACAGTGGATATGCGTGTATTGTTAATAATGCAGGAGAACTTGTGGCTCATAAGGATATGGACTTAGTATTTAATAGAGTACCATTTCTAGAACAAGGTACCTATTTAAATGAATTACTTGATCAATTAATGGCTAAGGAAAGTGGCCAAGGAGAATATTATTTTAATGATGGGGTGAGATACGTAACCTATGAACCTCTAGAAGGAACTGCTTGGTCTTTGCTTGTTACTGAGTCAAAGAAAGAGCAACTACAGCCTTTAATGCGTGTATTATGGACAAATATTATTATTACGCTTGTTTTGATTGTTATAAGTTCTATTGTGATAAGTTTACTTATACGTTATTATATGAAGAATTCGCTTGAAAGAATGAACAAAAGAGCAAAACAACTAGGTAGATGTGAACTTATAGTAGATCAGGTAGCTCATTATCCTAATAATGATGTAGGTGAGGCGTTAGAAGTATTAGATGAGGGGATCAAGGTCCTTCATAAGACAATGCAAGAGATTAAAGATACAGAAGGTGCAGTACTAGAGAGTAGAAATGAAATAGAAAGTATGATGAAAGGCATTACAGATGAAGTGAGCCATACAACAAGTACAGTAGAGAATATCACAGCAAGCTTAGAAGAAGTATCTGCTAATCTAGAAGAGATGGATCAAGTTATACATAATGTGGAGAATAGTACAGGACAGTCTAATAGATATGTAGAAAAGGGAGTAGCTATGGCAAAGGATATTCAGTTGCAAGCTACCAAATTACATGAAGAGACTATTGTATCTAAAGAGCAGGTACAACAGCTGTATATGGAGGCTAGTGGGAGACTAGGAAAAGCTTTAGAGAAAGTGAAAGTTGTTGAAGAAATTACTACAGTATCTAACAGTATTTTAGCTATTGCGGAGCAGACAGATTTATTAGCTCTAAATGCAACAATAGAAGCAGCACGTGCTGGAGAACAAGGGAGAGGCTTTGCGGTTGTTGCTAATGAAGTGAAAAATCTAGCAGAGGCTACAGGAGAGCAAGTACATGTTATACAGAACAATATTAATGAGGTATTAATAGCTGTACAAGACCTTTCATCGGCTTCAGCAGATATGTTAAATATTCTTAAGCACCAGGTTTTAGATGACTATGAAAATATGATTAGAATTACGCTTAAATATAAAGAAGCAGGTAATGAAGTTAAACAGATGGTAGAAGGAATTAAGGAAAAGGCAGAAGAAATCGTTGATGCAATTTCTTATACGACACATAATATGGGAGACATCTCCAATGCAACTACTCATATTGTAGGAGCAGCAACAGATATTGTTGCAAGCATGGGCAGTATAGAAAAACAAAACCAAGTAATACTAACCAAAG
The DNA here is from genome assembly GCF_000178835.2 of Cellulosilyticum lentocellum DSM 5427. Classification (GTDB taxonomy): domain Bacteria; phylum Bacillota; class Clostridia; order Lachnospirales; family Cellulosilyticaceae; genus Cellulosilyticum; species Cellulosilyticum lentocellum. The sequence continues at coordinate 774,922 of NC_015275.1, forward strand.
TAAATGAAAATAAAGAAGCATCAGAAGCATTGGCAAGTTTAACAAAACAATTTAAACTGTATTAATGATATAGAAAAAGGGTACTACATGACTCATTAGCGTTAATCATGTAGTACCCTTTTTTAGTGCTTCAATTGGCGATTTTCACACTAGGTTATTTAAAATAAATTAAGCATTTTTAGCTTCAGCAACAACTTTTTTCAATGCTTCAAGAGCATCGGCAGGAAGTTTGTCGAAGCCACCTTTTACAGTATCACGAGATGCAACGAAATCTACACGGTCTTGCATACGTTTTTGTAATTGGTCAACATAGTTTTTATCAGAGAAGTCTGGAACAAAGCCTTCAACTTCCATAATTTCGATATCAGAGAATGGTCCCCATGGTTTAAAAGTAGCTTTACCTTCAACAATGGCTTCAAGTACACCAAGCGTATCTTTTGGTGTTACTTTTTTACCCATGAAGTCTCCTGTATTGATGATGTAGCAATCTACATTTCTTTCAGCAACTAATGCTTTAAATTTATCATAGTCATTTGCAAGTGGGTAGGTTCTAAATGGATTAGCATATGGTTCAACTACTAAAGCATTTGGATCTACGCCAGGAGCAAGTCTTTCTGCACTTGAACGTTTGGTAGCAAGTGTAGCACCCATAACTGAAGCAAGTTCAGCACCACTAAGTTTTACAACTGGTGGAATAGTAGGGTCTTTCATAATCCAGAAGATAGCATTAACTGGTTCATCAAATTTATTAACACGGTTTGGTGACCAGAGAATAGATTTAACAGCACGACCATTACCATTACGTACATCTTCTGTAACAGGAACGATTTTACCATCTTCATCCATAGTTGCACCACAGTTTTGCATTGTAACAAGGTATTTGTTATCTTCACAAGTAAGTGGATAATCTTGTGTTTTATCAAAGTAAGCTGGTTCTAAAGCAACTGAAGAGCCATCTTCTGTTGAAATAACAAAAGCATCATCATGAAGTACAGTAATATCATATTTACCACCATGACGCGCATGTGTAAGTGTTGATTTACCAGAACCAGAAAGTCCGAATACACCAGCTACGAAAGCTTTACCACCTGGAAGGTTGTAACGTTTTTGACCGCCGTGACAAGATGCATAACCATGACGATTAGCCATAGCCCAAGCAAGTGTTAATGTACCTTTTTTGTGTTCTCCAAAGTATCTCATACCAAGGATAGCAGCACAGTTGTGTTCTGGGTCAAAGAAGGTAAGACCCATTGGATGATCTGGATGTGACCAGTCTGGATCAGAGAAGATGTAAAGGTCTCCATCTGGATATTCTTTAGACTCAGCATACATTCTGGAAACTTCTTCATTGATCGCTTGGAAGTTTAGTAACCAAGAATACATAATGTTTTCTTGAGTTTCAGGAATGCAGAGGTGAGCTTTTACAGAGAAATCTTTATCAAGACCTACGATAGCTTGTGCATGATAAAGTTTTTTAGTACGAGCTTTGTAAATTGCTTCACTTATTTTTAATGCATATTCTCCTTGATTAACGCCTGGTTCGCCCATGATTTTACGAGCAGCAGCAGCACGGCCACTTACAGCACCATCATTGAAAAGAAGAATCTTACTATCTTCATCAAGGCCTAAAAGTTCTGGTTTGTATACAGGAATATCTGTTACTACAGTACCAGGAGAGTTTTTAGCTAATTTATAAGCTTCTTTTAGAGATGTTACAGGCGTTACATTATTACCATAGAATGCTGTTTCGATTGTGGTACGAATTTGGTGGAAAATAGGATTACTAGCTCCAATTTCAGTTCTAGGGAATCTTGCTTTTGTTGACATATGTAAATCCTCCTTAAAATAAAAATAGTATCATTGCATGCTATTTTGTTAAATTTGAGATAAACCTCTCTAAACACAATTATCTTTTATTTTTACCAATAAGTCAACAAATATAGTTGATTTGTATATTATTATAAAAAACAATATTAAATATTGAAAATAAAGTCAAATATAGAAACATATTTGACTGATTTTATATAAATAAAAGACCAATAGGCATATATTCATAATTTTATTTAGAAAGAATATAATTTTCTAGGGGGTGAGAGTATAGATGGAAGAAAAGATTAAATACAGAGAATTGTTTAATGGTATAGAGGTGCCAGTGAAACTTATAGATGGGGAGTATGTGTGTCCTATCAACTTTGATAATGCGGCTACAACTCCTCCTTTAAAAAAGGTAGATGAATTTATTTATGAAAATATGATGATGTACGGTTCGGTTGGTAGAGGTGGGCATAAGTCATCCTATTGCACGAAGGCTTATGAAGTGTCAAGAGAGGAAGTACTTGATTTTTTTGGATTAACACCTAATGACGGTTATGAGGTGATCTATGTTAAAAATACTACAGAAGGAATTAATTTATTAGCTACCTTATTATGTAATCGTAATCACAATAAGATATTAACAACACGTATGGAACATCATGCCAATGATTTACCATGGAGGAATGTAGCTCAGCCTTTTTATGCTGAGGTAGATGAAAATACAGGGAAGCTAGAAATAGATACCTTAGAGGATCGACTAAAAAAAGCTCAGGGAACAATTAAATATGTCAGTGTTACAGGTGCTAGCAACGTAACTGGTTATATTACACCTATCCATGGGATTGCCAAATTAGTTCACCAATATGGTGCTAAGCTGATTGTTGATGCGGCACAATTAGTAGCTCATAGAGAAATTAATATAAAAGGAAAGACTAAGGATGAAAACATTGATTTCTTAGTATTTTCTGGCCACAAAATGTATGCACCTTTTGGAAGTGGGGTAGTTATAGCTTCAAAGCAAATGTTAGAAGAATGTCCTCCCTTTTTAAAAGGAGGAGGAACAGTTTCGTTTGTACTTGATAATGATGTTTATTATAAGGACACACCTTATAAAGATGAGGCAGGAACACCTAATTTTTTAGGTGTCATGGCTGTTGTTGCAGCTATGACAGTTTTGAAAAAGATAAGCTTTGAGGCAATACAAGCACATGAAGAGATTCTTAGAAATCACTTATTATTAGGCCTTAAGCAAATTCCAAAAGTCATATTATATGGAGATTATTTAGAACAAAACCGAGTGGGGGTTATACCTTTTAATATACAGGGCATGCATCAAGACAAAGTAGGAGAATTCCTACAAGATAAAAGAGGAATTGCTGTTAGAACAGGGTGTTTTTGTGCACAACCTTATGTGATGCGTCTTCTAGGTATAGATAATGAAGAGCGGTACAAATATTTAGTTAATCCAAAACTTGAAAAACCAGGAATGGTAAGAGCAAGCTTTGGACTTTATAATACAATAGAGGAAGTAGATGAATTTTTAAATGTGATAGAAATGATGGTAGCTCATAATTAGTTAAGGAAAGGCATGTGTTTTTTTAACCAAGCCAAATCTTCGGAGGATAAACATTCTATAATAAAGAGAACAACTAAGTAGATTATAATAGTTAAACTAATACCTATGATCACTTTAGTTGTTAAACCAAATTGATAACGGAAAAAACGATTAATAATAAGCCTAGAGAATGTTCCTCCTGCTGCAGCTGCTAAGCTGGGTTTTAAAAGCCAATTAGTAAGCTGAAATTTAATATGCGTCGTATTTAATAATGTATTGAAATTAAGAGTAGAGGTTAAGATACAACTAATCATCATAATACCCATAAAAGCAGTCATGCCCTTAATTGGTAATAGAAAGTAAATTAAAACAATGCGACAGATGGAATCTAACATACTATATTTAAGACAGCTCATTTGTTTACCAAGGCCCTTAAGGATACCATCTGTAACTACTTCAATATAAATAAAAGGTATCACTAAAGAAAGGGCACATAGCATAGGACCTATAGCTTCATTTTTGTAGATAGCGAAGCCTAGTTCGTTGCTATAGTTCACAAATATACCAACTACTAAAATACTTAGGATAAAGGTAAGTTGTAACACCCGATTAGTAGTTGTAATCACACGTTCTTTTCGCTTTAGCACATTGGCCTTGGCAATTTCAGGTACCAGTGTAGTAGAGAAGGCTGTAAGAAAAGCAGAAGGAAAAAATAAAATAGGTAGAACCATGCCTTTTAACATGCCATATAATCCCATAGATTCTTGAAAAGAGTTTCCAAATTTCTTAAGTCCACTAGGAATTAAAATGTTTTCAATAGACATAAACACATAAGCAATATAAGAAATAGAAGCAATAGGTAATAAAATGCTAATTAGACGTATAAATAAATTGGTAGAGCTCTCTAGAGCGGTATTATTTTCTTTATTATGAGCTTGATGATATTTACGGCGGTCTAAAATAAAGAGTGAACCTAAATAACTCCAGGAGGTCATTTCACCAATCGTAAGTCCAAGGCCTATAGCGCCATAAGCATAGGAGAGGCCAAGAGGAGAATAGATCTGTACAAGAGTAAGAATAAGTCCCATTTTAACAATTTGTTCTAGAATATCTGCACTAGCTGGAAAAACAGTTTTTTTAGTGGCATAAAAGTAGCCCTTAAAACAAGAAGAGCAGCTAATGAAAGGAATGCTAATAGAAAGGAGTCTTAGGCCTATACTAGCATGAGAATCATGAATAATGTGCATGGCTAAATAAGGTGCGCCTATAAAAAGTAGAATACTTATTAAAAAGCTTAAGCTTAGGGCAAAGGTAAAAGCAATACGCATAATCTTAGCAATGTTATGGGGAGCTCTGCGGCCTAATTCTTCAGCTACTAATTTAGATACAGATACGCTAAGACCAGCAGAAGCAAAGGCAACTGCAGTTGTATAAACAGACATAGTAAGCTCATAAATGCCAATGCCTTCAGCACCTAATATATGAGATAAAAAAACAATAGAAATCATGCCTATAGTCCGGGTAAAGAAAGAAGTAGCTGTTAAAATAAGCGTACTGACCATAAGTGTCTGCTCTTTCATAGATTGTCTCCTTTCAAAGAGAAAAAGTAAGGTACATCTAAAAGTCTTGTATGAAAACAGTATATGTACAGCTATAAAAAATTAGGACTAGTTAGTTGAAATTGGACGTTGATTTCAATAGAGTGAGCTAGGTATAATGACTGTAAATGGTCAGTCGTTTAGGAGGAAAAATATGAGAAGTCAGAGACAAAAAATACTTAATCGTATAGATAAAAGTCCAGCTACAAGCATGCAAAAAGATTATGCGCGTTCTTTAGGAATTACTTTGCCAGAAGTAGCTACGAAAAGTGATGCAAAAGCACTGATAGATTTAGAATTAGATTCCGATGAGCCTGCATCAGAAGGGCTAAAGGCTTTTGCAATAGAAAAGGGAATGAAATTCTCGGATTATGTAGGAAATAAATATCTTCATAATTTATTATTTGATAATCTTGAAGCATTAGATAAGGTTATTTTCTTTTGCTTTTGCATTTATAAATTCCATTTTAATGACAGTGAGGAACATATATTGGAACATCCCAAAAAAGAGGTTTTTCAGGAATTTGGGGAACAATATGTTAAGGATAGTTTTTTTGTAGCTTCCATGGAAGAGTATGTCGGAGAAGAATTAATAGCTTTCGGAAAAAGTGAAAAAGTAACTAAAGAGGGAAAGAAAAAAACAATCTATGGTGGTAGTATTCATACAAGAGCTTATAAAAATGCCTATGATTATCTTAAAGCTTATATTTAATATGAGAAATATTAAAAAAACTTAAGATTTATACAATAAGGTAAAAATTAAGGTATAATAGTGACTGTAAATGTATAAGAAATTTTGGCAGGGAGGTCTAAATATGCCAACAATCAATATGCTATCAGCAGCAGATAAGGTAAAGGGACAAGGTGTTGGTTCTGCTTATTTAGAACAACTAGACCTAGTACAAAATGGACTAGGAGAAGAATATACAATAGAAGTTAATAAGGTAAAGTGTGCGGATATTATGCATTATCACACCATTAACTTGCCGTATTACTTAAGCTTGCCATTCGCGAAGGCTAGAAAAAGTGTAACAGTAGGTGCAGTACATTTTCTACCAGAAACAGTAGATGGTAGTATTAAATTACCGCATATTGCTACACACGTTTTTTATAAATATATTATTGAGTTTTATAAAAGTATGGACTATCTTGTAACTGTTAATCCTAATTTTATTGACAAGCTAGAAGCTTACGGTATTCCAAGAAATAAAATAGCTTACATCCCTAATTTTGTTTCTAAAGAGAAGTTTTATAAAATGAATGAGCTTCAGAAAAAAGAATTAAGGAAAGCGTATAACATTCCACAAGATAAATTTGTAGTACTTTGTGCAGGACAATTACAACTTAGAAAAGGTGTTTTTGAATTTGTAGAGATTGCTAAGGCGATGCCAGAAGTAGAGTTCATTTGGGTAGGAGGTTTTTCCTTTGGAAATATCACATCTGGGTATAAAGAAGTAAAAGAGCTTTTAGACAATCCACCTAAGAATGTAAGATTTTTAGGCATAGTAGAAAGAGATAAGATGAATGAACTTTATAACATAGCAGATCTTATGTTTTTGCCATCTTATAGTGAACTTTTTCCTATGATTATTTTAGAAGCCATGAATTGCAATACACCGATTCTTTTAAGAGATTTAGATATTTATCCTAATATTCTTTTTGATTACTATATGAAGGGTAATACGAATGAGGAATTCATAGGACATATTCAAAGACTTAAAAATGACATAGCATATAAAGAAAAATATATTGCGAAGTCGAAAGAGGGAAGTGAATTTTACTCAAGAGAACATATCCTTTCAATGTGGCAAGAATTTTATGCTGAAATATTGTGCGCGAATAAGAAAATACTTTTAGCAGGTGGAGAATTTACTACATGAAAAAATATAAATGGAATGTCCTATTTGTATTCATATTAGGTTTGATCATGGCATGGATTTTACTAGGTAAAGGTAATCCTAAAATGATGTTAGAAAGTGTTAAAACTTTAGCACCTAAATGGTTACTCATAGGACTAATATGCATTGGCTTATATGTAGGAGTAGAAACCATTATACAATATATGCTTACTAATAAGATGCAAAGAGGACATTCCTTATGGAATGCCTTTAAGGTAGTAATGACAGGTCAGTTTTTTAATGCCATTACACCCTTTGCCTCCGGGGGACAACCTATGCAAGCTTTTATTATGGCGAAGCAAGGAGTACCAGTAGGAACGTCTATTAGTATATTGATGACGAAATTTATTATTTATCAGCTTATTTTAACCTTGTATTCTATGATTGCACTTTTAATACAGATGCCATTCTTTTTTTCTAAGATTAGTGGCGTTGTGTATTTATCTTTAATAGGGTTTTTAATTAATTTTGGTATTGTAATGATTTTGGTTGCTTCTGTATTTATGAAACAACAACTTAAAAGAATAGGATTTTGGGGAGTTAATATACTCCAACGTATGAGAATCATTAAACATCCTACAGGCATTAAAAGAAAAATCATTGCTCAAATTGATTTATTTAATAAAAATATTGGTTTGTTGAAGAAAAATACAAGTTTGCTTTTACAGGTGAGTATGCTAACGATTATGCAGCTTACAGCTTACTTTTTAATTCCTTATGCAGTGTATAAAGCTTTTGGGTTAGCAGGAACTAAAATGTTTGTTATTATATCAGCAGCGGCTTTTATAGTAATGATTTCATCTTTTGTTCCTATTCCAGGAGGTTCAGGCGTAGCAGAAGGAAGCTTTTTCTTGTTCTTTCAGCTATTCTTCCCAACTACTATTTTGCCGACTGCTATTTTATGTTGGCGATTGATTACTTTTTACATTCCATTATGTATAGGTGGCGTTATGACCATGCTACCTGACCATAAAGTTAGAAATTTAACTGGTGAAAGTAAGATTGGCGCCTAGCTGTAATAAAATATACATGGAATAAGATGCATCTAAAACGGTGATACTCCTCTATAAGAGGAGTGATAAGATGAACATACAAGCAAAATTAATGGAGAAGTTCCTCAAAAGATTTGATGGGACTTCTTTTGACGTTCAGTTTGAAACAGGAGAAGAATTGCATATTGGGCAGATGCCAGCGAAGTTTAAAATAATTATTCATGAACCTATAGCCTACAAGAAACTTATAAAGAGCACCTCGCTAGCTTTAGGAGAAGCTTATATGAATGGAGCTATTGAAGTAGAAGGGGATTTAATAGAGGCACTAGATGAACTTTTTAAATACCAAAATCAATTTTCTACAGACTATAGTGCACTTAAAAAATTATTGCATACCTCAACCTCTGCGAAAAATCAAAAGAAGGAAGTTTGTTCGCATTATAATTTAGGAAATGACTTTTATAAACTTTGGTTGGATAAGTCTATGAGCTACTCTTGCGCCTATTTTAAAAACGAAACAGATACTTTAGAAGAAGCACAATATAATAAGGTACATCATATTTTGAGGAAACTTAATCTAAAACACGGTATGAGTTTATTAGATATTGGGTGTGGTTGGGGGTATCTTTTAATTGAAGCTGCTAAGACCTATGGCATTAAAGGAGTAGGTATTACACTAAGTGAGCAGCAGTATAAAGGTTTTAAAGAGAGAATAAAAGCAGAAGCTTTAGAGGATTACTTGCAAGTAGAATTAATGGATTATAGAGAATTACGTGTCTCAGACCTAAAATTCGACCGAGTTGTAAGTGTAGGAATGCTAGAACATGTAGGTAGAGAGAATTATGACTTATTTTTCAAAAGCGTAGATGCTGTATTAAAACCAGAAGGTTTGTTCTTGTTACATTATATTAGTGCTTATGGAGAATATCCTGGAGATGCTTGGATTAAGAAATATATTTTCCCAGGAGGGGTAATACCTAGTTTAAGAGAGATTATTCATTTGTCAGCAGACTATAAATACTATGTACAAGATGTAGAAAGTTTAAGAAGGCACTATGTTAAGACCTTGCTTTCTTGGTATGAGCGCTTTGAAGCGCATTTACCTGAGGTAAGAAAGCTGTTTGATGAAAGGTTTATACGTATGTGGCAGATGTATTTATGTTCTTGTGCTGCCAGCTTTAATAACGGCGTTATTGACTTACATCAGATTTTATTTACTAAAGGGGTTAATAACCAATTACCAATGACTAGAGAATATTTATATACACGATACAAATAATTAGTTTTTAGCATAAAATATCCTTTTTTTCGCATAATAAACTTGTACATCATTAGGTAAGGAAAGGATGAGATAATGAAAAAATACGTTTGTACAGTATGTGGTTATATTTATGAAGGTGAAACACCACCAGAGAAATGCCCTATTTGTAATGTAGGTAGTGATAAGTTTGAAGAGATGAAAGGCAGCCTCCAATGGGCTGATGAACATCGCATTGGTGTAGCAGAGGGAGTAGATCCTCAAATTTTAGAAGGACTTCGTGCTAATTTTATGGGGGAATGTACCGAAGTAGGTATGTATCTTGCCATGAGTAGACAAGCTGATCGTGAAGGATATCCAGAAGTAGCAGAAGCTTACAAACGCATAGCTTATGAAGAAGTAAACCATGCGGCTAACTTTGCAGAAATGTTAGGTGAAGTGGTTAAAGCAGATACCAAAGCTAACCTTATGGCTAGAGTGGATGCAGAGTATGGTGCTTGTCAAGGAAAGAAAGAAATAGCAACTCTAGCAAAAGCACAAAATTTAGATGCCATCCATGATAGTGTACACGAAATGGCAAAAGATGAAGCACGTCATGGCTGTGCTTTCAAAGGCTTACTCGACAGATATTTTAAATAGCATAAAGGAGGAAAAAGTATGCCTAAAATTCATTGTGGTGTTGATACCTGCTCTTATAATCAAGATAAAGTTTGCCGTGCTAGTATTATTAATGTTGGAGGCAAAGGCTCTACAGATAATGAAAGTACTTGTTGTGGAAGCTTCCTTAACCGTTTAGGTTATAGTAACTTGGCGCAATATACTGAAAATAGAGGAGATACAGATGCTATTCTTTGTAAAGTAGATACGTGCATTCATAATAGCAGTGAGCATTGTTCATTAAACGAGCTTCAAATAGGACCTTCAAAGGAAGAAGCAGAGATTTACACAGAAACAGATTGTCTTAGCTTTGAAAGAAGATAAATTTAAAATCTATCTAGGTATAGGGACTTAGATAGATTTTTTTATTGCCATTTTAGGAACCTATTCCCTCTTTTAGAAATAGAATAATATGAAAGTATTTTAAAAGAGGTATTAAAGCATGGACAAGAAAACAATTTCAATACTCGGTTTAGGGGTTTTGGCAGTTAGTAGCTTAGTTAAAAACAATGAAAAATCATTAGTAGACATAAGAAATAGCGAAGAGAGTAATAAAGAATTTACTGTGCCAGGCATCTTATTAGATGAATTTATAAGCAGACGTTATAAAATAAGTTTTAAATACCCTAGAAGCTGGAGTAAAAATCCTAGATATGAAGATAAATATGAGGGGCCTACAGGTTTTTTTGAAGTAAGTACTTTTTCAGGTATAGGTGAAGATATAGGTGCAGCTGTTAATCAACAAATTAATGAAACTTATCAACCCTATGGCTCTAATCCTACAGTGAGAAATTTTATTGTAGATGGGCAGCCTGCAAGAGTTATTTATCCATCTGCTGATCAGTCTGCTTTTTTTAAAGACAGAGATGCTGCATTAGTGGTACAATATAAGGAACCTATTACAATAGATGGGGTACCTTATAAGTATGTCGTAATCTGGACTAATAAGGAGTACATTCCCCTTATTATGAGTACCTTTAAATTTGTTAATGACTAAAATATTTCTAAAGAAAATAAGGGACTGCTGTGAGATGATGCAGCAGTCCTTTTAGTATGAGGCGTATAATAGGAATATAGGAGCTAATAAAGGGAGTGAAAAGAATGAAATATTTTGATTTACACTGTGACACGGCTACAGAGTGCTTTGAAAGACATCTAGAGCTTTATAGAAACAACTTGCAATTAAGTATAGAACGAGGCTTGGATTTTGAAGAGTGGGTACAAGTTTATGCCATTTGGATGAATGACAACCTTAGAGGAGAAGCAGCATATAAGCATTTTTGTAAAGTGTATAACTACTTAATATTAGAGCTACAAAAGAATGAGAGTTTAGTACGACTATGTACAAGTGGTAGAGAAATAAATGAAGCATTAGAAAAAGGAAAAAGGGTGGCCTTATTAGCTGTAGAAGGTTCTGCAGCACTGGGAGGAAAGCTAGAACATATAGAGGACCTTTATAATAAAGGGATTAGATTCATGACATTAACATGGAATGGCCGCTCTGAAGTAGCTGATGGGTGTATGCAAGAATCAGCAGGTGGCTTAACAGACTTTGGGAAAGCAGTAGTAAGTGAAATGAATAGATTAGGTATGATTATAGATGTGTCACATTTAGCAGAAAAGGGATTTTGGGATGTAGTAAGCCATAGTGACAAGCCATTTATTGCAACGCATTCTAATAGCAAGAAGATATGTGATCATCCAAGAAATTTAAGTGATGAGGCTTTCAAGACAATTGTAGAAAGGAAGGGACTAGTGGGAATGAATTTTTACCCTACCTTTATTAATGGGACTACAGAAGCGAGTATAAAGGAGTTACTGCCTCATATCTCACATTTTCTAGAACTTGGTGGAGAGAATGTCATTGCCTTAGGCTCTGACTTTGATGGTGCTACTATGCCTATGGATTTACCTAATATTGAAAAAGTAGAGTGTTTTTACAATGAGCTGGTCAAAAATTACGGTAAGATTATAAGTGACAAAATATGTTTTAAAAACGCATTGAATTTCACCAATATACTAAATAATTGATTAAAAACAAAAAATAACAATATAATTTACAGCATTGAAATTGACAATCTAAAAAAACCGTAATACACTTAAAAAAGATGCAATAAGCTAGCTATTAGACTGGATGAAAGAAGGAAATGACGTGAACACAAATATGCCGTCTTTGCTAAATAACCAATTTGCTTATTATGATGTGATTGAAAGTATTGTTACGGCATTAGATGCCAAGGATACCTATACAGCTAATCATTCCAGAAGAGTAGGAGGAATGGCTGATTTACTATGCGATTATTTAGGTGAAAAAGATAGTGTAAAAGCAACGGTGCATATAGCAAGTCATATACATGATATTGGGAAAATAGGTATTCCTGATCATATTTTAAATAAGCCAGGTAAGCTAACTGAAGAAGAGTGGGAATGTATGAAACGTCATACTTCTATAGGAGCTAATATTTTGAAAAAATCGGAAGCACTTAAGTCATTAAGTGATGTCGTTCTCTATCATCATGAAAGATGGGATGGTAAAGGCTACTATGGCTTAGAAAAAGAAAATATTCCTTTAGAAGCTAGAATCATAGCGGTTTGTGATTCCATAGATGCTATGACTAGTAAAAGAGCTTATAGAGAAACTTTATCTATAGAATATTGCAAAAATGAAATACAATCTAATATAGGTAGGATGTATGATCCGCGAGTAGCTAGTGTGGCAGTAAAACATTTTGAACATCTATTGAGCTTAAAGGTAGTCAGCTAGCAATTGAATAGGTGAGAGATTATATATTGAAATATTGGGTAAACTATGATAAAATAACACAAGTTAAATAGTTAAACATAGTGAAGAGAAGAGTAGGTTTAAGGATCTTTTAAAGAGAGCTTCGGGAGCTGAGAAGAAGCAAGGAAAATTAAACTGAACATGGCCTCGGAATGGTGCACCGACGATCCTAGGATTTAGGCTGCAACAGGTTTCGCCTGTTATAGCGAAAGAGTATAACTCCAAATGACTTTTAAAGCGAAGAGAAATGAAAACCTTAAGAGTAGAGTGGAAGTACTTAACGAGACTTATATTGTAAGGTATAAGTGAAGTAGAGTGGTAACGCGTGTGATGACCTCGCCTCTATAACAGTTTGTTATGAGGGCGAGGTTTTTTGATTGTTTTTAATGAAAGATCAGAATCTCATTTACTTAGGCGTTTCACTAAATTCCATTAAACAGTTCATTTTTGTAGTAGTGGTTTGTTTTTAAATGATAGAGTAAAACTAAATAAATAAGAAAAACTACTATATAAAATAATCATATAAGAAAAGGAGCATTTAAATGAGTAAACCAACGTATTACATTACAACACCAATTTATTATCCAAGTAACAAGCTTCATATTGGACATTCCTACACAACAGTAGCAGCTGATGCTATGGCCAGATATAAACGTCTTCGTGGTTATGATGTCATGTTCTTAACAGGAACAGATGAACATGGGCAAAAAATCGAAAGAAGAGCAGCAGAAGATGGTGTTACTCCACAGGCGTTTGTGGATCATATCGTTGACTGGATTAAAGACTTGTGGAAAACAATGGACATTTCTTATGATAAATTTATCCGTACAACAGATAAAGAACATGAAGAAACAGTTCAAAAAATCTTTAAAAAGCTTTATGACAAAGGTGATATTTACAAAAGTGAATATGAAGGTCTTTACTGTACACCATGTGAAAGCTTCTTTACAGAACACCAATTAGTAGATGGCAAATGTCCAGACTGTGGTAGACCAGTAGAAAAAGTAAAGGAAGAATCTTATTTCTTCAAATTATCAGCTTATCAAGATAGACTGATTAAACACATTGAAGAAAATCCAGATTTCATTCAGCCAAACACAAGACAAAATGAAATGCTTAATAACTTCCTTCGCCCAGGACTAGAAGATTTATGTGTATCTCGTACTTCTTTCAAGTGGGGAATTCCAGTAGAATTCGATCCAGGTCACGTAGTTTATGTATGGCTTGATGCGTTATCAAACTATATTTCAGCACTTGGTTATCTTCAAGCAGATGATGCTAACTTTAAAAGATTCTGGCCAGCAGATGTACATTTAGTAGGTAAAGAAATCGTACGTTTCCATACCATTATTTGGCCAGCTATGTTAATGGCAATGGATCTTCCACTTCCAAAACAAATTTTTGGTCACGGTTGGTTAGTTATTAACGGTGGGAAAATGAGTAAATCACAAGGGACAGTAGTAGATCCTAGTGTACTTGTAGGTCGTTATGGTAGCGATGCAATCCGTTACTTCTTACTTCGTGAGATTGCTTTTGGTCAAGATGGTAACTTCTCTAATGAAGCCCTTATTTCAAGAATCAACTCAGACCTTGCTAATGACCTTGGTAACTTAACATCAAGAACAGTAGCTATGATTGAAAAGTACTTTGGAACACTTCCGGAAGTACAAGAAGGCAATGAATTCGACGTAGATGTACAAAAGGTTGTTAAAGAGCAAATTGCTAAAATGGAAAGCAATATGGAAAAACTTTTCTTCAACAATGCGCTTGAAGACATTTGGGTAATCATTAGAAGAATGAATAAATATATTGATGAAACAATGCCTTGGGTACTTGCAAAAGATGAAGCTAACCATGCAAAACTTGCAGGTGTACTTTATACTCTTTCAGAAGTGATTCGTATTGTCAGCATTATGATTGAACCATTTATGCCACAAACACCAGAAAAAATCTGGGCACAGTTTGGTATTGTAAGAGGTGAATTAACAGCTTGGGATTCTATTCATCAATTTGGCGCACTTCCAAGAACTGTAGCAGCTAAAAAAGGTGAAAATATGTTCCCTCGTATTGATAAAGAGAAGGAACTTGCTATTCTTGAAGCAGCGGTGCCAACAGCTGAGTCAAAAGAAGAAGCAAAAGCTAAAGATAACAAAAAAGCTGAAGCTAAAAAAGAAGAAAAAGTACAAGAAGTATCAGAAATCACAATTGATGACTTTACAAAAGTTGAGCTTAAAATTGGTGAAGTTATTGCGTGTGAAAAGGTACCAAAAGCTGATAAACTTCTTGTATCTAAAATTAAAATCGGTGACGAGGTAAGACAAATCGTATCAGGTATTGCAGCGTACTATTCACCAGAAGAGTTCGTAGGTAAAAAGGTAGTGGTTGTAACTAACCTTAAACCAGTTAAACTCCGCGGCATCCTTTCACAAGGAATGGTACTGTGTGCATCAGATGATAACGGTAACTTAGTTGCAGTAGGCCCTCTTGGTGAAATGGCAAGTGGCGCAGTAGTAAAATAAATGATAGTAAATCCCCTGTAAGTCATATACTTAAAAGAGTATGGGTCTTACAGGGGATTTTTTAGAAAGAGGATAAAATTTATTCAGATTAATGTATAAAAATATTTGATATACCCATAATTAAGTCATATAATTGAAATGCATGTGAACTAGGTCATAGATATTTTGATAAGATAGGGAGGTTATACACATGACAAAAATAGATATTATATCAGGCTTTTTAGGAGCAGGGAAAACAACGCTTATTAAAAAACTCATTAAAGAAGGCTTTAAGGGTGAGAAGCTTGTGCTTATAGAGAATGAATTTGGTGAGATTGGTATAGATGGTGGCTTTTTAAAAGAAGGGGGTGTAGAGATTACAGAAATGAACTCCGGATGTATTTGCTGTTCATTAGTAGGGGATTTTGGCACTGCATTAAAAGAGGTATTAGAAAAGTATAATCCAGACAGAGTTATCATTGAACCATCTGGAGTAGGTAAACTTTCAGATGTCATTAAAGCTGTTAAACAAGTGGCATTAGGAAATGAAGTAAGGCTTAATTGCAAGGTAGCAGTAGTGGATGCCCTAAAATGTAAGATGTACATGAAGAATTTTGGCGAATTCTTTAATAACCAAATAGAAAGTGCTAGCACTATTATTTTAAGTCGTAGCCAAAACTGCTCAGAAGAAAAATTGCATGAAGCAGTTAAGCTTATTAAAACGCGTAATGCAGAAGCTGCTATTGTGACTACTGCTTGGGAAGAGATTGCAGGTGATAAGTTATTAGCTGTTATGGAAAGTGGCAATCATTTAGAAAGGGAGTTATTAGAAGAGGAAGAGATATATCCACATTGTGGAGGGCATCATCATGAACATCATGACGAAGAAGGACATGATCATGATGAGCATTGTGACTGTAAGCATCATGCTGAAAGTGAGCAGGAGGAACATCATCATGAACATGATGAAGGCTGTAGTTGTGGACATGATCACCATCATGAACACGGGCATCATTATGCAGATGAGGTATTCACTAGTTGGGGACTGGAAACACCACGACGTTTTGATAAAGAGGAAATAAGAACTATTTTAGAAAAGCTAGCTCATACAGAGACATATGGTGTTATCTTACGAGCCAAAGGTATTTTGCAAGATAATGAGGGGAATTGGTTCTGTTTTGATATGGTGCCGGGAGAGTATGAAATAAGGGAAGAGGCAGCAGATTATACAGGCCGCTTATGTATAATAGGTACAAAGCTAGATGAAGCAGGACTTAAAGAATTACTAGGAGAATACTGAGAGAAAGAGAGAAGATCATATGAGAGTTCCAATATTTTTATTTAATGGCTTGTTAGAAGCGGGGAAAACGGCCTTTATTGAAAGTCTTTTAGAAAAGCCAGCTTTCGCTGATGGGAAAAATACACTTGTTATTTGCTGCGAAGAAGGCGTGGAGGAGTACAATAAAGCACTATTTCAAAAGAATCATATTACCCTAATTAACCTTGAAGAGGAGGAAGCATTTACAAGTGAATTATTGGAAGAGTTAGCAAACACTTATGAGCCACAGCGTGTTGTTATTGAATTTAATGGGATGTGGAATTTAGAAAGTGCCTTTGATGTAACCTTACCGGAAAACTGGTTTTTATATCAAAGCTTGGTTCTAGTTAATGGAGAAACCTTTGAGCTTTACATGAATAATATGAGATCACTGATGATAGAACATTTTAAAATAGCAGACCTGGTTATTATTAATCGCTGCTTACCTACAACTAATCTAGCATTATTACGAGGTGCTGTGAAATCTATTAATGGGCAAGCAAGGTTATTCACTAGTTCTAAAGATTTTGTAATGGAGCCCATTGAGGAAGAATTACCCTATGATTTAAGTGCAGAATTAATCGATGTTGCAAAAGAACACTATGGGACTTGGTATATTGATTTGTGGGATCATCCTGAACATTACATGAGGAAAAAGATAAAGGTAAGAGGCTTATTTTTTCAGCAGCCCACAGATCCAAAGGACTGCTTTAACTTTGGCCGATTTGCCATGCCATGCTGTGAGGATGATATTGCATTTATGGGATTATATTGTAAAAATATTGGGAAACCACGTTTTCAAAATAAGGATAGTATAGAAATACTAGGTGAAATCCGTTGGGAACCAGCTGAAGTTTATGAAGGTGATGGACCAATATTTTATGTAAAAAGTATAGTGAAGGCAGAAGAACAACAAGAAGACATGGTAGCATTTTAAAATAAAAAGTTTAGTTTCAATAAAAAATAAGGTGCCAAGTCGCATGTTTGTACTTGGCACCTTATTTTTATTTAAGAAGGTTTAATCACATACATAGAAGGTAAGGAGTTTTTCAATTTCTATAAAGTCACAACCTTTAGAAAACTTAAGTACAAATTCTTCATTATGCACAATAAGCTTAATCTCTATATCTCTGTCTAGGATACCGTCATCTTCAATCATAAAATGAGAAATACTACGATAAGGAATAGATACCTTTCCTTTTTTAGTAGAGAAGGCGTTCTTATCAAAGAAAATAATACGTTTATTAGTAAAACACATTTCGTCTACTACTAAACGATAAACGGCTTCAATTTCTTCACCTTCTGTTAAAAAACGTTCAAAATACTTAGTGTTAGTAGATTTGGTACCTCCAAAAATTCCCATACACATACCTCCTGTTTTCTTAAATAGTTACGCAAACTTTTAAGTACAGTATAGCACGTGAAGTCATTAGTTTATAGGGGAAAAAAGGAAAACTGGAAATAATATCTAGTTACTATTAACATAAAAATTTCAATTAGGTATTGACATTTATTCGCTTTTATATGAAAATGTACTCTGGTTAAAACAAAGCAGTATTAAATGAAAAGTGATAACACATAAAAAAGAGCAGATGGGCGGCTAACAACCCATTTGCTCTTTTTGCTTTTTAGTAAACTGATTTATAGAAAGGGGAGCGATATGAAAAAGATATTTAAGGATAAGGTATTTCTAAGTACAATGCTTACTTTAGCGGTACCTATTACACTTCAAAGCTTTGTGACCTCATCCCTTAATTTAGTAGATACTATGATGGTAGGAAGTTTACAAGAGACAGCTATTTCTGCAGTAGGACTTGCTAATCAATATATGTTTATTTTTACGCTTTGCATATTAGGGATTAATGCTGGAGCCAGTGTATTTATGTCTCAATATTGGGGAAAGAAAGATTTACAGGGAATTAAGACCTTTCTAGGGATAGATTTAACTGTAGGTTTTGTAGCTGCTAGCTTATTTGCTATAATGGCATTCTTCTTTCCAGAAGTAATTATGGATATTATGTCAGATGATGCAGCAGTTGTCGCCTTAGGCGCTAACTATTTAAAGATTGTAGCCGTTAGTTGTTTATTTATGAATTTTACCCAAGCCTATTCTTCTGCATTAAGGAGTACAGGTCAAACAAAATTACCTATGTTTGCAAGTTTAATAGGAGTAGGTATAAATATTATTTTAAACTGGGTTTTCATCTTCGGAAAGCTTGGTGCACCTGCTATGGGAGTAGAGGGAGCGGCATTAGCAACAATGTTAGCACGTTTAGTGGAGGTTGTTTTTATAGTAAGTATTGTTTACTTTACTAAAAATAAAGTAGCAGCCAAACTAAAAGAATTATATAGCTTTAGTTTAAAAACAGTAGGTGTTTATTTTAAAACATCATGGTCTGTTATTACTAATGAACTTGTTTTTTCAGTAGGCTCAGCAGCTTATTCAGTAGCTTATGCCAAAATAAGTACTAATGCTTCTGCTACCATGCAAATTTCTAGCACGCTTATCAATATGTTTTTTATTTTTCTTACGGGAGTAGGAACAGCAGCAGCCATTATGATAGGGAATAAAATCGGTGCAGAAGAAGAAGCGGTTGCTAAAGATTATGCACATAAAGTAGCTAAGCTAACACCAGTTATAGGGATTATATTAGGTATTGGTATATGGATCTCGGCCCCAACAATCCTGAGATGGTTTAACATTCAGCCAGAGACCTATAAAGCAGCTATACTGGTTTTAAGAACTATGGCTATCTTTATGCCACTGCGTTCGTTTAATGCCATTATGATTATCGGTGTATTTAGAGGAGGCGGAGACACCACCTACTCCATGCTAGTACAAGCCGGTACGATTTGGCTTTATTCAGTACCATTGGCGTTTATAGGTGCACTCGCACTCAAGTGGCCAGTTTATAGCGTATTTTTCCTTGTTTGCACAGAGGAAATGATTAAGGTCCCATTTGAATATTTTAGATTACGTTCTAATAAGTGGATTAAAAATCTAGTACATGAAAAGCATCTCTCATAGAGATGCTTTTTCTATGGTGTGACATAGACAGAAAATGGAAAAATCGGTATAATGATGACAAGGACAATAAAAGAGGGGGACATGATGTGAGGTATATTGATTTAACATTACAGGTAAAGAAAAGTAATCGTGTTTATAAACAAGCGGAAGTTCAGTTAAAGAAACATATTGTAATGGGTCATGTAGGTACTCATTTTGATATATATGGAGAAGTACAATTACCACTAGAATATATGCAAACTAGAGGCGTATTATTTGATGTGAGTCATATTAAAGATAGGGAAATAACCATTGATGATGTAGATCTAGATTATGTGAAACCGGGAGACTTTGTCATGTTCCGCACAGGTTCTATTGAAAGGCATCCTTATGGTAGTGGTTTATATTTTAGTAGCAGCACCCAATTTTCTTGGGAGCTTATTCAAGAATTGGCTATGGAACGTGTTAAATTTGTAGGGATTGATGCACCGGATTTAAGAAAAGGAAAGGATCATGTAGAAGCAGACAAGCTTTTCTTAAAGTATGGCACTTTTGTCATTGAGAATTTAACTAATTTAAGTGCCATTGAACCTCAGTCAGTATGTAAGATGCTCACTATGTGGCATGAAGATACAGAGGCAACAGGGATTAAATGTAGGGTAGTAGCTGTGCAAGCAGAATAAATTTAAACTCTACCTTTAATAAAGTGAGAATATGGGGTATAATTTGCATAATGGAGTATGCTTAATGATTTACTTTAAGGTGAGTGAATAAAGAGTGAATAGGAACATTAGGCGCAGGAATATCAGATGATAAGGAGGATTTAGTAGCGCTTAGATAGGAGGCTACTAAAGAGGAAAAATGATTTTTATGCCTAAAAAAGAATATAATTTGACCTTGAAGGATAGCTTTTGGATGCTTTGTATTGTGCTGATATATGGTGTTTTATCCTTTTTTAATTTAGGGAGCATGGAGAATCCACAAAGCTTTTGGGGACCTGAAGAAAATAATGCTCGTATTGTAGTAGATTTAGGAGATCAGGTTCATGTAAGTAAGATAAGACATTATAGTGGTGCCCGCTTTGGTAAATTTAAACTTTATACATCAGAAGATAATGTAGGTTATGAATTTCTAAGTGATTTAGAACAAAAACGGGTTTTTGCTTGGGAAGATTTAGAAATAGATGCAGATATACGTTATTTAGCCATTGAAGCAGAAGCACCTTACGGTATTATTGGAGAAATAGCTTTGTATAATGAAGCAGGCCAGGTATTACCGGTGACAGCCCTAGAGGGAGCAGAAGCAGTTGTTGATGAAGCAAAGGTAGTTCCAGGAGAAATTAGTTATTTGAACTCTACGTATTTTGATGAGATTTATCATGGACGTACAGCTTATGAGTTTGTTCATGGTATGGACATTTATGAATGGACCCATCCGCAATTAGGCAAGTTAATCATGAGTATTCCTATTAAATATTTAGGTATAAATCCATTTGCTTATAGATTGATGGGAAATGTAGCAGGTTTGTTGATGTTACTTGTTATCTATGTATTTGCTAAAAGACTTTTTGGATCTACTAAATACGCAGCTTTAGCCATGATTCTTTTTGCAGCAGATGGGATGCATTTTGTACAGACCAGGATTGGGACAGTGGATAGCTTCCTTGTATTGTTTATTCTTTTGTCCTATTTATTTATGTACCAATATATTTCGTGTAAGACAGAAGGTTCTTTAGGTAAGAAACTACTCCAATTATTTGGTTCAGGGATATTCCTAGGGATGGCCATGGCTACTAAGTGGAATGGTGCTTATGCAGCTATAGGCCTAGCCGTTATTTTCTTTGTAGATTTATTTATACGTTCAAAGTCGGCTACAACCTATGGAAATTGGAGGAGCCAAAGTAAGAAAATCGTATTAAGTTGCTTTATTTTCTTTGGTGTAGTTCCGATTACCATTTATGTGGTTTCATTTATTCCTTATTACTTGATTAGCGGGAAAGATAGCTTTGTACAGTTTCTATGTAATGAACAAGTAAGAATGTACGAGTATCACTCACAGCTTAATGCAACACACCCCTTTAGTTCACCATGGTATTTTTGGCCGATTGGTTATAAGCCAGTATGGTATTATGATGGTCAGGTAGCAGAGGGGATGGTGTCTAGTATAGCCCTTTTTAGTAATCCGTTCATTTGGTGGACAGGGATTGTAGCTATGATTTACGCTGTTAAAGAAATGATTCTAGAGAGAAGTAAGCAATATAGCTTTTTAGTAGCTGCTATATTAGCAGTATATGTACCTTATATGCTTGTACCTCGCATTATGTATTTATACCACTACTTCCCAGTAGTACCTCTGATGATTTTAGCTTTAGTAGGACTTATTAAGACTTTAGATGAAGCCAGTAAAAAACCTATTTATCTATGGTATGGTATTATAGCAGTACTTGTGTTTGCATTTTGCTATCCTATTTATTCAGGCTTTTTAATTCCAGAGAGGTATGCTGAGTGGATTAGTTTAGGTGGTATGTGGCATATTTATTAGAAGAAAAGGGCGTTGCATAGTCAATGCCCTTTTAGTGTTAAATGAAGGAAAGTCTTACATATAAGAATATTCTTTATGAGAAGCACTAAAAACTAGGAACTAAAATAAAGATCGTATAATAAAATGATAATAAATTCGCTTATAAAATAAGAGGACAATAATAAGGAGGAGACACCGTGGAAAAGAATAAAGTGACATTACTAATAGACCAAGATGATGTATTAGCAGAATACATCAAGGGCGTTACAGAGGCCTATAATAAGAAATACAAGACAGACATAAGCCCAGAAGAGTGTAATAATTGGGATCTGCATACAGTGTTTGGTGAAGAAGTAGAAACGGTGATGCATGAACCAGAGCTATTTAGGCACTTAGAGCCAACACCAGACGCATTAGAGGTATTTACAAGATTATATCATAGTGGTTTATTTGAAATGTACATTGTAACAGCAGCGCAGCCCTGCAGTGTAGAAGCTAAGCACGAATGGATTAAGGAACATTTGCCTTTCTTCCCAGAAGAACGTGTCATTGTCTGTAGAAGAAAGTATATGATTAAAGGAGACTATCTTTTAGATGATGGTATGCATAATATAGAAGACTTTGCTAAGGCAGGTGGAACGCCTATTGTTTTCGAAAGGTTTCATAACAAGACTGCCCTAGGTAACTATAGACGTGTTACTAATTGGAAGAATTTTGAACGAATGATTATAGAACTATGCTACCCAGAGCTTATGGAGCGTTATTTTGATGAGGAAGCTTTGGAAGTAGTGTAAGCCATGAATAAATAATAATGATGATAAAACCTTTAAGGCAAGCAAAGACAGAAGTCTAGCTTGCCTTTTCTTTTGGTTTATAAATTCTTAACGATAAATTAATATATTCAAAATATATTGACAATTTTTTGAAAGGTGCTAATATAAAAGTTGCCAAGACAACAGTTGTTTTGACAACTATAAAAATGAGTTACCAATGGGAGGTTTTTAATATGCTAATGAACGATCTGTCTATTATTGTTAGACATTCCAATGCTTTTTTAATAAGAAAGCTACAAAAGTATGGTGTGGGGTGCGCAGAACATGTGGTATTGACGTTTTTAGCTAAAAACAATGGTGTTAATCAAGAAAGTATTGCTCAGTTTTACAAACTGGATAAAGGAGCTGTGGCAAAAACCTTAGGAAAGTTAGAGGAAAAAGGATATATTATCAGAAAAGTGAATGAAGAAAATCAAAGAGAAAAGATCATTACTTTAAGTGAAAGCGGCAAGGAGATTATTACTGAAATGGAGCAGCTTCTAAAAGAATTTAATGCTGCTATTTTTGAAGGAATGAGTGTAGAAGAGATAAAGACGGTTGAAAAATTAGTAGGAACTATTTCAAAGAACGTACTTAATCATTTAAAAGATGGAGATGATGTTAATGACTAATGTCATTAAAAAACCTAATTTGGTTCTAATTACAATTATATATTTAGCAGGTATATTTATGGGAGCTATTGATACTGGAATTGTAACACCAGCTAGGACTATTATTCAAAGCAACCTAGGTGTTGATGGGCAAACAGGAATATGGATGATTACCATTTATACGCTTGCTTATGCAGCCAGTATTCCGATTATGGGAAAGTTTGCGGATAAGTTTGGCAGAAAGTATGTTTATCTATTAAGCGTAACGCTTTTTGGTACGGGTTCACTTTTATGTGGTCTTTCACAAGAGGTAGGTAGCTTTAGTATGCTACTGATTGCTAGAGCAATTCAAGCTATTGGTGGAGGTGGCATTGTACCAGTGGCTACAGCAGAGTTTGGCACTAGTTATCCGCCGGAAAAGCGTGGGATGGCTTTAGGTATGGTAGGAGGCGTTTATGGTATTGCCAATATTTTTGGTGCCTCTGCAGGAAGTGCCATATTAGATTTGTTTGGGCAAAATAATTGGCAATTTATTTTCTATGTGAATATACCGATTACTTTATTTATTATTTTAGCAGGTATTTTTGTTTTACCTCGTTGTGAAAGAAGAGATACCAAGAAGGTCGATGGCTTAGGGATACTCACCCTTACAATAATGGTGCTGTCATTACTCTATGGACTTAAAAATATTGATTTCTTCGAGTTTTTAAATAGTATGAAATCAACAGATGTCTATCCATACTTACTTATTTTCATTTTATTATTACCTGTATTTGTGCTTATAGAGAAAAAAGCAGCAGACCCAGTTATGAATTTAAAATACTTTACTAATAAAAATATCGTGGTCACCTTAATTATTTCTTTTATTAGTGGGGTTGTCATGATGGGAATGATTTTCGTACCTCAATTTTCAGAGAATGTACTTAAGATTAAAACAGGTAGTGGTGGCTACTTAGTTATCATTTTAGGACTATTTGCAGGGGTTGCGGCTCCTGTATCCGGAAAGCTTATTGATAAGTTTGGAGCGAAACTTATTTTAGCACTTGGCTTTATTATTTCCATAGTAGGATCAGTATTCCTTGTATTTGTAACAACTTACTATCCTAATATGTTAACAGTTGTAATAGGCTTGGTATTTACGGGACTTGGTATTGGCTTTACTATGGGAACGCCCATTAACTATATGATGATGGCTAATACAGATGAAGCAGAATCTAACTCTGCACTTGCAACGGTTTCTTTAGTGCGTTCTATAGGAACGGCTATTGCACCCACTATTATGGTAGGTTTCATTGCAGCCGCTGGAGGGAATATTCAAAGCAATGTGATGAACCTTTTACCACAAGAACTAACAGTGCCAGACTTACCTTATGCTAAGGAACTTACAGAGACCTTTAACACACTTAAAGCCAATCCTCAAATGGCAGAGAAGTTAAAGGATATTACTATTCCAGATTTAACAGCTATGCAAACGGTTAAAATTGACTTTAACGGAAGCTCAGATTTTGAGATGCCAGAGGACCTAAAGAATCTGATGAAGGATTCAGATGTGACGACTATCGTAGAAAATAGTAAAACACTTTCTAGTCGTATGTTTGACATGATAACGCCTAATGTGATCGCTTCTATCGAAGCAGGAATAGATCAAGGGATCGCAGGTATTAATGCCGGAATACCTGAATTAGAAAAACAAAAGGAAAAATTAAATGAAGGTTACACAGGTCTTAGTCAAGGCATTATGGGAATGGAAGCAGGTATCAAAGAACAAAAAGCAGCACTTACTCAGTTACAAGATATTTTAGAGATGATGAGTAAACAAGGTGGTAATAACGCCCTGCCTAAAGGCATGAGCTTAGCTGAACTTCTCCCACCAGCAGCAAAGCAGCAAATGCCAGTAGCAGTCCTTGAGGAGCTCGAAGAAGTTAAATCATTAGAACAACTCAAAGCTAGAGAAGAAGGATTGACAAAAGCTATAGCAAATCTAGAGACAGAATTAGAAAAAAGTAAGAAGGGTCAAGAAGGAATGAAAGCAGGTCTAAGAGGTATTGAGACTGCCGAGGAGCAGATGAATGATATGGTTACGAAGATGAATAGCTTAAAAGCTGCCATTCCAGATAGCTTTGCTAAAGCAAAAGATAATTATTTAAAAGCCATTGATGATAAGAAGGCGGTTTTAGAAGAAAGCTTTCAAACAACTTTAAATGTTGGTTTCCAAAGGGTTTATTTAACATCAGCTATTGCTGCAGCACTTGCTATTGTGTTTTTGGCTTTCTATAGTAATAAAGGGACTGATTATAAAACAGCAGCATTAGAGAAGGAAAATGCTCCAACTAAGTAATAGAACTAAAAGCATCTATGAATCAAATCATAGATGCTTTTTTAGGTGGTTTTGACAAAAAAGTATGAGTTTCTTCTATATAATAGTATAACTAAAAGTAAATGTTATTTAAAAGTTATCAACTTGTCATATTATAGTTGGCACAATTTGTTATAATAAAGAAAAGAATGATATAGCGCTATATCATTTAGAAGTAAAAAGTATTTTAGAAAAAGAATAATCGAGGGGGAATTAAGATGAAAAAGATAGTGCAGAAGATGATAACATTAGGGTTAGCAGGATGTTTAGTCATGAGTCCTACCTATGTAATGGCACGAGAAACAACTAATCTTGAATTAAGTAAATATGCGCCTATACGTGTAACGGTAGATAGTGCAAATTACATAGAAAAAGAAGGCGAGCTAAGTGATATTACTATTGAAGAAAGAAGTGCCGGTTGCTTAACAAATATAAGAGATATGGATGAAAGAACACTAGTATTATCTTTAAAGAATACCTCATATACCTTTGCAAGTTTGCCAAAGATTACATTAAGTGACGGCTTTAAAAATTTAGGTAAGGTTCAAATAAGCTATGGAGAAACCAATAAGAAAGAAGATATTCAGCTTATATACATAACTTTACCTTATAGCAGTAACAAAGGAGCAAGAGGAACATTGACTGTCAGTGATTTAAAAGTAACAGCAGCAACCCTTAAAACAGGCGACTTGAATTTGAATCTAGGTTTATTATCTGAAACAAGATATGAGAGTGTAAAAGTGGCAGAAGTATTATCCTATGGTGCTACTCTTAAGGTAGATAGAGTTAAAGCAGTAGTAACGGGAGATAATCGAGCTGTTAGCTTTGAGTTGCAAGAAGGAATGCCAGATAGCTTTATTGCGAATAGGCCATTAGAGTTTAGCCTAGATAAGGGATATTTCCGTAGTGAGCTTAATGATAGCAATACCTTAGATATTGGAGCTGTATTACTGAATGGTAAGGATATCACAAATCAAGTGAAATTAGAGCCTGAATTTGAAGAGGGGTTGATAGTAGGATTTACCATGCAGATTCCAACTATTGATAGAACAATACGTAATACTTTAAGTTTTGAGGGATTACAGCTTTGTGCTCAATCATCGGATTCAGGAAATATTACATTAACAGTAGAAGGAAGAGGCATTACTAATCCTATAAGTGAGATTATTGCTGAAATAGAAACTGCTACTTCAATTCGAGTAGAAGGTATTAAAGCTAAAGTAGGTGTAAGAAATCAAGTAGGTGGTAAAGTTATTATTAGTGAGAATGATAGAGGTATGTTAGCTAAAGGAAAAATCCGTTTAGAGTTGGAGGGGGAACCCTATATTTATTATAATAAGACCCCTAAAATTAAAGTAATACAAGGGGATGCAGAGTTAAAAGTAATTGGATGGGTGGACAAGGAAACTAATATTTTAGAGATAGAAGTGACAAGAGCTTCTAGAAAGGCTTCTATTATAGAAATAAGTGATTTTACTTACAGTGTAGATCGCACAGCTCCAGATGGTAAATTTGCTCTCACTATTAGCGGTAGTGCATTATCACCAGAAAATCCTACAGAAACAACTGTATTTGAAGATTTTATGATTACTTCTATGCCAGAAGTATTTCCGGGCATTCCTGTAGCACCGACAAATAAAACAGTAACCACAGTCTTTAAGTTGGGAAGTACAAACTATACTGTAGATGGTGTGAATTATGAGATGGATGTAGCACCATTTAGTCAAGATGGACGCACAATGATACCTATTCGTTATGCTGCTGAAGCTGCAGGTATATCTAGCAATGATGTAAAATTCTCAGGTGGAGTGATTATAGTACCAGCTAGTAAAAAAATAGAAATGACTTTAGGAAGTAGAGTAGTAAAAGCTGATGGTGAAGTGTCTACTATGATTACAGAACCTATAAGTCTTAATGGTAGAACTTATGTACCTATTTCAGAAATTGCTAAGCTACTTAACTTACAAGTACAATGGAATCAAGAAGAGCAAACAGCTACATTTATTTTAATAAATTAGAAAAAGCATCAAGAAGAGCTAGATAAGGAGAAAACCTCATTTAGCTCTTTTTTCTTATGTTAATTTATATTACAAGTGAGTTAAAAAAGAAATACGTTATGTTAAAGTGTATAGTAAAGAATACGGCAATTAGATAAGATAAAAAAGATTAGAATGTTAGGGGGAAAGTAAAGTGAGGAAAAGTAAAAAATGGATAAAGGCATTTAACCTAGTATTAGGCGTTATAATGGTACTATTGATAATAGATGTGAAGGTATGGGCTAGTAGTGAGACATTATCAGCATATAATTGGCATTTGCTATCACCGAATGAGATGGAAATCAAGGCAGAAGAAACGAATAAGATTACGTTGGGGATGGAAGATACCGAGCAAAATAGTACTGTTGAAATGACTGAAATTACTATAGAAATAGAAGGAGCTTATTTTGTAGTAGATCCCTTTTCGGGAAAGATTGATTTTAAAGTGTATAATCAGCTTATAGACTTCCCTAAATGTATGCAAACAAATAAAGAGAGTTTAAAAGGAAGCAAGTTAGCTTCAAAGCTCTGCTTAGAGGTGGATGAGAGGAGCGTTGACAATAATAATATTATTGATCAACTGCCTATTTATAGAACCTCCAATCAAAAAGGGGATATTATACTGACCTTTAATCAGAATAAAAAAACACAGCTCATTATTAAAGTAAAGGAAAAGTTAGAACTTGGAGAAGTGAGTAATACAGTTAATATTGAGCAAGCAGAAAAGACACACGATAGTGTTTATATACAGGAAAAAGTAAGTGGTGCCTTAAATAAAGGTGTTATAGAGCTAGCAATTTCAGAAGAGCTATTAAATTGGTGGAAGGGGATACAGATTCTAGAAGGCGATATTAAAGTGATTGTATGGGAGCAAGGCGCACGGAAGGCAGGAAAAGTATGGATAGAGGTAGTAGAGACATCAACTGTACCTTCAAAAATTTGTTTATTTATTGAAAAAACATGTTTAGTAGAACCATTAAGTACATCATCACCATTTAAAACAATGGACTTACTCATAACAAGTCAAGTGTTTTCAAATACAGGGGTCAGTGCCAAGTATTGTTTAAAAGACTACTTGAGCATACTTCCAAGTAAACAAGTAACAGCAGGAGCAGCCGATAGGGCTATTTATTTCAA
Organism: Cellulosilyticum lentocellum DSM 5427; assembly: GCF_000178835.2. GTDB lineage: Bacteria > Bacillota > Clostridia > Lachnospirales > Cellulosilyticaceae > Cellulosilyticum > Cellulosilyticum lentocellum. The sequence goes on from NC_015275.1 coordinate 803,772, forward strand.
AGCTGGTAGTGAGGGGTATATTGTTGGAGAAGAATATTATCCAATACAAGGCTCTATTTATATGAAAGATCAATATCTTATGGCACCAATAAGAAGTATCTTAGAAAGTACAGGGATAGCTCATTACGACCTTACTTACAACAAAGGAGAGATAACGCTTACAGTGGGAAAAGAAGAGCCTATTAGGAAAATCACTCTACAATTAGGAGAAAAAGATGTTATTGTAGATAATCAAACTTATACTATGCAAACAGCACCAGAATTAAGAGCGGGTATCTTACATGTACCAGTATCTGAAATAGCAACCCTTTTAGAATTAGAGGTTTCTTCTTATAGAAGGGGAACAGGTATAGTATTGGGGGTAGAAGAACAAGAGAAAAGTAAAGAGATAAAAATAGTTACCGAGGGACAAAGATTAAAAGCGGGGCTTAGAAGACAAAATGCGGGGGAAGTTTATATAAAAGAAGGAACCAATGAACGATTTAAGAAAGGGGTATTAGAAATTGTTATTGGAGATGGAGGGGTTAATGAGAAGTATAAATCCTATATATTACAAGCGATACCCGAAGTTTCAGTTATCAAAGGGGATTTAAAAATCAAACTTATAGGAGTGAGCCAGGAAAAGGCTAATACATATGTAATAGAGATCATAGAGCAAAGTACGTTGCCATCAACCATTGCTGTAAGTTATCCAGATGTAGCATTAGATAGAACTACTCCAGAGGGGGACTATGGATTTAAGCTATCTGGAGTAGCATTAGATAACAGAGAGATAGTGGTTAAAGACTTTTTTGAGGTAAGAACACCCAATACATGTGAGTAGATTCAAAGCTGACCTTGTGGTTTTGATATAGAACCATTACAATAAACAACATAAGAGATAATAAGCCCAAGCATGTAAAGGAGAAAATAGAAATGTATTTTGATTCACACGCACATTATGATGATGAAAGTTTTAATGAGGATCGTTATGAATTGCTAGAAAGTATGAAAGATAAAGGCGTTGATTTTATTGTTAATGCAGCAGCGGATATGGATTCTTGTTTAACGGGAATAGCTTTAGCTAAAAAATATCCTTTTATATATTGTAGCATTGGAGTACATCCACACGATGTAAAGAGCTTAAAAGAAGAAGATTTAGAAGAAATGAGAAAGCTAGCTAGTTATGAGAAGGTTGTAGCCATTGGTGAAATAGGCCTAGATTACTATTATGATAGTTCACCTAGGCAGGTGCAAAGAGAATGGTTTAAAAAGCAGCTTCTTTTAGCAAAAGAGCTTGATTTGCCAGTGATTATTCATAGTAGAGAAGCTTCACAGGAGACGTTTGATTTGATTATGGAAAGCGGAGTAAGAGAAGGCGTTATTCACTGCTTTTCAGGAAGTCATGAACTCGCTAAAGAATATGTAAAAAAAGGTTTTTTCATAGGAATAGGTGGTTCTTTAACTTTTAAAAACGCCAAAAAAACAGTTAAGGTAGTGGAAACTATCGGACTAGAAAATATACTTATTGAGACAGATTCACCTTATCTGACACCAGTACCTCATAGAGGAAAGAGAAATGACTCATCTTACTTAAAATATGTAGTAGAGAAAATTGCAGAAATTAAAGGGGTGACCCCAGAAGAAGTGGCTAGCATAAGCTGTCAAAATGCTAAAACATTATTTAGAATTTAGACGAGAAGGCTTGGGAGAAAAGAGAAAAAAAGAAAATAAAAAAACAGCTTTTGGAAAAAGCTGTTTTTTTATTTTGTATACAAATACTAAACTCAGGCTTTATAAAGGGTAAGAAAATGATATGGAATAAAATAGAAAAAAAGTATATTGAAGAGAAAAAATACTTCTCAAATAAGGGGAAATTTTAATGAAATAAAGTAAAAAATAGTGCGTGTCATAAAAATAATGAAAAGGACATATAATAGTTATTAATAAAATATTACATAATTGTTAAAAGTGATTTTTTGAAAAAGAAAATTTTAATACATCAAACCCTTGAGAAATCGTGAATATAGATGAGATTTTGGCTTAATTTTCTGATTTTCCAATAAAAACTTATTACAAAAAGCTTGAAAAACTAAAAAATATATATTACAATCGTATTTGTAGTTGCAATAAATTAAAAATTGCATTTATTAACAAATCGTTGTAGTAAAGCCCGATTCACCAGATCAAGTGAGAAAGACCAATTGTTTTGATTAGTAAAGATAAAACTAAACTTTTATCAAGACAATCATTTTAAGGAGGATATCATGAAGAATCGAAGTAGAATCGCTTTATTGATTGTAGCGTTGTTTATGCTATGTGCAGTTAGTATTACAGCCTATCAATCCATGTCAAAGATTATTACTTTAGTCGATGACGGGAAAGTGACTCAATATGAAACAGACGCAAGTAGCGTAAAAGAACTATTAACGCAGTTGAAGGTTACCCTTGGTGACAAAGATACTGTGCAACCTGCATTAGAAACTGAAATTGAAGACAATATGAAAATCACTATAGAAAGATGGAAACCTACAGTAAGCTATACAGAAAATGGAGAAACAGTTGAATTCAAAACTGGACTCTCTGTAGTAGGAGATATCATTGATGCAAAAGGTTTAACAAATGCTGAGGGCTTAGCAGTTGAACCTAGCTTAGAAACAAAAGTTACAGACGGTATGAAAATTACTGTTAAAACAAAAAAAGTTGAAACAGTAAACGAAACAAGACAAATCGGCTTTGAAACAAAAGTTGTTGAAACAGCTGATTTAGCATTTGGTGAAACGAAAGTTAAGCAAGAAGGTAAAAATGGGCTTAAAGAAGTAAGTTTAGAAAGAACTTACTTTGGTGGTGAAGTGGTTGACGAAAAGGTTTTAAATGTCAATGTAACACAAGAACCTACAGAAGAGATTGTACTTAAAGGTGTACAGAATTCTATCAAAGACTCATTTACAGGAAAAAGTTATGCATATACAAAAGTATATGAGATGGAAGCTACAGCGTATACAAATGGTAATGATGGATGGGGTAACCGTACTGCAAGTGGTATGACTACATTCGTAGGCATGGTTGCAGTTGACCCGAAGGTTATTCCACTAGGAACAAAAATCTATGTTGAAGGTTATGGTATTGCCATTGCTGGAGATACAGGTGGAGCTATTAAAGGTAATATTGTTGATTTATTCTTTAATAGCAACAAAGAATGTTTCCAATTTGGGCGCCAATATGGTCTTAATGTCTATATACTAAAAGACCAAGATGTTGATGTAAAAGCAGAACGTAAATCTTATTAAAACTAATAGGAGGTTCTTCACTTTTAAAGTGAAGAACCTCCTATTGCTATATTGTTTAGGGCTCTTATTTCTAGCATTATTCTTCTAGGATGGGTAGAAGAGAGGGCGGTTGGCTTGTTTCCTGAGTTTGTGTATCGATAGACTCCATTTCTTGTTCAATCTTTTTTATTGTTTCCAAAGTATATTGGTATCCTACACTATAGCTAATGCCGAGTAATGCTTGATCATATCTTGAGAAAGTCATCTGGGCAACTTCTCCATTTTCGCCTTTGATATCAAAGGTAATATCTGGGTCGTTATTACTATAGCCCTGACAATTGTATTGAACAGATGCAACCTGACTGTGAACGACATTTAGATTATTAGCAGTTTGTTTTGCCAGTAGTACATATTCTTGAGGATTTTGGGCAAGAGCTGAGTCGAAGGTCACAGGAATATCCACATCTAAAACTCTACTATGATTCACTGCAAATAAATCACCTGTAACAGAGTCCACTTCAAAACAATAACTGAGTTCATCATCAATCAAAACATCAGCATACCACCTTGAGCGTGGTATACTATCAGTTGGTTCATGATACCCCATCTCAATGACCTGACCTTCAAGATTAAGACCGTATATACGCCACAAAGCCTGTGCACCGATTTCGGCAGCTGCTTCTTTTGTCATATCCTTACTAGTTGGTGTTTGATTCTTAAAATATTCAAGGTTAATGTTTCTTATTATATAATTTGCTTTTTTATACCCCTCAGGCAAACTACTCTGAGTTGGTGTGCTAGATAGCTGGTTTGTAGAATTTGCATAGGTGGTGGGAATTATATTTTTTTTGCTATATTCCGCTGCGATAACTGCTTGTGTAAATGCTTGAAATAAGATGACGCTAGTTCCGATAATCATTGTAGTAGCTAAAATAGTCTTTTTAAAGTGCTTTATTTCCAACTTGCCAACTTTCATGTGAATCTCTCCTTTAATTATTTAATTGTGATCACATTAAATAGTATGGGGGACTTTAATTATAGAATTATAATTAAGTTGTTGTGGAGTTGTAAAAATAATCTTGGCTGTTGTCCCTTTATTGACTTGGCTAATAAAATTTAGTTCTGCGCCGTGATACGTTGCTATCTGTTTACAGATGGCAAGGCCTAATCCAGCACCACCATCGCATCTACTGCGAGATTTTTCTCCTCGAAAAAAGGGTTCTGTAATCTGTTGAAGAATTTCAGCATCCATGCCTTTTCCATTATCTTGGACCACGATGGTTTTCTTCATATTTTCCATAGTAGCAGATACTATAATAAGTCCGCCGCTGCCACATGCTTTTATGGCATTATCAATAAGATTAATTAGTAGGCTTTCAAGTAGGCAGGCATCTCCCCAGATCGTCTCTATTTCACTTTTAAATGCTAGATGTATGTTTTTATTTAAGATCTTTTTATGTAGTGTTTGCTGAATGGTCTCAAATAAGGTTGACACCTTTACCTTTTCACAGGTGATATAGTTATTTTGTAGATTTGCCAGCTCTAGTAACTGGAATGCTATGGTCTGTAGACGGCGGCTTTCAGACATAATATAATTTAATGCAGACAATCTATCATCCTCAGATAAAACAGCTTTCTGCATGCATTCAGCATATCCGTAGATGGCAGTTAAGGGTGTACGAAGCTCATGAGCAAAGTTATCAACAAACTGTTGTTTCTTATTTGCAGCATCCTGTAATTCTGTTATTTGACGCTGGATTTCATCCGCCATATGATTGAAACTCTGTGCCATTTCAGCAAGCTCATTATCTCCGAATACTTGAAGCCTGGTCTCATACGCTCCATTTGCAATATCCTTTGAGCTTCTGGAGATTTGATTAAGAGGCATAAATATCCGGTTCAGTACAAGAAGAAGACCTAAAGAGAGTAGGGCTGAGAGGATAAATCCTGAGAGAAACAATACATTTTTTAGATGAGTCCACGAGTTTATGGCATCTGTCGTATCATAAAGGTAAACTAGAGTGAAGGTATTATACGGAGTGGGAAGTTTTCCTGCAACCATGATATACATCTTATGGTCAGCTCTTTTTATGGTCATCAATCGGTTCCCATTATCTGGTGGCCTTAGGAAGTTGCTTTGCAATAAAAGTGAATCTTGACTACAATAGGAAAGATGATCATTTTTAAAAACTGCAAGTCCTACCTTATTATCTCCAGATAGAGAGCTATAAGGATGAAGTAGAGAACTTAAGGAACTGTCTATATCGGTTCCACGACCTTCCACAGCTTTAATATCCTTTAACAAGGCAGATGTAATAAAGTAGTGCTGGCTCAAGCACCTTTCCCTAGCGCGGCTTAGTATATCTCTAAACATGGTAATAGAAACAATGAAAATGCCAAGATTAAAGAAAAAGAGAAAAAGTATAAGTGTTGTTAAAAAAGTACGTTGCTTCATTGACGCACCTCTAGGCGATATCCCAGCTTGTATACCGTTTTTATTACGCCTTCCCAGCTCAGTTTTTTGCGAAGCTTTTGTATATGTACATCTACTGTTCTAGTGTCTCCCTCAAAATCATAGCCCCAAACCAGTTCTAATAGCCTTTCTCTAGAGAGTGCAATATTACGATTGTTTATGAGTACTTCTAGCAAATTATATTCCTTTGGAGTGAAATCTACTAATTGTCCGTTATAAAATACCTGGTGACTGTCAAAATCGATTTTAACATTTCGAATCTCGAAATATTTTGATGCTTTCTGAGTCCGTCTTAAAATAGCTTCTACACGGGCGAGTAATTCAAGCATTTCAAAAGGTTTAGTTATATAGTCATCAGCTCCTAGTGAGAAACCTTGGATGCGGCTTTGAAGACTATTTTTTGCTGTCAGAAAGATTGTAGGTGTTTGATTTACTTGCTTTATTACTTCAAATCCATCAAGTTCAGGTAACATGATATCTAAAATGATGAGATCATATGACTCACGTTGTATTGCAAAAATAGCACTTTTTCCTTCAAAAACAGAAGTACATTGGTGTCCCACGAGATGTAGGTTTAGTTTTACAAGATCATTAATTGCCACTTCATCTTCAACAATTAAAATAGATGCCAAGTTGATTCACCTCCTTATTTTAAGAATATTATCATCGTTTTGTTATAGAGTTGTAAAGCAGATAGTTACTTTTTAAAATAATGTTATGATTATTAATAGATTATTTATTAATCTAAGATTTGCTAGCACTCACTAAGTATGCTAAAATCATTGGATACAACTAAAAATAGGAGATGACATAATGGACACAATTAAACAATTTATAAAATACTATAAACCCTATCGTAAAATGTTCTTTTATGATATGGGCTGTGCCCTTACGCTCTCAGGTATAGATTTAACCTTCCCTCTCTTGGTGAGGTTCTTAATGAATGAAGTATACGTCTTAAATGATACTAATGAGATTATTAAATTTATTCTTATCATAGGAAGTATTCTTTTAGGCATGTATATACTCGCATTTTTCTGCCAATATTATATTACTACCTGGGGACATATTATGGGGGCTAGAATGGAATCAGACATGAGAAAGGAACTTTTCGGTCATTTAGAAAAGCTTTCATTCTCTTATTATGATGAAGTCAATACAGGAAAATTAATGTCTTGTATTACCAATGACCTCTTTGACATATCAGAGCTTGCTCACCATGGACCAGAGGATATTTTTATATCTTGCATAAAGATTGTAGGGACCTTCGCTATTTTAAGTATGATTAATATTAAGATGACGCTTATCCTTATTTTCTTTACAGCTATTATGCTGGCTTTCTCTCTCTATTATAATCGTAAAATGAAAGCAGTTTTCGCAAAGAATAGACAAAAGATTGCAGAGGTCAATGCCATTACACAAGATGCTTTAGGTGGTATTCGTGTGGTTAAATCTTTTGCCAATGAAGCAATAGAGATGCAAAAGTTTGAAGCAGGCAATGAAGCTTTCGTTAAGACTAAGAGTGAAAGTTACCTTATTATGGGTAAATATTTTAGTGGTAATGGCTTTTTTAAAAACATTTTATATTTAGCGACTATACTAGTAGGAGGATTATTTATTACAAGAGGCGAAATGAATTTAGCCGATTTAACGGTTTATATTCTTTATATTAATACCTACTTAAATCCAGTAGAGAAGCTAGTTAACTTCACCGAACAGTTCCAAAAAGGTATGACAGGCTTTGAACGTTTCTTAAGCGTTGTGCGTACGAAGCCAGAAATTGATGATGAACCAGATGCACAACCAATAGGAGAAGTAAAAGGAGATATTACCTTTGAAAATGTTTCTTTTAGTTATGCAGATGAAGAGAAGAATGTGTTAAGTAATATGAACATTCATATTCCTGCTGGTAAAACAGTTGCATTGGTAGGCCCTTCAGGTGGAGGTAAAACCACATTTTGCTCACTGATTCCTCGTTTTTATGAAGTCAGTGAAGGAAAAGTCCTAATAGATGGCAAAGATATTAAACATATTACACAAAGTTCTTTAAGGGATGCCATAGGTATTGTGCAGCAAGATGTATATTTATTTGGTGGTAGTATTAAACAAAATATAGCTTATGGTGATCCGAAGGCTGGTGATGAAGCAATCACCCAGGCGGCTAAGAAAGCTAATATTCATGATTTTATTATGAGCCTTCCAGAAGGATATGATACTTTCGTAGGTGAACGAGGTGTAAGATTATCAGGTGGACAAAAGCAACGTATTGCCATTGCTAGAGTATTTCTTAAAAATCCGCCGATACTTATCTTAGATGAAGCAACTTCGGCTTTAGATAATGAAAGTGAACGTTATATACAAAGGTCGTTAGATGAGTTATCTAAAGGAAGAACCACCTTAGTCATTGCCCACCGCTTAAGTACTATTAGGAATGCCGATGAGATTCTCGTTTTAACGAAAGCAGGTATTGCAGAAAAAGGTGCACATGAAGCTTTAATGAATGAAAATGGTTTATATGCACAGCTTTATAATATGCAGTTTGAAACAGCTTAATAAAAATGGCAACAAAAAAGGATTGTATAACTCACAAAAGAGCATACAATCCTTTTTAGTATGTTTTAATCCCTATCGTTTGCTACTTGATTAAGTTCTCTAGCCATTTGATCAATTTGATGAATAAGTTCAACTAAGTGGCTCATAGCAGCAGCACTTTCCTGGGAAGCTGAAGCAGTATTTTCTAATTGAGAAAGGTTGACGCCACAGATTTGTTTAACTTGCTCTACTATATCAACGATATGCTTACTATTTGAGAATACTTCTAAGGATAAGGTATTCATTTCTGTAATTGTACTGCCCATGGCGTTATTAGATTCAGTTACCTGAGCAGTAGAGTGTTTAGCTTTTTCAATAATGGATACACCATTCATAGCTAGAGTAGCACTGTTATTCATGGTTTCTACGGCTAAAGCTGTGCTGCTTATGACTTCATTAGCAACTATTTTAATATTTGCAACAGCTTCCTTAGTTTCTTCTGATAACTTTCTAATTTCTCTAGCAACAACAGCAAAGCCAAGACCTTGATTACCGGCTCTAGTAGCTTCTATAGCGGCATTTATAGCGAGTAAATTGGTTTGAGATGAAATATTGGTAATAATATCAACGATGTGTAAAATTTCTTGCGACTTTTCACATAAATCATTAATGACCTTTTTACCTTTATCTGCGCCGGTATTAATAGCAGTCATGCCAGCTACAGCATTATCCATAATTTGTGTATTATTAATAGAAAGCGTATTCACTTCTTTAGAGAGATTAGCTACTTCTTGATTGTATGTTGATAATTGATCTAGGTTACTAGCAATGGTAATAATATGATGTCTAGCATCTTCTAGTGCTTCTAAGGTATTTGCAGAATTAGAGGTTACAGTAGAAGTGCTAGCAGCAAGTTCTTCATTCATAGTGCTAGTAGTATCTGCCACAGAAGATAAAGTAGTAACTGCTTTAGCTAAATGAGTAGAGACTTCCGCAGATTTTTTAGTCATTTTAGCAATGTGGTCGTACATACGCTTCTGTTCTTCAGCACCAACCATATCTTTAAGTAAATGGCTTGTACGTTGATTTAAAGCACTAAAGATACAAGAGATGGCTATTAGCTCAATAGTTCTAGGAAAAATAAGAAAAACAAAGGAGTGGTATAAATCAGGGGCATTTAAATCAGGGGTAAATTTGAATATTAAAGAAAGTACCTGAGCTATAAGTAAAAAGATAATAGATTGCACAATGGCAAAAGTGTTAGCTCTTCTTGAAAAATAAATACTAGCCACAGCTATACCGTAAACATAGATAATGATGACATGATAGGATAGTAAGGTAGCCAAGACAGCTACAAATAAATTGCTACAAGTAATAAAGATGTACTTAAGAAAAGGTGAATCTAACTTTAAAATGTTTACTAGTAAGGTAGGCAAAAGTAAAAGAATAAGGCCTACTATGTAGCCGATAGTCATAGTATTAAAAGGAATAACAAAGATACCTATTAAATTTAATATATAGATTAAGGTATATAAGAGAGCAGTAATGCGTAAAAGTTTAGTAACAAAGTAATGAGCCAACTGTTCGTTCTCTTGTAAAAGTGAGTTTTTATTCATATGAAGCCTCCTTGCCGAATTATTTTTTTTATTATAGCAAGTTTTGGTATAAAATGTAGAAAAGTTAATAAAAAAGCCATAAAGTAGACAAAATATTACAATATATGCTTTGCATGTCTATTGAATAAAAAATAGTCATATAAACTTTTGTCCTTTGGAGAAAAATGTGCGACAAAAGTTTATAAATTTACATGAGTACATTTTATTGTGATTCAGGATATCAGGATAGCAATCTGCTTACATTGACCAAAAACACTTATCTAAGCAGCCTTACGGAATGAAATTTTTTGTGACTTGTTTATTTTATGATTAAATTTAAGAATAATAACAATTGTTTTTTTTGAAAAAAGGTGATAAAATGACTACAAATTGGGTAAGGAATCTTTAGGCAGTTTACAATGAGGTAAAGTCCTTAGTTGTGGAGTGCCTTTTTTACTCTCAAAAATTGTAAAAAAAGAAAGAAGTGTGAAGATATGAGAAGAAAATTAGCAGCATTAATATCAGCAGTGGCTATAGGAACTACTTTACTTACAGGTTGTGGTTCGGGAGCTAAAACAGGAGAAGAAAGTAGTACTTTTAGAGTAGGACTTGAATGTGGTTATGCACCTTTTAACTGGACGCAAATGGATGATAGTAATGGTGGTGTAAAAATTGATGGCAGTGCTGAATATGCAGGTGGGTATGATGTAGAAATCGCAAAGAAAATTGCAGAGGGATTAGGAAAAGAATTAGTCATCGTTAAAACAGAATGGGATGGCCTTGTACCAGCACTTACTTCGGGGAAAATAGATGCGATTATTGCAGGTATGTCACCAACAGCAGAACGTAAAGAAACTATTGATTTCTCCGATAACTATTATAAATCTGATTTGGTTATGGTTGTTAAAAAAGGTGGTATATATGAAAATGCTACATCTATTCAAGATTTTAGTGGTGCTAAGGTTACAGCTCAATTAAATACTTTCCACTATACTGTTATTGATCAAATAAATGGTGTAGAGAAACAATCAGCTATGGATAACTTCCCTGCTATGCGTGTAGCCCTTGAATCAGGTATGATTGATGGTTATGTTTCAGAAAGACCTGAAGGTGTAAGTGCGACTAATGCAAATCCAAACTTTGCTATGGTTGAATTTGAAGAGGGCTTTGAGACTTCAGATGATGATACAGCTATTGCAGTAGGCTTAAGGAAAGAAAGTCTTTGGACAGCTAATGTAAATGAAATTTTAAAAGGGATTTCTGAAGAGGAACGTACAACGATTATGGATACAGCTATTGTTAATCAACCAGCTGCTAACTAAGTAGATTTAATCAAATGAAGAGTAATAAAAACGAGACTAATGGTAGCATGCCCTTAGTTTTTGTTTGATAGGATACATAAATAGATGCAGTTAAGAAAAACAGGAGGAAACAAATGAGCTTTGAGTGGATTGTAAAAATTATTTCAACCAACGGCCCTATGTTCTTAAGAGGTGCAGGTTTAACACTGCTGATTTCTATGATAGGTACTATTTTAGGCTCTATCATAGGATTGCTAATTGGTGTGGTACGTACTGTGCCTATGCCAGAGAGAGGGATTAAACGTATTTTATTAAAAGTCATCAATGCCATTTTGTCAGCTTACATAGCTTTTTTCCGTGGCACACCAATGATTGTTCAAGCGATGGTTATTTACTACGGTTCAGCTTTGGCATTTGGCATGGATATGAATGTACTGGGGGCAGCTATTTTTATTGTTTCTATTAATACAGGTGCTTATATGGCAGAAATTGTGCGTGGTGGTATTATTTCTGTTGATAAAGGGCAATTTGAAGCAGCACAAGCTATTGGTATGAATCACTTACAAACAATGAGACATGTTGTATTGCCACAGGTTATTCGTAATATCCTTCCAGCTACAGGTAACGAATTTGTTATTAATATTAAGGATACTTCAGTACTTAATGTTATTAGTGTTAATGAATTGTTCTTCCAAACTAAGTCTGTAGCAGGAAACAACTTTAGATACTTTGAGTCTTTCTTTGTGGCTTGTATTTTATATTTCATTATGACTTATACAGTTACTAAAATTCTTCGTTATATTGAAAAGAAACTGGATGGTCCTGAGAATTATAATATGATTGCTAACCAAATGCAGGTACAAACACCTGAAGAAGCTTTAAAGCATCAAAAAGAGATGATATAGGGTAAAGGAGGAGATACATATGGAAAAAGTAATAGAAATTAAACATTTGAACAAATCCTTCGGTGCTCACGAAGTATTAAAAGATATTGATTTCTCTGTTAATAAAGGAGAAGTAGTATGTATTATCGGTTCTTCAGGTTCAGGTAAATCTACTTTACTTCGCTGTGTGAACTTACTTGAAAAGCCAAGTGGTGGCGAAATTATTTATAATGGAGAGAACATCTTAGATGATAAGCATGATGTTTATGCTTATCGTACGAAATTAGGGATGGTATTTCAGCAGTTTAATTTATTTAATAATCATGATGTACTAAGTAACTGTACTGTAGGACAAATGAAAGTGTTAAAACGTAGCAAAGAAGAAGCAGAAAAGATTGCCATGAAGTATTTAAAAATAGTAGGAATGGATCAATATATTCATGCAAAGCCAAAGCAGCTTTCTGGTGGACAAAAGCAACGTGTAGCTATTGCTAGGGCACTTTCTATGGAGCCAGATGTGATGCTTTTTGACGAACCAACCTCAGCACTTGATCCGGAAATGGTTGGAGAAGTACTAAAGGTTATGAAGGAATTAGCAGATAGCGGCTTAACTATGTTAGTGGTTACCCATGAAATGGGCTTTGCCAAAGAAGTATCGGATAGAGTTGTTTTCATGGATAAAGGCGTTATAGCTGAAGAAGGCAGACCAGAAGATATCTTTAATGCACCAAAGGAACAAAGAACCAAAGAATTCCTAAAGAGAGTCCTTGAAGCTTAATAAAATCAAGTAGAATAATGCTAAAAATAAAATGTGCTTTTACACTAAGTAAAAGCACATTTTATTTTTTAGACTAGCAGCCAAGAAACTTGTAAATAAGAAGTTTTATATGGGAAGGTATTTTGTCTATATGTTTGATATGCCTCTAACTGCCCAAGATAATATTGGTTTAGTTTGAGAAAGGTATGCGGCACTACCATTTAAGTATCATGATAGTGTAGAAGATAAGGATAAGACAATTACTTACATGATAGGAAAATCGAATACCATTTTGAGTAAGAATTAACAGAAATTAAAATACAACACGCCTAAAAATATTTGAAATAAATAAATTAATTTAATTTTTTAAATTTAAATTTGTGCATTATGATGAATTAAAGCTATGCCGATATACAGGTGACTTACTGAAAAACTAGACAGTTAGAAGTACTTAAAGAGAGAATGTATCAGTAAGGCATACTGCTAAAAACCATAAAAATTGGGACAAAAATTTCTCGCTGTCTAGTAAAGAGCTACTATAATGATTACTAAATAAGGAGAAATTAAGATGGCAAGAAAACTTAAGCAGACAAGTGTAGTAAGTAAATTAACCAAGAGATTATGGTACATAGCAGGACTTAGTTTTAGTATAGCACTTGTTGCTATGTATCTAGTAGGGACTGCACGTATAGAAAATCTTACAATCAAGAGCACTATTAAGATGGTAGAAGATAATGCTAGGTTATTAGAAGGAAGATTAGATAAATACTTTATGTTAGTGGATACTATTTCAGCAGATGAACGCTTATGTGATCCAGAGGGTGGATTTGATGAAAAAGAAAATGTACTTAGAGGCTATGTAGATTTATATGGAGAGAAATATGGAGTCAAATCTATTGGATATATTGATTTGGAGGGACAATTAACTTCAACCGATGGATTTGAGAATAATATATCTGATAGAGATTATTTTAAGGATTTAATGCAAGATAAGAAGTATATAAGTAGTCCGAGTTATAATATAAACACTGGACAACAAATTATATTTATGGGGGCGTCGCTCAAACAAGGTACGCAGGTCGTAGGAGCTATTACATGTACCTTTGATGGTAAATTCCTCTCGGATATGATTCAGGATTTAGAATATCTACAGGAAGGTAAATCCTATGTGCTTGATAAACAAGGCACAGTAATTGCCTCTAATAATTCATCAGAGGTAGCCGAGAGATACAATGTTATCAAGGAATTAGAACAAGACCCTACACTTACTCACTTAGAAGATATTGCTAAGGTCCATCAAAAAATGATTGAAGGTGGAGAGGGGGCTGAATTGATTAATGATGGTATGAATAAATATATCGTCTATCATGATATACCTTATTCCCAAGGGTGGAGCCTTGCTTTTGAGGTGAAAAGAAAAGATATCATTAGTGAGGTCGCTGCAATAGCAACAGTTAATGCTTTATCATGTAGTATAGCAATGATCTTATTATGTATAGGGATGGTTATAACTGCAAAGCCATTAGGAAAAAGACTGAATTATCTTAAGGACGAAATTGATAAAATGGCTCAAGGTGATTTCACTATTAAACTTAATACAGAGGATGAAAAGACTAGGGATGAAATAACTCTTATGGAAGAGGCACTACAAAAGAGCATAGATGCCACAAGAAAGACACTAACTGCAGTTGAACATAATGCAACCGTATTAATGGGACAAGCGAAAGGCTTAGAAGGAGTATCACATGAAATCTATGAGGGTGCTAATAATATTGCAACCTCTATGACAAATACCGCGACAGAAAATACAAATCAATCTATAGAAATTACCAATATGAATCAGCAGATGGATGAATTTGTTGCTAACTTAGACGATATGGAAAACAACATCGAAGAGGTTATATATGTTACTTTAGAAGCAGAAAACGAGATTAAAGAGAGTCAGGAGCAAGTAAGAGACTTGGTTACTTCAGTAGATACCTTCAATCAATCCTTTAACCAGTTTGGAAATATGATTGGGAACATGAACAAGAAAATTTCTTCTATTAATGGGATTACTGCAGCCATTACACAAATTTCAGAACAGACGAATTTATTGGCCCTTAATGCAGCTATTGAGGCAGCTAGAGCTGGGGAAGCAGGAAGAGGCTTTAGTGTGGTAGCAGAAGAGATTAGAAAATTAGCTGAACAAAGTCAAGAGTCAGTGCGTGAAATTAGTAGGATTATTGAGGCAGTTTTAAATGAAGGGGAACATTTAACAAGTTCTAGTGATGAAATCAATGTGAAGATGCAAGTGCAAAAAGAAAATATTGATAGAGCGGTAGTGACTTTTGAACATATGGCAGGCGCAATGAAAAGTATCCTACCCAAAACAGAGGCTATGGCAGCTGTTTCAGTTGCTAATAAACGTCAAAAGGACAGCATTAAAGCAAGTATAGAAAAAGTGGCCCATGCCTCTCAAGAATTAGCGGCAGCCTCACAGGAAGTAGCTGCTACAGCAGAAGAATTTAATCAATCTAGTGAAAGTATTCGAGATGTTGCCAAAGCCGTTCATCAATTGACTGTGGAATTAACAGAGCAAATGGAACAGTTTAAAGTAAAATAATAGAGTATGAGTGATATATAATACAAATAGATAAGTACTAGATAACTAGAAGATAGAGGTTATCTAGTGCTTTTTTATATTCTATTAATTTGATATGATTTTAAATAGAAGTATTGGATAGTTTTTCACTGGTATAAAGCATAACATTAAGACGATGTTTTTGATTTTTGTTAAAAATAATAACCAAGTATAATTTATAAAAAATACAGAATATTACAAATGAATTAAGTTTCAGTTAACCATGTAGTGTTGCTATAGAAGAATGAGTATAATGAAAACGTAAAAAGTGTCTATATAAAAGAAAAGGTGATACTATGAAGGGGATTAATAAAAAAAGAATAGCAAAGAGTTTTAGCGCGGTAGTAGCAAGTCTACTAATAGTAGGTACACCACAGATGAATGAGCTTATGGCAGCAAGCAAGATAAGTGTTACCTATAATAATCAGGAGTTAATGCTAAGTAATGAACCGAAGGTGATTAATCAAAGTGTGATGCTTCCACTACGAGACCTATCAGAGCAATTAGGGTATAAGGTGGAATGGGAGCAAGCAACAGGTAAGATTGAGATTGTAGATGGAGCTTATAAGGTTGTATTGCAGGTGGGGAGTAAAGTAGCAGAGGTTAATGGCAAAGTAGTAACCATAGATGTAGCGCCTCAAACCATCAATGGTGTGACTTATATACCACTTCGCTTTGTGAGTGAGGCTCTGGAAATGGGTGTTCAGTGGAGTAAAGAAAACAAGGTGGCATTAGAAGGAAAATATACAGTTGATGAGGCGAACAAAAAGTTAATGGTAAGAACTGCCAGTGGGAAAAAGGTAGTGGGAGATATTAATACTTATGATGAGAACGTAGTAGCTGGGAAGAATGTAACTTTAAAAAGAACTAGTGCAGGGAGCGAAATGGTTTGTGTGACCTGTATTATACAAGGAGCACTCACTCAGACAGCTAGTACGACTTTTTATATAAAAGACGGTAAGGTCATTGACAAGCTAGTAGAAAAGCCAAGTATTCAAGCTGAAGCTGGCATACTCTACAAAAATAATGAAGTGGCTATTAGTACAGGAACTGAATTTAAAATATATGATGATTTAACAGGGACTTTAGTTAAAACTTATAATCTAAAAGAAAAATTAGATGGAGAAGGTTTTGTTCCAATTAGCTATAGTAATAACTATATAGTAGGTAGATATCAAAATACCATTCATGTCATTGATTTAGTAAATGGTAAGATTACCAGGATATTGGATTTTATTCCTGAAGGAACAGAAAAAGAAAAAGAAGCCAAATACTATGTCTATACGTTTGATATGCCATTAACGTCTCAAGATAATATTAATTTGGTATGGGAGACTGAAGAAGCACTAGTGTTTAAATATCATGATAATGTAGAAGATAAAGATAAGACCATTACTTACATGATTGGAAAGTAATCAGAACATAAAAATAAACTTTTCACTTTTGAAAGTTAAATAGTAGGAAATAAGAAACTATGTATGAATACAGTTCTGGTGATATAAATGAAGTAATTATATTAATAATAGTGAGGTGAAAAAATGCCGTTATTAAAAACAGGTGACACAGTAGCATTAGTAGGTTGTTCTAATGGCCTTAGCTTGGAGATGCAGGGAGCAGTAGAAAAACTCAGAAGTTTATTAGAAGGCTGGGGCTTAGAAGTATTAAGTAGCTCATATATTTATGCCCAAAAGGATGTTTTTGCGGCAAGTGGAAAAGATAGAGCAGTGGCATTAATGAACTTTTATCAAAACGAAAGTGTAAAAGCTATCTTCGATATTTCGGGAGGAGATATTGCCAATCAGGTATTACCTTTTTTAGATTTTGAGAGGATAAAAAAGGCCAATAAGCCTTACTTTGGTTATAGTGATTTAACGACGGTCATTGATAGTATTTATACTAAGACTGGAGTAAGCTCCTATTTATATCAAGTGAGATTTCTGATAGGAGAGTATGCAAAGGTTCAGCAAGAAGCCTTTTATAAAACCTTCTTTGAGGAGCAAGAGGATTTGTTTCAATTTGATTATCACTTTATAAGAGGTGAAAATTTAGAGGGCATTATTATAGGTGGTAATATTAGATGCCTGTTAAAATTAGCAGGTACCCCTTATTTTCCTGATTTTAAGGATAAGATTCTCTTTTTAGAAGGGATGAGTGGCAAACCTGCTCAAATAACTACCTTTTTAAATCAGTATAAGCAGATGGGTATATTAGATGAAGTAAAAGGGATTTTACTAGGCAGCTTCTTAGAAATGGAAGAAAAAGCTTTAAGCCCGACTGTAGAAGAACTGCTGCTAGAATTAATAGGGGATAGAGATATCCCTATTGCTAAAACAATGCAAATAGGACATGGCAAAGATAGTAAATGCCTACGCATAGGTGAAAGGATTTCCTTATAAGGAGAGTAGCAGAAAGGTTAATAAATTCGAATTTGGGTATATCTACTCATACAGATGAAAGAGTTACAGTAAGAAGCTATTACTTTAATACTAAAGGGAAATGTGATATCATAGAACAATGAACAATTTTAAGGAGCGACTAACCATATGCGAAAGATAGCAACAGTAGAAGGCACTAGGGCGATTATTAGTAAATACCCTTTTGCTTTTCAAAAGAAATTCGGACAAAACTTTTTAATAGATCCACAAGTACTTGATAAAATTATTGATGCAGCAGAGATTACTAAGGAAGATTGCGTTATTGAAATCGGACCAGGTATTGGCTGTGTAACTCAAGCCTTATTAGAAAAAGCAGGTAAAGTTATTTCTATCGAAATCGATAATCAGCTGATTCCTATTTTAGAAGAACAGTTTGGGGCAGAACCTCATTTTAAGCTTATCCATAATGACGTTTTAAAAGTAGACCTTGCAGCGCTTATTGCAGAAGAATCACCTAATAGAAGAATAAAAGTAGTAGCAAACTTACCTTACTACATTACAACACCTATTATTATGGCTTTATTAGAAGATGAACTACCTATCGAAAGTATCACTGTTATGGTGCAAAAAGAAGTGGCAGATCGTCTTTCTTCTAAGCCAGGAACTAAGCAATATGGCGCCATTGCTGTATCTGTTAACTATTTCTCAACCCCAGAGTTAGTAGTAGATGTACCAAGAAACTGCTTTATGCCTAGTCCTAATGTAGATTCAGCAGTTATTAAGCTTAACGTACATGAAGAGCCACTTGTCAAAACAAATAATGTGAAGCAAATGTTTCGCATCATTAAAGCAGCTTTCTTACTTAGAAGAAAAACACTGCTTAATACCTTAGCAGCTCACGGTGACTTAGGCATAGATAAAGAAAGGCTTAAAGAGCTTTTAGACGAAAGTGGTATAGGCGCTCAAACAAGAGGAGAAACCCTATCCATTGAAGAGTTTGCAAGACTTTCAGATTATATTGATGAACATCGTTAGAAATAGACAATGAAGAAGTAAAGAAGGATTAATGGTGAGTAAAAACACTATTAATCCTTCTTTCTTTGTAGCCTATAAAATAGCATAATTGTACTAGAAATGAAAAGAATTGTGATAGAACTTAGTAGTCACGCTAGATATAATAAGATAAGTTTTATACTTATGTATGCCAGTATATGTTATAGATGAGAGTTATCAGATCAGTACAGGAGGAAGAAGATGAATAATCAAGAGAGAAGGGACCTAGAATTACCTTATATTGCAGATGCTGAGGTTTTTGAGGAGATGAAAGTAGCTAGAAGGCATATGCAGATTTATAATACAACTGATAGATCAGATTTTGAGACGCTTACTAAATTGGTTAGAGGTTTTTTGGGAAAAAGCGGCAACAATGTATTTATTAATCCACCGTTTTACTTTGACTATGGTAAGCATATTGAAGTAGGTGACAACTTCTTTGCTAACTATAATTGTACTATCTTAGATGTAGCAAAAGTAAAGATAGGGAATAATGTAATGTTTGCCCCTAATGTGGCAATTTACACTGCAGGGCATCCACTTCATCCAGAGGCAAGAAATTCAGGCTATGAGTACGGTATCTCAGTGACCATAGGAGACAATGTATGGCTAGGAGGAAATGTAGTAGTTACTCCAGGCATAAAAATAGGTAACAATGTGGTGATAGGTGCAGGAAGTGTGGTGACGAAAGATATTCCAGATAACGTAGTAGCGGCAGGAAATCCTTGCAAGGTGATAAGGGAAATTACAGAAGAAGATAAGAAATATTACTATAAAGATAGAGTATTTGACGAAGAATCTTGGACGAAGATCAACGGCTAAAATCTTAAAGAGGAATAACAAAATACCACCCTTTTAGAATAACTAAAAAGGTGGTATTTTGCTTACCAGCACTTCATTCTAAGGTGTGCAACATACAATGTTTTACATTTGTAATAAAATTTTAAATATTTTACATAAAAATATTTAAAAAAATTTTAGAATATTATATAATTTAAATGACATCAAAGTTTTACCCACCTAGAAGTTAAGTGTATCAGAATATTTAAACGATTATAGGAACAATTGTTCTCAAATCGCAGTTAATTATTTAAGTAACAAGATTTAATATAAATATAAATTTTAGGAGGTAGGATTATGGATTATTTATTAGGAGAAATTACACTGTTTCCCTATACCTTTACACCAATGGGTTGGATGTCTTGTGAAGGGCAAATCTTAAACATTGCACAAAATCAGGCTTTATATTCATTAATTGGAAATACATATGGTGGGAATGCAGCGCAGGGGACATTTGCATTACCAAACTTGAAAGGTGCAGAGCCATTGCCAAACATGAAGTACTATATTGCAACAGAAGGGATTTATCCACAAAGACAGTAATGGCTATATTGAATCATTAATAACATTTGTCTTCAAGGTCAATTATCAAAATACGGAAAGTATTTTGATGGAGAAAGGATGGAAAGAATATGGCAGATCCTAATATTGCTTTAAATAAAGCTGCTGGAGCAAGTGGTTACGTATTACCTTATTCGTCTTCAAGAGCTGTTAACGGCACATTACAACCTACAAGCAGATGGCTGTGTAATACCGTTCCAGCTGATATGACTGTTGATTTGGGTGCCACATTTGTTATTACAGCATGGACTGTAAGACACATGGGGACGGCAGGTTGGGCAAATCCTGATTATAATATGTGTGATTATTCACTTCAGGGAAGTAATAATAATGTAAACTGGGTAACGATAGACTCTGTTGTGAATAATACAGCAGCTATCACTTCAAGAAGCATAGTGGGTGCTTATAGATATGTAAAGCTAAATGTAACCAAAGGTCTAAGAGTAAATCCTCAATATGCCTCACTTATGGAGCTTGAAATTAATGGACATCCACCTAATGCAAACCTGTCATCATTAGCTATTAGCAGCAGTTCACTGACACCCACATTTAATCCAACTATTTTAGCGTATACCACTGCAAAGGTTCCCTATAGTACATCAAGTATTACTGTTTCTGCAGCGGCAGCAGATCCTACATCCACTATAATAGTGAATGGTACAGTAATGACAGGCGGACAGAGTACAGTCAATCTAAATGTTGGAGCCAATACCATAAACGTATTGGTAAATGCTTTAGATGGTGTAACTACCAAGAATTATACTATTATAGTAGAAAGAGAACAGGGTGCTATCTTAAGTAATCTAGTAATCAGTAGCGGAGCACTTAATCCAATCTTCTCAAGCAATCATTTAAATTATACGACCCAAAATGTGGTTTATGATATCAAGAGTGTCACAGTGACACCTACTACAAATATTGCAGGCTGCGCAATAAAGGTAAATGGAAATACTGCAACTAGCAATCAGCCTTCAACGGTCAATCTGAATGTAGGTAGCAATACGATAAATATTGCTGTCACAAATGGTGCTGCTTCACAAACGTATACCATAACAGTGGTAAGAGAGAACAGTCTGTATTTAGATAGGGTTAATTTAGCCTATACTGGAAATAGATATACATATAGTGAGGTTACTTACATGAATCAAACAACATTGAGCTATACCGTAGCAGTTAATTCAAAAGCTAATAGCGTTGTGATTACGCCAATTGCTGAAGATAATGGAGCATCAGTTACAATAACTAGTAATGGTAGTAGTCAAACTGTAGCAAGTGGTGTGGCTTTCTCTGCTATTTCTTTGCCAAATGCAGTTAACACCATTTCATTGGTAGTTTCAAAATCAGGAGCTATAGGGACTAAAAATTATACACTAAGTATAAATAGGGTTTAATTTTATGACGTGCTTCTAAAGTTAATATCTAAGCATATTGAATACTTTATTTAATGTGCTTAGATATTTTAATGTTCATAATGAAAAGATATTACAATAAGCAGGAGTATATTTGGGGGACTTTTTTAATATAATCTATCGATATATGAAAATAACTTAGCTAGCTGTAAAGAAAAGGGAGGATTTAAATGGAATCTAGGATAATAAGACTTATCATATCCGTTATACTTATTGGGAGTATGCTAATAACAAATCCAACAAATATTTTTGCTGCAGATATTTTTGAGGATTTTGAAGGATGGGGATTTATAGATGCGGATCCTGCATTAAGTGGAGGAGCATATACATATAATAATTGGAAATTTATTGCAAAGCTAGATGGTGTTGCTGCTAACGATGGAGCTATAGAGACATGGACAGGACCAGCAGCCCTTTCAATAACCACTGGATACGGTGATGTGGATGAACTACATATTTTAAATAGTAACGGAGATGAATTTAATTTTGGTGGATTTAATTTTACTGGTTCATCTGTACGTAGTATGTTTGTAACGGGGTGGAGAGACGGTATACAGGTTACTGAGAAACAATTTATAAATTATACTGACGCAACTGCAGATGAGTATTTTGATATGCGTAGCAAAGACAGTGAGTTTAAGAATGTCGATGAAATTAGAATATGCGGAGCTGACCTGGGTGGAGGAAATCTTGATATAATCTCAGGATATTTAGAATCGCTTACGTATGATGTTACTCCCGTAGACGAAGTTCCACCAATCATATTGGGTTTAACAATGACTTCAGATAATGCAAATGTAACAACAGTAGCAAAGGTAGGAGATCAAATTACACTCAGCATAACAGCCAATGAAAATATTCAAAGTCCAACTGTAACAATTGCTGGGAATACTGCTACTGTTAGCGATGCTGGTGATAGTGATGCGAAGACTTGGAAGGCTACCTATATCATGCAGGAATCAGATACAGAGGGGACAATACCATTCACACTTGATTTTATGGATATAGCAAACAATGCGGCAATGCAAGTGACAGCAGTAACATCAGGAAGTCCAGTCATTTTTGACATGACACCACCAGCAGCACCAACAGCAGTTACAGTAACACCTGTAGGTGGAACGGTTATTGCAAATAGTTTAAATCAATCCAATACAAATATGACTGCAACTGCCACAATTACTGCGGATGATGCGACAGGCGGGAAGGCAGAGCTTTACCTAGATGCTATACTGATTGCATCTGATAGTTCCATAGTATCAGGAGATACTCAGGTAACATTTGATTTAGGAACAAGTACGAACGCTGAGCTCCAAGTGGCAGTTGCATTAGGTGGAACTATAAGTGTAAAGCTCTATGATGTGGCTGGAAATAGTTCAACAAGTTCTGTAGGCAATCCTACCCTGAATGTTGATTATATATTTGATTTGCCAGCACCTCCTACAGCGACAGTGCATCCTATAACAGGGACATTACAGATTGGAGAAACGCTGACTGGTCACTATACCTATAGTGATGTAAATGGTGATTTAGAGGGAGCAAGCACTTACAAATGGTATAGCTCAGATAATATGGCAGGATTAAATAAAACAGTAATAGCAGGAGCAACAACCAAAACCTATGTGCTTACGAGTACAGATATAGGTAAATATATTAGTTTTGAAGTGACACCAGTAGCAGCAACTGGAATAGCACAGGGCATTGCAGTTGAAAGTGCTAGAACAGGACCAGTCGTTTTAGCTGAAGCAGTACCTACAGCTACAGTGAAAGCTATTACAGGAATACTGCAAGTTGGAGAGACTTTGACAGGTAACTATATCTACAGTGATGTAAATGGTGATTTAGAGGGAGCCAGTACATACAAGTGGTACAGAGCAGATAACTCAGCAGGATTTAATAAAACTGAGATAGCAGGAGCAAACGCTAAAACATATGTACTTACCAGTTCAGATGAAGGAAAATATATTGGCTTTGAGGTAACGCCGGTAGCTTTAACCGGAATAGAGCAGGGAACAGCAGTATTAAGTACATGGGCAGGAATAATAGTACCAGCAGAAGCACCTCCTACAGTAACAGTACAGGCAATAACAGGAACATTGCAGGTAGGAGAAACTTTGACAGGTAACTATACCTACAGTGATGTCAATGGTGATTTAGAAGGAACTAGTACTTACAAATGGTATAGAGCAGATAATGTAGCAGGTTTGAATAAGACAGCAATAGAGGGGGCAACTTCTTTCACCTATGTACTTGTTAGTGCAGATTTAGGAAAATATATAAGCTTTGAGGTAACACCTGTAGCAGCAACTGGAATAGCACAGGGAACAGCAGCATTGAGTTCATGGACAGGAGCAATAGTAGCAGCTGAAGTAGCACCTACAGCAATAGTGCAGCTGATAACAGGAACATTACAAGTGGGAGCGACTTTGACTGGTCACTATACCTATAGTGATGTCAACGGAGATCTAGAGGGAACCAGTACATACAAATGGTATAGATCAGATGATACAGCAGGACTAAACAAAACAGTAATAGCAGGAGCCACAACGAAAACATATGTGCTTACTAGTGGAGATATAGGTAAATACATAAGTTTTGAAGTAACGCCAGTAGCAGTAACTGGAACTTTGCAAGGCATTGCAGTTGAGAGTGGGATAACAGGACCAGTCGTTTTAGCAGAAGCAGTACCTAAAGCTACCGTACAGCCTATAACAGGAACACTACAGGTTGGAAGAATGCTAACAGGTCACTATACTTACAGTGATGTTAATGGAGATAGTGAAGGAACCAGTATATTTAAATGGTATAGGGCAGATAATTCATCAGGACTTAATAAAACAGAGATAGCAGGAGCAAATGCTAAAACATATGTACTTACCAGTTCAGATGAAGGAAAATATATTGGCTTTGAGGTGACGCCGGTAGCGCTAACCGGAATAACGCAGGGAACAGCAGTATTGAGTGAATGGGCAGGGGCAATAGTGCCGGCAGAAGCAGCACCTACAGCAACAGTACAGGCAATAACAGGAACATTGCAGGTAGGAGAAACTTTGACAGGTAACTATACCTACAGTGATGTCAATGGTGATTTAGAAGGAACTAGTACTTACAAATGGTATAGAGCAGATAATGTAGCAGGTTTGAATAAGACAGCAATAGAGGGGGCAACTTCTTTCACCTATGTACTTGTTAGTGCAGATTTAGGAAAATATATAAGCTTTGAGGTAACACCTGTAGCAGCAACTGGAATAGCACAGGGAACAGCAGCATTGAGTTCATGGACAGGAGCAATAGTAGCAGCTGAAGTAGCACCTACAGCAATAGTGCAGCCGATAACAGGAACACTACAAGTGGGAGAGTCTTTGACAGGAAACTATACCTACAGTGATGTAAATGGCGATTTAGAGGGAGCAAGCACTTACAAATGGTATAGAGCAGATAATATGGCAGGACTAAATAAAACAGTAATAGCAGGAGCCACAACCAAAACCTATGTGCTTACTAGTGGAGATATAGGTAAATACATAAGTTTTGAAGTAACGCCAGTAGCAGTAACTGGAACTTTGCAAGGCATTGCAGTTGAGAGTGGGATAACAGGACCAGTCGTTTTAGCAGAAGCAGTACCTAAAGCTACCGTACAGCCTATAACAGGAACACTACAGGTTGGAAGAATGCTAACAGGTCACTATACTTACAGTGATGTTAATGGAGATAGTGAGGGAACCAGTATATTTAAATGGTATAGAGCAGATAATTCATCAGGACTTAATAAAACTGAGATAGCAGGAGCAAACACTAAAACATATGTACTTACCAGTTTAGATGAAGGAAAATATATTAGCTTTGAAGTGACGCCAGTAGCAGCAACTGGAATTACTCAAGGAATTGCAGTTGAGAGTGGGAGAATAGGACCAGTAGCAGTAGTTTTAGCTGAAGCAGCACCTACAGCAACAGTACAGCCAATTACAGGAATATTAAAAGTAGGTGAGACACTGACAGGTCACTATACCTATAGTGATGTCAACGGAGATTTAGAGGGAAACAGTATATACAAGTGGTACAGAGCAGATGATATGGAGGGGCGAAATAAAACAGTAATAGTAGGAGCAAGAACCACAACATATGTGCTTACCAGTGCAGATGAAGGAAAATATATATGCTTTGAAGTCACACCAGTAGCAGCAACTGGAATAGCACAGGGAATAGCAATAGAAAGTGTAAGAACAGGTGTGGTAGGAAAGAAAGCGGGACAAAGTGGTGGTGGTGGTGGTAGTTCATATTCTCCTAATCCAGTCATTACTCCAACTATTGATATATTGATTAACAATGATAAAGTGAACTATGCAACCTCCGAAATTAAAATGGAAAATGGCAGAAAGAAAACGACCATTCAACTAGATGATGAAAAGCTTACTGCCAAGCTAAATACAGAAAACGTTGGGAGCACGATTATAATTCCTGTATATAACAACTCAGATATTGTAATAGGACAGCTCAACGGTCAAACGGTCAAGAATATGCAAGATAAAGATGCAACCCTCGAGATTAAAACAGAGAATGTTACTTATACTATTCCTGCAGCGGCTATTAATATAGGTAGCATTTCAGAAAGAATAGGTAGTCAGGTTCAGTTAAAAGATATCAAAGTAAACATTAGTATTTCAAATTCATCAAAAGAAACAATAACAAAGGTTGAAACCAGTGCTAAAATGAATAACTTCCAGCTAGTAGTACATCCTACGGACTTTGAAATAACTTGCACAAACGGTAGCAAAACGCTTGAGGTATCTAGGTTTAACCATTACGTAGAAAGAACAGTACTTTTACCAAAGGGAGTTGAGCAGAATCAAATAACGACAGGTGTAGTATTGAACAAAGACGGCACTTTCACACATGTTCCTACTGTAGTAAAGTTTGTTGATGGAAGGTATTATGCAAAGATCAACAGCCTTACTAACAGTACCTATACAGTTATTTGGAATCCTGTAACATTTAAGGATGTAGAAAAACACTGGGCAAAGGATTATGTCAATGATGTTGGTTCAAGGCTAATTGATGATGGTGTGGGAAATGGAAATTTTGCTCCAAATAGAGATATTACAAGAGCAGAATTTGCTTCAATGGTAGTCAAAGCACTTGGACTAAAAGGAACCAATTTCCCAGAGAAGTTTGGTGATGTTAACAAAGGTGATTCCTATTATTACTCTATTTATACTGCCTATGAGTATGGCATACTTACTGGTTATTCAAATGGAAATTTTGGACCACAAGACTTAATTACCAGAGAGCAAGCAATGACAATGCTTGCAAAAGCCATGGAGATAGTAGATTTGAATGTAACAGTATCTGATGCGGATGTGAGTAATCAACTTAAGTTATTTAAGGACTCTGATAGTATTTCATTATACGCAAGACAGACAGCTACAATCTGTGTGAAAAATGATATTTTTGCAGGAGATAATACAGGGAAGCTTACGCCAAAAGATAACCTTACAAGAGCAGAAAGTGCAACTATTATTATAAAGCTTTTGAAGAAGGCTGAACTCATCTAAGAGGTTGGTTGTTAGAGCTTCTAGAACGGTTAAAGATATGATTACATTTTAAATAGCAGTATGACTTTACTACGTGGGATTATTTAAATTTCTAAATGACAACCAAAAGTTTGACTTGCCATTTATCCTAAGCGAGGAGATAAAAGAAGTAGCTTTAAATATTATGGATGTAGATAAAGAGGAACTAGTAAAAACTCAATAAATGCGCAACAAAAATACCACCCTTTTAGAATAACTAAAAAGGTGGTATTTTTGTTTACCAGTCCC
Source organism: Cellulosilyticum lentocellum DSM 5427 (assembly GCF_000178835.2). Lineage (GTDB taxonomy): Bacteria > Bacillota > Clostridia > Lachnospirales > Cellulosilyticaceae > Cellulosilyticum > Cellulosilyticum lentocellum. The sequence continues at coordinate 831,239 of NC_015275.1, forward strand.
TTTGATTTAACCTTTACACCTATGCTTTAGCTCTAAATGGCATAGCAGCAGCTCCTCAGTACGACTAGTTGTAAAGAGACTAAGACATAAGTATGAAAGCTAAACCGAAGAGTGAGGAGCTCCTAAAAGTCATAGCCGGTGCACCCTTTATGATGAGGAAGCTAAGGCTTTAAGACTCTGGTTTTAAACTTTAGTTGGGGTGCTACTAGATGTAAAGCATGATCAAACAACTTATAATGAGCGCCTCCCTTGCAGCGCATCAGTGAACATTTTTCTTAAGTCCAGAGGTACCTATAACAATAGATTGAGACTTGGCTGACCCGGTCAGTTCCTCAGATTGAAGCTGTGGTGATTCTGCTGTGGGAAGTTATTTGATTTATCTTTACACTATACTATATGTGATAAGAAGAATGATTCCCTAAAAAATTTATTAAAAAAGTTTGATATTGTGAATAGAAAAGCTTTTGATTATATAAAACTAGAGAAGTATTAAGCCTATGAAAGAAAAAATCTTATTAGAATAGGATTAAAGATACTTAAAGTTTCATAAGAATAGTAATGGAGAGTGCAACTTGACAGCATTAAAATAGTATGACATGATAATACAGAAATAATACAAATGAATAAAGCATAGAAGGTGTCCGTAAGGACTTAATAGGGAAAGCTAAGAACTGCAGCCCCCGCTACTGTTAATAGGGACGAAGGCAAAAGCCACTGTAAACCAAGGTTTATGGGAAGGCGCCGGAGGAAGAACTATGAGCCAGGAGACCTGCCTTGTATGTGTGAGAAAGTATTCTTTCGGAGGGAGAGAATAGTACGCGAAACTATCAAAAATAGTTGATGGTGCTATTAATGCTGCCCTAAGAAATCTTGGGCAGCTATTTTATTTTGCCGAAAAATTTTTCAAAGAAAAGCAGGCAGAGATAAAGGGAACTTTTGTCAAAGTGTAAGTGATTAAAAGGTCTCTAAGAAAAGAAGAAGAGAAAAGGGATTCTTCTAAAAAATAGCATAGGAGGCTAAAAATGAGAAATAAGAAAGCACTTAAAGGAAAAGTCATTAGTTTATTATTAGTAACCTTTTTAATGAGCTTATTATTAGTAGGCTGTGGCAGTAAAAATCAAGGGGACCAAACAGCTCCAAGTACATCACCAGAAGTCTCAGCAGAAGTCACAAGTCAGCCAGAGCAAACTGCAGATGAAGCATTTAACGTGACCATTACTGATTCTACAGGAACAGAAATTACTTTAACGAAGAAACCAGAGAGAATCGTTTCTTTAGCACCAAGTACAACAGAAATTCTTTGTGCTTTAGGTTTAGAAGATAAAATGGTAGGTCGTACAAAATACTGCAACTATCCAGAAAGCATTACAGCACTTCCAGAAGTAGGGGGTACTTCTAACCCTAATGTAGAAGCAATCGTAGATTTAAATCCAGACCTAGTAGTAGGTGCAACTCACGTATCAGAAGAAGTCATTGGTAAATTAAGAGAAGTAGGGATTAATGTGGCTTTCCTTAATGAACAAGAAAACTTTGAAGGAACTTACTCTGCTATTGAAAAAGTAGGTATGCTTACAGGTACAGATGAAAAAGCAGCAGAGGTAGTTGCTGAAATGAAACAAAAAGTAGCTGACTTAGAAATAGCTCTTCAAGGACTTAACTTAACTGAACTTCCAAAAGTATATTATGCAACAGGCTTTGGTGAAAGTGATTACGGTGCAGGTGGAGATACTTTCATTGGTGAAATCATTCATTTAGCAGGTGCTACTAACATTGCCCAGGAAATCTCAGGTTGGTCTATTAGCAAAGAGCAAATCGCTGATGGTGACCCAGATATAATTATTGTACCATCAGGCGTAAATATGGCTGCTGACATGGCAACAACTGATTTCTATAAAGATTTAAGAGCTGTGAAAGAAGGCAAAGTTTATGAAATAGACGGAGATAGTATTTCAAGACAAGGCCCTAGAGTAGCAGATGCCCTCGTAGAGATGGCGCAAAAAATTCATCCAGAACTTGCAAAATAAGATGAAACATAAAAAAGCGTTAATAGGAAATATAAGCTATTTATATTTCCTATTAACTTTATGTCTGATTTTATTTGCGTGTATCTCCGTGATTATAGGTGTTGCTGATATTACTGTAGGTGACATCATCAATATTATTGGCGCTAAGTTAAAGCTAGTTCCTCTTAGTGAATCTATTTCCAAGGGACAAGAGACCATTGTGTGGAATCTAAGAATCCCAAGAATTTTAATGGCACTACTTACAGGCATTAATCTAGCCATAACTGGCGCTGTTTACCAATCCCTTTTTAGAAATGATATGGCAGACCCTTATATGTTAGGCGTTTCTTCAGGAGCTTCTTTAGGCGCGGCTATGGGTTTTATATTAGGAGGTTTTTTACCTGTTTGGGCTTTTGTAGGTGCTATGCTTGCTAATGGTTTAGTCATTAGCTTATCAGGCATTAAAGGAAAAGTATCACCTATTAGGCTGCTGCTCTCAGGTCTTGCTATTAACTATTTCTTTTCTGCCCTCTTATCTTATATACGAATTCAAAGCGAAGATAAGCAGTTAGCCGTATTTGTATGGGGGATGGGTTCTCTAAATGCAGCTTCTTATAAGCGAGTTGGTATTCTACTAGCTATTACTGTGCCTATTCTATGCTTATTTTTTGTTTATCGTAAAGAGCTCAATTTACTTTTAATGGGAGAAGAAGCGGCTAAAGCAATGGGGGTAGACGTAAGCAAAGTGAGGAAAAGGCTTTTAGTAGCCAGCAGTATTTTAATTGCCACTAATGTGGCTTTTACAGGGACTATTGGTTTTGTGGGACTTATTATTCCCCATATGGTGAGATTGCTATTTGGATCTAATTATAAGCGTACCTTACCATTGTGTGGCTTTTTCGGGATGTACTTTGTCCTCTTTTGTGATGACTTAGCAAGGGCAGTGTCTAGTAAAGGGGAAGTGCCATTAGGTATTGTGACTGCTTTATTCGGAGCACCTTATTTTATGTATTTGATTTATAAAGAGCGCAGGAGGGAAAGCTAGTGATTTGTATTCGAAACTTAAGCTATGAAAAAAGTCATAAGACAATCTTAAACAGTATTTCCTTCCAGTTTGAAGAAGGCAAAACCTATGGGATTATTGGACCTAATGGTGCAGGAAAAAGTACCCTTCTTAAGCATATGATGAACCTCATCGTGCCACCTAAAAATACGATTTTTTATGAGGATAAAGATATAAGAAACTTTCATGTCAAAGATTATGCTAAAAAGGTGAGCTTTGTTTTTCAAGAAAATACAAGGCAAGTGGACTTTAGCGTCTATGAAATGCTTTTAATGGGAAAATACACAGAAATGGATCTATGGGGAAACCTTTCTAAGGAAGTTGAGGAGGAAGTTGTAGAACTTTTAAAGGAACTACAGATTTTGCACCTTAAAGACCAACCTATTAATACCTTAAGTGGAGGCGAAGCACAAAAGGTGTTTATTGGTAGAGCATTACTTCAAAATACCCCACTTTTATTATTAGATGAGCCCACCTCTATGTTAGATATGCATAATAGCATTGAGCTGATGCACTGCATCGAAAGGCTCAAAGCAAAGCGTCATTTAACGATTGTCATGGTGCTCCATGACCTTAATCTAGCTCTCCAAAGCTGTCAGGAGTTACTACTTATGGAAGAGGGAAAGATTATTATGTCAGGTACACCACAAGAAATGGTGCAAGGCATAGAATTACAGCGTGTCTATCATCAAAAATTGCATCTCATAGAAGAAGCAGGGCAAAGCTATATTGTACCACGTTTATTCTAAGCTAAAGGAGCTAATAATATTAAAGGCATTTAAACAGAGAAGATAGGACATGAGTACGTTTATAAAATGATTTATTTGTGCGAAATATACAAAAATAGTCAGATTATTTATCAGGTAAAGGCCCTTGATGAAAGGGCTTTCAAAGACCAAATGACAAAGGAAACCTACTAATGGCGAAGTAAGGCTGGCTGTCAAAATTAAAAAAACAACATTGACAAACAAAAATTATCCACTTATAATAAACCTAATTTAAAACCACTAGTAAATACTGAAAATTTGAAAATAAAATTTTGAGGGAAAGGAGATCTATTGATGAGTACTTTAACTAAAAAACTTGCAGCACAATTTAACTTTTACTTTTTTAGCTGGGGCTATTTTTATTTTAGCGCTGGTTATTTTTGCTGCAAACAAAATAAGTTAAAGTCTTCTAGCATATTAGTCTAAGTCAATATATCTTATTTCCGAACTCATAAAAGATATAAAGGCCTTATGTTCCTAGGAGCATAAGGCCTTTATTTTTTACCATAGAAAACTCATTTATTGAGATCAGATGACCTTACAATGAAGAAAGGGCCCAGTACTCTAGTAAGTCAAGGATGATTTCAATAATTTGATATAAATAGAGTAGTTTAATTTTAAAGTGAAAGATTTGCTGTAAGAAATAGGTTCAAAATGTAGATTAAATCATGTAAGCAGAAGTAATAGCCAAAAAATAACAACCATTAAAAAATAAACTTTAAAAAATAGTAAATACTAAAATTATGGGAGGTCATTTAATATGATTATTGTAATGAAAAACAACACACCAGAAGAGGAAATTAATAGATTAATGAAAGAATTGACATCTAGTTATGACATAAAAATTCAAAAGATTACAGGAAGCCAATGTACAGTTTTAGGACTCATTGGAGACACATCATCTATTGAAGTCGATGATATTTCAAGAGATAGCCGCGTAGATAAAGCAATGCGTGTGAAACAACCTTATAAGAAAGCCAATAGAGCTTTCCATCCAGATGATAGCATATTTGAAATTGGGGGCAGAAAAATCGGAGGAAAGGACATTGCTATTATTGCAGGACCTTGCTCTGTAGAAAGTGAAGAACAAATTGTGGGGATTGCAGAAGCAGTAAAAGCATCCGGTGCCACTTTCCTTAGAGGAGGGGCTTACAAACCTCGTACTTCTCCATATGCTTTCCAAGGACTTGAAGCAGAAGGCTTAGAGCTTCTTAAAATTGCTAGAGCTAAAACTGGCCTTCCAATTGTTACAGAAATTATGGACCCAGCAACACTTGACCAATTCGTAGAAGATGTAGATATTATCCAAGTAGGCGCAAGAAATATGCAGAACTTCTCACTCCTTAAACAGCTTGGTCAAACTAAAAAACCTATTTTACTTAAAAGAGGTCTTTCAGCTACAATTGAAGAGTGGATTATGTCAGCAGAATACATTATGGCAGGCGGTAATGAGCAAGTTATCTTCTGTGAAAGAGGTATCAGAACCTTTGAAAATTATACACGTAACACTTTAGATTTATCAGCTATTCCAGCTATTAGAAAGCTTAGTCACTTACCTATTATCATTGACCCAAGCCATGCCACAGGTCTTCGTTATATGGTAGAACCAATGTGCGCAGCAGCTGTTGCAGCTGGAGCAGATGGTCTGATCATTGAAGTTCATAACAATCCAGAGAAAGCACTTTGTGATGGGCCACAATCTGTAACACCAGAAGGCTTCAGCCACATTATCAGTAAAGTTGCTAAATACGCAGCAGTAGAAGATCGTCATATCAGTGGGGTGAGATAAATGGGAGAAGCGGACTATAAAGGCATTACAGCTAGATTAAAATCATCTATTGAAAACTTATATCAGCATAGTGATTATATTTTAAACCAAATAGAAGAGGGGATTAACGGAACAGTTAAACCCTCTCCTAGAGTGGGTTACCAGGGGTTACCAGGTGCTTACGGGGAAGAAGCTACCTATACTTACTTTAAAGGTCAGTGGTCAGAGCTAACCCACCATGACTCATTTGAAGATGTCTTTGAAGCACTTTTAGAAGGCAGTATTGACTATGGGGTAGTGCCTATAGAGAATTCTAGTGCAGGTGAGGTTTTTGATACATATGATTTAATCAAGGAACATCAGCTTTACATTGTTGGGGAGCAGACCATTAAGATCGAACATAACTTATTAGGACTAAAGGGAGCAAAGATAGAGGATATTAATGAGGTTTATTCTCATCCTCAAGGTCTTTCACAAACTAAAGCTTTCTTAAAAGAACATCCCAAAATGAAACAAATACCTTATATCAATACGGCTACAGCGTGTCAACATGTAGCAGAGCTTAAAGATGCTAGTAAAGCTGCTATTGCTAGTAAACGTGCTGCAAGCCTTTATGGTCTGGATATTCTAAAATCGAATATCCATTTTAATAAAGATAATTTTACTCGCTTTATTATATTAGCTAGAAAAATGCATATTACAGATGAGTGTGATAAAATCAGTATTGTTTTTAACACAGCTCATACGAGTGGGTCACTTTATAATATTCTAGGTCATTTCGCGTACAATGGATTAAATCTATTAAAGATTCAATCTAGACCACTACTTGAAAAGAAATGGGAGTATTATTTCTTTGCAGACTTAGAAGGTAATCTGCAAGATGTGAGTGTGCTTATAGCGTTGAGTAAGATTAAAGACGAGTGTCCTTATTTTAAAATATTAGGGAACTATAAGCAAAGCGAGTAAGAAAGTAAATAATATTGAATAATAATAGCCTCTTTGGTCTAAGTTATAAAGGAAGTCATTTTGACAATATTTAACGAGAACCGAAGGGGTTGTTTTTATGAAAAGAAGAAGAAAAAAAGCATCACCCACGCCTATAGTGGTAGCTAGCGTTGTTATAGGTGCAGCAGCAGGAGCTATAGCTATGTTAAGTAGTAAGAAGTTAAAAGAACAAAGGGAGGAAAAGTCACAAAGAGCAAGCTGGGAGGCAGCCACTAGAGCTGCTCATGGCCTAAGGCATCAAAAGGGTCATGTGTACTTTGTTGGTGGAGGCTTAGGATCTCTAGCTGGAGCAGCATACTTGATTAGAGATTGCCAATTTAAAGGCGAAAACATCCATATTATTGAAGGTTTAAAAGTATTAGGTGGTAGCAATGACGGTGCAGGTGAAGCCGTATATGGCTTTGTATGTCGTGGAGGTCGTATGCTTAATGAAGAAACCTATGAGAATTTTTGGGAGTTATTTTCTAGTATTCCTTCCTTAGATATGCCAGGTATGAGTGTGACAGAAGAAATCTTGAATTTTGACCATTTACATCCTACTCATGCCCAAGCACGTTTAGTAGACAAGAGGGGCGTTATTCAAGATGTAAAAAGCATGGGGTTTAATAAGGCCGACAGGCTAGCTCTTGCAAAACTTATGGCTACACCAGAAAGTAAACTTGATGATATGACTATTGAACAATGGTTTGCAGATACCCCACATTTCTTTACTACTAACTTTTGGTATATGTGGCAAACTACCTTTGCTTTTCAAAAGTGGTCTAGCTTATTTGAATTTAAACGTTATATGGATCGCATGATTTTTGAATTCTCTAGAATTGAAACTTTAGAAGGGGTTACACGTACACCTTATAATCAATATGAGTCTGTCATCTTACCGTTAAAAGCCTATTTAGATGCTTTCAATGTAGACTTTAGCATTAATGCGACGGTGACAGATATAGACTTTAAGCCTGGTCCAGGTATAACAGTTTCAGCTATTCATATAACAGATCAAGAAGGCGAAAAGATCATTAAATTAAAGGAAGAGGATGTTTGTATCATGACCAATGGATGCATGACAGATTGTGCAACCTTGGGAGACTTTAATACACCAGCACCTTATGAACCCAAGCATCCCATTTCCGCAGAACTGTGGAAGAAGGTTGCTAAAAAGAGATCTAATCTAGGCAATCCAACACCGTTTTTTGGGCATCCTAGTGAAACCAACTGGGAAAGCTTTACAGTCACTTGCCGTGGTAATAAGCTGCTTAAAATGATAGAGAAATTCTCAGGAAATATCCCAGGTAGTGGGGCTCTTATGACCTTTAAGGATTCTAGTTGGCTTATGAGTATTGTTGTTGCTGCTCAGCCTCATTTTAAGAAGCAACCAATGGATGTCACCATCTTTTGGGGCTATGGCCTTCATACAGACCGCATTGGCGATTATGTGAAAAAACCTATGAGGGATTGCAGTGGTGAAGAAATTTTAACAGAGCTTCTTCATCACCTTCACATGGAAGAAGAGCTAGAAACCGTAATGGAGACAATCATCAATGTCATTCCATGCATGATGCCATATATTGATGCCCAGTTCCAACCACGTAAAATGAAGGATAGACCACAGGTAGTACCAGAAGGCTCCACTAATTTTGCCATGATTAGTCAGTTCGTTGAGATTCCAAAGGACATGGTCTTTACTGAAGAGTATTCAGTAAGAGCAGCTAGAATAGCTGTCTATACCTTGTTTGGGGTAAAAGATAAGGAAATTTGCCCTGTTACACCTTATAATAAAAATCCTAAAGTGCTAGCTCAGGCGCTAAAAACAGCTTACCGTTAGAAAAGTAAAAGAGAGTTAACGCACAATGGTATATTCTTAGTAAAAAAGGCACTTAGCTCCCCTATGCTTTTAACGGATAAGGGTTAGTTAGAAGTATTGATAGTAAATAAGAAATGGCTAATTTCTTATGAGGAAAGCACTATATGACTACGATTTTAGGTGAGTCATATAGTGCTTTTCATTTATTAAAACACTGTATGCTTGTTCCTAGACTATAAGGGGTGCAGGGGAAGAATTCCCAGCCGTATTTAGGAGGGGGCTTAGCTGACATGTTTTTTGTCAGCGTCGAAGGGAATCTAGGGTTCCCTAGCGGGAGAAATGTGGACGTTAGTCCACTTTCTTGTGATGTAGAAATTTATTAATAAATAGAACCAAATAGCATATCGAACATACTATGATAACAGAAACAAGCGTGACGAGTTAGTAGAGATAGTAATGAAAAGAAAACCTTAAAGTGAGAAAGGGGGAGCTTATATGTCTAAAAAGAAAAGATATAAAAAAGAAGATACAGACTGTAAAGAAATGTGCCATACGAACGAAATGGAGCGATGTGGAACAGGAGATACAGGCTGTAAAGGGACCGCTATGTGTCATATGTCTAGTAGTATGTGCAATGGTGTATTTGAACCAGTATGTGCACCCGAGGTATGTAATGTGCCTAGGATACCTCATCATGAGGTATTAGTGGATGGGCAGGGTATTTTATTAGACATCCAGAGTCAGAAGGAAATTTGCTTTACTATTTTCGTAGAACGTGAAATGCAGGTTTATAAGGGAGAGTTTGAATTGCAAGATATAGGTAAGGAGATTAAAGTGAGAGCAGATGTTCTTAAACTCTTTGAAAGTGACGGTAAAACGCATATGCTCGCTATATTCCATGAGGAAGCTACAACTAGGGATAGTGTCATTACAGTATATCAAGAAGAACAAAGTGAAGAAGTACAAGAACAAGGGCATCAAGTAGAGCAAGGAGATCAAAGACATCCAGGGCATGAGGAAGGATCAACTCAGATTTTCATCTATAGTACATCTATGCAGGCAGGAGCTACTAACTTAGGTGGAGCGCTAATAGCTGGAGACATTAAGTTATATGTAGATCATAATGTGCATGAGCATTAGAAAATGGGGGGATAGAATATGGGAAAGAGTAGCTGTAATGATAAGGAAAAATGTAGAGAGAAATGCCATTCAAGTGATCAAGAAAGCTTATTTGCAAGGCGTGACCTAGCGCGAGATTTAGAGGCATTTATGGGAAAATCGCTTCTAGTTGTCTTAGATGATAATCAACTCAATATACTTAATCAAGTATTTAGACCTATTTTTTGCGGTGATGTGGTAGAAGTAACGGATGAGTATGTGGTACTTGAAAAGGTAAATATTAAGATGAGTAATGCACCTGAATTTATTTTTCCAACACCGTTCATCATTCCACTAATTAACATTGTATGGTTTACACCATTTGATCCTTCAATTAGATTTTCACTTTTTTAATAGGGAGGGAAAGTAATGAATCTAACATTAGTAGAGAGAATAAGTCTTAGCGTAGGAAATAGAGTACTTGTTATGACAGGCGCTTTTCCGTTTTTTGTAGTAGGTAGACTCATAAAAGTAGAACCTGACACCATACATGTCATAAGTGAATTTGGCGTACCGGGTCCATTAAAGAATCAAGAGTTTGCTATCCAATTAGAACACATTGCAACATTTTATGCAGAGGAAAGCGAGGGAGAAATTCCTGTTGTGTGGTAAATAGGAAGGGGAGATAATAATGGTTAGACATTTTTGTATATCAGCCATTCAAGTTCCTATTGTCTACAATAAATACGGAGATGTGGATCCCAATGGCCTTATGTATGTGCTAGATAAAAATAAAGACGAGGTTAAAAAAAGGATAAAAGAATGTCCAGGAACGTATGTGGATCTCGTACAGCCTTTGGTTATACGCGCACACCAGGGTGATATCGTTGAAATTACCTTTAAGAATGAACTTTGCTTTTCTGCTTCTATGAATGTCAAAGGCCTACCTTATGAGGTACAGAATACAGATGGTGCTTTTGTAGGAGGCAATGAAAGTTCATTAGCAGCACCAGGAAAAACCATTTGTTATAGATGGTATGCCCAGGCGCAAGGAGCGTTTCATTTTAGTGATTTAGGAAATGCACTAAGTTCAGAAATAGGGAGTAATATACATGGCTTATTTGGGGCCATAGTTGTAGAAGCACCAGGTAGTACATGGACAGACCCTCAGAGCGGATGTCCACTAGAAAGTGGTGTGTTTGCAGATATTCACCATCCTTTCAAGCCAGATTTTAGAGAATTTGTAACGATTTTTCATGATGAAGCAGCTGTTAAAAACAGGTTTGGTGAAACACCTATAGATCCTATGACCGGTTTTCCAGAAATGACGCATTCCATTAACTACCGTGCAGAACCTATGCGTAATAAAATGCAGCTCATTATGGAAGGTGTTGTCTGTCCTGACTGTGAAGGTGAAGAAGTACATCATGATTCATGGGTGTTTGGAGATCCACCCCCTACCGTACTTCCTAGATGTTATAAAGCAGACCCTGTAAGGTGGTATGCCATTCATGGTGGCGTAAAGGAAACGCATATTTTCCATTTACACTTACAACAGTGGTTATCTGAACCAGAGGTACAAGAATCTTTCTTAAATGATTCACGTGCTTTTGGACCAGGAGAGACCATTACCTTTGATATTTTATATGGAGCAGGTAGCTTGCAAAAGGCTTATGGAGATGTTATTTATCACTGCCATTTGTATCCTCACTTTGCTGAAGGCATGTGGGGCATTCAACGTATCCATGATGTACTTGAAGAGGGAAATCGTTGTTATCCTGATGGCACACCCGTTACAAGGCTCATGCCACTTCCAGATAGACCCTGTCCACCCAAACCTACAGAAAAGCACCCAGGCTTTCCATTCTTTATTCCAGGTAAAGTAGGATGTAGAAGTCCAGTACCACCTAAAGGCTATGATCGAGATTTTCCAATAACAGATTTAGAGTGCAATGCATTAGCAGATAACGCTGAGCTAGGTGCGCTATTTGTCAATCCTTGCCCAGAAGGTACATCTGTAAGGCGCTATGATATAGTAGGGATTCAGCAAAACCTTGTTTATAACGAAGCCAATTGGCATGACCCAGAAGGAAGATTTTATGTACTGAAACAAGATGAAGAAGCTGTTAGAAATGGAACTAAAAAACCCGAACCACTCTTCATTAGGGCTAAGGCAGGAGAATGTATAGAGATTCATTTTACGAATAAGTTTCCAGAGAAACTAGGACCTAATGCCTTCCAAATTCAAATTAATACCTTATTTGCTTCTACCCACGTACACTTTGTAAAATTCGATGTACTTTCATCTGATGGCGCTAATACAGGTTGGAACTACTTTACAGGAACTGCTCATGAACAAACAGTTGTTTATAGATGGTATGCTGATGTAGAGCTAAAAGTATGTTTCTTCCATGATCACCTTTTTGCAAATTCTGTACAGCTACATGGTTTATTTGGTGGACTAATAGTAGAGTCAGAAGGATCTAGGTTCTTAGATACTCACACAGGAAAACGTATGACAGCAGGTACGCAGGCTATCATACAGAATCCGTTTATTCCAGATTTCAGGGAATTCTGCTTAGCAGTTCATGACTGGGCACCAGTTTATGATGGAAAAGGTAAGGCACTAAATCCACCAGATGAGCCTGGCATCATGGATGATATGGGGGTAATAGCTTTTAATTATACCAATGCACCATTTGATATAAGAGGTGGTGAACCAGCCCACGTATTTAGTTCTTATGTACATGGAGATCCTTGGACACCATTATTTGAAGGTTATGCAGGGGACCCTGTAAGAGTAAGGCTCATTGATGGAGCCCATGAAGAATCTCATGCTATTAACTTTAACAGGTATGAGTGGCATAGAGATAGAACGGATGTAGACTCACCCCTTGTAGCAGAACAGCATATAGGGATTTCAGAAACCTTTACCTTTGAATTTTCATTAGAGAGCTTAAGTGGCAGAGAAGACTTTGATGTTTTGTATTATTCTAGTGGTATGGATGATCTTTGGTTAGGAACATGGGGAATCACTAGGGTGAGGGGAACCTTGATACCTACCTTATATCCGCTAAAAGATAGACCACTACTTCATAGACGAAAAGAGCCTATGCCATATCAGACCTGCTGCCCACCACCTAAAGCGACTTCACCGGGTAATCCATTCCCCTGTGGAACTAAAGTAAATCACTTTAATGTAGCTGCGGTGCAAAGGCCTATTATCTATAATCAATTTTGTGATAATGACCCATATGGCATGATATTTGTATTACTAGAAGATGTAGAGAAGGTATTATGTGGAGAGAAGAATCCAGAGCCACTTATACTCACTATTAATGCAGGAGAAGGCGTAGAATTAACTTTAGTGAATCTCATGCCGAAGGAGCTAGATGTACCACAGTTCCCAGAGGTACCTGTACAGAAATGTTGGCCGTATAGTTCAAGAGTTTCTATGAACAGCCAAGGCGCAGAATATGATGTACTTGGCTCTGATGGTGCAACGATAGGATTTAATCCAGATCAGACTATAGGAGTAGGAGAATCTATTACCTATAGATGGTACTATCCAGAAACAGCCACACAAGCTATAGTTGTAGACTTTGGTGATTCAATGAATCATAGAAAACATGGTTTATTTGGGGCAATTAGCTTTGCAGAGGTGGGTTCTAAGCATTACGATCCATTTACTGGCTGTGAAAAGGATAAGGGAGAACAACTTGTTATTAGGAATCCATTTCTACCTGATTATAGGCAATTTGTACTACTGGCTCATAATGGTATTTATCTAGAAGATAAAAAAGGTGACTTACTTCCCAAATTCTTCTTTAATCCAGAGATTGCAGTAGATGATGAAGATCTTGATACAGAAGATCAAGGTATGAAAGGGTATAACCTAAGAAGTGAGCCTTTCTATAATAGGCTGTTACAAGATCCTGTAATAGGTAATGTGTTCACTTCAGATGAGCCGGATTTATCGGATATTTCAACCCCGATATTTTATGCAAATCCTGGAGACCCAATTACTATTAAGTTACTCATGCCAGCTGAGAAGCCAAGAGCAACTACATTCTATGTACATGGTCATGCAGTGCATTCAGAGAATACAAATATGAATTCACCTATCATAGGAGTAGATGGAGCCATTACAATTGGTGATAACTATAGGAAAGACTTACTAGGAGGAGCTACAGCTGGAGTATGTCAAACAGGAGACTATATGTATCAATCTGCTAACATTACTTGGGATATAGAATCTGGTATGTGGGGGAATATGCATGTGGTTGAAGAAGGAGAAGAGGGATTAATTCCATTAGAGCAGTGAGTGTAGTTAAAGAGCGTAGATTAGTAATAGAATAAGCTACTATGATTAATTAGATATTGAGAATAGGAATAATAGAAAGTGGCTATAACCTAAAAAGTTATAGCTACTTTGCTTTTATAAAAGTCAATATAAAATCACCGCAGGTAAAGTTAGAAAATAAAGAAAATTTTGCGTGTTATTTTGCAACGTAATATAGTATACTAGATGATATGATAAATAGATGGGGGATACATATGAAAAAGAAACATTTTATAGCAGTAGGAATTATTGCGCTGAGTTTATGTTTTTCATTAGGAGCAGCTACGGGGATTAAAATTCAAGCAGAGTTAATGAATCAAAAGATGAATATTAACGGGAAGGAACAGGTTAAGGAAACAATTAGTTACAAGGGGAAGACTTATGTGCCATTAAGAGATTTAGGCAATATGCTTAATGTACCAGTTGATTACAAAAATGGTATAGTATATGTGGGAAAAGAAGAATTAGTTGATGAGTGGATAGAAGTAGATGATGAAGACGGATTAGAATATACAACCATGTGGGAAAACAAAAAGCTTAATGCAATTTGTCTTACGACAATAGGTGAGGTTTATCCTGATGCCCCTTTGACAGCTAAGGGTCAACTAGAGGCATTGATTGTAAATGAGAATGATAAAGGTTCTATGAAAATAAATAAAAGTAGTATTGAAAAGATAGGCGATAAAGAAATTATATATATAGAGGCTGAGATAAGTGATACGCCAATTATAGCAGGTTATCAGGTTTATGATAGCGGGAGTGTGTATACTGTAATTATGTTAAAGCAAGATGACAGTAACCCTAGTGGTTTAAAGGATGAATTAATGCGTATTTTAGGTGATTAAATGGGCATGGGAAATTAGTAATTATTAATTTCCCATGCGTAAAAGCACTATATGACTACGGTTTCATGTGAGTCATATAGTGTTTTTAATTTATTAAGAGACTCTGTTCTTTTTTATAAGACATTTATGCATGACGTGGCAGACCCTTTGTAGGAGCTCAAAATAACAAACCAAAGTAAGAGGTTGATAAAATATGCTATAATAGAAGTAAGTAAATCAAGTTTGTGGTTCTTTATTATATCGGAGGAAAAACAATGTTTAATGAAAACAAAGCTAATAAACAAAATGCTAATAAATCAAATAGCAGAGGTAACCAAGGTGGTAACTTTAAAAATAAGCAAACAGGTGTGAAGAAACCACCAATGAAGAAAAAAGCTGAGCCTGGCATTAACTACAAAAATGCAGATAAAACTAATAAGAATTTTATGTATAAGGATTTAAGAAGAAGCCATTGTTATGATTGCGACTTCTCAGGTTCTAATTTTGACTTTACTAGTTTTAGAGGAGCTCACTTTAAATCTTGTAATTTCTATGGTGCGTCTTTTAAAGCAGCAGAGTTTGTAGGCAGTAATTTAAAGAAAAGCCGTTTTAAAAAAGCGAGATTTGAAGATGTGGTATTTGAAGGAGCTAATCTAGATGGCGTAGACTTCGCAGGTGCTGTGTTTAAAAATGTTATATTTGTAGGCACAGATGTGACTAAAGCTAAGAACTTAAATACGATTAGCGTTAATATTAAAATCTATGAAGTAGCACCAACTATAGAAATAAGTGAACCTTTAAAAGCAGCAGTAGCACTAGCTATGGAGAATAAACATGTAAAAGCTTCTAGAGTATTAGATACCAAAGAAGGCACCATCAATACCATTAGCATGATGAGGCTTCTAGAACAATTTGAAGAAACAACATTAATTAAAGGTTTAACACTTATGAAAGGCAAAATTGACAATGATTTTTGCACTTTAAGTTATCTCATAAAATTCCTTGCAAAGCATGAAGCAGAGGGGTTGATATAGAGATAAAAGGCATAAAATAAGGTTTCCTAAACCGTGCACCGTAAGAAATCATTCTATAAGGTACAAGTACATGAGACTCGTAAGTTATTGATTATCAATAGCTTATGAGTTTTTGTTTGTTGTAAGAAAGTAGTGAGCATTTTCAAGTAGTATTAAGTGATTTCAATGAGCCGTCGTTACTACGACGTCGCCAAGGTGGCGTGAAGGTCGGTTTAAAGGTAAGTAAAAATATAAGAAATGAATAACTTATTGTTGGTATGACATCACAAGTCCTCTGTGAACGTGATTCTAAAGAAGATGATTATAAAGAGGCATATAACATATTGAATTGGTAATACTGCATATTATACTAGTGGCATATGTTACAAAAGAAAGAAGTAGATTAGATGGCAAAAAAAACTCTAAATAAAGGAAGATATTTTATAGTATTTGTTTGTTTCTTAATAGGAGCAATACCGTATTGTATATCACAAAATTTACAACCACAAATGCAGGTGCCAGTCTCACACTCAGGAGTTATTTCTGAGGTGGGATTTACAATGATATATTTAACAGGAACAATTCCAATATTATTTAATGGAGTTACTGCAAAAATATACGATAAATTAAAGATAAAATATATCTATGTTATAGGGTTAATTTTATCTGCGATTGGATTTGGCTCATTTGGAATTGCCCAAAATGTGATTATGTTTAATATAAGTGCAATGATTACACAATTAGGTGCAGTATTGGTTGTAGGTTTATCATTACCTGTTATTATCGGTAGATGGTTTCCAGATAACGGGAGAGGTACTGCACTAGGCATAGCTTTATCAGGAGGATCTGTTGGAAATATATTCTTTCAACCATTGGTAGTTAATTTGTTAGCTCAATATGGATGGCGAAAAACATATATTATATTAGGAATAGTGATAGCTATTATAGGGGTACCAATTGCATTATTATTTATAAGAGACCCTAAAAAAGATGAAATCAATGTAGAACATGTTAATAGTAAAAATAAGACTCAAAAAATAAAATTTGAAGGTTTGTCAAATGATGAACTTCTAAAAAATAAACATTTTATAATATTTTGTATTGCATCATTACTTATATGTTTTGCAAGTGTTGCATTAGCGACACAGTCTATTCCAGTTTTAACTATTAAAGGACTTACAGATACACAAATTGGTTTAGCAGGTTCAGTATATGGAATTACTTGTTTAATTGGGAATATTGGAGGAGGAAAGCTATTAGATAAATTAGGTACTTTCAAAGCTATGATTATATCCTTTATAGGTGTAACAATTGGTTTATTAATTATGATTTTTATGCCAAATGGCAGTCTGATAGGGTTTGGTATTCCATTGTTTGCTGGTTTGGTCATATTTACATTAACATCTGCACCAGCATTTACTCCTGTAGATGTATTTGGAACTAGAGATAGCACTAAAAAGTTTGCATTAGTCGGCATATTTTATGCTTTGGGTAGTGCATTATCACCTTTATTATTTACAATTTTATCTAATAAAATAAGCGTACCAATAGCAGCAGTTGTATTTTTAGTAGTAGGATTAATAGGGTATATATTAATTGGATATGCAATAATAGAATATAGAAAATCAGTTAATGTAGAATGAGAATAAAAAATTAAAAGCTAAAGGGCTATATACAATGGTAATCAAGGGGTGTAGCTTTTTGATTATTGAATTAAATATGACAATTCTATAGTTTTCCTAAACCATGGGTCATATATCTAAATATTATTAGGAAAAAGGAGATAATACTCATAAGTTATTGAGTATCGATGACTTACCATTTCTTACTTTAAAGTAAATACCCCCCTAGTTTTACTGGGGGGAATTAAAAAATACTTTAGTATATAGAGAACTATGAGCTGATATAGCTCAAATACTAAGAAAATATGTAATGAAAAAAAGAGGAAGCCATTGAAGCTGAAGCCTGTCCAGATCATATATATATATGTTAGTAAGTATGCCCCTTACTTAAGCGTATGACAGTTTATAGAGTTTCTCAAGAGTAAGAGTGCCTTGATGATATTAGACAGACATGCAAACTTAAAATATAAGTATGGAAAAAGAAACTTTCAGGGAATCAGCAAGTATTTTTCCATTCTAGGGGAAGAGCAAACCAACAGTTCACTGGTGATTTTGATTACTTACTATTTTACTTAAAGTAACCTACCACACGTTCTAACTCTGTTGCTACATTGTTAAGCGAATCACTTAATGTACTAAATTGTTCAATCGTTGTATGTATCTCTTCTATACCTGTACAAACTTGTTCCACACTTGTAACGTTTTCTTGTGCTACTGCAGAAACATTTTGTATTGCATTGATAACTTTTTCCCTTGTGCTATCCAGATTAATAACCTTAGTCTCGATATTTTGAATACCTGTTATTGACTGCTCAATACCATTACTTACTTCATAAAACTGCTTCTTTGTCTCATCTAATTTATTTTCCTGCTCATTTACAATTTCTTTAACTTCCTGCATGATATCCACAGTCTTACTAGAATCCTCAATAACCTGAGTAATAACTTCTTCTATGATTTGTGTGGATTCTTTAGATTGCTCTGCCAAATTTCTGATTTCATTCGCTACAACTGCAAATCCTCTACCTTGCTCACCTGCTCTAGCTGCTTCAATACTTGCATTTAAAGAGAGTAGATTGGTTTGCTCAGCAATAGTGGTAATCATAGCTACTGCTTGTTTAATTTGCTGTACAGACTGGTTGGTTGTATCTGTTTGAACTCCTATGCGTTCTACTGCATTGGTTGTCTTTGTATTAGATTCATTTAATTGATTCATCATTTCACGTGTACTCAGTTGTGTATTTTTCATATACGCTACTATTTCATTCAATGTCTTTACATACTCAACTACATTCTCAATGGATGTTCCCATTTCCATAATGAGTTTTGAAAGCTCCTGAGTATCTTCAGCCTGCGACATTGTTCCTTCTGAAATAGTATTAATTGCTATATAGAGTTCATCACTTGCCGCATTAATTTGCTGTGATTTAGTTGTCAACTCCATTGCAGAAGTTACAATGACATTAGTAGATGTATTTATATCCTTAGAGAAATTTCTTAATGAACTACATAGATTTCCTACTGCCTTTTCAATTCCTCCGCTTTCATCTTTTCGTTTCATGATACTTTGACTAATTTTAATTTGAAGATTCCCCTCAGATAATAGTGCTAAATTCTTTACGGCATTTTTTAATGTCCCTATAATTGAGTTAAGTTCTAACAATGTACAAACAATCGTTATTACCGTGAGAAAAAATGCCATAATTAATGCACTCCTATTATCAATCAAATTGAATGCATTGCTTACCTGTACTAATAACAGGCATACGACGGGGACCATTACCATCAATAAGATCTTACTTCTTAAATCTAAATTATTTTTCATCTCTCCTGCCTCCATGTTTGTATCTTTTGAGTATACTTTTGTCACAAGTTTAAATAACCTGTAATATATTTTATATTATAATTTATCACAAAATAATTATCAACTAAACAAAAAATTCGTTATTTTTGCACAAAAAGGGGTGTCGTACAATTAGTCGATTTAATTAATTAGGGGGAGTCCTACTTTTTTGTGAATAATAAGGCAGGATATTATAGAATTAACTGGTTTTAAAGGATTGTAGGACTTTTGGATTTGTAATCATTATACTAAGTATGGAGCTTGCGATATTCACTAGGCGTATAAGTTGTAACCGATTTAAACTGCCTCATAAAGTGGACATCATTTTCATAACCACAATTTTCAGCAATAGATTTAATCGGTATATCAATGAGGGTGAGATAGTGTTTGGCATATTCAATGCGTGCATTAATAATATCCTTTAAACAGGAAATATTAAACTGTTTTTTATACAGCTTTTGAAAATAGTAGGGGCTTAGATTAATCTCGTGAGCAAGGCCTTCCACTGTCCATTTTTCATAAGGACGACTATAGATTTTGCTTCTAAGAAGGACGAGCTGATTAATATGTAAAGATGTTAGAGGCTCATAGTAAGTCTGATAAGCTTCTGAAATCTTAATGAAAAACAGTGAGAGATAGTGATCTAGGCTCTGATTATGAAAATAAGGTTTTGTATAGTACTCACAGGTCATATGCTTGATAAGTAAAGAAAAGAAAGGTGAATGATGGAGCGAAATAGGAGTCTCAAAAGGAATTTGCAAAGACTCAAAGAAATCAGATTCATCATCCTCTAGGGTAAAGTGAAACCAATCATTAGAAAAAGGCTCCATATAAGCTTTGTAATACTGAGGCGTACCTTGTTGATATAAGAAAAAGGTATTTGGTGGTAGAACGACAGGTTGGTTATTTAAAAGAAAGAGACCATGACTTTTAAGAAGCAGAGCTAAGTAGTCTCCAGAACCATGAGGACGTTGAATCTCAAAATCCATATCATGAGTATGATTGTGTCCAATGTACGTAATTTTCATCATAAAACCTCCTTAAACAACATGATTTATCAGTTAAATACCATGATACATCATTTTAAAAATTATTTTTAATTGTTAGAATAAGATGAACTATATGTATACATATAATGCAAGTGGAAGTAATGAACTCAATGAAAAGGAGAGGATATGATGAGAAAGGCGTTCACCTTATTTTTATCAGCATGTATGTTTTTTAGCACTGTAAGTAGTAGTACCTCTACGCTATGGGCACAGACCACACAGTCTAGCACCTCGAATTTAATCAAAGATGGTAACTTTGAAAGTGGTATAGGGATTTGGGGATATTTCACTACTCTAGGAGGCAAGGGAACTCTAGGAGTAAATCAAGGGCAGCTTGAAGCAAACATTCAAGATTGTGGAACAGAGTCCTATAGTATGCAGGTTAATTACGATGACTTTAAATTATATAAAAATGGAAAGTATGTTTTAAAATTTGATATTAGTTCAAGCGTTAATCGACAAGTAGATTATAGGATTCAGCTTAATAGCGGGGATTATCGTGGGTATGTAGATGATAGAATAAGCACTACTCCTGTCATGCAGACCATTACCAAAACATTTACCATGCTAGATGAAACAGACAAAATGCCTAGGCTTGCTTTTAACCTTGGAAATGTAGATGGAGCTGTTGCTAGCCATCAGGTTAGAATCGACAATGTAGAGCTTTACCTTGTAGATGACAGCAATGTAGTTTATGACGAAGAAGACAAACCAGTTGAAGAGAAAAAGGTGGTTTTAAACCAAATAGGTTATAAACCAGAAGAAACCAAAACGGTTGTCTTTAGAGGGGCTATTGAGGACACTAAGTTTAGTGTGGTGTCAGTAGATACCGGTACTACTGTTTATGAAGGCAATATATCAAACAGTCGCTATGATGCTGCAACACAAGAAAATACATGCTCAGGAGATTTTTCATCAGTAAAAACACCTGGTACTTATAAGATTGTAACAACTCATGCTGGAGAATCTTACAGCTTTAAAATCGGTGAGGATGTTTATCAAAATGTCTTTACAGATGCTTTCAAGATGTTTTATATGCAACGATGTGGACAAGAACTTACGAGTACCCTTGCAGGAAAATGGTCACATCCTACTTGCCATACAACCAAAGCTAAGATTTATGGTACTAATGAAACCATTGATGTTTCAGGTGGTTGGCATGATGCCGGAGATTATGGACGTTATGTAGTGGCAACCTCCAAAGCTGTAGCTGATTTACTACTTGCTTATGGGGATAACAAAGCAGCATTTACTGATCAAATGGGGATTTCAGAAAGTGGAAATGGTGTTTCAGATTTACTCGATGAAGTGAAAAACCAGTTAGACTGGATGTTTAAAATGCAAAATCAAACAAATGGAGGTGTTTATCATAAGGTAACTTGTGCCAGTTTCCCAGGATATGTGATGCCACAAGAAGAAACGGGGCAGCTAATCGTATGTCCTATATCTACAACAGCTACAGCTGATTTTGCAGCTGTTATGGCTATGGGTTATGAGACTTATAAAGACAGTGATTTAGCTTATGCTAATAAATGCCTTGCAGCAGCTAAGAAAGCATGGAGTTATTTAGAACAAGCACCAAGCAGTAACTTTAAAAACCCATCTGATATTGAAACAGGTGAATATGGTGATACAAGTGACAGAGATGAGAGATACTGGGCAGCTGCACAGCTCTTTAAAGCAACAGGAGAAGCTAAATATCATGAGGCATTTAAAAATTACGTCAATCAAAAAGTGGAAATAGGCTTTGATTGGGGTGGTGTTGGTAACTACGGTAACACCGCTTACTTAAAAGCAGCTTCTACAGATACAGCAACATATAATAAAGTAAAAGCGAGTATAGTTAGCCAAGCTAACGATATTGTAACAGCAGCTAAAAATGACAGTTATGGCGTTTCAAATGGCGTGAATTATTATTGGGGAAGCAATATGTCTACTTTAAATAATGCGCTTACTTTGATTACAGCTTACAGTGTAGAAGCAAATGCAGACTATCTCAAATGGGCTAAAGAGCATCTTAACTACTGTTTAGGTAAAAATGCTATAGGTTTATGCTATGTAACAGGTTATGGAGCAACTTCTCCTAAAAACCCACACCATAGACCTTCTATTGTACAAAAAGCAGCTATTCCAGGAATGCTTGTGGGTGGACCTAATGCCAGTTTAGAAGATACCTATGCGAAAGCTTATTTAAAAGGGATGGCACCAGCTAAATGCTACTTAGACCATATCGAAAGTTACTCTACCAATGAGGTGGACATCTATTGGAATTCACCACTTGTAGCAACGCTTACTAGACTGGATTTAGTAGGAAAGGTTGATGAAGGTCAAGAACCTGGAGAAGGTGAAAATCCAGGAGAAGGTGAAAATCCAGGAGAGGAAACAGAAAATACAATAGTAGATATAAAGGTTGCAACAACTACAGGAGGCTCTATTAATCAAACTTATACTTTAACGCCTAAAAGTGCTCAGGCTATAGACTTATCTAAACTTAGTATTAAATACTACTATACAAAAGATGATACTAAGACTATGAATTTTTGGTGTGATAGTGCAGCAGCACAATTAACCGTATCACCTTGGTATAGTTCTTTTAGTGGTGTAACAGGTACGTTTGGTAGTGATACAGATGGAAGTTATTTGGAAATCAAGCTCAATCAAAATGAGGTGCTACAGCCTAATACAGGAAGTGTTCAATTACAGGTTCGTTATGCAAACAATGATTGGAGTAATATAAGTAACTTTACTGAGAAGAAAATTATTCTGGTATATGATGGACAAGTGTACCATTAATAGGAGCAGCTACTTCTCTTTAGAAAGAATAGAAAACTGTGATTGCTTAAACCGAGTATACTGAATAGAGCTAAAAATAGATAGAAAATATAAAGACTCTCAAGTTTTTGGTATACTAAGAGGAGAAGATATATGACATACTACGACGTCACATAGTCGTTAAAAAGTGATTGATGTTTTATATAATAAATGAAAAAGGTTATATCCATTGCTAAGCAAAGGATATAACCTTTTTTGAATGAGGGAGGGATAAATAGTAAAATAAACTAGTTATTTGAGGGAGCTAATTGGAATGTGACTGAACCGATTTGAAGACCTGGTTTAATAAAGTTTGCTGTAAGATGATAATTGCCACATTCAAGTTCTACTGTAACCAGTTTTTGAGTAATCCATTTACCAGATGTACCATTGGTTTGGATGGTAGCAATTAATTCGTTATTTAAGTACACATTAGAAGCAGTTTGTGCTAAGGAACTTTCAGGTGACATCATATGAACGATAATATGATAGACGCCAGCAGTAGAAACCTTAATACAGGGAGGACAAACTGGGTCAAAGGTTACTTCAGGGTTTTCGGCTAAACTATGTGGCTCTATTGAAGTAGGTTCAGAGGAAGCTTTAATAAAACGAAGTTTTGGTTTATTAGCAGTCATTCTAGAAAAAGCAGTCGTTTCCATTAAGAAATTACATATATTCATGGCACAACGCTGTAATTCACCAATTTGTAATGTGCCACTATTTAAAGCTTCAATCGTATGATCCCCATATATATTGTTTTCGGCACCGTAATTACCTACTACCATATATAAGTCATTTTGTGAGCGTACCATAAAATGAGTATTTTGAATTGTTGCTTCTCCGCCCTTTACCACATCATTCATTTTTGCCCACCAGTCAGTCATAACAATACCTTTAAATCCCCATTCTTCACGAAGGATAGTAGTATTTAAATCATAATTAGAGGCTGTCCAGTGTCCATTTAGTGGGTTATAAGCTGTCATAATGGCTTTTGCACCACCTTCTTTAACGGCAAGCTCAAAGCCTTTTAAATAAATTTCTCTTAGAGCACGTTCTGAAACGATTGCATCTACCACTGAGCGTTCTTTTTCTTGATTATTACAAGCAAAGTGCTTAAGGGTAGCATAACTACCACCAAGTTCAAGACCTTGTGTTATAGCAGTAGCAAAAACACCACTAATCAGAGGATCTTCAGAAAAATATTCAAAGTTACGGCCATTTAAAGGATAACGCTTGATATTAAGTCCCGGTCCAAGTAAGAGGTCAATCTGGTTGCGTAACAATTCCTTGCCTTCTAGTTCATAAAGGGACTTAACAAGTTTGGTATCCCAGGTTGCTGCAAGAAGTGTGCCAATAGGAACTTGGGTGGCATGATGGCCACTTTCCATACGAATACCAGAAGGGCCATCAGCTGTGCAAGCGGCAGGGATACCATAAGCTATTAAGCTATCAGATACACCACCAAAGGCAGAAGCTGTGCCCGGGGTTACAAGAGGGCTACTCATCCCTTCCCCTCTAACAAGTGTAGCCAGTTCGTATTCTGTAAGCTGAGCGATAAAGGTGGTCATGGGAATTTTCTTTTCATAAACATCTTTTAAGGTATAGCCCTTATTCCCTGTTATAGGTAATGATTCAGGGAGATTCTCTTGAATACGATCTGAGAGAGAAATGCTTTGTGTAGGGACATTTTCATAAGTAAGTTCATAAGTACCATCAGCATTTCTTGCACCAGGTTTTATTCTTGTAAAAGCCTTAGTTGGTGCTAAAGCTTCTGTAAGCTGAAGAGTGACTTCAAGTGAAGCTTGGTGGTAACTGGGTTTGCCATCGATATGAAGCCTTGTGACATTTTTTACACTGTTTCCAATATAGAATATATATTCACCTGGCTCAAGTATATAAGCAGATTTATGACCAGTAATACCGCTATCATCATAAGAAGCCATTTGGCTAATAGGAAAGCTTATATGAAGTATTTGAGAGGTACCTGGTGCCAGTAAATCTGTTTTTTCAAAGGCAATCAAAGCTTTAGCAGGTTTGCCTAATTTTCCTTGAGGTGCACTATAGTAGACCTGGACAACTTCTTTGCCAGCAAAATGAGTACCTATATTTTTAACGAGCACTTCAAGCTGGATGTGTTTTTCATTATTTTTTATAATAACAGAAGCTTCCTTAGGCATAATCTCAAATTGTGTATAAGATAGACCATATCCAAATTCATATTGAACTTTCTCAGGACAAAATGTTTCAAAGTAGCGATAGCCCACATAGATATCTTCTTGATAGAAATTTCTGATAGGATCACCATAGTTTGAAGCAGAAGGGTAGTCCTGGAGGGAATAAGCTATTGTATCTGTAAGCTTACCACTAGGTGTTATTGTACCAACTAGTAAATCTACTACTGCACTGGCACCTTCCATACCACCTTGCCAAACGTAGAGAACGCCTTGGATAGGATGACGGTGACTAGGATCATTTATCCAGTTCATATCAATGATATTGGCTACATTTAGAATAACAACAACTTGCTCAAAATGTTTTGTTACAAGTTGCAGCATGTTTTTCTCTTCGTCTGTCAGCTGATAACTACCTGGTTCATTGGTATTATCCTTATCTTCACCAGCAGTACGTCCAATAACAACGATTGCTTTGTTTGATTTGCCTCTTGCCTCTTTTACAATGTGATCTGAGAGGAGCATTTCTTTTTGGTGATAAGGTTCACAGGCCCAACGTCCACCCCCATTATCAAAAGGATTTTGGGAGACCCAAGTTTCATAAATAGCAGCTAAATCTTCATTTATTGTAATAGCTTCATGGGTTCTACAAGCACCTAAAAGGTTAGTGTTATAAAGCACATTGACGCTGCCACCAGAGCCGGTGCCACTTCTATAATAATTGACTTGAGTTCTTCCAAAGATGGATACCCTATCAGTTGTTTTTATAGGAAGAATTTGTTCTTGATTTTTGATTAATACAGCACCGTTAGCGGCAACTATTTTGGAAAATTCAGCAAATCCTTCTAAAGGAATACCTATTTTATGCATATTTATCTTACCTCCCAAAATTTGATGATAAAATAAGTATAAATGATTGATAAAATAGATGATATAATATTTTTATAAAAAAGTATAAATATTTTGTCGTGGAGGGTGATATGCATTATCTAGAACAAAAAAAGGAAATTATTGATGGAATATCTTATAATTATCTCTGTCATATTCATAATGTAGAGGCAGAGGGAAACGTTTTTCCAGCACACTATCATAGTTATATCGAGATTTTATATGGTATATCAGGTATATACAAAGTGCTTTTAAATGGAGAAGCCCATTTATTCAAGCAAGGAGATTTGGTGATTATTAATTCAAAAGAAGTGCATCAAATTGATTCATATTCTTGTGAAGGAGGAAAGTATATTGTCCTTAGATTTGAACCCGAAGTCATTTATAATACAATGTTTCAAGATTATTTGCAGCTAAAATATGTCTTGCCATTTATTCTAGAAAACGGGAAACATCAAAAGGTCATTGACAAGTCTGAGATTGAAAATACATTTATTCCAAAGCTTCTTTATGAAATGTTGGATGAATTTGAAATGAGGAGTTATGGGTATGAACTAGCCATAAAAAATCATATAGGAAGAATATTTTTATGGCTACTAAGATATTTTCATAAGCAAGGAATAGATATTGTGATGGATGTAGATGTAAATAGAGAAACGATGAAAAGATTGCAGCCTGCTTTTGATTATGTACTACATCATTACGACGAGGAAATTAAAGCCGCAGAGTTAGCCAACCTTTGTAATATGAGCTATAGTTATTTTTCTAGAACGTTTAATGAATATCTGGGAATGAATTTAAGTGAGTATATTAATCGAATAAGAATTACAGAAGCAGAAAAATTACTTATATCCACAACACTGAATATTACAGAGGTTGCTCATACAGTGGGATTTAGTACAACGAGTTATTTTATCAAGTTATTTCAGCTATATAAAAATACATCTCCTAAGCAGTTTAGAAAAGGTTATAAGATAGCAAAAAGTAATAATGATTACCCCCAGCAATTAAAATACAATCATAGTTAAATCTATAAATCTAATAGCGGACTGTCAATGAATAAGTTGACAGCCCGCTATTGTAGTAGTTGGGTATAAAAAGAATGACATCTCCTAAGGGTTTATCCACTATTTTGGGAAGAGATAGACTAGCTACCTTTTCTATGTTAATGGAAAAATTCCAGGATAGCCTCCACAGTAAGTCGCTTTTGCTCCTCACTAGTGATTGTGGCATGACCATCCCCTTCTTGCTCGCCATACTCACCATAATAGGCATGGTTCCCACCTTCAATGCAAAGCTCAGTAAAGTCATTAGGAAGAAAAGCTTTGCCTTCTTCATAGTTTGCTTTATTTAAGACTTTATCTTCACTGCCGTAGATAGAAAGGACTTTAAGAGGAAGCTGAGATAAATCCTTAGTGCTATAAGCACCTAGCAAAATAAGACCTTCTAAAGCTTCACTATGTGTACTAGCATAGCTTGCTGCCATAGCACCACCTAGTGAGTGACCACCTAAGTACCAATGCTTGATTTCGGGAAAGTCTGCCATAATAGGTGTGGCTGCATCTTGATTAAAAACAGCTAGATTAAAAGGCATCTTAGGAATAATACAAATATAACCAGCTTCTGCTAGCTTGCTCAGCATAGGGGCGTAAGCTGTATATTCTACTTTGCCACCAGGATAAAAAACAAGGGCTGTGTCTTGTATATTTTCTTTTGGAGCCAGAACAAGATAATCTTTCTTATATGTTAAGCTAATAGTTTGATTATCTTTTAAGAAGGCCATAGCTAATGGTTCTGTATGATAATAGTTATTAATATAAATAAAAAAGGTAAGAATAAGACCAGCTAGTATAACACCTATAGTGGTCAAAATCAGATATAGTTTCTTTTTACTATTAGAGTAATGTTTCATATTATCCACTTCCTCTCAAAATAATCATATTTTTACTTTTATGTCGCTATGAATGATTATAACACAAAGTAAGAGGAAGAGAATAAGTCTTTTATATGTTTAAGTTATCATGTTATTAAGTAGAGATACACAATCTTTCAATACTGTTAGATTTGTTTTAAGCGTTGAAAGATTATAGACATCTGTGAGAGCTATAATAGATTTATAAACTAAAGGGGGGAATAAAATGCAGATATTAATGACTAAAAATCTAAAAAAGTACTACGGTCAAGGAGATACAGCTGTACATGCTTTGGATGGCATAGACTTTACCGTGGATAAAGGAGAATTTGTTTCTATCGTAGGGACTTCGGGAAGTGGCAAGTCTACGCTTTTGCATATGTTAGGAGGACTTGATCAGCCTACTTCGGGAACCGTTATAGTAGATGGTAAGGACTTATCTAAGCTAAAAGAAGAGGAACTTACTATTTTTAGAAGGCGTAAAATTGGTTTTGTATTTCAAAGTTATAATCTAGTACCAGTACTTAATGTTTATGAAAATATTGTTTTACCCATTGAGTTAGATGGTAATAAGCCAGATAAAGCTTATATAGATAAGATTATACATACTTTGGGCTTAGAAAAGAAACTCACGAGTTTGCCTAGTCAGCTTTCAGGAGGGCAGCAGCAAAGAGTAGCTATTGCTAGGGCTATAGCAGCTAAGCCAGCTATTATTTTAGCAGATGAACCAACAGGGAATTTAGATAGTCGTACGTCTCAAGATGTTTTAGGTATGCTTAAGATTACCAGTGATCAATTTGGACAAACCATAGTGATGATTACCCATAATGAAGAAATTGCTCAACTAGCTGACCGTATTGTACGTATTGAAGATGGTTTACTGGTTAAGGCAGGTGAGACTTATGTTTAAGGTGCAAAATACCAAGGCCATTCGTAATCTTGCCAAAAGGAATTATGAGAGCAATAAAAAGCGTAACCAAATAGCTATTATGGCTATAATATTAACAACTATTTTGTTTACTACGCTATTTACTTTAGGGGCAGGTATTATCAAAAGTATGGAATATAATAATATGCGCATGGCAGGAGGTTCAGCCCATGCCTCTTTAAAGTATTTAAGCGAAGAAGAATACCAAAAGTTATCTGGGCATCCTTTGATTGAGAAAATTGGTAAAAGTATTTTTGTAGGACAAGTGGAAGACATAGCCTTAAGTAAAAGACCTGTTGAGATTGATTACTGTGATAAAGTGAGTGCCGAGCTAGGCTTTATTGAATTAAAGGAAGGAACTTTCCCCCGAGATAAAGATCAAATTGTATTAGATGATTTAACCCTCAAACGACTGGGAATAACCCCTAAGGTAGGAGAGAAGGTTAGTTTGTCCATAGACTTTAATGATCGAATTGAAACAGTAGACTTTACCTTAAGTGGTTGGTATGAGGGAGACCCTGCTTTTACTGTTGGAATAGGACTTGTTTCAGAAAGCTTTGTTAAAGCTTATTTGCCAGGTAGAGGACAAGCTGTTAAAAAAGATAATGATATAAATGGTTCTATTAGAGCAGATCTTTACTTTAAAAATAGCAGGAACATTGAAGGCAATGTGCAAAAGGTGATTACAGATAGCGGTTACTCTATGGAAGAGGATGCTGATAATCGTATTTACTATGGTGTTAATTGGTCTTATATGAGTGCCTCCTTAGATCATAACATCGGAAGCATCGTGGCAGTTGTTTTAGGAATAGTACTTATTATGCTAACGGGCTATTTAATTATTTATAATACTTTTCAAATCTCAGTTATTAAAGAAATACGTTTTTATGGTTTATTAAAAACCATAGGAACAACAGGCAGACAAATAAAAAGCATGATTAAACAAGAAGCCTTTAGGATGTGTTTATGGGGGATTCCTTTAGGACTTATACTAGGCTTTGGAATGGGAGCACTTTTCCTCCCACTTTTAACAGCTCATATGCAAGGGGGAAAAAGTAGTTTAAGCTTTAGTCCTATGATTTTTATAGGTTCAGCTGTATTTGCTATGATTACAGTGCTTTTAAGCTGCAATAAGCCTGCTAAAGTTGCTGCTAAGATAACACCTGTAGAAGCCGTTAAATGGAGTGGTGTAGACCAAAATTATACCCAGAAACAGAAAAGAACAAATGGGTCTAAGCTTTATCAAATGGCCCTAGCTAACTTAAGCAGAAATCGAAAGCGTACCATTATAGCCATTATCTCCATGTCACTGAGTTTGGTATTAATGAATGCTGTATTTTGCTTAGCCAATAGCTTTGATATGAATAAATTCGTAAGTAAATTTATCGATTGCGATTTTCAAGTAGCTCATGCTAGCTATTTTAACAATGATTATCGTCAGGAGCAAAAGGAGGTAGATGATGAGCTTGTAGCAGCGCTTGTAGCGCAACCAACTTTTGCAGGAGGTGGAGGCGTTTATACACCTATGGGAATAGAGATTAGGGCTGAATATGAAGGTGAAGTTAATTTTTATGGCCAGCACATGCACTTTGATAAAACGCAAGGTATTTACACAGGGATTTATGCCATGGATGATTTTAACCTTGAAGGATTAGATATTGTTAAAGGCGAACTAGATATAGAAAAGTTCAAGTCAGGAAATTATTTGCTTTTAGGATTAATGGATGATGACTATGGTAATATACTTTATGATGAAGCACTTTATGATATAGGAGATAAGGTGAAGCTTAAGGTGCTTGAAGACATTCTAACAGACCCTAATCTGAATGACTTTGATAAAGATACAGGCATAGCTTATGATCAGCAAGGAAAAGTCATAGAAAGACCAATTACTGAAGTTTATGGCAGAGAAAAAGAATATGAAATTATGGGTTTCTATCGTATGACCTATACCAATACGAGTAGAACATATGCAGATTTAGTAACCTTTGCTATGCCAGTAGAAGAGCTTAAAACCTATACACCACAAATAAGTCGAATGACTTATTTATGCGAAAGCATAGAGGGGGAAGAGGCGCAAATAGAATTATTCCTTAAAAATTACACAGAAGCAGTCAATCAAACGATGAATTATTGTTCAAGAGAAAGTTATAAACAAGATTTTTTTGAGTTTAGAAATGTATTAGTACTTGTAGGAGGCGCTTTGTGCTTAATTATTGGTTTAATTGGCTTACTTAACTTTATCAATGCCATGAGTACTAGCATTATTGCAAGACAAAAAGAATTTGCTATGTTAAAAAGTATAGGCATGACAAAAAAACAACTCCTTAGCATGCTCACCTTTGAAGGCATTTACTATGCAATATATACTTCTGTAGCTTCTCTGATTATAACCTTGCTGATATCCTATACAGCTTTAAAAAATTTAACCAAGGCTATATGGTTTCTAAGCTTTGAACTTACTGTAGCGCCTCTATTAATAGCATGCACTTTATTATTCATTTTAACAGCGCTCATACCTGGTTGGTCGTATCATACGAATAACAAAAATGCCATTGTTGAAGAACTAAAAGATAGCGAATAGGTACATAACTGACTATAAGGGAAAATGTTACAAAGCACTTTTAAATGTTGTATAATAAAGAAAATAGTAATTATTTAGTATTTAATACAGAAAAGTACTTATGTAGGCGGCGCTCATTATAAGACTAAATAATGATCATCAGTTGTAAAAGGGAGAAGTAACATGAAAGCCATTCTTATTATAGAAGATGATTTAGCTTTATCCAGAGGAATTGCTTTAGCTATGCAGCAACTAGGCTATGAAATGTCTGAAGCTTCGGATTTAAAAACAGCTAGACATAAGCTGAGTCTTAAGCCTTTTGACCTAATTCTTTTAGATATTAATCTACCTGATGGAAGTGGACTCGTGCTTTGTAAGGAAATAAGAGAAAAATTCAGTTCGGCTGTTATTTTTATTACAGCTAATGACTTAGAGATGGATGAAGTAGTGGGGCTAGAGGCAGGGGCAGATGATTATATTACCAAGCCTTTTAGCTTAGCTGTGCTGCGTGCTAGGATTCAAGCAGTTTTGAGGAGAAAAGAGCAGATAGATAAGCAAATTATTTATTTAGAGAACTTTAGTTTTAATTTTGATGCTATGACCTTTTTAAAAGGGAATGAAGCGTTGGTTTTAAGTAAAACAGAGCAGCGACTACTTAGATTACTAGTAATGAATAGGGGACTAATCCTTTCTAGAGAGGACTTATTAGAACGCATCTGGGATGGCGGCGAATTTGTGGATGAAAATGCGCTTTCAGTAACAGTTCGTAGGCTCAGAGAAAAATTAGAAGATAATCCTGCAAAGCCTCAATATATTAAAACCATTTATGGTATTGGTTATACTTGGGCTATAAGGAGTGAGGCAGAATGAAGTTATTAACCATCATCATGATAGTAGTTTGTCTGGTAGCATTAGCATGCATCATTATAGCTGTTAAAGCTTATAAAGAAGCCAAAAGAACTATGCAGGGTTTAGAGGAGATGCTAGAGCTTGTGATTAAGGATGAGTTTAATGAAAGTAGCTTTGATGAATCAAGGCAATCCGCCTTAGAAGCAAAACTTGCAAAATTTCTTACAAGTAGCCAGCTAGCTCAGCAAAATATTAAAGTGCAGCATCGGCATATTAAAAGTTTGATTTCTGATATTTCTCATCAAACAAAGACGCCTATTGCTAATTTATTACTTTATAGTGAACTTTTAAAGGAAAAAGAATTACCAGAAGAAGTAAGTGAGTTAGTGACTCAAATAAGCTTCCAAAGTGAAAAATTAGATTTCCTTATACGTTCCTTAGTAAAACTCTCTCGTCTTGAGAATGGCATAATTACCGTGACGCCAACAACTAATAATCTAGTACCACTTATTAATAAGGCACTAGAAGAAGCAAAGGCAAAACTGGAGGAGAAGAAGCTAAGACTTCAATGGGAACTAAGTGAAGGAAGATATATAGCAAGATTTGATGGTAAATGGACACAAGAAGTGTTTGCTAATCTATTAGACAATGCCATTAAGTATACGGCTGAGGAAGGTAGCATTACTATTAAGATCAGTGAATATGAGATGTTTTGCAGAGTGGATTTTATAGATACAGGAATAGGTATTACAGAAGAAGAGTTGGCTCTTATTTTTAAGCGCTTTTACAGAAGCCCTAGAGTTGCAAAAAAAGAGGGAGTAGGGATAGGGTTATACTTAGCTAGAGAAATTGTAGTGGCGGAGAGCGGTTATATAAAGGTCACTTCAGAAGTAGGAAAGGGTAGCTGCTTTTCTGTATTTTTGCCGAGAAGTAGATAATAAGATACAAATAGAGCCGAACAATTTGTTCGGCTCTATTTGCGTTTTATCTATCATTATTTAATTAATGTATCGTTGTAATAAACTTCATAGCCGTTATCAACTAAATTTTCATAGCCAGACCAATCACTTTGAGCAAAGCGAACACCTAAATTAAGTGAACCAGAGTTTGGTGCCATGCTATAGGTAGTATCAAAAGTGATTTCTAGATAACCATCTTTAAAAGTACCTTTTACTCCAGAAGAAAGGTTCACATACCATGGAGATACATTAAGCTGAAGACCTGCACTATCACACCAGAAGCTTTGACTCTTTGTACTTGTTTTGGTGTAGTAGTAGCGAATGCTGAGCTTAGAAAGATCAAGATTTTGACTACCTACAGAGGTGATAGCATATTGCTGATTGACAGAGCTACCTAACTGCGTAGTAACGCTAACCTTAGGAATAACACCTTCTGTAGGAGTAGGTGTTGGTGTAGGAGTAGGCGTTGGTGTAGGAGTAGGCGTTGGTGTAGGAGTAGGCGTTGGTGTAGGAGTAGGCGTTGGTGTAGGAGTAGGCGTTGGTGTAGGAGTAGGCGTTGGTGTAGGTGTAGGCGTTGGTGTAGGAGTAGGCGTTGGTGTAGGAGTAGGCGTTGGTGTAGGAGTAGGCGTTGGTGTAGGTGTTGGTGTAGGAACAGGTCCGTCCTGATTGGAGGCTAAACCTGCAAGTGCACCAACGAGCCCAGCATTATAATCAATACCTACTTCTGTATAAACATAATCATTACCATTATCACTATATTGGTCGTTAGAGTTAGGACCACCCACTAATGCACCTGTAAGTACATGTTTGGCAGGTTTTAAGTTACCGCTATCTGCATAGGTATAGCCGTTAGCAGCTCTATGATGTGGATAGAGTGGATATTTAGAACCATAACCAACCATATAAGACATACGATTAGGGTTGTTACCAAGAATGTAATTGATTTGAGAAGTAGCTAAGGATTTTGCAGCTGTATCTCCTGTTAAATCATAATACTGAAGGGCAATCATAGACTCAGCTGCTGAATATCTGAGTACGCCCCAGTTATTTAAGTATTTTAATCCACCAGGTGTGGTTGGAACACTGTTATACCAGTAATTCAAGTTATGCTCTATGGCATCTAAATAAACAGAATTATTAGTTAGCTTATAGAGCTGGATAGTAGCAGGACTGAGCATATTGTCCCAGCACATAGTCCATTCATCTACTGCAATACCAGTAGAAGTTTTCATATAATTTTCAGCATCATTAAGATAAGCTGAATTACCTGTAATTTGATATAACCAAGTAGCTGCCCATGCTAAATCATCTTTGTAGCTACTAGAGGTATAGAAGCTTTGACCTTGGCTAGTACCTGGTTTAACTTTAGCTAAGGCATAAAGTGATTTGGCAGCAGCTAAACAGCGATCAGCATAAGCTGAATCAATATCTTTGTAGTTTAGATACATTAAGCTAAGTGCAGCAGAAGCTTCACCAGCTACATCTGAACCAGCATTATTGGCATCTACCTTAAACATAGTAGAGCGGTCACCTTGAACTTCAGGGGCACCCCAATAACTATGATCGGCATTACCATCACCAACCTGATAATAGAAAACATTTGCATTAGGATGAGATTTTAATAAATAATCTGTAAAATGTTTAAGCGTTTGTAATGCTTTTTCTGTAGCACCCGCTTTATCAAAGCCATCTTTGTATTCATAAAAACTCCAACCAAGTACACTTGCTGCGTAACCTTGAGTGATGCCAAATTTAACATGGTCACCACAGTCATGATAACCACCATTTAAATCAAGGCCTACATCTTTGCCATCATTCACATGGCAGGCACCACGCCAGTCAAAGGCATTATTAGTACCAGCTTCTTTACCACATTTATTGGCATCATAGAATTGGATACCATACTTTAATGCGGTTAAATAGTCATAATCAGTAGCAGCTTGAGTTGGATTAAAGTTACCTAGTAGTGAGAATATA
This sequence comes from Cellulosilyticum lentocellum DSM 5427, assembly GCF_000178835.2. Classification (GTDB taxonomy): domain Bacteria; phylum Bacillota; class Clostridia; order Lachnospirales; family Cellulosilyticaceae; genus Cellulosilyticum; species Cellulosilyticum lentocellum. The sequence goes on from NC_015275.1 coordinate 866,492, forward strand.
GAGCCAAAAACGGCGCAACCTGTAAGTAAAGCCACATTTCTTTTCATGTGAGTACGTTTTTTCATACTCTGTTCCTCCTTAGAATTTTGGATTTAGATTTAACAAATTATTTCTAAAAGTGATAAGACATGATGTCTAAGACAATACAAATTATACTATAAAGAGATTAATTGTCAGAAAAATAGGGGCAAGTTGTAAGAAAAATTGGCATATGTTGAAAGCAATAATCTTATTAAGAGCTCAATAAATCTGTGTTACTGGGGAAATACACTATTAATAATTTGTTTAAAGTTTTGAATTATAGATTTATTGTATCTCGATTATGAGAATTTTAATAGATAAGAATGATTTATATTATATAAATTAGCACATTAAAAAGGAGTGTTGCGAACTAGTTACCTAGTTTTACAACACTCCTTTTTAATCCAGGACTTTGTTATCTACTTATGTAAGCTTATACATAGTTTTTTGAGAGCACTGTGTTTAAAAGAAGTTTTTATATCTACTCAAAATGTCAAAAGATTTAGTCATTTAATTGAAAATTATACTATAACAAGTTATGCTATAAATAGTAATATTTTTACATAATCACAGAAGGGGATGTGACATGAGGACATACAAGTTTTATACCTATGGCATACCTATGTCAGTGGATAAAGAGAGGGGTGCTACAAGGACATCACTTTATTAGGAGATAAAGTAAAAATACAATTAGCACCTAACCTAACAATATAAGAATTAGGTTTATTAGTGTTAGTAGTGGTATAGAAGAGATGAATTTAAGGGGGAAGGCCAGAATGATAATTATATTTGATTTGGACGGGACTTTATTTCAAACAGCATTATGCGATATTGCAGCTGTAAATCACTTGTTTGATGAGTTAGCGATAGAAAAAGTAGATGATACGGCAATAACATATAATATTGGGAAAAAAACTTTTGAGTTTTTAACAAACATACTGCCTCCTCATATAAAACAGCAAGATGTGTATGATCGTTTTCGTGAATTAGAGCAGAAAGAAGTAAGAGAAAATGGCATATTATTCCCTGGTGTTATAGAGCTGCTTGAAGAACTTGTATCGAAGGGACATACACTTATTATTTGTTCAAACGGAAGCTCAGAATATATTGAACTTGTACTAAAAAAGACAGGAATAACTAAATATTTTTCTAATATATATAGCGCAAAAGAGGCTAACAATAAAGGAGAGGTTATAAGAAAAATATTAGACAATAATTCACCAGCAGTTGTTATAGGAGATACCCTATCAGATATAGAGGCAGCTGCGGAAAATAATATTCCATCTATAGCTGCTATGTATGGTTATGGCAATATAAATGAATTGGGGGCGGCTACGTATATTATACAGAATGTTACAGACATCATCGGATATGTAAATCGAATAGAAATCTTTTATGCCATAACAGACCGAAGTATACGAAAAGGCAAAAAGGTAATAGGTATTAACGGTGTAGATACATCGGGAAAAACAGTATTTACAAAAGCATATTCTAAGTTTCTTTCAAGTTTAAAAATCAAGAATACGATTATACATATTGATGACTACCATAATCCTGCTGAATTGCGTTGTAAGGGAGATAATGAAATAGAAGCTTATTATCATAATGCGTTTAACTATGACCAAGTTATTGATGAAATTTTAGGTCCACTGAGTGAGTTGAAATCTATTAATAAAGATGTTTTGTGCTTGAATTTAGATACTAATAAATACGAAAATTTTATTCATTATAATATAGATGAAAATACTATTGTATTAATAGAGGGAGTGCTTTTGTTTAGAGAACCATTGCTCAAATATTTGGATACAACTGTATTTTTGCATATTGATTTTGATGAAGTATTAAGGCGGATGCAGGTAAGGGATGTCCCGAAATATGGAGAAGGATTTATAAAAAAATATGCAAATAAGTATATACCAGTACAGAGGAAGTATCTTGAAGAATACAGACCTGAGCAAAGAAGTGATATTGTGATTAATAATCAGGATTATTTTAATCCAAGATTAGGCGCATATTGTGAAGGAAAGGATGATATTTACAACAATAGAAAATAAAGCTTATTTCAATTCAGAACTTTTTTCTCATAATCTTGCTTTACCTAATGCTGCAATACTAAATATTTGTTTAATCTATTTACCACCAGAGTAAAGTGAAAAACTGACCATCAAGGTCAGTTTTTTTGTTTGGAGTTATATTCGGGAGCATTCTCGGCGTTATCTTGTTTGATTTCCCAGTAGATGATAAGCGTAATAAGAATACGAAGGAGGACAATGGCTCCAAGGATAGCAATTTCTTGAAGGCTTCTAACCAATACCGTTTTTAAGATCTCAGCAGCGAGTTTGAATTCTAAGGCCATAGCCATGGCTTCAGCAAATTGGTATTTGACAGGGTAATGTTCTTTCAAAAGCAAGGATTTTACGTATTGGTAAAAGGCTTTAAAGGCACCGATGGTAATAACGGTAATTCCCATTAGTTCGAGGAGATGAATAGGAAGAGGAAGATAGCGAATGATTAATTCTTCTAACATAAGAGCCTCCCTTTTAGATTTGAAATTATTTTTTCTCGAATACGAGCAAAATATAAAAGATTAAAAATTCACTCTAATAAATCATTAAAAGCTGATAGCAGTTTTTCTGTTCCATAACAAATAAGTAGATAGATATAGGTTGAGATGGATAAATAAAAATAAGACAATATAAAAATTTAACAAAAAATATCATAAAAACGTTAAAAAGTTAAAAAATATCATAAAATTAATTTGAGTTATGGTGTAATATATAATTAAAATTATTTAAATAATTATTAAATTAAATGATAATTATAACTATTGCACAAAATCAAACTAGGAGGTCCTAATTACTTATTTGAGTAAAACTACATACATCAGTATGTAATGATACTAATATACATAATTAAATTATTGAAAGGGGATCTATTATGAGTAAGAAGGTAAAGAATCAGGTAGTAGCATGGATTCTAAGTGTGATCATGTTAACCTTAGGGTTACCATTAAATGCAACGATGTTATTGCAAGAAGAACCAGTAGATACGAGCATCCAGGTATTTAATGATAGTATGATGCGAACGACTACAGAGAGCAGCATAAAAATACTGAATGCTAGTGATTTAGAAAATGCTAAGTTAGCAGCAGATAAGGTGGCTGGGGACTTTACGATTAAAGCAGCAGCTGGCAAAGAGGTAGATATTGATGCCAGTAGTTATATGAGTGAGTATTATCATAGCTTTAGCAAACGTATTAAGCTAAATGGTACCGGAAATGCTGCAGCGCGTACTATTGAGTTTACAACAACGGGATCAGCTACCGTTCAAGTATTTGCTTTAAGTGGCAGTTCTTCTACAGATAGGACATTAGGTATTTATGATGCAGCAGATAATCAGGTAACTACACTAAAAGCAGTAGGTAAAAGTAGTGATTCAGATGGAAAATTGCCTATGAGTGAAGCAACTATTGATGCGGCAGGTACCTATAATATCCGCTCAACTGGTAGTGGAATCAATATTTATTATGTAAAAGTAATACAAGGAGCTGTAGAAACAGTTACTTTTACAGATGGTACTAAGCCTTCTGTTATGAGTGCAGTGCAAGATACTGTTGATCAAAGAAAAGTGAATGTTACAGTATCTGGTACACTTCCAAATGCTGAGATAGATAAAATATGGGTAAAGATTTATGATAGTTCTAATAAGCTAACAACGAGTAAATTACTTGACAATCTAGAAGCAGATGGAACAGGCATTGCTGCTTTAACTCTCGAAAAATCAGGAGATTACACAATAGTGGCAGAAGCTATTCGTGAGGGATGTAAAACAAGCTATAGCAGTGATATATTTGCACTGAATGATTTTGTTGTACCATTAGGTGATGTTAAGATTACGAATGTTAAAACGACAGCTATTGAAGCACCAACCAATGCTACTTTAACAATAGATTGGGATGATGCACTCAATGCGAAAACCTATGATGTGGAAGTTAAAGATACAGCCAATAATCTTTTTGAAAAAAAGGATTTAAAAGTATCGACTTGTGACATCTTAGGTCTTACAGTGGGTGAAACCTATACAATTAAGGTAACTGCTTATGGTAGTGGTCAATCTAAGTCGGCTACAACAACTAAAAAGGTGGCAGCTAGCGTAGAAAGATTTTTAGGTGGTTTAGTAGGTTCAGGTGCTTCTGGAACCATCACTGAAAATAGTGACGGTTCTATTACCTTAGATGCTAGAGCTGTCGGGGGTAATACTGGTGGTAAGTTAGCAGATAGTGAAGATGGGTTCTTATACTATTATACAGAAATCAATCCAGAAACAGAAAACTTTACTTTAACAGCTACTTTCAGAGTAGATGAATCTGGTAGTAAAGATAATCAATCAGGCTTCGGCGTAATGGCTATTGATACAATGGTGCTTGGAGATAGTAGTGCACGTTACTTTAACTCAGCGGGTGCTATGTTTAGAAAGTATGTGAAAACAGTAGATGGCACACTCATTAATGGTTATGGTATTCCAGGAGGTTATTTTGTAACAGGTTATACAGCGGGACCAACTGTTGCAAACTCAGCTAGAAAGACGATTGATACAGAGCCATTTGATTGGGAATTTAAGAAAGACTATACAACAGCAACTAATTCAAATCCACCTAAGTTTGAAGATGGGGAAGTTTATACTTTAACACTTAGAAAAAGTAATACTGGTTTCCATGCATATATGAGTAATGATAAAACGAATGAAGTGATTTGTTATGAACCAGAACTTTTATTGAAACAAGATAGTAGTAAATACTATGTAGGTATGTGTGCAAGCCGTAAAATTATGGTGACTGTACTTGATTATAGTTTTACAACTATTCATCCAAGTGCAGATGAGCCAAAGGAAGAAAGACCATTAAAATATGTAACACCAACAGTTAGTCTAGATTCGACAACAACAACGTCTAATAAAAACTATGAAGCTGCTTTTAAAGCCAATGTAGTAGGAACAATTGATATTAAAGATGCAGCAGGAAATGTAGTGGCTTCTAAGGTTGTACTTGATCCTAGAGAGGCAAGCACCTTTAGAGCGGTAGCACCAGTGAAATTATCAGGAGAAACAAATCAATTTACAGCTATATTTACTCCAGCAGATAAATTAGGTCAAGGAGAATTATTAGCAGATAATGAGGAACTTAGTTCCTATGAGCCTGTTGAAATACCTTTTAGTATAACTTACAAACAATATGGAACAAGTGAAAATGCCATTTATGTAGGAGCAAGCGGCTCAGCATCTAACCAAGGGACAAAAGCCAGTCCTTTAGATGTACAAACAGCTGTTAATTTTGCACAGCCAGGTCAAGAGATTGTTCTTTTGGATGGTACATATAAATTAACAAAGGGTATTAATATTGCTAGAGGTAACAATGGTACGAAGGAAGAGCCTATTGTATTAATGTCAGAGCCGGGCAAACGAGTTGTTTTTGATTTATCAAACTGTAGCACAAATGGTATTACAGTAAATGGTAACTACTGGCATATTTATAATATTGAGCTTATGAATTCACCAAATGCTAAACGTCCGGTACAAGTGAGTGGACATTATAATACGATTGAAAAACTTTTAATTCATGATAATGCAGATACAGGCCTTCAAATTAGTGGTAGTGCATATGAGCCAAACACTATGTGGCCATCTTATAACTTGATATTAAGCTGTGAGGTTTATAACAGCTGTGATGCGTTAGGAAATGATGCAGATGGCTTTGCAGCTAAATTAACCGCTGGAGAAGGTAATGTATTCCGCTATTGTATCGCACATCATAATATCGATGATGGCTGGGATTTATATGCAAAATCAACGACAGGACCAATTGGTACGGTGACGATTGAAAGCTCTGTAGCTTATGCAAATGGGACATTACTTGGTAATCCAAGTAAAACAGGTGAAGGTAATGGTTTCAAACTAGGTGGTGAAAGTATATCTGTACCACATGTATTAAAAAATAGTGTTTCTTTTGCAAACTTAAATAATGGTGTATTTAGTAATAGTAATCCAAGCTGCATGGTTTATAATACAACTTCTTATGGTAATGAAGGTAAGAATCTATTCTTTAATACGAATGCCAAAACAACAGATTGGGTATTAGAAAACTTTATATCCTATAAAGGAAATGATAGCGATACAATGGATCTTAAGGGCCAAGATTCATTAGCAGATAGAAGTAACTATATTAATGGAGTGAATACTGAAGGTACCTCTGTTAGTGATGACTGGTTTACCAATTTGGATACAACTATCGTTCCTACTATTGCAGAAGATGGAAGTATTGATATGAAAGGTCTCTTGGTATTAACAGCAAATGCACCAGAAGGTGTAGGAGCTATATTAACTGAGAATCCAAATCCAACAGTAATAACCATTGGTAAAGAAATTGGCGGAACTAGTACAGGTGGAGGTTCAACAGGTGGAGGTTCAACAGGTGGAGGTTCATCAAGTGGAGGCTCCACAAATTCTAGTACAACAAAACCGATAGCAACAGTGCTAGATAAAATTATAGAAGCACTTAAGGAGAGTAAAACACCTGTTATTAAAGTAGATGCAAATAATATGCTTCAATTAGTTGCAGAGGCAGTAAGCGAGTTAATAGATAGTCAAACAGGCATTGTTGTTGAAGGAAATGGTGTAACCATTACCTTGAATGAGAAACTTATTAAGGAAGTAACAGATGGGGAAAAACTAAGTCTAACGATTAAAGTGCCAAGTCTATTAGCTAGTGAATTAGCAGCTATTAAAACGCAACTCAGTCAAAATGAAAATTTCAAAACATATTTTGATAGTGTGGCAACAGTAGCTTTTGAAATGAGTACGAATAAAAAAGTAGAAGTTATTAGCGAGCCAGTTACACTCACCTTTGATTTATCGAAAGTTAGTGCTGAGAATGCTGATAAGCTAACTCTTGTAAGATACGAAAAACAAGAAGATGGAACTTTTAAAGTTGTAAAAGTAGGTGGCAGCTATGATGCTAAAACCAAAACTTTCATAGCTAAGGTAGATCAGGCAGGTAACTATGGCGTTTTAGAGGCAAAAGAACTCTTTAAATTAAATCTGGCTATTGGTAAAACAAGTTCCGAAGTAAATGGTAAAACAATTATTAATGATGTTGCACCTATGATTGTAAAGGATACAACCATGGTACCTATTCGCTTTACTGTAGAAAATTTAGGTGCAGAAGTAAAATGGGATAATGAGGCTAAACAAGTAACTATCATTTTAAATGGTAAAGCGCTAACATTAGATAGTGCAAATGGTATGCTGATTAAAGATTCAAGAGCCTTAGTACCTCTTAGATTTATTTCAGAAACAGTAGGGGCAAATGTACTTTGGATACCTACAGAAAAAGCTATTGAGATTGTATATTAGGATTGTAGTTGTTATAAAATATATAAGATAAATGGGATAGGTCAGTTTAAGAGCAGTTTCTTAAATTGACCTATTTTCTATATAATACACAGTTTTGCTTTGTACTAATAAATATAATAGCTAAAAGAGTAACTTAGATAGATTGTTTTTGGCCATAGAACCTTTTATAATAAAAAGGAGATAAACAGGAGTATTGAGGAATAGAGGAGAGGCGTGATTCAAATGAAGATCAGTGGAACTACCCAATTAGCATGTCTTTTAGGACATCCAGTAAGTCACAGTTTTTCACCTTATATACATAATTATTTAGCAGAGAAATGTGGGCTGGATATGCGTTACGTATGCTTCGATGTGGAAGATGAGCAGGTGGAAGCTGCTGTAAAGGGGATTAGAGCCTTAGGTATAGTGGGGAGTAATGTAACAATCCCTTATAAGATTAAGGTAATGGATTATCTAGATGAGATTGATCCCAATGCAGCTATTATAGGAGCTGTGAATACCATTAAAAACGAAAATGGAAAGCTTATTGGTTATAATACAGATGGTGTAGGCTTTGTAAAATCCGTTATAGAAGCAGGTCATACCTTAAAGGGGAAAACAGTTATGGTTCTGGGTGCAGGTGGTGCTAGCCGTGCGATTACGGTAGAATTAGCAGCAGCTGGTGTAAAGAAGCTTCTTATTTGCAATAACACCCTGGCAAAAGCAGAACAATTAAGTGCGCAAATTAAAGAACATTTTGCAGAAGTAAGTATCCAGATTGGACTGTTGAATATTACAGAAGCTGATTTGCAAGGTGTAGATTTTTTGATTAACACAACTCCGGTAGGTATGAGTAAGCAAAAAGCCCTTTGTCCAATAAATGAAACTATTCAGCCACCAAAGGGGTTGGTAGTATGTGATATTGTTTATACACCGCATGATACAAAGCTACTTTTGTGGGCTAAAGTCAATGGGTTACAGGTAGTCCATGGCATAGGTATGCTCATTAATCAAGCGGTTCATAGTTTTTATTTATGGACCGGAAAAGAAGTAGCTGCATATGAGGACATACTAGCATTATTAGTAGAACAAGGTGTTATAGATAAATAAAATAAAAAAATAAAGAGTAGTCTTCAAAAAAATCAGAGATCTTATAAAAGGTCTCTGATTTTTTGTTATATTTTATTGAAGTGTAATGCTTGTGATTACGGTGTTGCTACCTGACTCAGCACCTGTAATCTTATAAGTACCAGCTGTAAGTGTCATAGTTATTGAACCTGAATTAGTTGTGACTGAGTTTGAGTTAGAGCCATTGTAATTGATTTGACCATCCGTAGAAGAAACAATAACGCCTTTCCCAGATGCTTCAATTTTTAGTGTGCAGGATGAAGCTACTTTAAAAGTAATCGTATTGTTACTTCTTAATTTAACACCACTAGATTCTACACTTCTTAAATTAAAAGTAATGTTATTAACAGTACATTCTGTTTTTGGAAGAGTGGATTTATTAAGCTCATAGGTACCTAATGCAACAGAATCTGAACTGTCGCCAGGATGGTTATTATCATTGCCACCATCGTCATTACCACCATCGTCATTGCCACCGTCATCATTTCCGCCACCTGTACCAGGTATAATAATAGAATCAGATACACTACCCTTCATTCTTCCTGCATACTTCATAACTATTTCCTTAGCAGCATCAGCAGAGTGAAGTACATATTTATTGGTATAGAATTTACTTGCATTGGTATCGAAGTTGTTATAGGTTGAGCCGCCTTTATTCGCTGAGAAATTAATGATTTGGTCTCTAGATGTAGCTTCGTAGTAATCTGTACCAGGAAGATAATTAGTACAGTTAACTAATTTGTTGCCATATGCTTTGATGGTGCCACCATTTTCGCTAGAGAAAGTAGTCCCACCATTACCTTGCATAGAAATAACCATTGGTTTGTTTGTATCTTCGAAATAGTTGTTTTCAGAGAAAATATTAGAGTTAACAGAAGCGCCAATACCATAGGTAGATACACCTTTGTAATAGTTATTATAAACATGAATATCAAAGTAACGTACGCGAGGTGTTCTAGAGCCGGTTCCATCAAAGAAATTGTGATGGAAAGTAAGACGATAAGTCGCATTTTCTTTTAAACCACATAGAGAAGTTTTTGCGCAATTGTCATAATGATTGTAGGACACTGTTACGTAATCGGTATACTTAAAGTCTGTTCCACCATCGCCATGAGCTTTATCTGATTCAGAAGGATTATCTTGGTGGCCAGTTCTAATAGTATTGTTATGTACCCAAACTCTAGAACAGTTTGATTCAAAGCCCATAGCATCTTCTGGATACCAGTAAAAATCAAGGTTTCTTACTTCTATATTGGAGCTTCGTTGGAAACAAAAACCCCATTTAGAAATGTTAGCATCTGGTCCAATACCTTCGAGTGTTACATTATCAGCAGCTTTGATCTTAACCATATTCTCAGGGTAGCTTGTAGCACCTTTAGGAACATTGATTGTACCGATAAAACGAACGACTAAAGGTGTTTTATCATTTTTCCTTGCAGATTCTGAAAGGATATTAGCGATGCCTGTATAGCCGTTAAGTTGTACAGAATCTTTTGTAGCATCTGTCACATAAACAATATTAGCATTTGATTTAACAGTACCATCCTCATTATAACCGCCCGTAGTTGTACCATTAAAGAAAGCATAACCAGAACGATCATAAGTTGCTGGTGTGACACTAAATTGTGCAGTTGCAGAAGTAACCTCGGAGCCAGATACCATAGGAACTACTTTGATAGTGTAAACCGTATCGCCTTTAAGTCCTGGAATATCAACACGGGTACCTCTAACAAGCTCCTTATCTACTTTGGTGTAATCATTAGAAGAAGATTTGTAGTATACGTTGTAGCTAGAAGCACCACTATATTGTTCCCATTCAGCATAAGCTGATTCGAACCAGGCGCCACTACTTTTAAGGGTAAGGCTAGAAGCAGCTAGAAGTGAAGAAGAAGAAACGGTCATGGTACTAAGAGCTACAAAAACGGATAGTGAGTAGTTGAAAATCTTTTTTAAACATTTTAACATTTTATTTCCTCCTTTATTTAGAAATATAAAAACAAGCTTGAATCTAAAAATATTATATAAATCTAAAAATAAGTATGAAAGTTATTGGCTTAAAATGTAGCAAGATAGGTGATGAGATGTAAAAAATAATGCAAAAAAGTAAGAATACAAAAATAATTGTCATGGCAAGCGTAATGTAAGTGCAAATATTATGGAATTATTAATAATTATTTATAAAAAATATGTACTCACGTAAGTATATAGAGGTAAAATTAAATTTGATAAAAATTTAAAAAAGAATAATCGGTTGCGCAATGTTGCAAACAAGTTAAATCAATGCATTGTTAAAAATGTTAAAAAATATACTAAAAAATAAGGTTTTGGTGTATAAAATAGACATTGACAGTGTAGAAAATTGGTGATAGTCTGAATATATAAACAACCGGTTGCTCAATGAAAGGAAGTGTATTTGTGGAAGATGCAAGTGTAAGTGAAGTATCTAAAAACCTTACTATTAGTGATATTGCTAGAGAGTTAGGAGTATCTAAAACAACTGTTTCCAGAGCTATATCAGGAAAAGGAAGGCTTAGTGAAGCTACCAGAAATCGTGTTCTACAATATATTCATGAACATGATTACAGACCTAATTTAATCGCAAAAAGTTTAGCGCAATCCAAAACCTTTAATATTGGGGTGGTGCTTCCGGCAGATACAAATCTAACAGAAATTCCTTTCTTTCAAAGCTGCTTAATGGGTATTTGTGATGTAGCAGCAAGCTTTGATTATGATGTAGTTGTTACAACGGCAACAGAAAATGATATTAGTTTGTTAAAAAGATTAATAAAAAATAATAAGGTAGATGGTATCGTTCTAACAAGACCAATAGTGAATGACAGATCTATCGACTATCTGAAGCAAACACACCTTCCTTTTGTAGTAGTAGGTTCTAGTGAAGAGGATGAGGTTATACAGATTGATAATAATCACATAGATGGGTGTTGTGAACTGACATCTGTCCTCATTAAATCTGGTTATACCACCATGGCCTTACTGGCAGGTAATCAGCGTCATATAGTTAATACAAATCGCTATAAAGGTTTCTTAAAAGCCTTTAAAGATAATGGCATACCCGTTAATGAAACACTTGTCTACACAGATATGACTAGCAATGTTCTGATTGATAGAGCAGTAGATACGATTATGAATAGGAAAGTAGATTGCATTGTATGTAGTGATGATATTATATGTAGCAGAGTACTCACAAGACTTAATGAGACTGGGTACAGTGTGCCAAAGGATGTAAAGATTGCATCCTTTTATGACAGCGCTTACCTAGAAAATTATAATCCCCCAATTACCTCATTAAGGATTGATATTAAAACCTTGGGTATTGAAGCGGGCAAGTGTTTGATTAACCTCATTGCAGGTAAAGAAATAGCAAATAAAACCTTATTAGATTATGAAATAGTTTTAAAAAAATCAACCATGTAAAAATTTACGAGGAGGTATTTTAATATGAAACTTAAAAAAATAGCTTTAGCAGCAGCAGTATGTGTGGCAAGTACAATGGGAGTAGGATGTAGTAGTAATGGGGGTAGTGAGGCAGCAGCTTCACCTGCAGCAAGTGAAGCACCAGCGGCAAGTACTGAGGCATCTACGCCAGCTGTCTCAACAGATCCAGTTACTTTAACAGTATGGGAATCAACAGCTGGACCTGATGAATTCATTAAACAAGCAGGAGCAGCTTTTACAGAAAAATATCCTAATATTACAGTTGAATATGTGAATGTAGAATTAGGTGATACAACTACACAAATCGCATTAGATGGTCCAGCAGGGGTAGGACCAGATGTATTTGCAGCACCACATGATAAATTAGGGGAATTAGTAGCAGGTGGTCATGTACTTCCAACAGAAAATGCTGAAGAAGTTACAAAAACTGCATTAGCGGCATCTACATCAGCGCTTACATATGATGGTACTATGTATGGTTACCCAGTATCAGCAGAAACTTATGCTTTATTCTATAATAAAGACCTTATTGCTGAAGAAGAAGTACCAACTACATGGGAAGATTTAAAAGCATTTAGTGAAAAATTCAATGCAGAACATAATAATCAATATGGTTTCATGATGGACGTACAAAATGGTTACTATACAATTATCTTTACAACAAGCCAAGATAACCGTATGTTTGGACCAGATGGAACAGACACAACCAATTCTAATATTAACTCAGCAGCTTCAGTAGAAGGAATGAAATTCTTCCAAAGCCTTAGAAGTGCATTAGACGTTCCTTCAGCTGACCTTACAACAGCAGCCTGTGATTCAGCATTTAGTAGTGGTAATGTAGCACTTTATATTACTGGTTTATGGAACGTAGCTACTTTTGAAGGTGTAGGACTTAACTTTGGAGTATCAGCACTTCCAAGTTTACCAGGCAATGATACACCATCAGCTTCTTTCTCAGGAACAAGAGCGATGTTCGTATCAGCTTATAGTGAACATCCAGTAGAAGCTAACTTATTCTCACAATTTTTAATGTCAGAAGAAATGCAAAAATTACGTTTTGACCTTACAGGGGCATTACCAGCAATCAATGTTGAAGTAGATAGTCCATATATCGACGGTTTCTTAAAACAATTAGACTACGCTTTCCCAATGCCATCTATACCACAAATGAATGCATTCTGGGATGCTATGAAAGCTGCAAGTGCTAATATTTGGGACGGTGCAGACGTTCAAACTGAATTAGACGCTTGTAATGCAACTATCTTAGCCCAATAAGTGCTAGCCTAAAGATGAGGTGTACAGAGGAATCTGTGCACCTTTTTAATAAAGGAAATACATAAAGAGGGGTGAATTTATGCAAACCAATCTACAGACAGATGGTTCTTCTAGAAAAAAAGTTCTGCTAACATCCATATTATTTATGGGGCTAGGTCATATCGTTTATTTAAAAGAATATATTAAAGGTGCATTCTATGCACTTATCGAATTAATGATGTTAGCTTTCTCACCAATAGTGGTTCAGAAGTTAATAAATATGATTACTTTAGGAAGTCCTCAACCGAATTTACCAGTGAAACAAAGAGATAACTCCATATTTATGCTGATAGATGGTGTCATTATCTTAGCTATTGTTTTTATTTTCATTGCAATCTATGTGATTTCTGTACGTAGTGCTTTAAACTCCTATGAAGAATATTGTATTCAAGGTCAATTTAAAAGTGAGAAAAAAATCCTATCAGATACAGCTCAGAAAGCCTTCCCTATTTTAGGGCTTGCACCTACTGTAGGTCTTGTTTTGTTTTTCGTTGTTGTTCCTCTAGTCTTCTCTGCTTGTGTGGCTTTTACAAACTATGCAGCACCAAATCATATTCCGCCTAATAATACGGTAGACTGGGTTGGATTTGCGAATTTTAAAGCGATGTTTGGTGGAAGTGCAGCGTGGTCTACAGGATTCGCAAGAGTGGCAATATGGACAGTTGTATGGGGTGCTTTTGCTACGATGACTTGTTATTTCGGTGGCATGATAATGGCTGTAATTCTCCAGCAAAGTAAATTAAAATTAGCACCCGTTTTTAGAACAATTTTTATCTTGCCTTATGCAGTACCAGCTATTGTAAGTATGCTTGTATGGCAAAATTTATTAAATGGTAGTTTTGGTATTGTGAATCGTACTTTAGTAGAACTAGGACTTATATCAGGGACAATTCCTTGGCTGAGTAATGAATGGCTTGCTAAATTCGTTTGTGTACTCATTAACTTGTGGGCTGGCTTCCCTTATTTCATGTTACTCATTATGGGGTCTATGACAGCTATTTCAAGTGATATTTATGAAGCAGCTAAAATTGATGGGGCAAGTGAATTCCAAATTTTTAAGAAAATGATTTTACCAATTGTACTTTATCAAACAACACCGCTGATTATCATGTCTTTTACTCACAATATCAATAACTTCGGTGCAATCTTCTTCTTAACCAGTGGTAACCCTGTTGTAGCAGATAGCACAACCACAGGTGCTGGTGGAACAGATATACTTGTAACCTGGATTTATAAGTTAACAGTTAACTTACTGAAATACAACTATGCTGCCGTGCTTGCAGTGGTAATCTTCGTTGTCCTTGCACCATTTGCAATCTACAACTTTAGAAAGACAAAATCCTATAAGGACGGTGAAATCTAATGAACAACAAAGTTATTAAAAAAATTAATTTAGCCTTCATCCTCTTATTTTTAATAGGGACTTCATTATTTGTAATCTATCCTTTGATGTATGTCGTTAGTGGGGCATTTTCACCAGGAAACTCTATAGCTTCACTAAGCATTATTCCTTTTGGAGATGGCATTTCTTTTAAGCATTTTGAACGTTTATTTAATGATACGAACTATGTGAAATGGTTCCAAAATACTTTATATGTAGCAGTATGTACTTCGTTAGCTACAATTCTGATTGCTTCATTAGGGGCTTATGTTTTTTCTCGTTTTCAATTTGCAATGAAGAAGAGTATGATGATGGCAATGCTTATTTTACAAATATTCCCTTCTTTTGTAGGGATGGTTGCTATTTATGTTATTTTACTTAGAATTGGTGGTTTAGATAAACTATGGGGCCTTATTTTAGTCTATCTAGCAGGTAATATTCCTTATAATACCTGGATGGTTAAAAGCTACATTGATACGATTCCTAAAAGCTTAGATGAAGCCGCTAGAATAGATGGTGCAAGTCATTTTAGAATTTTTAGAAGCATTATTTTCCCAATAGCTAGACCTATAATTATTTTCCTTGGTATTACTAGTTTTACAGCACCTTGGATGGATTATATTTTCCCTAAAATGGTGCTACGTTCATCAGATAAACAAACCTTAGCTCTTGGATTATATAGTAGCTTTTTAACAGAGAAGAAAAATGAATTTACAACTTTTGCAGCAGGGGCATTATTAATCGCTATCCCATTTATTATTTTCTTTGTAGTTATGCAAAAAACAATGATTACAAGTATGGGTGGATCTGCTGTAAAAGAATAGTGAGAGAAAGAGGATCAGATATGAAAAGTACAACATTTAGCTACAATGAAAAATACATGCTGAAAGATCAAAAGCCTTGGTTTCCTATTATGGGTGAAATCCATTATTCTAGGTATCCAAGAGAATATTGGAGAGAATCTATTTATAAAATGAAGGCAGGAGGGGTAGATGTTATTTCCTCTTATGTCCTTTGGATTCACCATGAAGAAATTGAAGGAGAGTATGATTTTACAGGTGGTAAAGATTTACGAAGTTTTGTAGAGACCTGCAAAGCTTGTGATGCTTATATGATTCTTCGTATAGGGCCTTGGTGTCATGCCGAAGTGAGAAATGGTGGTTTTCCTGATTGGTTATTACAGAAGGACTTTGAAGTAAGAACGAATGATTCGGCATACTTAGAAGAAGTAAGAAAATTTTATAGTAAAATCTATGAGCAAGTAAAGGGATTGTTATTAAAAGATGGAGGCCCTATTATTGGTCTTCAAATAGAGAATGAATACGGTCATTGTGGTGGATTAACAGGAGAAGAAGGCGAAGAACATATGCGTATTCTGACCCAAATGGCAAAAGAGATTGGCTTTGAAGTCCCTATTTATACAGCCACAGGCTGGGGAGGTGCAGTAACAGGAGGACTTCTTCCTGTAATGGGCGGTTATTGTGAAGCGCCTTGGGACCAACGCTTAACAGATATTGAGCCAAGTGGTAATTATATTTTTACTCATGAACGTAATGACCATAATATTGGTAGTGATTACGGCTTTGGTACAGGGATTACCTTTGATATGAATAAGTTCCCTTATTTAACAGCTGAACTTGGAGGTGGTCATCAAGTGACACATCATAGAAGGCCTATAGCAACTTCAAAGGATATTGGGGCTATGTCTATGGTGAAGTTAGGAAGTGGTGTTAATTTATTAGGTTATTATATGTATCATGGTGGTACTAATCCAAAAGGTAAGCTTTCCTTTTTACAAGAATCAAAGGAAACAGGGTCTATTAATGACTTGCCAGAACTATCTTATGACTTTAGAGCACCTATTAGGCAATATGGTCAGATCTCAGAAACCTATAAAGAAATTAAGCTATTAACCATGTTTATCAAAGATTTTGGTAGTGAACTTTGTGAAATGCCAGCTACTATGCCAGAAAGTAATCCACTATACCCAACCAATTTCACAGATTTAAGAACGAGCTATAGACATAATGGCAAATCAGGCTACCTTTTCATTAATAACTATCAAAGACGCTGCCAGATGGCAGAACATAAAAGTGTGGTGTTAACAGTACCTTTACAGGACGAAACACTTACTTACCCAGCTATAGATGTGAGAAATGAAGACTTTTTCTTCTTCCCATTTAATATGAAGTTAGGAGACGCTTGGCTTAAAACAGCTGTAGTAACACCACTGTGCAAATTAAATAATGAAGATATGACAACTTATGTTTTTTATGGAGATAAGAAGCCTTGCTATCAAATTGAAGGTGAGTTAAAGCAAAGTGAATTATTGACTTTATCGAGACAAGAAGCTAAAAATGCATGGAAGATTAAGCTAGATAAAGAATATTTAATCATCACTGAGGGAGCAGTTCTACAAACAGACAAAGGTACTCAATTAATAGGAAGAGGTAAAGCTGGTTTAAAAGCTTATCCAGCGCTAAAGGAAACACCAAAAGGCTTTGTAAGAAAAGTAGATCAAGGCCAATTTGCAGTATATGAAGGGAAAGAAGAAATGATGACATCCATAGTGAGCTATAAGCTATTAGAAGAGACCAAGGAAAAGAAGACCTATGAGATTAACATTGGTCAAAGAGATCAATCAGCAAATGATTTATTTATTAAATTACGTTATGTAGGAGACAGTGCAAAATTATATATCAATGATGAGTATGTAGATGACCATTTCTATACTGGTAGATCGTGGGAGATTGGTTTGAAACACTTTGGATTCCCTAAAACACTTAAAGTAGAAATTATGCCTTTACAAAAGAATGCAGAAATCTTCTTGGAAGAATGGCCAACAATGGAAGCTGACTGTGTTTGCGAACTAATGAGTGTAGAAGTAATGACAGAATATAAGCATGACATTTCTTTATAAAATAGTGATAATGACATTATAACTTCGACATAAGTTACCCAATAATAAGTGAAAATTATTAGAGTTGGGTAACTTTTTATTTTGCATGAAGTAAGGTGTAAGGAAGAGTGTATAAAGGAGGGGAGAAAGAATGAAAATAAATAAAATAAAAAATAAACTTATCATTGCTTTTTTAATCCCTGTAGTATTAATGGTTTTATTAGGTGTTATTTCGTATTCACAATCTTCGACGGCTTTAACGAGCAATTATGAGACAAGCCTTGTAAAGACTGTAGAAAGTAAAGGTGAATACTTAGGCTTAGCATTTAATAATGTTGAAAATGAAGTGCTTAAATTATTAACAGATGCAAATTTTATTAAGTACTATACAGCAGCTTCTACGACGAAGGTTGAAGAAGAAGCTTTACAAAAGGCACTTTATACAAACTTTATTAAAGTAGCTACTAGTAATGATTTTGTAAACTCTTTTAACGTTATGTCAGCTTATGGCAAAAGCTATGCTACAGGAGGAACCTTAAGTAGCAAGGACTATAAGGCGTATTTAGATTCAGAAGAACATAAAGCTTTAGTAGCTAGCGGAAATCAGTATGAATGGAGTGGTTATCATCTTTTTTTAGATGAAGTAATAGGCAGTGAAGTTGCAGCTTATGTGATGTCGTATACGCGTCAATTCATTCAAGGAGAGGGCTATATTATTATTGATATTAGTAAAGAGAAGATTTTACAAAGCTTAGTGGATCTCAGTGGTGAAGAGGGAAATGTTGTTGGTTTTATAACACCTGATGGAAGAGAAACTTTACTAGCAACTAAGGAAACTAGTGTATTTGGTACCTTTCAGGTTTTAAAGGATTTTAAGGCAAGAGAGGAGACCTCGGGCTATAGTTATGTAGATTATAATGGCGCTCAGCAGTTGCTGGTTTATTCCAAAATAAGAGATACAGGGGCAATACTTACCACGCTTATTCCTAAGAACGCAATTATTGCACAAGCCGAAACTATTAAAAGGCTTACTTTTATTATAGTGATTATAGCAGGCATAGTAGCGATTTTAATAGGTTCTCTTATGGCAGAGGGGATTGAAAAGAACATAAAGAATATGCAAAAAGCCTTATCCAAAGCTGCTGAAGGAGATTTAACAGTTGAAATAAGGGGAAATAGAAAAGATGAGTTCGGACAGTTATCTAAGAGCATAACGGGTATGCTCACGGATATGAAAGGGCTCATACATAAAACGACAGATGTAGGGGAAGAGATTGTAGGGTCTTCTAAGGATATGTCTCATATTTCTAATGTACTATTAACGGCTAGTAAAGAAATAAACTGCGCCATTGGTGAAATTGAAAAAGGTGTTATTTTGCAAGCTGAGGATTCTAGTAAGTGCTTAAGGCAAATGGGTGACTTATCAGATAGAATAGAAGGTCTATATAAAAGTACAGGTGAAATTGAAACTTTTACTGGTCAGACTAAGATAGTTGTAGAAAAAGGGGTTGGATTAGTAGATAATCTAACTCAAAAGGTAAAGGAAACGATTGGTGCCACTAGTGGTGTCATTGAGGATGTTGAAGAATTATCAAAAGCTTCTGCAGCCATAGAAAGCATTGTAGGGGTTATTAATGGCATTGCTGAACAAACGAATTTATTATCTTTAAATGCTTCTATTGAGGCAGCAAGAGCAGGGGAAGCTGGTAGAGGCTTTGCTGTTATAGCGCAAGAAGTCAATAAATTGGCAGTGCAATCTGCCGAAGGTGCAAGAAAAATAGAAGAGCTTTTAGGAAATATAGCGGTGAAAACCAAAGAGACAGTAAAAGCTGTTAAGCAAACAGAAGTAATTGCCTCATCGCAAGAAGAAGCACTTAAGTTAACTGTAGAAATCTTTAATGATATCAATTCAAATATTAAAAACTTGGTTATTAATTTGGGGGAAGTTTCAAAGGATATTAAGGAAATTGAAGTAGTCAAGGATGATACATTAAGTGCTATTGGTAATATTACTGCAGTATCACAGCAGACAGCAGTATCTTCACAAGAGGTACAAAATACAGCAGATAAACAATTAGAAGCTGTAGAACAACTGGGTAAGGCAGCGGAGTTATTAGATCAAGATGCGAAGAAACTAGAACAAGCAATAAGTCATTTTCAAATTTAGTATACAACCATGAGAGAAGGATGGATGATAGAATGAGAAGAAGAATAACTTATTTATTAATGCTGTGTTTATGTTTAACAGGTATACCAGTGGATAAGATAGTGGTTTATGGTCAAGAAGTGGTTACTAATTACATAACAAATGGTGGCTTTGAAGATGATGCTACTATTTGGACGGACTGGACGATTATGACTCAGTCATGGGCTGATGCAGATGTAAAGTCCTTTAAGTATAATACTGATTCGTATATCCAGGGCAAAGAAGGAGAGCAAGCTATAACTTACTGGGTAAATGATCAGCAAGCAAATAGCTATGAGATTTCTTTAGAGCAAACCATTCAAGGTTTACCTAAGGGAGAGTATACTTTATCAGCGTATATTATGGGAGAAAAGTCTGCCACACTTCAGCTAAGTGCAGGAACAACTACTTCATCAGCACTTGCTATTAATAAAGGCTATAACACTTGGGAGAGAGTGGAACTATCCTTTGAAGTAGAACAAGAGGGAGATATCCCCATAAAGCTTGCTATAGCAGCTACGCCAGGAGCTTATAGCTATATCGATGACATAAGAGTAGAGGCAATACCTGCTAAAGAAGAGGAAACGAATATACCATCCATTGTTAATGGTGGTTTTGAAGAAAGTAGTACGCTATGGTCTGATTGGAAGATTGATACATCAGATTGGAATAAAGCTAAACCAGAAGAATTTGCTTATGCAAGTAATGCTGATATTTTAGGTAGAGAAGGTCAGCAGTGCATTAAATATTGGATTGATAGTAGTGAAATCGTTAGTCATACGATTACGTTACAACAAACAGTAAAAGAGTTACCAGCTGGTAAGTATACCCTAAGTGTTTACTCTATGGGAGGCGATGGTAGTAAGGTAATCCTTAATGCACTAGATGAATCTGGTGAGGCTATAGCAACACAAGGCTGGAATACATGGGAAAAGGTATATTTAGTATTTGAAATAGCGGAAACAAAAGATGTACCTATCCAAATTACAATAGAAGGCTCACCTAATGCGTATGGTTATATAGATGAAGTAAGCTTAAAGGTATATGAAGATTCAGATGTACCCAAACCTGACGAAAAACCAATACCAGAACAAACCGACTTATTTATTGATTATGTTCCAGGTATTAGTGATGATTTCATTAGAGGAATGGACATCTCAAGTTTAATTGGTTTAGAGAAAAGTGGCGCTTTGTTCTATAATAAAGCTGGTAATGTGCAAGATATTTGTAAAACTTTAAAAGAAGCAGGCACTAATTATGTGCGAGTACGTATATGGAATGATCCTTATGATGCAAGCGGTAATGGTTATGGTGGCGGTAATAATGATTTAAATACAGCTATCCAAATTGGTCAGCGCGCAACTCAGGCAGGGATGAAGGTTTTAGTTGACTTCCATTACTCAGATTTTTGGGCTGATCCAGCTAAACAAAAAGCTCCAAAGGCGTGGGAGAACTATTCTTTAGAAGAGAAAAAATCAGCTATGTATGAGTATACAAAGGAAAGCTTGCAGGCATTATTAGCGGCAGGTGTAGATGTAGGAATGATTCAAGTAGGTAATGAAACGACAAGTGGTTTCTGTGGAGAAAATGATTGGGCTAATATGTGCGCCTTATTTAATGAAGGAAGTAGGGCTATTAGAGAAATAGATCCTAATATACTAGTAGCGTTACATTTTACTAATCCTGAAACTTCAGGTAGGTATGCAAGTATAGCTAAGACTTTAAATGACTACAATGTAGACTATGATGTATTTGCTAGCTCCTACTACCCATTTTGGCATGGTACATTAAGTAATCTTACTTCTGTACTTAAAAATGTAGCAGATACATATGGTAAAAAGGTAATGGTAGCAGAAACTTCTTATGTTTATACCAAAGAAGATACAGATGGACATGAAAATTCAGCACCTAAAGAATCAGGTCAGGATCTTAACTATGAAATCTCTGCACAAGGCCAAGCTAATTCACTTCGTGATGTAGCGGAAGCAGTCGTTAATGTAGGAGAAGCGGGAATAGGTATATTTTACTGGGAACCAGCATGGATTACTGTACCACAAATTACTTTAGAAGAAAGAAAAGAGACTTGGGAACGCTATGGTTCAGGTTGGGCTTCTAGCTATGCAAAAGAATATGACCCAGAAGATGCAGGAGTATGGTATGGTGGTAGCTCTTGGGATAATCAAGCTTTATTTGATAAAGAAGGTAAGCCACTTCCTTCATTATATACCTATAGCTATTTGAAGAATGGAGCAGTAACTGATCGTAAGCTTACAAGTTATGAAACACTTTCAGTAGCAGCAGAAGTAGGCGCAGAGATTGTATTACCAGAAGCTATCAAAGGTTTCTTTAATGATGGGACACAGGAGACATTTAATGTTACTTGGGATGAAGCGGTTATTGTAGTAGCTAAAGCAAAAGGTGCAGGTACTTATGAAATCACAGGTACCTTAATAGATGGAGCTCAAGTTAAATGTCAGCTTGTTATTCGTCCAAGGAACCTTGTACTTAACCCAAGCTTTGAACAATCAGATCGTAATATGTGGAAGATTGATTATTTAGGAGAAAGTTCTGATTATGTAGGCTATCAAAACAAAGCTTCTGATGCAAAAACAGGAAATTATAGTGTGCATTTTTGGAATGATGAAGCTATCAATTTTACTGTAGAGCAAACACTTACGGGACTAGAAAAAGGCTACTATGATTTTAGCACTTCCTTACAAGGGGGCGATTGCAATAATAGTGAGATGACTATTTATGCTAAAGTGGGAGACAAAACGTATAAAGCTGAGACAGGCGTTAAAGGTTGGGCTAATTGGAACACACCAACGATTAAAGATATTTTAGTAGAAAAGGGGACCTTAACGATTGGTATTGCTATTAAATGTGATGCAAATGGTTGGGGGACCATAGATGATTTTGTTTGCTACTTAAATTCTAAAGAAATTGATGCTGGCAATAACGGTGGAGGTAGTACAGGTGGAGATAGTAGTGATACAACACAAACAACCTCTAGTACATCAAGTAATAGTTTTCTAAACGTCTATAATAACTTATCTACCTCTAAGCAAGAGGAGATTACTCAAAAGCTTAGTAAGTATATGCCTTATACCCTATTACAAACGAGTCAAGATCTAAAATGGCTAGATGAACTGACAGGTTCTATATTTACAACAGAACAGTTAAAAGTTTTATTAACTGCTCCAAAGGCTTTAGAAAAAATGGGCATAACGCTAAATTATGTAACCCTTACACCTATTAAGGAGATGAATTTTAAAGATGTAGCTAACACTCATTGGGCATATGGAAATATTGAGAAGGCGCTTCAATTAGGCTTAGCTAGAGGTATGGACGAAGAAAACTTTGCACCAAATCAAGCTTTAGGAGTTGCTGATGCTTTTACCTTTTTAGACCGCGTTTTGCTTTTAAATGGACAGATGAAAACTAAATTATCAAGAGATATAGTAAGTCAGTATTGGACAGATAAGACTAACTGGTCTTATGCTCATAAAATGTCTATAGGCAGCAAATTAAGAGAGAAAACCTTAAAAGAAGTAGCTGCTTTAAAAGAAAAGCCTTTGTCTAGAGAGCTTTTTGCACAGGTATTATATGAGATAACAGAAGGTAAGTTAGAAATAGTTAATGAAATAACAACATTTACAGATATTGAGGAATCACCTTATAAAGAAGCCCTTGTATACTGTAATCGAGTAGGTTTGCTAAAGGGTATGAATAATGGAAAAATGGCACCAGACAAAACACTTACAAGGGCGGAAATGATGATAGTACTTAGCAAATTAAACGAATTACTATAATTATTCAAAGTAGCTCATCCCTTTGTTGTCATAGGATATAAAGAAGTTTCATATACATAGTATAGAATGACTAACAAGGACAACGGAGGGATAGAGAAATGTATGTAAATAATTTGATTAGCTTGCAAGAAAACATTTCTACATATGGCATAGACGACCGCAAAGTAACAGGGCATGTAACACTTTCTTCTCCAGGTATGATTAAATGCTATGTACAAAATCTAAAGGCATTGCCATCAGGTAATCGTTATGTGTTTTGTATATTTAGTAAAAATCATAACGAAGGCATTAAGGTGGGAAAGTTAGGGGCAGAAAAGGAAACAAAATGGATTGTAGATGAAAAAAATATTCTAGGAAGTGGCTTAAGGTTAGAGGAGATTGACGGTGTAGCATTAGTGGCTGAACATGAAATGAGAGGGGCAGAGGCTGTAGTAGTTGGCTTTAGTAGGGATAGGTATATGCTTTTATCGATGGTCGATAGTCTATTTCCAAGAAAAGAACAAAAGTCTACGAATCAAGTGTCGCCTAAAACCGTAACAAAGCAGCCAACAGGAACTGTAGAAAAACCTAAAGTAGTAGTAAAGGAACCAATGCCAGTAGAAAAGTCTAAAATAGTGGTAAAAGAACCAGAATCAGAGGAAAAGGTCAAAGTGATAGTGGTAAAGGAACCAGTGCCAGTAGAAAAGCCTAAAGTAATGGTAAAGGAACCAGTGCCAGTAGAAAAGCCTAAAGCAGTAGTACAGGAACCAGTGCCAGTCATATTGCCAGCGCCAGTAGTAGCCGAAAAGTCAATTTCCATAGAAAAAATTAAAGGGGTAGTTTCACAGGAATCAGGACCAGTCATATTACCAAAGCCAAAAGTACCATTGGAACCAGGACCTGTGATATTACCAAAGCCAAAAGTACCGTTAGAACCAGGACCTGTTATCTTGCCATGTGAGCACAAAGAAGAGTATATGCATAAGGAAATGCCATATGAGCATAAAGAAGAGCATATGCATAAGGAAATGCCATGTGAGCACAAAGAAGAACATATGCATAAGGAAATGCCATGTGAGCATAAAGAAGAGCATATGCATAAAGAAATGCCATGTGAGCACAAAGAAGAGTATATGCATAAGGAAATGCCATATGAGAACAAGGAAAAGTATATGCATAAGGAAATGCCATGTGAGCATAAAGAAGAATATATGCATAAGGAAATGCCCTATGAGAATAAGGAAAAGTATATGCATAAGGAAATGCCATGTGAGCATAAAGAAGAGTATATGCATAAGGAAATGCCATGTGAGCACAAAGAAGAGCATATGCATAAGGAAATGCCATATGAGAACAAGGAAAAGTATATGCATAAGGAAATGCCATGTGAGCATAAAGAAGAGCATATGCATAAGGAAATGCCATATGAGAACAAGGAAAAGTATATGCATAAGGAAATGCCATGTGAGCATAAAGAAGAGCATATGCATAAAGAAATGCCATGTGAACACAAGGAAGAGTATAAAGAAGAAGCACAGCAATCCATTTGTAAGCCCATATGCAAACCCATATGCCCTAAGCCAAGGGTGGAAGAGCAGGAAGACTTTATTTTACCAGAAGGTGCTGTAGTAGGCGACTTAACAAAGGAAACGAGTACAGAACCGATTACCAAGGAATTAAAGAGAATTATCGATAGCATTAGTAAGGATAAGAGAGTAGAAGAAAAAGCTAGAGAATTAGAAGAGCAAATTAGTAAAATGAGTAATATTCCTCAAAGTCAAAAACTTTTTGACAAAGCTCATATCCAAAAGACCATAGAGTCTCGTTATATGTCTCAACAGATTAATATTGAGGATATGCTAGAGGAAGAGGAGGAAGAGACTGGTTTAGATACTAATCCTAAGAAAGCCATAGAATGTATTAATGAAATGAGTGAGGTAGAAGGATTACTAGATTCAGAAGCACTTGAAGAAAGGGATTATTTACTAGAAATTGATAAAAGATTACAAGCTATCAGAGCTAGGATGGGCGAAGCAATAGAAAAGCAGGAACTCGAATAATAAGTATAGCGGTATGACATTTTCTGATGTTATACCGTTTTTTATTGCTCGTCATTTAATTTCAGTAAATATTTTTAGGAAACGAGTAGTTAGATATTAAATAAATTTCTAATGAAAAAGGTTTTTATTCTGAGCTTATAAAGTGATTCATAAAAAATACAAAAGGGCTTGCTACAATGAAGATTAGTGTATAGATGACATAATAATAAGCATGAGGAGGGAAAAGGATGGAAGCAGCAAGCAATGACCTAGGTAGGGGGTCAATCGGGAAATTACTTTTTAAGTTAGCTGTGCCAGCTATTTTAGCACAGATTATTAATGCCCTTTATAATATCGTTGATAGAATTTACATTGGGCGTATCCCTGAAACAGGGGATTTAGCGTTAACAGGAATAGGGCTTACTTTCCCTATATTAATGCTTATTACAGCATTTAGTTCACTTATTGGTATGGGTGGAGCACCTTGTGCCGCTATTAAAATGGGGGAAGGTAAAAAGGCGGAAGCAGAAAAGATTTTAGGAAATAGCTTATCAGCACTTTTAGTTATTTCGGCCATCTTAATGGTATTTTTCTATAGCTTTAAAGGACCTCTTTTGATGATGTTTGGAGCTAGTAGTAATACTTTTGGGTATGCCAATGATTATTTAAGTATTTATTTGTTGGGAACTATATCTGTCCAATTAGCCTTAGGAATGAATCCTTTTATTAATACTCAAGGGTTTGCAGGAATGGGTATGGCTACCGTTTTAATTGGTGCTATTAGTAATATTATTTTAGATCCTATTTTTATTTTTGGATTTGGAATGGGAGTAAAAGGAGCTGCTATAGCAACTATTATTTCTCAAACCATATCTGCTGTATGGGTAATGTGGTTTTTGCTTGGGAAAAAGACAAAATTAAAAATTAGAAAAAGCAACATGAAAATAAGTAAAAAGATTTTATTGCCTATTGTAGCATTAGGTGTAGCACCTTTTATTATGCAAGCTACAGAAAGTCTTGTTAATATTGTGCTTAATAAAAGTTTATTTATCTACGGCAGTAAAGTAGGGGGAGAAGCATATGGCGATACGGCAGTAGGTGCTATGACGATTATTTCTAGTGTGCTTCAAGTGATGCTCATGCCTATTTCAGGTTTAGCACAAGGTGCCCAGCCTATTATTAGTTATAATTACGGGGCTAATAATATGGACCGTGTTAAAAAGACTTTTAAAGTATTATTTATTAGTTCTATAACAATGGCTTTAACATTGTGGGCAATGGTTATGATTTTCCCAGGTTTCTTCGTGAGTTTATTTAATGATAAACCGGAATTAACAGAGATGACGATTTGGGGTATGCGTATTTTCCTTAGTATGATTTGGGTAATGGGTGCACAGATGGCTTGCCAACAAACCTTTATAGCTCTCGGGCAAGCAAAAATTTCTTTATTCTTAGCATTATTAAGAAAGGTCATTTTACTTGTGCCATTAGTACTCATTCTTCCATTAGGATTAGGATTTAATGGGATTTTCTATGCAGAACCTATTGCAGATACATTAGCTGCCACAACAACAGTTATTTGTTTCGTGCTTTCATATAAAAAAATTATACAAAAGAAATTAAATGCAACATCATAGAAAATTTATCATGGCTATACTGAGATAAATGAATAGCTAGTGCACTCAGTGGCTTTCTTAGTTGTTAGGACATGAATTTTATGATACATTGCTAGAAATAGAGAAGGACTATACTATCGCCCGATTAAGGGACATGTTATAGTCCTTTTTATATTGTAATTAAAAAAAGCTTTTTCCTATTATAAATGGATGGTGTCACTCACCAATTACCAGAAGAACCTCCACCATTTGAGGAGCCACCACCAAAGCCGCCAAAGCCTCCACCACCACCACCTCCTCTAGGACCACCTCTGTTATAGAAGTTATTCCAAAAGAGCATTTGTAAAATAAAAGAAAAAATACGTCCTCTATTAAAAAGAAGGTCAATAATAACAAAAACAATAATAGTTAGTGTACCGATATAGCCATTTCTGTGACTGATAGGTGCGGTGGTACTTTCTGGTAAGGCTACACCTAGAGAGTGAGTAAGGGTTACATTATATTCGGTACCTATAGTATCGCACAATTTACTATAAGCTTTAGCAAGGCCAACACCATAATTGTTTAGTACAAATTCCGGTTTAGCTAGTTCTTGCATAATTTGATTACTTAGGATATCAGGTATGGCTCCCTCTAGACCGCGACCTACTTCAACACGCCAACTATGATCATTAATAGCTAATAAAATAAGAAGTCCGTTGTCTTTATGAGCTTGTCCAATACCCCATGAACGAAAAAGTTGATTAGCATAATCTTCAATAGGTGCACCATCTAAGCTAGAAATAATTACAATAATGGCTTGTGCTCCTGTTTTTTGTTCCAGTTCATAGCCTAAGTTAATCATCTGCCTTGCGGATGCTTCATCGATTACACTTGCATAGTCATTGACGTACTTATTAGGTGTAGGCTCAGGAAAACGATAAGCTGCTTTAAGCTGAAAACTGCTAAAAATGAGTATACCAAGTAAAACAAGAGAAGAAAATCGCTTCAATGCCCCTTTTATTTTCATGATTAACGATTAAAGTCTACAGTAGGGACTTCCTGAGCACCGCTACTTGCTTCAAATAAAGTTCTAGGCTCAAAATTAAATAAGCCGGCAATAATATTATTGGGAAATCTTCTTCTCGTGGTATTGTATCTAGTAACCGCAGTATTATAATCTTGTCTTGCAATAGCAATACGGTTCTCAGTACCTTCTAATTGAACTGATAAATCTCTAAAGTTTTGATTGGATTTTAGATCTGGATAGTTTTCAACAATTAGAAGTAGGCGAGATAAAGCACTAGATAAAGCTCTATCTGCAGTTGCTTCTTCGGCTACATTAGTTGCACCAGCAAGCTGAGTTCTAGCATCTGCAATTTGCGTAAAAATCTCCTTTTCTTGTGAGGCATAACCTTGAACAGTATTGACTAAATTAGGAATTAAATCCGAGCGACGCTGGAGCTGAGTATCTATATTAGCCTTAGCAGTATCCACGTCTTGCTCAAGTGTGACTAAGCTGTTATAAAAACCAACGCCTACAAAAATAATAATAAGAACAAGGGCAACTATGCCGATTAACCATTTGATACCTGATTTCATATAAAAGCTCCTTTCTATGTCTTAACTCTAGTATGTGTGAAACAAAACAATAATATAGATAAAAATTTTAGTAATCCTAATAGAAGTTTATATTTATAGGAGCCTCCAAAATTACAAAAAAAGTTGAAGAACTAAGTAAAATATAGTATTTTTATAAAAACTGTAAATAAAAACAAGAAATAGGGCGATATTGTATATAATCATAGGAAAATAAAGAATTTACTGATAAAATATGAGTAAACTAGGAGAAAGGGAAAAGGAGGGGTTTCGTGTTTAATATTTTTGATCAATTAAATGACCAATTGCTAATTACAGATCAGGTAGCAAAAGTGCAAATTTGCAATGCACAAAAATCAATAGTACATCAACATTCATCGGAAAAACTAAAACGATACCAAGCGTTAGAACAAGAGCTTCAAACCTTCTTAAACATAGCAACAGACGTACATGCTATATTAAATGAGCATTTAGAGATTATTAGTTGTAATAATGGTTTTCAGGATATCTTAGGGTGGGAAGAGTCCGAGGTGTTAAAAAAGAACTATGTGGAGTTTATTGATTATCCTGATGCTGTTCAAATTATCACAGCCATCAATGAGTGTAAAGCAAGTGGGCAAGTAGCTACAAATATAGCAAAATGTAAGTGTAAAGATGGAAAGTATAAGTGGATCGAGTGGCGTGGTAAATATATAGCTAATAAAAAAATTCATTTGCTTACAGGGAGAGATATTACCCTGCAAAAAGAGCGAGAAGAAGAACGCCTAGCTAAGCGAGAAGCAGAAGAGTTAGAAATGTTAAAAGATGAATTTCTTATTAATATGTCTCATGAATTAAAGACACCTCTTAATGTCATTTATATGACATTGCAGTTAGAATCTGAAGAAATAAAGAGTGCGCTAGAAAAGAATGGGCAGGAAATAGAGTTAAATATTCTTAAACGACATGATAAAATTATTCAGCGTAATGTGTATCGGTTGTTAAGACTGATTAGAAATTTGACTGAAATAGCAAAGCTGGAATCAGATGAATATCGGTTAAATTTTATAAACTGTGATATTGTAAGTATAGTTAGGCAAATTAGCTTGGCAGTAGCAGACCATATGCAAAGTACCAAAGTTAAAATAACCTTTGACACAGATATACAAGAGTTAATAACAGCTTGTGATCCATCAGCTATTGAACAAATTATGCTTAACTTGTTATCTAATACGATAAAATATAGGAAAGATGAAAGCAAAGTACGAGTAAGTTTAACAGTAAAGGATAATAAGGTAAGAGTTACAGTTAAAGATAATGGTATTGGTATTCCAAAAACAGAATTAGAGTACATATTTAAACGTTTTGCAAAGATTGATACCTCACTTAATAGAAAATGTGAGGGTAGTGGCACTGGGCTTACAGTGAGTAAATATTTGGTGGAATTGCATGAGGGAAGCATTTGGGCGAAGAGTCAATTAAATAAAGGCTCTAGCTTTATCTTTGAAATCCCTATCGTGCAGATTTCAGATGAGAAAGATATTTATTATGGAAGTACAAGTCAACAAATAGAAGAAAAATGTAATATTGAATTCTCTGATATATATGATATTTAAAGAGAAAATACATTTAATAAAAATAATATTAAAAAATAAAACAAAAAGTATTGAATTTTTTAAAAAATAAGTTTATATTAGATATTAATCAAATAGACCTTAAAAACCTATGAGGGAGAGATAAAACTAATCACGAACTTCCAGAGAGCTAGGGGTGGTGGAAACCTAGCAGTAAACGAATTAGACAAATGGACTCCTGAGGGCATAATGAAAAGAGCAAGTCTCTAAGTATCTTATGACGATACACCTCCGTTACGGGTGAGGAATGTGATGGCATTCTGCATAAGTGCGTATGATTTTTTCATACGAAGCAAGGTGGTACCGTGGGCATAGACTAACTATACGCTCATCCTTGATGATTTTTTCATCTAGGATGGGCGTTTTTTATTTGGTTTACAGGCTTACTTCTCTCTCATAAGAGGCCATTATTCCTAGTTTATATTTGATTTGGTAATCAATGAAAACCCCAAAAAAAGCCAGTGATTAAGGTTATGAATGAAAAGGAGGAGTAATAATGAGTGAAACCCAATTAAAAAGGCCGGACATATTTAAACCAAGTTTAGAAGAAGTAAAGGCTTTAGCCAAGAAGTATAACAAAATCCCTATTCGTTTAGAGATGTATATGGATTTTCAAACGCCTATTGCAGTACTCAGTAGGATTAAGGAAGAGTATGATCGTTATTTTATGTTAGAAAGCATCGAGGGCGGCGAAAAGATTGCTAGATATACCTTTATTGGTTGCAATCCAAAAGCCAATTTTTTCGTAAAGGATGGTAAAAGCTTTTATGTGACTAGAGAGAAAGTGAGCTGTAGTGAGGAAAATCCTTTGAAGGGATTAAAGGGGATTTTAGAAGGCTATAAAGCACCAAAGCTAGAAGGTTTGCCACCTTTTACAGGCGGTGCGGTAGGCTACTTTGGCTATGAAACTGTGAAATATGTAGAGAAGCTGAAGTTAAGTAATAAAGACGAACTTCAGGCTGCTGATATGAAACTTATGTTTTTCGATGAGGTCATTGCTTTTGATCACTTTAAACAAAAACTCATTCTTATTTTCAACGTAGATACTAAGAGTGGTGCTATAGAGGAAGCTTATAGTGAAGGTAAAAGAAGGTTAGAAGAATTAGCAGAGTTCATTAGTAGACCCACTAAACGTAGAAAGGTGCAATTTGAAGAAGAGTTAAGCTTTGAAAGTAACACCAGTAAAGAAGCTTTTATGAAACGTGTAGAAAAAGCCAAAGAATACATTCGCAATGGAGATATTTTTCAAGTTGTTCTCTCACAGGTTTTCAAAGCAAAACTAGAAAGTAATTTATTTGATGTTTATAGGGTACTTAGGACCATTAACCCCTCACCTTATATGTATTTAATGCAGTTCGATGATCTGCAGCTGGCAGGGGCTTCACCAGAAACCTTAGTAAAAGTGCAAGGTAGTGTAGTGACTACCATGCCTATTGCAGGAACAAGACCCAGAGGTAAGACCCCAGAAGAGGATGCATTGTTAGATGAAGAACTATTAAAAGACACTAAAGAATTAGCTGAACACAACATGTTGGTGGATTTGGCTAGAAATGATCTAGGACGCATTAGTGAATTTAATACTGTAGAAGTTATAGATTATATGGTGCTTAAAAAGTTCTCTCATGTGACTCATATCACCAGTACGGTTCAAGGAAAGCTTAAGAAAGGTTTAACAAGCATAGATGCGATTCGTTCCATCTTACCAGCAGGGACTTTGTCAGGAGCACCTAAAGTAAGGGCTATGGAGATTATTGAAGAGCTAGAAGAATCAAGAAGAGGTGTTTATGGAGGCGCTATTGGCTATATTGGCTACGATGGTAATTTAGATACATGCATTGCTATTCGTACAGTTGTGAAAAAAGACGGTTATGCTTATATTCAAGCAGGTGGTGGTATTGTACTAGATTCCATTCCAGAAAAGGAATATGAGGAAAGTGTTAATAAAGGAGCAGCCGTATTAGAAGCCATGAAGAAGGTGAGGGAGATTTTATGATTTTAATGATTGATAATTATGATAGCTTTACTTATAACCTTTATCAGCTTATAGGAAGCATGAATGAAGATATAAAAGTTTTTAGAAATGACGATATCACGCTTTCTGAAATAGAAAAGTTAAAGCCTAGTCATTTAGTCATCTCTCCGGGACCTAAGTATCCTAAAGACGCAGGCATTTCTTTAGAGGCGATTAAGTATTTTAGTGGGAAGGTACCTATCTTAGGGGTATGTCTTGGACATCAAGCTATAGGAGAAGCTTTTGGTGGGAAGGTAATGAGAGCAAAAGAAATCTTACATGGTAAAACCAGTTATATTGAGGTGGATCAGAGCTGTAAGCTTTTTAGTGAATTACCGGAGGAGCTTCTAGTTGGTAGATATCATTCCCTTATTGTGGAGAGAAAGAGCTTGCCAAAAGAACTTGTTGTAGTAGCAGAGGATAAAGAAGGAGCTATTATGGCTCTTAAACATGAAAGTCATCCAACCTTTGGACTTCAGTTTCACCCAGAGTCCATCTTAACGCTTGAAGGTAAAAAAATAATCAAAAACTTTTTGGAGGTGTAGTTTATGAATGAAATAGCAAAAAAAGTGTTAGAAGGTAAAAACTTAAGCATCGAAGAAGCCACTTTAGCAATGGATTGGATTATGAGCGGAGAAGCTTCAGAAGCACAAATAGGAAGCTATTTAACTGCTCTTCGTATGAAAGGAGAAACCATAGAAGAGATTACAGGCAGTGCCAAAGGTATGAGAGAAAAGTGTTTGCAGCTGAAGGGAGAAGGCAATCTTATTGATATTGTAGGGACAGGAGGAGATTGTACAAATACCTTTAATGTGTCTACGGTAGCTTCCTTAGTGGTAGCAGCAGCAGGTATTCAGGTAGCTAAGCATGGAAATCGCAGTGTTTCTAGTAAATGTGGTAGTGCAGATGTACTAGAAGCCTTAGGCGTGAAATTAGACTTAACCAAAGAACAAAATGAAGAGGTATTAAAAGAAATAGGTATTTGTTTCATGTTTGCACCAGTTTATCACAGTGCCATGAAGTATGTGGCTAAGACCCGGAAGGATTTAGGGGTTAGAACAATCTTCAATATCTTAGGGCCTTTAGCTAATCCGGCTTATGCCAATCTTCAAGTGATGGGGGTTTATGATGAGGCTTTAGTAGAACCTATGGCAAAGGTGCTATTTAACCTAGGAGTGAAAAGAGCTATGGTAGTTCATGGTGAAGATGGGGTAGATGAAGTCTCTATTAGCGGTAAGACTAAGGTGTGTGAAGTAAGAGAGGGGAAGCTTACATGCTATAGCATTGACCCAATAAGTCTAGGGCTTAGCGTAGCACCTTTAAGTGAAGTAACAGGGGGCGGGGCAGAGGAAAATAAGGCAATTGCCCTTAGTATTTTAAAGGGTGAAAAGGGACCCAAAAGAGATATGGTTGCTTTAAATGCAGGTGTGGCACTTTATACTGCTTTAGAAAATCAAGATTTGAAAAGCTGCATTAGCTTAGCAGAGGAGCTTATTGATAGTGGCAAGGCTATGGAGAAATTAGAAGCTTTCATTAATGCAACACAAAGCTTCGTGAAGGAGGCCATATGATACTAGACCAAATTATAGCGGATAGAAAAAGGGCAGTAGCAGCACTTAAAGAACGCTATTCTACTTCCCAGTTAATGGGGGATATAGAGTTTCAAAACTTTGCTACTTTGGATTTTAAGAAAGCACTAAAAAGAGAAGATGAAAGGTCCATCCATATTATTGCTGAGGTAAAAAAAGCCTCACCTTCTAAAGGTTTGATATGTCAGGATTTTAATTATCTAACTATTGCTAAAGACTATGAAATAGGAGGTGCATCTGCTATATCAGTACTTACTGAGCCTAAGTATTTTCAGGGAGATAATCATTATTTGACAACTATTAAGGAAAAGGTGAAACTCCCTATTCTTAGAAAAGATTTCATTATTGATGAGTGGCAAATCTATGAAGCAAAATCAATAGGAGCAGATGCGATCTTACTTATTGTAGCTGCTTTATCTGAAACTCAGCTAAGAAACTATTTAAGCTTAGCAAAGAGTTTACAGTTGCAAACACTTGTAGAAACCCATGATGCAAGAGAAGTAGATGGAGCGTTGTCAGCTGGGGCAGAAGTGATAGGGGTTAATAATAGAAACTTACGGAACTTTGAAGTAAGCTTAGAAACCTCTATTCGACTAAGAGCTTTAGTACCTAAAGACAAAGTATTTGTAGCTGAAAGTGGCATTCATACAACTCAGGATATGGCTTTATTAAAAGAAATAGGCTGTGATGCAGCATTAATAGGAGAAAGTTTGATGACTGCGTCTAATAGAGTGGAGAAACTACAGCTATTTAAAGGAGCTTATTAGACACAACGAGAGAAACAAGAGGGGATAGAAATATGAGTAAAATTAAAATTTGTGGATTAAAGTCTGAAAATGATGTAAAAATTGTGAATAAGTATGGGCCTGATTATGTGGGATTTATTTTGGCTCCTAGTAAAAGGCAGGTTAATTACGAGGTAGCTAAGAAGCTAAAAGCATTACTCAATCCTTCGATTTTGGCTGTTGGAGTTTTTGTGAATGAAAGCCTTGAGGTAATAGGTCAGTATGCCGAGGATAAGGTTATTGATGTCGTTCAGCTTCATGGAGACGAGTCCTTAGAAATGATCAAGGAACTAAAGCAGCAAGTGAGTATCCCCGTGATTAAGGCTATGAGAATTAAGGATGAAAAGCAATTAAAGCATTTGTTATCTTTTATTCAAGAAGTGACGGCAGATTATCTACTTTTTGATACGTATCAGGAAGGACTTTATGGCGGTAGTGGCAAGAGCTTCGATTGGAAGTTATTGGAGGTAGTTAAAAGGTCTTACTTCTTAGCTGGAGGGATAGGACTTCATAATATAGAAGAAGCTTGTAAATGGAAACCGTTTGCCATTGATGTCAGCAGTGGTGTAGAAACTAATGGGGTAAAAGATGCTATAAAAGTGAGTGAATTGATACAAAAATATAGAGCTTATGAAGCGTAATGAAAGAAATTAAAAAATAAAATAAGAATCAAATGGGGTGAGAATGATATGAAAGAAACAGGTAGATATGGCATTTACGGAGGACAATATATCCCAGAGACATTGATGAGTGCTGTGAAGGAATTAGAGGAAGCTTATGCCTATTATAAAGAAGATGAAGCTTTTAATAGAGAGCTAGAGGAACTTTTTGCAAAGTATACGGGTAGACCTTCTTTGCTTTATTATGCAGATAAGATGACGAAGGACTTAGGTGGTGCTAAGGTTTATTTAAAGAGAGAGGACCTCAATCATACAGGGTCTCATAAAATTAATAATGTGTTAGGCCAAGTGTTATTAGCAAAACGTATGGGTAAAAAACGTATTATTGCAGAAACAGGCGCAGGTCAACATGGCGTAGCCACAGCCACAGCAGCAGCACTTATGGGAATGAGTTGTGAGGTGTTTATGGGGGAAGAAGATACCATTAGACAGGCACTTAATGTATTTCGTATGGAGCTTCTAGGTGCAAAGGTAACATCGGTTTTAACGGGAACTAGGACCTTAAAAGATGCAGTTAATGCAGCACTTCAAGATTGGACCAGGACGGTAGAAGATACCTTTTATTGTATTGGTTCTGTTATGGGTCCTCATCCTTATCCAGAAATGGTAAGAGATTTTCAAAGTATTATAGGAAAGGAAATAAAAAGTCAGATGTTAGAAGCAGAAGGCAAGTTGCCAGATGTAGTCATTGCTTGTGTAGGTGGAGGCAGTAATGCCATGGGGGCTTTTTATGAATTTATTCCTAATAAGGAAGTAAAGCTTACAGGCGTAGAAGCAGCAGGACATGGTATTCATACGACAGAACATGCAGCTACCTTAAGTAAGGGTGAAGTAGGTATTTTTCATGGCATGAAATCTTATTTCTTACAAACAGAGGAAGGTAGTATTGCACCTGTGTATTCCATTTCAGCAGGACTTGATTATCCAGGTATTGGACCAGAGCATGCGTATCTTTTTGACACAGGAAGAGCTGCCTATGTGCCAGCTACTGATGAAGAAGCAGTAGCTGCTTTTGAATATCTTTCAAAAACAGAGGGAATTATTCCAGCCATTGAAAGCTCTCATGCCATAGCTTATGCTATGAAAATAGCAGGTACCATGAGAAAGGATCAAACCATTGTAATCAATGTTTCAGGAAGAGGCGACAAGGATGTAGCCGCTATTGCTAGATATAAGGGGGTAGATGTACATGAGTAATATACAAGCAGCATTTGATGAAAAGAAGAAGGAGGGAAAAAAAGCTTTTATTCCTTTTATTACAGCAGGTGACCCTCATATAGAAGCAACAGAGGCGTTTATCTATGCCTTAGAGAAAGCAGGAAGTACCCTTATTGAGCTTGGCATTCCTTTTTCAGATCCAGTAGCAGATGGCCCAGTCATTCAAAGAGCTAATTTAAGGGCTATGGCAAAGGGTTTTAGTTTAGAAGCTGTTTTTGAATTAGTAGAAAGAGTAAGAGAAAAAACGAGGATTCCACTGGTATTTTTAATGTATGCCAATACTATTCATCACTACGGAATAGAGAACTTCTTTAAGAGATGCCAGGAAGCAGGCGTAGATGGTATTATTACTCCAGATGTGCCTTTAGAAGAAAAGGAAGAGTTTAATAGCTATGCAAAAGCAAACGGAGTAGATTTAATCGCTTTAGTGGCACCTACTTCGGGAGAACGTATAAAGGCCATATGTGAAACGGCTACAGGTTTCTTATACTGTGTTTCTTCTCTGGGTGTAACAGGAACAAGAGAAAGCATAGAAACTGATTTAGGAAGTTTTTTTGAAACGATTAAAACCCACTGCACGATACCCACTGCCTTAGGTTTTGGTATTTCTACCAAGGAGCAAGCCGTTGTATTAAAAGATTATGCTGATGGCATTATTGTAGGTAGTGCCATTGTGAAAATAGTTGAAGCATATGGAGAAGTAGCAGCACCTTATTTAACACAATTTGCAGGTGACATTGTAAAAAGTATATAGTTGATGAGTTGATAGATCTACGGGACTGTCCAACTAAAAGCATATTCCTTATTAATATATCATTTGTTAGGCTAAATCAAATCAAATTGCCTTAATGATTATATCACTATAAGCCGAAATGCTTAATAAGACAGTCCTATATCCATGTGCTACCATAGATAAAAGATCAGCCTTATAAAATTCACGAATGAGAGGAATAAGATTATGGCATTACTACAAGTCAACTTTTTTTCAAACTCACTTATGAGAAGTAATACAATTCATGTCATCTTACCTAATGATGTACCATCAGGAATGATACAGGGTAATAAGCATTATGAAAGAGCAACTAAAACCTTGTATTTACTTCATGGCTTTTCAGGGAACACTGTAGATTGGATGTTGGGAAGCCTGGCCCAGGAGATGGCAATCAAATATAACCTTGCAATAGTCATGCCCTCTGGAGAAAATAGCTTTTATTTAGATGGAAAAGGAACAGGAAGGGCCTATGGACAGTTTACAGGTCAAGAATTAGTGACCTATATTAGAAAAACTTTTGGGCTATCTAATCAAAAGGAAGATACCTTTATTGGTGGGTTATCTATGGGAGGCTTTGGAGCAATTCATACAGGACTTCAATATCCAGAGAACTTTGGAAAGATGTTTGGTTTATCATCAGCTCTCATCATACATAATATTAAAAATAAAAAAGAAGGTTTTAGAGATGCTAAAGCTGATTATGATTACTATGTAAATACTTTTGGAGATTTAAGAGAATTAGAAAGCAGCGTCAATAACCCAGAATATCTAGTGAAGGAAAGAAAGAAAAAGGGAGAAATGATTCAACCTATCTTTATGGCGTGTGGTACAGAAGACTTTTTAATAGGAGAAAACAGAGCTTTTCATGATTTCTTAAAAGCAGAAGGGGTGGATGTAACTTATAAAGAAAGCCAAGGTGTACATGATTGGAAATTCTGGAATGAATATTTGGAGATA
This sequence comes from Cellulosilyticum lentocellum DSM 5427, assembly GCF_000178835.2. Classification (GTDB taxonomy): domain Bacteria; phylum Bacillota; class Clostridia; order Lachnospirales; family Cellulosilyticaceae; genus Cellulosilyticum; species Cellulosilyticum lentocellum. The sequence continues at coordinate 904,911 of NC_015275.1, forward strand.
GCAATCTTATGGATGCTAGGAGTATAAAGGATCATATTTGGAGTGGTAATAGGATTTGGAATGAAGATTGGGATAGGTTAAATGAATGAGAGAGTAGAAGTAGTATAACTAAAAGTCATCGAGAGGCATATTTCTCAGAGACCTTTTAGTTATACTACTTTTTTGTTTTACAAACTTACACAATAAGTGTAGATATTTTACATAGTATACAAAATATATTTACAGTAAAGGTAGCAGTGATAGGATTAAAGTACAAAATATTTAGAAAATACAAAGGAGGGAGTTTTATGAACAAAAGGTATAAAAAAATTATGGTCAGCTTAATGGCAACTTCTATGGTACTCAATCTAGGTGTTAGTATGCCTATTATTGCAGGCCCTGTAGAACCACCCTTTAACTATGCTGAAGCTTTCCAAAAATCCATGTATTTCTATGATGCAAACAAATGTGGGCCCGGTGTAGGTGAAGGGGAATTAACTTGGCGTGGAGATTGTCATACAGAGGACAAGTTTGTTCCCTTGGTACCCAAAGATGATGTGACAGGCATGGGTACTAATCTATCTGCCAGTTTCATTAAACAAAATAAGGAGACTTTAGATCCTGATGGAGATGGCACTGTAGACCTAAGTGGTGGTTTTCATGATGCAGGAGATCATGTAAAATTTGGATTACCTCAAAGTTATTCTGGCTCTACATTAGGGTGGGGGTACTATGAATTTAAAGAGTCTTATGTAGCAATTGGAGAGAAGGAGCACATTGAAAGTATTTTAAGAGGGTTTAATGATTATTTTATGCGCTGTACCTTTAAAAATAGTGAGGGTGAAGTTGTTGCTTTTGCTTATCAAGTAGGAGATGGTACAACAGACCATAATTATTGGGGACCACCTGAACTTCAAAAAACAGCCAGACCGGCCTTTTTTGCATCAGCACAGACACCTGCTAGTGACCAATGTGCAGGAGCAGCAGCTTCACTTGCTATTAACTACTTAAACTTTAAGGATTCTGACCCTGCTTATGCAGAGAAAAGCTTAGAAACAGCCGAGGCACTCTATGAATTTGCAAAAGAAAATAGAGGACTTGGTTTTTCAGGAGGATTTTATAATTCAAGCTATGATGAGGATGAGATGTCTTGGGCAGCTGTATGGCTAAGCATTGCTACGGGAGATAAATCTTATCTTACGGATATTACAGCTGTAGATGCAAATGGCGCTTATACAGGCTATATGAGTCGTATTATTAGTACAACCTCAAGTACTTGGCAAAATATTTGGGTACATTCGTGGGATACGGTTTGGGGAGGTGTGTTTGCTAAATTAGCACCACTTACCAATAATCCTGAGCATTGGTACTTTTTTAGATGGAATATTGAATACTGGTCAGGTGTGCCACATGAAAATCCTAATGATACCACTTACATGGCAAGTACACCAGCAGGCTATAAGGTAGTAAGCACTTGGGGATCTGCAAGGTATGAAACAACAGCTCAACTATGTGCACTTGTTTATAATAAGTATAAAGCCAATAGTGATTTTACTAAGTGGTGTAAATCACAAATGGACTATTTATTAGGAGATAATCCGATGAATCGCTGTTATGAGGTAGGATACTCTGATATCTCAGCTATTTATCCACACCACCGTGCTGCACATGGTTCATTAACCAATAGTATGCTTGAGCCTGCAGTAGAAAGACATACACTTTGGGGTGCTTTAGTAGGTGGACCAGATGGAGATGATTATCATAAAGATGATATTACAGACTATGTCTATAATGAAGTGGCAATTGATTATAATGCAGGTTTTGTAGGTGCCCTTGCCGGACTTTATGAGCTTTATGGAAAAGGACAAGCACCTCTAGAAAACTTTCCACCACAGGAAAAAGATGAACGTCCATTTTATGCTACAGCAAAGATTGAACAAGAAAATAGTGAGCGTTCTCAAATAACAGTGAAAATTCATAATGATACCAGCTGTCCGCCAAGTTTTGAAAGTGGACTAAAAGCTAGATATTTCTTTGATATTTCTGAGATGGTAGAGGCAGGGCAAAGTTTAAAAGAATTATCAGTGCAAGTAATGTATGACCAAGCAAGTATTGTGGATGGTGTTAAAACCAATATCAATGGACCTTTTATGTGGGATGAGGAAAAAAACATTGCTTATATAGAATTAGACTGGTCCCAAAATAGTTTTCATGGTAATCGTGAAATTCATTTTGGCCTTGTGCCAACTCAAGATAGTCAGTATAAGGTACATTGGGATTTTACAAATGACTGGAGTCATGAAGGTTTAACAAAGGTAGAAGCACTTACAGAGTACGTGCCTATTTATTTAAATGGTGAGAAAGTATTTGGCAAAGAGCCTACAAGTTATAATGTGAGTATTAATACACCTGTTGAAGGTAGTACAATAAGCTACATAGAAGGAGAAAAGCCAATTACATTAGAAGCAATTGTTGGTGCTGCAGAAGAATCTGTTACAAGTATTGCTTATTATGCAGATGGTATTCAAATTGGAGAAGTTCAAAATGCACCATATACTTTTGATTATGTGGCAGATAATATCTCTAACGTTGAACAAAGGAAAATTGCTTTTAGTGCAAAAGCTCATTTGGCAAATGGTACAACAATCACAAGTAAGCCTGTTACTATAACTGTTGTATATCGCATGCCAGAAGCCCTTGTTGTAAAACTTATAGAGCCTGCAGAAGGAAGTATAGTGGATGCTACTAAAGGAAGTGTAAGTATACCAGTGACAGCCGTTAGTGAAAATGAAGCTGTGACGAAGATTGCTATTTATGCTAATAATGAAAAGCTAGGAGAAGGCAGTGGACTAACCTATACAACGCTTTATAATACGCCATCTAAAGGCGGAGCTAGTGGTAACTTAACAGTAACATTTAAAGCAGTTGCTACCTTAGCAAATGGAGAGGAAAAAGAAGGTAAGCCTGTAACAATGCAAATTAAATTACCAGTAGTGATAAGTGACTTAGAAGGTTTTAGTTTTAAAATGCAAGGAAGTGACTCAATTACTAGCAACACAATAGGTCGAAAAATAATAATGAAAAATACAGAAGGTGAGGCAGTTGATTTAGCGGCTTTAAGTGTACGTTACTATTTCACTAAAGAGGGGAATGTGGGGCAAACCTATTTCTGTGACCATGCAAGCATGACCTTTAATAAAGCACCTTGGTATGCAGCGTTAACAAGTGATATAACTTATAAAGTTGTTAACTTAGATACACCTGTTAATGGTGCTGACACGTATTTAGAGCTAACTTTCGAAAAGGTTGGATATGACCTAGAAGTAGGAGATACTCTGGAAATAGAAGGGCGATTAATAAATACGAATTGGTCAAACTTTGACCAAAGTAATGATCACTCATACAGTAATGGGGCTGTTGTGTTTTACAATGATGCAGTAATAAGTGGTACAATACCACAGTAAACATGAAAGAGTAAAATGTATTGAGACTATCACACAATTACTATGTTGTGTGATAGTTTTTTCTTTATTTGATATAAAAGCTAATGGAAAAAGAGAGATACAGCAGAGAAGCTAGTAGATAGAAATTTTGTGAAAATTGTTAATTATTATTAACGGAATACTTAGTGTATGATAGAATGAAAAAGTACAGATTAATGATAAAATGCCTTATTATTAATTTTTAGTGACCGGAAGAAAATGTACATCCATGATTGATATTAAAGGGGGAGAAACAATGAGGTTAAAGAAGTTAGGTGTAATTTTATTGGGAGTAACATTATTTCAAGGAACGATCCTAGGGGAAGAGAATAAGGAATACAAACTAAGTGAAGCAGTACAAAAAATAATAAATACAGAAAAAAAACAAGTGTCAGACTCAAGTAAAATGACTTTTCCTGAAGTAGACTTTTATTTAGGAAATCAAAAAATTGAATTAAGTGTGCCTGTTATGAGTGTTGGGGGCAAGACCTTTTTACCTGTACGTGCGGTGGGAAATGCACTAGGAGTTAATGTATCTTACGCACCACAGCATAAGGTAGCTTATATTGATTCAGGTGATGTGACCCTAGAGTTGCCTTTATATTATAATAAGGCGGTCAAAAATGGCGAAACCGTATTAACAATAGAGGGAGCTAAAGTAGAACTTTATAAAGGCTCAGCGTATTTACCTATACGTTTTGTAGGTGAAAATTTAGGATATAAAGTGAGCTATCAAGAGGGGAAAATTACTTTCACTAAATAAGGAAATTCAAAAAAGATGTTCCTTACAGACCTACCAAATTTAGATATATTGCTTTTAAGTCATGGAGTTATTATAATAGTTAAGTATGACAAAAACGAAAAATCATGATACTGGTGAGTTTCATATAGAAGAGGAAGGAATAACCCATGCGCTTAAGAAGAGATAATAGAGCACCTGAGTATTTAGCACAAGATGAAAGAGTTGTATTAAATCCTGAAAGCTTTAGAGGGAAATGGCATGAATTATTTGGTAATAACAACCCTATTCATGTTGAGTTTGGATGTGGAAAAGGCGGTTTTATTACCGAGTTAGCTAGAAGAAATCCACACATTAATTATATTGCAGCTGAAAGAGCAGAAACAGTTGTATATAAAGCCTGTAAAAAAGCAAATTCATCAGAAGAAACCCCAAGTAATTTAAGATTCTTATATTTTGATGTAAGCAATTGTAAAGAAATTTTTGAAACAGGAGAGGTAGAACGTTTATATCTTAATTTTTCTGATCCATGGCCAAAGACAAGACATGCCAACAGAAGATTAACTTATAGAGGTTTTCTGGAAAAATATGCTGATATCTTAAAAAAAGAAGGGGAAATCCACTTTAAAACGGATAATAAAGGCCTCTTTGGTTTTTCAATTGAAGAATTTTCAGCGAGTGGTTGGCTAATGAAAAATGTTACTTTAGATCTTCATAATAGTGGTATGGAAGATAATATTATGACAGAATACGAAAAAAAATTCTCAGAGCTAGGCTTTACCATTAACCGCTTAGAAGCAGTTAATCCACGTCAGTGATGAGTTAAAATGGCCTATAATAAAAATACTTTTCCTTGTAGAATGCATAGAATATAAAAAATAAGTTATACTAACTAAGAATAATTATATATTGCATTTAATGACAAGATATAATAAACTAACCTTATATAGTAGTACAAAAATAAACTAGACATATATATATACGTCTACAAGGAGGAATAAGTATGGCATATAAGTTTACAGATGATAATTTTAAAACAGATGCACTTGAATCTTCAATTCCAGTTGTAGTAGATTTCTACGCTGATTGGTGTGGACCATGTAAAATGATGGCTCCAGTTATTGATGAGTTAGCAGGCGATTATGAGGGGAAAGTACGTATTGGAAAAGTGAATACGGATGAAAATCGTGGAACTGCTTCTAAATACAATGTTATGAGCATTCCAACTATTCTTTTTATTAAAAACGGTGAAGTAGTAGATCAAGTAGTAGGTGCTGTTCCAAAAACAGTTTTAGAACAAAAAATCAATAGTATGCTTTAAAATAAATAGCATAGTAAATAAAACGCTGATGTTCCTTATGTAAGGAAATCAGCGTTTTTATTTATTATATTTGATTTACTTAGTTTCATCTATTTAGTTTTATTTTTACCTACTTTTACAGGCTTTTTCTCAGAAGGCAATGGAGCATCTACAGGAATGGGGTCTAGATGAACATCCTTCTGGCTTAATACACGGTCCATATAGCGATTAAGGTTCTTAAGGAGTACAGCGATAATAGGAGAAGCGAAGAACATACCTAGAGGGCCCCAAAGTGCACCACCTATTAAGATACCTGAGATAATCCAAAATGGACTTAGTCCGATAGAATCGCCTAAGATTTTTGGACCTAATACAAGTCCGTCAAATTGTTGAAGAAGGAAAATAAAAATACCGACGACAACAGCTGGCATAAAACCAGTAAAAAGTGTAATGATAACAGCAGGAATAGCGCCTAATAGTGGTCCAAAGTAAGGAATCATATTAAGTACACCTACAATGAAGGACAATAGAATCGCATAAGGATTATCTAGAATAGATAGGCCTACAAAACAAATGGCACCAATAATAAAGGAATCGATAAATTTACCTACAAAGAATTTAATAAAGATTTCATGTCCTTCTGAAAAGACAGCAATAAGCTTATCAGCTTTTTGACGGCTAAGAAGAGTATAGCATAGACGTTTAGTACCATAAGAAAATGACTCTTTTTGCATAAGTACATAAAAAGCGATCACAAGTCCCATAACCCAGTTAAATAAGGAAGAAACAATGCTCATAGCTTGTCCCATTAAATTACTTACGATATTTCCAAGAAAATCAGTGTTGAGGTATTTAGCAGGATCAATCATCGTAAAAACTTGAGAAGTATCTAACTGATAAGGTAAGCCAGAGATACTTTGATTAACGGATTTTTCAAGGGCATTAATTTTCTCTTCTAAGTTATTAGCATAATCAGGTAAGGCCGCAGAAAGATCTTTAATATTTTCTGTGATTTGTGGCACAAGATAACGGAACATAAGGATGACAGTACCTATAATACAAATGTAAACAGCCACAATTGAAATGCTACGAATGGCTTTTTTCTGATTCACAGTAGAAGGTTTAAACCATTTAATAAAATAATTTTCAAAGAAAATCATTATAGGATTAAATAAATAAGCAATAAGTAATCCATATAAGATTGGGGCAATAATACTAATAATTCCTTTAAAGAAAGCTAAAATCGAGGGTGCAATATTATCTGTATTAGAAGAAATACGATAAAAAAGAATAGACACCACGATGACCATAATAGCGTATAAAGAAACTTTTAAATAAGAATTGTTTTTCCAAAAGTTTTTCATGACTATACCTCCGCAGATAATGATTCAATTTTAGCATACTATAGATTTAAAAAGAACATATAAAGTATTAAAAAATCCAACAGAAATCTTAAGAAAAATTAAATAAAGTATCTAAGCGTAATTACATGTTTAAATAAAACTAAAATGAATGGATAAAAGAGTTGACATATGCCAATGTGTTAGATATAATATGTTTTGTCTTAAGAGATAAGGCAGATATAAATGCGATTGTGGCGGAATTGGCATACGCGCTAGACTAAGGATCTAGTGCCTGTAACGGGCTTGGGGGTTCGAGTCCCCCCAATCGCAGTAGAAAAAACCTTTTTTTAACAATTAGTTAAAAGAAGGTTTTTTGCATAGAGAAGATTGAGTTTATAGGCTATATAAAAAAGTGTTGACATATGTAATAGGTTTAGGTATAATAATATCTGTCCTGAAAATATTAATATTGAAAAATGCGATTGTGGCGGAATTGGCATACGCGCTAGACTAAGGATCTAGTGCCTGTAACGGGCTTGGGGGTTCGAGTCCCCCCAATCGCATTAAGATGAAAAAGATCATTGTATTTATTACAATGGTCTTTTTTTATATACATATGGAATTCTTAATATGAAAATACAAAAGCATAAACATTAATGAATAAAAATAATTTTAAGATAAATATACAGAATAAATTATAATATAATGCAAAAATACGCAATTTATAAACAAAATTATAAAAAATAATAAGTAAACTAAAAATTTTTTTCTTGTATTTTATTTACTCTTAAAATTAAATATTGTATGATGGTAGAGATAGGAAAAATGCAAGAAAAAATAAGTAAGGATTTATTTGTATCTATTTATATAAAAACGTTAAAAAATTTATACTGGAGATGAAGCAGATGAAAACTTGGGAAAAAATGAACCTGCCACAAGAAGTGGAAAATCTATTAAATGAGAAAGATAATATTATTGTACCGTCATCTAGAGAACAACTTTTAGAGCTTTCGTTAGGTGAAAAATATCAGAAAACCTTTCAAGTTGCTTATAATGTAAAAGGGAAAGGACCTGTAGTAGAAGCGGATGTAGTACGTTGCAAAAATGGTATATCAGTTAATTATAAAGATATGTACATGAGAAGACGTGATCCAAACTCAATGGTGATTGGAGATCATAAACCAACAGATAAAAGAAGATATAAAGATGAGTTTGGTATGGATTTTGAAGGCGTTAGAGAAGAAACTTTCGAATGGCTTAAAGAACAAGATCTTATAGTAATGCCATTTTTAGCAGGTGGCAGCAAAATGGGGTATGAGGCTCTTATGATAGGACCACGCAATGCTGCTTTCTTTGCTACAGCACTTTCTGATCTTCAAGCTTTTATTCCAGCAGAAGAGATAAGAGATGGTTTCACGCCAAGAGCTATTGTTTATGTAGCACCACCATTTAGACATACGCATTTTGATGGTAAACAAGTTGTTGTACATAATCGTTTAGATAACTTACATGAAGTATTTGCATATAACCTTTATCCAGGCCCAAGTGCTAAAAAGGGTGTTTATAGTGTCCTTTTAGATATCGGTGAAAGAGAAGGATGGGTAACGCTTCATGCTTCAACTGTAAAAGTTATTACGCCATATGAAAATGTACTTACTATTATGCACGAAGGTGCTAGTGGCGGTGGTAAGAGTGAGATGGCTGAGCAAATGCATAAAGATGCAGAAGGACGCGTACGTCTTGCAACTAACATGGTAACAGGTGACAGCAGCTATGTTAATATTAGTGCAAAATGTGAACTTAGACCAGTAACAGATGATATGGCTATGTGTCATCCAAGTATTCAAAATGATAGCAAAAAGCTTGTGGTTATTGATGGAGAAGAAGGTTGGTTCCTTCGTGTTAATCATATTACTGAATATGGGACAGACCCTTATTATGAAAAAATGTGTATCCATCCTAAGACACCACTTGTGTTCTTAAATATGAATGCAACACCGGATTCAACTTGCTTAATTTGGGAACATACAGTAGATGAAGAACTTGGAAAACCTTGTCCTAACCCACGCATTATTATGCCTAGAGCTTTTGTGCCAAATGTAGAAGATGGTCCAGCAGAAGTAGATATTCGTAGCTTTGGTGTACGTGCACCTCTTTGTACAAAAGAAGAACCTACTTATGGTATTATGGGTATGTTCCATATCCTTCCTCCAGCACTTGCTTGGATTTGGCGCCTTGTTGCACCAAGAGGGCATGCTAACCCAAGTATTCTAGATAGTGAGGGTGGTATGAAGAGTGAAGGTGTAGGATCTTATTGGCCATTTGCTACAGGAAGAAGAGTAGATCAAGCTAATTTACTATTAGAGCAAATTTTAGCAACACCAGATACAAGATATATTCTTATTCCTAACCAGCATATTGGCGCTTATGAAGTAGGTTTCATGTCTCAATGGATTGCTCGTGATTACTTAGCAAGACGAGGCAGTGTACAATTTAGAGAAGAGCAATTAATAGAGTCAAGGTGTCCACTTCTAGGCTACTCTCTTGAAAATTTAAGAGTAGACGGTACACATGTACCAAAAGTATTGCTTCGTACAGAATTACAACCTGAAATAGGAATTGAAGGCTATGATAAAGGAGCCACTATTTTAGGTGATTTCTTTAAAGAAGAACTTAAAAAATATTTATCTCCTGACTTAAATCCATTAGGTAGAGAGATTATTGAATGTTGTTTAAATGACGGCACAATTGAAGATTATAGAAATCTTATTTCTATTAAATTTTAAGTAACAAAAAATTCACAAAATCTTATTTATTCACATATTGTTTACAAATTAGAGGTAAAATAGACAAGAAATGATGTTATTCTTATATACGAACGGAACAGTAATCGAATAAACGATTACATATGGAAGTAATGTTACTTTATTCCCCTAAACTCGAAACTCCCCTAAACACATAAAGTAGCATTATTCATCCAAATAGCAAACCCTTACAAAACTCTATTTTTTACACCGAGTCCCCCAACTTGGTGTATTTTTTTATGCGCAAAAATAAAACGTTGTAAAATCAACGGTTTAAGGTGCTTTTAGAAAGGATATTTTTGCTTGTTAAATAGGTTTGGACAAAAATTGGACAAAAGATGATTAAGAACTTAAAAAATTATTATTTTTAATATCAACAATTGTATTATCAAGAACCTTGGCAACTTGCTTGTCAACTTCATTAATCGGTTGCATATAAATATTGGTTGTTTCAAGCTTACTATGTCCCATACGATTAGATAATGATTTCATGTTAACTCCTTTGCTAGCAAGTAGCGTTGCATGAAGATGACGTAGATCGTGGAAGTCTATAACAGGTAGATTGTTATTTTTTAAAATATTAGTGAAGAATGTAGAGAGGCATTGACGGCCTACAGGTTTATTTGTACGAGCAGACCAAAATAACTGTTTTGAAAGAGGGATACAATCTAAAGTGCTAATATAATTTTTTATAGCAGCTATAACAAAGTCAGGAGCATAGATATCACGTATAGAACTTTCAGACTTAGTTGTAATGTACCCTTCGACAACTTTTCCCTTTTCTGTATACTTACCAAATTGCTTATTGACTCTAATTATGTTATTTTCAAAGTCGATATCATCGAGGGTGAGTGCCCTAATTTCACTATTACGTAAGCCACAACCAAGAGCGATATAAAAGGCACATTTATGCATATGAGATGGCTTAGTGCTTAAGTTCTCATAAATTTCAAGTAGTTTTTTCATTTCATCAACGGTCATTAATTGTCCACGATTTTGATACTTTCTCTTTTGTGGTCTATCAACATACATACAGGGATTTTTAATGATTAGTTCCCACTTAACAGCCATTTCAAAAGTTTTCTTTAAACAGCTAAGATTATTACTTACAGTACTAGGGGCCAAATCCAATTCAGATAAATGTGTTACAAATTGTTGGATATGAAGTGGCTTAATGCTAGAAAGTTTTTTGTCGCCAAAGAATGGAAGTAGATGAGTATTATAGGTATTTTTGTAAAATTCAACTGTACTGTATTTACAATTAACCTTAACATACTGATCAGTTACAAGCTGGCAAAGCTCATTAAACTTCATATTTTCATTTGTACCTACGTTGCCTCTTTTTACATCAACTTTGAAAGCTTCATGTGCTTCTTTGGCCTTCTTTTCTGTGCCTTCAAATAGTTTTGTGTAAGGGATGCCATCTTTCATTATACGAAAGCGCCAAACATTACCATGCAAATCCATGGACATTTTTTTATACCTCCTAAGTGCTAAAATTTGTTAAACGTATTATATTTCAAAAAAATAAATAAAACAAGACAAAAAAATATAATCCAAAAATATTGTTGACTAAAAGGATAAACAAAAATATAATTATATCAATAGAACATATGTTCGATTTTGAAGGGGGATAAAAGAATGGAAAATAGACCAAGATATTATTTTGCACATCAATTAATGAAAAGTTTAGTGTTTCAAGGAAAAGATAAACTGGGGTTTATGATATTGGATGATGAAAATAAGTTTAAAGAGATGGTACAAGAGGGATGGAAACATTCAAATGAAACATTTAATAAAAAGTATAGACCATATAAAATAGAACTTTATTATAAAGGGATTAATGAGGATAAACTTCTTGTACTATTTTCTTCACCAAGTCCTAAGAAAATGTTAGATACATATTTTTGTGGGTTTGTTTTAGGTGGGAAGGTACCAAGATATTTTACTGTAGAAAAAGGTATGATGTACACAATATTAGGTGAGTGGACGACTGATGGACATATTAATTATGGAGAAGTAAGTAATGAAATAGAGGGGATAATAAGCAGAATAGAAGATATATATACAGATGTAAATCCAGCAGATGCAATGAGAAAAATAATAGAAGAAGGCAAACCGAAGAAGGCCCTAATAGGGGGGGAAAGTATTGAAAACAATATTATTGGAAATGATTTGCGAAATTGAAGATGAAAAGTTAATTAGATTACTAATTAAAATGATAGAGGGGTTTTATGAAAAATAAGCTAGAGGTTACCCCTAGCTTATAGCATTTGTAAGAAAGTAGATTCATCTATAATTTCTAAATCGTAGCCTTCGGAAATTAGTAGTTCGGCTTTTTTGAGTTTTGAACTTTTTTCGCCATCCACAAATCTGGAGTAATCCTGAATACCTATAACAAGATAATTAGCAGATTTGCCTACAGTATCTTTGCAATGACCACCAACGTCAACTACTTTTTGCATTGCATCTCTACGTAACATAGATGATAACGTACCGGTAAATATAACAGTCATATCATATAGAGGATGAGAGTCATCAAAAGAAGATGTAGTTGGCACAATATCCTTGGATGAAAGATTAGAAGATTTTTTTACACATTTAATATAGCCAGAAGGAGTATAGCTAGAAGAAGTAATTTTTCCAATTGTTAATCCTAACTTTGAATGTAAATCTTCAAAAGATGAAGTAGTATTTTGAATGAAAATATGATTAAGTAAAACAGCAGTTGCATGGGCATCTTCAAAGGCATGATGATGATTAAATTCAATATCTAAATATGAGGCAACAGTATCAAGACGGTAATTGATTAAATTAGGAAAGGTCTTTTTAGAAAGATTTCTTGTGCAACAATAGCTAAGCGTTGGTATAGGAATATTATATTTCAGTAATACATTTCTAAGAACACTTAAGTCAAAGGAAGCATAATGGGCAACAATCATATGATCAGAAATAAAAGAAAGAATATCTGGCCATAATTCATTAAATGTAGGTGAATTACAAACCATATCTTGAGTTATGCCGGTTAACGAAGTATTAAATAAGTCAAAATCATCTTCTGGATTAATTAAAGAGTAAAAAGAGTCAACAATATTTCCTTCATGAACTTTTACCATTCCTAAAGAGCAGGCACTACTACGAGAAGAATTAGCAGTTTCAAAGTCAATAACAACATAATTCATATAAATCCCCCTTATAATATGTATTTTAACAAAGTATATCAAAAAATAAAGGATAGCACTATTGATTTGTGCTATCCTTTATTTTTTTGATTAAATTTTCTATCAAATCCCAATCACTTTCATCAAGTTTGGCAAATGTCAACATAGTTTGTTTGATAAAGTCATTTTTACTAGCCAAGATTTTTCCCATTAGGTAAGCTAGTTCTTCGTCTCGATCCATTTGATTAAACATCTCACCGTTTCCAGTACGTAACCATTCTTCATTAACATTAAATTCATTGCAAATAAGCTTTTGCATCTGTTCGGTTAGATTATTTTCTCCATTCTCTAATTTAGAAATTGCCGTTTTTCGTACACCAAGTTTTTCACCAAAGTTTTCTTGTGTTAAATTAAGAGCTTTTCTAACAGACTTAATTCGTTCTTTCAATGGAATCTCCCCTTTCTATATACAAGATATCACAGTTAGTCCCTTAAAGCAACAAAAAGTATTGACAAAAACTATTAAAGGGACTAACATGTATCTATAAGGGACTGAAAAGAAGGAGGAATTTATATGGAAAAGTTAAATGAAGTAGAAAAAGAAAAACTAAAGAAAAGATTTGAAAGCACAACAAGAATGTTGGAAGAATTACCAGAATTAGAGCAAAGATATGTAGCAGGAATCATAGCAGGATTGTATTTTCGTTCAACAAGTAAAACGGAAGTAAAAGGAGCATAAGCATGGAATTAATGAAACCTATTTTAGAAGCAATTAGAGAAATCATTAGAGAAGAAATTCAAGCAGTACCACAGACTAAAACAGAACGTTGGGTAAATAGTGAAGAACTATGTGAGTATTTGGGTGTAAGTAGAAGTTGGTTGGCACATAGAGTAAAAGAAATTCCACATTTAAAAAGTCCGGTTAGATTTAAGATATCAGAGGTTGAAAAGTGGATTTTAGAAAATGAAATGGAAGAGACAAAACAACAAATAGCAGCAACGGTAATTAAGAAAGGTAAGAAACCCAATAAGACATTTAAAGTAGTTTAGGAGGTAATAAATATGGCTTTGAAAAAGGTAAAAGGCTATAAGAGATTAACCAAAGGGCAACAAGAACTGTTAGAAAGAGTATATGAAAAGCATATGCGAGCAGTAGAGGATGAAAGTAAGTGGGAGATTAAGAGTGTTATTTGGGAACGATCATATTTACGGGTTAGCTTTAAAAATGGTGAGTGGCTACATTATTCAATTAATGGAAATTGGTACTAAGGGGGAAAATGGATGGGAATGAAAGCTAATGTAGGAGGAACAAAGGAACAAGTGGAAAGAAAGATAAGGATTTTAAAAAGCCTTATAGCAGCTGATAAGAATAAAGGAGATAGCAGGTCACTAGAACATCACAGCAAAGCATTAAATGAGCATGAAAAATACTTAAAGGAGGTATGGGGATAACATGACACAAAAAGAAAGGGAACAGATAGATAAAAGCATATTAATTTCTATGGTAATATTTAGCTTTTTATCTATATGGATATGGTGTAAATAATGAATCTATTAATATTATCGGCAGTAGTAATCATTACATCATGGAAATTTGGACAAACATGGATAGGAAGAAATGAGAGAGAAAAAGAAGTGAATATATCAACAGGAGATGTTGATAAATGTGTGGATAAATGAGGTGTGATGTGCAAAGAATGACAATTGCAAATCCAAATAGTAGTACATACAGAATCCCAATAGAAAAAGTAGATTTATTTCGAGTAGAAAGCACAGGACTTAATACAGCATTCATGGGAACTATGATTGATAGACTAGGGAAATATGAAGATTTAGGATTAACACCAGAAGAGATAAAGGGAATGTTAAAAGATGGAAGAAGAAAATAGAAAAAGTCGGCTAGATTTCGCCAAAAACCTAGCCGACAAAAGTTGTACATATAAAATTTTCAGATAATTAATTTTAACATATGTACAGCACAAAAAGCAAGTTCTTACAAGGATTTAATAGCCTTTTACTAACTTGATAAAGATATTATCTTACCGACATATACCTAATTTAGATAGGGGTGTAAAGATGCCGTACATAGAAGAAAAATGCATAGCAGGAAAAACAATAGAGATAGAGAGAAAGTATAGTAGCAGATATAAGAAAAAAGGAATAACAAGAGGGAAGAACAAGAAGCCTACCACAGAGGAGCAAAAAGAAATAAATAATAGGATGGCTGAAAAGAAATTAAGAAGAAAAATAAATGCAAACTTTGGGGAGGGGGACTACCACTTAGTCCTTAACTTTAGACCAGAGGAAAGACCAAAGACAAAGCAAGAAGCAAAGAAGCAGATAGAGAACTTCATAAGAAGTCTTAGAAAAGAATATAGAGAACAGAACATGGAACTTAAGTACATACATGTAATAGAACAGGGAAAGAATGGAGCAATGCATCATCACTTAGTCATAAATGAAATAGATCCTAAAACAATAAGCAAGGCTTGGAAGTTTGGAAGAATAAATATAAATCCACTTGATGAAACAGGACAATATGCAAAACTAGCAAGCTACCTCATTAAATACACATCTAAAGTAATAGGAACGGATAGAGCCATATACGGAAGAAGATGGAATGAAAGCAAGAATCTAAAAGAGCCAGTTGTAGAGAAGCGAATAGTAAAGGAAAAAGGCTGGTATAGAGAAGAAGCAAAGGCACCTAAAGGATATTATGTGCAAAAAGAAAGTATAGCTAAGGGCATTTGTCCTTATAGTGGCTATCCATATTTTAAGTATACACTGGTCAAATTAGAGTGAGGGAGGTAGCTATGATTCAGCAGGAAATAATAAAGCATTATAAAGAGCTAGAGGATAGAGAACAAAGTTACATAGTAGAGATTCAAAAAATGATGTTGGAGAATAAGGAACTTAGAGAAAAAAATGAGAGGTTAAGGGAGGAGCGTAAACATGGGAAAGAGTGTAAGGAGAATTAATCCAGAAACTAAAGAAGAGAAAACATTTAAAAGCATTAGAGAAGCAGCAATAAGTATAAGTAATGGAACAGAAAAAACACCTTGGAGGTCACATAAATTAGGACAAGCAATTAAAAACGAGGAAATATATAGAGGATACAAATGGGAAATCATAGATGAAGAAATAGTTTATGAAGATTGGATGATTGAATACATAAGAAAAAATTATAAGGGAATAGAAAGTCTAGAAAGTATTGCAAAGGCAATAGGAAGAACGAAGATTCAAGTAAAAAACAAAGTAACGTATATGGGACTTAAAGAGAAGGCAAATATATGGGAAGTAGATACAAGGCTTATAGATTATAAGGCATTTAAAAACAAGGTAGATAGGATTAAGAAAAAAGTACATAAGGGAGCAAAAGTAAAGGTGAATATCTACAATGAAGACACAGAAGCGGATGGAAGAAAAACAAAAAGAACCATAGAAGCAGAAGTTGATGGGGCATATAGATGCTTTGTAAATGTAATAGTAAATGGAATTAGAAGATCATATAGGTATGAAGAGATACTTGAAGTTGAGGAGGAAATTAGATGAGAACAGTAGTAAACGGTGAATGGATGGGAACAGAAGCAGAGGAGCAGATGTGTATATTTAGGTGGGCAGCATATGAACAAGCAAGAAGGCCAGAGCTTGCATTAATGTATCATGTGCCAAACGGTGGGAAAAGAGATATTGGAACAGCTAAGAAATTTAAGCTAGAAGGAGTAAAAGCAGGGGTACCAGATATAGTTCTTCCAGTATCAAGGGGAGGCTATCATGGCCTATACATAGAACTTAAGGTAGGTAAAAACAAACCTAGTAAGGAGCAGCAGGAATGGCTACATAGATTAGAGGCAGAAGGTTATTATACAACATGGTGTATTGGAAGTAAGCAAGCAATAGAGGAAATACAAAACTATTTACAAATGATGAGGTGAGGGTATGAGAGTAATTAGTGTAATTAATTTAAAAGGTGGAGTTGGGAAAACGACAACAAGTGCAAACTTGGCATATGATTTAGCAGAATATCATGGTTGTAAGGTGCTAGTAATAGACAATGATAAACAAGGTAATATATCTCGTTTATTTAAAGCCTATGATGAGGATGAAGATTGTGGCATGTATAAGGTGCTATTAGAGGATAAGCTAACAGACATAATAAAATATACAGACTATACCAATATTGATATCATCACAGCTAACATGACATTATTAAGTGCTAACTTAATGTTAATGCAAGAAGATACTGAGGAGCAGCACACAAGATTAAGAAATTACTTAAGTCAGTTAGAGAATTTGGATAATGAGACATATAGAGAATATGACTATGTGATTATAGATAATCCTCCAACAATAGACATGTGTGTTATTAATGCCTTGGCATGTACAGATGATGTAATAGTTCCAGTTAAAGTTGATAAATGGGCACTTGAAGGATTAGATATTATAACAAGTCAGATTAAAGAAGCAAAAGAGTTTAATCCATGCCTTAATATACTAGGAGTATTAATCACAGCATTCAAGAAAAATGACATTAATGAAGCAGGTGAAGAGTGGATAAGGAAAAAAAGTGGATATCCAGTATTTGAGACAAAGATAAGAAGAACAGAAAAAGCAGATGAAGCCACATTTTTTGAGAAGCCAGTTGGAGAGTATTCAACTAGAAGTGCAGCAGCAAGGGACTACAAAGCGTTAACATTAGAATATTTGAGATTAACGGAAGAGTAGGTGGAAACTATGGCGAAGTTTAGTATTAGTGATCTAATGAATAACAAGAGCAAGGAGCAGCTAAACAAAGAGGTATATAGGCATATTAAAGTTAAACCACAAGATATGATACCTTCCGAAGATAATTTTTATTCTATGGACAGTATAGAGGAACTAGCAAAATCAATACTATTGGTTGGATTACAACAGCCAATAGTATTAGCTAAAGTAGAAGAAAGCTACAAGATCATAAGTGGACATAGAAGAAGAAAAGCTATCTTATGGTTAATAGAGCAAGGATATAGCCAATTTGAAGAAATGGAAAGTCTATATACTGAAATGTCACAGAGTATGTTAAATCTATCGCTAATCATTGGTAATGCATTTACTAGAAAAATGACTGATTACGATTTGCTAGTACAGGAGCAGAGATTAAAAGAGGCACTAATTAAAGCTAAAGAAGCAGGAGAAATAGAGATAAAAGGTAAGCTTAGAGATTGCATAGCAGAATTGTTAGGAATGAGTAGTACAAAGGTAGCACAGATAGAGGCTATCAATAATAATTTAGCAGAGGAAGTAAAAGAAGAGGTTATGAAAGGACAAGTAAGTTTTAGTAGTGCCTATGAAATGAGTAAAATTGAGCCAGAGCAGCAGAAAGAAGTGTTAGAAAAAGCAAAAGAGATAGAGGCAACAGGAAAAGATATTAAGCAAATGGTAATAGAGAAAAGAGAGCAGCAAAAGAAAGAGGAAATGGACAAAGAAGCCGAACCGACATTAAGAAGAACAGTAGGAGAGGAACAGATAGGACAAGTTATAAAGGTGTCAGAATCTAACACCATCAAAGCACCAATACAGATTGTTGAGTTTAAAGTACCAGATGTATTACAGCAGTTATTAGAAATGTATCACCTTATACAAGAGGATGAGTTCATAAAGATTTTAGAAATATATCAAGCATGCAACGAAAGGATGAATGAAAATAACTGAAAAGATGTTAGCAAAGTGTTTTTTTATTGTTAGCTAGAATACGAAGTTCTAGAAAAGACTTATAGAATTTTAGGATAAAAAAATAGGAGCCAATGAGGCTCCAGCAAGAGATTACTTACCTTTCTTTTCAGCTTGTTTCTGAGCAGTTGTTGTTAGTATTTTTGAGAATAAATTATCACGCTCATGTCGATTTATATACCATTCCTTCATAAGTAACTCAATTAATACTATGAGATTTTCAGCTTCAGAAGGGTCAATATCTATAATGACACTAGTATCCTTCTCCATATGAGCACCAATATTACCAAGTTTTCGTAGTCCATCAAGTGCAGACCATAAGTCAGCTGGGATTTTTCCGTTTAATTCAGATATTTCATCGTACAAACTTCCCTTACTTATTTTCCAAAAGTCTCTAATCATACCTTGTAAACAACGTCTAGAAAGAGTGGCTGAAGCTTTTGGACTTAAATTAACAATGGCACAAGCTTCTTGGTAATCATTTCTGATTTGTTCAGGTATGTAGTCTGGGAATTGTTTGGCAACTGAATTAGGGTAAAAATTAGATGTCATATCTTTAACCTGATTTCCAACTCCGGTTACTTTAATTGTTGACTTCATACATGATGGGCAGTTGTAAAAAGTTATTCTTACGGTTGAGCTATGACAATGGTTTTGCGAAATACTTATTATATCTTCATTAGGCTTGTTAAAGCTTGGATGATATGAGCGTACGGTTGTATTATCAATTGACATAATTTGATTACAAAAAGGGCATGTAAAACCTGGCATAAAATCACATCCTTTATTATGTATTTGACTAGATTTTACACCATGTTTAGTAAGAAGAATGTCGAAACAAGTAATAAAAGAAACAATTTGACTTTTGTTTAGGTAAAAATAAAGGCCCCTATGAACTAGGAGCCAGGTATTGAGTTAGACGTGGATTAGATTACACCAAAAAGCTTAAGAATCATCAAAACATAATAAGTACTTGCAATCACTTTATAGAAAGTATCCATATCTAACTGTAAAGCTATAGTCATCATTTGCATCCTCCTCCCACATAGCAGGGAGTTTACTCTAATAGGTATTGCTATGTATATAGGTCAAATAGTTTATGGTTGATTTTACTAGAGTGATACGAAATAGATAACTATATTTATAGTAAATGATAATTTCTAAAAAGTAAATAATTTTCTGAAAAGGAGGAAAGAGTGGCGGCCGCTTAAATCTCTAGAGTACTCCTAAAAGATATGGGATTAATAGTTGATAACTTTGCAGGTGGGGGCGGTGCTTCCACAGGAATAGAACTAGCAACTGGAAGAAGTCCAGACATAGCAATTAATCATGATGAAGCAGCTATATTGATGCATAAGACTAATCACCCAAGTACAAAGCATTATCAAGAAAGTGTTTGGGATATTGATATAAAAAAGGTAACAGCAGGACAGCAAGTAGATTTAGCTTGGTTTAGTCCAGATTGTAAACACTTCTCAAAAGCTAAAGGTGGAAAGCCTTTAGAGAAAAAAATAAGAGGTTTGGCATGGATTGTTTTAAAGTGGGCAGGAACAGTAAAGCCGAGGGTAATTATTCTTGAGAACGTGGAGGAGTTTCAGACATGGGGACCTTTAAAGAAGGGACGACCTGTAAAAAGTAAAAAAGGCGACACGTTCAATAAGTGGAAAAAGCAACTTGAAGATTTAGGATACCAGGTACAGCACAGAGAGTTAAAAGCATGTGATTATGGGGCACCAACAAGCAGAAAAAGATTTTTCTTGATTGCTAGATGTGATGGTCAGCCTATAAAGTGGCCAGAACCTACACACTCAAATAAAGATAGTATAGAGGTTCAGTTTGGACTTAAGGAACCTTACAAAACAGCAGCAGATATTATTGATTGGTCTATACCCTGTAATTCTATATTTGAGAGAAGTAAGCCACTAGCAGAAAATACATTAAAAAGAATAGCTAAAGGGTTAGAGAAGTTTGTGTTTAATAATCCAGAACCTTTTATATTAAGCATTGGTCAAACAGGATTTAGCAGTGATCGTACAAGGAACATACATGAGCCAATAAACACAATAGTTAGCAAAGCAGAAGCTTGCTTGGTAGCACCTACATTGATTCAGTACCACACAGAGACAACAAAAAATGGAGTTAGAGGACAATCATTAAATGAGCCAATAAATACACTGGATGCCTCTAATAGATATGGATTAGTAAGTGCATTTATTTCTAAAGCATATGCAGGAGAAAGTAGATCAGTTGCTAGTAGCATAGATGATTGTGTACATACAATAACAGCTAGACCATGTTTTTCACTTGTAGAAGTAGCTTTGGGAGATGTAAAAGACCATTCGGAAGAGGTACAAGCATTTTTAGACAAGTACTATGGTAAAGCAGTATTTGGAGATAGGAAAGCACATGATGAGGCATTTCTAATTAAGTACTATGGACAGGGTACAGGGCAAGATATAAAGGCATCTTTAGACACGATTACAAGTAAGGATAGGTTCGGATTAGTAACTATCAAGGGTGAAGAATACAAGATTATAGATATAGGACTTAGGATGCTAGAGCCTCATGAGTTATTTGCAGCACAGGGATTTCCAAGTAACTACATAATAGACCATGATTACAAAGGGAATGTATATCCTAAGACTAAACAAGTAGCAAGATGTGGGAATGCAGTTCCTCCACCGTTTTCAAAAGCACTTGTAGAGGCTAATTGTGGTTGGTTATGTAAGAGTAAAGACGGTAAAGAAGCTATCTAAACAAAATGAATTTTTATATCTACCCCGTTGATATAGGGTAGATATAAGGTTGCTTTATTTTTGGTAAGTATCTATAAAAGCTTGCCCGGATTCAGATATGCTAGGAACAGGTTCAACACCCATTATATCAAGATGGTATTGTGGATTACCAATTACGGGAAAGTTATTTAGAAAAGCTATATTTCCAATATATCCTTTACCGATTACTAAACCTATTGCGATTTGGAATAATTCTTGATTAAAGTCAACATTAATAAATGGAATTCCAGTTGGACTTAAGTGAAAGTTATTCAGTATTTCATAGATAGCTTGATTTATTTGTTCTTTAGTATATAACATGCTTATTTCTCCTTTCTCTTTAGTATTTCAGTAAATACCTGATAAAAGAATTATAGAGTTTAAAGTAAATAAAAAATGTCGAAAACAGTAATTTAAAAAATACGAATTTAAAAAAGTTGCTAGTGTGAATTGATTCCAACTAGCAACATAGATAGTGGTTGTTATCTTAAAGATGTAAAGGCTAAATATTTTAAGTTAATTAAATCATATTCAGCTATAGGATTCTTTCCAGCAGCAGTTTCGCCTAATTCTGCTACAAATATTCTAGATTTATCACTGAGGGTGGTTAAGAGATTGTCAGCGATTTCTTTGCAAGAACATTCATCTATGGTTGATATTAACCAACTTGAATCAGTTAGTTGCAATCCACCATATTCATATTCTAGTAATTTGTTGAATGATTCAATATCATTATCACCTACTAGTTGATATGTAACTAATAACATTTTAAACATAATGCTATTTCTCCTTTCTCTTTAGTATTCCAAGCATGTACTTGATAAGAGCATTATAGAACTTAAAGTAAATAAAGAATGTCGAAAATAGTAACTAAAAAATAAGAATTTTAAGAGGTGAAACTATGAGATTTATGAAATGTGCTGATTGTCAGTATAATAGCACAAAGTATTTAAAAGGTAAGCCTGAATGGTATTGTATGTATTTTAAAATATTGTGTGAAAAAGTTACTTGTGAAAATTGCTATGATGATGAAAGTACATTACCTAATGATAAAGAAAAATATGATTAATAAAATCCAAAATTGATAAAGACATAGGAGGTATATATGACAAATGAACAGCTTGAACAAGCTAATGAAATAAAGAAAGAAATTATTACTTTAGAAGCAGAAGTTGAACAAATGATTGTACACAAAGAATCATTTATATTAAGACAGCTTAGAAAGGTTATTGATTTGCCAAGTAAGAAAACACACTACAACTTATATTGTACTAATAATCTAGACTGCATCGGAAGTACAGTTGTTTTAAGAGAAGATGAAGTGGAAATGTTGACGAACTATAAAAAACAGAGGATTGAACAGCTAAGTAAGCAGCTTGAAAGCATTTAAATAAATCTAAGAATAAGGGGTGAAGTAGATGGATGGATTAATTATTAAAACACCTTATATTGACTGGATACTAAAAGGAGAAAAGACAATAGAGTTAAGGGGATTTAATACTAGGAAGAGAGGAAAGATTGCATTAATAGAAAGTGGGACAGGTTGTGTAGTAGGGACAGTAGAGATAACAAATGCTTTTGAGATAGCTACTAAATCACAATATGAAAAGCTTAGACTAAGACATTGTGTAGGAGCAGAAAGAAAGGATATTAGATATAAGAGGCTATGGGCATGGGAACTTGAAAAGCCAGAAATGTTTGAAGAACCTATACCATATGAGCAACAGAAAGGACAGCAAGTATGGGTTAAGAATGCACTAAGATAGGAGGAGGCTACATGGGAGAAGATGCAGCAGCATTAATTAACAAACGGTTAGATGAAATGGAAAAGAAAATAATAGCAGTAGTTAAACAAGAACTTACTAAAGAGAAAATAGAAGTCAAGAGATATAATAAGAAACTACATAACTCAAAGCTATTACTTAGGAACTACAAGAGATTTCAAACACATTGTACAGAATCACAGTTCACAGCTACTCAACTAATAGATAGTGAACTAATAGAAATGATAAAGGATGCAGACAATATAGATGATAATAATATCTATATTGAAAGTATCTTAAGGACAAAAGAAAGAACAGCCATCATGTTAAATCATATTAAGCGTGTATTAGATTTCTATATGTATACAGCAGAAAGCAGTGATCAAGAGCCGTACAGAAGAAGAGCAAAGGTAATCAAGTATAAATATATTGATGGAAAAGGAAATGAAGAGATAGCAGCAAGATTAAATATACATACACGAACAGTTGATAAAGATATAGATAAGGCAATAGCAGAAATAAGCCCCTTACTATTTGGTATTGATGGGATAAAGCTAGAGTAGACAATGGGCGAAAAGTGGGCAATTGCAGGGCATATTATAAAAGTAGTATGATAAAGTTGTAAAATTAAATGGTGAATCAAATCTAGCTATATTGAAGAAGGAAAGCTAGGAGTATTAAAAATTTAACATGATTACATTACACAAAAAGAAGGAAGCTAAGTTGATAGCTTCCTTCTTTTTATTTGGAGGACATATGAACAGAAGCGAACCTAAAAGATATAAGACCAGAAGGTGGCAGTTAAAGAGAGAAAAAATCCTAAGAAGAGATAAGTACATGTGCCAGTTAAGTAAGAGATATGGAAAGAGAGTAGATGCAACAATAGTTCATCATATCTATCCTATTGAAGAGTATCCAGAGTACAAATGGTCCGACTGGAATCTCATATCATTGTGTGAAGCAGAGCATAACAAGATGCATGATAGAGTGACAAAGAAACTGACAGCAGCAGGTGAAGAGCTGATGAGAAGAACAATCCCCCCACTAAAAAATAATTAATCTAAAAACATTAGGGACCGATGGGGGGGAACATTTCCAATAGAACGCAAAATTTGAAAAAGGGGGGTAAGGCAAAAATGGCAATGACAGAAGATGAAAAAAAGATAAAGAAGATAGTTAAAAAGACTATTGCAGATCTAGAAGAAATTGCGATTTATAAACCCCAATTCAATAGCACAATTCAACTTTATGCTGAAACAAAATACCAATATGACATATTGATGAAGCAGTTCTATGAGAGTGGATGCAAGGTGACAGAAGAATATACAAACAAGGCAGGATTTACAAACGTAAGAAAGACAGCCATATATCTAGCACTTGAAACACTAAGAAGGGACATAATCAATCATGAGAATATATTGGGACTAACTCCGGCAGGCTTAAGAAAAATAAATGAAGCAGAACTAAAAGGTAAAAAGAAAAAGAGTAGGTTAATAGAGGCATTGAAGAGCATTGAGCAAAACACTTCATAAAAACTACGAAGAGGTAATAACATACGCAAAGAATGTTGTTACTAGAAAGAAAATAGCCTGCAAGGAATTAGTACAAGCCTGCAATAGATTTTTTGATGATTTAGAGAATGAAAAATACGATTTTAACCCAAGGGATGCAGAGTTTTGTATACAGATTATAGAATGTACTTTTGTTCATAACAAGGGCGAGAGTTTAGATGGTAAACCATTGCAAGGTAAACATTTTTTATTAGAACCTTGGGAGAAATTTATTATTTATAACCTAGTAGGATTCTTTCTAAAAGGGACAACTATAAGAAGATTTAAGGAAGCATTCATATTTATTCCTCGTAAGAATGGGAAGACAAGTTTTATTGCAGCATTGGCATGGTCACTTGCTTTATTGCAAAGGCGAGCAGGTTCAAGTATCTACATAACAAGCGCAGCATTAGATCAATCATTGCAAAGTTGGAAGTTTATCCACTACAACATTAAGGAAATGGAAGAAGAGGACAGCTTTAGAATACTAGATAATAACCAAGAACATTCGATATCTGGAGAGTTTGAGGATGGAAGCTTATTTATAAAGGCATTAGCAGCAAATCCAGACAGACAAGATTCTCTAAATTGTAATGTTGGGATAGCAGATGAGATACATGCTTATAAGAAAGCGAAGCAGTACAACATCATTAAAGAGGCTATGAAGGCATATACAAACAAATTAATGATAGGCATAACAACGGCAGGGGATAACATGGCAAGTTTCTGTTATAACAAGTTGCAATATTGCCTAAAGATTTTAAGTAAGACTATTACAGATGAATCCTATTTTGTTTTTGTTTGTAGAGCAGAGCAACATGAAAATGGGGATGTGGACTTTACTGATCCAGTACAGCATGAGAAGGCAAATCCAAACTATGGAATAACTATAAGGCCATCAGATATGATGGATGAGGCATTGCAAGCGCTTAATGATCCACAACAGCGCAAGGATTTCTTAGCAAAGTCACTAAATATTTACACATCAGCATTAAAAGCATATTTCAACATTGATGAGTTTAGGGAAAGTGACAAACAGTATGACTGGACAATCGAAGAACTTGCAAAATTGCCTATAACTTGGTATGGGGGCGCAGACCTTTCTAAGCTACATGACTTAACGGCAGCAGCAATATATGGCACTTATACAGTAGATGGTAAAGATATTGATATTTGTATATCTCATGCATGGTTTCCAGTTACCCAAGCACACAAGAAAGCAGATGAGGATGCAATACCTCTATTTGGTTGGAAGGATGATGGTTGGCTTGATATGTGTAACACACCAACCGTTAACTATGCAGACATAGTCAATTGGTTTATAAAGATGAAGAAAATGGGATTCAAGATAAAGCAAGTAGGCCATGATAGAAAGTTTTGCAGAGAATACTTTATCTTGATGAAGAAAAAAGGATTTAACATTATAGACCAACCACAGTACTTTTATAAAAAGTCAGAAGGCTTTAGACATATAGAGCAGAAAGCAAAAAACAAAGAGTTTTATTACTTGCACTCACAAGCGTATGAGTATTGCGTGGAAAATGTAAGTGCTGTAGAGAAGACAGATGATATGATCCAGTACGAAAAGGTAATGCCGACACAGCGTATTGATATATTTGACGCTTCTGTATTTGCTTGTGTAAGAAAATTAGAAGCATTAGATGATGAAAAGAAAATCAATAAATGGTTTTAAGGGGTGAGTATTATTTCTAGGAAGAACAAAAATAAGACGAAGGTAAGAAGCGAACCACAAACGCAAACAAGCACATTAGCGTATTGGTTACAACATGATGATATTTTATGCCCAACAGGGTATAAACCATTGGCAAAAAATGAAGAGGTAATACAATGTGCCAACATTATAGCAGACTTGGTTTCTAGCATGACCATAATGCTTATGCAAAATGGTGAAAATGGGGACACACGTTTAAAGAATGAACTGGCAAGAAAAATGGATGTTAATCCTAATAAGTTAATGGTGAGGAAGAACTTTATTTATAAGATTGTAAAGGACATGCTTTTGACAGGGAACAGTGTGGCAAGGCCATCTTATAAAGAGGGTTATTTAGACAACATCACACTGTTAAAAGCAAGTAGTATATCTTTTTACCAAGTAGGAGAAGAGTACAGAATCCTATATAATGCCACAAGCTTTGCACCAGATGAGGTATTGCACTTTGCATTGGTACCAAACGAGGATGAACCGTTTAGAGGAGAAGGTTATAAAAGTGCCATATTTGAAACGGTAAAGAATTTATTACAGGCAAATGCAACTAAGACAGGATTTTTAAAGAGCAAGTGGAAGCCTAGCATGATTATTAGTATTAATAGTGATATAGAGGATTTACAGGACAAAGAGAAGAGAAAGAGGATTGTAGGTAGTTATACAGATACAACAGAAGCAGGTGAGCCTTGGCTTATACCAACAGGTGAAATAGATGTAAAGACAATACAACCGCTTACTTTGAATGATCTGGCCATACAAGATAGTATTACGCTAGATAAGCGAACAATAGCAGCAGCTTTTCAAATACCTCCATTCATGGTAGGGGTAGGAACTTTTAATAAAGACGAGTACAACAACTTTGTAAGTACTAAGATTATGTCTATTGCAATGATATTGCAGCAGGAGTTAACTAGAAAACTACTCTATAGCAATGACAAGTATTTTAAATTCAACCCTAAATCATTAATGCAGTACAACCTTAGTGAAAAGACAGCATTTGTAAAGGAAATGGTTGGTGGGGGAATGATGAACCGTAATGAAGGTAGAAATGAGTTTGATTATTCACCAGTAGACAACGAGGGCATGAATGAGTTTAACGTGTTAGAGAATTACATACCAGTTTCGGATGTAGGTAAGCAAAAGAAACTTATAAAGGAGGGAAAAGAAGATGAGTAGAACGCAGATCCAAACAAGGAGCCTAAAAAGCGAACTTAAGACAAGAGCGGAGCCGACTAATGATGAAATGACAATAGAAGGTTATTTTGCTGTATGTGGTAAAGAAACAGAATTATGGCAAGGTGCTTATGAAGAAATTGCACAAGGGGCATTTGATAAAACCCTAGGCAATGATATTAGAGCATTAGTAAATCACGACACTACATTGGTACTAGGAAGAAACAAAGCCAATACACTTGAACTTAAAGCCGATAGTCATGGTCTTTGGGGGAGTATCAAAATTAATCCTAAAGATACAGATGCAGTTAACTTATATGAACGTGTTAAGCGTGGAGACGTAACAGCGTGTTCATTTGGATTTAACATTGTATCAGAACAAACGGAGTGGAGAGATGATGGAAGTGTTAAGTGGACAATTACAGAAGTAGATGTACATGAAGTAACTGTATGCACATTCCCTGCCTATGAGGACACAGCAGTACAAGCAAGGCAAAAGGATTATGAATCTCTTAAGGTAAGGGAACTGGAAGCTAAAAAAATGAAATTAAGGGAGGTTGCTAAGAAATGGCGCTCAAACAACTAATGTTAAGTAAAAAAATCGAAGCAAAAAGAACCGTATTAAATGAACTTCAAACAGAATTTACAGCACTTGAAAAACGTGAAACAGAGGCAATAGCAGCAATTGAAGAGGCTTCTACAGAAGAGGAAATGAAAACAGTAGAAGAAGAGGTTGAAGCAGTAGACAAGGCTAAAGAAGAACTTGAAGGGAAAAAGGAAGGCCTTGAAGAAGAGATTAGAGGACTAGAAGCAGAACTTGAAGAAATCAATAAAAAAGGTAGTGAAGAACCGGAGCAGGTAGAAGGGCAACAAAGAAAATTAGATCATGCCAAAGGAGTGGAAGTGAGAATGAGAAACACAGGATTTTTTAAAGGGATTTCAGCAGAGGCAAGAAGTGCATTTTTAAAGAATGATGAAGTAAAAGAGTTTTTGCAACGTGCAAGAGAGTTCAAGGGACAATCAAGAGCAGTATCTGGTGCAGAACTTAATATTCCAGATGTAGCGCTTGAATTATTAAGAGATAATCTACATAGATACAGCAAACTGATTGGTAAAGTAAAGCTTAGACCAGTAGCAGGTAAAGCGAGACAGAACATTGCAGGAACAATTCCAGAAGGTGTATGGATGGAAGCAGTAGGTGCACTTAATGAATTAACCATCAAGTTCAATCAAGTTGAAATGGATGGTTATAAAGTAGGTGGATTTATTCCAGTGCCAAATTCTACCCTAGAAGACAGTGATGTAAACTTGGCAAATGAAATTATGGATGCATTAGGACAAGCAATTGGGTATGCGATAGACAAAGCCATCATCTATGGAACTGGAACAAAGATGCCACTTGGTATTGCAACAAGACTTGCACAAACAGTAGCACCTTCGAACTGGGGAACACATGCACCAACTTGGATTAACTTAAGCACATCAAACATCTTAAAAATTGATGGAAGTACATTGAAAGGGGCAGATTTCTTTTCTGAATTAATCCTAAAGTTAGGAAAGGCAAAAGCAAACTATAGTGATGGTGCTAAGTTCTGGGTAATGAATTCAACAACTAAAGCTTCACTTATGGCAAAAGCAATTGCATTTAATGCAGCAGGAGCAATTGTATCAGCACAAAACAATACTATGCCAATTATTGGTGGAGAAATCATTGAACTTGAATTTATGAAAGATAATGATATTTGTGGTGGTTATGGTTCACTTTATACATTAGCAGAGAGAGCAGGAGCAAGCCTTGCAGTATCAGATCAAGTTAAGTTTATCGAAGACCAAACAGTATTCAAAGGAACAGCACGTTATGATGGAATGCCAGTTATTGGAGAAGGTTTCGTAATGGTTAACTTTAATAATGAGGCACCAACAACATCATTAACATTTGCAGAGGACGTTGCTAACAAAGTGGGGGAGTAGTAACCTACACCCAATCACAGCTAGAAGCTATGACTAAAGCACAACTTTTAGAAGTAGCTGCTAGTGAAGGGATAGAGGGTGTATCAAGTACAAATTTAAAGGCAGATATCATTAGTGCAATATTGGAGGGATAGTATGGAAACAGTATTGCAGCTTTTAAAGTATGACTTAGGTATCTCTAGTGAGGCTAGAGATATCTATTTGAAAGCACTTATAGAAGCTAATCAAAAAGAAATTGAGAAAAAAGGATTTGACTTAAATCTAACAGATGTAGAAGATCAAATGTTATTAGCAGACTACAGCGCATGGAAATACAGAAAGCGTAATGAAGATGTACAACTCGCAAACAACTTAAGGCAAAGAATACAGGACAGAATAGTCAAGGCAAGGGGTGAAAATTATGTGGGATGAACAAATTGAATTAATTAAAGCTAATCAAGAAGATGATGAAGCAGGAGATTATAAGGCAGCAGAGGGACAATCAAGGAAGGTTTTCATTACAAAAAAAGAAATCTCACAGAATGAATTTTATAAAGCGCATTCAGAGGGATTTAAGATTGCTTTGAAGTTTGAAATGAATGCATTTGAGTATGAAAATGAAATGAAAGTTAAGTATGAGGGCATTGCATACAATGTGATTAGGACATTCCAAAAGGATGAACTAATTGAAATAACAGTAGGGAGTGAGACGCATGGCACTACCTAGAGCAGTAACAATTCGTAGGGATAGCGTAGAGTATACGAATAATGTAGAGGCTGTACAGTACACCATAAATGAACTTGTAAGAGCAGCATTAAGGGATTGTGGTAAGTTGTTTTGTAATAGGTTTAGACAAGCATACTATGGAGCATTCAAACGCAAAAAAGGAAATGTAGGTAGATTCACACAGTATTGGGTTAGAAGCAAACAAGAAACACCAGATTTACTTGTTGGGATTAAGCCGAACGCTTTCTATGGTGGGATGCAAGAGTTTGGAAGTAGTAAAACAGCTAGGTTAGGATTATTGACAAATACAGCACAAGAAAATATAGATACCATGCAGGAGATTCAAGCGCAGTACTTAAGCGCTATTAACCAAGAGAATCCTACTGTAAGTGATGAAGAATATGAAGGAGGCGCAGACGGATGAGTATACTAGGCAAATTCTCAAGAACAGAGCAGTTAAAAATATCTGTAAAAAGTATTTTGAAGCCATTTTGTGAGAAGGTATATCACAAGAAAGCGCCTCCTAAATGCGCTTGTCCATATGTGACGTATTACTTGAAGCATGCAAAAGAATATCACCAATATGATTACAAGCTAGAAGCACATGTATGGTCAAAAGACGTAAAAGAAGCAGAGACAATAGCGGATCATATTGAGGAGCTAGATAATTGTGTATTCAGCAATGAGTATCATAATTTTGATATAGAACTTCAAGACAGAGGGAACGTGGAAGATGAAGATAAAGAACTAACGCACATAGTTGTATTGTTCAATTTAACTTATTTTGATGTGAGAGGATGATAAAAAGTGGGATTAAAACAAAGAATTACAGGATATACAAAAAAGACAATGGAGAATAGGCAAACAGGAGCAGGGGCGTATTTCAAAGGATATAATGTGGAAACAGATACGTTCGAAAAAGCGGTAGCAGCAGGTAAGCTTCTTGGCGCTACACAAGGGGGAGGAAGTTTTTCGGCTAAACCAACAATTACACCAGTAGAAGTAGATGGAGTCCCAAGTTCTGCAATGGGAATGGAAGAGGTAGATGGTTGGGAAGTTGATATGACAGCAAATATTTTAGAGGTAACAGCAGATAACATCAAGTACGCACTAGGTGCAGCTAATATTGCAAATACAACAGATGGCAAATATCAAAAGATTACAGGTAAAAATACACTTGATCCAGAGGATTATTTAGATAATGTGACATTCTTGGGTACTGTAAGTGGATTTGATGAACCAATTATTATTCAAATCTATAATGCTTTGGCAGTAGATGGGTTAAATATCAACCCACAAGACAAGAAAAGCACAATACTTACTACAAAATTCAAAGCACATTCAGCAGTTGACAATTTAGATGAAGCACCATTTGCAATTTTTGTTCCAATCAAACAAGAAAGTGAGAGTGAAGCATAATGAAAAAACTTAACGGTAAACACGTTTTTCAAATGGCTAAAATTATTAAAGAAGCTAATCTAAAAGATGAATTAGGAGATATTATTAGAAAATATCAGAAATCGGATAAGGAAGGGCAAGAGATAGATATAGAAGGTGCAGGAGTAGATGCAATTATGACAGTAGTTGCTTGTTGTGGTGATGATAGAGTAGAGCAAAGAATTTATGATTTGCTAGATGATGTATTTGGAAAGAAGTTTGCAGAAATGGAACTTGATGAGATTGCAGAGAGCTTCAAAGAGTTAGCACAGAAAAATAATTTGTTATCTTTTTTCAAGTCAGCAGGTCTATTGAAGCAGTAGCGCTTCAAGACTTGCTTTTTAAAAGGTACGGTGGAGCAAGTGCAGAAGTATTGCAGATGGAGTATGAGGACTTCTTGGAATTGCTTGAATATGCAATGAAGCAAAGTACAGAAGAATGGATAAAAGAACGTTGGGTAAATGGATATCAAAATACATCATTGGATGAATTCAAAGAGGCAATAGGATATAGGAATAATGGCATTATAGAAGAAAAATCAATAAATGATATATTAGGAGATCTTGCAAAACAATTTTAGCAGAGAGGAGGATAAGTTGTGAATATATTCACTTTAATGGGCACCATACTTATAGACAATTCAAATGCAAACGAGTCAATTTCTAAAACAGGAAAAGAGTCAGATGGGTTAGCTAACAAATTAGGAACAGGTTTGAAAAGCGCAGCCGGATTAGCGGTAAAAGGGATAGCTGTGTTAGGGACATCAGCAGTAGCAGCAGGAGCATCATTATTAGGAATGGCAAATAATGCAGCAGAGACAGCAGATAGAGTAGATAAGCTTAGTGCAAAGATTGGCATAAGTAAAACAGCATTTCAAGAATGGGACTACATCATGGGACAAAATGGAATGGATGTTGAGAAATTACAAGTAGGTGTAAAAACGCTAGTCAATCAAATGGACAGTGCTGCAGGAGGAGGAAAAGCAGCACAAGAAGCTTTTCAAAAGTTAGGAGTTACTTGGACGGATGGAAATGGAAAGTTAAAAAGCCAAGAACAGATGCTACAAGAAACTATAACAGCACTTGCAGAAATGGGAGATGGAGCAGAGAGAGCAAAGTTAGCAAGTACATTACTAGGTAAAGCTGGGGTTGAAATGGCACCAATGTTAAATACAGGTGCAGAAGGAATTGAACAACTTAGGCAAAGAGCGCATGATTTAAACTTAGTTATGTCAGATGAAGCAGTAAATGCAGGAGTAGTTTTAGGTGACACAATGGATGATGTAAAAAAATCCTTTGGTGCAATCATGACAAGAATAGGTGTTGAGGTAATGCCAGTTATTCAAAAGCTTTTAGATTTAGTGATTAACAATATGCCTGTAATTCAATCAATGATTATGCCAGTATTTGAGTTCCTAAAGCAATTTTTTAGTGTATCAGTTGAGTTAATAGGCAATTTAGTCTCTTCATTGAAAGACACATTAGTTCCAGCATTTCAAACTATATACGATTTTATAATTACGAATTGGCCGACAATACAAGCGACGTTTGAAGCAGTATTTGGAGCAATAGGAGCCATATTACAGCCTATAGTAGAGAACTTTAATGAGTTGGTACCCATATTAGCAGGAGTATTGGCAGGAATGATAGCATTTGAAGTTATAAGTGGAATAAGTGCATTATGGACAGCATTTACAACAGCAATAACAGCAGCACAGACAGCTATAACAGCAGCAGGAGGAGCGCAAGCATTTCTAAATGGAGTATTGGCAGCTAATCCTATTGGACTTGTATGTGCAGCAATAGCAGCATTAGTGGCAGCACTTATATATTTATATAACAACAATGAAGAAGTAAGAAGGGCTATAGATGAGGCTTGGAAAGCTATACAAGAGTGTTTTCAAGTTGCATTAGATTTCATAATGAGCCTAATTAATAGTTTTGTAGAGGCATTTAAGCAGTTTTGGCAAGAGTACGGTGACAACATAATGGCAGTCGCACAAGCTATATGGGACTACATAGCAAAGATATTTAAAACAGCCTTTGATGCAATAAAAGATGTATTTAATATATTTGCAAAAGCTTTTAAGGGAGATTGGGAAGGTGTTTGGGAAGGTGTGAAAACATTTGTTACTAATCTTTGGAACAACTTAAAAGAGGTATTCAAAGCGTGGCTGAATGTTCTTGTATCATTTGTTACTAATATAGGGCCAATATTAAAAGATGCAGCAGTAGGAGCCTTTAACTTACTATGGGATGGTGCAAAGGCAGTATGGGAAACACTTAAAACTTGGTTTTCTGATATGTTAGATGGAATTGTATCAACCATAACAGGCATTGGACAAAGTTTATTTGATGCAGGAAAGTCTATCTTCACATACCTTTGGAATGGTATAAAGCAGAAATGGGATGAAATATGTTCGTGGGTAAGTGATAAGGTTAATTGGTTAGCTGATAAGCTTACCTTCTGGGATAATGGTAAAAAGAAAATGGCAGAAGAGTATACAACAGATAGTACAGATGGATCACATTCAGCAGGTTTGAAATATGTACCATTTGATAATTATGTGGCTAATCTTCATGAAGGTGAAATGGTATTAACTAGAACAGAGGCCGAAAGCTATAGAAAGAAAGAAGAGACTACAAGAGAAACAAGCAATAATTCAACAGATACAACCAAAATGGAAGACCTATTGAAACAAGTACTAAATGCTTTAATTACTTTGCCAAAAAGGCAAAAGTTAGAACAAAATATGGCATAGAAAGGAGTATATGAATGTTTACTTATCACTTGAAAGCACGCAGGTTAGATTTAAAAACAGTTGTATGGGATTTAAGTGCACTAGATTTCTTTAATAATGTAACAAATAGGCTTGTATCATATACTCTTGGTGATTCATATGTTTATTGGGATGCTACTATGGGTTACAACGATAGTGTCAAATATGAGTACATAAAATACAGGAATGCAGCAGGTAACATTGTAACAGTAGGGCAAGGCGAAAGTGTTGTAACGTATAACCATACACTTGATGGTCGTGTCGGCCTAGCTACTTTACCAAGTGGATATAATCCTCTTAATTTATTATCTCAAAATAAAAGTGATCCATATTTAGAGATAAGGTTTGCAGACTGGCACGAAATAAGGGAGCAAGAAACGACCTTTAATAATAACTTAGGACAAGGGACACATTTAGAGCTATCTGTAGAATATAAGGAAATAGCTATTAGTAAATTTGAAGTAACCAGGGATCATGCAAATGATAGGTACATGATAAAAATACAAGCTAATTACCTTGAAAAATATACAGTAGAAGTAATAAATGTAAATGAACTAGAAGGCAATAAGACAGCTATTACCTTAACATCTTTAGAAGAAATATCGTATATCCCAGAAAAATACTTTAAAGAAGGTAGCAATATCTTAAATGTTACAGCCTATAACGGAACCAAAACAGCCTTTAGAACGCTTACAATAAGCCACGTTACCCCAACTTTGACTGAGGTTTCAATCGAAAATGAAAATGGATTAATTGACAACATAACAACAGTAACTTGGACAAGCAAGAACCAAGGTAAAGCTGAAATATACAACAATGATAAGTTAATTAAGTCAGTGGGGACAGTTACGGTTGCAGTTTTACCAAAAGGAACACTAAACGTAGGCAAAAATAAAATAGAGGTAAGAGTATATAACGTTGGAGATAGCAATGTTATTAATAGCATTGTTAGTGTGTCAAAGGTTAGTACTATTACACTAGCTAGGATATTACCATCTATAGAAAAAAATAGTTTTTCAATCAATGATACAAATACGGACAACGTTATCACAGCTGCCTGGAAATCTACAAATCAAAGTAGGTTTGGAATTTATCAAGGGGATAGATTAGTTAGCACAGGAGTAAGTGGACAAACAGTAGATATAGCCAGGGGTACATTAAGCATAGGAAGTACTAACCTAAAACTAGTAATTTACTACGATAGTGGCTTTGACACCGTTCAAGTAGAAGAAGTTATAGCAACTGTATTAACCCAAAATACTCCTATAATATACAATCTAGAACCTAGCAACCTTAACATTAATATAGATGAAATTGTCAATGTTACTTTTGCGACAAATGAATTTTGTGATAGTTGGGAACTAACAGCAGCAGGATTAAATACTAAGGGAACTGATGCGAGAAGTGTAAGCTTTGGTAAAGAAGTATTTAAGCAAGGCAAAAACGAAATGACATTAAAAATATTCTATAGTCCTAAGTATAACAATGAGATTCGCACAGCTACTAAGAAGGTAACATTTACAGGTTATGGAACCCCTAAAACTCCTATATTTGATGGTAATGTTTTATATTCCACAGCTACACCACAATTAACATGGGAATCAATAGATCAAGTAGAAATACATTTGCTTATTGTTGAAGCAGAATCAGAAGAGGTTGTTCAAGAAAAGCTAGAATTTACAGAAGATAAGTTTGCCACGTTAGAGACATTAGAGGATGATAAGACATACATTGCTACATTAGCTGTTAAAAATAAGTATGGCCTATGGAGTGAATATGCAAAAAAGGAATTTCAAACAAAATTCAATGACATTATTCTTCCTACATTTGATTTATTTGAAGCTGAAACAAGTGTATTCATAACAATAGGTGGAATACAAGATCCTAATTTTAAGGCTATAAGTATTTACAGAAAGAGTGAAAGAGAAGATGTGTGGACTGAAATAGCTGATGATTGTAATATCGAAGACACTATTAGAGATTATATGTGTCCAGCAAATTTAAAAATAGCTTATAAACTTAGGGTGTACGACAAAAATAATGCCTACAAAGACACAGAAATAAAAACTATATCTATTAGTTTAAGCAGCTACATTTTAACTAATTTAGAGAACGCAGAAGATGTATATATGATTTTTGGTACACCTAGTTATAAGTTTAATGGTGATTTTGTAAGTAAGTTGTATGCAGGGCAAAGAGCTCCTAGGACATTTAAAGGAAAAGTACAATATAAAACAGGAACCTTCAGAACAGCATTAAAAAATGCAGATGCATACAATCTAATAGACTTTATAGAGAATAGTAACGAGTATAATTTATTCTGTTTAAGAGACCAACGAGGAGAAAAATTATATGTAATTGCTAAACTAGAATCACAAGATCCAAAAGGTTTAAAGAGATTGTCTGTAAGTTTTAGCTTTACAGAAGTGAACTTTATAGAGTCAAAGATGTATACAGGAAGTGGATATAAGAAAATTTCATATTTAAACGGAGAATATTACCTAGATGGTTCAGTAGACTTAAGTGGATATGACTTAAGTGTAACGCTAGAGTAGGAGGAGTCATATGCAACAATACAATACGCATTATTTTAAATATTATGCCCTAGACTCAAATATGGCTAACCCTACTGTAGTAAATTGCATAGAAGATGGTGGAACAGTAAGCTATAACAGCTTAGATAGTCTTAAGACAAATGCAAGATTAAAAGTATCATTGGATACAAGTGAGATATTTGATATTAAACGAATAAGAATATGCAGTGTTTTGAATGGCAACGAATTACCTTGTGGTACATTTCTGGTAGCGACTCCAAGTAGTCAATTTAAAAGTGCAGTGCAGAGCATAGATGTAACTTGTTATAGCACCTTATGGCCTGTAAAGGTTGATAAATGCGACACTAGATATTATGTGCCATTAGGTACTAATGCAGTTAATGAAGTAAAACGTATACTAGGAAGGTTTGGGTATCAAGTGATTATCCCAGACAGTGCTAAGACTACTAGCGTTAATCAAGAGTGGGAAATAGGCACTAGTTATCTTGAAATAGTGAACAGCTTGCTTGATAGTATAGGCTACACAAGCTTATATGTAGACGTATATGGCAATTATGTGGCTAAACCTTACATACTTCCAAGCTTAAGGGAAGCAGAAATTATATATGATTCAGATGATATTAATAATATCATTGAGCCTAGTGCTGAGAGTGAACTAGATTTGTTCAATGTCCCCAACAAGTTTATACGCTATGTGAATAGTCCAGAAGTAGACCTTGCAGCAGTATATATAAATTCTCGAGGTATAACAGGTACCGAAGCTACAGGAATAGTAAATGTAGATTCACAAGAGGTTAATGATGCATCAGATTATGACACCTTATATGAGCTATGTAAAAAAGCAGCTGAAGAAGCTACAAGTATTTATCATAAGGTCACTATTTACACTGCAATTAATCCAATTCATTTGTTCCTGAATTGTATACAGCTTAATCATTATCAACTACGAGGGAAGTTTATAGAAACAAGCTGGGATATAGAGCTTAAGACAGGAGGCACTATGACACATAATTTAAGGGAGGTAATAGCGTGCTAAAGTATGCAAAAGTTACAACTCTAAACGAAAACGAATGTAAAGTTACATTTATCGGTGAGACAGTAGAAAGTCAAATGCCATACTATCGATTAGCAACATATACTCCTATTCTGAATGACATTGTCGCAGTTGATGATGTGGCAAAAATCATAATTGGGAAGGTGGTGAAATAGTGAGTGAATTAGTATTTAATGAGGAAATTAAGCAACTTACAGTAGACAATAAGAACTTTGCAGATTTATGGAACGGTGTTCATCAAAAATTACTAGAGAATACCAAGTTTAATAAGAAACAAATTGAAAAACTGTTTAATGATTTAAATGATGTATTAGTACAGTTTGATGGCTACTTAACAGCAGATGAATTATATGCATTATTAGAGAAGGGAATAAAGGGAGATAAAGGAGATCCATTTACATATTTAGATTTTACAGCAGAGCAATTAGAAGCTTTAAAAGGCGAAAAAGGAGATGTAGGAGAACAGGGGCCACAGGGTGAAAAAGGCGAAGATGGGATAACATATACATTCACATTTGAAGATTTAACAGAGGCACAGAAAGAAACCTTAAAAGGAGCACAAGGCCCACAAGGAATACAAGGACCGAAGGGAGAAACAGGAGTTCAAGGCATACAAGGCCCTAAAGGAGATAAAGGAGATAAAGGAGAACAAGGTATACAGGGGCCACAAGGTATACAAGGCCCTAGTGGAGCAACAGCAATTAATGATGCTTCAACAGCAACAAATGCTATATGGAGTGCATATAAAACATATACCGAAATTGAAGGTTTAAAAACTACATCCGTTAATGGAAAAACACAAGTAGCAGTCGCTATTAACGGAAAACTAGGGACAGCATTAACGGTTGCTACTTCATATGCAGATATGGCTTATTATATTAATAGCATGGTTGGTAGTGTTATTGGTGCATTCACCTATTTAACAACTCCCTCAAACTTTCGTTTACACAAAAGTAACACTACCATATCTAATTGTAAACTCCAAGTTGGTACATTGATTTATTGTATGAACACAAGTGGTATAGGTTATATTGATACAAGTATTAGTAATCAAACAGGTGTATTTATGGAAGATGGTTTTATTCTTACCGAATTAGCCGGTTATGACTCTGATTTAATTGCTATACCTTCTAGTCAATTATTTCAATTCAAAGAAACTCTTTCAGCTGGTAACAGTCCGAATAGAAGATATTCTTCTCATTATTTTAGTATATTTAGAGTTGATAGAGCTAATTTTGATGCAACTGCATTTCGTAGTGGCACAACGTTATCATTCTTTGCAGTTGTATAAATAAAAAAATTTACGAGGTGATGTTTTATGGCAAGATTATTAATTTGTAAGGACCAAGAGCAAAAAACTATACTTGTGCAACAGCAATTAGATGAAACTGAAAACATTACTTATTCAATCATAGAGAATCCACCAGAGATAGAGAAAATCGCAGGTAAGGTTGGTAAGTATGCTTTAGATGAAGCAGGTAATATTATTGTTGTTTACGAGAATATTCCAAAAACAGACATTGAACTTTTAAAAGAAGAAAACACACAAATTAAAGAGCAGAATGTAATGCTTAATCAAGCAATTACAGAGTTAAGTTTAGTTGTTTCTACACTTATGTCATAGATGAAAAGGAGATGATTTTGTGATATTTACAAAGAATAGTGCACTAGTAAAAGTATGGGTAGGAAATGTTCAGTCTGGGCTTTATACAAAGGAACAGGTACCTAAAATTTTTAATCTACAAGAGGTAGTTTGGGAAGTTCTAGAAGAAAGTACAAAGTAAAAGGAGAATAGATATGGACAGCATTAACCAGATAAAAATATATTTTATGGCTATTGTAGGGGCGATAGGTGGATTTATTGCACAGCTATTAGGAGGATGGACGACAGATTTGCAAACTTTAGTGGTTTTTATGCTGGTAGACTTTGCCATGGGACTAGCCTTGGCAATATTTTTCAAGAAATCTAATAAGTCTACTACTGGAGCGCTCAACAGTACTAGCGCATGGAAAGGACTATGTAAAAAGGGAATAACCCTACTCATGGTCCTTGTAGCACACAGAATAGATATAACGCTAGGGTTAGAGTATATAAAGACAGCCACTATAATTGCATTTATTGTGGTTGAACTGATTTCTATTATAGAAAATGCAGGGTTGATGGGAATACCAATTCCTAAAGTGTTAGTAAATATTATAGACGTGCTTAAGCAGAAGGCAGGTGAAAGTGATGAACATCAAAGTAAACCCATCGAATAGAAGCAACTACGGAAGTAAAAGGCAATTAAGCTCTATTAAGTACATAGTAATCCACTATACTGGCAATGACGGAGACAGTGACGAAAGTAATTCAAATTACTTTAAAGGTGATAGGGGTGTATCAGCTCACTATTTTATTGATGATGACAGTATAACCCAAACAGTACAAGATGAGTATGTAGCATGGTCAGTAGGAGGAAAGAAATACCCAGACTGCTTACAAACAGGTGGAGGAAAATGGTATGGTAAATGTACAAATGCTAATTCAATAAGCATTGAGTTATGTGATTCAGTAAAAAATGGAAGATATGATTTTACAGAGAATACGCTCAAACAGGCTACAGAACTCACGCTATTACTGATGGACAAGTACAATATTCCTAAAGAGAACGTAATAAGGCACTTTGATGTTACAGGAAAGGTATGTCCTTTACCATTCGTACGAGAGCCTAAACAATGGGAGTCATTTAAGTTAATACTAACTAGGCAGGATGTCGACTTACAAAAAGCAGTAGCTGCTATAGAAAAAAGTGGAATTGCAATCAATGTAACTAGTTGGAATGATGTTAGCAAGATTAATCTTAAGAATGTACCAGCACTACTCATCAAGCTTGGTGGATTAGACAAGCTAGTAAAAGCTGGCATTATATCTAATCATTCAACCTGGGTAAATGGTTCTTATACAGCTGATAATGTAAGAAGTCTTTTAATTAAATATGCAAATAAAATAGCCTAATCTATCAAGGTTAGGCTATTTTATTTTGAAAATTTAAAATAAAATGTTTTTTGCTTGCCTTATTTTATTTGATAGTATAATATTTTTGTATAATATAAATAAATAGAAGAAAAATGAAAGATTTGTTTATAGTGGGCAATATACAAAAAAATTATTGAAAAGCATTATTCAACTCAGAGCTGGTTAAAGAGCTTATAGAGATTTGTAATTTAAAAGACGATTATTTTTGTAGAAATGATGGAGAACTAGTAAAAATACCAGAATGACTAATTAATAGGATAAATAAATTGATTTCTATAATTAATTCGCCAATAGGGAGAAATTGTTTTTACTCATGTGACTTTGGACTAAAGTTTAAAAATTGTTCTAGTAAAAATCGAAATAGATAATCATTGGATTAATTTAAGTTAGGGAGGGTATTATGGGAAAATTATTTATTAAACCTGTGAGTGCTGTTATTATAGCAATACTATTACTAGTGGTGACAGGAAAGACATTATTGCCGGGAGTATTTCATCTAATAAATAGAACAGATGTAGCTATCTATAATATATATGCAACTGATGGAAGATTTGGTGAAGATATATTTTTTTCAAAAGCGATAATAGAAAAAAGTAATTTATTTGAGGAAATAAGTAGTAATTTAGATGAGGATATATCGATTATTAATTCTAAACAAGAGCTAACAAAAGTGCTTTATAATAATAAAGATATTATTGCTAAAATAATTAATAATAACAAAGTATACTCTGAATATTTAAAAGGAAATGAAGTTACAGTAGACGATTTTTTTAATTGGTGCAAAAAAATTTCTGAAATTGATGAAGTAATTGTAGAAGCTGTTCTTTTTATTACATGCTTGATATATGCATTTATTTTTGTGGGATGTTACAAATACAGGAAAAGATTTTATTTGTTTGCGGGGATTATATATGTTATATTCTCACTTTCAGTTTTTTCAAAAGGAATGTCAGATTATCTTTTAGTTCATGCATTTAATTATATATCGTTAATGGAGAACATCACATATAATGAAATGGAAGTTTTAAGAACCACATTTATGTCGGCTTTCAAAGAAAGCATGGTAACTTTTATTATATTTGATACCCTAATTCAATTAATTGAATCAAAAAGAATAGAAAGAAAAAAACAGAATCTAAAGGATTTAATATATTCATTAGATCATATTTTTAATGTTATTAATAATTGCAGAGAGATAGATACAATATATAGACTTAAATTTAGATTTTCTATAGATGAGTTGTTAATTTTGTGCAAAAAAAATAAAGGTTCTTATTATAGGAGATTAGGGAAACAAATAAAAGATGATTTTTTTTGGGATAGTGGACATACATCAGAGGAATATATGCATAAGTTAAAACTAATTAGAGAATATATTTGGAAGTGTGACATAATAGCATTTATGAAGTAAGTATTGATAACAATGGATATGGCAAGTTAAAAAATATAGAAGATTAAAGATAAAGAAAAATATCGTGGACAAAATTTGGACAAAACATGAATAAAACACGTGCAAAAAGTGACATTTAGCACGTGTTTTTATTGCTCTAAAAATGATGTAAGCTATTGATGAGCAAATAAATGTGGTTAAAAATCAGTATCCCCCAACTTGGTGTATTTTTTTTGCTCAAAATTTGAGGTTAGGCTAATTATTAATATAGAAATGAAATACAAAAAAGGTATTGTACATTTATTATAAGTACAATACCTTTTTATTTATTAATCTATATAAGACTAATTAACTATTTTTGAATTTCAACGCCTTGTAATTTTAAATATTGACCTTCAGTAACAGTAATATAAGTATCTCCTGTTGGGGCATCATTTGTTACGATTTCATCAAATACGCCTCTACTTCCAGAAGTTACTTCAATATATCCTATACTAGAAGTGAGCATCACTTTATACTCTCCAGCAGGGATATCTGTTCCTACTTTATACATACCATCTTGATATAATCCATTTTCAGGCACGATACTTGGAGCATCAGCTAAAGCATAAGTTTTACCACCTTGTAATTTTAGATATTCACCATCTTTTACAGTAATATATCGATGGCTGGCAACTGTATCATTAGCAATGATGCTATCGAAGCTACCTGTAGAATCAGAAGTGATTTCCATGTAACCCATAGAATCAGCAATAAACAAGTATTCTCCTGCAGGAAGCTCAGTACCTATTTTATAGGTTCCAGCTTTAATAGCAGGATTTTTATCTTCAGGTTCTGGCGTTAATGCTG
Source organism: Cellulosilyticum lentocellum DSM 5427 (assembly GCF_000178835.2). Lineage (GTDB taxonomy): Bacteria > Bacillota > Clostridia > Lachnospirales > Cellulosilyticaceae > Cellulosilyticum > Cellulosilyticum lentocellum. The sequence goes on from NC_015275.1 coordinate 948,171, forward strand.
GAGTAGTAGTTGCGGTAGTATTCCCTGGAGTAATAGCTGGATTTTCAGTGTTAGGTTTGTTAGTAGTATCTGAAGATGGTGTATCTTCTGTGGTACCAGCTAAAGCTCCAATTATAAGAATAATAACTACATAAAACCACCATTTTTTATAAATAGGTTGTTTATTTTTTGCACCACATTTTGGACAGGTGGTAGCAGATGAAGCCATTTCTGTAGTACAAGTTTTACATTTAATTAATTTACTCATAAATTAGTCTCCTTTAGTTAACATAACAACAGGATTATAATATACAATAAAAGATGAAACAAGAAAAAGTAGACAATTATAGGCATGGTATTAAAAGGAAAAGAGCATAATGCCAAGGAAGTTAAATATATTCTATTGGATAGGTCTTATAAATTACGATATAATCAAAATAAGAGAAAAGGTAAGAGAGGACTATTTTATGAAGGTGACAATTAATGATGTGGCTCGCGAAGTAGGGGTATCAAAAGCAACAGTATCAAGGGTGCTGTCTAATAATGAACGGATTAGTGAAGAAACAAGATTAAAGGTTAAAGAAGTTATTGAACGCTTGGGGTATAAGCCTAATGTGATGGCAAGAAACCTAGCTAGAAATCAAACCAAGACTATAGGTGTTATTTTACCTATGGATGCTAGTGTATCCTTTGGTAATCCTATTTTTACTCAAATGATGCAAGGGATTAGTATGTATGCTCAAGAAAAACATTATTTTCTAATGTATGCCTTTGGAAAGGAAGAAGAAGAGGAGCATAATATAGATGAATTTAGTCAAAATGGTATTGTAGATGGGATTATTATTTTGAAATCAGAGGTAAATGATAAAACAATTAAGAAATTAAGAGAAAGTGGATTTCCTTTTGTAGTTATAGGGCGTCCGGGACGTGAAACATCTGTGCTATGGGTGGATAATGATAACTTTGGAGCTACTTATGAAATAGCAGAAGCGATGATTAAGAAGGGACATAAAAAAATTGCTTTTGTAGGAGCAAAGCAGAAATGGACTGTATCTAAAGATCGTCTTGAAGGTTATAAAAGAGCGCTAGAAGTTCACAACATATCTTATGAAGAAAAGTTGATTTATCATGGAGAAGCCTTTAATGAGCAAACAGGAAAAGAGGCAATGGATTTACTTATAAAAGAATCACCTACAGCCATTATTGCTACGGATGATTTGATAGCAGTAGGCGTAAATGACTATTTAAACAAAATAGGGAGAGAGGTTAAGGCTTTGGTGGGATTTAACAATACGATGTTAGCAGCTTATCAAAAACCAGCTTTAGCGTCTGTAGAAATCTATGGAGAAAGATTGGGGTATGCAGCTGCTAAACTACTAGTAGAACAATTAGAAGGTTATATAAAGGATCATATGCATGCTATTATTGAAACCAAGCTGATAGAACGTGAATCTTTTAATTAATTTAATGAAAACGGTTGCACAAATCGTTTTCTTATGTTAACATAAATAACATAAAAGAAATATTTTTTTAAGCAATCGTGAAACCGGTTGCACAGGAGGAAAAAATGAATTGGAGAAAAGAGGCCGTAGGCTATCAAATTTATCCTAGAAGTTTTATGGATTCAAATGGTGATGGCATTGGTGATTTACAAGGCATCATTTCTAAATTAGATTATATAAAAGACTTAGGGATTGACGTGATTTGGATTTGTCCTATGTATGAATCACCTAACGACGATAATGGTTATGATATTAGTAACTATCAAGGCATTATGAAAGAATTTGGAACCATGGCTGATTTTGATGAACTTTTAAGAAAGGTTCATGAAAAAGGTATGAAGCTTATTATTGATCTAGTACTTAATCATACATCAGATGAACATCCTTGGTTCCTAGAATCAAGAGCGTCTAAAGAAAGTAATAAAAGAGATTGGTACATCTGGAGAGAAGGCAAAGAAGGCAAAGAGCCTAACAACTGGGAAAGTATTTTCCATGGCTCAGCTTGGGAATATGATGAAGCGACAGATGAGTATTTTCTTCATTTATTTAGTAGAAAACAACCAGACTTAAATTGGGAGAATAAGGAAGTTAGACATGCACTATATGCAATGGTTAATTGGTGGCTAGATAAAGGAATAGATGGCTTTAGAATAGATGCTATTAGCCATATTAAGAAAGAACCAGGTTTATTAGATATGCCCAATCCAGAAGGACTTCAATATGTTTCATCGTTCGATAAGCATATGAATATAGAAGGAATTCATGATTTTTTAGAGGAGTTAAATAAAGAAACTTTTTCTAAATATGACATTATGACGGTAGGAGAAGCTAATGGCGTAAATGCCGAGGAAGCTAAGCTATGGGTAGGAGAAAAGAATGGCAAGTTCGATATGGTTTTCCAATTTGAACATCTTGATTTATGGGATACTGAAGGGGAGCAGAAGCTAGATGTGTTAGCTTTAAAGAAAGTACTTAGTCGTTGGCAAAACTCTCTTTATAAAGAAGGCTGGAATGCTCTCTTTATAGAAAATCATGATATTGTAAGGGTTGTTTCTAAATGGGGAGATGATGAGAAATATTGGGCAGAAAGTAGTAAAGCTTTAGCTATGATGTACTTTATGCAACAAGGGACACCTTTTATTTATCAAGGACAAGAAATTGGGATGACAAATGTTCATTATCCAGAAATCTTCTATTATAACGATATTGCAACCTATAATCGTTATATTAAAAATAGAGAAGAAGGCATGTTAAAAGAAGTGGCTTTAAAGCATGAGTGGGCAGCTTCAAGAGATAATGCTAGAACACCTATGCAGTGGGATGGTAGTGAAAAAGGCGGGTTTACCACAGGAGAACCTTGGCTTGCAATAAATCCTAATGTAAAAGCTATTAATGTAGCAAATCAATTAGAGGACTCACAATCTATTTTAAACTTTTATAAAGACTTGATTCGTATTAGAAAAGCAAATTCTACTTTTATAGAAGGAAAGTATGAGTTAGTCATGCCAGAAGACACTCAGCTTTACGCTTATACAAGAACAGATGATCATGGCAAGTTCCTTATTATTTGTAATCTAACAGGTGAAGAAGCTCAGTTTACGGCTGACTTTGATTTAGAAGATAGAGAATTACTTTTAAGCAATTATGAAATTCAGCAAGAGCATCAGCTGGAAGTAATAAGACCTTATGAAGCAAGACTATATTGTTTAAGCTAGCAGAAATATAAGAGCAGGTAATAAAAAGTAATAAGCAAAAATATAAGGTAAGAAATAAGAACATAAAAATAAGAGTAGTAAAAGCAGTAGAGAAGCAAAAGAGCTAGAAAAATACTAAGAATAGACTAGAAAGAGACTAGAAAGAGATAAGAGAGGAAGACAAAATGGAACAAACAGTAAAAAAAACAAAGCTATTTTCATTTGACTTTTGGCAAAAGTTTGGTAAGGCCCTTTTAGTAGTTATTGCTGTTATGCCAGCAGCAGGTATTATGATCTCACTCGCAAAGCTTTTAGGTATGTATGTGGATGTTAATTTCGTTCAAGTGATTGCAAGGGTAATGGAGGACATTGGTTGGGCCATTATAGGGAACTTACACATTCTCTTTGCAGTAGCAATAGGGGGATCATGGGCAAAGGAACGTGCAGGAGGGGCATTTGCAGCACTTCTAGCTTTTATACTAATTAATCGTATTACAGGTGCTATTTTTGGCGTGACAAGTGCTATGTTGGCAGAAGGAACAGCTACTGTTAATAGTTTACTTGGGGCACCAATGGCAGTAGGAGATTATTTTACTTCTATTTTGGGTTCACCAGCGCTTAACATGGGTGTATTTGTAGGGATTATTTCAGGTTTCTTAGGTGCTAATTTATATAATAAATACTATAACTTTGATAAATTACCATCAGCATTAGCGTTTTTTAATGGAAAACGTTTTGTACCTTTTGTAGTTATTCTTGGTTCAACGGTAACAGCTATGATATTATCTATAGTATGGCCATTTATTCAAGGAAGCTTAAATAGCTTTGGTGCATGGATTGCAAGTTCACAAGATACAGCACCAGTACTCGCTCCATTTATTTATGGCTGTTTAGAAAGACTTTTATTACCATTCGGACTTCATCATATGTTAACTGTGCCAATGAACTATACAGAGCTTGGTGGTGTTTATACAATGATTACTGGTTCTGCGGCAGGGCAAATTGTAGCAGGACAAGACCCATTATGGCTTGCATGGGTAACAGACCTTAACAACTTAAAAGCGGCTGGCGATATGACAGCTTATAACACACTCTTAACATCTATTACACCAGCTCGTTTTAAAGTAGGTCAAGTGATTCTTTCATCAGCTTCTCTTATCGGTATTGCTTTTGCTATGTATCGTAATGTAGATAAAGAGAAGAAAGCAAAATACAAAACGATTTTCCTATCAGCAGCATTAGCGGTATTTTTAACAGGTGTTTCTGAACCTATTGAATTCATGTTTATGTTTGTTTCACCTATTTTATATGTAGCTTATGCTATTATTACAGGAATTGGTTTTGCATTAGCGGATGTTTTAAATCTAAGAATTCATGCCTTTGGTTTCATTGAATTTTTAACAAGAGTACCAATGATGGTAAATGCAGGTATTGGACTTGATATTGTTAACTTTTTACTCACATGTGTTGCATTCTTTGGTATCAATTTTGGTATATTTAATATTCTTATTAAGAAATTCAATATTGCAACACCAGGGCGTAATGGCAACTACATTGACGAGGAAGAACCAGTAGTAGCTCAGGAAGCGAAAGTTACGACGCAAACAAGTAAGGCAAAGGAGTCAGTAGATGGGCAAGTAATGGCTATTATCGAGCTTTTAGGTGGAAGAGAAAATATCGTTGATGTAGATGCTTGTATGACAAGATTGCGTGTGACGGTTAAAGAGACAGCCAAAGTAGGAAGTAAGGAAGAATGGAAACAAAATGGTGCTCTTGGTCTTATTATGAAAGATAAAGGGGTACAAGCTATTTACGGACCTAAAGCAGATGTGCTTAAGTCTCATATTCAAGACGTATTAGGAGTATAAAGATGAAATTATTAACTTTAAACTGTCATTCTTGGCAGGAAGATCACCAATTAGATAAGATTAACTATTTGGCTAAAACCATCAAAGAAAACGACTATGATGTTATTGCACTTCAAGAAGTTAGCCAGCATATGTTAGGCAAGCAGTTTAAAGGTCAACTTAAAACAGATAATTATGTAGTTGTACTACAAGAAGCATTGCAGAAATTAGGAGTAAATCATTATGAGGTAGTTTGGGATTTTGCACACATAGGATTTCAAGTTTATGAAGAAGGCCTATGCCTTCTAAGTAAACATCCTATTATAGAAGAAGAAAGCTTCTTTGTTAGTCAGACTAAGGATACTTTAAACTGGAAATCAAGAAGGATTGTTAAAGCGACTATTAATTATAAGGGAGAAGAAATAGATTGCTATAGCTGTCACCTAGGATGGTGGGAAGATGAAGAAGAACCAGCTAAACTGCAGCTTAATAAACTAAATGCAAAGTTACATCCTAAGCGCAGGGCTTTCTTGTTAGGTGACTTTAATAATAATGCTAATGTAAGAGATAAAGGTTATGACTATATGTTAGGATTAGGCTGGAAAGATACGTATATGCTTGCCAAGGATAAAGATAATGGGGTTACTGTTCAAGGTAAGATTCATGGCTGGGAAGAAAATGCCGGAGGCCTTCGTTTAGATTATATCTTTACAAATCAAAAAGTAGAGGTTAGAAGTTCCAAAGTTATTTTTAATGGCAGTAATAAAGCTGTTATATCGGATCATCATGGTGTACAAGTAGAAATAGAATTATAAGGAAAGGCGTTTTAACGCATCAAAAGGAGGCTTATTTGCATAAGCCTCCTTTTGTGTTGTCCCAAAGCCGAAATTAAAAAATATAATTTATGATTCTTACATATTATCCAGTTATACTATAATAAAATTAATTTATGAGATGATTTTAATGAACCTTTTTCGGCTATATTTATACATAAGTGTGATGTAATTATAAAAATAAACTAAAGAAAGAATTAATAAAAATACATTTGTTAAAGAAGAAAGTGGTGAGAAAGGAATGCTAGAGGATAAACTAGAGGTGTGGTATGAAAAAAGAGGAAAAAAAGTAGTAATGATTTTAGTTATTTTACTTATTGCTTTTGTTATTATAAAGCTTAATATACTAGGTCTTTTTGCACCTTTTATTGTAGCATGGCTATTTGCTAGTTTGCTAAATGGTTTTGTAACTTGGATTAATAAGAAGACAGGACTTCCTAGAGCTTTAGGAACGATTTTAAGTATGCTAACCATTTTAAGTGGCGTTCTGGGGCTATTAACATTTCTCATTAAGAAGCTATGGGAGCAAGTGGTAGCTATTGCATATAATTTGCCTAGTTTAACAGAAGAACTGATTATGCAAGTTGGTCAATTAGAAGAACGTTTTTCAAGTTTTTTTGGAACAGGCAAGGCACCTAGTGCTATTAGTAATTTAGACCAGCTTATTGAACAAATTATGGATAAATTAAGTAGTTACTTAGGTTCAGTCATTCCTGTGGCATATAATGCAGTGTCTAAGGTACCAGATATCGTGCTTTTTACGGTAGTTATGCTAGTGGCAACCTTCTTTATGACCAAGGATTATTATAAAATAAAAGACTTTGTTAAAGCACAATTTTCTGATACTATTGTAGATAAGGTTGTCATTATGCAAAAAGGCGTTCTTAGTGCTATTGGTGGTTATGTAAGAACACAGGTGATTATGATGAGTATTACCTTTAGTATTTGTATGGTAGGATTGTTCATTTTTCAAGTGAGCTATACACTTTTACTAAGCGTCATTATTGCAATTGTAGATGCGCTGCCAGTGTTTGGGAGTGGTACTATTTTGATTCCATGGGCACTTTATAATTTGGTTACCGGGCAATACACTTTAGCTATTGGATTACTTTGTATTTATGGTATTATTTTTGTAACAAGACAAATTTTTGAGCCAAAGATTTTATCTACACAAATAGGTGTTTACGCACTTGTAACCATTATGGCGGTTTATATTGGTTATAGAACCATGGGATTTATAGGGCTTATTATAGGGCCAGCGTTAGCGGTTATTTTAAAGATGCTGCAAAATGTTGGGGCCTTACCCAAATTTAAGCCCATAGCGAAAACAGATAGTAGGGGAGAAAAAGTTCATGAGAAGCATTCTAGTAAGTGAAGTAACAGCAGCAGTTAAAAAGCTTTGTATAGAAGCTAATTATTATTTGCCAGATGACATTTATGCAGCACTTAAAAAAGGTGAAGAAGAGGAAATAAGTCCGGTAGGAAAAGATATTTTAACAGATATTTGTACTAATGCAGATATTGCAAAAACAGAAGATATTCCTATTTGTCAGGATACTGGAACAGCAGTTGTTTTTGTTAAAATTGGGCAAGAAGTACACCTTGAAGGGGGCTTATTAACAGAAGCCATTAACGAAGGTGTTAGACAAGGCTATACAGAAGGCTATCTTAGAAAGTCAATTGTAGAAAATCCACTTTATCGTGTTAATACAAAGGATAACACACCAGCTATTATTCATTATGAAATAGTAGAGGGAGAAAATATTGATATTATGCTAGCACCAAAGGGGGGTGGTAGTGAGAATATGAGTAAGGTATATATGTTAACACCATCACAGGGAGTAGCAGGTGTGAAAAAAGCTGTCCTAGAGGCAGTTACTTTAGCAGGCCCCAATGCGTGCTTGCCCGTAGTTGTAGGGATTGGGATTGGTGGTAACTTTGAAAAGTGTACTTTACTGGCGAAAACAGCACTTACAAGAGAAATTGGCAGTCATAATAAAGACCCACGTATGGCAGCATTAGAAACAGAATTACTAGAAGAAATTAATAAACTAGGTATTGGACCACAAGGATTAGGTGGCGTCGTAACAGCTTTAGCTGTACATATTGAAGATTATCCTTGTCATATTGCCTCTATGCCATTAGCTATTAATATGGGCTGTCATGTCAATAGACATAAACATGTGAGATTATAGGGGGAGTAAGGGAAATGAGTAAAATAGTAAATGTACCTATTACAAAAGAGAAAGCAAGAAGTTTAGTAGCAGGAGAAAAATTACTTTTAAACGGAACTATTTATACAGCTAGAGATGCGGCGCATAAACGTATAATTGAAGAACATGAGGCAGGTAAACCTTTCCCAATGGATATGAAAGATGTAGCCATTTATTATGCTGGTCCAGCACCTGCTAAACCAGGTCAAGTAATAGGAAGCTGTGGTCCTACAACTAGTGGGCGTATGGATGCGTATGCACCTACTTTTATGGCATGGGGAGAAACCCTGATGATTGGTAAAGGCCTTAGAAATGAAGCTGTTATTGAAGCAATGAAGAAAGAAGGTGCTGTTTATGTAACAGCTATAGGTGGTGCTGGTGCACTCATTTCAAAATGTGTGAAGCAAATGACTTGTATTGCCTATGAAGATTTAGGGGCAGAAGCTATTTACAAGCTTGAAGTAGAGCATTTACCCGTTATTGTAACCATTGATAGTAAGGGAGATAATTTATATGAAACAGGAAAGACCAAGTACTGTAAATAGAAGTTGGAGGTTCCAAGGTGGAAAAAAACAGATATAAAAAAAGAATAAGTGGGCCAGTAGTGGGCATTAGCATTATCATTGGTATTATTGTATTTGTTAACATTTGGGGGGCAGTTATTAGTGGTCTAACAGGAACAGAAAGTAAAATGCCTAGAGTAGGTAATGTCATTGATACCATTTATGTACAAGGAACGATTGCAGAGGGTGAAATGAATTATAATCATGCTTGGACGATTAATCGTATTAATGAGCTAATGTATGATAAACAAAATAAAGGGATTTTCTTATATGTTAATTCGCCAGGTGGTGGCATTTATGAATCGGATGAACTTTACTTAAAGCTTAAAGAATATAAGGAAGTTACCGAAAGACCTGTTTATGCTTACATGGCACAAACAGCGGCTTCTGGTGGTTTATATGTTTGTATGGCGGCAGATAAAATTTATGCCAATCGTATGACAATGACAGGATCTATAGGTGTTATTATGTCAATGACAGATACCACTGGCTTGCAAGAATTATTAGGCATTAAAACTGAAAATATTGTTTCAGGTGAGAATAAAGCCATGGGTAATCCTTTAACAGATGAACAAAGACAAATTCTTCAAACGATGATTGATGAAAGTTATAACATTTTTGTAGATGTGGTGGCAGAAAATAGAAGTCTGACCGAAGCGAAAGTAAAAGAATTGGCTGATGGTAGAGTGTATTCTGCATTACAGGCAAAGGATTTAGGATTAATTGATGAAGTAGGTTCGGTAGAAGATGCCATGCATGCCATGATGAGTGAAAATCAGCTAGAAAGTTGTGGTTGGTATAGCGAAGATGCACCTACTGTGGGGTTATTAGATATGCTTTTAGGTGCTAAGACGGAAAGTAAAGATTTACTAAGCCAATTTAGTGAGATACAAAAGTATATTGAAGTGAATAAAACGCCAAGGTTAATGTATTATTACGGGAATTAAAAAACTCGCCAATAAAAGTGTAAAAAACATTTTTATTGGCGAGTTTTTTAATAAGAGATTACTTAATTACTTTCTTGTGACAGCGTATGTAGTTTTTGTAAGAAAAGAGGTGAATAACTGATATGAAGAAATATTAAGTATAAAAATACAGTATACTTTTAAATATGCAAAGATTTTATGAAAAATAGACTAAATATTATGTTTAATATGTAATATTATATTATTGATACATAAAATAAAAAATGTTAGAATTTTTAGGTGTATGTCATAGTAAACAGGAGATATAAGGAGGTACCAAATGGGTTATTGGCAGAAAGAAGAAACAATGAGTTTAGATGAAAAAAAGGTACTACAAGGGGAAAGGCTTATTCAAACTGTAGAAAGTGTATATAAAAACGTACCTTTTTATAAGAAAAAAATGCAAGACATGGGTATCGAGCCTGGTGATATAAAAAGTATAGATGATCTTAGCAAACTTCCTTTTACAACCAAGCAAGATTTAAGGGATAATTATCCTTATGGTTTATTTGCAGTGCCCATGGAAGAAGTTGTTCGTATTCATGCCTCATCAGGTACCACAGGAAGACCAACAGTAGTAGGTTATACTAAAAATGATATAGACATGTGGGCAGATATGGTAGCAAGATGTTTTACTGCTTATGGTGTAACAAAAAAGGATATCGTGCAAGTGGCTTATGGCTATGGCCTCTTCACAGGTGGTCTAGGTGCTCATTATGGTGGCGAGCATTTAGGCGCAACAGTTGTTCCTATTTCAGGTGGTAATACAAAAAAACAAATTCAATTGATTGAGGAATTTGGAAGCACTGTTTTAGCTTGCACACCATCTTATGCTTTATACATAGGAGAAAGTATGCGTAATATGGGGATTGACCCTAGAAGCACCAATTTACGTGTAGGTATATTTGGGGCAGAGCCTTGGACAGAAGAGATGCGAGCAGAAATTGAAGATTTGCTAGGTATACAAGCTATGAATATTTATGGACTGAGTGAAATCATGGGGCCTGGTGTAGCATTTGACTGTGAGGAAAAGAATGGCCTTCATGTCAATGAAGATCATTTTGTACCTGAAATTATTCATCCAGACACTTTAGAAGGACAACCTTATGGCAAAGAAGGAGAATTAGTATTTACTTGTGTGACTAAAGAGGCATTACCACTTCTTCGTTATAGAACAAGAGATTTAACAAGTTTGCAAGGTGGTACTTGTAGCTGTGGTAGAACTTTAGTACGTATGGGCAGAATCACAGGGCGTAGTGATGATATGCTAATTATTAGAGGCGTTAATGTATTCCCCTCTCAAATTGAAAGTGTTATTCTAAAAGTAGCAGAGGTAGCACCTCATTATGTTCTTATCGTAGAGCGTATTAATAACCTGGATACTTTAGAGGTATGGGTAGAAGCTAAGGAAGGGTTATTTACAGATGCCATTAAATCTCTAGAAAAAGTAGAAAAACATATCACAAGTGAATTATTTAGCTTATTAGGACTTCATGTAAAAGTCAAGCTAGTTGAACCAAAAACAATTGAACGTAGCGAAGGAAAAGCCAAACGTATTATTGATAAAAGAAAAAAATAGGGGTGATGGTTGTGATATGGCAGAAAGAGGAGTGTTTATCTAGAGACGAAATGAACCAGTTACAAAGTGAAAGATTAATTGCAACAGTTGAACGTGTCTATGAGAATGTGCCTTTTTATAAGAAGAAAATGGATGACATGGGGCTAGAAGTAGGAGATATTAGAGGCATAGAAGATTTATCTAAATTACCTTTTACAACTAAGCAAGATTTAAGGGATCATTATCCATATGGATTATTTGCAGTTCCTATGAAACGAGTAGTTAGAGTTCATGCTTCTTCAGGAACTACAGGTAGACCTACTGTAGTAGGTTATACCAAGAACGACCTAGACATATGGGCTAATTGTATCGCACGTTTTTATACAGCTATGGGGGTAACAGATGAAGATATTATTCAAAATGCCTTAGGTTATGGCTTCTTTACTGGTGGCCTAGGATTCCACTATGGTGCTGAAAAACTAGGGGCAACTATTGTCCCTATCTCTACAGGTAACTCTAAAAAGCAAATTCAAATCATGCAGGAATTTGAAAGTAACGTTTTGATTTGTACACCATCCTATGCCTTATACCTAGCTGAAACCATTAAGGGAATGGGACTTGATCCAAGAGAAATGGGGATTAAAGCAGCACCATTAGGAGCTGAGCCTTGGAGCTATGAAATGCGAAATCAAATTGAAGCTGAGTGGGGAATGAAGGCACATGATAGCTATGGTTTAAGTGAGGTCATTGGGCCGGGTGTAGCTTTTGAGTGTGGTATGCAACAACATTTACATATTAATGAAGATCACTTTGTACCTGAAATTGTAGACAGAAATACACTAGAGCCTCTTGAACCAGGAAAAAAAGGTGAATTAGTATTTACTTGTATTACTAAAGAAGCACTTCCACTTCTTCGCTATCGAACCAAGGATATTTCTAGTTTAGTGACTGAACCTTGTGCTTGTGGTAGGACAACCGTGCGTATGACTAAGTGTGATGGACGTACTGACGATATGCTAATTATTAGAGGGGTTAATGTATTCCCATCACAGATAGAAAGTGTTCTGCTTAAATTAGGTCAGACAGCACCACACTACGTTCTTATTGTAGATCGTACGAATAACCTAGATACCCTTGAAGTATGGGTTGAAGGTAAGGAAGATGTTACATTCGTTGATGGCATGCGTTATATGAAGGAAATCGAACGGAGAATTACAGAAGAAATTAAAAGTGTTTTAGGACTTCAAGTTAAGGTGAAATTAGTGGAACCTAAGACGATTGAACGTAGCGAAGGAAAAGCAAAGCGTATCATCGATAAGCGTCCTAAATAGTATTAAAGGAGGAATAAGTATGATTATTGAACAATTATCTGTATTTATTGAGAACAAATCAGGCAGACTTTATGAGGTTATGGCTATTCTAGGAGACAACGATATTAATGTGTCAGCATTATCAATTGCAGATACATCTGACTATGGCATTGTAAGACTTATTGTAAGTGATCCTCACAAAGCTTTAATCTTATTAAAAGAACAAGCTTTTTCTGTACAAATCACACCTGTTATATGTTGTAAGGTTCCTAATAAGCCAGGGGGATTAAAGAAAATGCTAGCTTACCTTTCAGAAGATAATATTAGCATTGAATATATGTATGCTTTCTCAATAGGAAGTGATGCTTCTATTATCTTAAGAACGGAAAGTTGTGAAAAAACAATAGAAAGTCTTTGTAGTCATCAAATGGAAATGATGAAAGCTTGCGATATTTATCAAATTTAGTAACAGAGCTTAATGTGTAGTTAAATATGCACTAAACATTAAGCTTGTTTTTTTGTCTATACTAAAAAATACAATAAAATGAATGTAAATAAGTATATAAAATAAGAAATTTTATATAAAAATATACAAAGTTAAAAACAATGATGTTATAATGATATAAAATTAATGTCGAAACAGGGGGACAGGCTATGGAAACAACATTTTGTAGAGAAGGTAAATCATTAAGCTATGCAGAATTAACACAAATGTTAGGAAACATGATAGAAAAAAATATTTTAGGTGAATTGGACCAAGAAGCCTTAGAAAAATTTTATTTAAGACTTTTTGAAACTACTTATGCTAAAATAAGAGACTATTTAGAATTAAAAAATTATAAGGTTGTAAATTATAGGCAGGGATTACTAACGGCATCACAAGTTAAACTTATAACAAAGCCAGAGGTATGGTATGAGGCTTTAGAAAGAAAGAATCTCATTGATCAAGGAAAAACAACAGACCATTTAAGGCGTTTTATCATTGATACTTACTATGAAGAAATGAGAGTTCTATTAAGTGTATTAGGTGAGAAATAAGGTTTATATTATTTGAGTAAATCAACTTATTATACAATATATGGAATTAATGTATGCTATTCTTTGTATAAAATATAGCAATTGATAATGAGTCTTTTATATAAAAACAACAAGAAAATCAACTTAAACAGTAAAATAATTTATTAAATATTTGTAAAAATGATGATACAATAAAACAAAAGATATAAAACTCACTAGAAAATTTTCCAGTGAGTTTTATATGCTTATTTGATAGTATTGATGTCATTATTAATTTCTTCAATAGTATTAATAATATTACCAGACAGTGCGTTAAGCAATTCTCGATTTTCACTAATCTTATCTAACTTCCAAACATCATCTTCTTTAGTTAAAGCAATCATAATTGCTTGGCGAAAGGTTTTTTCACTCTTTGAAATGTCAGCCAAGATTGTCTCTTCAGCTTTTTGTATAATTTCCTCATCTTTGGCACCATCAAAAGTCATTTCTAAATCCGTTTTGAGATAGTCTAAAATAATGTTTTGAAAAGCACTACCTAAATCATAGCATTGTAAACTAACAGTTACACTAGCTTTGTTTTTGTCATTAGGATCAATTTCTACTTTTTTAATGGTATAACTAAAGTCAGCTAGTTTATTAAAGAGTTCATTTGCTACTGCGGGAGAAATAGCTTCTATTTTGTTTTTAAAGTTAGGTAAGTTATCTAGATTCTCACTATAGTAAGCTTTAGCACTAGCATAATTTTGCTGCTGAAGCGCATTAAGAAAATTAACAACTGTTTCACCAGGCTTCTCAGTTTCTTGTTTGGAACAACTTGTTAAACAAAATATGAGCAGAATAAAAATAAGCAAGTATTTCTTTTTCATAAATACCTCCAATAGAATATGATTTATGTTTAATATTTACCAAATGTAATAAACTTATGAATGGAAAAGGAAAGAAGGAAAAATGAAGAGGATAAAAATAATTTTTGTCTTAAGTTATATAGTTAGTTTAAGTTTGTTTTTATCAGGATGCCAGCAAGATGCTAGCATCAAGGTATTGCAGCAATTTATAATTAAACAAGTGCAATGTGAAACTTATAAAGAAGCTCAAGGTGATGAAGCTATTTTAAAAAAAAGTTTCTCGGAATTTTTTACAGAAGAAAGTTACAAGAAGTATTTGGATGATGTAGTAGGTTATATGTATCCACAACTCTATTATCAAACAAATGCAGATCAGGTAAAAATAAAAAGTGTTGTATGCAAAAGTGTTACGAAACAAGGTAATGAATTAAAAACCTATACCTTTGAAGTTAATTATCAAATTATTCCAGTAGAAAAAGAGGGGGAAAAGGTAGAAAAAATTGCCATGAGTGATCAAACACAAATAACAATAGATAAAAATAATAAAATCACAGAAGTGGTTCTACTTAATACCAGTGATATTATTGCAAAATTATTTTTAGATATTAAAGTGCAGTAGTAATAAAAGAAAACGAAGGGAGATTTAGCATGAAGGAAGGAATTAATGGAAGTTTAAAAGTGCGCAAACCATCTACTAAAATCATGGAGAAGGGAAGTAAAACACGTAAAAAATCTATTAAATCAAGGCTAATTATATCCTACGTTTTATTTGCAGCTATTCCACTACTCATTGTAAATATGGTGGCATCAGGAAGATTTACAACTACCTTAAGAAATACGAGTAAGCAGCTTACAACAGAAATGGTAAAGCAAGCAAGATCTAATCTTAATTATTTTACAAATGATATTCAAAAAAATGTCTCTAAATTTATCTTGAATAGTTTAAATGATACGAGTGATAATTTACTTAATAAATACATATCAGCAGAAGATAGTAATAAAAAAATGGCAGCGCTAAATGATATTAGGAAGCTTTTAGCTGGTATTACCGCTATTGAGAAGAATATAAGCGGTGCAATGATTGTACAAAAAGATGGAACAGTATTAGGAACTGTGGGGACCTTAAGTGAAGAAGAAAAGAAAGCCTTTGGAACACTTGAAGTATCAAAAGATGGCCTATGGTATAGAGATGGAAAAGATAATATCTACTATTTGCAAGCAATTAAAAATAGCCTTACAGGTCAAGATAATGGTTATTTTGTAGCTGGGGTGAATATGGAAGGTTTAGAAGATGATTTAGTTAATATTGAGCTGTTCAATGGTGCGAATGTATATGCAGTAGATGAAAAAAATACTATTTTATGTGGCAAGTCTCCAGAGACTTTAAGTGATGCATTAAACACACTTCTAGCAACTAAGGAAGAAGTAAGGAGTGAAATTGTTAATAAAACCTTATATGCATATGCAACCTCTGATAATGGTTGGAAAATCATTGCTGAAATACCAGAAGCAGCACTTACTAGTTCAGTTAAGAGTGTTAACCTATTAGTATGGGGATTGGTAAGTATTATAGCTATATTAGCTGTACTAGTAGGTTATTTGGTTTCTAAAGGCTTTACTTCATCTATTATTGAATTAATGAAGAAGATGAAAGCGGCAGAGGGTGGAGATTTAACGGTACAAGTAGAAGCAAAAGGTCAGGACGAGATGCACATGCTTTGTGTAAGCTTTAATAATATGATTGTTAATATTAAAAAGCTAATTGAAGAAACTAAGGATGTGATTCATACAACCTTAGAAAATGGAGAAGTATTAAGTAGCAATACAGAAAAATCTGTTGAGGCCTTTGAACAGCTTGCAACGTCTATTGGGGATATAACAGCAGGTTCAACAAGACAAACAGAGGATGCAGCCACTAGCTCTGTAGTTATGGAGGCTCTATCAAGCAGCATTCAGCAGGTAAGATCTAATACACAAAATGTATTTGAAAATACTAAGGGTGCAAGACGTATGATTGAGGATGCTACAGATAGTATAGAACTCCTTAATAAAACTATGGTTTCTTCTATTAGTATGTCAGACGAGATTAAAGCAAGTATTCTGGAATTAAGTATGTTAACTAAGAGTATAGAACAAATTATGAGCTTAGTGGATGGTATTAGTGAACAAACTAATTTATTAGCACTTAATGCAAGTATTGAAGCAGCAAGGGCAGGGGAAGTAGGTAAAGGATTTGCTGTAGTTGCACATGAGGTTAGAAATCTTGCAGAGCAATCTAAACAATCTACAGGGAATGTAAGAGTAACATTAAATACAATTCAGCAGCAGACAACTCAAGCAGTTCAACTGGTAACCAAGTCCAATGCTATTTTTAAAGAGCAAGAACATGCTGTACAAAAAGCCTATAATGCTTTTAATGAGATAATCGATAGACTTAAAAATATTGACACAGAATTAGGACTAGTAAATCATCAAGCCATAGATATGCAACAATTAAGAGATGATATGAGTAGTAAAATTGAAAGAATTACCATGGTAACAGAAGAAAATGCCTCAGCCACTGAAGAAGTAAATGCCTTAAGTGAAGAACAAAAGAATGTTATGAAGAAGCTTTCAGCAATGGCATTGGAGCTTAATAAAGTGATGGATTGCTTAGATAAGAGCGTTAAACATTTTAAAGTATAAATTTTTCTAGTGGATAAGATAGGTCAAGTATAAATAATTAGAAAAAATAAGAAAAATATAAGAAAATCTATTCCCTTAACTAAAAAAATAGGTCATAATAGTAACATATGACTTTAAAAATAAGCTAAAAAATAAAAAAAATAGCTAAAAGGTAAATGGGGGAGTGGACATGAAAAAACTAAAGCTAAGTAAGGAAGTTACAAAGAAACAGAAGAAAGTAAGAAACAACAAGGAAACTAGCCCTAAAGTAAAGAAGATAAAAAATAAATCTAAAGAAATAAAAATTAAACCTAAAAAAGCAGGAACAATAAAGGATAAACTTATTTTATCCTATGTACTTTGTGTAGTTATTCCTTTGGTACTAGTGAATTTGTTTTCTGCTAGTCAATCTAAGTCAACAGTAAAAGAAACCAGCAGTCAGTTAGCATTAGAGATGGTTAAGCAGACAAGTGCCAATATAAGTTATTATACAGATGGTGTTGAAACAAGCATGACGAGAATTATTATTAATGATTTAAATGCTTCATCAACTAATTTAATTAATGAATATATAACTGCAATAAAGAATGAAGATAGTGATATAGGAAAGTTGAATAAGTTTAATGTATCTAAACAAATTAGAGAATTGCTTAATTATAGTGTTTCTTTAGATGAATCTATAGAAGGGTACGCTATTGTGATAGATGAAGAAAATCAAATAAGCTCTACTATAGGTATGAAGACAACCACTAATTTAGTAAGCTTTTTAGAAGAAGAAGTTGGTAATAGTACACTTTGGCGCCTTGTAAATACTGATGAAGGTAAAGAAATCTATGCAATCAGGAAGCTTGCCAATTTAAGACGAGGCAAAGCAGCAGGTATTTTAATAGCTAAAGTTGATTTAGAAGTACTGCAAGAAAAGGTAAATAGCATTAAGCTTTTTGATAATTCTAAGGTGAGTATTGTAGATATGAATGGAGAAATCGTCTGCTCTAATTCTGATATTCCTATGAGTGATGCGGTAAAAAGTAATATTAACTTTGAAGAATCTGAAAAGCCTATAACAGTTGGTAATAGCTTAGTGACTTATGCAAAAAGCAATAATGGTTGGCAAATTGTGGCTGAAATTCCAGAGAGCGCACTAACCACAGGTATTAGCCAGGTGGTTCGAGTTGTATGGCTAGTTATTGCGATAGCAGCTTTAGTAGCAGTTTTTGCAGGCGTTTTTATTTCTAGAGGTATTACTACTTCTTTAAAACAGCTTAAGGATTTAATGAAGAAAGCAGAAACAGGTGATTTAACTGTCGAAGCGAATATTAAAGGAAATAATGAATTTACTGAAGTAGGTCATAGCTTTAACCATATGATTGAGAATATTAAAGCTTTACTACAAGAAGCTAAAAATACTATTAATCATACTTTAGAAGCAGGCGATATTTTAAAGAAGAGCACTAGTAATTCGACGGAGACTTTTTCACAATTGGCATTGTCTATTGAAAATATCTCGGAAGGTTCTAATAGTCAAGCAGAGGATACACAAAATAGTGCTATTGTGATGGAGAAACTCTCTGAAAGTATTGGTCAGGTTATTGAAGATACATCTACTCTCTTTAAACATAATCAAGGAACAAGACAAATTATCGAAGAAGCTAACAAAAATATGCAACTTTTAGATGGAACTATGGCATCTACTCATACTATTTCTAATGAGATCAGTATGAGTATTAAGGAACTTAGTGCATTAACAAAGGCTATTGGTGAGGTAATGAGTTTACTAGATGGTATTAGCGAACAAACCAATTTATTAGCGCTTAATGCTAGTATTGAAGCGGCTAGGGCTGGAGACATAGGAAAAGGTTTTGCAGTAGTTGCAAATGAAGTAAGAAATTTAGCAACCCAATCAAAAGAATCCTCTAGTCATGTTAAAGAAAATTTAAGAGATATAGAGAAGAAAGTTCTACATACAGCGAATTTAGTATCTAAATCTAATGAAGTATTTAGTAAACAGGAAGTAGCTGTTAGCAAAACAAATGACTCCTTGAAGCAAATGATTAGTGGCCTACATGAAATGGGCGAAGAACTTGAAAATGTTAATAATCGCGTTAGCCAAATGACTATGTATAAAGATGAGATGGGTATTAGAATTGAAAGTATTACTACCGTTACCGAAGAAAATGCAGCTGCGGTAGAAGAAGTTAATGCATTAAGTGAAGAACAAAAAGCTGTTATGCAGCAGCTTGCACATTTAGCAAGTGAACTTATGACTAGTATTGAAACGCTAGATGCAAGTGTAGAGACTTTCATTATTAATTAAAACGTCTACTAAAATTAAAGAAGAGAAATTAAAAGAAGCTGTTACGTTTGTAACAGCTTCTTTTTGTGAGGGATTGATTGAATTGAAAGGAAATAATTAAGGATTAATTATTTACCGTAGTAAGCTTTTTTATAAAGTTCAGCAAGCTCAGTTACTTTTGGAAGTCTTGGGTTTGCTGTTGTACATTGATCTTCGAATGCTTTGTAAGCTAACTCATCAACTTTAGCCATGTAAGTTTTTTCATCGATACCAAGTTCTTTAATAGTAAGAGGCATATTAAGCTCTTTCATTAAGTTTCGGATTGCATTAGCAAGAGATTTAACACCTTCTTCTGGCGTAGAAGCTGGAAGACCTAATGCTTTAGCAATTTCTTGGAATTTTTGTGGTGCAATATATTTTTCATATTTAGGGAAGATAACAAACTTACTTGGGTTTGTACATCCGTTGTACTCTACAATGTGTGGTAATAAAATGGCATTTGCACGACCGTGAACGATATGGAATTCACCACCAAGTTTATGAGCCATTGAGTGGTTAATACCTAAGAAGGCATTAGTGAAGGCCATACCAGCGATAGTTGATGCATTATGCATTTTTTCTCTAGCTACTGGGTCTTTAGCACCGTTTTTGTATGAACGTGGAAGGTATTCAAATACAAGTTGAATCGCTTTAAGTGCAAGTGCATCAGTATAGTCAGATGCTAAGATAGAAACGTAAGCTTCAATAGCATGTGTTAATACGTCAAGACCAGTATCAGCTGTTGGAACTGGAGGTACACTCATAACAAAATCAGGGTCAATGATTGCCACGTTTGGAGTTAATTCGTAGTCAGCAAGTGGATATTTCATATTGTTTGCTTTATCTGAGATAACAGCGAATGAAGTAACCTCTGAACCTGTACCTGAAGTTGTAGGAATAGATACCATTTGTGCTTTTTGACCAAGTTTAGGGAATTTATAAACACGTTTTCTAATATCTGCGAATTTTTGGGCCATAGCAATAAAGTCTGCTTCTGGTTGTTCATAGAATAACCACATACCTTTAGCAGCATCAAGTGCTGAACCACCACCAAGAGCAATGATTGTGTCTGGTTTAAATGAGTTCATCATTTCTGTACCACGACGTACTGTCGTTAAGTCTGGATCTGGCTCTACATCACTAAAGATTTCAATTGTTGGGTTATTAGGATTTTTATTTAATTGGTAAACAAGTTTATCAACGTAACCTAATTGAACCATCATTGGATCAGTTACGATTAATACTCTAGATACTTCTGGCATTTTAGCAAGGTATGCTATTGAACCAGCTTCAAAGTAGATTTTTTCTGGAATTTTAAACCACTGCATATTCACTTTACGTTTTGCCACCCTTTTTGTATTGATTAAGTTTACTGCTGTTACGTTTTGAGTTGTAGAGTTACATCCGTAAGAACCACAACCAAGTGTTAATGATGGCATATTTGTGTTATAGATATCACCAATTGCACCGTGTGTAGATGGTGAGTTAACTACGATACGACCAGTTTTAAGACGACGGCTGAATTCTTTGATGACTTCATCATCAGTTGAGTGAACAGAAGATGTATGTCCAAGACCACCCATTTCAACCATGATTTCAGCTTTTGTAATACCATCGTTTACGTCTTTAGCTTTAATAACTGCAAGTACTGGAGAAAGTTTTTCTCTTGAAAGTGGATACTCAGGACCTGCGCCTTCAATTTCGCAGCAAAGGATCTTAGTTTCTTTTGGAATTGTGATACCAGCCATGGCAGCAATTTCATATGGGTATTTACCTACAATAGCTGCATTAACCATACCTTTTTCAAGGTTGATAACAACTGGTTCAAGTTTTTTAACTTCTTCTTTAGTAGCAAAGTAGCAGCCTTGTGCTTTCATAAGAGCTACTGCTTTGTCATAGATAGGTGCTTCGATGATAGCCGCTTGTTCAGAAGCACAAATCATACCATTATCGAAAGACTTACTTAAAATAATGTCATTTACAGCTCTTTCAACTACGGCTGTTTTTTCAATGAAAGCAGGTACGTTACCAGGACCAACACCAAGAGCAGGTTTACCAGTTGAGTAAGCTGCACGAACCATTGCAGAACCACCTGTAGCAAGTACTAATGCAACTTTTGGATGATTCATAAGTGCGTTAGTTGCTTCGATTGATGGATGTTCAATCCATTGTACACAGTTTTCTGGAGCACCAGCTTTAATAGCAGCATCTCTTACAATACGAGCAGCTTCAGCTGAACAGTTTTGAGCTGATGGATGGAAACCAAAGATGATTGGATTTCTTGTTTTAAGAGAAATGATGGCTTTGAACATTGTAGTTGAAGTTGGATTTGTTACTGGAGTAACGCCTGCTACAACCCCTACTGGTTCAGCTACTAACATGTAAGCTTCATCATCGTTGTCTTCAATAATACCTACTGTTTTATCATATTTAATGCTGTGATAAATGTATTCTGTTGAGAAGATGTTTTTAGTAACTTTATCTTCAAAGATACCACGGCCAGTTTCTTCAACTGCCATTTTTGCAAGATGCATTTGATTTGAAAGCCCAGCAAGAGCCATAGCTTTTACGATTTCATCGATTTGTTCTTGGTCAAGTTTAAGCATTTCATCTAAAGCAACAGATGCCTTTTGTGCTAATTCATCTACCATTTTTACTGCATCAATTACTGGTGCGTCAATTTTTGCTTTTTTGTTTTCAGACATTTAAGTAAGCCTCCTTGATGTAAACAATATAAGTTTATTATGTGATGTTTCTTTTTAAAATATGAAACGTGTAAGTGTATTGAAATGTTATTTTTTTAACAATTAAATTGTTAAAAAATACAGTTCTTTTTCGAAGTGTTCTTCGTTTTGACTACAAACTGATGTTAACATAAGGGAAATAAGTTGTCAATAATTTAATATACTAAAAAATAAGTTTTTTATGTATACAAAGACAGAAAAAAATATACAAGTTAATGAAAGTAAGAGACTAAATTAAGAATAGAAAGGAAATCTACTAATTAATAATGTTAAAAAAATAACGAAATAATAGGCGAAAAATCCTTTTATCAAACAACAAGTGGATAGTATAAAAATACAAATTATTGATAAATGATGACATAAAAAGGACCTAGGTTTCAGGGGGAGAATGTTTTTTGACTATAACGCAAAATTAATGAATGCGGGTGGTTATTGATAGTCAATGAAATAGATGGGAAATAGTGGCTTGTGTATGGTAGGATAGCACCCTTAAAATACTAGAAGAAATAAGCGGTAGTTCACAAGTAGTTCACAAATCAGTATTCTAAAAGTTCTACTGCTTCCTTTAAATCATCAATGGTTTTATGAGTATAAATATCAGTAACGTCTTTTGTAGAGTGTCCCATTATTCGTTTTAAAGTAGTAGCATTAATATTATAGCTATCCATTTTAGAACAAAATGTATGTCTAAGGTCATGGCATCCTGATCCAGTTAAATTTAACTGCTCCATAATTGGATTATAGAAGCTAACCCTATAACTGTCAGCCGTCATTTTTGTTCCTTTCTGAGTCCTAAATAAATACTCATAATTTTCATCATATCTATTTTTTACAATGTCTACTATTTTACTATGAATAGGAATTGTACGCTTACCAGCAGCCGTTTTTTTCCCTCCACTCATTGTTAGATTTTCTAAGTCAATATTTTCTATTTTAAGTTCTAACATTTCACTAACTCTAAATCCTGTATATAACATAAATAAAATGCTATCTATCCACTTGTTTTCAGCTAAGTTATTCCAAAGTTTTTCTATTTCTTCATGAGTGTAAATTCTTCTCTCTATTTTAGACGATGTATCTCCAACATCTATAAATTTAGAATAGTTTTTTGTGACTATATCATATTTTTCTGCATATAAATATAAATTACCTAATAACTTTTTTATTTGAAGTTTTACAGTTGGAGTGGATCCAGTTTCATCTATTAGTATTTGTAGCGTATTAGTATTCAACTTAGAAAAAGGCATGTTATGTGCATTCTCTAGTTTATTGAATGCTAGTGCGTGAGATTTCTTAGTTGAGTCAGATAATGAGATAAAGTCGGTTGTATTGCACCAACGCTCGTAAATATCTTTAAGTTTTATTTTTTTAGTGCTTATATCATATGGATTTTCATTATATTTTGCTAGAGCAGCTATGGCATCAGTTCTTTTTTCAAAATATCCAAGATATTCTCGTATTTGTTTTAGCTTTCCTGTTTCGTTATCCTTTTCAAACCCTGTGGTAACTTTTACAGCCCAGGGTTTTCTTCTTCTTCCTCCTAAATTATAAATCGAACCATAACCGTTAGGGTTTTTGATTTGTTTCATTATTACATCACCTCTAAATATCTATTATAGGAATATTTAAAAACCTTCTAAATTCATCTGATGAGTTAGCATATAAGTAATGATTTCTGATATCTCTCTCCATCATTTGCCATATTTTTTCATCATTATAGGTTTTATTGATATAATGCTTTTTTCGATACGTATTAAGGCGCTTTTGTGCTGCTTGCAAAGATACATTAAACATCGTATATATATCATCAACATTTACAGTTCCTAATGTTGACATCTTATAAATAACATATTCTGGCATTAGTAGTTGGGCTGCAAAAAAATGAGCTTCTATTTCTTGTATTTCTGAATCATATTTATGGCCCATATAAATATGACCTATTTCGTGTGCTAAAGTCCAATTCAGATGTTCATCTGACTGGCTCTTATCATTATATAGGATCAAATATATCTCATTACCATTTTCTTTAATAGGTACGCAACAACCTTCAGAAAGTAATTGTGTATTTGGATTAATAAATTTTTCAATTGGAGTAAATGTTAGCTTTGCATAGTTTTGTATTGTGTCAAAAATTATCGTCTTATCATAATTTAAATTCATAATATCTATTTTACTAGAATCAATGTTTTGCATTGCAAGTAGTTTTGTGGCTAATTTTTCGCACAGTTTAAAGTTAGGTTTATTCGATTTATTCAATACAAGTCCTCCCCATTAGTTATTGGTTATGTTATTTTATACCCTTAGCTTTTAAATATATATCTATTGTGTTCTTAAATTGTTCTACAATTTGCTCGCGAACTTCTTCTGGAGCATCATTGACTTTTCTACATAGCAATAAAAGCTCTTTTTCAGTAGCATTTTTAGCCTCTAATTCATTTTCATATACGTCCTTATCCTCAATTCCCATCATATAATTTAAAGAAACCCCAAAATAATCAGCTAATATTTTAAGCTTATCTTGTTTTATTTGGCTTTTTCCACTTTTCCAACCACTAAAAACAGATTGTGCTATTCCTGTGTCCTTTGAAACTTTATATGAACTTACCCCATTTTTTTGTAACAATTGTTCAAATATACTATACATAAGATTACTCCTTTCGTTAAAAATAGATATACTTCGAAAAGTTGTAGTATATTTGTTGACGCGCATAACAAAACGGAGTAATATATAATCATACTTCGAAAAAGCGCAGTAAACAAAAAATATACAACTAAAAAATAATGCTTTATAAAAACGATTTACTTAATCTGAACAATGAAAGTATATCACAAAACCGAAGTATACACAAGTATTATTTATTATTTTTAGAAAATTTTGAGAAAGGAGAAAGCCATGAGTAAACTATTTACGTGTGAAGAAATTGCTGAAAGATATAGCGTAAAAATTATTACAGTTTGGGACTGGATAAGAAAAGGGAAACTTTCAGCGATGAAGGTAGGTAAACAGTACAGAATTACAGAACAAGACATTATATCCTTTGAGGAAAAATCAAGAAATTCAAAGCAGGTGGAATATGGACAAGCAACAAATAACAATTAATGAAGCTGCAAGGATAATGGGTAAAGCACCACATTTTATTAGGCTATGTTTACGAGATGGCACACTACCTTTTGGTATAGCAAAATTAACACCTGGTAGCAGTCGATGGAATTATTACATATCCCCAAAGTTATTTTATGAATATGTGGGTAATCAGAAGGGAGAAACAGCATGAACAAAATGAGTAGTGCATTAGCACAAGGAGATCAAACACCAGTTATCTTAGTTGGCACAGATAGTAATGAGGTAAGAATTACTAGCGTTGAGTTAGTAGGAATGATTAATACATTTAGAACAGAAGAAGGTAATACAACAGAGAAAAGACATGACGACTTACTTAAATCTATTAGATTAGAAATTGAAACACTTGAAAAAGCTGGTTTTATAGGAGTCGGAAATTTTTCGGAGTCCTCATACATTAATAAGCAGAATAAAGAACAACCTTGTTACTCCATGAATAAAGCTGGTGTCTTACAAATGCTTAATAAAGAATCAGCGGTAGTTAGATACAAGACAGTGCAGTACATAGAAAAGCTAGAGAAAGAAAACAAAACACTTAAGAAAGACTCATATATGATTGATGATCCAGTAGAACGTGCTAAGGCATGGATTAAAGAGCAAGAGGAGAAAAAGGTTATTGAACTTGAAAATGCTAAAAATAGAAAGCTGCTAGAAGAACAAGAACCGAAAGTAGCCTTTGCAAATGCCATAACAGCTTCTAAGAATTCTATATTAGTTCGTGAGCTTGCTAGGTTAATATCTCAAAACGGAATACAGATAGGCGAACAAAGGCTGTATAAATGGCTACGAGAGAAAGAGTTTGTAGAAAAGTTTTCATGTAAAGCTACTCAAAAAGCTATCAATTTAAAGGTACTGGAGCTAGTAGAGAGAACTAGTCCAGACAAAGAGGGAAACTTCCATACTAACTTTACTACCTATGTTACACCAAAAGGACAAGCTTACTTTATAGGTAAATTTTTAGAGAATAGAGAAATGAGGGTATAGGAATGAAAAGGAAGATGATTGAGAAAGTGGTAAGAATAGCTGCAGAAAGAAACATTATTAATCTAAATGATTTTGAGATACCTGCTAATGAGCGCCAAGGAGAGATTATAGCAGTAATTCAAGAGGGCATTGAAGAAGAAAATCAGAGAGTGATAGAGGCTTTGCAAGAAGGTTTTGCTGAATACTTACAACAGGTGCCAGATTCAAAGGTTAAAGATGAAGATACCGGAGAACTTAGGCCAATCACAGTACAAGAAGCTGTTGATTTTATCACTGGCGAGTATTGGAATGTAATGTCTGAAATAGATGAAGTTGTTAATGAATAGGAGGAGTAGAACCATGGACGGTGATGAACTAGCAAAATTAAAAAAAGAAGTAGCTGATTTGAAAAAAAATCAAGAGCAGCTACTTTCAACAACATTGACAATTATTGATATTACATACGACACAATGAAACTAATGAGAGAACAACTAATAGTTGCAACTAACTTAATTGAATTCCAAAGAAGTAAACTACCTATTAGTTAACCAATCTATTATGTTTTCACCAAGAGCAATTGCGATATCTGAATGCTTTTTTAGTACATCTGAAAACTTTGAGAAGAAGCCTTTACTTATGGGCTGATTATCTTCGATAACATTTTCAAAACGTTGAATAAGTTTATTTAATTCTTCTTGATCTTCAATAGGTTTTGCGGATATCAATGATTTTATTTCTTCAATACTTGAACCTATATTGAGAGTTACGTTTTGCTGATTACCGACTACAGCTGAACCTTGTATAGTACCAATATTATACTGAAATGTTTGAGTATCATTTGAAGCAGTATTTACCTTATAGTACGCAATGTATCCAAGTAGTTCATTTGCACGTGTTAGTGGTTGAATTCGTTCGATCATATAACTTTCACCGGTTAAATTGTGAATCAATACATCGTTAACTTTTATATCTGATGTGCTAAGTAACTGTATACCATTAGGGTAATTTTTATCTGTAAAGAAACCTTTAGTATCTGCTACTACAGATTCATTACGTTTAATAGAAAAGATATCACCATTTCTTGCTATAACTCTATCACTAATACTAGACATAATTAACACCCCTTTCATTAGTATTTCAGCTCTGCAAAGCTGATGAATAAATTTTAACATAATTTTTAAAATATTTAAAACTATAGGAGGAATAGAAATGATTAAAGAAAAAAGAATACCATGTTTTGCAAATGTATGCGAAAAGTGCGGTGAAGTAGTCGTATTGCCAAAACAAGATAAAGTACCTAGTTACTGTCATATCTGTGGACATAAAGCTTTGTATAAAGAAGGATGGATTACAAAACCATTCCTTAAAGCTGAAGCGGTAACAGTTAATTCAGTAGCAGACATTGAAAAAGTCCTCTACAAACAGGTGGAGCTGTTAGCAGAGAACTCTAAAGAGTGTGAACCTGAAGTTTTGGTAATGATTACTGAATGTATTAATGAAGTATTTAAAACTATTCTTGGGTAGGAATGTTTAAGTTATTGTAAACATTCATATAAGCTTCAGATATAAACTTAGCAATATCTGAATTTGCTAGCTTACATTCACGAATTAATTTATCTGCAATTAATTTAGTTAATTCTAAAGCAATTTCTTCTTTGGGCATCAATATCACCTCCTTTCATAGAGGTGTACTAGGCTCACAGAATAAATTTTAACACAATTCTAACAAATAACAAAGGAGTTGAGTAGATGCTTA
Organism: Cellulosilyticum lentocellum DSM 5427; assembly: GCF_000178835.2. Lineage (GTDB taxonomy): Bacteria > Bacillota > Clostridia > Lachnospirales > Cellulosilyticaceae > Cellulosilyticum > Cellulosilyticum lentocellum. The sequence goes on from NC_015275.1 coordinate 976,078, forward strand.
GAAAAGCTTTAATGCTAGACGAGTTTAAAGAGCTATGTAGAGGAGAACCAAAGCTTGAGATTTTAGGTGATGTTTTAGCAGGCATTACAGCATTTGTATTTATTTTCGCACTGGCGGTGTTCTTATGAGTTGGGGATATATATTAGTGTTATCCACAATATTATTCACATCTTGGAAAGTTGGACAACCTAGGATAGCTAAACGTGAGAGAGCAAAAAGAAAAAGCCTTAAAGTAGCTGCAACTACAAAAAGGCCATAAGAAAATAATTTATAAGAGAAATATAGCATAGGAGAGTGATAAATGCAATGAAATATATTACTAGCCTTACAGATAATCTTACCTACAGAGAAACAAATGTTGCTAAATGGGTATTAGACAACATGATGAAAAGCCGAAAGTATGAGTTTAAGTTTGCAATAGAACAAGGAGCAAAGGAGACGTTCACTTGTAACCAAACGGTTATTAATACTTTAAGGAAATTAGAAATAGCAGAAGCTATACATTATAGGGGTAAAAAGCAAAAGAATGTAACAGTAAGCAGATTTATGAGGGAAACATTTAATGAATTAATTAAGGTATTAGAGGTGAGGTAAATGGATCCATGTGCTTATTGTTTTGCTTACCCACATCAATGTGAAAAAATGTGTGAAGATAAGAGACAGTACATAAATGAGTTTGATGAAGATACCAAGGTTGTAAAAAGGCAGCCATGTAAGAAAAAGAGAGTGTTTAGTAACCAATACAACAAAAACGGAATAAGGAGGTCTTAGTCAATGAAGATTAAGCGTTTAGAAATTAAAAATTTCATAGGTGTTAAAGAGTTAAATTGGAGTCCAAAAGCAGGCGTTAACGTACTTAAAGGTAGAAAGGCAGAAGGTAAGACTTCAATATTAGAAGCTATTGAAAAAGCATTTACTAACTTTAGTAGACGTTCTGAGGTAGTAAGACATGGAGAGGATGAAGCTACTCTTTACGTGGAAACAGATGAAGGACTAGAGATTGATAGACGCATTAGAACTGAAAAAAGTGACTATATGAAGCTTAGACAAGAAGGTAAGGCAATCAATTCTACAGAATCTGAGCTTAGAAAGCTTATTTCAGGTGATATTTTCAGACCTCTTGACTTTGTAAACATGAGTATTAAGGAACAGACAGCAATTATTCTTAATATGATTGAAATTAACTGGTCAGTAGATGACATTATTAGTTGGTTTGGAGTAGAGCCGGATGGTATCAACTATGATAAGCATATTCTTCAAGTACTTAAGGATATTGAGGTTAAGTATTACAAAGAACGCGAAGAGATTAATCGTCAAATTACTACTCTTAAAGTACAATGTGAATCTATTAAAAAAGAGTTGCCAGGTAATTATGATGGTGAAGAATGGAGAGCTAAGAATATCCAAGAGTATTACAACAAGATTAGTGAAGCTCAAAGTATCAATAACCTAATTGATAAAGCCAAGGCTTTGCAAGAAGGAATTGAAAATAAGATAGCTGCCATTAATGCAGATGCAGATAGCCAGAAGTCTAGAATTAACTTGAAATACAAAGAAGAAGAAGCTGATCTTAAAGATGTTATTGATTTAGCTAAGAAGAAGATTGTAGATGCATCGAATTACATAGCCAGTGCTGAGCAAAGAAAAGAGAATGAAAGATTTAAATTAGATGAAGCTAAAAAGCAAGAGATAGCTGATATTGAAGAAAAATATAATGCTATGTTCAATCAAATTTCTAGCGAAGTGGATGCAGAAGTAGAAGAAAAGAAATCACTAATTGAAATCCAAAATAATAAGATTTCAGTTAATGAGTCTAAGATTGAAGGCCTTTCAGATAAGAAAGAAATTGAAATTAAGGCAGTTGATGAACAAACAGTGCAAAGAATTGAAACTGAAAAGACAAGGGTTGGTAATGCAGCTGAGTATCTTGCTGAAAATACAGTAATTGATATTGAACCATTGCAGGAAGAGGCTGATAAAGTGGCTGAAATGCAAAGCTATCTTAGAGAATGGGACAGGCTACAAGATATTATTAATGGCAGTTTAAGAGAGAAACAAGAGTATAGTGATAGCCTTACTCAAAAGATTAAGGTTGCTAGAGAAAAGCCTTCTGATTTACTTAAAACTCATGCCTTACCAATTGAAGGAATTAGTGTTGATGAAAAAGGAAACATCAGAATTGGTGGCACTCTATTAGATGGTTTAAGTGATGGTGAAAAGCTAGAGGTTGCTTTCAAGGTGGCATTACAACGCATGGGAGAACTACGAGTAATGTGTATAGATGGATTTGAAAAGCTTAATGAATCGGAGCAAGAAAAAGTAACTAAGATTTGTGAAGAAAATGATATTCAAGCATTTGTAACAGTTGTTGCAGAAAAAGAATTGGAGGTTATGTAATTATGTCAGATAAAAAAGAATTAGTTTTAAAAGAAACCCATAGCAGGTTAAACCAGCTATTAGCTACAAAGATGGAGGCAATGCCAAAGGATTTTAATCAAACTAGATTTCTTCAAAATTGTATGACTGTTTTACAGGATACAAAAGGCATTGAAAATTGCCATCCGGTAAGCATTGCTAGAACATTGCTAAAAGGTGCATTTCTTGGTTTGGATTTTTTTCAAAGAGAGTGCTATGCAATTCCTTATGGTGGTGAGCTACAATTCCAAACAGATTACAAAGGCGAAACCAAGATGGCTAAGAAGTATAGCATTAGGGACATTAAGGATATTTACGCTAAGGTAGTCAGAAAAGGGGATGAATTTAAAGAGGAAATTGTTGCAGGTCAACAAGTAGTAGACTTTAAACCTCTACCATTTAATGATGCTGAGATTATCGGGGCTTTTGCAGTAGTTCTTTATCAAGATGGTGGAATGGAATATGAGACTATGAGCACAAAGCAAATAGAAGGTATTAGAGATAATTTTAGCAAAATGAAAAATGGTTTAATGTGGACAAAGACACCAGAGGAAGCTTATAAGAAAACAGTTTTAAGAAGGCTTACAAAGAAAATTGAAAAAGATTTTGCTAGTATTGATCAGGCAAAAGCGTATGAAGAATCCAGTGATATGCAATTCAAGCAAGATGAACAAAAACAAGATGCTAAAGATCCTTTTGCAGATGCAGTAGATGTTGAATTTACAGAAGAAACAGAAGGACAAGTAAGACTTGATGGTGAAGCTGATGGAGCTAAATAGAAAAAATTACTTTAGTAAAGAAGCCGAATCTGCATTCATGGGTAGTAGCAGCTTTAAAGCGTGGGATATTCTCCACGCTGGAGGCTGTGAAGCTAGAGAATTAGCCAAGCATAATGGGGAGTGGCAAGAAAAAGAGAATGATGCATATTTGCTTGGTAGCTATGTTCATGCTTGGAATGAAGGAAACTTGAAGGAATTTATTATTGAGCACCCTGAAATGTTTAAGAAAGATGGCTCAATTTACGCTAAATTTGCACTAGGAGACGTTATGATTAATACCCTTAAGAATGATGCACTGGTAGAAAGATTTCGTGATGGAGCTGAAAAGGAACGTATTTTTACAGGTAAAATCAGTGGTATTCCTTTCAAAATTCAAATAGATATTCTTAATATCGAAAAAGGTTACTTTGCTGATATTAAGACAACAAAGAACCTGTCAGAGACTTACTATAATGAGCATACAAAGCGCAGAGAAACCTTTATTGATAAGTATGACTATTACACACAAATAGCCATATACGCTGAAATACTACGTCAAAATCTAGGAATGACTACATACTTAGAACCTTATTTGCTCGTAGTAGATAAGCAAGAGGTTCCAGATCATGCAATTATTGATGTGGGTACCAGCTTTATTGAAGAAAAGTTAGAAGAAATTAAAGGCAGATTACCACGTATCATGGCTGTAAGGAATCTAGTTGAAGAACCTATTGGATGTGGTAAATGTGATTATTGCAGAAGCAAAAAGAAAGCTAAAATAATCACTTTAAATCAATATGCTGAATCACTTGGATTATAGATAGTATTGGGGCCAATACAAGGCCCCTTGAAAGGAGGTTAAGGTATTGGCAAGGCCTAAGAAAATTGGTATTGATTATTTCCCACTTGACGTAACAGCCGGGATTGATGATGAAATTGAATTGCTTGAGGCAAAGTTTGGCCTTGTAGGATTTGCTATTTTCATCAAATTACTACAAGCAATTTATAAAAATGGTTACTACAGTAATTGGACAGAAAAAGAGCAATTATTATTTGTAAAGCGGGTTAATGTAGAGGGAACATTAGTAAATGATGTAATAAATACATGCTTGCAATGGAAATTGTTTAATAGCAATTTATTTGAACAGTATCAAATATTAACTTCACATGGTATACAACAAAGATTTTTATTAGCAGTTGGAAGAAGAGTGAGTGTAGAACTTGATGAAAAATACATTCTTTTGAGTGAAAAAGAGATTTCAGAAACAAAAACTATAGTTAATGTTACGAAAACTACAGTTAATGCATGCAAAAATACACAAAGTAAAGTAAAGGAAAGTAAAGTAAAGGAAAGTAGAGTAAATAATAAAGATATTAGTCGTTTCACTCCACCTACACTAGAAGAAATTAAAAGTTATTGTAAAGAAAGAAATAACACTATAGATGCTGAAATATTTATAGACTTTTATTCTTCTAAAGGTTGGATGATAGGTAAAAATAAAATGAAAGATTGGAAGGCAGCAATTAGAACGTGGGAAAGGAAGTCTGATAATGGAAGCTATACAGGAAGTGCTCCAAAGAATACAAGTAATGTCGAATACGAAAGCGAAATCGACAGAGCATTACGAGTTTATGGAAGAACAACAGCAGACCTCAAGCTTGAAGATGAAAAACTCCCCTTCTAATTGTCCTAAATGTAAAGGTATGGGATGGATATTAGATGTAGGAACAAATACAGCAAGTAAATGTGTATGTTATGAAGAAATGGTACAAAGCAATAGATTGAAGTTTGCAATGATACCAGATGAATTTAAAAACTTAACTGTAAATAGTTTTGATACTTCTATCTATTCAAATAATCAAAAAGAAATAGCAATAAGGGCCAAAAGAATAGTAGGTGGATACATAAATAATTTTGAGGAAATGCAACAACAAGGAAAGGGACTATTCTTTTTTAGCAAGTCAAGAGGAAGTGGTAAGACAAGGCTTGCAGTAAGTACAGGTAATGCATTAATAATGCATAAGAGTCAAAGAGTGAGGTTTATTACAACATTAGATCTATTAAGCAAAATAAAAGAAACTTATAGCAATAGTGATGAATATACAGAACAATCATTACTTAATGAGTTTTATGAGATACCAGTATTGATATTAGATGATATTGGAACTGAGAATGTATCACCATGGGTTACAGAAATATTCTTTAAACTACTAGATACTAGAATGACATATCGAAGAATCACAATTATAACTTCTAACCTAAGCATTGAGGACCTTAAGCATGATGAACGTATTAAAAGCAGGCTTAGGAGAATGACAATAACAATAGATATGCCAAATGAAGATATAAGAAGGAAGTTGGGGACAGAAGAAAATAATGATTTAATCAATAGACTAATTGGAGGATTATGATATGGCAATAAGATTTACAGTACCAGGAGAACCAAAAGGCAAAGCAAGACCGAGAGTATTTAATCAAGGTGGAAAAAGTCATGCTATGACTCCACAGGATACGCTAAGTTACGAGAGCTTAGTTAAGTGGGTATTTACTAACACCATGGAGGCTAGAAAGCTACAAGGAGAGATTGAGGCTAAGATAGTGGCAATGTACCCAATACCTAAAGCTATGACTAAAAAGAATAGGCAATTAATTGATGAAGGAAAACTCCATCCGACTAAAAAGCCTGATCTAGATAATGTAGCTAAGATTATTTTAGATAGCTTAAATAAGGTTGCTTTTGATGATGATAGCCAAGTTACTAGACTGATTGTAGAGAAGCATTTTAGTGATAATCCAAGAGTGGAAGTAACATTAATTGAACGCTTTGAAAAAAAGTAGAGTACATAGAAGTATTAGATGAATTTGGAGAGCGGCAGCTTATGTTTAAAGGATGGTGAAAAACATGGATGAACAGCAGGTACAAGACTTAATGAAATGGGCTGAAGAAGTGGCTAATAAATGCATATATAGTGTGCCTTACATACTTGCATTGCACGGAAAGAAAAATAATGAGCTTAAGGATTGTGAAAAAGCAAAGGTAGTAGTAGCTAATGAGTTAATCAATGGTAAATAAAAGTTGATTTTGTTTGACTAAAAATATAAATAGTCAACTATAAGGAAGTGAAATAATGAAAGAGTTGTTTAAAAGGTTTAAACAGCTAACAGGGATTAAATATACAGAGTTGGCTGAAGTATTAGGAGTTACTAAGCAGGCAGTAGACAAGTCTATGAATAACTATTCTATAACTCATGTGAATGCTAATAAATGGCTACTTACTCAAAAGATAGATGAAGCTATAGAAGATCATAGCAAACAAATACTAGAACTTGAAAAGCTAAAGCAGGAAATTAAGGAGTTTAAAGTTGACTTATAAGAAGGTGAGACCGTGGCAGTACCAAAGTGTAAGGAATGTAAATACATGTATGGACCTAAATGCCCTAATCGAACTTATAGGAGATGCGAGCATCCGGTAATTACATGCAGGTACATAAGAGGAAATGAGCATAGTACAAGTCCTAAGTGGTGTCCACTCAGAGATAAATAAAAGTATTTTTAATTAAGGAGGAAAAGAGAATGAGCGATTACAAGTATACGCTTATAACAAGCCAGTACTGGCACTCATATCATATGTTTATTGTAGCCTTCAATGAAGAGTCTTTCATAGAACAAGCAAAGAATATGTCGAGAGAGTTAATTGAGTATAAAGGCCCATCAACGAGAGATTATCTAGGCGACTTAGAATATAACTACGAAACACCAGAGATAAGGCAGAGGTATAACATAAATGAACAAGGTGACATATATATACAGAATTTTATAAATCTATCGGTTGCGTTGAGATGGATGAAAAAATATATAGGTGAAGAAGATAATGCTTCTAAAGGGTACAAGAAAAAAGAAATTAAAAAGGATATAGAAGAACATCATAGATTTGAAAAGGTAAAAGAAATCGTAGAAAAGTATTTTGAAATCTTATAAAAGTGTTTTTTGAAAAGGAGGTGTGATATTGGAAGAAAAGTTATTGTGCGTACATACTGTAAAAACAATGTTTGGAGATGGGACACTGTTTGAGAAAGGTAAGATGTATGATTTTGTAAAAGTAGATAATAAGTATTCAAAACAACATGGTTTTATAGGGTACATAAAGAAAGATGATGAAAAATACAAAAGATGGTTAACTAGAAAGTTTAGATATGAACATTTTAGAAGAGCTGGTGAGCATAATGAAGTGTGACGGTTGTGATTTAAAGATAAATTGTGAGATGGCTAGTAAAGGATTTGCACCTTGTATAAGTCCATGTGAGCATTGCATAAATAGAGACCATGAAATTTTTGAAAAACCATGTGTATATTGCCATGTATTCGCTATGGATGGGCATTGCAGTTTTGAAAGTAACAAATAACTTTTTGTTTAAGTAAAAAAGATAGGAGGAAAGAGGTCGTGGCCACGTAAATCCTTAAGGAACCTCCTATAAAAAATATGAAAAGAAATATTCTTTTAAGCTTATTTGATTTAACAGGTAATTGGTCAAGACCATACAGAGAAAATGGTTTTGAAATTATACAGGTTGATTTGCAAGCAGGTATAGATATACTTACGTGGGATTACAAACAGATACCTAAAGAAAGAGTATATGGTATTTTGGCAGCTTGTCCATGTACAGATTTCTCATTAAGTGGCGCAAGGCATTTCGCTAGAAAAGATGCAGATGGGACTACAGCTAAAAGTATTGAATTAGTACAGAAAACGTTAGAAATAGTTGATTACTTTGAACCTGCGTTTTGGGTAGTTGAAAATCCAATGAGCAGAATACATAAGCTTAATACAGGATTAGGTGAAGTTAAGTTTAAGTTCAATCCTTGCGATTTTGCAGGATATCTACAATCAGAAGAAGAACAAGCAGAAAATAGATATAACAAAACAACATGGCTATGGGGAAAATTTAATAATCCAGTATTAAAAAGAATTGAACCATTTATGAAGGACAGTCCATTTTGGAAAAGAACTGATCCTACAGGTGAGAACCATATCAACGGGAGTACATTTGGAAAGAAAGGTTTGTCTAGACAGGATTGGGCAAATATAAGAAGTGCGACACCGATGGGCTTTGCCTGGGCATTTTATGAAGCAAATCATTAATATTAACAAAATGAATTTTTAAATACTAATGGCCCCAATAAGGGGCCTGGAAACTTAGTTAGAGATTGAATAAATGTCTGTTGGCATAAGTATAATCGTTACATTATTAATATATACCTAAATATAAAGTTTATGCGTTAAAAGGTGAGATGCTTTTAAATAAAATAAGCCCCTAGATATAGGGGCATGGTGGAGAGTAATGGATTAAATATATAGTATTTTACAAGTAACATATAGGGCAGCTATAAATACAGCATACAGAAAAAGAAATTCATATTTTCTAAAAATATCTAGATTCATTGCTACACCTCCATTTAATAATAATTATTATATTTATAATATTACAAAAATTATATTTAGTAAATGTAGTTTTTTGTAAAAGTAATCAAGTTTATAGGAAAGTACATCAAAATAAGAATTTGAAAAGGGTGAGATTATGGGAATAAGCAAGTTAGAAGCAGCAATCAATAAAGTTGAACAGTATAGCAGCAATCCAGAATTTAATTCTATTGAATGGAATGAGTTAATGGCTGATTTAGGTAATAAAACTTATATTGATGCACTTAATGGCAAGTTATTTAGAAAGAACGGAAAAGGTGAATTAGTAAAGGTAGAAGTGAAAGGGAGATAATTTAAAATCCAAAATTGAAAGGGGTGACGTCGCTGTGAAAAAAAGAGATTACTGGAGAACACATTGTAAAAGGAATTATGGGTGTTATGGTGATAAAGGAACGTGCTTGTTTGGGAAGGTCGCTAGATTACATTAGTTTATTCTTACTTGGGTAAATAAAATCAGAGTTTGGAAAGGTGGTATATATGGGAACGGTAAGAGTAAGTGGAACGTGTCCGATATGTGGCAAAAACATAGAGCATAAAGGATTTATGGTATTGCCCGAGCTTGAATTTCAAATAAAAATGCAATGGCATTGCTTAGCAGAACATAAGAAGTGGATTATTAAACCAGAATATACAGTACGTTTTATAATGTGTGTACTCTTAGGATATCCACTAGTTTTAGTAAGAGGAATAGTGTTATTAGTAACATTTCCGTTTTGGTGGATACATGAAAACATTTAAAATATAAGTTTTGGAAGGTGAAAAGATTATGGAGTCAATTAAATGTAGATGTGGTAGCACAAATATGGCAATGATGAAAAAGAAAGCATCAACTCAAACAGGTTTATATTGTAAAGACTGTGGTCAATGGCAAAAATGGTTAGGTAAAAAGGAAATTAATAAACTAATACTTAATGGAATTGAAATGAAAGAAGTGTAACAAATCTGATTTTTGGGAGCGTGAGAATATTGAAATACAGATTTTTAAAATGGGTTGATAGGGTACTACATAGACAAGTAGAAAGATGTGTAGTGTGTGGCAGAAAACTAACAGTAGAAGAAGCTTATTATTATGATTGCAGATGTGAGAAATGCGAAGAAAAGATAGCAAATGATTTACTTATGAAATAAATACATAGGGTGCTGGCTTAGTCTAGCACCTTCTATATAGGAGGGAATCATGAGAGAGATTAAGTTTAGAGGATATAACAAGGAATTTGATGGAGATCAATTTGTATATGGTGAAACAATATTGTTCCAGGAATATAAGCAACAATGGGTAATGCTAATAGAAAATGAACTAGGTGAACAATGGGTTGACATTAAAGAACCACAACAGTACACAGGCCTAGAGGACAAGAACGGTAAGGAAATTTATGAGGGCGACATAGTTAAAGTAAAAGATAATTATATACCTGGAGAAGTTAATATTGATATAAATGGTGAAGTTAAATTTAAAGACGCTAGTTTTTGTATTTCAGGTAGTGGAATTACTAGATATAGATGGTGTGATTATGAGATTGAAGTAATCGGTAATATCTATGAAAATCTAGACTTATTAGATTAAACAAATTCGACTTTGGGAAGTAGCATAAATTAACAAGCTAGTAACGTCAGGGGGACTGTTAAATATACTAGATTGGAGAATTTAAAATGAGTAGAATCTTATACACGAAAGAGCGGTGGGAATTAGTACTAGAAATTAACAAGAGATTAATGCAACAATATTTAAGAAATTGTAAGGCAGATAAGAAAAGTGAGGGGACAATAAGAGAATATGGGTATGATCTTAGATTTTTCCTTTGCTGGAATCTGCTGTTTAACGAGAATATGAGCGTACTTGATTTTAAGAAACGTCATTTTGAAGAGTTTAAGTATTTTATGGCAGAAGAAAGAAAAGTAAGTAATGCTCGCATAAATCATCTATTGTGTGCAATTCGTACCATGATGGGGTACGCAGAAGATGATGACGACGAGTATGAGGAATACTTCAGAAATCCGGCATCACGCATAAAGGGCTTAGAAAAAGAACCAGTAAGACCAGTTGCTTTTCTAAGCCAGGAGCAAATAGACCTACTAAGAAACTATTTGCTAGAACATAAAATGTATCAGCATTTATGTTTGCTTGATATTCTATATGATTCAGGCGCTCGTGTCAATGAAGTGTTACAGGTTACTGATTCAGAGACTACTAGTAAAGGATACTTAAAAGTGAAATGTAAGGGCGGGAGGTATGAGTACATATTGCTACATGAGCGTTCCAAAAAGAGCATACAGCTACACCTTAGTACTAAAAAAGAAGGGGCGTTTTGGCAGAGCAAGTATGGTCCAGTGGAAACTACTAGCACATTAAGAGGTTGGGTTGGAGACTTATATAAAATTCTAAAAGGATTAGATCCTAGCACACCATATTTTACACCTCACTCATTCAGACACTCAGTAATAGAAAACCTAGGCAATGGAACACACTATTTATGTAAGAAGCTTGGTAGAGCTTTTACCATAGAAGAGATACAAATTATTGTTCATCATAAAAGCGTGGATATGACTAAGTCATACATGAAGCCTAAAGATAATGAGCTTATTTTCGGACTGTTTGGAATCAAAATCGCATAGTTTAGTGAGTTTATGTATGCAATAACCCTCACTACTTAGGGTTTATGTATGCAATAACTCTCACTTAACACCATTTAAAGGAGTTTATGTACTACAGAAATCCCCAAAGTAAAGTAGAGTAAAGTAAAGTAGAGTAAAGAAGAGTAGAGTAAAGAAAAGAAGAAATAAAATAAAGCAAAACCGTGTTGTTGTCAAGAGCTTTTTTTAAAAGATTGGAGGACAAAATTGTGACTAAAAAAATTGAAGGTAAATACGATAAAAGATATCATAATACAAAGCTACTCCTTAGAAATTATCATGAATTTAAGCAGCATTGTATTGAATGTGGTAATAGCATAGAGGAAATAGATGACACGTTAGAAGCTTGGGAGCTAACGTTAGTTAAAGAAGAGCACAGTGAAGACTATATAAAGTCTGCTAAGAGGACAAAGGCTAGAACTCAAATTATAGTAGATCTTATTGATAAATTTTTAGAAGCACACAGACAAGAAGCTATGAACAGACATGATGTTAATAAATTAAAGAGAGCTAATATAATTGATAAGATGTACATATCAGATAATTTGACTATGGAGAAGTTAGCTGAAGACATGGATTGCGATATAGCAACTATAAGCAGGCAGCATAAAACAGCTATCAATGAGTTATCAGTATTATTCTTCGGGATAGAAGGATTAAAGTTAGAAGCTTGACAATATGCAAAAAAGGTGCAAAAAAGGTGCCATTTACACATATGTTATTATGATAGTATGAAAGTTTAACAATTAGATGACAGACTTTCGTAAATGGTAAATCGTTGCTATGTTCCTGAAGAACACTTGTAGATAGCAACAAAAGAAAAATGCAGTAAAATCAGATTACATTACAATAAAAAGGGTATGTTTGGTACATGTGGTGTGTGCAGGCATACTCTTTTTGTTTTTAAAAAGGAGCGCTAGGCTCCAAAACAACTTAAAGTGAGGTGGTGATATGGCAAGAGCACCGAATCCAAAAGCACAAGAAGCAGAGGTATTATTTAGGAAAGGAATGAAATTAGTTGAGATTGCAAGTCAACTAAATCTTCCAGATGGTACAGTGAGAAGGTGGAAATCCACTTACAAGTGGGATAATGAACGCTCGGAAAATAAAAGCGAACGTTCGCATAAAAGAGGAGCTCCTAAAGGTAATAAAAATGCTGTAGGAAATGATGGTGGGGCTCCACTTAATAATAAGAATGCTGAAAAGAATGGTTTGTTTGCTAAATATCTTCCTGATGAAACATTAGAGATAATCCAGACCATAGAGCAACGTTCTACAATTGACATCCTTTGGGATCAAATAATGATTGCTTATGCTGCTATATGTAGGGCGCAACAAATCATGTATGTAAAAGATAGAGAGGATAAGACTATTGAGAAGGTTATGGAAGGCTCGGGTAATGTTGATTCTGAAAAATGGGAAGTACAACAGGCTTGGGATAAACATGCTAACTTCATGAAGTCACAAGCAAGAGCACAAGCAGAACTTAGAAGTATGATTAAGCAATACAATGAACTGCTATCATCTAACCCTGATTTAGTTACAGAAGAACAAAAAGCACGTATCGAAAAACTTAAAGTAGATACTGCAAAAGCTAAAGGTGAGGACAATGTAGAGGAACTTGATAAGTTGGATAAAGTACTGGCTGAAATAAAGGGTGTGATTTAATATGCCTTTTAGTGTAAAGCAGCAAGAGTATTTTGAGAATGCTAATAAGCGATGGAATTTTAAATCTGGAGCCACTCGTTCGGGTAAAACTCATATGGATTACTTTGTTATTCCTAAAAGGATTAGATCACGAATAGGAAAAGCAGGTCTTGTAGTTATTTTAGGAGTATCTAAAGGAACCATAGAACGTAACATCATAGAGCCCATGAGGCAAATATGGGGACCTAAACTTGTAGGCGAGATCAACTCAAAGAATATATGCCGTATGTTTGGTGAGGATGTTTATTGCTTAGGAGCTGAGAAAATTAGCCAGGTATCTAAGCTAAGAGGGTCTAGCATTAAGTATTGCTATGGTGATGAGGTAGCAGATTGGAGTAAGGAAGTATTTGAAATGCTCAAGTCTCGTCTTGATAAACCTTATAGCTGCTTTGATGGAGCACTTAACCCACAGAATCCTACTCATTGGCTTAAAGAGTTCTTAGACTCTAACGCAGATATTTATTTGCAGACATATACTATATTCGATAATCCATTTCTAGATCCTAAGTTTGTAGAGGAGCTCTGTAAAGAGTATGAGGGTACCGTTTACTACGACAGATACATTAAAGGCCTTTGGAAAAGAGCTGAGGGAGCAATTTATCGCAAGTTTGCGGATAATCCTAAAGCATTTTACTGTAAGATAGTAGATCATATTAGTGATGATATAGGGGTTAAGCAAATTCTTAAATCATCTATCATGGAGATATGTGTAGGCGTAGACTTTGGTGGTAATAAATCAGGCCACGCTTTTGTGGTCACAGCTAAAACAAGAGGCTATAAAGATTTAATATTACTTAGGTCAGAACGACATTTTGGTGAGCTATTAAGTGATGATTTAAACAATTTACTCTTAGAGTTTATAGCTAAAGTACTAGCTGAGTATGGGCCTATTGATTACGTATACTGGGATAATGCAGAAACAGTCCTAGGACGTGGTATCAAGAAAGCTATCGGTGATAAGTACCCAAGCATAACAGTAAGACCAGCGATTAAAGAAACTGTTAATGACCGTATACGCTGTACTACAATGCTTATGGGTTCAGCTAGATTTTGGTATTGTGATAACTGTAAAACTGTAAAAGATGCTTTAAGTGACGCAGTTTGGAACGAGAAGGAACTAACCAAAGATGAGCGTCTAGATGATGGTAGCACAGACATAGACAGTTTAGATTCAATGGAGTATACGTTCGAAAGAAGCATGAAACAGTTTATTAATTCATAAGTCAAGTTACACAGATAACTTTTTCTTATTTGTGGTGTGTAGTAACGTATTATCAAGGCTTAGTAATTTTACTAGGTCTTATTTTTATGTTTTGCTTTAAAAAGCACAGTAGAACTAAACAAAAGGCGGTGAAAAAGCCATGTTTGAAAGAATAAAAGAATTCATAGGAAAGGTGGTGAGAAGGTTGTTTCCGGTTAATAGTATCGAGAAAGCATTAGGAGTAGAAATAGATCAAGATACGTTAATGAGTAGAGCTATTGAGCTATGGGCTAACTTGTACGAAAATAAGCCCCCATGGCTAAGCGATACCGTATCCACAATGGGATTACCTGCATCAATCTCGAATGAGATAGCAAGGCTTGTAACGCTAGAGCTTAAGAGTGAAGTAACAGGAAAAAGTGCTAGAGCTAAATATCTTAATGAGCAGTACCAAAAAGTTATTAAGAGCATTAGACAATACACCGAGTACGCATGTGCTAAAGGTGGTCTGGTATTTAAACCTTATCTAGATGGTAAAAACATCAATGTCGAGTATGTTCAGGCAGACTACTTTTACCCAGTAAGGTATGGTTCAGATAGTACTATAACAGCTGCAGCATTCGTAGAGCAGAAGCAAATAGGAGATAAGACTTATACTAGGTTAGAGTATCATGAATTTGATGGTACAAAAGAACGAATAGTAAATAAAGCCTTTAAGTCTAGCATGAAGGACTCATTAGGTAATGAGATAGCTCTTACTGAAGTAGATGAATGGAAGGACCTCACACCCGCAGCTAACGTAGAGAATATTGAGAGACCTATGTTTGCTTATTTTAAAATTCCTATTGCTAATAATGTGGATACTTATTCACCACTAGGCCAGTCGGTATTTGGTAGAGCCATTGATTTAATCAAGGAGGCAGACAAGCAATACAGCAGAGGGCTATGGGAATTTGAATCAGCTGAGAGGGCAGTCGATATTGATATAACAGCCTTCAAGAAAGATGACAAAGGAAAACCCATTGTTCCTGAAGGTAAGGAACGGCTGTTTAGAACACTCGATGCAGACGCAAAAGAAATATTCTACGAGCAATACTCGCCTGATATTAGGGACGAAAGTCATAGCAGAGGACTTAATAAGCTATTACGCTTAATAGAATTTAATTGTGGTTTGGCCTATGGTACTCTTTCTGATCCAGAGCAAGAAGCTAAAACAGCTACAGAAGTCAAGCAGTCAAAACAGCGCTCTTATTCTACTGTATCAGATATTCAAAAGAGCCTACAAAGTGCTTTGGAGCATTTAATCTATATCATGGATGCCTACGCTACTGTTTATAAATTATCAGCTAAAGGGGATTATGAAACATCATTCGTTTGGGATGATAGCATCGTTGTGGATGCAGAAGCAGAACGCTTAAGAGACCTACAAGAAATGCGTGACGGTATTATGAGCAAGGTAGAGTATCGTATGAAGTGGTATGGTGAGGATGAAACTACTGCCAAGACTAAGATACAAGAGGCAAAGGGCGAGTCACAAGAAGATGATGATATTTTAGGATTTAATAAATGAGGAGGGGTTTAGATGCTTGCACCTTCTTACTTAGAATCATTACCAGTAGGAATAGTTGATATCTATTCGGATTTAGAATCATCGATAATAGCAGATATCTCTAGGAGAATAGCTGGTGTTGACGGTAAAGAATTTAGAATGACTGGTACCGCTGAATGGCAAATAAGAAAAGCCATGGAAATGCGGTTAAGCCAGGATGAAATAGCTAAACAAGTAGCAAGAGCATTAGGCAAGTCTACTAAAGAGGTTAAGCAGCTATTCAAGAATGCCGGAATAAAAGCCTTAGAAAGTGATGCTAAGATATATGCTCTAGCTGGTAAAGACCCGACAGAGTTTATGAACTCTATAGCATTAAATCAAACCTTACAAGCAGGTATAAAAAATACTAATGGACTAATGTCTAATTTCTGTAGAACAACTGCAAACACTTCCAACAAGCTTTTTGAGGACTTATTAGATAGAGCTTATTTAGAAGTTAATAGCGGAGCTTTTAGCTACCAACAGGCTATCCAAAGAGCAATAAGAACTTTAGGTGTACAAGGTTTACAGACTATTAGATATCCAAGTGGACATACAGATCAAGTAGATGTAGCTGTTCGTAGGGCAGTAGT
The DNA here is from genome assembly GCF_000178835.2 of Cellulosilyticum lentocellum DSM 5427. Lineage (GTDB taxonomy): Bacteria > Bacillota > Clostridia > Lachnospirales > Cellulosilyticaceae > Cellulosilyticum > Cellulosilyticum lentocellum. Next base: position 992,452 of record NC_015275.1, read on the forward strand.
AACAGGAATCAATCAAACATGTGCTAGGCTTCAACTTGATCTAGCTAGTGAAATGGACTGTGACTTAGTAGAGGTTACTTCACACTTTGGAGCTAGACCTTCTCATGCTGATTGGCAAGGTGGTATTTATAGTATAAGTGGCAAGCATAGACATTATAAAGGCCTAGCAGAAGCTACAGGTTATGGTTCAGGTGATGGACTTTGTGGATGGAACTGCAGACATAACTTCTATCCATTTTTTGAAGGTATCTCTGTACCACTAGGGAATCCTCATGACGCTAAAGAGTCAGAAGAATATTATAACAATACTCAAAAGCAAAGAGCATATGAGCGCCGAATAAGAAGTACTAAAAGGCAGGTAATAGCTTTAGAAAGTGCTATTAGTATTGCTAAGGATAATGACTTGAAATCACTATTGCAAAAAGATTTCACTGCTAAATCTGTTAAACTCAAGCAACAAGAACAGCAGCTTAGGGATTTCATAAAAGAGAGCGATCTGCCATTAAGAAATAATAGGATTAAAGTAAGTGGATTTGGAAAGAGTCAAGCACAAAAAGCTACTATGGCAGCTAAGAAAGAGATTTTGGGAAAAACTAAGGAACTAGAAAAACTCAAGGACTTACAACCTCCAATGAGAGAAAGGCATTATTTACAGTCCATCAACAAACATTCTAGTGCTAAAACAGATAATACCATCATAATGCCACATATTAATGTCGATAAAGATATTGAAGATATTAAGAAAGGACTATATACTAGAGTAAATGAAGAGTATACAGTAAATGGAAGGACTTATAAGTACCATGGAAATCGTCTATATCCAGTTAAAGGTGATGGATTTATCACGTTAAGTAGAAATGAGTACAAGTGGTTACAAAAAATAAAACTAGAGAAAGATAATCCTAGGCTTAATGAGTTCTTACGTGGCATGGGAGCAACAGACAATGATATCAAAAGGCTGACAAATATATTAAAACAAGGAGGTGTATTGTAGTGGATAGCAGAGAGATATTTAGTAAAAATAAAATAAGTAATGAGCAGCTAACCTCTGCAATTACATCTGTTTATGGCATAAGTAGCGATGAGGTATTATTTGTAGAGGTAGCAGATGATTGGTTAAAGAAAGAGGATCATAAGTTCATTATTGAATACAATGGACAACTAAGTAATGAGGACGACGAACATCCTAAATATCATTATTGTGATATATGGTATAAAGATAATAGCGCTCATGATAAGCTAAATGATTTAGAGAAGACATTAGGAGAAAATGTAATAATTACAATAGACTAAAATAGCACTTATTCAAATTAGATGGATAGGTGCTATTTTTATGCGAAGAAAAGAGGTTAGATGTATGAAGGATAATAAGTTATTATCACATGATGTGAAAAAAGTTGTTATTTATGATGAAGAACAGCAAAAAGAGGTGGCAGTAATAACAAAAGAATTAATTACTACTGCCAATGAAAACATTGTAGTTAAAGTAATATTTAATGATTAGTATTTAGTATCTATAGGTGGGCAAGGATCATTTCCATAACTATCCTTATCTCTAATTTTGCCATCACGGCCATGAATTATTAATTCAGTTTTTTGGCCTTTAGCAAGATCACGACCATAATCAATAGCTTGTTGTTGGGTAGGGAAAACTTTTGTAGCTTTTGTACTTCCCTCAGATTTTACCTGCCAACCATCTTGATGTGGTGTTATATGTTGATTTGGCATAATATCACCTCGCTTTCTCTTCAGTATTTCAGCTCTGCCAAGCTGATAAATGTATTATAGTATAAGAAAATTAAATATTATGTCGTATTAAGGCGTTAGATAAATCTTAAGGGAAAAGCAGGAATTGAAAGGGCCTCGCTGAGTAACTTCTATCTAGCGCCTTTTATTATGTAATAAAATACAAAAAATGGTCAGATGATTAGACCTAAAACGGTCATCACTAATGGTCGGTGATTACAGACCTAAAACAATCAAAGGAGTGAAAAGAAATGAAAACAGAAGATTTAAAGGCACAGGGATTAACAGAGGAACAGATTAATTTCATCATGGCTGAGAACGGTAAAGACGTCAATGCCGTTAGAGCTAAATTAACAACAGCAGAAACTGAAAGAGATACGTATAAACAGCAAGCAGAAGATGCACAAAAAGAAATACAAGGCTATAAGGATATGGATATTGAGGGCATTAAGCAAGCGGCTACTAATTGGGAAACCAAGTACAATACTGACTTACAAGCTTTACAGACTAAGTTAGACGAGCAACAAAGAGATTTTGCAATGAAAGAGTATATTGGCACTTACAACTTTACTAGTGAGCTTGTAAAAGAAGCCGTACTCGCTCAATTAAAGGCAAAAGACTTTAAGCTAGACAATGGCAAGTTCTTAGGTGCAGACGATTTCATGGCAGAACTCAAGACTGCTAATCCTACAGCATTTGCCGAGGAGGATATTAAAAAACCTCCTACAATTACATTACCAGGAGTAAAAACTCCACCAGCAGGTAAAAAAATTACCATGACTGAGCTAATGGCACTTAAAAACGCTAACCCAGACATGGATATCACCCCATATTTATAAAATAAAAGGAGGAATAGAAAATGGGAGTATTAGACGGAAAGATTTTTAATAGTACAGTTTTTGAAGCATACAAGGAAAGAACACCTCACCTTAGAAGAAATGAGCTGCTAAAAAGTGGTGCATTAGTGAATGATGATAAAGCTAAAGCAGCTATGTCAGCACAAACTGGTACAAACTATTCTACTGAACACATCAAAGGATCTATTGAAAAAGGAACACAAAACTATGACGGTGGCACAGACATTACTTCTCAAAGAAGTAAAACGCTTGCACAGGGTAAAGTTGTTGTAGGTCGTGCAGATGCATGGACAGAAGAGGACTTCACATACGATATCACAAGTGGTGAGGACTTCATGCAAAACATTGCAGAACAGGTAGGAGAGTATTGGGATGATGTAGATCAAGATACACTTATCAGTATTCTTAAAGGTATCTTTAACATGACTGGTACAGAGAATGTTAAGTTTGTTACTAATCATACTTACGACATTACAGCAGAAGCTACAAACAATACGTGTGATGCTACAACTCTTAACAGCGCAACTCAAAAAGCTATGGGAGACAAACGTAAAGAGTTTGCTGTGGCTATCATGCATTCTGTAGTAGTTAAAAACTTAGAGAATATGAAAGTTCTGGATTATCTCAAATACACAGACAAAGACGGTATTGAGCGTTCACTTACTATAGGAACCTTAAACGGTCGTCTTGTATTAGAAGATGATGGAATGCCTATTATGAAGTACGCTACAACAAAAGGTGCATATAAAATTGCAGTAGGAACAGCAGGAGCAACAGGAGAAAAACTTGGTATTAAGTTTATGGGTAAAGAGTTTGAATACACAGTTGCAGCTGCTGATGATACAGCAACTAAACAAGCTACTGCAATCGCAGCAATCCTTAACGCTGATGCAGATATCACAGCAACATCAACAACAACGAATGTGACAATTTCAGCTACAAATGCCTTAACTGATGTGGCAACAGCTACACCAGAACTTACAATTGCAAGTGGTGCTACTTTAGTAGCTACAGCATCCGAAACAACTGCAACAGTTACTGTAGATGCTTATGTGTCTTATGCGTTAGGCAAAGGCGCTATAAAATACGCTGACTGTGGCGTAAAAGTGCCAAGTGAAGTATACAGAGACCCATCTACAAATGGTGGAGAAGATACACTCTACAGCAGACAAAGAAAAATGTTTGCACCTAAAGGTATTTCATTTACCAATAGTGCAATCGTATCGCCAACAGATGCACAGCTTGAAAATGGCGCTAATTGGTCATTAGCTGCATCAACAGATGGTACTGTAGTATTCCCACACAAAGCTATCCCAATTGCTAGAGTAATCTCTAGGGGATAATGAAAGGCGGTGCTATATGGCATACGCAGATTATAGTTTTTATAAAACTGAATATGCAGGTTCTATGGTTCCCGAGGCTGACTTTCCAAGGTTAGCCTCACGTTCCAGTGAGTATATTGACAGTGTTACCTTTGACAGACTTGTAAATGACGAAACGCTTATCTCTGATAAGGTTAAGAAAGCGTGTTGCGCCTTAGCTGAACTTACTTACAGTTACGAACAGTCAAGCCAAGAGGGTGATATGCAAAAGGTATCTGAGAAAGTCGGAGAGTACAGCGTACAATATGCAGCAGCTACGGATAAGAGTGGTCATGTTCTTAATATTAACGAGAAAAAGCATACACTAGCAAAGCAGTATTTAGCTCATACAGGCTTAATGTATAGGGGGTGGTAGTTTGTATACGAATGCAGATATCACTTTGTTTTGCAAGTGCTACGATGCTACAACACGCTTAGATATCTGGAAGCGTACTCAAATTAAGGGTGTATTCTGGGATAACTGCAAAGGTGCTAATGTTAAAAAAAGTGGTATGGAGAAAGCTGATAGCGTGGTTGTTTTCATACCGCTAATGCTAAGTGGCTATGTAGAGCCTAAAAGTTATACAGGAGCAGAAGGTACCTGGACACTTAAGCCTGGAGATAAAATCTGTAAAGGTTTAATAGACCAGGACTTTACTAAGATTACTGATCTAGAAAAAGCTCATGATGATGTACATGACATTACCAAAGTTGATAAAAAGGACTTTGGTAGTGCTAACATGAGACACTGGGAAGTAGGTGGAGCTTAATGGATATAAATGTTCGTATGCAAGTTTATGATATTAATGCCTCAGTACTTCAAAGGGGGCTAGATGTCGGGGGAAGAGTACAAAAATTTCTAGATAGTGAGGTATTAAGAACAACCGAGCCTTATGTACCTTTTGACTTTGGTAAACTTAAGCAGAGTGGTATAACTGGCACCGTAATAGGTAGTGGTAAAGTGGTATATAACAGCGTGTACGCTAAGTATCTATACTACGGTAAGGTTATGGTTGGTGAGCAGTCTAATTCACCATGGGCTAGAGCAGGTGAAAGGAAAGTAGTTACTGAAAAAGACCTTACTTTTCATAGTGGAGATTCTAGACGAGGTAGTTTTTGGTTTGAGAGGTCCAAGGCTGACCATTTAGCACAATGGATTAATGGTGCAGCTCAAATAGCAGGAGGTAGAGCATGACAATATTAGAAAGCATTAGAAATTACTTTTGTTCTTGTCCACTATTGAAAGAGGGAGCATTAAACGTTGATTATCTTGGTAATGGATTTAACTATAACATTGACTCAATCCCCACTAATCCTATCTTGCAAAAATACGCAGATGGAGGGGCAAAAAAACAATTTACTTTTATATTTCAAAGTAGAGAAGCTTGGGGAAATGACACTTTATCAAATCTAGATAACAACGGATTCTATGAACAATTAGGTGAGTGGATAGAGACAAATAACAAAAATAAATTTCTACCTACTATGGAAGAAGGGAAAATACCTTTTAAAGTACAACTTTTAACATGCGGGTACTTAATGAGTAATACGGCTGATTCAGGTATCTATCAGATTCAAGCAAGGTTAATATATTTAGAATTATAAAGGAGGAGTTTAAATGAAATTAGTAGCAAGAGAAGACAAGGTTTTATTTTATGGTGTACCAAGTGGAAGTAGTGGTAGCGTAACTTACGCTTACAAAAGGGCACAAGGCTTTACAGATGCAAGTAAAAGTCATAATCCAGTAGAGTACAACCGTAGATATGTGGATGAAAAAGCAGCTAGGACAAATGTAGTTGGGTATGAGCCTTCTATCGCGTTTGCCTTTGATCAAATTCTAGATAATGATGTACACGAGGATATTGTGGGTATTATTGATGGAGAGAAGATTAACGATGAGGCCACAAGACCTTTAATCATGGTTGACCTAACTACTAAAACGGGTGATGCTGGAAGTGAAACCTATACAGGATATAAGAGAGATTTCTCTATTATCCCATCTAGTGAAGGTGGAAGTACAGACGCTTACACATATTCAGGAGACTTTAAAGCCAACGGTGAGGTTATCACAGTAACAGGTACATTAAGTGCTGATGGTCTTACATTTACACCAAGTGTTTAATATTAGAAAGAGAGGTATAACCCTATGATTAAAGTAAACGATGTAGAATTAAATTTCGATGTGATGGATGCAGTACAGTTAGAAAATTATGAGGCGGCTTTGCTAAAAGTAAAAAATACTAATCCAGCTAAGGGTTTAAGTGCTTCAGGAAGAATTAAGGAACAATGTAATGTTGTAAAAACTTTCTTTGATGAAGCATGCGGAGCAGGTACAGCTGAAGCACTCTTTGGTGATAGCTACAACTATCGTACACACTATGAAGCCTTTGAGAGTTTCATCAATATGATTAGTGAGGAAACCAAAAAAGAGCAGAAGGCGATGGATGAACGTGTAGCTAAGTACACTCTTAATAGAGCACAGCGTAGGGCAAAATAATGAATATGCTGGTTGACTTATTACCTCAAAGTGTAGAAATAGACACTCTTAAATATCCAATAAATACGGATTTTAGGGTGTCTATTTTATTTGAGGAGTTAATGCAAGATAAAGAGATACCTATGGAAGAAAAGCTTGATTTAGCCATTAATCTTTATTACAAGCACAAACCACATGATAAGGCCCAAGCAGTAAATAGGCTACTTTGGTTTTATAGATGTGGTAAAGAACTCGAGAAAAAATCAAGTAGTAGCAAATCAGATCACAAAGCTATTTACTCTTACGAGCATGATGATGAGTATATCTATTCTGCTTTTCTACAACAGTATAATATTGATTTACAAGATGTTGAGGAATTGCACTGGTGGAAGTTTAAAGCTTTGTTCAAGAGCCTAAAAGATTGTAAGATAGTTGAGATTATGGGTTATCGTGCTATGAAAATAGATGCCAAAATTCCTAAGTCTCAAAAAGAATACTATCAAAGAATGAAGAGACTTTATAAATTACCAGATAACAGATCAGAAGAGGAGAAGGAGCAAGCGATTGTAAATGTCTTCTCTTCTTTATTTTAGCTAGGAGGGCGTATGAGGAAATGGTATATATGTCCTCACTGTGGGTATAAGCTTTTACAGTATGAGGACGGTAAAGCGGAAAGTAAATGCACCTATATAAAGTGTAAAAGATGTAAAAAGGAAATTGAAATAAAAATAGCTACATAGAGCCTGAGAGCCGTAGCCTTAAGAGAGGTGAGGATACTTGGCAGATGGTTCTATTATTATTGACACCCAGTTAAACAATAAAGGTTTTAAAGATGGACTAAATGGCTTAAAAGGATTAGCAGATAAAGGACTAGGAGGACTTAAAGACCTAGCCGGTGGTGTAGCAAAAGCATTAGCTGCAGTAGGAGCAGCATTAGCAACTGCAGCTGGCTTTGCAATCAAAGCAGGTATAGAGTTTGAATCAGCTTTTGCGGGTGTCAAAAAGACCGTAAACGGAACAGAGGAACAGCTCGCAAGCCTAGAAGGTGCTATTCGAGACATGGCTAAGGAAATGCCCCAAAGTGCTGCTGAAATAGCAGGAGTAGCAGAAGCAGCCGGACAACTAGGTATAAACATAGATAAGATAGATAGCTTTACTAAGACAATGGTTCAATTAGGTGATGCTACAAACTTATCTAGTGAGGAAGCAGCTACTAGTCTAGCAAGACTAGCTAATATTACAGGAATGAGCCAGGACGATTTTGATAAGCTAGGAAGTACAATTGTAGCACTAGGTAATAATTTAGCTACTACAGAGTCAGAAATTACTGCTATGAGCTTAAGACTTGCAGGAGCAGGTAAACAAGTGGGTATGAGTGAGGCACAAATCTTATCTCTAGCCGGAGGTTTATCTTCTGTAGGTATAGAGGCGGAAGCTGGTGGTAGCGCATTTAGTAAAGTAATGTCTGATATGGCATTAGCGGTAGAGACAGGTAACAGCTCTTTAGGTCAATTTGCAGCAGTAGCAGGCATGAGCAGTGAGCAGTTTAAAAAGGCATTTAAAGATGATGCTGCTGGTGCAATAATGAGCTTTATCCAAGGCTTAGGAACTGCTGAGGATAGGGGAATAAGTGCTATTAAAGTGCTTGATGACATGGGTATCACAGAGATAAGGCTTAAGGATGCACTCTTGAGAGCTAGTAGCGCAAGTGATGTGTTTGCTAAATCTATGGATATCGGTAACACAGCATGGAAAGAAAATACTGCTTTAGCTAAAGAGGCTAGCGCTCGTTACGCCACTATGGAAAGCCAGATAGGCATATTAAAGAATAAGCTTACAGACCTAGGTATTACTTTTTATAAAGATGTACGTAACCCCATGGTTGAGGTTGTAAAGACCGCTAATGATATGCTAGATAAATTAGCTAGTGCATTCGAGAAAAACGGTCTAGAAGGTTTAGTTGTAGCTTTAGGTGATGTATTTAGTGAGATAGTTGTAAAAGTGGCAGAGGCAGCGCCTAAAATGATTGAAGCAGCCTCTGATTTGATACAGTCATTTATACAGGGGCTGAGTGATAATTTAGAGACCATATCAGGAGCTGCTATAGAAATGGGGATGTCACTCGTAAGAGGCATAGGTGAAATCATACCAAGGCTCTTGGAGTTAGGTGTAGATATTATTAAAGCTTTAGGTAAAGGGATACAAGAGAATATTGCAGAGATAGTTGGTATAGCAAAAAATATTATAATGTCTTTGGTAGACTCTTTTGTACAAATTATGCCTACACTGTTACAAACAGGATTAGCTATCATCTTGGAACTAGGTAAAGGTATTGCTGAAGCGCTACCAAAGCTAATACCCGTTGCAGTGGAAACTATTTTAGACTTTATAGACTATATTTTAGAAGAAGATAATATTGAAAAACTGCTTAAATGTGCAGAGAACATTATAATAGGTCTAGCTGATGGGATTGTTAAGGCATTGCCTAAATTGGCAGATAAAGCACCAGAGATTATAGGTAAATTGGTAAATGCTCTTGTTTCAGCATCTATTGCGCTTGTACAATGCGCGGATGAAGTTATGCAAAAATTTATAGAAGGTATAATGGCTGTAGATTGGGCACGAACTGGCAAAGATATTATAGATGCAATAGGCAAAGGGATACTTGGGGCAGGACAAGATTTGCCGGGAACATTGGCTAAAGGTATAAGGCTAAACCTAAAACAGTTTGGGCTTATAGGTTTGCTTGCCGACAAAGGATTAGATGCATTAGGGATTGGAAAAGATACAATCGACTCTACATTGCATAAATCTTCTAGTGGTAGGTACTATGGTGGTAGTGGAACGAGTTTTGATGATCCTAAATACAAAACATTGGATGATGGTGTTGATAATGGCATGAAAATGCCTGGTGATATTGTTGATTTAACTGAGTATGATAAGAACGCTCAAGGCTACCTAAAGCATATTCAGGACATCATGGATAAGGGTGCCAAAGAATATCAGGATAAGGTTGAAAAAAATGCAAAAGAAAATCAAGAAGCAAATGATGATGCGAATAAGGGCTCAGAATTGCAGCTATTTGATGCCTCAGAGGAATACGCAAGGTTGGAACAAGGCCTAGAAGTTAAACGTTCAGAGGAGTACCTAGCCCTAAAAGAAAAGCTATCTGCAGAGGAATTAAAGCAGCTAGAAAAAGAACTAGCAGAAAAAGAAGCTATAGGAGTTGCTGGAGTACAAAAGGCCTATAACAAATACATTGCAATCGAAAAAGCTAAGGTAACTGAAAAGGAAAAGGCTATAAGTGATTTAGAGGCTAAGCTAGATAAGCAAAATAAAGCCATGTCTATAGCTAGTGAGTCTAAAGATTTAGAGGGTGCTTATAAAGTTCTGGCTAAGTTAGAACTCGACTTAATGACTGACTTGGATGAAGAAACTAAGGCTCAGAAGCTTAAGGATATTGAGTCAAAGGCTAAGAGCGTAACAGAGAAAGAATTGAATGCGCTGGCTGAAACTAATCAAGCTAAGTTAGAGCTAACTAAACAAGGTTTAGAGGACGAGAAAGCCTTACAAGAACAGTATATTAAGAATTATGAAAGTACCTATTCTGGTATGATTTCAGCATATGAATCAGCCTACAACGTAATCATGAATAAGCAAACGTCACTCGAGGAAAAATTTAAAGCTTTTGGAGATTTATTTGACAAATTCACAGAGCAAAATGACAAGGGTGAAGATATCGAGTTTATGAAGCTTGGTGACCTAAAAGATGATATAAACCAACTCACCTTATTTGGTAAAGGACTAGATGCACTTAAACAAAAAGGGGCAAGTCAAGACTTCCTAGAGACGATTACCAATATGAATATGGAGGATGCTTTAGACTTTACTGAATTGTTATTAGCACAATCAGATAAAGACTTCCAAAGCTATTTGGCGTTATGGGAAGAAAAGCAGAAACTAGCCGGAGAGCTTGCAAGTGGCTTCTACAAGGATGAGTTTGACACACTCAAAGCTGAGTTTACCGACAAGGTAAATGATGAGCTTGGATTAATGCCGGATGAAGCGCAAAAGATAGGTCAAGATACTGCCAGTAAACTAGCTGAAGGACTTAGAAGTGGCGTTGATTTAGTTAAAGGTGCAGTAGGTGAGCTAGTAGCACAAATGCAAGCAGCAGTTGCAGGAGAAACAGCCTCTATAGGTGCTAATCTTTCCACATCTAGCACGGTTACGCAAAATGTAAACACTAAGGACAACGGTGTTATAGGCGCCTTAAGTGCTATATATGGTGCTTTGACAGAAGAAGCAGGCGCTCCTATTATTGTTAATATGAATGCAGATAAAGTAGGAGAAGGTTCTGTAGATGGTATGTTAAGGGAACTTAGGAGAAGAGGGGTGACTTTTGATGTTGATTAAAATTGGTAGTTTAGACTTAACTGATATAGTGGCGTACGAAGTCACTCATAAAGACATCACTAAAGAAGTTAAGAATAGCTTAGGGGATACGTTTATTTACGTACTAGGCGAAAAAGTAATACTTAAAATAGGACTTGGTGCATTAGACCAAAGTAAAATGAATGCTTTAATGACCGCACTTGGAAGTATAACGGTTACAGTAGAGTTTGTTGATACCGATGGCATAACTAAGACTAAGACCATGAAACGACCTGACAGGATAACACCTATTAGGTCGTTTTTAGATTCTAAGGCTTACTGGGATGAGAGCAGTATAACACTTACAGAATTATAAGGAGGTAGCATGATAACTACAACTGAAGCTTTTAAACAAGCCATAAAAGCTAATGTGGTTAAAGCAAGAGCTAGGGTAGTGTTTAATTATGCTACCCCTCTTACTATTGGCCAAGAAAAAATAATTAATATTAATGTCATGCAAAGAGGCGAGATTGCTTTAGGTTGTTTGCAAGATGACAAGATTAATTTAGAGTTAAAGGCTGATGCACTTACAAGTGAGCAATATGGTCAAGAGGTTACAGTAAAAGTATACCTAGGATGTGTGGTCAATAGCGTAAATGAATTTGTATGTATCGGCACTTTCAAGCCAACTCGATGGCAAAAAAGTGATTATATCCTATCGCTAGAGTTAGGTTCTAATATACCTACTAAAAATATAGCCGAGATACTAGCAGCTCAAAACATGTTACTAAGTGAGTATATAGTATCTGCTATCAGTAAGCTTATGGGCGAAACAATTACTATAGGTTCTATTGTAGACGGAACACTAGACAGTGCATATCTGTACTATAAAACAGTAAAAGAGCAATTAAAGGCTTTTGCTTTTGCCACAGGTGGGATTATACGTTATAGGGAAAACTTAGAACTGGTACCGTATAAGTTTGGTACAAGTGTAGCTACTTATAAAGAGGGGCCTAATGAAATGATACTCGATAAGAGTGGTAACAGCACAGACCTAGTTACCACTAAAACTAATTATAGATTAGTACGTAGTGTATTTACCAAAGAAGAAGATACTACTCTTTATAGTGCCACTAATGTAAGAGCTACAGAAGATTACATACCTTATGAGTTTAGTTTTAATTCTCCTGGACTTGTAAAGTATTTTAACTTTAAAAAATACAGCTATTTTAGCGCTCTTAAATATGGCTTATTTGGAGGCAGTATTAGTCTTGGTAGTGGCTATGGTGATGTGACGAGTTATATAGATTTTAGTATTGTAGGTACTAAAATACTTAGTACAGCAATAGCTACTGTAGACGATACAGTAACTTACCTTAGCAATCCATATATACAGGCATCTAGTCAAGTAAACGCCCACAGTTTGGATATTTATAATGGCGAAAAATATAGCTTTAAGGGTCGTATAGACCCAAGTTTGCAGATTGGAGATACTATTACTATTTATGACGTGGGTGATATGCTCGTAACGTCTCTTAATTACAAATTTGATGGTGGTCTTACTGGCACTATAGAGGGGATTTTAATAGAACAAAATACTTATGATTACGTGGAATATCTAGATGGCACATGGTATGCAAATGGTACCAAGGTGCTAAGAGCATAGGAGGTAATAACATGGCGTGGCATAATAGTTTTAGTCAATTTTTATCAAATACACTAGAGCATACTAAAGCGAGTTTTTGGAATAGTGTGTTTCAAGAAGCTCTAGACAACGACAATTATTTAAAAGAAAGTAAGCTTGACACAACTAAAGTAGTTAATACATCTGATGCAGTGGCAACAGATGTAAAGGCTCTTAACGCAGTACATGCTAATCCTAATGTGGAAGGAACCATGGCCAAGCAAATAGCAAACAATACGCAACAAATCAATGTTTTAAACACTATAGAAGAAGTAGATATGCTAAATGGATGGCAACACAACGATGGAACAACTAAATGCAAAATTTCTAGGGTCGGAAATACGGTAACGATTACCGACTTTTTTGTGACTGGCGTAAAAACAGACCCTACTACAATAATGGTTTTACCTGTCGGATGTAAACCAATTATAGCATTTGATATAGGAATGGAGTCTTATACTTCTACTCCATTTTCTCCTAACACAATGTTTTTAGTTTTGCACCTAACGGGGTAGTATCTGTAAGAGGAACACCTAGTGACACATATGTAAGATTTATTTGTACTTTTGTGTGTAATTGGGAGGGGTGGTAATATTGGAATATTTAAGAAATAAACATGGGATATTCACAAACAATGAGACAACAGGACAAACAGCCGAGGAGGTTTATGCACAATATCTAAATGATTATTTTGACTTAATAGATGGAGAATATGTGCCAAAACAAATTGATAATTGTACAGGGCCTACTATACAAGAAGAAGTTGAAAGCTTAAAAGAACAAGTTTTAGAGTTATCAGACATAATAATTCTTATGTCACAACAATAATTTTAAAGGAGAAAAGGAGAATGGATATGGCAAGTTTTAAAAATACTATTATTAGAAATATTAGAGCAAAAAGATTTGAAAGAGAATATTATGAAACAACCATTGCCACATGGCTTTTAAATGGATGGCTTACAGAAGAAGAAGCTACAGAGGTATTTGTAGTATTAGACGAAGTATATCCTCCAACAGAAAAAACAGAATAATTAAAACTAAGGCATAGAGAACACCTGAGAGGGTGTATTTTTTATGCCTTTTTAGAGGGGGTGCTTAAGCCATGATTAGTGATGCAAGTCAATGGGTTGATATTGAACTGGAGTGGTCATACTCAAGCGGGGTAACGCCTATTACGAACGGTTATAGTATAGATAACTCTAGAATTGAATCAGATACTACACTTACAGAAAATCAAAGCACTAATAAGTATGGGGTTATATTTATAATAGCGAGCTTAGATGCTAGTATAAACAACTATTGCGAATTGGTTTTTTATGATTCTAGTGGGAGTATGCTTAATGCTAGTAGAACTTATTTTAATATAGTAGAAGATGGCAAGACATGGATTGAAATAGACGTGCCACATAAAGTAAGCCGAGTAGAATATGTGTTTGGTGGAAAATTTGACGTGACAGCTATACAGCTATACGGCGTTAGTAATTTAGCTACTGTTAATGTTGCAACATATGAAAGTGTTGGGACTGTTCAGCCCGATAAATTTCAGGGAGTAAAAGTTGAAGCTGATGGACGCATAGGTGTAAATATCGGGGATGGGTTAACAATCACAGCAGATGGTAAGGTGACCACAACATCTGATTTAAGTGGTAGCAACTGGACTAGCATAGATGACTATTTAGATGGGTGGGTTGTAAATGCAGCTATAGATACACAGAGTAATATAAGCGGAGGATATTGGTTTAAGTTCCTAAGTAATGGAGATCTACAGTATCTTAATGGCAACAGAACTATTAGATGCACTAGCCATAATTCTAATATGCCAACTTATACACCGCCAGTGGAGGAGAGTGGTACGAGTGGAAGTTAATACACCTTGGGGAACAGCCGAAACAACAAGTGCTTCTTATAAGCTTGGCAGAAATCATGGACTTAGTGTTGGTGCTATTACAGGTGGAGTGAATCCTATGCCTATAACTAAAAACGTATTTAATATAACGCCATGTTGTTTAGTAGATAGTGAGGCATTAGTTAGTACAGAATACAATATACCTGTGACATACATTTATCCTTGGGATTACGTAAAAAAATTGGATTGGCAAAATGCATTAGTTGATATGATTAATAAAACTGGATTTAATTGTGAAGCAAGTGAATGGCAAAGTGGAACATACAAAATAGTAGGCATAAAGATTCCTATTTGTAACAACCAAAGATATATTCATATTGGTTTGCTAAATGATACTAGCTACCAAACAAATGAAACAAAGGATTATGTACCTAGATATTACCTTAAATATCAATTACGCGATGCTAGTGGTAACTTAATAAAAGATTATATCCAGGCTAGTTATAGCTTGCCGGTCGTTAATAGCAATCTACAATTTTACTCATCAACAGTTGCTCATGGCAAAATAAAGCTGTTTCACTTTAAACCAAATACATCAAGTGAAATTTTTCGGTTATTAGATATAGACCAACTATTTTCATTGTCAAATGGATCATATCTAGATTTAGATGGCGCAGCTGTAACTTTATCTAACCCAACACTAATTTGTGGGCCAATAAACGATACTAATTACGTTACAAACAAAGTTATATCATTTGTAAGTCCAGATGTAGAGTATGCAGAGAACATAAAATTGTATCACACTACATTTAATAACGGAACAATATTAGAAGATGTATATGTGCCACTTATGAGCCTGTATGGGAAAAGCAATCCATTCATATTAGTTGATGTAAACACGTTCGAATATTACTATTGTGTACATTTTAACGGAGGAATTGGTAGCACTATTGGAATAAACTCATTTAAAGTATTAGGAAAATCAGATATAAAATATAGTTTTGGATAGGAGGGCACCATGCCACAAGACACACAGGATGTTTTACAGGAAATTAAAGAGAAACTAGGAAGCATTCAATCGGCTGTAGATAATATAATGCCAGTTGTAGATCTTAAGATTGAAAATATGGAAGATAAGCTTAAAGTGGCCAATCACCGAATATTAGACTTAGAAGAACAGAACAAGTGGTTATGGAGATGTATTGCTGGAGCAATAATTGCGGGTGTTATTGCAATGTATTTTAAATAGGAGGGAACCTATGACTGAAGATGAAAGAAAAATACTAGAGCAGGCAGAAGCTATTAAGAAAAAAGAAGCAACAAAGGTAAAGCAGAAGAAAAAAGGTAGATTCATGAAAGGCATCATTATAGGTGTCTTTCTTTTTTACTTGTTTTCATAGGTGTCGTATTGTGGCTATTCTATAAAACTGGAAGTGAGCCTAGTACCTTAATAGCAAGTGTTTTTGCAGTAGCAGTGGGCGAGTTTAGTATCTTAGGCAGTATTAAGAAAAAGAAAGGGTGATGAAATATGAAAAATATTAATTGGAAACAGAAACTTAGTAGTAGGAAGTTTTGGATAGCCTTAGTGGGATTTATTACATCTATTCTAGTGGCTTTTAATGTACCTACGCTCACTGTAGAGCAAGTTACAACTATTGTTATGGGTGGTGGAACATTAATCGCTTACATCCTGTCTGAAGGATTTATAGACGCTAAGCGAGTAGAGGAGGGCAATAAGGATGGAGATACAACAAAAACTACTAACAGTTAATCAATACAGTAGACCAGGTACTAAATTAAAGCAGGTTAAAAACATAGTAGTACATTGGGTAGGTAATGCAAATTCTACAGCAATAGCAAATAGGAATTATTTCGAGAGCCTAAAAGAGAGAAAGTCTTTTGCTAGTTCACACTACATCATAGGACTTCAAGGAGAAATCATCCAGTGTGTGCCAGAAAGCGAAATTGCTTATCATGCTAACAATGCTAATAGCTATTCTATAGGTATAGAGGTATGCCATCCTGATTGGCAAGGTAAGTTCTCAGAAATAACCTACAAGAGCCTTATTAACTTACTAGCAGACTTATGCAAGCGCTACAGTTTAGAGCCTACCACAGCGATTATAAGGCACTATGATGTAACTAAGAAGCTATGTCCTAAGTATTATGTAGAGCATAGTGGAGCATGGTTACAGTTAAAACAAGATGTAAAAGTTAATATGGGTACAGAAGATACAGAATTAAAGAAAGCTGCCGAGATATTATACAAGCGAAACATTATATCAGTTCTTAGTGCATGGGATGATGTGACTAAATTTAAACTAGAATACGTTCCAGGTCTATTAAAGAACATGGGTGGCATAGATAGGTTGGTTAAGGATAAGATAATCTCAGATAAGCTCCTGTGGGAGTATAAGCAGTACAATGCTAATCATGTAAGAGATTTAATAATTAAGTATAGTAAACTAGGGTAGGGCCAAAAGCCTTACCCTTCTTTTTTATGCCTAAAACGTAGATTTGTTTTGAAAGCATACGCAATCAATTGTGAATTTTATTAAATCAAATAATTAAATTCGACACAATAAATTGAATATTAGTGAAAAAAAATATCATATATGTTAATATTGATTATAAATAAAGTAATAGTTTGAAATTTATTAAATATATATTATTAGGGGATGATTTTATGGGAAAAGTAGTATCATTTATAAATATGAAGGGTGGTGTAGGTAAGACCACATTGTGTATAGGTATTGGGGAATATCTAGCACATAATTTAGATAACCATATACTATTTATAGACCTAGACCCACAATTTAATACTACCCAATCACTCATGAATGAATTTGATTTAGAAGACCAATATCTTACCGAGTATACTAAAAAGAATATTACTGTAAAAAGACTTTTTGAAGCACCTACCAAATTATCTGAGAAGCCTAAGTTACCTAAGACAGAAGAAGTAATAATTAATTTAGACGATAATATTGATATAATTCCAGGGACTATTGATTTGATTTTCGAAGATAACAGTAAAGATGGTACTAAAGCTAGAAGAGTAAAGAAATTTATAAACGAAAATAACTTAACACAAAAATATGACTATATTTTTATTGATTGCCCACCCACAATATCACTATATACAGATGCAGCATTAATTGCATCAGACTTTTACTTAGTTCCAAACAGAATAGATAGATATTCCATATTAGGTATAAAGCTATTGAAACAAGTTATAGATAGAATTTCATACGAAGAAGATTTATTAATAAAGCCATTAGGAATAGTTTACACTATGTTAAAAGACTCTACTGTAAAAAGTGACTCATTAAGAAAGAAATTTGAAGAAAATACAATAGTGGGAGATATAGGCTTATTTAACTGTAGTACTTCTTATGTAAATGACTTATTAGTTGGTCTTCAAGGAAATATATCATCTAAGTATAAAAAGTCAAGACAAGATATCAGTAATTTATGTAACGAATTCATAGAAAGGATAAAGAGCCATGATTGATATTTCAAATTTAGAAAATAAAAACACATGTGTTAAATTATTAGACAAATTAAATAATAATAGTACAGATATATCAGACCTAATAGGAGTAGTTAGTGTTTTGGTATATTCTAAACAAATATTTCCTAAAAATAAAAATGTATGTGAATTTATAGAGGATATTTTTAAAGAAAAATATCCTCTATATGTTACAAAATCTAGAACATTAATGGTTGCAAAAATAAGTAGAAAAATATATTCAATAGAATATCAAGAAATGACTGCTATTTGTAATAGAATACAAGGTTATTTTATATTAAACAATAATGATGGTGTAGATAATATTAACCATGAGGAGAATAAAATACAGGGTAGGAAGACAAAAAATAAGACTAAGAATGAAAATGATAAGCTTGAAACATGGCTTAAAGGGTTATAAAAATGTTAAGTAAATATGATTCATGTACAGATATAAAAAAAGAAATACATACATATATGCAAATGCTAAATACATATAAGAATTTAAAAAACGAACAAAATCTTACAGGAATAGTAAAACGTATTTTATTTTTAAAGACCCTATTTTTAAACGGTCAATCCAATCATTATAATAAATTTATGATATATGATATCCTAATATTAATGCATTGCTTAACTCAAAATTCTAGACGAAATTTTTATAATATATATCGTTCTTTTATTGAAAATTTTATTAGAGTTATATTAGAGTTACCGGATAATGATAATACAGGAGTAAGAAACCTTTTTGCTAAACTTAGAAGTCAGTATGGTAACTCGGAACAGACAATAGAATTTATTAATTTTATAGAAGGTGAATATGGGAAATGCTGTGAATATGTACATAGCAATATAAATGCAGGGCTATCAGTGCTAGAATATTATGATGATATTATAAAAACTGATGAAATGAATAATAAGCAAATATGTAGGCTTATAAAAAATATATTGAAGCTAGTACAAGAAATAACACTTTTTATAATTTACATATCTCCAGAATTTATAGATAGTGCATTTTATAGAAAAAAGCAAGAGTTAAAATATTTAATAGGTGAAAGTAATTATATTATTTTTAGACAAAATCTAGAGTAAATAAAAAGATAGTTTGGTAGAGCTAGGTGAAAACTTAGTTCTATTTTATTTCATAAAGTGACAAATTGCCCTTTACAATATCGAACATTTGTTCTATAATAATCATGTATTCAATAAAATCCCTCAAAGCGAGTTGTCTATTGCCATCCCCAGGCAGTAGACCTAGGTGTATATTTTTCTTTAGATCATGGCAACATGGTCTATTTTTTTGTAAATAAGATAGCTAATTAAATGATAGATTATAGTTGGAATAATTATATTAATATTAGTTTAGGCTACAGATAATGTAGCCTTTTTTATTTGCATATAGTAAACAAGTGGTATAGAATATATTTAATATTTAGAAATATACTAGGGGGCCAATATGAAAAAATGGATAATCACAACTGTATTGCTCATATGTATTTGTGCTGGTGCTGTAGCGTATGCAATAATAGCACCAAATTTTAATATCAGTGAGAAAGCTAAGCAAACCACTGGTAATTCTATTGCTTCATCTGATAAAGAATCGGCAAATTATATTGATGAAAATAAACTAATACATTTAAATGATGAATATACAATACAGATTAAAGAACTCCAATATGGAACAAAGGATGATAAAAAAATAGCTATGTTTGTAATGGAATATACTAATAATACTTCAGAGTATGATAGCTATGGAATGTCTGTTCTATGCAAAGCATATCAATCAGATAGAGAGTTAAAATCTACAATAACAATTGATGACAACTATCCTAATGAAAGCATGACAGAGGTTAGAAACGGCCAAAGTACTCAGGTTGTTCAATATTATGAATTAGAGAATTTAAATGATAATGTGTATCTACATTTCAGAAAAGGATGGGGCCAATCTGATAGTGAGTCAGTTGAAATATACTATACTCTAAAATAATAAGTATATTAATACCAAGCATATTTATAGCGTGCAACTTTAGCATATGGGGTTGCACGCTGTTTGGTTTTTTATAATTATTCATGTTAATAGGTCTTAGCCCTTAAGTGTTTTTACTGTTAAGTAGATTCATATAATTACAATAAGACACACATAAATAGATACAGTAGTTCACGAATAGGTTACAAAATACTATATATAGTCATTGTGTCCTTTGATAATCAATGGCATAAAAAGGACCTAGGTTTCAGGGGGAGAAACCTAGGCTGAGGGGGGATTTAGCGATGTACCTCACACTTGGTACGATAGTATTATTGCCCGTGAATTTTATTTATATACATATTTTGAAAATAAAATATCATAATAAAAAAATAGTTAAGATTGGATTTAAAAATAAAATATGTAATTAATACATAGTCAACCTATAATATGGAACGAATGAAATGTCGATATAAAAGTTAGAAAATTTAAAAGATTCGAGGATATTTGGGATGAAAAAAGAAAATAAATGGGGAATAAGTTGGATTATATATATTATAGGCATAATGATACTAGTGGCATTGTCTAGCTATGCCATGTTAATCTGTGAAAATAATATAGGGGGTTGGATAGGGCTAGGTCTCATTATTATAGGCTCAATTATTATACGTAGCAAAGTAGTATGGAAAGGGGTAAAGTTTTTTTTGCTTTGGGTGTCAATCATTGCTCTTATAATTGTCGATTTCCAGTTAACAAAACAAGTAAGTTTATCAGGGGCACTTTTGAGAGAATTGGTAGCAGCAAAAAGTGCTGCTAATGCAAACTATATGAATGAAGCCGATTGGAGCGCACCAAGTGGTTATGTTGTAGAAAAAACGAATCTAGGAAGTTTGCCTATAGAAAAGCTTTCTAAAGAAGAGAGTAATAGTCAAAGAGTGATCTTGCAACTACACGGTGGTGCTTATGTTATGCCTTTAATTAATTCTTATCGAGATATAGCTATTAAATACTCACAAGCTAATGAAGATTGTGATGTAGTTACTATTGATTATAGAGTAGCACCTAAGGATATTTATCCAGCAGCACTCGAGGATGCAGTTGCAGCATATAAATGGTTAATGGAGCAAGGCTATAGTAATGAAAATATTATAATTGCAGGTGATTCAGCAGGAGGTGGATTAGCATTAGCAACTACTCTTTATTTAAGAGATGATGAAGTACCTTTACCTAAAGCAGTGATTGTGATGTCACCTTGGGCTAATCTAGAGAATACCTCACCTTCACGAACTGACAATTATGATAAAGATCCGTGTCTTGGACAAGGTTTACAAGGCATAGCTCTTCAAATTAGTAATCCTGACTATGTAGGGGAGCATGATATAAAGGATCCTTATATATCTCCTGTTTATGGTGATTATAAAGATTTTCCACCTTTACTTGTACAAGTAGGGACGCATGAAATACTTTATGATGATGCTATAGATGTAGCAAAAAAAGCAGAAGCAGCTGGAGTTAAGGTGCAAGAAACCACTTATAATGGAATGTTTCATGTTTTTCAAATGGCATGGCAAGTAGTACCTGAAGGAAAGAAGGCATGGAATGAAGTACAAACATTCATAAAAGATGTTTATGCAGGACAATAAAATAGAAAAGAGTAAGAAAGATACTATAAATTGGATGAAAGGAAGAACATGAGATGGAGCAAATTAATGATGAAGTTAAGAAGGTAACATTATTACATAATGCAACGATGGATTATGCAGAAAGTAGAAAAAGTGTTAATAAAATAGTACTAGTTAATTTAGCTATATTAGAAGGATTAATTGCATTTGGTGTGTTAGGAATCATAAAGGATATTAATCCTATATATACGACGTTAGTATGGGGATCAATTTTCTTAAGCATGAGTCTATCTATCTTTAAGTATAAGCAAAATCCGGAGAATCAATCTTTAAGGTGGATTAATTTCAGTAGTTTCTTTATTATGTATACAATCACCATGTTTACTTGTAACATGAAAATGCTTTATACATATATCATCCCTTTAATCGTTATTTATTATTTATACTACGATTATAAGCTGATTAAGATCATAGGAATCAGTACTATTTTATGTAATTTGATTTATGTGATAGTTTCGGGAGTACTTCATCCTATTGTAGACCAAGCAAGTTTTAGAGATTTATTTATGCAGGTCAT
Organism: Cellulosilyticum lentocellum DSM 5427; assembly: GCF_000178835.2. Taxonomy (GTDB): domain Bacteria; phylum Bacillota; class Clostridia; order Lachnospirales; family Cellulosilyticaceae; genus Cellulosilyticum; species Cellulosilyticum lentocellum. Next base: position 1,014,472 of record NC_015275.1, read on the forward strand.
ATCCATTAGTGCTGTTTGTATTACAGTTATGCTAGGTACCAAAATTGCTATACTTCTTAATGATAGTCAGACGTATCATATTCAAGAAGGTGCCGACAAACAGCAAGAATTATTAAAAGAAGTGTTAACAACAGCGAGAGTGTTAGATACAAATGCAAAGGATGTTTATGATATTGTTTCAGAACTAGAGTTATCTAGTGATATTATAAATAATGCAGTAAGTGATATTTCTAAAGGGGTTGTTAATACCGTAGGCAATATTCAAAGTCAAACAGAGCTTACCAGTAAAATAGGGGATATGATTGAAGAAACCAAAACAGCCTCAGAATGTATGAGACAGATTTCAGAGGATACCATCGAATCTATGAACAAAGGAGTAAGCATAGTTGACGAGTTAGGGAGTCAAACAGACCTTTTAAATGAAAATAGTGATAATGTATATAAGTCAATGATTAATTTAAACGAAAAGGTTATAGAGATTCAACGTCTTACCAAAAATATAACGTCTATATCTGAACAAACTAATATTCTTTCTCTTAATGCAACTATTGAAAGTGCTCGTGTTGGAGAAGCTGGTAAAGGTTTTGCTGTAGTGGCTAATGAAGTAAGAAATCTAGCAACACAAAGTGGTGAATTAACAAGAAATATTACTCAGATTGTAAATGAGTTACAAGAGATGGCAAATGAGTCTGTGAAAATGATGATGAACTTTAGACAAACTAATGAAAAGCAGAATGAAAGTATTAAAGATACCGAAAAGATATTTAAAGAAACAATTGGAAATATGAGTCAGGTTAATGATAATATCAAGCTTGTATCTAATAAAGTAGAAGAGGTTTTTGAGTCTAACCAACAAATTGTTAATAGCATACATGAAATCTCGGCGGTTAGTGAAGAAACGATGGCAGGTGTAGAAGAAACAAATTTAACAACTGAGAAAAATAAAGCACGTACAAAGCAAACCAAAGCTATTGCTGAAGTACTACTAAGTACTTCTAATGAAATGAAAAAGTATCTATAGATGCAAAGTTCTATAGTTGTGATAGCAGTGATGAAAATTCTAATGTTGTCCATGATATTTTCAAGAGATAAAGAAAAGAGATAAAAATCTAATTATTCCGTTATGTTTTTAGCTGAAATGCCGATAATAATAATATAGACTAACTAATGAGTATAAAAACATGACTTAGTAAAGAAAGTCCTTATAAGAGAATTGGGGGAGATAGGGATGATTATTAATCATAATATAGCTGCACTACGGGCTTTTAGATATGGTAAGCAAATTTCGGCTCAGCAAATGAAAGTCATGACACAGTTATCAAGTGGACTTAGAATTAATTCAGCAGCTGATGATGCAGCTGGCTTAGCTATATCCGAAAGAATGAGAGCTCAAATTAGAGGACTCAATCAAGCAAGTCGTAATGCCCAAGATGGTATTTCATTAATTCAAACAGCTGAAGGTGCTACGAATGAAGTGCATAGCATATTAAATAGAATAAGGGAACTAGCTGTTCAATCTGCTAATGGTACTTATACGGATGAAGAAAGAAATAATATGCAATTTGAAGTAGATGAATTACTTAAGGAAATAGGGAATATCTCTAAAAACACTGAGTTTAATAAGATGTCATTGCTTGATGGAACTACCAATAATAATGGTACAGATAATAATTCACGTATTACACTGCAAGTGGGAGCAAATAAAGGGCAGATTATGGAGTTAGAAATAGGTAGTATGACAACGAATGCTTTGGGAATTAATGGGTTAAGCATAGCAACAGCAGGAGATGCACAAAATGCCATTGATGTGATTGATGAAGCTGTCAACAGAACCTCTAAAACTAGATCAAAATTAGGAGCGTATCAAAATCGCTTAGAGCACACCATTAATAACCTAGAAAATCAAGCAGAGAATTTAACGGCTGCAGAAAGCCGCATTAGAGATGTGGATATGGCAAAAGCAATGATGGAGTATGCTAGACTAGAGATTCTGTCTCAAGCCAATACCTTTATTCAAATGCAGAGTATTAAGCAAGGTGAGCGTGTATTAGCATTGTTAAAAAGTTTAGAAAGATCATAAGTGATGAATGCCTAGTAAAATCATAAATAACTATTGTAATCTTTAGTATTCTATTTTATAATAGATGCAAATCTTATAAAATAATAGCGATGATAAAAGAAAAGCTTAAGATGTATTTTTCAGAGAACTAGTGGTTGGTGAGAACTAGTAAATAGACTTTGGCGGTCCGCTTTTGGAGCTACTGGTGATGAATCAGAGGGAGCAGCCCTTTATAGCAGCGTTGGAGGTTAATAACTTCGGTTATTAATAAATGAAGGTGGCACCACGGGAGAGTCTCGTCCTTTTTATTCACAAAACGTTGAATAGAAGGACGTTTTTTATTGGATAAAAATTCTATTTAGCGTATGGTTCTATAGTAGTCGGAGCCAGTTTTGTGAAGCGTAAGACTATATATTATACTTTCATGAGGTGAAGAAAATGTTAGATATCAAATTATTACGTGAAGACTTAGAAGGCGTTAAAGCAGCACTTGCTAAGAGAAGTGGTAACTACAATTTAGATGAATTTACAGAGTTAGATGTAAAAAGAAGAACCCTTCTTCAAGAAGTAGAAGCTCACAAAAGTAGACAAAATGCAGTATCTAAACAAATTCCAGCTATGAAAAAAGCAGGGGAAGATACAACTGCAATCTTTGCAGAAATGAAACAGCTTTCTGATGAAGTAAAAGTATTAGACGCAGAAGTAAAGGAAATTGATGAGAAAATCTCAAATATTGTTATGAGACTTCCAAACCTTCCTAATCCACTTGTGCCAGTTGGTAAAGATGATACAGAAAACTTTGAAATGCGTAAAATAGGAGAGCCAAGAAACTTTGACTTTGAAATCAAAGCACACTGGGATCTTGGTGAAAACTTAGATATTCTTGACTTTGAAAAAGCAGCTAAAGTAACAGGTTCTCGTTTTGTATTTTATAAAGGGCTTGGTGCTAGACTTGAACGCGCGATTATGAACTTTATGCTTGATATGCATGTAGATAAGCATGGTTATACAGAGGTATTTCCACCACTTATGGTTAATCGCGCAAGTATGACAGGTACAGGTCAGCTTCCTAAGTTTGAAGAAGACGCTTTTAAAGTAGTAGATACAGATTACTTCCTTATTCCAACAGCTGAAGTACCAGTAACCAATATGTATAGAGATCAAATTTTAGATGGTAAAGACTTAGTGATTAAACACTGTGCGTACACACCTTGCTTTAGAGCAGAAGCTGGTTCAGCAGGTCGTGATACAAGAGGAATCATTCGTCAACACCAATTCAATAAAGTAGAAATGGTTAAATTCACAAAGCCAGAAGATTCTTATGATGAACTTGAAAAACTAACAAATGATGCTGAAGATATCTTAAAAACACTTGGTCTTCCATATAGAGTAGTTAGACTTTGTACAGGAGATTTAGGTTTTAGTTCAGCTATGACGTACGATATTGAAGTTTGGATGCCAAGCTATGGTCGTTATGTAGAGATTTCAAGCTGTTCTGACTTTGAAGATTTCCAAGCAAGAAGAGCTAATATCAAATTCAAAGATAACAAAGAAGATAAAGCAAGATTTGTTCATACTTTAAATGGTAGTGGTCTTGCAGTTGGACGTACTACAGCAGCAATCTTAGAGAACTTCCAACAAGCAGATGGTTCTGTTATTATTCCGGAAGCACTTCGTCCATATATGGGTGGGATAGAAAAGATTGAAGCCCCTCAAAAATAAAGTTAGGTAGTTAATGAAGGTTATAGTTCGAAAAATAATATAAAATTTTACAAAAAGAAGTGTCATACAACTTGTGGATGTGAGTTGTATGACACTTCTTTTTGTGCCGCTAGGCATTGATCTATAAATTTCTTGCTAACAAGCCAATGATTAGGTTATGACACTTCAGCGTAGCGCCACTACTGTCACATAACCGCAGGATAGGTTTTAAATGTGCACAGTAGTGGCAGCGTAGCGAATTGCGCAGAGCCTAGTGAAGTATGTAAGCTATATGACGCACCACGGCGAAACACCGTAGCATAAAGGCCAAGAAATTTATAGTACACAATTTGGATAGTAAAACTATAACATGAAAAGTGATGGAATTCAATAATAATTGTAAAAAGTGTATAATTATTTAACGTGTAATGTAAGAAAAATGATATAGTGTTAGAAATGAGCTATTACACTTAAACCAGCTTCAATAATAGTTTTGTAGCGTTCAGGATTGACACTTTTAAGCCAAGAGGTTTTACCTTGAATTTCTTGTGATAACGAAGTAGGAATAGGCTGACCTGTTTGGTTAAGGAGTTTGGCGTGATGAATGGCAGCACGAAGATTTTTGACCCACTTTTTAGGAACGCCTATTTCTTCATTATTAATAACGATGCCTGTTAAACATTGCCTGTTATGAGGACGAAGTATTTTCGTTTTTGAAGCTTTAATATGAAACCCTTCATCTTCTACAATGAGACTTACTAATCCTAGAAACTGCCCTAACTTAAGATTTTCCTCAGCTTCGTTATAGCTAAAGCTCATATCATCAGCATATCTAGAATAGGTCAGCTGATAGGTAGCTGATAGGCCCTTTAAACGATGGTCTAGATTTTTACAAATAATATTGGTAATCATAGGGCTTGCAGGAGAGCCTTGAGGAAGTATGCGAGGTGAAGTTTTTACATATTTAGTAGTTCCACTTACTTCAATAGTCATGCGCTCACAATAGGTGCAAAGCATAGCTAGTAAAGAAGCGATATAACCTGAGTAGCCAAAGCTTTTATACATACCTCTTACTCGCTCAAAGGTAAGGGTAGGAAAGAAGTTTTCTAGGTCCATGGTAATCAATAATGTAGGCGCTTTTATGTGGGCCTCGGCACTAGAAACAACAGAGCGATTTTTAATAAACCCATGAGCTTCTTCAGCAATAGGTAATTTTTCTAGTATTTCTACTAGAATTTTTCTTTGAACCTGTTTTAAAAGGGGCTTAGGGGCAGCTATTTGGCGAAATCCGCCTTTTTTCTTAGGTATTTCATAGCGATAGTAATGGTCAGAGGTGACCACATCACGATGATAAGTAAGGAATCTTAGCTCTGTATAGGTAAGTCCCAGAAAACTAGCTAACTGATGATCTGTTTCGATAAGGGGGAGACCTAAACTTTCTAATTTGCTAGTATGGGTCAATTTGTCTTGCAGACCACTAGAGTAACCTTTACCGATAAAAACAATGTTTTCAGTTTTTGCTTTTTGCCAAGCGGCTGATTTTTCAGCTTGGGCTACTTCGCGTTCTTTTTTACGCTCAGCTCGTCTAGCTATTGACTCTGCCATAATAGTTTTGGCAATGTCTTGGCGGATTTTTTCATAATCCCAGGTGGCAGTATATTTCTTTTTTAATTCCTGAAGCTTAAGATTAATGGCCTCTTTTTCTCCATAAAGATTGGCCAGGTCATTACTAAGCTTGTCGTATTCTTTTAATAGTGCTTTTCGCTTTTCATAATCTTCTTTAGTTTCAGCTTTTTGCTTTTCATATGGTGTAGGTAAATTTTTAGGCCAAAAGCCGTATTCCTGCATTTTTAATAAAGTAAATTCCTTTTTACCTTTTTGACTTACTTCACTTCGATAACTTTGTCTTTGATTTTGTGAATGTGTTTGATCTATCATAATAACGTCTCCATAATATCATTTATTTTATAAACCTTATGATATTCTAAATCTAGCTTTAAAAATTTTGAGGACATCATATATAAAGCAAGAATATGAGCACAAGGCGCAGAGATATTTCTAGGACCTTTTTGGAAAACTCTACAGTTGCAGTTTACCATGCAAATCTCACCATCATTATTAATAGAAAGAGTTGTATCCGTTAAATCAAATTCTCTTTCATAGTCAGGGGTATTTCTAAAATTCCAGCGGTGATATTTTTCATTAGGCATTTGAAGATGATGGGTAAAAGTAAAGATTTGTTCTGGATTAAGCTGAGCCGTAAAATAATCCATTCCTTCATTTAAATGATTTTGTACCTTTGTTTCAATAGGTGTTGTCTCATATAAGGCTAGAGGAATAGGTGTATTACAAAGCTGTCTAAAACGAATAAGACCATGGACTAAGTCAAAGTAGCCCTCACCACGTTTTAAGAGGCTACCAATGCCAGCTTTGCAAAGCGATTTAGAGTCTTCCGGAATCAAGTGATAGATTTGATCAAAGCTTAAGGCACGCTTTTCTTTTAAAAGCTTGTAGATTTTTGGATAATTACCTTCACCAATAAAACCTGCCATAACATTAAAGGCTGTCCCTTTGACCCAATCATTACTAGACCAAGAGGATAAACCGATTGTAAGTTTCATAGTACCTAAGTCAGCTGTAATAAACTGAGGCATACCAAAGCCCAGAAGTTTCACTTTAAAGCTTTTGGCTAAAGGAATTAATTTTTCGGCCACCAGAAAACGGCGTCTGCCCCAAATCTTTTCCTCGCGTTTTTTGCTTCCAGTATAATAGGTTTGTAAAGTAAGAACTGTTTTAAAAGGTTCAAAGACAATTTCAATAGGCTTATTAGGTGTCAAAACCCATTTCATATAACGAGGACTTTTATGAGCTTTATGTCTTTTCAAAAAGCTACAAATGTCATAAAAATCAATAGGTGATAAGTCTAGTTCTAAACCATCTAAGCTAGCAGCTGCAGAGACCTGATTAAAGCCTTTAATCCAAGTTTCAGGTAAGTCAATTTTCTTTTCTAAATGTTCAGGTAGGACACCGCTAGCTACAGTAAAGCCACCAGGATTAACAGAAAGAACTACATCATTATAGGTTCGAAAGCGTTCCATTTCCTGAGCAAGTTTGTAAGAAAAGTCAATATTGGTAGTGCCCAGCTTAGGAGGTGCTAAGAGTTCAAATTCCTCTTTGTCTATGGATAAGATACCATAAATAGATTCATCTAAAGAAAAAGCCTCGAAAGATACTTGATCTTCATGAACTGTAATAACAGGATCTAAAACAAACCAGAGGTCTAAATCCTTGTTTTTGATATATTGCCAAAAGCTACGTTCTAGCTTATAGTAGTCTTTCCAAGTATCAGAAGCATCAATTTCTTTCTTTAAAGCAGCTTTTACCTCTAGTAATTTAGCAATTTCATCATCTTTTGAACCAAGTGCTTCTATGGTTTCATCAATATCTTGAGAAAGAGAAGCTCTTAACTGAGGGGCATATTGGTCATGTAATACAACACGGCGTTCAATTTCTCTATCTAACCAGTCAAAAAATTCTACACGCTCTTTTTTAGCGGGCCTTGCATCTGAAATAACAATTTGTCTAAGCATAAGCATAGCATCACGAAAAATGAGAGGGTGCTTTAAACGTCCTAAAAAGGAAACTTGCTCACTTCTTGAAAGATCAGGACTAAGGCCTAGAGTTGTTTGATTATTTTCTTGGGTGCAAAGAGAAGGACTTGCATAATCATAATTAACTTTCATAAGCTGAGAACTCCTTTCTGATTTGGGCGAGACTCATTAATGCACGCTCACTGTCTCGTTTAATATTTGAACCACCAATGGCTAAAAGTTCGGCTTCAACGACTTCCTTAAAACTAGGATTTTGTAAAACAAATGAAGGAAGCAGCTTGTAGATGATATCTTTACTTTTTGAAATCTTATTAGGTAGTAGCAAAAGGGTTTTTACATAATACATGAAGGTCTCAGCATTTTCTGTACTTAAGTCCTCTAGAATAGCATCTATTTTATGACTGATATAAGCTTTGACTTCACTACTAGGATGTTCTAAAAGCTGAAGGATAAAAGTCTTAGGAATAAAATCACCATACAGCTTATCTAAATTTAAAAGTCCATAGTTATAGACCTTAGGCAGAGGCGAATCAATGATAAGCTGATGTGGTAATACAGAAGCTTCTTGAGGCAAGGCTTCAAATACACTAGTAGCTAAATCATTAAGTACGACCACGTCAGACTCCAGCATAAGAAGTAAAAGCGTAGGTCTCTGCGGTAAGGTGCTTTGTAATTTTTCTAATAAAGTAAGTAAGGTTTTTATCATAGGGGGATTACCTTCTTCTAAAATGAGCTTGAATGCTGCATCAGAAGGTAAGGTTTGCTCCTTAATAGCGGTTAATAAAGCTAATAGATGCTTTTGACGCTGAGCTACAGGCAAGGCGGTTTCTAGATTTCCGTCACCTTTAAGAAGTACTTCTAAGGTATCTTCATTAAAGGAGAAAAGGAGGCATTCAAAATAATTTAAGAAGCTAGAAGAAAGCTTTGGTACCTGACTAAGTACATTTCTTATATGCATCATAACATAGCTGGCTTTTTCGAAAGATAAGCTTTCTAGCTTGTGAGCTGATAGCAGAAGGAGTTCTTCAAGTTCGCTTGTAAGCTTTGGTGTTTCGTCTTTAAAAGTAATGAGCTTTTCGGTTAAAGCGACGATGAAATCTGCATACTGATTCATATCTAATGCCATTAGCTCACCTTGAAGGGTCTCTAACCAGCCATCAGCGTGTTCTAATAAAATACATTCTGTTAGCAAAAGAGGAGAGAAAGAGCCGTTAATTTGTGATATATATTGAAGTGCAAGCGCTTTGATTTTTTCGTTAGATGTATCCATTAAAGCTAGCAGCAACTTTGGTTCACAAGTGGTACAAGCATTAAGTCTTTCATTTAAATACTGCATAAATAATTCTGCCAAAGGTAAAAAAGCTGACTGGCTAAGAAGAATAAGCTGCTGATGAGAAAGAGTGGTTACTAGCTCAGTTGTAGTAGGAGATTCTTTTATGATGTAGTAACAGGCTTTCTGAATAGAAGGAATTTGTGCATGACTAGCAATGTAAAGGACATCTTCTAAGTGCTGATCCCATAGCTCCTTCATCATTTCATAACGTCCATTTAGTTTCATCAGCTGATCTTCACTAAACCAACTATATCTATTGCGCCAATTGGTAGGTGGCTTTTCAGTGAAGTCATGATAAAGGTAACGGCGAATAAAATAGTTAAACTGAAAATTACCAGGGAATCTACAAAGATAATCATCACAGGTATAGCTAGGCAGTAAGGATTTCATAGCAGCTATAAATAAGTCAGGTTGGTTTTTAGCATAATCATCTAAGGTGCGCCTTACACTTCCAATAAGATAGTTATAAGCTTTTGTTTTACCTGAGCCTTTAAAGTAATATCTAAGTCTAGGTGCATCTAGGTAATAGGCTAATTTCCCAACTACATCAGCTAAGTCATAGGAAATGGCTTCTTGAAGTGTATTTTTAAAAGCTAAAATATTAAGATCATAGCCATCGGTATAAGGGCCTACTTTATAAAAGGCGGGATAAGTCCTTTTAATAGAGGTACGAAGCTCCCGGTCATATGTCCAGTAATCTTTCTTAAAAACACCTTGATTAGCAAATGTATGATATTGAGCACCAGAGAAACGTTTACCTTCAGCAACTGGTTTGCCTTGAATATTGATTAAATGCAAATCTGCATCAGGCAGCATCTTATAAATAGTTTGGAGGCGTGCTTGTTTTAACTTAGGATCTAATGTGTGAACATAAATATTAGCACAACGCAAAACACCTTGACTGTAGCTTGTACTTTCAAAGTTAATAGGATTTTTAAGAAGTTCCTTGGTTTCTTCTATTAAGATAGGATTTTTACGTTTTGCAAGTTCTAGGCAAAGTCCTGAAATAAGCTCGGAGTTCCCAATTTTAAATAGCAATTGTAAAAGCTCAGCAGGTGGATTTTGATCAAGCAACGCATTTAAATATTTTTTTCTCATATACAAAAGCGGATGGGAAAGGATTTGGGACATCTCAGAATAATATTTAAAGGTATCACCTGAAAGTTTTAGAAAATCATTAGGGTGCTTAGCTAAGGTGAAATTAGAAAATACTAACCCTTGTTTTTCTAACTGCACCACATAGTATTCATAAGGTGGTGGATTAAAGTAAGTGAAAGTTGTAGGAGCCTCTAGTGGCTTAAAACTTTCTACAAGGCTATTAGCATCTGTATGGTAACGCCAGTCATAAGATACACCTTTTTTATAATACATTTTTTTCTGCTCATTCTCAGTAAGTATTTTTAAAGCCTCAAAGCTAGGTAAGTGACCTTCATGGCCTTTAAAAATAGCATAGTGAGTATAAGTCACTTGTTCGTCTAGAAAAGAGGATTGAGTCGGGATAATAGCCTTAGGTGGATCAGGGTTCTGAGTGGCAGAGGAGCTAAATAAAGATTTGAATAAAGAACCGAGAAATCCTGTTTTGTCGGAGGAGATGGTAGAAGTAGCCGCAGGTGAGCTAGTAGTTTCATACTGATGTTCCCCATAGAGCACTAAGAAGCTAGGATTATGATTATTATCCCAACCCCATAGAATCAGGTTTCTAATGGGAAGATAAGGTTTATTCCATTGTTTACGATTTGGATTTGACATAATAATAACCTACCTTGTATGAGTAATTTGTAAAAGATTATTTAGAATATTTTAACATATGTATAGAGGATATACAATTTTTAAAACTAGAATAATAGTGGTACTAACATTGAAAAGATAAAACCAATCATGGTAAAATGAAAGTAATATGAGATAGGAAAAGAGAGGAAAACCTATGAAATGTAAAAATTGTGGGCAAGAGCTAGGGGAACGAGTAAAGGTTTGTCCTATATGCCAAGCAGAACAAGGAATAAATGAAGTAGGCAATAGGTCACAAGAACAAATGCAAGAGGACTTAATGAATGAGCAAGAAGGAATTAATAAAATATTCCAGCAAGATTATTTAAACAAAGTAAGCCTTCAAAATGAAATGAGTGGTCATGAAAAGGAAGTTTTAGAGGAAGAAGTTTATGAACATCAAAAGTCTAGATTAATCGCTGGGTTACTTCAACTTTTTTTAGGTGGATTTGGAGTGGGAAGATTTTATTTGGGTTACACAGGAGTAGCAGTAGGCCAGTTATGTACCCTACCTTTGTTTGGAATCGGATATATTTGGGGATTTATTGATGGTATTTTAATTTTATGTGGGCAACTAGATTTAGATGCAGATGGGGTGCCACTAAAAGGCTAATAGGCAAAATCAATCATCAATTGGGTTAGGCATCTTAATGGTGTCTTAACAGTACCTTAACGAAATCTTAACACCCATTAACAGATAAAAGTGTTATATTAATAAGTAATAGCAAAGGCGCTATAGATGAAAAATCTATAGCGCCTTTTTTATTTTTCTTTAAATCACTCACAATAGGCAAGAAAGTAACAAGCATTCACTTACTAGAAAACTACAAGGGAGTGAAGGAAGAATTAATAAGAAAATAGATTCGATATAAGGGGGAAATGAGTATGTATTCATCAGTAAGTGTCATTTGGGTATTAGTAGCAGCAGCATTAGTATTTTTTATGCAAGCAGGATTCGCTATGGTTGAAACAGGTTTTACAAGAGCTAAAAATGCAGGAAACATTATTATGAAGAATTTAATGGACTTTGCCATTGGTACACCCATTTATTGGCTATTTGGCTTTGGATTAATGTTTGCCGGAAGTAGTGCCCTTGTGGGGGGAATTGACCTATTTAGTATGGGGGATTATGCTTCGGTTCTACCAGAAGGTATCCCTAAGTATGTATTTTTTATTTTCCAAACCGTTTTTTGTGCCACAGCAGCAACGATTGTATCTGGTGCCATGGCAGAGAGAACGAAATTTATTTCATACTGTATTTACAGTGCAGTCATTAGTGCAGTTATTTACCCTATATCTGGTCATTGGATTTGGGGTGGGGGTTGGCTGTCACAATTAGGTTTCCATGATTTTGCTGGATCTACAGCAGTTCATATGGTGGGAGGTGTTGCAGCACTTGTTGGTGCTAAGATATTAGGACCACGAATAGGTAAGTACGCTAAAGATGGTACAGCTAAGGCAATACCAGGGCATAGTATTACCCTTGGGGCATTAGGAGTTTTCATTCTTTGGTTCTGCTGGTTTGGATTTAATGGTGGGTCTACGGTGAGTGCAGAAGGTGATGAAGCACTTATGGCTATGGGATCTATTTTTACAACTACTAACTTAGCAGCAGCAGTAGCAACAGTAACAACTATGATTATTACTTGGATTCGTTATAAAAAACCGGATGTATCCATGACATTAAATGGTTCTTTAGCAGGGCTTGTAGCTATTACAGCAGGATGTGATGTGGTAGATCCTATGGGGGCATTCTTTATTGGTATTATTGCAGGCTTTGTCGTAGTTTTTGGTATTGAGTTTATTGATAAGGTATTAAAGATTGATGATCCTGTTGGTGCCATTGGGGTTCATGGCTGTTGTGGTGCAGTAGGAACTATTTTGACAGGGCTTTTCTCTACTTCAGAAGGACTTTTTTACGGACATGGCGCTAAATTTTTAGGTATTCAATTATTAGGCGTTGTATCAGTCTTTTTCTGGGTAGCCATTACCATGACGATTGTATTTTTGGTTTTAAAACACACAGTTGGTTTAAGAGTAGCACCAGAAGAAGAGATTAGTGGTCTAGATTTACCAGAACATGGTCTAGTTAGTGCTTATGCAGATTTTTATACTATGAATGGGGGGGCTATGGGAGAAGTTGCTGCAACAAAAGACAAAGCGAAAGTTAGTCCTGAGGTGGCTGTTCCTGTAGAGCGTGCATTAAAACCTACAGAAGTAGGCTCTGATGTAAAAATGACTCAAATTAGAATTATAACTAAAGAAAGTCAATTTGAAGCTTTAAAAGCAGCCATGAATACTATTGGTATAACAGGAATGACAGTTAATCATGTATTAGGATGTGGTATGCAAAAAGGTGCTACTGAATATTATCGTGGTGTACCTTTGGAAATTAACTTACTTCCTAAAATCCAAGTAGACATTGTAGTATGTAAAATTCCAGTAAGTACAGTGGTTGAAGAAGCTAAACGGGTATTATACACAGGACATATTGGAGATGGTAAGATTTTTGTTTATGATGTAGAAAATGTTATCAAGGTTCGTACAGGTGAAGAAGGATATGAGGCCCTCCAAGATGTACAATAAATAGACAATAAAGTAAAAAGCTGTAGGCACTAACAATGTCTACAGCTTTTTTATTCTATTTAGCTAGAGATGATTATACGATTAAAGGACAGTGCCAATCACTTCTCTTTTATACGATAACATATTAATTTTTATATTAATGAATAGCACATGTCGTTATGAGGTAAGACTGAATAGTTATCATGGTTTCTAACTAGTTGCTATTAAGATACTGGTAAACCATAGGAATCATAGCGATTAATAATAGCATTAACTTTTGAAACAATACATAGGGCGTTTTCATAAGATAAAGGTTCGTTAGGACCAAAATAACCATTTTCATTAATACTCATAATACCTATATCTACACAAAATTGAATAGCTTTTGCATAGGAATCAGTGGTTTGGTCTAGATCAACAATAGTTTTTGAAGGTAAGATATTAGCTAAATCTAATTGGCTTAAAAATTGATAAAGGACTTTGGCGGCTTCACCCCTGGTAGTTTTAAGGTTTTCTTTGTAAATAGAAGAACCATTAAACTGAATTATATTTTCTAAAAGTGAATTGTAGCTTGTAGGGGTAGCACTCTTGAGTAAAGTCACAAATTCACGTTTTGTAATAGGAGAGAGGTAGTTATGAGTGGTATTAGTAATCCAACCTTCTTGTAATGCCTGAGTTACATAGGGCTTTGCCCAGTTAGAATACGTATGGTTAGTAAGATAGTCGAAGCCCTTTACATGAGTAGATAAAGTAAAGTTACTAGCACCATACTCAAAGAGTTTATTCATATCCTCAAACTGATTAGGCGCATCGGTTCTCATAACCACACCAATGAGTTCAATATTATCATAAACAGCCTTTGCCACTAAAGTACGCCCTGCAGGTGTGTGATAGCCAGTCTTTGAAGCCACTACATGAGAATTATAGTAAGGGCTATTTTTATCTAATAAAGCAGAGGTATGTGTAAGGGGAATGACCACATCACTATTAGCTACTTTAAAATTGTAGCTGCTCGTTCCAGCAATTTTAGTTAAAATAGGGTCATCAAAAGCTGCCTTAGCAATTTGGGATAAATCATAAGGTGTCGTATAGTGATCAGGATCGTGATAGCCATGAGGGTTAATAAAATGGGAGAATAGAGCATTACTGTCAATAGCTAACCCATTCATTCGCTTAGCAAAAGTAGAGATATTCCCCTTATCTGCTAAAGCAAGATCATAACAAACATAATTATCTGAAGCCATAAGTACAGCATACAAACCATCTAAAACAGTATATTGATCACCTACCTTTAAACCAATTTGACTACTATCAGCAGGAACCTCATCTGCAGCAGTTTGTGTTTTAGTAATAATCATATCTGTAGGTAAATCCTGAAGTACTGCAAGAGCAGTGAGAATTTTAGTGGTACTAGCAGGATAAAAGGTTTGATACATATTTTTAGAATAAATAATGGTATTGGTTTTAGGTTCTATAAGAATTGCACCATCGGCACTAATATCAGGTAGAGCTGATGCAAATAATGAATTCGAAAAAATAATAAAGCAAAGTAAGAAAGATAAATATTTTTTTTGCATTTAGGGCCCCTTTCAAAAAAATAACCATAAATCTTCTAACATTATATACTAATAGAATGTAAACATCAAACTTTATAAAAGAAAACTAAAAAATGATATTATTTTTAATAATTTTTTTTGCAAAAATGTATAAGAACCTCAAAATGGACCATACTTTAGAAGAATATAAAATGTAAAATTTGAGAGGAGATATATTTATTATGATGTATCAATCATTAGAGAATTTTTCACTAAGGAAAATTAACTATGTTAAAACTAGAACCACTATATTAAAAACAGCAGCTAACCTTTTGAAACAAAAGGAGTTTTCTGAGATTACAGTTGATGAGATTTGTCAAAAGGCACAGATTTCAAGAGGTACATTCTTTAATTACTTTTCAACGAAAGAGCATATTTTTCACTACTTCATTAGAATTTTTACAGTTAAAATTGCACTTCGTATGAAGCAGTGGAAAGAGGATATGGCTTTTGAAGACAAGCTAAAAGAAGTTTACCAGTGGTTTTTAGAAGAAAAGCAATATACTGAGTTCACTAGCAGCTATATTAACTTCTTATTAACCGTAGGTGAAGAAGCTAATGAAATGAAACTTATTGATGCTGAGTTTGTTTATTTTTTTAATGGCATCAAGGAAGAAGAGTACCCTTATTATAATGAATTAACCTTAGGCAAGCTTTTTGAAGAAATGTGTGAAAAAGCTAAGGCTAGAGGTGAGATTACTTTACCAGGTACTAAAAAAGAACTAAGTGCATTAGTGATAGGTGTTATTACAGGTACTTATTTGAGTGATCATGTAGTCCCTGAAAAAGAGCATTTAGCTATTATGAATCGTATTTGGAAATCTTAAAAAGGCGCTGCAATTACACTATAGAAGAATTCAAAATAGTATAGGAGTTAAGAATAGGTCTAAGTGATGCTTAGGCTTATTTTTTTTGAAATATAAGTATGAATATTTTTAAAATTTGATATAATAAAAACAAGTAAAATAAAGGGGGAAACTATGTCTAGTATATGGGGGATATTATTAAGTGCTTTACTTATTTTTTCATCATCTACACCAGAGCAAAAAGCCTTATTTGATGATTTAACTAAAGTGCTCACATGGGAAGTCATGAAGATTCATTCAAGTGGGGAGATTACAACGAAAGAAGACACTTCAAACAGTAATATATTATACGGAGGTTTTGACGACCTATTTGAAGAAAGTCAAATAGAAGTAACAACTATTAAGTATGAAGTAGATGGCTACTTCAATCAAAGTAATGGGGAAGCATATGTAAAGGGCTACTTTGCACAAAACGAGAAGAAGGTACCTATTGAAATCTATTTGAAGGAAGGACTAGCATATGTTAATAAAGAACTTCTAGTTTATGTATATCCATCAGGTGGATATCATCAGGCCCCTGAACCATACATTGCGTATCCATTTGATTTAAAGGAGATGATAAGTCCAGAAGAGATGACAAGCTCCCAAGAATATAAGCCTCTTACAGACCTTATACAAATCCAAGTGCCATTAACAAAAGTAAAGGATACATATAACTTTGAAATGGATTATAAGACATTTGGAGAATTTTTTGAGAAGACAGCAAACAAGGTGTTAAATAATATAGAGCCCCTTGCAAAAGAGTATATTAAAATAGCATATAGTGACTTAACAATATCTAAGTATGATGAAAAAACAGGAGAATACATAGATAAAACTTATGATAATGTAGATGCTTTTTATAATGGGGAAATGAAGTCAGAAATGGATGAGATCATAAGCTATGCCAAAGAAAAGCACATGATTGAAAGAATAAGTTGTTTTATAAAAGGTGCACTATGTGGTTCTCAGATCAAGATGCAGACAACCATTATAGAAGATGCCTTTAGCAATGAAATAAATGCCAAATTGAATTTTGTAAATAGTTACCTAATAGAGGCTAAGCTTCAAACAAATATAGAAAAAGTAGCAAAACAAGAGGTATCCATACCTACCAAGGTAATATTGATTGGGGATAAAGAGGACTATGCTTATACAAGACCAAGTTATTATAAAATAATGGAGGGGTCCAAAATAGATGATTTTACAGAGGATGAAATAAAGGAGCTAAGGTATGAACGGTACGCTTTTACTGATGGCAAGACCTACTATATTCCTTGTTTTATTGATGACCCATACAATAATTATGTGGGAGATAAAATGATTTGCTATGACAATAAAACCAAGAAATGCTATGTTATTTCGAAAGATAATATGGACAGAGAGGCTTATGAGGAGGCACAAATTCTTTTGTGTGAAGAAGGAGAAATAGTAGACACAGAGGAAAATGACAGGTCTATAAGGGTCATAGATTATATTATCGATCCAAGTAAAATAGTTTATCTAGAGGTAATAGCTAAGGATGAAATATGTTTGATTCCTATAGATGAACTTAAAAAAGCAGGTTTGATTTATGAAATAGAGCAAAACAAGGACGAAAAGCAGCTTAAAATCTATAAGAAAATGTTTGAATAGGGGGAAAACAAAATGAAAAAAGTGACTTGGATGATGCTCGTTATTCTAGTAGTAAGCTGCATAACAGGCTGTAATACCACAGAGAAAGCATTAATAGACCAGTTAACACAACTAGTCAATTGGCCTTATATGGGTATAAATTTTAGTGGTAAAATAGTGTTAGAAGATTCAATGTATTTCGGGGATAATGAGAGTCATAAAGGTGAAGAGATTACGGTTAAATATAAAGTTACAGCTTATTTAGACTTAGAAGAGCAAATGGGCCATTTTATAGTAGATGTAACTAATTCTGCTAATGAGGACCCCTTTCACTTAGAAGGCTACTTAAAAGAAGATCAGCTGATTTTAGATAAAGCCTATTACATTTCAAACTATCCTCATCAACAGTATGAGAAATTAGGAGAGGATTATATTGGTGAAACTATGCCAAGTGATCTAGAGTTTTATTTTGAACTACTTAAGAGTGGTAGAACAGTTGGAGCGAAAGCCTTAGACTTACTCAGTAATGAAAAGGTAGATATTCCTCTTCAAGGTGATGGAAAGAATTTTACAATGAATTTAGATGAAGAAAGCTTTAGTAAAGGTAGTATTTCTTTACTAAAAGCTTGTTTAAATCATACAGGTGAACTTTATGATTTAGTAGCAGATGAATTTGGTAAAGAGGTAGACGCTACAGAACTAGCAGATACCAGAGAACAGCTTATAAAAGCAGTAGAAGAAAAATTTAAGGATGGACAGCTGTATGAGATGTATTACTATTTCTTAAAGGGTGCAATTTATGGTAGTGAATGTGAAACTAAAATGAAATTTGACAATAATACAGCACACTTTTCAGCTAAAGGCAACCTAGATTATATGACTATGGAAAATATAGCATTTGATTTTAAACTAGATTTAGTTAAAACAGAAAAACAAGCACTTATATTACCAAAAAGTTTAAGGTATTTGTCAGATGCAGAAAAACGTTATTATGATGAAAAGTTTTATAGAGCATTTTCAAAGAATTCGGATAAGTATGCCTATAATGGCATAATCGAAAAGAATGGGAAGCAATACTTCCCACTAAGCTGGCTCGATTGCGCCATCAAAGAAGAAGGTGGGACCTATTACTTAATACCAGGTTCATTTAATAGCTATGCACATTTGACGAGTGGCATTAAAAGTAAGAAACTTAAAAATAGGACAGCGGATGAATTGGTACCGGAAATTAAATGTAATCCCATTAATGTAGATGAAGAATATTATCTGTCAAAGCAAGATTTAGAAAAATTGGGCTTTGAAATAGTAAACTATAACGAGGAAACTGTTGTAGTATACTACAATATACCAATTTCCTATTTTGAGGACCCCAATTATGATGAAAATTTTATGAACTTTCTAGCTCATACTGATTATGAGTAGAAAGCGAAAAGGTCTAAATCATAGCCTAAAATGATTTAGACAAGGCTTCTACAAATCATCAAAAAGAGACAAATATGAAAATGATATTTGTCTCTTTTGTGATTAAGGCTAGTACTAAAAGGGGAGAAAAGGTAATAAAGCCTCTGATTGGATTATATTTTCAACAAAAGGGCAAAGCCAAGTGTAAGTACATAACAACTATTAAGTATTAAGAAATTTTTAATAGCAAAGATAAAAGTATCTTTCTTTGTTTGAAGTACTTTAAAAGCTGCTATATTTTTATAAATAGGAATAAGTGTGATTAAGGTAAGTAGGCAAATCCAAGGAAGGTAGCCTGTTATGACACTTATAACGATAGCAATATAACTTAAATAATAAAGGACTTCCCATAGAACAAGCCCGGATTTTTTTCCTATATATATAGGTAAGGTGTAGCGCTTATTAACGAGGTCTTCTTTCATATCACACAGATTATTAGCAAGCATAATATTAGCAATACAGTTTATAAGAGGTACACAAGCTAAAAAGATACCTATAAGTATTTTTAAATTAAAGTTTAGGTTAACCTGCCAATCACTAAAGCTTAAATTTAAAAGGTTTTGATCAAATACATGAATGTAAATGGTGATAAAAGTAAGCACTAGTCCCATAGTAAGTCCTGAAAAAACTTCGCCAAAGGGTGTCCTAGAAATAGGTAAAGGCCCAGAAGTATATAAAATACCAATGGCAAAACAAAGTATCCCAAAGGCTAATACTGTTAAATTGGTTCGATAAACTAGGCAAAGACCTAAAACAGTAGATAGAGCAAGCATAATGTAAATAAGGCTACGAACTAATCGTGGACTAAGATCATAAGCACCCATAGCATTATGTATTTCATAACCGTAGCCATCTTTTTTACGAGCAGTCATAAAATCAATATAATTGTTAATAGCTGTAGTAGTCATATCAAAAATAAGCATAGCTAAAAACATAAGTACGGCATTTTTCCAGTCAAAGCTGTCAAAAGCATAAAGGGTATAAAGTGTCCCGAATAAGAAGGGAATAATACTAGCTACTTTAGTAGGTAGTTCAACTAATTTAAGGAAAACTGCAATCGACATAGATATCCTCCTAATACTAAAGAAATTATAGGTAATAGTATAAAGGATAATAATTAGTTTAACAATGTACAGAAATAATAGGTATAAAATTTAAATATTATGAATTTGATGCAACTTAAAGTGAAAACTAATAGAGGTGAAAAATGGAAAAAGGATATAAAAAGTTTATTGTAGCAACAATTATTTTCTTTGCACTTGCAATTCTTTTAGCAGTTGTATTTCCGATTCAAGAGGTGGAGAGTTTTATTGCAGCCATGGTACTACTAGGAGTTATGATGATGATTCTTACGGCATTAAGAATGAAAGAAAGCAGTGCTAAGATACAAGATTGGATTCAAAGCAAGGTACATATTAGACCAACCATTACAAAAATTGGTTTAGTGTTGATTTTGATTGGAGGAGGTATGATACTACTTAGAAAAGGAGAGAATCCTAATTATATGATGTGGGAAGCTAGTATAGTTGTGATGGGGGGCTTGCTTTTTTTAATAGGAATCTTCTCTAAGCACTTTTTATTTAAAAATTTAATCATAGCAACATTAATGGTATTCTTTACAATAGTATATGTGCAGAAGTCTCAACAACCGATACAGTTAAGAAGCATTGTATTAACTAGTGCTTTCTGGGTAGTAACAGCCATAAGTGAAATAAAGAGGATAAAAGCTAAGGAGAAAAGCACTATATTTAAATCAGATTTTTGTAAAGTAGAGTACCATAAAAATGAAAAGGTGGTTTTCTTACAGTGGAAACAGTTTTGTAGGGGTGAAGATTATAGAGCCCCTGTTAAATGTGCTATAGAGCTTGCAAGAACCAACAAAGGGTGTAATTTTATTGTTGATGCCAGAAATGGTTTTGAAGATGACCCAGCAGATGTAGAATGGGGCTTTAAGGAGTTCTTACCACAAATGAGCGAAACAGGTTGTAAGCAGGTGGTATTCATCATGAATGAAGTAAATGATATTGAAGGTGAAATGGATATGTGGACCAAGGAATTTATGAAATACTTTACCGTAAAGAGAGTAACTAGCTATGATGAAGCTATTACTGCATTAACCTATTGAACTGACTACTAAAAAGTGGTACAATAAACAAGCTAACAAAAAAAGCACGCGTAGTTCAGCTGGATAGAGCGTCTGACTTCGGATCAGAATGTCGTGGGTTCGAATCCTACCGCGTGCGTAAATTGAATTCTCTAGGCTTTGAGTATCAATAGATACAAGCTTAGAGAATTTTTTATTTCGGGTTGCAATAAGCCAAAAGGTTGCAGTAGGGTTGCAGTAAGATTTCTGACAATTAAAAAGCCACGGTTCTATGGCCATGGCTAAAGGTTGAAAATCTTATTCAGTTTTTGCACTTCATCAGTCATCTGCTGAGGTGTAACATGAGTGTAAATATTCATTGTAGTAGTAATATCGTTATGTCCCATAAGTGATTGCACGGTCTTGATGGGAACATCATTTTCGAATAGCCTGGTCGCATAAGTATGTCGCATAGAGTGAAATTTTTTATGCTCAATGCCTGCATTGGCCAGAGCACGAGCATATGATCTTGTTAAATTTCTAGTGTCTAAGTATCCGCCTAAATCGGTACAGAACACTAGATTATTTTTTTGGTATAAATCACCATACTTTAATATTAACTTGTCCTGTTCTGCCTTATGCTTTTTTAATTCTTTTATAATCTTAGTTGGCAAAGGGATGATCCTGGTACTGCTTTTAGTCTTGGGATCATGTTCCAATACTGACCATGTCCTAGAACCGTCTTTTCCTACCTTGGATAATCTTGAAATAGCATGAGTTACACTCAAAGTATTGTTTACCATGTCCACATTATCCCATTTCAGGGCCATCAACTCTCCAAGTCGTAGGCCGCTGCCTAATGCTAGTATAAATAGCATCCTGTTTTTGTTTTTCTCTAAAGAACCTATAAACGTTTTTTGTTCTTCAGGTGTGAAGAAAGTAATGTCATTATCCTTATCAGTACCAGCTGCACCCTCACACTTAGGCATAGTTACCAATGAACAATAGTTCCTTACAATATAGCCTTGTTTTACAGCGTCATTAAGGCATGTTTTAAGCGTTTTATTTAATACCTTGATTGTGTTAGTGGTCTTGCCCTGCTCAGCTAGAGCGTTGTAATAGGATTGTATATGGGCGGTTCTAATATCGACAAGTTTCCTTTTTCCTAGCGCTGAGCCTTTTATATAATTTCTATAGATTCCTTCATATCGTTCAAAAGATGTATCCTTTAGCTCATTAATCCTAAATTCAAATAACCAAGTATAAAACCATTGATTTAATGTGATCTTATCATTACTTGAGGTTAAACCACTATTGGACTGAGTCCTATATTCCGCCATACGGTCAATAACTTCTTGCTTCTTATAGGAGCAGAAGGACTTCCTAATCAGTTTTCCATCCTCATTGGTACCAACTGTAAGGGTAGCCTTATAGTACGTCTTACCGTTCTTTGTGGTGGCATATATGGTACCCTCACCGTTAGCCTTAGATCGTGGCTTGCGTTTCTTTGGTTGATCTGTAGCCATGACTATTCACCTTCTTTTTTAGATTCAGCAATCATATTGATATAAGACTCATATATAGAGTTAAATGTTCCTGATAATAGAGTAACAAGAAATGATAGATCATTGTCAGATAAATTACAGATTATAGAATTATATTTAAAAGTTTTGTTAAAAAGCAATAGTGCGCCTATTACATTTTCTATTTCATCAGAATTCCTAATCATATCTATAAGTTCATCATCACATTTTTGTGGTTTGTCAATCTCTTTGCGGAGTATATTTTCTAACGTATCTACAAACAATTCGTTAACACGTATATTTAATGCATCTGCAATTTTTTTTAATGTCTCTATGCTAGGATTTTTAGTTCCAGCCTCTAGTTGTTGAATATATGCACCGCTTACACCTACAAGTGAACCTAATGCTGATTGAGATAATTTCATTTCTTTCCTTTTTGTTTTTAAAAGTACATTATTCAAATCTATTCCTCCTAAAATTTATTTCTTATTATTATAAACCAATATGATAAAAAAATAAACAAATAGTTTACAAAAAGCATTGACTAAACATATAGTTTATATTATACTACGAAATATAAACAAATAGTTTATAAATTTACATATTGGTGGTGATAGCATGAATGTTAATGTGGAAAAGTTGAAAAGTCTAATCTATAACAACGGATTTACTTATACTGACCTTTCTAATGTTTCAGGGGTTAGTAGAACGTCAATTAATAGAATTGTTAATAATGGATTTATTCCAAGGCCTTCTACTGTTGGAAAACTTTGCAAAGCGTTAAATTGTAAAGTTGAAGATTTACTTAAAGAGGATAGATAGGCAAAAAATTTGACTTACCTTTTTTAGAAAGGATGATTGAATGAAAAGAGATACTTTAATTTGGAAGATAGTCAATAGGTTACATGATGAAAGAGCACTTGAACTAGACAATTACATGAACTACATTGAACAGGCCAACGACATATATAAGATTATAGAGAGAGAACTTAAAGACTTTACTTTAATCCAAGGGGAGGTAATGGAATGAGTGAAACAGTAAGAGACCTTACAGAAATGGTCAAAGAACACAGAAGGAAAGTTGAAGAAAAAACAATAGGAGTAAAAGAGTTTGCAGAAATTATGGGAGTTGGCGAAAGTACAGCTAGAGAAATGCTTAGGAGTAGCAATCCACCACCATATATTAAGGTCGGCAACAGGTACCGCATTATTATTTCAAGGATTGACGAATGGCTAAATAAATTAATCGGCCAAGAGTTTTAGGCGGTGATACATAAATGGACAGAGACTTTACTCAAATACATAATGCAATAATACGAGCCAATAACCTTAATCCGTATCAAAAAAGTCTTATATGCAACATATTAAGCAATGAAGCAGGGTTCAAGATTTCGATTAGTATGTTAATGCAGCGTATACCATGTGGACAAACAAAGGTCAAGGCAACTATTAATGAGCTTAAACAAATGAATATCATAAAAGTATTCAGAGGTAAGTCTCAAAACAATACATGGGATACTAATTCATATGAGATTGACCTTAAATACTTACTCGAATATATTTCGGTTGGTCGTGATACGACTAACAGTACGTCATTATACGACCAACCTATTGGTCACGACACGCCTAAGGGTTATGTTTTATACGACCGAGGGGTTGGTTGTAATACGACTAAAAAGAATACTAATAAGAATACTAAAGAGAATACCAATAAGAATATATATGCTCAGCAAGCAGAGCAGCTATGGAGTTCATACCCAAATAAGAAGGGTAAGGATAAAGCAATTAAGAAATTACCTAAACTTATTCATCAATATGGATATGAGCAATTAGAAAGATGTATTGACAGATATGTTCAAGATATTGAAGCCAAACAAACATCAAAGGAATATATAAAGCATGGAAGTACATTCTTTAATGGTGGTTTTATAGATTACTTAGATGAAAATTATCAAGAAGCACATAAGGAAGAATTGAAAGAGGTGATAAATGGTGGAGAGCCAAAACCAACAATTGACCCAAGCAAGTTCTATAGTGATGAATATGTCAACAACTTGCCATACTGATGTAAAGTTAACGGATGATGAAGGAAACCCATATTATTACTATATGAAAAATGAGCCTATAGAAACACCGTTTAATATTCATAATGTTCAAGAGGGCAAAACGTATCATATAAGACGCAAAGACGGTGGAATTAATGAGTATGCAGTCCTTAAAGAGAATTATGATAGAACAGCATTAAGTACAGGGATTCCACAAGCATATAGGTATGCAAGGACAAAGGAATTTGATTATGAAAGATATACTAATTTATTAGTTGCAAAAGAAGCAAGACAAAAAAGCATTAACTTTATTCAGCACTTTAATAAGTTTAAAGACAAGGGAGTTGGTCTCTACATACATAGCCCTAGTACTGGCTCAGGAAAGACCTTGCTTGCATGTATTATAGCAAATGGATTAATAAGACAGTATAAAGAGCAGCCCCGCTTTATAGATGCTTCTAGCCTATTTTGCGAGTCGAGAAAGGCAAACCGATATTCAAACAATGAAGATATTAGAAGTGAGGACAGGCTAAGGAGTATTGAGAATGCAAATATATTGATTATAGATGACTTAGGAGCCGACAAGGCAACAGATTATACAAGTTCAATTTTATATGGACTTATAAATAAAAGAACTTGCCTTAGAAAAATAACCATAATAACAAGTAGAAAGACTTTAGATGAATTAAAGTACAATACTTCAACTGTTAATCAAATCAGGAACTCTACAAGAGTTATAGAGCTACCCAATGAGAATGTCGGGGCTAAAGTGGCAGATGAAGCAAATAAGGATTTAGATAATCTATTAAACCAAGTGTAGAAAGAAGATGATGAAATGATAAGAAGAGATACAGATAAACATCTGCTTTATGTGAAGATGTATGAATCAGCAAAAGAGAGCAATGATAAAGACCACTTCTTGAAGGGGGTTTTTAATGGAGTGAGGGCAGTTGATACATTGTTATATGAAAATACATATACCAAGGAGCAACTTGAAACAGGATGTAAATTATCTGATGAAGTCCAGGAGCTTCTCAAACAAGCTACGCCAAGACAGATTATGCAGCTATTCCCAATACATAAAGAGTATGATGGAGAAAAGTGGTCACAGAAAGATTATTTTTCTACTATGAAGTATTTAAAAGGGTTAGAGTTAGATAAGTCTATAGGGGATAATTTAGAGGAATTCTTATGGCATTACTATCATTGGGATATAATGCAGTTTTATATCATATATGACACTTATCATAGGGAAAGAGAATACCAAGAATACCAAAATAAAGCAGAGAGGTTTCATAAAGAAATTAAAGCAAAGGCCAAGGAAATAAATCATATAGGTGAACTTGTGATGAATGGATTAGAAATTATTAAAGATAGTGATAGAAGGATAGCAGCCATTAAAGAAAAGATACAAAGTAAATCTAGTATAGTGAATTTCATAGAAAGAATTAAGTTAAAGAAAATGGAACACCGAAGATATGTAGATTGGGTATATTGTAAATTTTTAAGTGATTATAAAGAGGATCTTTTGGTTGAATATGCAAGTATTGAAGGATGGGACGAGTATATCGAAGAACTTGCCAAGGCAGATAGAGGTAAAGCTAATGAAGCTATTGGTGTAAGAAATAGATTACTAAACAAATGCTATTAGGATAGGAGCTGATACATATGAAACTATTAAATATTAAGTCAATAGAAAAGGCATTAACACCATGGGAATACCTAAGAGACCTTAAACATTTAAGAAAGCTAGCTGAATGTGATGAGTGTACTGAAGCCATATATGCTTTTAATTATGGACGTATAATTGGTATACAGCAAGAAAGGGCGCGCCGTAGAGGAGAAAAATACGAGAAAGCATTTTTAGTTGGTGATTTATTTCTTGATTTATATGAAGTGGTCAGTAAAGGTAGTGAGAATATTCCAACAGAAGATTTAGATGATTATTTTGAGTATCTCAATGACTATGTAAATGCTGAAATGAGAGAATCAGTCCAAGATAAGGTAAGAGGGCTATTAAAAGGCATTAAGGAATTGGAGTTCTTAAAAAGAAAAGAAGCCAATAGGTAAACGGAAAATCCGTTCACTAAAGGCTTACATGATAACTTAAATTCGCACCTTAATTTTATCGTGTGAGCCTGAATAAATCAATAGGAGCGTGATAAATTATGATTAAGATTAGAATTTCATATACAGATACAGAAGATATGCCAAGGGTACTGGAAGCATTAAAAGGGTTCAAAATCGTGCATATAAGTAAGCCTTATGATAAGAAAAATCGCAAGAATATGTACTTAGAACTTGAATAAATAGCACTAAAACAGGGGTTTTCTGATATGAAAGCCCCTAAAATTATGCTTGAAAGTGATATATAGAAATAGCATTGAAGCTTTGATAATCATAGGAAATAGCTTGTATACCTCCTATGGATATGATATAATATAACTAAGTAAATATGGTGTAAGTACCCTCTACTAACCTTTCATAGTAGGGAAACTGTTAAAAAACGGTGTGGGAATAATTTGTGGCGAACTGTCAGCGTCATAAGTTATACTTGCACCGTTTTTATTTATCTTCTTTTTTCATATCATTTATCCTTTAGGTTGTGGCATGATTTACCCTACCTTTGACACCTAGGTAAGTGTATAAACTACCCAAACTCACTCTCCCGAAGGAGTTTTAGGGAATGACACCCAACACACCTAGGTACGTGTAGAAACTGCCCATATTAGTCTAACCAAGACGTTAAACAGGAGGTATATATTATGAAAAAGCAATTTTTACCACTTAATCTACAATTCTTTGCAGATGATCCAGCAGGTGACCCAACACCAAAAAGCGGGGATAAAACCTTTAGTCAAGATGATGTCAATAGGATAGTTGGCGAAAGATTATCAAGGGAAAAAGCTAAGTATGATGACGAGTATAAGGCAAAATATGAGACTAAAGAAGTTGAACTAAAAACTAGAGAAACCGAGCTTAATAAAAGAGAACTTAGATATAAGGCAGCTGACTTGTTATCTGAGAAGAACTTACCTAATGAGTTATTAGAAGTTTTAAATTATTCATCAGAAGAAGAGATGTGTAAGAATATAGAGGTATTACAGAAGGCATTCAGTAATACTACAAGCGAGAAAAAGGTACCAACCATCACTATACCAAGTAATACAAATCCAAAACCAGAAAAAAGTGATGCCTTTTTAAAAGGCCTAAAACATTAATAAAGGAGTGAAGTGAATGTCAGTAGATTATGCAACAAAATATGCAAAAGAAGTTGATGAAAGATTTAAGGCTATGAGTAGATCTAGCGAATGTGTTAATGATGATTATGACTTTACAGGAAGTAAAACGGTAAAGGTTTATACTGTTAATACAGCATCTATGAATGACTATAATAGGGCAAAAGTAGACGGAACCAGTAGATATGGAAATGTAGAAAATTTATCTGCTACTACACAAGAACTAACAATGTCAAAAGACCGTTCTTTTACATTTGCGATTGATAAGGCGGATTTAGACGAGACCCAATTAGCCTTAGAGGCAGGTAAAGCCTTAGATCGTCAGCTGAGAGAAGTAGTAAAACCAGAAGTGGATTTATATAGATTTACTAAGATGTGTGCAAATGCAGGAACTGTAGCCACGGCTGAAGAGATAACAGCCGCTAATGTATATACATTAATAACAACGGGAACTGAGGTTTTAGATGATAAGGAAGTTCCGGAGGATAATAGATTTATTATCGTCACACCTGAAACATACAAGTTCATGAAGCTAAACGATGATTTAGTACTAGATACCAATGTAGGGCAAGAGATGAGATTAAAAGGAGTAGTTGCCTATGTTGATGGTATGAAAGTTATTAAGGTACCATCTAATAGATTACCTTTAAACTCAGGATTTTTAATAGGTCATACTATAGCAACAACAGCACCTATTAAGTTAGCAGAGTATAAAATTCACGAAAACCCACCAGGTATAAGTGGATATTTAGTAGAGGGCCGTATTTATTATGATGCTTTTGTATTAGATAATAAAAAGAACGCTTTGTACTTACAGCCAATAGCTGCCCAATAGATAAAAATTAGGTACGCAGAGCCAGTACCACTAAAAAGGGGGTGAGGACATTTGGCAGATGGTTCTATTATTATTGATACCCAGTTAAACAATAAAGGTTTTAAAGATGGACTTAACGGATTAAAAGGGTTAGCAGATAAAGGGCTAGGGGGACTTAAAGACCTAGCCGGTGGTGTAGCAAAAGCATTAGCGGCAGTAGGAGCAGCCTTAGCCACTGCGGCTGGCTTTGCAATCAAGGCAGGTATAGAGTTCGAGAGTGCTTTCGCTGGTGTTAAAAAGACTGTAAATGGAACAGAAGAACAGCTTGCAAGTCTAGAAGGTGCTATTCGGAACATGGCTAAAGAAATGCCCCAAAGTGCTGCTGAAATAGCAGGAGTAGCAGAAGCAGCTGGACAATTAGGTATAAGCATAGATAAGATAGATAGCTTTACTAAGACAATGGTTCAATTAGGTGATGCTACAAACTTATCTAGTGAAGAAGCAGCTACTAGTCTAGCAAGACTAGCTAATATTACAGGAATGAGCCAGGACGATTTTGATAAGCTAGGAAGTACAATTGTAGCACTAGGTAATAATTTAGCTACTACAGAGTCAGAAATTACTGCTATGAGCTTAAGACTTGCAGGAGCAGGTAAACAAGTGGGTATGAGTGAGGCACAAATCTTATCTCTAGCCGGAGGTTTATCTTCTGTAGGTATAGAGGCGGAAGCTGGTGGTAGCGCATTTAGTAAAGTAATGTCTGATATGGCATTAGCGGTAGAGACAGGTAACAGCTCTTTAGGTCAATTTGCAGCAGTAGCAGGCATGAGCAGTGAGCAGTTTAAAAAGGCATTTAAAGATGATGCTGCTGGTGCAATAATGAGCTTTATCCAAGGCTTAGGCACTGCTGAGGATAGGGGAATAAGTGCTATTAAAGTGCTTGATGACATGGGTATCACAGAGATAAGGCTTAAGGATGCTTTGCTAAGAGCTAGTAGCGCAAGTGATGTGTTTGCTAAGTCTATGGATATCGGTAACACAGCATGGAAAGAAAATACTGCTTTAGCTAAAGAGGCTAGCGCTCGTTACGCCACTATGGAAAGCCAGATAGGCATATTAAAGAATAAGCTTACAGACCTAGGTATTACTTTTTATAAAGATGTACGTAACCCCATGGTTGAGGTTGTAAAGACCGCTAATGATATGCTAGATAAATTAGCTAGTGCATTCGAGAAAAACGGTCTAGAAGGTTTAGTTGTAGCTTTAGGTGATGTATTTAGTGAGATAGTTGTAAAAGTGGCAGAGGCAGCGCCTAAAATGATTGAAGCAGCCTCTGATTTGATACAGTCATTTATACAGGGACTGAGTGATAATTTAGAGACCATATCAGGAGCTGCTATAGAAATGGGGATGTCACTCGTAAGAGGCATAGGTGAAATCACTCCAAAGCTATTAACCTTAGGTGTAG
This sequence comes from Cellulosilyticum lentocellum DSM 5427, assembly GCF_000178835.2. Taxonomy (GTDB): domain Bacteria; phylum Bacillota; class Clostridia; order Lachnospirales; family Cellulosilyticaceae; genus Cellulosilyticum; species Cellulosilyticum lentocellum. The sequence continues at coordinate 1,044,195 of NC_015275.1, forward strand.
ACATTATAAAAGCGTTGGGTAAAGGCATACAAGAGAACATAGCCGAAATAGTTGGCATAGCAAAAAATATTATAATGTCTTTGGTAGACTCTTTTGTACAAATTATGCCTACACTATTGCAAACAGGTCTAGCTATCATCTTGGAACTAGGTAAAGGTATTGCTGAAGCATTGCCTAAGTTAATACCTACAGCAGTAGAGACTATATTAAATTTTATTGACTATATCTTAGAAGAAGATAATATCGAAAAACTGCTTAAGTGCGCAGAAGACATTATAATAGGCCTAGCTGATGGGATTGTTAAGGCATTGCCTAAGTTAGCAGATAAGGCACCGGAGATTATAGGTAAATTAGTAAATGCGCTTATTTCAGCAGCTATTGCACTTGTACAATGTGCAGATGAAGTTATGAATAAATTTAAAGATGGGATAATGGCGATAGATTGGGCTGGAGTAGGCAAAGATATTATAGATGAAATAGGCGAAGGGATACTTGGGGCAGGACAAGATTTGCCGGGAATATTGGCGAAGGGTATAAGGCTAAACTTGAAGCAGTTTGGGCTTATAGGCTTGCTCGCCGATAAAGGATTAGATGCATTAGGGATTGGAAAAGATACAATCGACTCTACATTGCATAAATCTTCTAGTGGTAGGTACCATGGTGGTAGTGGAACGAGTTTTGATGATCCTAAATACAAAACATTGGATGATGGTGTTGATAATGGCATGAAAATGCCTGGTGATATTATTGATTTAACTGAGTATGATAAGAACGCTCAAGGCTACCTAAAGCATATTCAGGACATCATGGATAAGGGTGCCAAAGAATATCAGAAAAAGGTTGAAGAAAAGGCAAAAGAGAACCAAGAAGCAACAGATCAAGCTGCTAATGATGCAGCATTGAAGTTAACAGATGCCTCAGAGGAATACGCAAGGTTGGAACAAGACCTAGAAGTTAAACGTTCAGAGGAGTACCTAGCCCTAAAAGAAAAGCTATCTGCAGAAGAATTAAAGCAACTTGAAAAGGAACTAGCAGAAAAAGAAACTATAGGAGTTGCCGGAGTACAAAAAGCCTATAACAAGTATATTGCCATCGAAAAATCAAAGGTAGTCGAAAAGGAAAAAGCTATTACTGATTTAGAGGCTAAATTAGATAAGCAGAATAAAGCTATGTCTATAGCAAGTGAGTCCAAAGATTTAGAAGGCGCATACAAGGTATTAGCTAAGCTAGAATTAGATCTCATGGAGGACTTAGATGAAGAAACTAAGGCCCAAAAACTTAAGGATATTGAGGCGAAGGCTAAAAGTGTAACAGAAAAAGAGTTGAACGCTTTAGCTGAGTCTAATCAATCTAAACTAGAACTTACTAAACAAGGTTTAGAGGATGAAAAGGCGTTGCAGGAGCAATACATCAAGAACTATGAAAGTACTTATTCTGGGATGATTTCAGCATATGAGAGCGCATACCAAACTATCATGAGTAAGCAGACGTCTCTCGAAGAAAAGTTTAAAGCTTTTGGAGACTTGTTTGACAAGTTTACGGAAGATGACATAGAGTACATGAAGCTCGGAGATCTTCAAAACGATATAAATCAGCTTACCTTATTTGGTAAAAGTATAGAAGCTCTTAAGCAAAAAGGTGTGAGCCAAACATTTTTAGATGAGTTGATTTCCAAGAATAGCATGGAGGATGCTATAGACTTTACAGAGCTGTTATTGAATCAACCAGAAGAAAACCTTACTAGCTATTTAGCATTATGGGAAGAAAAACAAAGGTTAGCTGGAGAGTTGGCCGGAAACTTCTATAAAGATGAGTTTGACAACCTTAAAACCGAATTTACAGACAAGGTAAGAAATGATCTAAGTATATTACCTGAGGAAGCTAATCAAATAGGTCAAGATACTACTACTGCCTTAGCCGAAGGATTATTAAATGGTGTTGGAACTGTGAGAAATGCGGTAGGTGAGTTAGTAGCACAGATGCAAGCAGCAGTTGCAGGGGAAACAGCCTCTATCGGTGCTAATCTTTCCACATCTAGCACGGTTACACAAAATGTAAATACTAAAGATAATAGCGTAATTAGTGCTTTAGGTGCTATCTATGGGGCGTTAACTGAAGAAGCAGGAGCTCCTATTATTGTTAATATGAATGCAGATAAAGTAGGAGAAGGTTCTGTAGATGGTATGTTAAGGGAACTTAGGAGAAGAGGGGTGACTTTTGATGTTGATTGAAGCAGTCGTTAAAATTAAAGATATAGTGCAAAAAACAGAGAAAGGACATACTCTTTTATTCTCTATTATTACTCCAAAAGGAATTGAATTACAGTGCACTTCTTTAAATGAACAAGTAGCTAGTAGTAAGCTTATTAGAAAAGGTAAGCGCGTAGTTATTAAAGGTTATCTCAGTAAAAATCTTTTTGTATCAGTTAAGAGCATAAGAAAGCCTAAACCTTTTGTCGTAGGATTTACTCAAGGATTTATAGAAGGATTAAGGAAGCAAGGGTCACTTTAATTAGTGGCCTTTATTTGTAAGGAGAGTGACAGGTATGACCTACATAGATAAACTAATAAGTAAGGCCAAGAATGTAAATAGAGCAGATCGCGAAGAGGGGGCACTTCTCAAAAATCTAGATGACTATTTAGATGCTAATGTTCCTCTTGTAGATATTGCTTATATAAATGAAAATAAGGAGTCCATAAAATGTGATTATCCTACTAATATACTGGAAGGGTGGGAAGCAAATGGAGAAGAAAAAGAAAATAAAACTTAAATTAGATTCTCCTACAAACATTAGAAAGAGCCTTAGCAAAATAGGGAATATGGTAGCTAATGGAGAGATAGCCACAGGGCAAGCCAATACTATTATTCTAGCGTGTAATGCTATTCTAGGTTGTATTAGAACGGATGAACAGGACAAGAAGATTAGAGAGCTTCAAGAGCTACTAGAAGAAATACAAAAATAATAATGGGGCGGTCAATTTAGACCGTCTTTTAATATAAAGTAGGTGGTGAATATCATGACCAATGAAGAGTTGGTTAAGTTATATCAATGTGGAGATAGTAAAGCCTTAGAAAGGCTATTAGAAGCTAATAAGGGGTTAATATACAAAGTGTCTATGAAGTTTTATACAGAACGTGACAATGCAATAGATCAGGATGATTTAGTCCAGGAGGGGCGAATAGGTTTAATAGTAGCAGCTGAAAAGTATGATATTAATGGAGACGTTCCATTTGCTTCATATGCGTATTACTGGATATATCAGAAGATGCATAGGTTTATGTATCCAAAAAGAAACATGATCAAAAGTAGCCTTAAATTTGTTAGCCTTAATACACCTATTGGAGAAGATGGAGAGATGGAATTAGGAGATACATTAGGAGAAGAGCAGGAAGAGTTTTGCAGTGTAGAAGATAGTATTTATCATCAAGAACTAGCAGAAGAATTAAGACAGGCTATGAATGATAATTTAACATTACAGCAAAGGCAAGTTTTACTTTTTAGATTTGGTTTTGAGTGTAACGTACATACACTAGAAGAGACAGGTAAAGAAATAGGGGTAACTCGTGAGAGAGTAAGGCAAATAGAAGTAAATAGCCTTAGAAAGTTAAGGTCATGTAGATGGGCTAGGATGAGGTATTTAGAATTTAGGCAAGAGCATGGTCGAAATGCTACTAGCTCCAGTATTCACGGGGAAAATGCTAGGCATAAAGAAGAACAGGAAAAAGACTATAATTGGGGTACTAGATTAGTTGAACAATATGGGGGGATTGATGGGTATATTAAGCATATGCGAGAAGAGCAAGAGAAGATATTAAAGAAGATGCAGTTAAAACTAGGGTAGGGCATGAAGCCTTACCTTATTTTATGTATAAAATGTAGAGTTATTTATAGATAAACCATTTATAAAACTAAATAATGTTGTAATATTTCAGGAAATAAGTAGGACTAAAATACCTACTTATATTCTGGACTTGAAGTAGTAATTTCTGGGATTAACGATGTTTTTAATTAGCCCTTTATCATCATTGAATTGATTATATAGATGATTAACTTCTTCAAAGAGTGCATCAGTACTCTCTTTAGCACCTACTGTATACACTTTATTCTTAAGCAAGTTCCAAATGTTTTCTTGTGGATTAAGTTGTGGTGAATAAACGGGGGTATTAATAAGTACTAACCTATTAGTATTTTGACTCCAGAACTCTTGAATCTCATGATTATTATGTGTTTTAGCATTATCTAAAACAACATACACCTTCTTTCCAAGATTACGTTCTAATAGTTCACTTAAAAATTCTTTTATTTCTTTACCTTTGATAGTATGTGCTGCATCATATATATCGGCTATTGTATCAAAGTTTTTGGTTATTTCTGTTGCACCAATAATATTAACCCCTTGATGAGAACCATTGCTTTCTAAGATAGGGGACACCCCAACTGGACTCCAAGTTCTCCTGTTATCAGATTCTGTTCTTAGGGCAGTTTCGTCCATAACATACAAAACACTATCAGAATCGTTTTCTACAGTACTCGTAGTTTCTATCATTTTTTTAAACGATTCTTGCTCAGATTTTACACCTTTACTTGGTCTTTTTTGAGCTCGTTTGAAGCTATAGTTGTTTTTATGAAGTGTATCTCTAATACATTGTGGGCATAGCCTTATCCCGTAGTTTTGATTAAGATAATCTGATAAAAGCTTGGCAGTCCAAACATTGCCTAGAAACTCAAAATCATTAGGGATATTATGCTGAACCACTTCTAAAAGATCATGTTCCATTTCAGCTGTCATTTTGCAATTAGAAGGGGTTCTACCTCTATAGTCTTCTAAAGAAGAAATACCAAGCTCATTCCAACGATTTATATAGGTATAAACAGTAATTAAACGTACTGCAAGAAAATCTGCAATTTGTTTAACTGAATTGCCTTCTATAAGCATAACAACTGTCGTAAGAACATTCCTACCTATCTCTGTAGAATAAGATCTTCTTAATTTTTTAGTTCTTCTAACGAGTATCCATGAAGTTCAGCTGTTACGGAAGTTGTTCTGCTCATAAATGTCATCTCCTAATCCTTTTTTACTTAGGATATGAAAAATAACAGAAATCATACAAACATATAACAGTATTTAAAATGGTTTATCTATAAAACAAAGTAGTGTTAAAATATTTAAAATAGTATATTATATTAGATAGTGTTTTGTGAAATAGTAATATTATTCGGTTAGGAGATGATAAAATGATATACATCTACATAGATACAAATATCTATATCAAGCATCTTATACATGAAGTGAATTTCATGAAAACTTCACTCAATAGTGAGATAGAAGAAATTAATAGAATAATGAATAGACAAAACCCATTACATGAACTAGATGATTTAATAATTTTATGTAAGGTAGGTATTGTTAAATTATTAGTTCCAGAAGTAACGATGTTAGAGTTGCAAAAGCAAAATAAGAATATTTTAGAAGCATTTAATCATAATTATTCCAAAGTGCAGATTGCAGTTGAAGAGCGGACAAAAAAAGATGATTTTTGGAATGAAGTTAAAGATATTACAGGCAAAATAACTAATTTAATAAATCAAGAACGTATACAAAGGCAAGATTATTGGGAGAGATCATACAGAAAATTATTCGAGTTATTTTCAGAGGACTATGTACAAATAATTAATCTAACACCAATAACAATGAGTAATGCTTACAAGAAAAAAATAAGTGGAGATGTTTCTGATACACAAATGAACGATGTTTTAATAATAGAGGGTATTTATGAATATTTAGGCCTAAACCTAAGCAGTTGGGATATTGATAATGATATGCTGATTATCGTATCTGATGATAGAAAAGATTTCTTTGACACCAAAGGTCCTAAACTATCATTAAATGCTTATTCATTACAAAAGAGATTTGTAAATGAAACATATAGACCATTAGGTATGAATAATCTTAAACAAGTATATGGAAATATAAACGCCGATTATGATATCAAAATAAATAAAGATAACTATTTTGTTGAATTTAATAAAAAATACATACATTACATTAATGATGAGTATTTTATTCCTTTTACTACTGAAGCGGAAGATAGACGTAGGGAAGAAGAATATCAAGAAATTACAAATCAAATTCAAAAGGATAAGAATAAAAAATTTGCAGAAAAACATCTTGAAAAAATTAATGAATTACCTCTTTATATTAGAGATTTAAGGAAACAATTAATTGATAAAATATTATCTCTTTTAAATGAGTGTCGAAATACTCATTCGTGGAATAATAAAAGTGAGCTAAAATTACCTAATGAACTTCAAGGAGAGGAACAACTAGAGATTTATACATGTACTATAAGTAGATTGTTAACTCTTAAAGAAGAATTGGAACAAGATTTATTAATTCATATTAAAATGTAATATAATAAGTATTGTAGAGATAAAGGTATTCATTTAGGTTGCAATAGGGTTGCAGTAAAATAAAAAAGTTGCAGTAGAATATTTTTTGATATAAGTATAAAAAACAATATAACCGTTGACTATCAATAAAGTTAACAACTGATAGTATGATAAAAATAAGTACTCTCACTAATCAGAATGTCGTGGGTTCGAATCCTACCGCGTGCGTAAAAAAAGACCTAGACTTAAGTATCAATTGATACAAGTCTAGGTCTTTTTTGGTTACAGTCTCATGGGAGAAACTCACATAGCCTTCCTAATTGGCCTAATTCTAGGCATAAAATGGCTCCTCAGCATGTTTATGTAGTTAGAAACAGGCATTAAGGATAGCTATTAAAGTTAAACCAATGAGTGAGGAGCTCCTATAGTCTTAGCCGGTGCACCCTTATGATAGGAAACTAAGACTTTAAGACTCTGATTTAGAACTTTATTTGGTACTACTAGATGTAAAAATGTATTTAGCAACTTATAGATGGACCTCTACTGCTAGCGCGTCAAGTTGATGCTACCTAGACTAAAGCCGAGGAAGTTGCTTATTTTGTTTTACATCTATGTATATGTGATGAACCAGGGGAATCCCTAATGAAAATTAAAAAATTTTAAAAATCAATTGTATGCGGTAAAAAGTCTAGTATCTGTCCACAACATAAAAAAGAAAAGTGTAGGGCGTATGTGGACACAAAAAAAGGAAAAGACATCGAAAAACTAGTAAAAATATTAAGAAATAAAGTCATTAATAAGATTGTCCATTTCATAGAATTGATATGGAATAAGGTTTAGTTAAATCTAAAAATATTGACAAAGTAAAAATAATAAGAGTATACTGAATAAAATAAAAAACAAAACAAATAGGAATACTAGGAAATGAAATCAAAGGAGGGACGAAGATGGATATAAGTGCTATAGAAAGATATGTTCCCTTGTACGTTGAAGCAGCTAAACTGACTTTAACCTTAGGAGGAGTAGGAATTGTTCTAGCTGTTCTAGTAGGGTTTATATGTGCCATGATTAGATACTATAAGATTCCAATTGCGAAGCAAGTGGTGGGAGCTTACATAGAATTATCTAGAAATACACCCTTACTAATACAACTTTTCTTTTTATACTATGGGTTACCAAAGTTGGGAGTAAAGATAAGTGCGGAAACCTGTGCAGTGATAGGACTAACTTTTCTAGGTGGAAGCTATATGGCGGAAGCCTTCAGATCAGGATTAGAAGCTGTTAGTAAGTCTCAAATTGAATCAGGCTTAAGTATCGGACTAAATGAATGGCAACTGATACAACATGTTATTTTACCTCAAGCGTTTGCAGTTGCTATGCCAGGTATAGGTGCTAATATTATTTTTTTATTAAAGGAAACATCTATATTTAGTGCAGTTGCTTTAGCTGATTTAATGTTTGTTGCTAAAGATTTAATTGGTATGTATTACAAGACAGATGAAGCCCTTTTTCTATTAGTGATTGCATATTTAATTATTTTATTGCCACTTTCCATATTATTTACTTGGATTGAAAGGAGGATGAGATATGCAGGATTTGGGAATTAACGTGCTTTTCCAAGGCAGGAACCTGATTAGACTTATAGGTGGCTTGGGAGTAGCTATGAAAGTAGCGCTCATTGCAATGATTTTATCTGGTGTACTGGGTATTGTGTTAGGCATATTGATGACTTCCAAGCACAAGGCAGTAAAAGTGATTTGTAGGATTTATTTAGAAGCTATTCGAATTATTCCTATCTTGGTATGGCTTTTTATCTTTTATTTTGGTTTAACAAAGCTCATTGGTTATCATATAGAGGCAGAGATTATTTCGATTATTGTCTTTACTTTATGGGGAACAGCTGAGATGGGAGATATAGTAAGAGGAGCCATTACTTCCATGCCTAAGGCACAAAGTGATAGTGGCAGGGCTATTGGGTTAAGCGAAATTCAAATTTATCGTTATATTATCATCCCACAAGCTATAAGAAGAATGCTGCCGACAGCTATTAACTTAGCAACTCGTATGGTTAAAACTACTTCGTTAATTGTACTAATTGGTGTTGTAGAGGTATTGAAGGTAGGTCAACAGATTATAGAAGCCTCAATTTTAAAAGTGCCTAGTGCTCCTCTGTGGGTATATGGCTTTATCTTTATCTTGTATTTTATTATTTGTTACCCCATTTCTATTTTCTCTAAAAAATTAGAAATGAAGTGGCAATCATAAGGAGACATACATATGGCAGAAATGTTATTAGAAATAGAACACTTATATAAAAGTTATGATAACAATCCACCTGTTTTAAAGGATATTTCTTTTCAAATTCAAAAGGGAGAAGTAATTGTCATCTTAGGACCATCAGGATGTGGAAAAAGTACCTTATTACGCTGCTTAAATGGTTTAGAGGTTTTTCAAGCAGGAAACATTAAATTAGATGGTGAAAGTATTACTAGGAGTAAGAAGGATTGGCCCCAAATTAGGCAAAAGATTGGCATGGTATTTCAAAGTTATGATTTATTTGCGCATATGACAGTGATGGAAAACATATTATTAGGACCTATAAAAGTGCAAAAAAGGAATAAGGAAGAGGCGTCTTTGCAAGCTGAGAAATTGCTTGAACGGGTCGGATTAAGCGATAAAAAAGATGCGTATCCTCGTCAACTTTCAGGAGGACAGAAACAAAGGGTAGCTATTGTAAGAGCTCTGTGTATGAACCCGGAGATTTTACTTTTCGATGAAGTGACGGCTGCACTTGACCCAGAAATGGTAAGAGAGGTATTAGATGTTATTTTGGAACTTGCTAAAGCAGGAACAACCATGGCTATTGTGACTCATGAAATGAAATTTGCAAAGGCTGTGGCAGACCGAATTTTATTTATAGACCAAGGTGAAATTATAGAAGAAAACACACCAAAAGCGTTTTTTGAAAACCCTAGTACTTTAAGAGCAAAACAATTTTTAAATATCTTTAATTTTGAGGAGGAAACAAAATGAAACAACGTTTAAGAGTATTAAGTATATTAGTAGGTTTATTAGTGATTTTAGGAAGTTTAACAGCTTGCTCAAATAATAAGCAGGCAAGTAGTAATGGGGAAAGTGCTTCTGGTATAGAAGCTATTAAGGAAAGAGGTAAGATAAGAATTGGCGTCTTTAGTGATAAACCACCTTTTGGTTATGTAGATGAAAATGGAGTAAACCAAGGTTATGATGTTTACTTTGCTAAGCGTATTGCTAAAGACTTATTAGGCGATGAAAATGCTGTAGAGTTTGTTTTAGTAGAAGCAGCAAGTAGGGTGGAATATCTGCAGTCAGGTAAGGTAGATATTATTTTAGCTAACTTTACAGTAACAAAAGATCGTGCTGAAGTTGTAGATTTTGCATTACCTTATATGAAGGTAGCTCTTGGTGTTGTATCACCTGATGGGGCCATTATTACAGATGTTTCTCAGCTTGAAGGAAAGCAATTAATTGTAAATAAAGGAACGACAGCAGAGACTTACTTTACAGAAAACTATCCTAATATTGAACTTCTTAAATATGATGAGAATACAGAAGCCTTTAATGCACTAAAAGATGGTAGAGGAGCTGCACTTGCACATGATAATACTTTAGTATTTGCATGGGCTATTCAAAATCCAGGTTTTACAACAGGTATTGAGTCACTGGGTGGTCTAGATACGATTGCACCTGCTGTTCAAAAGGGTAATACAGAATTACTAAACTGGATTAATGATGAAATTAAAGCCCTAGCTAAAGAGAATTTTTTCCATTCAGCTTATGAAGCTACTTTATTACCTGTTTATGGTGACAGCGTAGATCCTGAGAGCGTTGTTGTAGAAGGTGGAGAAGTTAAATAGATTAAAAATGATGATAAGTTAAAGCTTTAAAAAAGCCATTAAGTAATAGGTGATGGAAATTAAAGAAATAGGAGGAGAGACTATAGAGTTTCTCCTTTTACTATATTTTTGTGGATTATTATAAAGAAATTATGTTAATATAATGGCTATGCGACAACTATGGATATGACGAAGGAGAATAGACATCATGAAAAAAGACAATCAAAAGGGAAATCCCTTTGCACTCTTGCCGTTAGCAGTATTTCTTGTGCTCTTCCTAGGGGTTGGAATAGCTACGAAAGATTTTTATAAAATGCCTGTACTTGTAGCTTTTATTACAGCCACAGCTGTAGCACTTATGTTTAATAGGAAGGAACCATTAAATAAGAAGATAGAAGTGTTTTGTGAAGGAGCAGGGCATAGTGATATTATGATGATGTGCATCATTTTCATTTTAGCAGGGGCCTTTGCTAGTGTAGCAAAAGCCATGGGTGGTGTTGATGCTACTGTTAATTTAAGCTTATCCTTTATACCTTCTCAGTTTCTGATAGGCGGTTTATTTTTAATAGCATGTTTCATTTCACTATCAATGGGAACTTCAGTTGGAACGATTACTGCTTTAGCACCAATTGGTCTGGGAATTGCAGAAACAACAGGTATGCCTATTCCGTTAGTAATTGGTGCCATTATTGGTGGAGGAATGTTTGGCGATAACCTATCTATGATTTCAGATACTACTATTACAGCAGCACGTACACAAGGCTGTGAATTAAGAGATAAATTTAAGGTGAATTTCCTTATTGTATTGCCTGCAGCGCTCATTACTATTGTGCTATTAACTGTTATGACATGGCAGTATCATCAAGAAATACCAGGAAGATATACTTATGAGTGGGTAAAAGTACTTCCTTATGTGGCCGTTCTAGTAGGCGCATTGGCAGGTGTTAATGTATTTGTGCTATTAGCAGGTGGCACACTTTTAGCAGGTGCTGTTGGTGTACTAACAGGAAGCCTTGATTTATTTGCAGTAGTAGAAGCAGCTTCTAATGGAATGATTGGTATGGCAGAAATCGTTATTTTATCCATTATTATTGGAGGAACGCTAGAACTGATTAAGCGAAATGGTGGGATTGACTATTTGCTTGGCTTTATCAAGCGCCGTATCCATACGAAGAAAGGTGCTGAATTTGGTATTGCAGCTCTTGTAAGTTTAGTGGATATGTGTACAGCGAATAACACGATAGCTATTGTTATGGCAGGACCGCTAGCTAAAGACATTGCTGAGGAGTATGATATTGATCCAAGACGTACGGCTAGTATTTTAGATATTTTTTCAGCGTGTATTCAAGGAATTATTCCTTATGGTGCACAGCTCCTTATAGCAGCAGGTTTAGTAGGTGTATCACCTATGGAGATATTAGGTTACTTACACTATCCTATTTTAATGGGCATATGTGGAATTATTGCTATTGTAATAGGCTTTCCAAAGTTAAAAAAATAAATAAGTTATCCCCTGAGTGAGTACTAACAATTCAGGGGATTTATTTGCAATGAAATTTAAATTATTATAAATAAAAAGATTTAAAATTGAAAATAATTAAAAAATAATGTAGAATCTAAATACATATTCATGACATTAAGGAGAACTTCATGGAAGAGATAATTAAAAATTTATTCATTGTTTGCCCTCTTGTTTTTATAGCTGGTTTTGTAGATGCAGTAGCAGGTGGCGGCGGACTAATTTCTTTGCCTGCTTATATGATGACAGGAATGCCTATTCATATGGCAGCTGGTAGCAATAAATTTTCAGCTAGCTGCGGAACAATTATAGCAGCAGGTAAGTACATCAAAAGTGGTAAGATTAAGTGGAAAATAGCTATCTATTCAGCCATAGGGGCTATCATCGGTTCAACTATAGGGACTAAGCTAGCTTTGTATATTAGTGAAAAACACCTGAAGGTATTGATGCTTGTTGCTCTTCCTTTAGTAGCTCTGTTTATTATGACACAAAAAAATCTTGGGGAACAATTAGAAGAAAGAAGCTTAGGTGCAATAAAGCTTATAAGTCTATCTGGCATGATTGGAGTTATTATTGGATGCTATGATGGTTTAATTGGACCTGGAACAGGGACTTTTATGATACTTGGGTTTTCCGGATTATTGAGACTTGATTTAGTAACTTCTTCTGGATGTGCTAAAGTTTCTAACCTAGCATCTAATTTAACCTCTGTAGTACTCTATTTTATAGAAGGCAAAGTCATTTTTATCTTAGCTATTCCAGCTGCAGTCTGTAGCATCGTAGGGGCTTATATGGGGGCTAAATTTGCTATTAAGGGTGGTGCTAAAAAAGTAAGATATGTTATTTTTGTAGTGATTGGTCTACTATTTGTAAAGCTACTATATGATTTATTAATGTAAGAAAATGAGTTTTAAATAATTAAATAAGGAGTGGGAGAATGATTATATTTGGATGGGGAAAAGTAACAAAGAAGTTTTTAGGAGCGATTGGAAGATTGCAGTGTGGGAATTGTAACAATGAAGCGCAGTGGGAATTATGTGTACTTAGGGTATGGTTTACTTTGTTTTTTATTCCAGTTATTCCATATAAAACGACTTATTGCATGATGTGTCCAGTCTGTAACAGCTACATAGAAGTAAGCAAAGAGCGTTTTGAGGAATTAAAGGGTGCTTTAAGTGGTGGGATAGATGATGCGATTAAATACGCGGGGAAAACCCCTACACAAATTAGCTATTTAAAAGCCATGGAAGAACAAAGACGAAGAGAAGTAAGTGAAAAAGAATAATCTTTATAGGTTATTCTTTTTATATGAGTAACAATAGTTATAAATAGTTGTGCAAAGGCAGCTTTTGAATTCTAAGTAAGTTAATACAGAAAACGATAAATAGAGATAGATGAAACTTTTTGAGTATTTATTCTGTCTATATATAGAGAAAGTACTTTTTTTGATACATTTTTAAAACCAGGTTCAAAATAGCTATTAAATACCAAATAAATTGTTAGAGAATAAGGTTTAAAACTGTATAAAAAGATAGTATACTGGGTAATAAGGAGGGGATAATGTGAAAAGAAACAACTTGCACTTTGGAAAATCAAAAAACAGATTTTACATGACTTTATTATGGATTACTGGAGGAGCATGTGTTGTAACGAGTATTTTATTAGGAAGTTTTGTATATACTAATATGAGTCTAAATAAATATCACGTAACAATTAATCAATTATCTAGCGAACTAGATAGTATAAAAAGCATGACAGATGAGATGGTACAGCAAGAAAAAGAATATAAAAATCAGCTAGAAGGGCTTAGCCAAGAACTAGCTAAATATGAACCAATCGTCATACCAGAATCAATGAAGAGTGAATAAACATAAGTTAGCATAGGGATGTAGAAGGTGGAAAAATGGCATATAGGAAAAAGTCTCGTGTAGGGGCAACACTCGTATTTTTATTTTTATCAATATTTTTTGTATGTACAACTGGTGTGTTAGCATTTAAAATGCCCAATAAAGTACAAGAGCTTAGTGGGGTGAAGAAAGAACTTGCAGAGATTGAAGCATCTAAGGTAAGTATGCAAGCAGATTTAGAAGATTATAGTGGTAGAATTGAACAAATAAAAGAGCAAGTAGGACAAGTAAAACTAGATTTAGAAGAAGCACAAAAGAAAAATCCAGAATTAGCAAATTCTTTAGCGGGAGCAACAGAAAAATATGCTTATTTAACCTTTGATGATGGACCAAGTGATAACACTGTTAAGATTTTAGACTTCTTAAAAGCAAATCATTTAAAAGCTACCTTTTTTGTATTAGGTAAAGAAAATCAAGATGATATTTATAAGCGTATTGTAGATGAAGGACATACGCTAGCGATTCATTCTAATACCCATCAATATAATCAAATTTATACAAGCGTAGATAGTTTTATGCAAGATATTAATGCTTTATCGAATCATCTAGAAAGTGTAACAGGAGTAAAACCAGATGTCATGCGCTTTCCAGGAGGTTCCAATAATACTATTAGTATAAAACATGGTGGAAAAGATTTAATGGATCAAATTATTGCGAAGGTTAAAGAAGAAGGATTAGTTTATTTTGACTGGAATGTAGACTCTATGGATGCATCGGCTAATAAACAAGATAAAAACGTAATCGTCAATTCTGTACTAAATGGTGCAGAGGGCCAAAAGCATGCTATTATTTTAATGCATGATGCAGCACCTAAAACAACTACAGTAGAAGCATTGCCAGAAATTGTAGAAGGGCTTAGAAAACAAGGCTTTACATTTGAAAAGTTAACAAGTGAAACAGTACCTGTTCAATTCAAAAAATAATGTATATTAATAAGAAAAAAATACTGAACATCCGTCTTTAAATAAGGCGGATGTTTTTGTATATTTTTAGCTTGTTTGTCTAAAAATAAAACATAGAGGTTATAACATCTAAGGAGTTGATGATATGGCAGGATATGTTTGTAAACAATGTGGTTATCGTAAAACAAGTAGACAAGTGTTAGATTATGTATTAGAACCACCTATTTATCCGTTTATGACCACTAATTGTATACTTCCTTTTATGGCAATGGACTATATGTGGGGAAGTGAAGAAGTGTGTCCCAATTGTAAAGCAAACTACAATTGGGAGTTAATGCCATAATTTGTTTATAAGATTCTCATAAAAAAGGTTAGAAGTTATTCTAAAAATAATATATAATATGTCATGAGGGAATATTTTTTGATTGTATAGTATGAAAGGAGAGGGAACAATGAATAGAGTGTTAAATATTGCTCATAGAGGATTTAGTGGTAAGTATCCAGAAAACACTAATATCGCCTTTGCAAAAGCTTTAACTGAAGGATACTGTGATGGCATCGAAGTAGATGTGCACATGACAAAAGATGACAAGCTGGTTATTATTCACGACAGCAAATTAGACCGTACAACTACTGGTACGGGCTATATTAAAGATCATACACTTGATGAACTCCTAGAGTTTGATGCAGGCGTGAAATATGACCCTAAATATAAAGGTGAAAAAATTCTATGTATTAAATCAGCACTAGAGCTAGTGAAAAAATATAATGTTAAGCTTTATGTGGAAATCAAAGATAGTGATGAGGACTATGAAGCTATTGAAGAACAAGTTCTTGATCGTGTTAAATTAGTAGGTGCAGAGGACAAAGTTATTTTATCTTCTTATAATGTAGAAACATTAAAACGCATTAAAACTATGGCACCTAATATTCAAACGGCTTTACTTTGTAAAGAAATGCCTTTCGATATCCGTAGCTATCAATATGCAGATTCTATTTCTTGTGATTACACAAAAATAGATAAAGCTGCTATTGAAACAGTTCATAGCATTGGTAAAAAAGTAACAGTTTGGGTAGTTGATGATATAGCAGATATGAAACTTATGAAAGAATATGGTGTTGATGCAGTAATTACAAATCATCCAGATACTTTCAATGATGTTATTAACGGTTTATGCTAAGAAAAAGAGTATAGGACGTAAGAAAAGCTAGCTGGCTTTTCTTACGTCTTTTTTATGCGTTCTTTATATGCATCTTATACACTTCATGATAGGGTATATTATAGCCTTATGGGAGATATATTTATAGTAGGCCTATGGTATATAGGATAACTTCTAAAGATAGCTAGTCAATAAGGAGGGATTGCTATATAATATAGGTAGAAGATCATATAGGCAAAAGGATAGAGAGGGGGATGGATATGGAATCTCCAATTGCAGCAATAGGCTTTTCTGATATAGAAAAAAAATATAATCTTGAGAAGATTGTGAGTGGCATTCTAGATAAGCCAACGAAGCAAGTTGCAAGTCGCAAAGCAAATCAAGATATTATCGCAGAGTATTTAAAAGAATTTGGAAAAGATATGTATGTCATGGTTAGGATTGTCGTAAGGGCAGACCAAAAAGATACTAAGCTTGAAATAGAACAGTGTGAACCTTATTTAAGTAGTCATTATACCGTAAAAGTAGAAGATCTTAGTGTAGAATGCATAGACGACGAGTATAATTATTATGCTATTTGTGAAGAAGCAGAGACAGGCATGCAATTCATTTTTTGGCTACAAAATGTAGTAGAATATACAGAAGCAGTAGAAATGATGCAGACTTTTAATGAAGTTCAGATTGCAGCACTTGCCATGGAAGGTACTGTTGTGCTTCCTATTGAAAAAGATGAGGAAGATGAGGCTGTAGAAAAAGAAGAAAGAGAAAAAATTAAAGTGATGCTTCAAAAAGCTAGAGAAGGCGATGAAGATGCTAGAGCTAAATTAGAAGAAGAAGAAAAAGAGTTAGATGATCAATTAAAAGAGCGTATGTTTGAAGAAGATTTCCTTTCTATTATGAGCGGTTATTTTGTACCGACTACTTTGGTAGATGCTACGTATGCTATATTAGGAGAAATTACAGATATACAGAATAGAAAAAATACGCAAACAGGAGAAGAATCATATCTTTTCACTTTAGATGTAAATGATATGCCGCTAGAAGTCCTTATTAATAAAGCTAATCTTGTAGGATATCCAAGCATAGGTATGCGTTTTATGGGTACTTGTTGGCTACAAGGAACTATTGTGACCTCTAAATAGTACTTGACGAATAGCAAATAAAAATGTAGTATAATAATTGCGATAACTTTTAAAGTTATAGGTTTCCGTAGCTCAGTAGGATAGAGCGACCGCCTCCTAAGCGGTAGGCCGCTGGTTCGATTCCAGTCGGGAACGTATAAATGCAAAAAAACAGCTTATAGGTTTTAGCCTATAAGCTGTTTTTTTATTGTAATAAAGGTTTTAGTTAATATACAGAATGTATTTACATATTATTCATAGGATAAAAAACAAAGGTGGAGTAACTGGAAAGAAAAAATTTGATGAAAAGTCGACGTAAATATTGAAATGATACAAATATTGCTATATAATGTGGAAGTTACTATTAATATATTTTTGGAGGACAATATGAAAAAATTCGCAGTATTAGCTTTATTATTAAGCTCAATGTTAACATTAACAGCTTGTGGTTCTAAAACAGAAGCGCCAGCAGAAACACCAGTTGCTACAGAAGCGCCAGCAGCTTCAGAAACTCCAGCAACAGAAGAAGCTTTCACAGGTGAAAAAGTTGGTGAAGTAGCAGATGAAGAAGGAAAAACAGTTGCAACTGTAACATTTGAAGCTGGGACACCAGTAAGCGTTAAATTTGATTACATTAGTACAAAAGATAACTCAAGTAAATATGAAGCAGCAGCTGCTGGAACATATGACATGGGTGAAGGAAGTACACCTTGGAATGAACAAGTAGATTCACTTGCTACATTCTTAGCTGAAAATAACTTCGATTTAGAAAAAGTTACATTAACAGACGAAGATGGTCACACTGATGCTGTAACAGGTGTTTCTATCAAAGTTCCTGCTTTATTAGAAGCAGTAAAAGCTGCATTAAACTAGTAAAGACACATATAAAACTACCCTAGTATAAGAGGTTACCTCTTATACTAGGGTAGTTTTTGATTTGGTAACGGATTAAGAAACGAAGTAGTGATAGATACTAATTAGCTAAAGTAAAAGCATCATTAGTTAGGGTGAAAATATCTTTTAATCCCTCTGTGATATAGATTTTGTAATCTGTTGTTATAAAAATAGCCTCAACATCAGGTTGGCTTTCAACAAATTCAAGACCTTTTTCTATACCAAGAGCAAAGACAGAAGTAGAGAGTGCATCCCCATCTGTAGAGGATTTACTGACAATGGTTACACCAGCAATTTCATTTTCATAAGGATAACCTGTTTTAGGGTCTAGAATATGATGATACTTATGACCAGCTTCATCTTCGATGTAACGTTCATAAATACCTGATGTAACGATGGAGTGATCAGCAGTCGTTAGGCGCCCAATAATTTTACCTCTGGGATTAAAAGGATCTTGAACACCAATATTCCATAAAGAGCCATCTACTTTAGTACCTAAGGTATAAAGGTTACCACCTAAGTCTATTAAAGCATGCTGAACACCTTGTGAGCGAAGTAAGTCAGCAATTTCATCAGCGGCATAGCCTTTACCAATGCCTCCTAAATCTAACTGCATTCCCTTTTCTTTTAAATAAACAGTTGAATCTGCAGCATTTAATGTGGCTTTATCAAATCCAACTAAAGGGAGGGTCGCCTTAATTTCCTCAGGACTAGGAATCCTGGCCTCAGGGAAACCAATGTTCCAAAGTTTAACAATAGGCCCAACAGTAATATCAAATGCGCCATCAGTAAGATCACTATAAGCTAGACCTCTTTCAATTACCTTAAAAGTATCTTCATCTACTTGAACAGGTGCGATTCCAGCTTGGTTATTAATTTCATCAATTAAAGTGCCTGTTTTATTGATACTTAAGGTATCTTCTAATTCATGGAGCCTATTAGCTGCTAAATCAAGTATTTCTTCAGATTGATGGTCATAAAGAGAGATTTTAGCAACCGTCCCTAAAACAAACTCTGTACGGGATAATGGCTCGACTGTAGTAGGCGTGGCTTGATTACAGCCTGTTAAATAAATAACACCTATTAAAGAAGATAATATAAGAGACAGCCCAAATTTTTTTAAATAGTTATACATTTTTTCCTCCATTTAATGACTAAATGAAAGCTTAAAATAAGCTTTCTAGCCTGTATTATACTACAAAATAAATAGAATGGTATACGCTTACCAAGGCTAAACTGGAAAAACTATCTATTGAGAAAAATAGCAAACTAATAGTAGACTTCTTAACAAAAATTCGGTATAGTTATTATGTAAAATAAACTAAAATAATTAATTACAAAAATGAGACACATTATAAACGAGGTGAAGGATGAGTAAAGTAACGAATATCGTTATACTTGGGGCAGGTTATGCTGGAGTGCATGCCGCAAAAAAACTTGCTAAAAAGTACAAGAAAAATAACGATGTACAAATCACACTAATCGATAAAAATCCGTATCATACTCTCATGACAGAACTTCATGAGGTAGCAGGTGGCCGTGTGCCAGAAGAGTCAGTTAAGGTAGACCTTAGCCAAATCTTCCACAGAACGAAAGTAAAAGTAGTAGTAGACTATATCGATAATGTAGATATAGCTGCGCAAAAAGTAAAAACAACATATGGTGAGTATGCATATGATTACTTAATGATTGGAATGGGTAATGAACCAGCATCTTTTGGTGTACCAGGTGTTGATGAGTATGGATTTAGCCTTTGGTCTCTTGAAGATGCCCTTAAAATCCGAGAACATATTGAATACAAATTTAAAGCAGCTTCACTTGAAAGAGATGAAGCTAAAAGAAGAGAAATGCTTACTTTCGCTGTGGCAGGTTCAGGCTTCACAGGGATTGAGATGGCAGGTGAACTTCTGGAGTGGAAATCAACGCTTGCACGTGAGTATAGAGTAGATGAAAGCGAAGTATCACTTCTTGTAGTAGAAGCAGCAGGCACTATTCTTAACATGTTAGATAGAAAACAAGCTGATAAAGCTGAAAAATACATGACTAAACATGGTGTACGTATTTTAAAAGATAGCCCAATTACAGAAGTAACACCAGATGCTATTACATTAAAATCAGGTGAAGTGATTAAAACACAAACACTTATTTGGACTTGTGGTATCCAAAATAACACTGCATGCTTAGCCTATGGATTAGAAACCACTAGAGCTAACCGTCTTCAAGCTAATGAGTACATGCAATCAACTCATCATGAAAATGTATATCTAATCGGTGACTGTGCATACGTAGAAGAGGAGCCAGGTAAAGGAAATCCTCAAATTGTAGAAGCGGCAGAGCAAACAGCGACAACAGCAGTGAAAAATATTATTGCTTCTATTGAAAACAAAGAAAAAGTAAAATTCAAATCTAGTTATCATGGTTTCATGGTATCAATAGGTGGTAAATACTGTGTAGCAAATTTAATGGGTATTAAACTTTCCGGTTTCTTTGCTATGGCAGCAAAACATATTGTAAATATGATTTACTTATTTGGAATACTTAATATTCCAGCTGTATATCACTATTTACAACATGAATTCTTTGATATGAAAGAAAATAGAACGATTCTTAGAGGACACTTAGCTTCTAAAGGTAATCGTTTATGGCTCATTCCACTTAGACTTTATGTGGGCTGTGTATGGTTATTAGAAGGTCTTGCTAAACTCTGTGGTGAAGGTACATGGGAAACTGCAGTAGATGCCCTATTCCATAAAGGTGAGTGGCTATTTACAATTGGTGCAGACAGCTGGGTAAAAGCTGGTAATATCAATATGCCATTTTCATGGCTTCAAGATGGTTTAACAGGTGCTTCATCAGCAGCAGAAGGTGCAGTAGAATATGCAACACCTATTTTAAGTAGTATGCCTAAATTCTATGAATCTATTATGAAAATCATGATTCCAAATGAAACTATGGCTAATATTTTCCAAATCATGGTTGTTATTTTAGAAATTGGGATTGGACTTGCGCTTATTGCTGGTTTATTCACATGGCTTGCTTCAGCAGCATCAGTATTCATGACTATGAACTTTATACTTTCAGCTATGGCTGGATGGGATATTTTATGGTATACTTTTGGTGGAATTGCTTTAATGAGTGGTGCTGGTAGAACATTTGGTCTTGATTACTATGTAATGCCATGGATTACTAAGCTAGTAGGCAATTGGTGGATTGGTAAGAACAAGCATATTTATAAAGAAGAAAAAACTGCTTAATATAAATGATTTTATTTCGCCTTACCTTTGTGTAAGGCGAAATTTGTATGTAAAAGTTGTTGGTAAAAAGAGGGTAACGCCATGAAAAAATGGGATAAAATAATTATTGGAGTGTTATTGCTCATTTCCTTCTTACCGTATCTATTATTTAAAGTGTTTTTGTTAGGAGACTTTAATGGTACCTATGCTTATATTACGGTAGGAGGTAAGCCTTATATGGATATTCCTTTAACGGGACAAGTTACGTCTAAGGAATATACGATTAAATCGTCAATAGGAACAAATGTGTTAGTGGTAGAGAATGAAAGCATCAGAGTAGAAGAAGCAGATTGTCCAGATCATCTTTGTGAGGAGTTTGGGGCAAAAAACCAAGTTGGTGATGTGATTGTTTGTTTACCACACCAAGTTTATATAGAAATAAAGGGTACTGACCATAATAATGAAGTAGATGGCAGAATTTATTAGGAGGAGAAATATGCAAAAAACAAGACATTTAATTTATATGTCCCTCCTTGTAGCTCTTGCATTAGTGCTACATTTGATTGAAAGAAATATTCCTGTTCCTTTTATGACGCCGGGTGCTAAATTAGGCTTAGCCAATTTGATTACTGTATTAGCACTTTATACCTTACCAAAGAAAAGCGATGTTATTAAAGTGATAGTTGCTAGACTTTTTCTTAGTAGTATTTTTGGCGGAAGTGTATCGGGGCTAATGTATGGTAGTATGGGTGCAGTACTTAGTTTTTTGATTATGGTAGTGATTAAGGACGGATTAAAAGAAAAAGTAAGTATTATAGGAGTAAGTGCGGCAGGTGCAGTATTCCATAATATTGGTCAGCTCTTAGTAGCGGCATTTATTGTGAGAAATATAGGCGTTATGCTATATTTGCCATTCTTGTCCTTGGCAGGAATTGTAACTGGTATTTTTGTGGGAATGGCAGCGAATTATGTAATAGGGCACATGAATAAACTTACTATATTTAGAGATATCATGGAAATAGAAAAGAGGAATCATTAATGCATAAACTCTGGGATAGTTATCCAGAAATCAAAAAAGAGCTAGAAGTAGTTATAGACCTTATGGATGAAAATGCTTATTGCAAAGATAAGGTAATTGAAAGTTCTATTAAGGATATGATTCATTCAAATGGGAAAATGATTCGACCAGGCTTTTCTATCATTGCAGCAAAGTTTGGTGAGTACGAAGAAGAGCGAACAAGGGTGTTAGCCGCAGTCATGGAGTTTTTCCATATGGCGACACTTGTACATGATGATGTGATTGATGATGCAAAGCTTCGTAGAGGAAAAGAGACGGTCCAATCAAAATATGGGAAGGACTATGCAGTTTATATTGGTGATTATCTATTTTGTATCTGCTTTAAGCTTTTAGCAAGCACGGCCTCTCTGCAAAGCATTCAAATAGATAGTAAGGCTATGTCTAGAATTTGCTTAGGAGAAGTAGAACAACTTAACTCACGTTTTGATAAAAATGTATCAGTTAAAAATTATTTAAAGCGTGTTTCAGGAAAAACAGCAGAATTATTTTCACTAAGCCTTTATATAGGAGCTGCAGAAAGTAATTGTGATAAAAAACTGAGTAGACTATTTTGGAATATCGGACATAATATAGGAATGGCTTTTCAAATTATTGATGATATCTTAGATTATGTTAGTGATACGAATACATTAGGCAAAGATAGTGCCAATGACCTTAAGGATGGGTTGTATACCTTGCCTCTCATTTATGTGTTAGAGAAACAGCCAAAGGAGCTTTTAACTATTCTAGATAAAGAAATATATGAGGATGAAGATATTGCAGCTATTTTTAAGCTAACTCATGAATTAGGCGGAATAGAGAGTGCTAGAAACTTAGCTAAAAAATATACTGATAAAGCTTATAAATTAATAGGTCAATTACCAGATAATGAATATAAAAGCATGCTCAAGGAAATGAGTAGGGTGCTTTTAGAAAGAGCATATTAATAACTGGGTAGGAATAAATACATGAAAAGGTGTAGCAAGTTTTAAGTTTGCTACACCTTTTTTGTATTGAGACGAAATAATTATTCAGTGAATAAATTGTAGGCATTTCAAATGACTTATTAAGGAAGAGAATCATGCCTTTACTTGAAATATGGTGTATACTAAAAAGAATAGTAAGGTTTACAAAGAATAAAATACTCACTATATACGATGAGAGCCATTTAACCATTAATAAAGAAGAGAAGGGAGCATAATAATGGACAAAGTACTTTTAACTATAGACTGGGATTATTTTATTAATGTACATAGTCAGCACTATATGTCTTATAGAGAAAATCAAGTTAACTTATTAGAAGAGTGGTATAGGCGTCATTTAATTTGCTTACAAAGAAATGAACACTTGGAGAACTTTTATAATTTGACACCTTTTTACAAAACGTTTTGGAAGCAAGCTAAAAAAGCTCTGAAGCTAAAGAAGACGATAACTATTATCGTAACTGAGGGGCATGAAGAAGCCTATAAGATTGCTAAAGAGTGGGATTGCACAGAAGTATATTCTTTAGATGCTCACAGTGATTTGGGCTATGGTGGTTTGGCAGCATTAGAGTTTGAAATAAACTGTGCCAATTGGTTAGGAAAGTTACTAAAGGAAAAGTATATAAATAAGGCTAATATTATTTACAGTCCCTATACGAAAGAAGATGCAGAAGATTTTAAGGAAATAATGGATGCTTATGAAGTACACTTTCTTAGTTTAGAGGAATTATTTACAAGGGAAATAGACGTAGCAGCTATTCATATATGTCGTTCAGGTCCTTGGACTCCTCCATGGTATGACGAAGCGCTAGATGAGTTTATCAAGCAAATCAGTGAATCGCCAGTATTGCAAATAGAAGTAAAGAGAAGCTGGCAACCTAAGGCACTAAACTTAGCAGACCAAATTAATTGTTTTATGGGGATTCTTTAAAAGGTAAAAAGCTCAGAGATATAGATGTAATAAGAATAAGAATAAGATATGAAAAAATAACCAAACTATCCTTAAGAATATAAGGGTAGGAATGAAACTAATGATGAACTCTTTATTATCAAAAAGTAAAATAGATGTACCAGATACGCTTTTAAAAGGAACAGTGATGGTCTTAGTAACTTTTATAGCAGGATTTTTATTTGGAAAAAGTAGTATGATGATTGCTTTTGTTATTTTATTGGGGGCAAATACTTTTGAAAAGCAAAATTTAAGAGTACAAACAGTAAGGAAGATTGCAAAACTGATTTTAATAGATACCCTGATTGTTTGTTTAGCCTTTCTAGCATCCCAAAATAGGTGGTGGGGAATACCTATTAATATGGCTACTTTGTTTGTTATTACTTATTATTTTGTTTCACCCTATGATCAAATGGCATATAAAACCTTTATCATGCTTTATGTGTTTTCACAGTATAATACTATAGAACTTAGTGCATTACCTAGTAGGTTATTATTAGTCGTATTTGTCTTAGTGGTTATGTTGGGAACTACTTTAATTAAACAGCACAAGAATAAGGCACTTTTAGATCCCAATATCGGTAAGGCTTGGGAAGTAATTAATGAACAACTAAAGTGTATTCTAGAAGGACATTATGATGAAGCACTTAGTTCTACTTGCAATAAGTATATGAATGAAGTAGCACATAGCATTTATTTAACAGGCTATAGGCGATATTTAACCACTTATGTAGGAAAGATACAGTTTCAATTCTATATGAATATTAGCTATTTTAATGTTCTCTTAGTGCAGCTATCATGTGAGTATCAAAGAGGGCGCTTTGACAAAAAGGCATTGCAGAAACTTATAGGTATTACAGAAGTTATTGATAGCTATTTTAAAAGACAAATAACACGAACAAAAGTGATTAGAATTTTATGGCGCTTTTTAGAAGAACATAGCGTAGCTAATGGATTTGAAGAAGAAATAGTAGATATGATTTATGGGATTTATAGCAATTTCGTTGAACTAAATATTTTAGATTATAAGACAAGAGATAAACTCTATTATAATTGGCAGCGGTCTAATCTAGAGCATGTACAAATGAGTATAAAAACCATTTGCAATCCTAAGAGTATAAGCTTTAATTTTGCTATGCGTATGTCTTTTATTTTATCTGTAAGTCTATCTTTAGCAGATTTATTAGGCTTTTATAAAATCATTTGGGTGGTTATTCCCATTATTTCTATTACAGCACCTTACTATGAGGATACTATTAGGAAGAAGAAGGATAGGATAAAAAGTAATGTATTAGCAGCTATTATTGTAGGCATAGTCATTAATGTCATAGGAACCTGGTGGATTAATTTAGTACTTTTAATAGGTGGCTATTATTTGATCTATGCTTTTAATGACTATTATCGCATCTCATTCTTTTTAACTATTGTCTCCATGAGTTTATCGGCATTTAGTAGTGGGGTTAATGTCCTAGTTTTTTACCGAATCATTTATGTGATAATAGGTGCTACTGTAGCAGAGTTAAGTGCTAGGCTGGTGCCTTATAAAATAGAGGATGGTATTAAGGAGTTAATTAAGGAAATTGACAAGCTTAATACTGTATTAGAACAGCAAAGTATTGCTAGTTTAGAAGGAAAAGAAAATAAGCATTATATAAGAGATACGATTATTCATTCGGCAGTTTTATGCCAAAAACTTTCTATGAAAAATGAAAGCTACAAAGACCCTAAGGTAGCAGCCATTATTAATGTTAATACAGAATTTGCTATAAGGCTGGGCCATAAGCTTTTAAGGAATACTTAGGTGCAAGAAAAGTGAAGTAGGCAGAAGAGAAGGGATAAGCTATAATAGACTTATAGAGAGAAGGGAAGGTGCATCATGAATAAAAAAGCCATTTTTTTAGATATAGATGGAACACTTGTTAATCATCATGGGAAAATACCAGACTCAGCTAGAGAAGCTATTGCAGCAGCAAGAAAAAAAGGACATGTTATTTTTGTGTGTACAGGACGCTCTAGAGCTGAGATACCTGAAGAAATTTTTAAAATGAATCTAGATGGCATTATAGGAGCAGCAGGTGGTTATGTAGAATTAGAAGGAAAAGCTATTCATGAAGTTTATATTCCTAAGGAAGAAGTCACACATATTGTGAACTTTTTTGAGGCCAACCATATTGAATTTTATTTAGAGGCCACTAGTCAGGTTTATGCCAGTAAAGGTGGAAAAGCCTATTTGATGGCGATGATGAATGCTAATATCGCCCGTTATCCAGATGCTAAAGAAGATCTTGAAAAAAATATGCTTTCTTTTATTGCACATATGCAAGATGAGGGAGATATCATAAGAGAAGATATTAATAAAGTCACTTTTATGGGAGCTCAATTGTCTTTAAAAGAAGTGCAAGAAGAGTTTAAAGAGAACTTCGTAGCTATTCCAGGGTCTTATGGACGAGAAGGAGAACTATGCGGTGAACTTATGCTAAAAGAAGTGCATAAAGCAACAGGAATAGAGATTGTACTCAAAGCGCTAGGTATTGAGCAGAAGGATACTTATGCTTATGGGGATAGTTATAATGATATAGAGATGCTACAATATGTAGCTTGTGGTGTGGCAATGTCAAATGGTGCAGAGGCTCTAAAGAAAGTGGCGGATGATATCACAGATTCTCCTGATGAGGATGGTTTATATAAAAGCTTTAAGAAATATGGATTAATTTAAGTAAGAAAATGCTGGACAGCCACAGATGGTACATTGATGTGGCCGTTCAGCATTTTTATTGTTAGAGTAATTTTATAACCTTTTATTTTTTAAAATGCACCAAAGGATAATGGTTATGACAAAGCCAATCCAGTAAACAATACCTGTCTGTAAGCACAATAACGTATATCCTTCTATACTAGACAGGGTTTTTAAAATTCGATAAAATCCTATAGACATACATATAAGGCTAATCGAATGAGAACACAAAAAATAGTAAGCAAAAGATTTTTTTAAAATTTGGAGAGCTCCATAGAAAAAGACTACAGCCCCAATGCCTATACCAAGATATAAAAATCTAGCTACAAATGGTCCTATTTCATACGCCTGTAACCCCAAAGGGTAAGTATGGTTATTTACCCATGAATAAGAAAGGTACATAATTAAAATGACTATTATTGCCGTGGTTAATACGAGTATCTGACCGAGCCATAAATCCCAGTTTCTTTGTCTGCTTTTTTCAAACCTTCTATAGCATAAAAAACCACCGGTTAAAATAACTAATGGAAGCACCACATAAGATAACTTTACGCTTGTATGAATATTTCCGATGTTATTCCACGCAATCATAAGTAATAATGCAGTAATACATACGAATACAATGAGGCTAATGACTGATTTTCGATCGCAATTTTTTCTAATCTTACCCAGATATTTCAAATCACTTTTATTCTTCTCTTCATTATCCATCTGCAGGTTTTTGGGTAGGAGGATCTCCTGTTTCATATCTGAATAAAGTTTTTTGCACCTTTCACATTCAATAAAATGTTCTTGAATATCCTTAGAGGTATTTTCATTAGTTAGATTTTCAATATAGGAAGGCATTAAATCCTCAACAATATAACAATTTAATTTCATGACTTTTAGCTCCTTTCCATTTCTTTGATGTATTCTTGTAGCTTTCGCTTGGCTCTAAAGAAATTAGTTCTAGCCCATGTTTCACTTTTTCCTAGTAATTCCCCAATCTCTGCAAAACTTAGTTCGGATGTAATTCGGAGGATGACAACCTCTCTCATGTCGTTTGGTAATTTTTGCAGCATGTGATAAAAAGTGTTTTTTTCCTCTTTTAGAATATAAGTCTTTAATGGATCAAATAAGTTTATATTGGTCAAAGGTATTGCGATCTCTTCTATGGAGTATAAATCCTTTTTTTTACGCAAGTACTGTAGCCACACATGCCTAGCAATTTGACATAGCCAAGTAGATGCTTTACATTCTCCACGAAAATGGGCATAGGATAAAAATGCTTGGTAAAAGGTTTCTTGCGTTAATTCTTCTGCGAGTTCATGGCTTCCTGTCATTCGAAAAAGGAAGAGGTAAACCATTTTGCTATGCCTTTCGTAGAGTTTATTCATATCATTATTTTGCAATACATCACCTTCTTTCCGAAACATGTTTCTATTTCATTAGTGTAATTTCTTTTTGATTCGTGACAATTTATTTTTCGGCTTTTTATTAAAAAGAGGTCAACTTACTTGTTTGTTGAACAGGAGATCCTTTTAAAGGTATTAATTAAGAAGGCAATTAATAAATATGATAAAATACTTATAATAATACGTGATCAAGGGTGGAAATATTCTATCTATTCCGATATAATGTAAAGGTATGTGATATACATATAATGATTTAAGGGGGAACGAAGTTGGAAGAAAATAATCAAAATGAAGTAATGAGCACAAAAAATAGTGAAAAGGGTAATAAGAAGATTGTAGTACTCATTGCATGTATTGTGGGAGTATTAGCAATAACAGTAGGTTTATTAGCTATGGGTGGTTTAGGAAATAATGGTTCTAAAGTTAAATTGAGAACGTTAAAGGGTACACCACAAGAAATAGTACATACAGCGCTTCTTAATACACAAGACAAGTTAGCTAGTGAGATGACATTACTTGAAGAAAGAAATGGTGGCAAGGTTTTAGCTGATATTTTAAAATCAGAAGCGGCTGATATGAACTTTAATGTAAAAATTAAAGGTGTAAGCGGCATGGAAAATGAGAGCATTATTAATGCAGTTGTAAAAGATCTAGCTGTTCAAGGTGATTTGGCTTATACTAAAGACGGAAAGTACTGGAATGCTGATTTAAAAG
This sequence comes from Cellulosilyticum lentocellum DSM 5427, assembly GCF_000178835.2. Classification (GTDB taxonomy): domain Bacteria; phylum Bacillota; class Clostridia; order Lachnospirales; family Cellulosilyticaceae; genus Cellulosilyticum; species Cellulosilyticum lentocellum. Next base: position 1,073,028 of record NC_015275.1, read on the forward strand.
CAAAGCAAGGTGATTTAGAATTGGTTGGTGCGACGCTTTATAAAGCTGACCAAGAATTAGGAATTGATATTCCTAAAGTACTAGGAAATCCATATGCTATTAAATTAGATACTTTATTTGAAGACTTACAAGACTCACCGATATATGCACTAGGGGGCGGAGAAAGTATTGATGAAGCACAAATAGAAGAAGTTAAAGAAATGTTTACTGCTATAGGTGACTATTTTAATGGCATTTTAGGCATGGCAGATAATAAAGAGTATATTGACAAGGTTAATAAATTATATGAAGATACCATTAAAGGCTTGGATATAGAAAAGCTTAATGAAAAAGTAGAAGGCTACGATGTTTATGAGGTTACTTTAACTGGTGAGCAAATGGCCAATTTTAATAAAGAACAAATGGCTATTATTATGGAACTAGATTTTGCTGACCGCCTATTTAATTTAGTAGCAAAATACTCAGGTGTTACTCAAGAAGAATTATTAGAACAAATAGCACAAGGCAGTACATATGGTGATGTAGATGTAAAATTTGAACTTCATGTAGATGATTATTTTATTCGATCAGGAGTGTGCACTATTATTGATAATGCATATGATGAAGAGATGATAAGTGTTGAATTTAATTTGGGTGATAAAGAAAATTTACTTAATGAGATTGGCTTTTCGTTTGGAGTAAATGATGAGGCTCAAGTAGAAGTGGCATTTAATAATAATTTGGGTGAAAAAGGTAGTGTATTCGAACAAGCTTTCAAAGTAAGCATTACATCTGATGGAGAAACAGGTTTTATTAGCTATAATACGTCTTATGATTCAAAAGCTAAGGATAATAACTTTGAAGTTAACTTCGAAGCAACACTTCCTTACACAGGGTCAGCTACTATAGCAGGAAAAGGAACCAAAGTAGTAAGTGCAAAAGAAATATCTACTACTATAGATGAATTAACTTGTAAAGTAAGTGATGATTACAGTAATGAAATGCAAGTTAATTTTGCAGTAGAATATGGTGCAAAGGCTATTAAAGCAAAAGATGTTAAGTTTGAAAGTAAAGAAGAAGTAAAATATGTTTTGGAACTTACTACAGCAGAATTAATGGCTATAGCTCAAAGTATACAAAATAATATTCAATCAATAGGATCAGCTTTCTTACAATAAAATAGACGTAAAAGGAGGATAAGGAATGAATGTAGAATCTCGTATGGATGAATTTGAAAAAGTGTCACACAAGACTACTAAGCAAGATGTTAAAGAACGTATGGGTGAATTTGATCCAGTAGATAAAGTACAAAAGCAACTTACGAAAGAAAAATCTAGCACATTACCTTATAGCCTCAAACGCTACAAAACTTGTCCTCACTGTGGGGAGTTCATGGAAATTCATGAGCTAAAAGAAACAGAAGCGACTTATATTTGCAAAAGCTGTGAACAAAGAACGACTATAAAAATAAAATAATAAAAACATCCTCTTATTTGAAGTATTAAAGATAAGAGGATGTTTTACTATCTACCTCTATAGGCAATGTTGAGTATGAAAAGGATGTATGATAAAGTGAATATATTGGATACGTTTAGTAACTTAAACAGCAAGGAGGAGTAAATTTGATTTTTTCTACACTAATACTTAATCAAGATACCCCTATTTATGAGCAAATAGAAAACCATATAGAAAAAGCGGTAAAAGCAGGAGCATTAATTAAGGATAGTAAATTGCCCTCTACCAGAGAAGCTAGTAGTGTACTGAGGATTAGTAGAAATACAGTTTTAACAGCTTATGAAAACTTAGAGAGCAGAGGCATCATTTATAGTATTAAGGGAAAAGGCTCTTTTGTAAAAGAAGAAGCTAAAAATGATTGGCAAGAAGTGAACATAAAGTGGAAACAGCGGATTAATAGCTATGGTCAAACATGTGAACAAATGGATATTATTAAAACAGAACCCCACTATGAAAAAGGAATGATTTCTTTTAAAAGCATTGCACCAGAAGGAAATTTGTTTGATGTAGAAGAGTTTAAAAGAGCGTTTTTAGATGTTATGGCACTAGAGGGAGAAAAATTACTTAATTATGGTTATGCAAAAGGTTATAGAGGTTTAATAGAGTATTTAATGAATTACATGGAAGGTAAAGGAGTAGGTGGGAGTAAAAAAGATATTTTAATCACCAATGGTTTTACAGAAGGGTTAGATCTTATTTTAAGTACGTATACTCAGCCAGGAGATGTTATTGTATGTGAAAGTCCAACTCACCATACAACGTTAAAAATGATGAAGGCTTATGGCTTGCAAGTAGTAGGGGTGCCTATGGATGAACAAGGCATATTACCAGAGGAGTTAGAAGCTACTATAATTAAACATAGACCTAAATGGGTATATCTCACACCTTCTTATCAGAATCCTACTGGAATTGTAATGAGCGGAGAAAGAAGAAGAATGGTGTATGGTATATTAAGTGACTATCATACACCTTGTATAGAAGATGGATTTAACGAAGAGCTTTTATATTCTAGTTCGCATATTATGCCACTTATGGCACTGACCGGTGAAAGTAATCATATTATTTATATAGGAAGCCTTTCTAAAATACTATTTCCTGGATTAAGGTTGGGTTGGATTATGGCAGACTCAGCCTGCATTGATACTTTGGAAAGTGTAAAGAGGGCAAAAACGATTCATACTTCCTTCGTAGATCAAGCTGTTTTTGTACAATATATGAAAAGTGGTGCCTTTGAACGCTATGTAAAAAAAGCAAAAAAATATTATCGAGAAAAATATTTATATACAGTAGAGCAAATCAAAGAATATATACCCTATGAGAAGCTTTGGGGAGAGGGAGGACTTCATATTTTTATTGAGTTAAATCATAAGATAGATACGAGGGAACTACTAAAGCAGTGCTATAGGAGAGGCGTACTATTTATGCCAGGTGATATTTTTGAACCTAGTATGAAAGTAACTTCTAGCCTTCGTATAGGATTTGCAAGGCTGAAGAAAGAAGAGATTTCTAAAGGGTTAAAAATAATAGGTGAAGAGATAAGTAAGAATATTATTCCATGATATAGGAAATTATGGTATAATCTTAAAGTAAAGTATAAAACTAAAGTATAAAACTAAAGAAATCGACTTATTATTACGAAATAAGAAGAAAGATTAAAGACTAGATATATGAGGTGAAACAAATGGCAGGAAGAATATTGGTGGTAGATGATGCAGCATTCATGAGAATGATGTTAAAAGATATCTTAACAAAGAATGGGTTTGAAGTAGCTGGTGAAGCAGAAAATGGTCTAAGAGCAATTGAACGTTATAAAGAAGTATCCCCGGACTTAGTATTAATGGATATTACAATGCCTGAATTAGATGGGATTGGTGCTGTAAAGCAAATTAAAGCTGAAGATCCAAATGCCAAAATTATTATGTGCTCAGCTATGGGACAACAAGCAATGGTACTAGAGTCTATTCAAGCAGGAGCCAGAGACTTTATTGTTAAGCCTTTTCAAGCCGATAGAATAGTAGAAGCAATTAATAAATGCTTAAAATGATAGATGGATATAGTAAGTGAGATGTTACCCAAAGGGGTAACATTTTTTTTGTTTAAATACAAATAAGTTTAGACTCTAATAGAAAACTTAAATTATTAAAAAATATTTACTGTAAAATAATAATTATTATTTACAAAACGAAATTCATATAGTATAATGAATTCAAGTTAGAAGTGTATACAGTATACAAAGTCAAAATTCACTAATCAAAGGGGGTGTAGTAAAGGTGGAGCACAAAGCATCTACTTTTACAGCGCATATGACACATTGGAGAAACTTTAAATCAGGCAAATGGGAAAACGAAATTAATGTAAGAGATTTCATCGTTAACAACTATACAGAATATACAGGTGACGATAGTTTCTTAGCTGGTCCTACACAAGATACATTAGATCTTTGGAGTGAACTTAGCGAACTTATGGTAAAAGAAAGAGAAAGAGGTTGTTTTGCAGATACTAAAACAGTAGCAACAATCACTTCTCACGCAGCAGGTTATATTGATAAAGATAAAGAAAAAATCGTTGGTCTTCAAACAGATGCACCACTTGTAAGAAGCTGTCATCCATTTGGTGGGATGAGAGTTGTAGAAAATGCTTTAAAAGCATACGATTATGAAGTAGATCCAGAAATGAAAGAAATCTTTACAAAATACAGAAAAACACATAACCAAGGTGTATTCGATGTATACAATAAAGATATTCGTACAGCACGTAAAGTAGGCGTTGTAACAGGTCTTCCAGATGCTTACGGTCGTGGACGTATTATTGGTGACTACAGAAGAGTTGCTCTTTACGGAATCGATAAATTAATCGAATTCAAAATGAAAGATAAAGAAGAACGTTCTAAAGTATTTACAGCAGAAACAATGAGAGACTGTGAAGAATTAGCAGAACAAATCAAAGCCTTAAATGAACTTAAAGAATTAGGCCAAATGTACGGATTTGATTTATCTAGACCAGCTGAAAACTTTAGAGAAGCGACTCAATGGTTATACTTAGCTTATCTTGCAGCAACTAAAGAACAAGATGGTGCAGCTATGTCAATCGGACGTACATCTACATTCCTTGATATTTATGCAGAAAGAGATTTACAAGAAGGTAAACTTACAGAACAAGAAGTTCAAGAAATCATTGATCAATTTATCATGAAACTTCGTATCATCAGATTCCTTAGAACTCCAGAATACAACGAATTATTCTCAGGAGACCCAACATGGGTAACAGAATCACTTGGTGGTATGTTAGAAGATATGAGTGCTTCACTTGTAACTAAAAATAGTTTCCGTTACCTCCACACACTTTATAACATTGGACCAGCTCCAGAACCAAACTTAACAGTACTTTGGAGTGAACATTTCCCACAAGGTTACAAAAACTTCTGTGCAAAAGTATCCATTGATACATCAGCTATTCAATATGAAAGTGATGACCTTATGAGACCACAATTTGGTGATGACTACGGTATTGCTTGTTGTGTATCTCCAATGAGAATCGGTAAACAAATGCAATTCTTTGGTGCTCGTGCTAACCTTGCTAAAGCTGTACTTTATGCAATCAATGGTGGTGTAGATGAAAAAACTGGTATCAAAGTAGTACCAGGTATTGAACCAATGACTGGTGATGAATATCTTGACTACGATAAAGTAATGAAAAACTACCAAATCACTAAAGCATGGGTTGCTAAAGTTTACACAGATGCCCTTAACATCATTCACTTCATGCATGATAAGTATGCTTACGAAAGAATTGAAATGGCACTTCATGATACAGATATCTTAAGAACAATGGCATGTGGTATTGCAGGTCTTGCAGTAGCAACAGACTCATTATCAGCTATTAAACATGCTAAAGTTAAACCTATTAGAAATGAAGAAGGTATTGCAATTGACTTTGAAATCGAAGGAGAATACCCAGCATACGGAAACAACGATGATAAGGTAGACTCAATTGCTGTATCATTAGTAGAAGACTTTATGCAAGAAATCAGAAAACACACACCATACAGAGACTCTGTATACACACAATCTGTTCTTACAATTACATCAAACGTTGTATATGGTAAGAAAACAGGAGCAACACCAGACGGACGTCAAGCTGGTGTACCATTCTCACCAGGTGCAAACCCAATGAATGGTAGAGAAACAAAAGGTGTTCTTGCAGCCTGTGCATCAGTTGCTAAATTACCATTTGAACATGCTAATGATGGTATTTCATATACATTCTCATTAGTACCATCAACACTTGGTAATAACGAAACAGATCGTATTACAAATATGGTAGGTATCTTAGATGGTTACTTTGGCCAAACAGGACAACACATCAATGTAAACGTTCTTAATAAAGAAGTATTACTTGATGCAATGGACCACCCAGAAAAATACCCACAACTTACAATTCGTGTATCAGGATATGCTGTAAACTTTATTAAGCTTACAAAAGAACAACAATTAGATGTTATCAGCCGTACCTTCCACGAAAGAATGTAGTAATAGATAAACAAAACCATTCCAAACCATTAACAAATCCTCTTAGTTAAATAAAAACGCAAGCTCCTAGTAATTAAGGGCTTGCGTTTTTTTATATATTTAGATGAATGTAATATAGTAGGTAGTTCTAATAGCATGTATTTCCTTAAAACTTTTATAAAATATTGGCAATGAAAATACTCCATAGTAGAAACAGCTTGTTTTGACGTAAGCTAGAGGGAGCAATGTATATAATTCAATTTTACAAGTAGGAATAATGTTTTGAAAATAACATTAATGCAAATAATATATTCAAGATACTGTTTGGGTAGGTAATTAAAGGCGTTTATCTAAAGGTAGGAGTTGCGAAAAGAGTTAAAAGGTGATAGTGTAAATTGAACAAATATAACACATGAGTCATAAGGAGAAAATATGCTTAGAGCAATTTATGAAAATATACAAGGTGGACACGAGGTTAGAAAAAATCTTATAGAACTTAAAAAGCTATTAAAAGAAGAAAGTAATCGTATGGCTTTTATTTATTATTTAGCAGGTAGTTATACACTTTTATACAAGCTATTAGAAGATGAAGATGCTAAAGTGCGTAAAAATACAGCCTTAATTATGGGAGAATTAGCAGTACCTGAATTTGTTGATAAGCTTTTTGAAGCCTATATAAAGGAAGATAAGCTTTTTGTTAAAGGAGACTATCTAGTGGCGCTAAGTCATTTAGATTATCGTCATTTGCTTGAAGAATTGAAGGAACGTTTAAGTTTTTTAACAACTAGTAACTTTGAAGAAACAAGTATGAAACATATTCATGAAGAAATGAAGATACTTACTAATATGATTTTAGATATAGAAAGACCTGAAGGGCATACTTTCATGGGATATGATGAATTATCGGATTTGATTTTACTTACTAATAGAGATCACCAAGATATTACTTTAGAACAAATTCACCAAGGCAACAAAAGGATTTTTAATGCAGGGGTATTAGTACGAACAAAAGATCTAAAAGAAATATTAAGTATTCGAACTTATTCAGAATTACTTTTTCGATTAAAAGATGTAGCCACTGTTGTAAATGACCCAACAGAAGCGGCAATGGCCATATATAAAGGTGGTTTATTAGCATTTTTAACTAAAAGACATACAGGAGAATTGCCTTATTATTTTAGATTAGAGATAAAAACTAAAATGCCTCTAGATAAGAAAAGTGCTTTTGCCAAAAAATTGGCTTTCGAGTTAGAAAAAGCATCAGATAGAGCATTAATTAATTCTACCTCAAATTATGAAGTGGAAATTAGGTTAGTTGAAAATAAAGAAGGGCAGTTTAATGTACTTCTTAAGCTTTATACCATTAAAGATGAGCGTTTTGAATATAGAAAGCATGCAGTAGCAGCTAGTATTCAGCCAGTAACGGCAGCCCTTGTAGCTAAAATTTCTGAGCCATATTTAAAAGAAGGGGCACAGGTATTAGACCCATTCTGTGGAGTAGGCACAATGCTGATAGAACGTCATAAGTTAGTTCCAGCAAATCCAATGTATGGTATTGATTTATTTGGAGAAGCCATAGATAAGGCAATTATTAATGCCAAAAGAGCAGAGACTGTTATTAACTTTATAAATCGTGATTTCTTTGACTTTACACATAATTATTTATTTGATGAAATCTTTACCAATATGCCAACTCGTGGAGGCAGAAAATCTGAACAAGAAATGGTAATGCTATATCATGAGTTTTTTAATAAGGCATTGAGTGTATTAAAGAATGAAGCTGTAATAATTATGTATACAAGAGATAAGAGTTTAGTATTGAAAGAAGTAAGTAGTAGAAGTCAATGTACAGTGCTTGAAGAATATGCCATCTCTAAGAAAGAAGATGCTTATCTTTACATTATAGGGATTAATCAATAAAGCCTGGGTATATCATAGTAATTATGCAGAGTTTAGAATTATCAAGATGGAGTAGTATTTAAAATAAATATAAGGGTAAGGTAGTATGAAAGATAATTTCCATAAGGCCTTACCCTGTTTTATGTGCCAATGACTAGAAGTGGATAGCTTTGTGTACTAGGAATATCAATTAATAAAATACGTATTATATTAATTGAATAATTTGATTGATATAAAATACATAATATAATATAAAAAATAGTTAAAACATGGTAAAATAATCTAATAACAAATAAAGCAGTATAAACAGATTAATACTTATAGGGGAGATTAGAGATGAAATGTGAATATTGTGGGAGAACATGCTTACCAGGGGAAGTAACCTGTGGAGGATGTGGGGCACCCATAGAAAATCCAATACCAGTACCAGAGATTAGACAAACTCAAGGCTCAAATATAGAAGTGAATGTAGGTGGCATTAATATTAAGATTAATGGACCTACAAGTACTACTATGGGGGGAACAGTAGGTGGGATCACTTCGACTACTACAGTTGATTCTATGCCAAATTCTGTAACGAATGATATAAAAAACACTGCAGTTAATCCTATACTACCAGTAGGATATGAAACAAGAAGACAGAGAAAACAAAGAGAAGTAGCTGAACGTTACAGGTTACAAAGAGAGCAAGAAGAATTAAGAAAAAACCAAGCAATGGGAAAACAACAAGACTTAAAGTATGTTCGAGGTGTTTTTGCAGGTGTTTTTTCTAGAGGAATAGCTATTTGGATTGATATGTGGATAGTAAGTACTTTATTGGCAATAATTATAGGCGTAACAGATAAGATATATGCTCAAGAGACAGTAATGCTAATTGTAATTACTTATTTTATGGGTTTTGAAGTATTTAATAAGGGTACTACCATTGGGAAGCGAGCTATGAAAATACGTGTTGTTAATGCAAATGGAGAAAAAATTACATTACTTCAAGCACTAATACGATTTGTCTCTAAGTTCTTGTCCATGGGCTTTGTCTTTATAGGTTTTATAATGATTGGACTTTCTGCGCAAAAGCAAGGGTTACATGATTGCATTGCTAATACTTATGTGATTAAAGACCGTTAGTTTTTTTATTTACTAAAGTCCAGCTAAAACCCACATATAAGCTTAAGTTTTTGATAAATGTAATTAAGTAGAAGATAAATAGTTATTATTGGGGGCTAAAGATGAGAAAATATTATATTGACCATTTAAGGACATTTCTAATTTTACTTTTGTTTCCGTTTCATACACTGAGAATGTATACTTTAACTGAGTCCTTTTATATAGAAGGGACACCTCATATAATACCAACACTATTTATATCCATTACATCTATATGGTTTATGAATTTGCTTTTTGTATTAGCAGGAATGAGTACAGCTTATAGTATTCAAAAACGTTCTATAAAAGAGTATTGCAAGGAGCGTTTTTCAAAACTTCTGATGCCATTTATATTTGGAGTTGTACTTACAGTGCCTATTCAAACTTATTATGCAGAAAGATTTCATAATGGCTATACAGGGAGTTTTATAGAACAGTACGGACTATTTTTTACAAAGATAACAGATTTAAGTGGCTATAAAGGAGGACTTACACCAGCTCACCTATGGTTTTTACTATTTTTGTTCTTGATAAGCATACTAAGTTTACCAATCATAAACTTCGTGAAGAAAAACGGAAGAAAACCTTTAAAAAAGGGTAACTTATGGAGAATGATTCCCTTGTTTTTTATCATTCAGATTTTTAGTATCATTGAGATTGGTGAAAGAATTGGACAGTATATGACTTATTTTATAATAGGCTTCTTGGTGCTTTCTAGAGAAGAGAATTTAGAAGAGATACAGAAAAATCAAATGCCATTAGCAATAGGAGCTATCAGCTTACTTGCAATTTCTAGTTTGTTAGATATGATGGGAGTATTAGGAAAGATTAATTCAATAGGAATATTTAATCTATTGACAGTAGCCATCTCTGCTGTTAGGCATGCCGCTTCATGGTTAACAATATTGGCATTAATAGGGTTTGGAAGAAAATATCTAACTGGTACAAATAAAATTTTTAGTTATTTAGCAAAAGCTTCCTTTGGGATTTATTTTATTCATCAGACTGTTATTATTACTATTGGTTATTATGTATTACCTCTCGTGCCATATAGAAGTGTGCAAAGTTTAGTGATAATGATTTTAAGTTTTATTGCTACTATAGCTATCTATGTAGTATTAAAGCGCTGCCCCGTTCTTAATACATTATTCGGGATGAAAAAAAGTCAACCAGTAAGGCTAGAGCATGTAGTTGAAATAGGTTGACTGAAACGGTCATAAGTTAAAAAATAAATAAGAATATAACTAATAAGGTGGATATCGTAAGAACGGTATCCGCCTTATTAAATTGTATAAGCTACTTACCACTTAGGTATTATAAGTAGCAACTTAGAAATAATTAATTGAAAGAATATATAATTTTAAATATATTGGATATAAGGGGGAAGGTTAGGTGGAGAAACTGTGAAAATTCATATTGATACACAAATAGATCAAAATGAGATAGAGGTTATTATACGTTGTAAAGAAGCAAATGAAGAAGTAAAACGAATTCAAGATCTACTAGAGCTATTTAATAAGAAGCTAAAAGGTATAAAAGACCAACAAATCTATATTTTAGATGTTATTCAGATATTATACATTGACACTGTGGATAAGCGTACTTTTTTATATACAGCTGGGGACATTTATGAAAGTAATTTAAAGCTCTATGAATTAGAAGAGCTGCTAGAAACTAGCAATTTTTTTAGAGCCGGCAAATCAATAATAATTAATTTCTCACATATTAAGCGTATTAAACCAGATTTTGGTGGACGTTTAGAGGTCACTATAAGTAATGAAGAGAAATTATATGTCTCTAGGCAATACGCCATTCATATAAAGGAAAGGTTAGGTAAAATATAATGAAGGAGCGAGTTGGTTTAATAAAGTTTTTTGACCAGATGGCAAGGTGTTTTATGGTTGCGCTTTTAATTATTGCTATTACTGGGGCGTGGGGTGGAGAAAAAGCACAATGGGCTTCTACTATTTTGGGAGCAAGAGGATTAAGTTATGGGGGGATATTTCAAGTTGCAATTCTTTCTTTTATTATGACTAGCATGCAACATGTATTTCTAACAGAATGTTGGATTAAAAAAATGAGCTATGCCAAAAGAATGATTTTATTTATGAGTACCATATTTATTGCAATAACAATTTTAGTAGCTTGGTGGGGATGGTTTCCGATAGATAGTGGCTTAGCGTGGATAGGGTTCATTGTGTCTTATATAGTCAGCTTATTAATTAGTATGTTTATTTTTAGTGTGATTTTTAAAAGCAGAGAAAAGGAATATGAAAGATTATTAACAGCGTATCAAAAAAAACAGGAGGTGGAAAGAAATGGTCATTAGCCTAGAACATATACAAAAGTGTTTTGGTGAAAAAATAGCTTTAAAAGATATTAACATACAAATAAGTCAAGGAGAAATCTTGGGCTTATTAGGACCTTCTGGAGCAGGGAAGACAACTTTATTAAAAATAATAACAGGACAGTTAAAAGCTACTACAGGAAAGTCGGAAGTGTTAGGAATCTCAAGTGAGCAATTAACTGATAGAGAGTATAATCAAATGGGCATGGTACTAGATAATTGTGGTTTATATACTAGGTTAAGTGTTTATGATAATCTTTTATTGTTTGTTAGGCTCTATCATTTGCCTAAAGTCAGAATTGATGAGGTATTGGAACAAGTAGCTTTAAAAGATGCAAAGAAGATTTCTGTACAAAAACTTTCAAAAGGTATGTTGCAACGCCTTGTATTAGCAAGGGCTATTTTAAATAAACCTAAGCTTCTTTTTTTAGATGAACCTACTAGCGGGCTAGATCCTACAACGGCTAAAACTATTCACGAACTCATCTTAAGTCTAAGAGATGAAGGGGCAACAGTATTTTTGACAACTCACAATATGGAGGAGGCAACAAAGCTTTGCGATCAAGTAGCTCTACTTTTTGAGGGGACCATCATAGAATATGGTACACCAAGAGAGATTTGTCTTAAACATAGTTTAGAAAATAAGATTGTTATTTTACAAAAGGATGGAGAAGTGGTGGAATTAGAGCATATTCCCTCAAGTGGAAAGGTGATTGCTAAATATTTTGAAGAAGAACAAGTTGCTACTATTCATTCCTCTGAACCGAACTTAGAAAAGGTTTTTATTAAATTAACAGGAAAGGAGCTAGCTCAGTGATTCAGTTAAATAAAGTAGGAGCCATTTTTATTAAGCAGATAAAAGATACACTTAAAGATACTCAGGTATTAGTTTTATATATTGTGTATCCGTTATTAGGGTTTATCATGGTAACAGCTATAGCACCACAGGTAGGTGAAGAAAATTTCTTTATAAAAATATTTGCGTCTATGCATATGGTATTTTTACCTATTGTAGCTACAGCTTCAGTAGTTGCAGAAGAAAAAGAGAAAAGTACTTTAAAAGTATTAATGCTAGCTAATGTAAAGCCAATAACTTATTTAATAGGTGTGGGAAGTTTTATTTTTTAGGAACCCATTTAGGAACGTTGTGTTTCGCCATAATGGGAAAGTGGAGTGGTGGTAGTTTTGTAAGCTTTATAATGAACATGATGTTAGGAAGTATTTGTTCTATGCTTATTGGTTTTATAGTAGGGCTAGTAGCTAAAAATCAAATGGGGGCTACTGCTTTAACAGTACCACTAGGACTGGTGCTTTCTCTATTACCAATGCTATCGAGTTTTAATACAAGTATTGAAAAAATAGCTAAAATTACGTATAGCCAACAAATTAGTTATTTAATAAGTAAGCCGAGTTTAAGGATGTACACGTTAGAACAAGGTGCAATAATAGGCATTAATTTGTTACTAGTATTTATCATTTTTTTTAGTGTATATAGAAAGCAATTTAGAGAAGTGTAGAGAAAAAAGAAGGATAGGTTAAAAGGAGCTGCAAATTAGAAGTTGCAAGCTCTTTTTTTGTAATATTAATAAAATCTTATAATGAATTAAAGTGACATAAATCACTAAGAGCTTTAAAAAGGAAAAGATATATTAACACATTAAAATTGCAAAAATTAAAAAATAATCAAAGCATAATGCAGTAATTAAAAGGAATAAGGACAATCAATTTGTAAAAAATGTAAATCAAAAACATCGTTATTTTAAATATTCAGAATAAACTGTACGAGATTATAAATTGACAAATGTTATAAATGATAGTATATTTTTTATGTAAAATATTTTTTTGTATTTTCATTAACTTTGACGTAATGAATATATTGGTTAAAGATATGTCAAAAGTCAATTTAATCCAGGGGGGATAAGACGATGAAAAAGAGTTTTAAAGCAAGTTTAGCCATTTTAGCTGCTACTATGTGTGCTGCTAGTTTAGTAGGATGTGGTGACAAAGCTACATCTGGTGATGTTTATAAAATTGGAGGAATTGGACCTCTAACAGGAGATGCATCTTCTTATGGTATTTCTGTTAAGCAAGGATCACAAGTTGCTATTGATGAAATTAATGCAGCTGGTGGTGTTAATGGAAAAAAATTAGAACTTGTATTTGAAGATGATGTAAATGATGCAGAAAAAGCAGTTAGTGCATATAACAAAATTATGGACCAAGGCGTTACAGCACTTGTTGGTGCAGTTACATCAGGATGTTCAATTGCTGTATCTGATGAATCTGTAAAAGATGGCATTCTTCAGATCACACCAAGCGGTTCAGCTCAAGAATGTACAAAACAACCAAATAGTTTCAGAATTTGCTTTACAGACCCACTTCAAGGACAAACAATGGCTAAATACATAGCTGACAATGGTTATAAAAATGTAGCTATTATTTATGATGTAGCTAGTGATTATAGTAAGGGAATTAAAGAAGCATTTGTAGCTGAAGCAGGTAATGTAGGTTTAAATATTGCTGCTGAGGAATCATTTACATCAGGTGATATTGACTTTAAAACACAACTTACAAAAATTAAAGGAACTAATGCTGATTGTATCTTCCTTCCAATCTACTATGCAGAAGTAGCTGCTATTTCAGAACAAGCTACAACAGTAGGTGTTAGCTTACCATATTTTGGTGCTGATGGTTGGGATGGCGTAATTGATCAATTAGGTGGTGACACAACTAATATTAATGGAGCTATTTTCCTTACACCATTCGTTGCTACAGCTGACAAAGAAAATGTAAAATCTTTTGTAGCTGCTTACGAAAAAGCATATAATGCTACACCAGATCAATTTGCAGCAGATGGTTACGATGCAGTATATGCTATCAAAGCTGCTATTGAAGCCTGTGGTAGTGATGTGACAAATGAAAATCTAGTTGCTGCTATGACTAAAATTGAAGTTAAAGGTGTTACAGGCGATATGACTTTCACAGCTGAGGGTGAACCAAATAAATCAGCTTTGGTTGCTATGATCCAAGATGGACAATATGTTGCTAAATAATAGATATTAATCTATGTTTAAGGCTGCCCTTAAATAGCTTGCTTAAGACTAGTAGGAGAGCTATTTAGGGCAGCATTTTATTTAGTTAGCCACCTCTTATGCCCCCACAGGCAATCTAAGAGATTGGATCTGGCTGCTTGTGGAGGTATTAGAGATGATTAGCTATGAAAGAGAGAAGATAAACGAATTAAAAAGGAGGAACAAACATGGGCTTTATTGAACAACTTATTAATGGACTTAATCTTGGAAGTATTTATGCACTTATTGCCCTTGGTTATACCATGGTTTATGGTATTGCGAAAATGTTGAACTTTGCACATGGAGACGTTATTATGGTCGGTGCTTATACATTGTCTTTAATTATGACAAGCCTTAATTTACCACCTACTGTAGCAGTAATAGCTAGCGTTGTGGTCTGTTCAGTACTTGGTGTAACTATTGAGAAAATTGCTTATAAACCTCTTAGAAAAGCATCACCCCTTACAGTGCTTATTACTGCTATTGGTGTAAGTTATTTCTTACAAAGCGTAGCTTTATTGCTTTTTGGGTCTAAACAAAGAAAAGTAAATTCAGTTATTACTATTCAGCCTATTCAAATAGCAGGCATTGAATTAACTGGTGAATCTATTGTTACTTTAGGGGTAACACTTATTATTATGATAGGTCTTACTTTATTTATAAATAAAACGAAAATTGGTAAAGCTATGTTAGCTGTTTCAGAAGATAAAGGAGCAGCTCAATTGATGGGGATTAATGTTAATCGTACCATTTCTATTACTTTTGCTATTGGTTCCGCACTAGCTGCAGTAGCTGGTGTGCTTTACGTGAGTTCTTATGGGTTTGTAGGCCCTTATACAGGTTCTCTTCCAGGAATTAAGGCTTTCGTAGCAGCTGTTCTTGGGGGAATAGGTAGTGTGCCTGGTGCTATGCTAGGAGGTATTTTATTAGGCATTATTGAGAGCTTATCAAAAGCATATATTTCCACTAATTTAGCTGATGCTATTGTGTTTAGTGTATTAATTATTGTTCTTCTAGTGAAACCAGCTGGTTTATTAGGTAAAATGAGAACGGATAAGGTATAGGTGACGACTATGAAAAAACTCATACATAAAAAGAATATCATAGCAATTGTTACTGCAATAGCAGTTTATGCTCTTGTTTTTATGCTTGTAGAGACAGGTTCTTTATCAAGACACTATCAAAGTTTATTAGTACCAATTGGAGTTAATATTATTTTAGCGGTCTCTCTTAACTTAACTGTTGGTTTTTTAGGAGAGCTAACCTTAGGTCATGCAGGTTTCATGTCGGTAGGTGCTTATGCTGGTTGTATGTTTACAATCTATGCGAATTTACCAACATATATTGAGCTACCTATTGCTCTTATTATTGGTGGTCTAGTAGCAGCAGTATTTGGATGTATTATCGGTATTCCTGCACTAAGATTAAAAGGAGATTATTTAGCAATAGTGACGCTGGCTTTTGGAGAAATTATTCGTTCTATTTTAATGAATATAGAGGTTACAGGTGGTGCAGGTGGTTTAAAAGGAATTGATAAGTCTGCAAACTATACCTTAGTATTTGTGATTATCGTCATTACAGTTATTATTATTTCTAACTTAGTTAATTCTAGAGCAGGTAGAGCTATTTGTTCTATTCGAGATAATATTATAGCAGCTGAGTCTGTAGGTATTAATGTAGTTTATCATAAGTTATTGGCTTTTGTTGTAGCTGCTTTCTTTGCAGGTGCGGCAGGCGTATTGTATGGCCATAACCTAGGTATTTTAAAACCAGATACCTTTGACTTTAATAAATCTATTGAGATTTTAGTTATTGTAGTACTAGGCGGTATGGGCAGTATTAGAGGTTCTATTATTGCAGCTACTATTATTACTGTGCTTCCGGAGGTACTTCGTGGTCTTGCGGATTATAGAATGCTTATTTATGCAGTCGTACTTATTGTCATGATGATTCTAAATGCATCTCCAAAGTTTGCTGAATTTAAAAAGAGCTTTTTCGCTAGGTTAAAAGGTAAAAAAGCACAGAAAGGAGGAGCTGAAGATGGCGTTATTAGAGGTTAATAATTTAACCATTGTATTTGGTGGCCTTAGAGCAGTAGATGGACTTAATTTAAAAATTGAAAAAGGACAATTATACGGCTTAATAGGACCTAATGGTGCAGGAAAAACAACTGTATTTAATATGATTACAGGTGTTTATAAGCCAACTAGTGGTACCTTCTTATTAGATGGTGAAGATTTAACTGGTAAAGCTACTATAGAGATTAACCGTAAAGGAATTGCAAGAACCTTTCAAAATATTCGTTTGTTTAATAATATGTCAGTTCTTGATAATGTCAAAATAGGCTTGCATAATCAAAAGCATTATACTGTGGTAGAAGGAATGTTTCGTTTGCCACGTTATTTTAAAGAAGAAAAAGAAATGAATGAGAAGGCTACAGAGCTTTTGGCTGTATTTGATTTAGATAAAGAAAAAGAGACGTTAGCATCTAATTTACCTTATGGTAAGCAAAGAAAATTAGAGATTGCTAGGGCATTAGCAACTAATCCAAAGCTTCTTCTCTTGGATGAACCAGCAGCGGGCATGAATCCTAATGAAACAGCAGAACTCATGGAGACTATTCGCTTTGTAAGAGATAAGTTTGAGATGACGATTTTACTTATTGAACATGATATGAAGCTTGTAGGGGGTATATGTGAAGAGATTACAGTGCTTAACTTTGGTAAAGAACTTGCCCATGGTGAAACAAGCAAGGTATTAAATGATCCACAAGTTATTACAGCCTACTTAGGAGAATAGAAGGGAGATAACCTTATGGCTATGTTAAAAGTAGAAAATCTAGAAGTATATTATGGCATGATTCAAGCAATAAAGGGAATCTCTTTTGAAGTTAATGAGGGTGAAGTTATTGCTTTAATTGGTGCTAATGGTGCGGGAAAAACCACTATTCTTCATACCGTTACAGGTTTAGTAGAGGCCAGAGCAGGAAGTATAGAATTTGAAGGAAAAAACCTTCTTAAAACACCAGCACATCATATTGTAAGTATGGGAATGGCTCATGTACCAGAAGGTAGAAGAATTTTTCAAGAGCTTACAGTGCTTGAAAATTTAAAGTTAGGCGCATATACTCGTAATGATAAGAAAGAAATGGAAGAAACACTTCGTATGATTTATACCAAGTTCCCAAGACTTGAAGAAAGAAAAGAACAAATTGCAGGGACTTTAAGTGGCGGTGAGCAGCAAATGCTAGCAATGGGTAGAGCACTTATGTCACATCCTAAAATTATTTTAATGGACGAACCTTCTATGGGACTTTCTCCACTATATGTTTCCGAGATTTTTAAGATTATTGAGGAAATTAGCAGCAGCGGTACAACCGTTCTTCTTGTAGAGCAAAATGCTAAAAAAGCACTTTCTATTGCTGATAGAGCTTATGTTCTAGAAACAGGGAAGATTGTACTAGAAGGTAATGCAAAAGATCTAATTAATGATGATTCTATTAAGAAAGCGTATTTAGGTGAGTAAAAAGTAATTCAATAAGAAGCACTCAAATGTCTACTAGAACTAGGAACAATTTGAGTGCTTCTTATTGAATGGAAAGAGTTATTTGTAGGAAAAGTGGTAAAGCAAGAACACGAAGAATACAATGCAGTTAGCAAAAGGAGGGAGAGAAACATGCTTATAAAAATAAAAGATTTTGCAGCATTTTGTAATGTATCCGATAGAGCACTGCGTTTGTATGATAAGCTAGGGCTATTTCATCCAGCATACATAGATCCTCAAAATGGCTATCGTTACTATGATACTGAACAAATGTTAGAGTTAAATACCATTATTAGCTTTAAAAAGGTAGGTTTTTCATTGCAAGAAATTAAGGAAATGAAAGAAGCAGGTTTATTAAAGGAACAAGTCATTGATAGATTATGTGATAAAAGAAGAGAGCAGCAACGAATTGTGGAAGTGGCCACATATAATATTGAGAATATTAATGCTATGCTAAAAGCATTAGGTATGTTAAAAGAATCAGCAGATGAACAAGCTGAAGCCACTAAGTTAGCACGCCTAGCTTGCTTAGAAAATGAAAAGCTAGAACATGATTTCTCACAAATTTTATGGCTTTAAAAAAGAAGGTTGACCTTACACATGCGTCATAGTTTATACTCCATCTAAAAAGGAGGGGATAAGCTATGACGTTTTTTAGTTTGCTATATGAATCAAAGGAACAAATGCTCAAGCTAAAAGAAAAGGCAAAACAGCAGCCAAAGGGTTTATTATCTCAAAAAGATGAGCGCAAATATGAGTATATAGGTAATAAAATGGTAGCACTGCAGGAGAAAAAAGCATTTGAGGAAGTTCCTTTATTTTATAAAGACCTGAATCTTAATCAAATTACAGAAGACATATTTCCTATCAGGGATGATGAAGAGTATAGAAAATTATTTTTTGAAGTACCAAATGAATTATCCTTAATTATTTATAGGCAAGATATACTCAAAGATTTAGATAAGGATGCAGTTTTTGAAGGAGTTAACTATTTACTAGAACAATTGCAACTAGTACAAAAGCTAATCGGATATAAGGGGGAGGTAACTCATGAAGTGCAAAGGATAGCCTATCAACTAGAAGCTATGATAGTTTACTATGAGGCAATAGAGAAGTTTATTAATCTAGTAGAATATCGTATAGCATCTAAAGGCCTTCAATTAGCCATTGGATATATGAAAGCATTAATAAATACAGAGCACATCATATGGAAAGAGAGCGAAAACTTATATGAAAGGTTAAAAACTATTCACTATACTATGAAGGTATCACATAAAGAAGTAAGTATTACTATCAATCATGAGGAAACAATGGATGATCGAGAGAAAGCAGATGATAATAATAGTAAGAAATCTTCTTTTTTTAACCAGATTACTTACAATAATATAGAGCAACAAATAGGAGATTATTTATTAGAACAATGTTCAACATTATTTAATAAGTGTAAATTCTGGATAGAAAATCATAAAGATTTTTATGATTCGAAGATAGGACGATTACGAAAAGATTTATATTTCTATTTTCAAGTAATCCTTTATAAGAAAAGGTTAAAAGAGAAAGGTCTATTTGTAACTTACCCTGTGGTTTCAAAAGAAGCATCATTAAAGCTAAGCGGTATGTATGATCTAGCGTTAGCAAGAAAATTAATGTCTCCTATAATTATTAAAAATAGCATAGAGCTAGGACCAGAGGAATATGGGGCATGGATTACAGGTGCCAATCAAGGTGGAAAAACGACTTATCTTCGGAGTCTAGGGCAAAGTATTGTTTTGGCCCTGCAAGGACTATTTATACCAGCTAGTAAGGCACAGATACCGTTGTATCAAGGTATATGTACGCATTTTAGCACAGAAGAAAGTGCTATGCTACAAAATAGCAAATTACAAGAAGAGTTAATGAGCATTAAAACATTGTTAGAAACTTCTGATGAAGGAAAACGGATGTACTTATTTAATGAGCTTTTTTCTTCAACTACGTCTGTAGATGCTTACGAGTTAAGTCAGATTTTAATCAAGAGATTATTAAAACAAGGGCACCATATTTTTTGTGTAACTCATGTTCCAAGCTTGACGGATACTTGTCCACAAATGATAAGTCTAGTAGCAGAAGTCCTGGAAGATACGCTTCATACAAGAACATATACAATTGCAAGAAAGCCAGCCGGAGAGTTGGCTTATGCTTCAACAATAGCTAAGAAGTATGGTCTTACCAAAAAGGAGATAAAGGAGGCGATAGCTCATGGAAAAGCAGCTGAGAGTGAATAAAGAACAGTTAACATATGAAGATTTGTTGATAAGGGATTTGAATTTGGAGATTATCCTTGAAGCTATGGCGCAAAAGGATAGGTTTATTTATGAGATTTGTAAAAAACATCTATTAACCCCTTTAATGAAAGAAGATGAGATTAGCGCTAGACAAGAGGTAAGGAAAGATTGTAAGCAGTATCCTAAACTTTTTAGATTAGTTTATGAGTATGTGTCAGAAGGTATTGAAGTGGCCAAGGAAGAAGAGGAATTTATAAAGCCTAAGTATAATCAAACTATCCGTAGTGAGAAAAGACTTATGGCACAAAGTGAAATTCTAGAAAAAAAGGTAAGCTACTTCTATAAAGTGTGTGAATCTTTATGTCAATTAAAAGAAGTAGTTCATTCCTTTAAAATGCAAAGCTTATGTGAGGAACTATTAAGTAAGTATTCCAATTCATTTTTTTATGAGGTAGAAGATTTGATAAAAATAGCTCAGAAAATCAAAGAAGGAGCCATTATTATATTAGCAGGGGAGATAGGAAGAGGAGGAAAGTATACGGAGGTAGAACTTGAATATATAGAATCGGAGAAAAAAGAGGTGAAAGGTCCAAAAAAGTATTTGATTGGAAAAAGGGCAAAAAGAGAAAAAGTGATTAGCTTAGATTATAGTGCTTTAGAAAATCAAGCAGAAGAAATCAGAGAAGCTGTTTTAATAGAATATATTCGAAGGTTTTCAAGTTTAAATAAAGAAATAGGCTACTTATTTGAGGCATTAAAAAGTGAATTTGCCTTTTATGTAGGTGCTTTTCAGTTAGAAGAAACACTTAGAGAGCAAGGTATATGCATATGTGAGCCTACTTTAAAGAAAGAGTGTGACAGGTTTATATTTAAAGAGCTTATAGACCCTGGGCTTAGCTTAAAGAAGAAGCAAAAGACGATAGGTAATAGCTTCATAGCTAATAACAAGCACCTTTGGTTAATTACAGGAGTTAATCAAGGTGGGAAAACTACTTTTTTACGAAGTATAGGAATAGCACAGCTTATGGCTCAATGTGGCTTATTTGTGACAGCCAATCAATATGAAAATAAGATTTTTACAGGGATATTTACGCATTTTACCGATTCGGAAGATGAAATGATGATAGTAGGCTTACTAGAACAAGAAATTAGAAAAATGAAATATCTTATTAGTATGATGAAGCCTAATAGTATGATACTGATGAATGAAACATTCAGTACTACTGCGGAAAAAGATGGTGCACAATTAGCAGAAGAAGTAATAGAGGCTCTAAAGGAGTCGAGCATAGATGTTTTTTATGTAACCCATCTATATTCATATGCACAAAAAATGAGTTTAAAAAGTGAAAAAGATATATTATGCTTAAGAGCCATGCGACAGGAGGATGGTACTAGAACTTATCATATTGAAGAAGGAGAGCCGCTTAAATCTAGTTATGCTACAGAGCTGTATTACAAAATAGTGGATTGATAGTACTGATTTTTTTAAAATGATTAAAATTTAATTAAAAATCTGCAAATCAACTTGATTTACAAACATTCATTAGTTAATATAATACTAACAAGTGTTAGTTTGTGGAGGGGGATAAAAATGGAGCTATATTTTGGAAACATAATAACAAGTATTTCTAGTTTATCAATAATAAGCATATGGATTTATATAGGTTATACTTATATAAAAAGAAATACAATAAAAACATGGGGGCGTAGGGTACTATGTATTGTCTTATGGGGGCTTTGGGTATGTATTTTGGTAGCAACTAGAGATGACTATCATTATTCAGTACGAGCTGCTATGGGGGAGAGTATAGAAGCAGGGCTGTTTACACTCCCTAGTATACAATCACGTTTATGTACCCTAGCAGGAGCGGTCATTGGTTTTGCAGCATTAAGTAGTTTATTTATAAGAAAGCAAGGGTATTGGAAGGTTATGTTTTTTATTTTATCTAGTACTATTATTTTTAAAACACTATTAATTGAAGCTTCAAGAATAATAATGCTCTAAAATAAGAGCCTAGCAGAGGCGAGGGGGAAAGGATATGAAAGTACTTATTATTTATGGGACGAATCGAAAAGGGTTTACTTATAAGTCAATGGAGGTATTTAAAAGAGAGCTAAAGCAGCTAGCAGAAAGATTAGAAGAAATAGAGTTTGAAGAAGTTTTTGTGCCAGAAGCCATGCCATATATATGCTCAGGATGTAAAACTTGTCTTATAAGGGGCATAGAGTATTGCCCACATAGTGCTAGCATGCTACCCATCATAAAGCAAATGAGGGAAGCAGATGGTATTATTATAGCTTCCCCTACTTATGTATTCGATGTGACTGGAGGCTTAAAAAATGTATTAGATCACTTATTTACCCTGTGGCTTTCTCATCGACCTGAACCTATCTTTTTTAATAAGGTAGGTTTCTCCTTTGCAACAGCAGCAGGAGCAGGAATGAAAAATACACATCGAACAATTAGAAGTACATTTAAATATCTTGGATTTAGAAAAATATATTCTTTTAGTGTAAGAGAAGCACAATATGGACAGAATGTAGAAGGCATGAGAAAGAAAGCTAGAAAAAGAGCCAAAATCTTCTATAAAGCACTCGTTCACCAGAACTTAGGTAGCACTAATTTATTTAGGTATATAATGATGAAGCTTATGGCAAAGATGATTAATACTTATAATGAAAATGGTATCGTAGGATTAGATAAAAAGTATTGGAAAGAAAAGGGTTGGCTATAGCAATTTATAGTAGGATTTGTATAAATAGAAAAAATTTTAAAATACAACACCTTTATTTTGAGCAGAAATAAAGGTGTTGTATTTTTTATTACGATTTATGTGGAGCTGCTACTTTATTCAGGACAATAGTTCTCAATATAATTTAGTAAAGGAAGAAGATGAAGCACCTTGTATTTTTAAGGAAATAGATAAAAATAAAGTGAGCTAGAAAGGTAGCACCTGAGTTAAGGACTATGTTATGATGGAGGTCGATTAGTAGGAGTAAGCAAAGGAGAATGTCATGATAGAAATTGGAACGTTTCAGAGGTTGAAAGTAGTAAGAGAAGCCACGCAAGGTGTATATTTAAATGATTTAGAAAAAAGTGATAGAGATATTTTACTTCCTAAAGGGCAAAAACCAGAAACTTTGCAAATAGGGGATTTGATAGAAGTATTTGTATATAGAGATTCAGAAGGCCGAAAGATTGCAACTCTTAAAAGGCCAAAGTTAATAATAGGAGAACTAGCACTATTAAAAGTGGTAAGTATTAATCGTATAGGTGCATTTTTGGAATGGGGATTAGAAAGAGATTTATTTTTACCGTTTAGTGAGCAAACAGAAAAAGTGAATAAAGGAAGCTCTTATTTAGTAGGTATGTATAGAGACAAAAGTGATAGACTCTGTGCCACTATGAGGATTTATGAACTATTACAAGCGCATTCACCTTATAGGGAAAAAGACGAGGTGAGTGGAATCCTCTATAATATAAAAGAAGCTTTTGGTGCATTTATAGCTGTAGATAACAAGTATCATGGTTTAGTACCTATTAAAGAGCTCTATGGAGATTATAAAGTAGGTGATTTATTAAACTTAAGAGTAAGTAAGGTTAGACCGGACGGTAAACTAGAACTTAGTGTGAGAAAACCAGCACATTTGCAAATGGAAGATGATGCAAGAAAGATTATGGAGATATTAGATAAGGAAGAAGGGAAGTTAAAACTTCATGATAAGAGTTCACCAGAGACGATTAAAAAGCAGCTAGGAATGAGTAAAGCAGGTTTTAAAAGAGCCATTGGTAGATTGATGAAAGAAGGTGTGATAGAAATTAAAGAAGATGGAATTTATCGAAGCTGGTAAGTAAGGTGCACGAATGGTAAAGTGTTTGAATAGGTACTTCAATAAAAAGTGAGAGTTGTTAAATTCTTTACGAAAAATTAATTAGACAAAAAGGGATAAACTGTGATGTAATGATAAAAAAATGAGTAAGGAAGTCTGCTTTAAGGTGTCTATATTACCTTTTTGTAAAAGAGCTAGGAAGTTTAAAAAGGTCACATGATGATAAATAAAAAACCACCTTATTTATCTAATAAGGTGGTTTTAATCGGAATGACGTGACTTGAACACGCGTATATAAAGATTTGTATATGTTGATATTCAATAACTGTAAGTATTTTTGAAGTTTATTTACAGTATGATTTACAGTTAAAAAATTTGTCCAATGTATTTACAGCATTCTTTTTGGTGTCATCTGTACTGTGGACATAAATGTTAAGCGTAGTTTGGATATCGGCATGACCTACTAACATGGATACTGTTTTCACATCTATACCATTTTCTATTAATCTAGTTGCATACGTATGTCTTAATGCGTGAAAATTAATATATCGTATTTGAGCTTGTTCGCATATACGCTTTTGTTCTCTCCTGATAGTTATTTCGGTCATAGGTTGTCCTTTAGCGTTACAGAATACTAATTCATTGTCTGTCCTGATCTCTTTAAGAATAGGCAATAATTTAGTGGGAATTGGCACTATACGATTACCATTTTTTGTCTTGGGTGCTTTTTTATCTATTATATATTCTGAATCGCCGTTATCAGTATATGCTCTAACTCGCTTATAAGATTCACATACGTTTATTGTGCCATTTTTAAGGTCTACATTTTCCCATTTAAGAGCTATTAATTCTCCCATTCTAAGACCAGTAAACAGTGCTGTTAAAAATAATGCTTTATTATCTCTGGTTGATGCAGCTTCGATAAACTTTTCTTGCTCATCTAATGTCATTATAATAATATCTCTAGTTTTAGCTTTAGATGGTGGTATTTTAATGCCTATGCAAGGATTTTCTCTTATAACATCATGTTTTTTTGCATATTCGAAAACTCTCCGTATGGTATACCTCATAATTTTAAGTACACCAGTAGCCATATCATTTTTTGAATTAAAAAAGTTTTGTATATCAATCTGATTTATATCAGTTATGCTTGTTTTACCTATTACAGAATTCTTTATATGAGTGTTATATATGCTCATATATCGTTCGAACGTACTTGCTTGTATGTGTGGCTTCACTTCTTCATAAAGTTGCTTATAAGTCCATTCCGAGAGGGTATAGATATTCTTCTTTAGTTCGTTTCCGTAAATTTCGTGTTCCAGTATGAGTGATTTAATTTTAGCCTTGCATTCTTTTTCTGTTTTTCCGTATACTGATTTAGTTTTACCATTTATTTTTTCTTCGCCTACCCAGCGTGTATATGTTGTGCCATCCTTCTTTTTGAATTCTCTTTTAAAATAACTAGCCAAAACACTCACTCCTTATTATTTTATTGAAATATTGGAGTGCATAAGATATACTTAATTTGAAACGGTATGAGTATAACTCATGCACAGGGGTTTAGTGTTGGTAGCACTAACCCCTTTTATTAGTTATTCCATATTTACCTTAGATGCCTACATTTATGTAATTTCTATATGTGTCAATAAACCCTCTATCCGTTTTAGACAGTTCAGTTTCATAGATACAAAGTTCGTCATTATCCCAAAATCCTATTACATCAAGTAGTTTGCAGGTAAAATAGTTAGCTTCTATTTCTTTGGTATCTTTTTTTAGCCCAATTAATGAAAAATTAGCTTCTTCATATGGATGTAAAAATGCATGTGCTATTTCATGAGCCAATACAATCATCTTATGGAAATATGATAAGGCAGTATTTAACATGATAATCTTCATTCTATACTGATAGTGATAAGCACCAGCAGTGGTAGTACCCCAGTAATCTTCATAAACAATGATATTATTAGCTTTAGCAATTTCATATAAGTTTGTCAAAGAGCCACATTTAGTAATTTCATTAATTTTCCTATTTATAAAGTCTTTATTCAAAAGCAATCCCTCACTATTTATATTTTTTAGGAGTGAATTTCTCCTTACTTTTCAGCTTGGCAATTTCAAGAGCGTGTTGAAGCGCCATTTTATACAGTTCTCTATCTTCCTCTTTAATTTCACCACCATAAGCAAGAGCGTTTCCTTGATCTATGTTATCCATTATTTCTTCAAGAGTTTTGGCAATATCTCGTTTGTTTCGTGCATTTAATTCAAGAGACTTTTCTTCGCGACCAAGTAAATAATCAGTTGTAACATGAAAGTAATCTGCAACTTTTTGAAGCTTATCAGAATTCGGAGCAGCGCTATCCCATTTTCTTATTACTCCCTTTCCAAACTCTAATTCTCGTTCAAGTGCTGTCATGGTTGTTCCCTTTGACTCACATAGACTTTTTATCTTATCAACTATAGTCATACTATTCACCTTTCTAAAATGAAGATATAAATCTTCTAAAAATTATTGACAAGAAGTTTTAAATCGTCTATACTGAATTTAAGCTAAATAAAACGACAAAAATATACAAACAGTAAACAAAGGTTATAGCTAAAAACCAACCCGTTCCCCAACGTGTGTTTATTTACTATGCCCTTATTGACGATTTTAATCTCCTAAACTCAATAATATACTGTTTTAAATCATCTGTCAACATTATTTAGCTAATATATAGCACATTTTATAAAGAAAGGAGAATTAGAATGGCATCACCAAAAACCAAACAATATACATTATTTGGAAAGGAAGTAGCCAAGGCGCTTATCGATAAAGATATGGATAACGCCGACCTTGCAAAAGAGATGGGAATATCATCACCTTATCTAACAGATATCTTAAAAGGTGTAAGGCCAGCAAAAAAACGCAAGGAACAGATAGCTAAAATATTGGGATTAAGCATTGTTATTTAAAACCAGGAGGATACATATGACAAAAAAAGAAGAAGAGCGCTTGTTAAAGAAAGTAAATCAGCTAGAAAAAGCGGTGGCAAAGCTTCAGCTGGCATTTGAAAATAATAAGATTGAAAAGAGCTTCTACACAGTTAGAGAAGTAGCTGAGATGTTACATAGAACACCAAGAGCCATATATAACATGATTGAGCGCGGTGAATTAGACACGGTAAAACTTGGTGGAATAAAGATTAAGGGTGATAGTCTTAATGAATTGTTGAAAGGAGAAACAGCATGAACAAGCAAATGAGTAATGCATTAGCACAAGGAGATCAAACAACAGTTGTTTTGGTTGGTTCAGATAGCAACGATGTAAGAATTACTAGCGTTAAGTTAGTAGAAATGATTAACAGATTTAGAGCAGAAGAGGGTAATACATCCGAAAAAGAACACAGCGATTTAATGAAATCTATCAGAAAAGAAATTGAAACTTTAAATCAAGCTGGGATAGCCCAAGGAAATTTTTCCCCCGGGTCATATTCAGACAAGCAAAATCAAGAAAGACCTTGCTACTCCATGAATAAAGCTGGTGTCTTACAAATGCTTAATAAAGAATCAGCGGTAGTTAGATACAAGACAGTGCAGTACATAGAAAAGCTAGAGAAAGAAAACAAAACACTTAAGAAAGACTCATATATGATTGATGATCCGGTGGAACGTGCTAAGGCATGGATTAAAGAACAAGAGGAGAAAAAGGTTATTGAGCTTGAAAATGCTAAAAATAGAAAGCTGCTAGAAGAACAAGAACCGAAAGTAGCCTTTGCAAATGCCATAACAGCTTCTAAGAATTCTATATTAGTTCGTGAGCTTGCTAGGTTAATATCTCAAAACGGAATACAGATAGGCGAACAAAGGCTGTATAAATGGCTACGAGAGAAAGAGTTTGTAGAAAAGTTTTCATGTAAAGCTACTCAAAAAGCTATCAATTTAAAGGTACTGGAGCTAGTAGAGAGAACTAGTCCAGACAAAGAGGGAAACTTCCATACTAACTTTACTACCTATGTTACACCAAAAGGACAAGCTTACTTTATAGGTAAATTTTTAGAGAACAGAGAAATGAGGGTATAGGAATGAAAAGAGAAGTGATTGAAAAAATAGTAGAGAAAGCCGTTGAGTGTAATTTTATAAGCCTAAGTGATTGCAGCTTATCAAAGGATGAACGTAAGCAAGAAATTATTGAAGTTATTAAGCGTGATATTGATGAAGAAAACAAGAAAGCTATTGAAGCTCTAGTAAATGAATTTGGTGAATATATTCTTGAAGCGGCTGAATATACAACCACAGATGATTCAACAGGTGAAAAAAGACCCCTAACAATAGCAGAAATGGCAGAACTTATTTATGGAGAGTACTGGAGAGTTCAAGGGGAAATTAGTGAGATTGTTAATGAATAGGAGGAGTAGAACCATGAAAGAGAATAACTTAAGTCGGTTTACAACAAAAGAGTTAGTTGAAGAATTGTCAAGAAGAGAAGGTATAGAAAAAACAATTGCTGAACCATATAAAGATGTTGATGTAAAGGTGAATGGCCCAGCAATCATATTGGTGGTTATAGATTAACCAATTCTTGTATCAAAAGGAGTTGAGCAGATGCTTAAAAAAGCTTTAATGCTAGACGAGTTTAAAGAGCTATGTAGAGGAGAACCAAAGCTTGAGATTTTAGGTGATGTTTTAGCAGGCATTACAGCATTTGTATTTATTTTCGCACTGGCGGTGTTCTTATGAGTTGGGGATATATATTAGTGTTATCCACAATCTTATACACATCTTGGAGGATAGGACAACCTAGGATAGCTAGGCGAGAGAGGGAAAAAAGAAGGAGGCTAAAATGAAACACGGTACCAAGCCAACTAAAAAGCAATGCATTTTAATTTCAAGAAGAAAATTAGATCCTAAGAACTGGTTAGTAGAACGTGACACAAACGAGAAGCTAGTTATTATATCTCGCTCAGGCAAACAGAAGAGAGATGTTTATAAGGAGGTCTAATCATGACTAAGAAAGTATGGTTATTTGATCCGTTTACAGCTGAAAGAAAGCTTACTGATTTGAATACTGTAGCCGGAATTACTGGCAGAACAATAAATTCCGTGAGAGGTTCCATAGGATGCAAGCTTAAGATTTTAAACTGTTACTTATTAGAATTAGATACACCACTAAGCGCGTTTAGAGAGTTATTAGCAAAACAGATTATACCTGATGAAGTTTGGAGAGATATCCCCAACAGTTTGTGGCAGGTGAGTAGCTATGGCAGATATAGATCGTATCTAAGATGTCAGCCCGATAGATGTGTTTATAGACTACCTTTCTATGGAACAAAAAGCACAAGTCAGACTATGGCAATTAAGATTAATGGAAAAAGGCAAGAATTTAGAGCTCAAGAATGGGTATATAAGCTATTTGTTGGAGAAGTTCCTAAAGGACATGTTATTTATCATAAAGATGGCAACAAAGCAAATAATAGGGTTGAAAATCTAGGTGTCATAAAAAGAAGTAAGCTTATGCAAATACAGTGTACTCCGGTAAGAGCAGTAGAAGTTCAACAGATAGACTTAGATACTGGAGAAATACTTGCAGAGTATAGCACATTAAGGAAAGCAGCCAAGGCCAATTATACAGATACAAAAACTTTAAGAGATGCAGCCAAGAAGGAAAGGCCTGCGATAGGCTTCATGTGGAAAATAGACCAAGAAAAAAGCATTATTTAAGCGCCAACTTAAATAATGCCAATAAGAAATAATTATCGTATTTATTATACCACAGAAAGGTTGGTATGCAAATGAGAGATGTAAGAAATTTAATAGTAGAGTTAACAAATAGTGAAAAAGACTTCTTGATTTATATATTGGACAAGCTTATCAAGGCTAAAGGCTACAAGCTGATAGTGCTTCGAGACCAGCTCGTAAAGCTAGGCTATGCTGACAAGACGATTAGAAACGTAATAAGGCTACTTGCTGTAGCAGAAATAATAAAACATCACTCTACTGGCAGAAAGCAAGAGCTTATAAGTGTGTGTGGGATAGCTAGTTTCTACAATTTAATCAAAGAGTTAGGGGTGAGGTAGATGTCTGATGATCCATGCAGATGGTGTAGCGACTACCCTTACTGGTGCAGAGGTAGATGCAAAGAGAAAGACATGTACATAAAGGAAGTAGACGAAGATGTGCCAGTAGTGACAGCAACTAGAAAAGTACGAGTAATTATAGACATAAATAAGAATGGAATAAGAAGGGAGAATACATATGCCTACAATAGACGAGAAAGCAAGCGTAACAAACGAAGCGGAAAAGCAAGAAGTGTTTAATATGTTTGTGGCTAACATGGTTAATGTGGATATTTGCAAAGCTACAGGATTAACTTACAACCAAGTTATGGACTATAGAATCCGCTATGAAAAGAGGTGCCATGGTGAAGCTTAGTACACAGCTAGAGATATATAGGAATCAAAATGCTATTAAAATGCTAAAAGCAAAGAATAGACAACTTAAACGAGTAGGCAACAAGCACATAATTGTTCATTTAGAGGTGCCTAGAGAACTGGATTATCAAGCTAACTATATGGGGCAGTGTGATTGTGGGTGCCACAAGGACTTATACAAAGGAATGAGCGTTATAATGCATGGCAATAAGATGATACACATTGATTGCTTAGAAGTTTATTTAAAGCGTAATTTGGTGGTGTTATAGATGGGGAAAGTAATCGAAACGCTATGCCTAAATGGGCCTAACCAAGGCATACATAAAGTTGAATTAGATTACACGCAAGAGCAAGAGGATGAAGCTAAGACTAAGTTAGAGGTTAATTATGAAGGGACTATATATGCAGGTTGGTGCCGAGATTGTACTACATTGGTACCAAAGGGAAGCGAAGCCTACACAAAGAATGTAGATGGATTAGGCAGGTTGCAAGTAGATGTGTTTCATAAGCATTGTTTGTATTGAGAGAAAAGGAGAAGATGTTATGAATAAATCAAAAGTAGTGTTGATTAATATTATGGATGTAAGTGGAAGTGTAGGGCAGACAAAAAAGAATATGGCTAAATTGTATATGGATACATACAAGGGATTTTTAAGTGGTAATTATGAAACTGTGGAATCAAGATTTGTAGCTCATACAACGGTAGCTAAAGAGGTGAGTGAAAATGACCTTTTCTATAGAGGGGAAAGTGGTGGAACGTACATCAGTAGTGGTTATGAAAAAGCTTTAGAAATTGTAAAAGAATATGATACTGATAATTATGATATTCAAGTGTTGCAGTTCTCAGATGGTGATAACTGGGGAGAAAATAATGATGAATCAGTAAAATTGTTAAATGAGTTATGTCAAAACACTGGGTTAGTACAATATCTTGAAATAAGAAAGAGTACATACACGTCTACGATCATGAGTAGATACCAGGAAATTAGTAAAGATAATTTGTATTTAGGAAAGATAAGCCGTTTAGATGATGTATTTGATAGGTTAAAAGAAACAACTAAACTGGAATCAAAAATGGTAAAACAGGAATGGTCTAAATGGAGTGACTGTTACACCGACTTCCAATATAGGGAAAAAGGAAAACTTATCGAATGTAAATTCAACGATGGAATACATACTTTTGCTAAATGCTTACCAGAAGATGAATTTAATTTACAAACTGGACTTGAAATCTGTAGTAAAAAGTATCAGCTTAAAAAACTGGAAAAAGAGCTCAGGCAGTTTTAGTTAAGTATACAAATTAAGGGGTGACAACTTGTACAGATATACAGACAAGGAAATTACAGAAATAATCAAGTCTGCCAAGGTTGTGGTAGATACTAGAGAGCAGAAATGCGATCACATACTGAAATACTTTGACAGCAAGAAGATACCATATGTAAGAGAAAAGCTAGAATACGGTGATTTTACGCTTAAGGTAGAAGCTCCTAGCGTAGCACGTGACTTTTACTTTGGTGACATATTAACTATAGAGCGCAAGGCTAATCTAAACGAATTAAGCGGGAATTTAGCGCATGAGCGTGAACGCATGATTAAAGAGTTTAGCAGAGTACGAGGACAGCTAATATTGCTGATTGAGAACGCTACATATGATGACATAGTTAATCATAACTACACAACACAGTATAAGCCTAAAAGCTTTATAGCTACTCTTAAGACATTTGAGAATAGGTTTGGGTTTAGTACCCACTATCAAAAAGACAGCAAGTATACAGGACATTACATATATCAGACATTGATTTATGCTTTAAGGAACAAATTGAAAGAGGGGGCGTTTTAGTGAATATTAGGTTATTAAAAGCAAGTGAAATAGAGTGTAGAGTGCAACAAGTTAAAGAAACTGGATGCAGCTTATTACTTTATAAAGATGCTAGGTGCGACATGAAGATATTAGATGAAACATTTGGGTGCTTAAATTGGCAAAGGAGCCATGATCTAATAAATGGGAATCTGTTTTGCACAGTATCGGTTTTTAATGAGGATATAGAACAATGGGTTTGTAAGCAAGACGTAGGAACAGAAAGCAATACAGAGAAAGAAAAAGGGCAAGCCAGTGACTCATTCAAGAGAGCTTGTTTTAATCTAGGCATTGGTAGAGAGCTTTATACAGCCCCTTTTATATGGATTAAATTAGACTCTAGTGAATTACAAAATAGAAATGGGAAGTATAGCACCAATGTGAAATTTAATGTTGCTGAAATAGGCTACAACGATGACAGAGAGATAGTAAGGCTTGTAATAACAGACAACAAAGGGAAGGAAAGATACACACTAGGTCACTCTAAACCACAAAACCATGAAATAGTGTTAACAGATGATCAAGTTAAAGAGCTTTATAAGGTGGCTGGAGATAAGCAGGTTAGTAGTTTGGTAGTGGATAAGCAGGTACAGAAGAAATTCGGGTGCAAGGTGCAGGAATTAACCTTAGCTCAATATAAATTTATGTTAGATGGATATGAAAAATTAGAAGCGAAAGAGGGTAAATAGATATGAACAATGTTGTTTTAAAAGGTAGACTTACAAAAGATGTAGAACTTAGATATACACAAGCTTCAGAGCCTAAGGCTTATTGTATGTTTGGACTAGCTGTGAACCGTATGAAGCAAGGTGAATGTGACTTTATTAACTGCAAAGCATGGGGCAAGACAGCAGAGTTTATTGGCCAGTACTTCAAAAAAGGTCAAGAAATACTTTTACAGGGGCGCATTGAAGTTAGTACACAAGACACAGATGGAGTAAAGAAAACTTTTACTAATGTAGTAGCTGAAAGAGTGGAGTTTTGTGGTAGCAAAGGAGATAATCAAGCATCTAATACAGATGGCTCAGCAGGCTTTACACCTACTAACTTTGACGAGGACGACGACTTACCATTCTAGGAGGTAACTATGGAGGGATGGGTAAGATTACACAGAAAACTTCTTTCCAGTAGCGTTTTTGAAAATGAGAAGCTTTTAAAAGTGTTTATATGGTGCTTATTAAAGGCTTCTCATAAGGAGCGCGATCAAGTTGTAGGGCTTAATGCTATAGAGCTTACACCTGGGCAATTTATTACTGGAAGAAAGAAAGCGGCAAGCGAATTAGGACTAAAAGAAAGTACTACAGATAACTACTTAAAGGCACTAGAAAAACTAAACATAATATCAATGAAAATGAACAGCAAATATAGGGTTGTAACCATTGAAAATTGGGAGCTATATCAATCAAAAGATGAAGATATTGACAGCAAAGTAACAGCAGATGAACAGCAGATTGACAACAAAGTGACAGCAAATAAACAGCAAGCTGACACAAACAAGAATGTAAAGAATGTAAAAAAAGAAAAGAATAATAATATATGTCGTTTCACTCCACCCACTCTTGAAGAAGTACAACTTTATTGTGAAGAGAGAAGCAACGGAATAGATCCTCAAAGATTTATTGATTTCTATTCTTCTAAGGGATGGAAAGTTGGTAACACAAAAATGAAGGATTGGAAAGCAGCTATTAGAACTTGGGAAAACAGAAATAAGAAATCAGAACCTGTTGTATCTAATAACGCTGTTAACTTAGATCAAAACGGATATATGCCAATTGACGCAATGTAGGTGATTAGATGATTTTAGAAGATAAGCATATAGATAGTACCGTAGCTTGTGGTCTATATGGTTGTACGGATACAGGGCAAAAATTGCTTGTTAATTGCTATGATGATATGGATTTTGACAAAGGACTACGATATAGCAAGTCTATAGATTATCTTAGTAACAAAGCAAAGGTAGGTATAACGCACAACCCTTTGACATTTGAACGGCTTTCACCTTTCCCAATGGGAATACATAGGTGTAATGAAGATAGGAGTGTACTTTATATAACAACAAATGAGTGGGATTTATTAACCATAGCCCAAGTAAGACCACTTGAATACAACGTTATAGCTTTGATTGACAACTTAGATGAATATGTGTCTATAAGCAATGCATTTGATTTTATACACGAGTTTAACAGAGTGGTGTTAATTAATACATCCGACACTCAAAGATGGCTATACGAAGCAAATAAACGCATATGTAACGACAATGTAGAAGTTAAAACCATAAGTCTTAGCTACTTAAGAGACTGTAGGTCTGTAAATGAGTTTTTAGTCAAGTATGGTGAAGAAGCTACAAGTGATATGCTGGCAGCGTTAATGACTGATTTAGAAGATGTAAGTATACCTGGTGTAACTGATATATCGAGCGTGAAGTCAGAGGACAAGACTAAAATACGGAAGTATTTCACTCAAATAGACATGATAGATGGTAAAACAGGAGGCCTTGAAAGTGGTGGGTTATGGCTAATAACAGGACACACAGGAAATGGTAAAAGTGAATTTGCAATGCAGCTTAGTTTGAGTGTGGTACAGCAAGATGGAAAGGTGTTTTATTACGCTGGTGAAGAAACAAAGGAAAGGTTTTTAAGTAAGCTAGAGCTTAAGCTTGCAGACCAAAAAGACATAATTAAGACTCCAAGAAAACTGTATGGTGGAAGGTATTCAGCATTTGATTTTGATTACTCGGTTACATATGAAACAGATCATCAAATTAAGAAGTGGCTTAAAAACAAATACTTTATATTTGATGGTCAATTCAAAAAAAACAATCTAGTAGACAGCGTAATTGAAATGCTAGAGGGTATGCATAAAGAAAAAGGTGTAACAGTATTTTTCCTAGACAACCTTATGACTTTAACATGCGAAATAGAAACCCAAAAACTCAATTCCATACAAACAGAATTAACCAATGCTCTTGTACAGTTTTGTAAAAACTACAATGTTACAGTTGTATTAGTAGCACATCCTAACAAGTCTAGCGAACTAGACATACAGAATAAAGACGTATCAGGATCATTTAACGTAGTAAACCTAGCTAGTGTAGTAATTACAGTTAGAAGGGCAACAGCCGAGGAAATGCAAAAGGCAGAAGCTGGTGGACAACATATTTATAACAGTTATATTAGCTGTACAAAGGATAGACCTACAGGAGACACATTTAGAATCGGAGCTGATTTCGATACTGTTAATAAAATATTTATAGCAGGCGCTAGGCCACAATACACTTGGAAACCAGAGCAAGTGGAAAAGATTAAACAACTAATAAGACAGGAAAAATTTCCATTTTAAAGGTGATTAGATGCTAAAAGAAAGACAAATGTTTGATGATGCTTACAAGTGGTTAGAAGAAAATTATGATAACACCGACTTTGATAAATTATCACAAGAGCTGCCTAATATATGCAACAGATACAAGGGAAGCGGTTTATGGCAGAGTCTAGTTTATGCAGTCCTAGACCACTTAGAAGCTAAAGCAAAGTACGAAAGGAGTAAGCAACATGCCAATACGCAATCCTAATAGGGCAAGAGAGGGAATTGTTATAGCTAAGTACATAATCAAGAATAAATGCACTTTAAAAGTAGCAAATGAACAATGCTACCCTAACATATCCGCATATGCAGCACAAGAAAGGCTGTATTTAGTAAGCAGAGTTGATAAGAAACTATACGACACAGCTAAAGAAGCACAGAAGATAGCAGTTATTGCTGCGAGGTCTGATAAGAGTAAGCTAAAAGAAAAGCCATGTCCTGAGTTTAAAATAGAGCTGGACGAAGCAGTGCTTAAAAGCAAAGCAAGAATTGTGTGGATTAAGAATAACATTAAGGCAGGCAACATTGTTGATTACAGAATAAGCTATGACAATGTAGTTGAAATAGAAGTAACAAGGACATTTAGCAATTATTTTTATGGCAAAATTAAAGGCTGCCTAGAGGAATGTTATTACTATCAGCATGTAATTAAAGTGGTTAAGTAACTCAAAGTTGATTTTTATTATACGAGGAGGAATAGATAATGCCAAATTGGTGTGAGGGAACATTAAAAGTAAGAGGTAGTAAGGAAGATATTATCAATTTTCTAAAGAATGGTATTAAACCTATGGGACACTTTTCAGATTCAGAAGAAGCCGAGATTAAAGAAGAAGAGTATTTCATGATTGTAAAAACTGGCAAGAGTGGATTTTATCTTAATGACTCAAGGAGAGGGTTCATAGAAGAAGATGAAATATGGTTTGATTATGAGCAAGATGTATTGGCTCTTGAGTATAAGCAAGCATGGGGAATAGAAGCCCATGAACTTGCAAGCATATCTGAAAAATACAATGTAGATTTTAAGATTTATGGATATGAGAGAGGTATGGAATTTAATCAAGATATTGAAATACACAAAGGTACAATCATAAAAAATGAAGAAGTAAAGTTTAAAGATTACACATGGGAATGTACTAATCCCAATATTGGTGGTTAAAGCAAAATGTTGTTTAAGGAGTGAGAATATGGCAGTACCAAAGTGTAAGGAATGTAAATACATGTATGGACCTAAATGCCCTAACCGAACTTATAGGAGATGTGAGCATCCAGTAATTACATGCAGGTACATAAGAGGAAATGAGCATAGTACAAGTCCTAAGTGGTGTCCACTTAGAGATAAATAAAAGTGTTTTTTTAAAGGTGGGATAGCATGGAACTTAATAGAAGTGATCTAAGAGTTTACGTTGATAGAGAGAAGTATAGTGAAAAGTATCCTCGTAAACTTAGAGAAAGTATTGTAACTGTTATTCATCAACCAACAGGAGTGAAAGTTACTAAGAGGGGAATGAGCCAACCTAAGTTATTTGATGAAGCAGTAGAAGAAATTAAACAGTTAATACGTAAATAAAATAACTTTTTGAAAGGGTGAGAATATGGCTGATATAAATACAGTAACAATCTGGATACTTGACGGAGAAACGGAGCTTAAAGAGTGTGACTATGTAGAGATAGAAACAAAAAGTGGAGAAAAAGTAAAAGGTGAAGTTTACATTTTGTACGATGACAGCATTCACATTGAAAGTGAGCAGCTTGGTGACAGCATAACAATTGACAAAGATAATATCAAATCAATAATACGTACAAATTAATCTTTTAGTGAGGTGAGAGTATGAAAAGGTATTTTGATCTACAAGGACTACGACTTACAGCTGAGCTTGATATAGTGAATGGAAGTGATGCAGCTACAGCAGGTATAGATACATTCAAGAAGTATTTCAAGTGTGATGATGTAAGAGAGGTTGATAGAGTTGAGTACAAGAGACTAAGTAAAGAGTATCAAGGATAGAAGTAATGCAAATTGACTTTTGTTTAAGTAAAAAATAAAAAGAAAAGGAGTAAAGAGGTTTGTCCGGACAATAAACAGCTGTTTACTCCTGTGCTGAAAATGAAGAGAGATATAATTTTAAGCTTATTTGACTTAACAGGGAACTGGAGTAAACCTTACAGAGAAAATGGATTTGAGGTTATCCAAGTAGAGTTACAAATGGGTATAGACATACTTGATTGGAAGTATCATCTTATACCTAAAGAAAGAGTGTATGGTATTTTAGCAGCTTGTCCCTGTACAGACTTTTCATTAAGTGGTGCAAGGCATTTTGCTAGAAAGGATGCAGATGGGACTACAGCAAAAAGCATTGAATTAGTAAAGAAAACAATGGAGATAGTAGAATACTTTAAGCCTAAGTTTTGGGTTATAGAAAACCCAATGAGTAGGATACACAAACTTAACCCAGAGCTAGGAGAGGTTAAATTCAAATTCAATCCATGTGATTTTGCAGGATATTTAGAGGGCGAAGAACAAGATGAAAATAGATACAATAAAATGACATGGCTTTGGGGTGAGTTTAATACACCAGTAACTAAAAGAATTGAACCATTTTTTAAAGAATCTCCAATGTGGACAAGAACTAGTGCTACAGGCAAGAAATTTAGAAATGCAAACGACAGATCAGCTACTCCTATGGGGTTTGCCTGGGCATTTTATGAAGCAAATCATTAATATTAACAAAATGAATTTTGGGTAAGAACTTTGACAACTGAATATTGGTTAGTGGTATACTCTTCTAAAGGGGAGATGCGCATGTTTAATGAGATATGTATATATGAGGCAAAAATCGATAAACAAGAAGAAATTGAATTGCTGATGAAAGAAGTTGCAGACTTTTATACAAGCCAACAAGGTGTAATTGAGGTAAAATATATTAAAAGAACACATAGACAGAAAGATTTTAATGCAGTTAAAGAAGGAGAACTACCTATTAGGTTAACGAAGAATGTAGGCAAAGTAACTTATGTTTTATATTGGGTAGTTGAGAATGAAGAGGTGCATGCGAGAGTATCTAAGCTTGGATTAGAGCAATTTTACAAGAGATGGAACAGGTGCCTTACGACAATGCCCAAGATCATACTAGGAGAGAATATTGTATAAAGCGTTAAGTATCATATATAGTACAGTTATAATGGCAAAGTAAAAAACCACTAACTAATAAACAGTTGGTGGTTTTTTGTTTGAAAAAATAAGAATTTGAAAGGGTGATACGTAGATGATGGTTGTAGTTGATGTACTTTGCAGGATGGACGATGAAGATGCAGTTCGTATTGTAAATAGTAGTGGTATACACATATATTATGGTTCAGTAAAAGAATGTAAACGTGAATTTGATGAAACACATAGATTAGTAGTTGGGAGACTAAAACCAAAAGAAAATGTAATGCTGATAGAGACAATGATATAAAATCCAAAATTGTAAAGGAGAAAGAGTATGAATAAAGATAGATTAATAGTATGGATAGTAGAAGAAATTGTAGATGATATGGAAAATCAAGATGCAGCAAAAGAGTTATTGGAAAAAGACGAGGTTAACGATTTCTTAGATGATATTTCACAAAAGATAGGTGACGCACTTTCTGAAATTGAGAACATACAAGGAATAGATGTAATTGATGAATGTAAGGAAAAACTTAATGAAGTTATAAAAATGCTTTACTAATTAAAATCAGAGATTGTTAAAGGAGTTGATAATATGAAGGCTAAAGATTTAGCAGAAAAGTTGTTGGAGTACCAAGACTTTGATGTACAGTTTAATTTTACAGATGGGTTTTCAAAGTTCCCAAATGTTAGACATTTTAAAGTTACAGGGATTTCTGATATTGGGCATAGTGATAAAGTTTTAATTCTTGACGGTGTAGAAGATTAACAAATATAAGTTTTGGAAGGTGAAAAGATTATGGAGTCAATTAAATGTAGATGTGGTAGCACAAATATGGCAATGATGAAAAAGAAAGCATCAACTCAAACAGGTTTATATTGTAAAGACTGTGGTCAATGGCAAAAATGGTTAGGTAAAAAGGAAATTAATAAACTAATACTTAATGGAATTGAAATGAAAGAAGTGTAACAAATCTGATTTTGGGAGGTACACATGGAAGCATTTTTAAAGTTTTTCAATAGCATAGCTGATGATAACGGATTTAATTTAGAAGTGTATTATTCAAGCATTGTGGACTGGAGTATTAAAGTAGGATATAAATGCACTAATAAGAATCACGGAGAAACTGTTATTGATGTACAAGATTGCGATATGGAGTTTGCTTTTGCAAAAGCACAGGTTCAATTAAAAGAATGGATGATTAAAAATAAAGGTGGGTATTAAATACATGGGTGCTGGCTTAGGTTGGCACCTTCTACATAGGAGGAAATACATTGGATAAATACATGAGTATTATTACTAACTTTGGATGCCATGGAAAGTGTCCGTACTGCATAGTTAGAGAAAATGGCATAGATGTGCCAGAAACAACATTAGAAGGACTCGATTCTTTACTAACAAGATATGTAGAAAACGATTGTAATTTTATTTCTCTATCTGGTGGTGGTGATCCATTGCATGAATTTAGACAACACATGGACTATTACATGAAGTTATTTAAGCTTACAAGAGCGTTAGACATACCGCTAGAAATGCACACTAGTTACCTGGATGCTGGATTTGCCTTCCCAGTAGAAGAATTTAGTAGGGTTGTATATCATCTTAGAGATATAAATAAACTCAATAATGTTGATAAGTTCGGGATGGAGATTGTAAGAGTTGTTTTTGTAGTTACAGAAGAAATGACAGTTAAAGATATTGATTACATTCAAATGTTTGTAGAGGAATCAGATAAGATTAGTGAGTTGAGTTTTAGACAAATGGTCGGTCCAAACTTTGAAACTCAATACTGGTTACATGATTACCTTAAACAAGGACATGAAGAGGGGAAATGGCATTACATAGAGCAGAATGATTATAACTTATACTACGTGAATGGACAGGTGTACGAGAAGTTTTCGGATATACACAAGTAATCAAATTCGACTTTTAGGAGTGAAAAGTATGATAAACGAAGAAAACGTTATTTTCTTTAAAACAGGACAGAATGAAGAAATAATCAGAAAGGGTAATATTGTAGAAATAATTACACCTGTAGGACAAGATAATATTACTGGTAGGGTCACAAGTTTCAGTAATGGTCAAATTTATCTTGACTGTAGCGAGCTATATAATGCAGATTTGAAAGTTCTAAATTTTAACGAGGTTAGGAGCATTGAAGTTGTAAAATAATTAATTTATAACAGCTAGTGGTAAACAACTTGGGGAAGTTAAATATTACTAGTTAGGAGATTTAAAATGAGTAGAATATTTATTTATATTTACTTATAATTATTCATTTAAATAGCTACTAAAATGCTGTAAAAATGGTTAAAAAATAGAACAGGTTTTTGAACAACAAAACTGTTAGTTTTATAACAGCAAAAGTAACAGCAAAGCAGTGTGAAAAGTAACAAGCTTTACACTATGGCTATCATACAGTTTTAGGCTACTACATAACAGCAGAATGACAGCAAGTTAACAGCAATTATAACAACAAAGTAACAGCAAAACTACACAGAACTTGACAGAAAGTTGACACAAACAAGAATGTAAAGAATAAATAATAAAATAATATGTGCATTTCATGCACGCTTTTTATAAAAATTGTGAGGTGACTTATATTTGACTATTAAACAAAAATTGCAAAGATATGCAAACTTACTAGACCAAGCAAGAGAATTAGAATATAGAATAGCAGAAATAAAAGAGCACATGACTAGCGTAAGCAGTACTAACTTTGATAACATGCCTATATGCCATGGGAATAATGATAAGCTTACAGAAGCATTATGTAAGTTAAAAGACCTAAGAGATAAGTATATTGAATTATGGGGGAAAGTAGCCGAGGAGGAGTTAGAAGTAATAGACATGATTAGCAAGCTAGACTATCAAGAACAGAAGCTAATAAGATTGCATTACATTGATTGTAAGCCATTAGAAGAGATATCCTGTATACTAGGATATACATACAGGCATACATCTAGGATATACAAGAGAATCTATGAAAAGCTAGAAAAGATGTCCTAGCATGTCCTATGCATATATGCTAGTATTATATTATAAAGAATCTAGCAAGAGCTAGTGAAGATCTATTTAATAAATATCTAACTAAACAATAGAGGTACTCAATCGCAGAGTATCTCTTTTTTATTTCAAGAAAGGATGTGAGCAAATGGCAAGAGAATACAAGCGAGGTTATAAACAAGATAAGCCACGTAATGCAGACGGTACGTTTGCTTACTGTGAAGAGTTAGAGCAAAGACAAATAGACATGATCCATGAACTTATAAGCAACGGAGGACACAAGACTAAAGCATGTGAGACATTAGGTATTCCTAGAAGTACTTTGTACAAGTGGCTAGATAATGAGAAGTTTAAGAAAGCTTATCAAACAGCATGTGAAAGATTGTACGAGGAAGGATTGTCGGATGCTATTAAAACTACGTTAAAGCTGATGAAGTGTCAAGATAGCAGAACAGCATTAAAGGCTTGTGAGAACATTATGAAGCTAAATGGATACTTAGACACGAAAGTAGACGTAACGCAAAACCCTAGCGAAATTGTTATCACACTGGCGGACAGTAACGATTAGATGTTACGTAACTCTTCGCGATAGCTTTCTTTAGCGAATAGTAACATAAAGAATATGAAAGAGTGTAGCCTTTGATAGTCATTGGTTGCGCTCTTTTATTATGTTTAGCACACTATGAATTAGTTTTCGTTTTTATCGTTTTAATATAAAAGTAACACTGCTACTAAACAAAATAGCATATTGGCGAAGATGGTGTGTGCGTAGATGGGGTACACCACCCTTGACATATGACTGGGGCGGGCGAATAGTTGCTCAAAATATTTTTACACAAAAATAACCCTAGCTATCACGCTCGTACAAGTGCCTTAGTATTTACCCTAACATCTGAACATTGAACACTATAAAACGTCTATACGACGCTCACAATTAGCGAGAGACACGAAAGAAGGTGATACATTATGATAACAGCAATTATACGAGATGATGGCTTTAGAATATATGGCCATGCTTGTTATGCTCCTAGTGGCCAAGATGTGGTGTGTGCTGGGGTGAGTGCTTTAATTGGTGCAGCCTTGCAGATGCTTGATTGGATGATTAACGAGCAGGACAAAACTAAAGGATTAATAGATGTTACAGTGAGCAATAGTAATTATGGTGACAGGTTAGACGCTGTTATTTTAATGCTATATTACGGACTATTAAACATACAACAACAGTACTCGAACTATCTAAGCGTGGTGATTGACACATGGAATTAAAACTAGACCCACAAATATTCAATGATGCTTATTTGCCTTACTTGTTCGACTACTCTCACCGTTATGAGTGCTACTATGGTGGTGCCGGTTCCGGTAAGTCGCACTTTGTTTGGCAAAAGCTAGTTCTTAAAGCTCTTAAGAGTAAGAGAAAAATACTTGTAGTGAGAAAAGTAGGCAATACTCATAGAGATAGTACTTTTCAAATGTTAAAAGATACCCTTAGTTTTTTTAAGATTTACGATCAATGCAAAGTGAATAAAACAGATATGACTATAGAGCTGATGAACGGCTCTATTTTTATTTTCAAGGGTATGGATGATGACCAAAAAATAAAGTCTATTGCTAACATAACTGATATTTTCTATGAAGAGGTTACAGAGGGTGCACTTGATGAGGTATCTCAACTTGATTTACGTCTAAGAGCAAAAGTTGATAATTTACAAATGTACTTTGCCTTTAACCCTGTAAGTAAAGATAACTTTGTGTACAAGTACTTTCACAGAGATGACCCTGATACTACTCCGAGTAATATGTTCGTGCTTAAGACTACATTTAAGGACAATAAATTCTTACCACAGTCTTACATTGACTCATTAATGGCTATGAAAGATAGCAATCCAATCTATTACAAAATCTATGTAGAAGGTGACTTTGCTACACTTGATAAGCTTATATTTGCCTATGAGATTAAAGACTTTGATTGGCGTGAGAAGCTTAAAACTGGAATCGCTTGTTTTGGCATGGACTTTGGATATACTAATGACCCCGCTGCATTCAGTGCCTTTGTAGTAAATGAAGATCAGCGTGAGATATGGATATTTGATGAAATATACAAAAAGGGACTATTGAATAATCAATTAGCTGCTGAAATCATATATCATGGTTTTCAAAAAGAAGTTATTACAGCAGATTGTCAAGACCAACAAAGTATAGATGAACTTAGAACACAGTATGGTATAAGTCGAATTAAAAGAAGTTGGAAAGGTAAAGGGTCAGTACTTCAAGGTATACAGTACATTCAACAATTCAAGATATATGTGCTTCCTAGCTGTGAAAATCACATTATGGAGTTTAGCAATTACAGTTGGAAGAAGAATAAACAAACAGGTGAGTATACTAATGAACCGATTGATAAATTTAATCACTTAATGGACGCTATGAGATATGGTATTCAGAAGGTGAGAAAAGGTAAAGTTAAAACGCTTAATAAAGCAGTATTAGGATTGTAAAGGAGGTGACAAATGTTTACTTGTAGAGGTGAATTAACGCTAGATTTAATTAGAAAATATATAGAATTATTCAGGGCACAAGAATTACCACGCTTGAAAAAGCTAGAGCGCTACTATAAAGCCAAGAATGATACAATCATTAATCGTACATTCGAGGACGCTAGTAAGCCTAACAACAAATTAGCTCATGCTTATGCTGCTTATATCACAGATACACTATCGGCGTACATGGTAGGTAAGCCGGTATCTTATTCAGCGCAAGACGATATTCTAAATAGTGAAATTGCTAATATCATGAATTATAATGACTCCGCTGACAATGACCTATCCATCGCTGAAAGTCAAAGTATTTACGGTAGAGCCTATGAAGTCATGTATGTTGATGAAGATGGTCATACAAGGTTTAAATGCCTAAATACTTTAGAGAGTGTTCCGGTTTACGATGGCACTG
This sequence comes from Cellulosilyticum lentocellum DSM 5427, assembly GCF_000178835.2. GTDB lineage: Bacteria > Bacillota > Clostridia > Lachnospirales > Cellulosilyticaceae > Cellulosilyticum > Cellulosilyticum lentocellum. The sequence continues at coordinate 1,117,854 of NC_015275.1, forward strand.
TAGAGAATAACATGAAATACTTTATCCGCTACTGTGAGGAACAGGATCCAGTAACTTTTGTTACTACTGTTACAGCATGGGTATATGATGATGTTGGATGTAGTGAGTATAGAGGTTTAAGCGTAGGAGATTTAAAACTTATTGATACTGTAGAGAATGTATTTGGATATATTCAAATCAACGAATATATTAACAATAACTTTTACGAGGGTGACTTTGAAAAGGTTATTAGCTTAATAGACGCTTACGATTTGATGTGTAGTGATACGCTTAATGAGTTGGATTATTTTAGTGATGCTTATTTACTATTTGCTAACTGTGAGATTGATACAAATAGCGTTCAGGACATGAAGAATAATCGTATCATTCAAGCCACCAGTGGTGATAGTGGACAAGCAGCGGTTGTACAATGGCTTACTAAAAACGCTAATGATGTGCAATGTGAGAACACTAAGAAACGTACAGTTGATGAAATTCACAAGCTTAGTAAAGTTCCTAACCTGGACCCAAGTGCTTTTGTATCTCATACCACAGCTTCACACGTATTTTATAGTCTGCTTGCTACAGAGGATTTAGTAAGCAAGAAAGAGAAAAAATTTAAAAAAGGTCTACAGCAGAGGCTTGAAAAAATAGTACATTTGCTTAATGTTAAAGGCATTGATACAAATTATGATTATCGTGATATTGAGATTACATTTAACCGCAACATCCCACAAGGTTTAGAAAGTATAGCAGACCCAATTAGCAAGCTTAGAGACTTGATTAGTGATGAAACATTAATCAGCCTTATTCCTGGTATTACTAACCCTCTTGAAGAACTCAAAAAACGTGATGCTCAAAGAGAAAGAGAGCGAATAGACACATCTGGAATGTTAGGTGATGACCTTGAGAACTAATTATTGGGAAGAAAGATTAATAGGTAATCAGTACCGCAAAGGTACAAAGCGTATGGATAAGGAAATACTTAAGATTTACAAATCAACTACTAAAGAATTACAAGCCTTAGTGAATGACTTGTGGCTTAAGATGTTGCAGAATGGCTCGGTTAGCCAATGGCAGCTTTACCAATACGGTAGATACATTGTATTACAAGATCAAATAAATAAAATACTTACAGGTTTAGGACAGCAAGAAATAAGCATAATAAACTCACAACTACAAGCTTTATATGAAACCACTTTCACGGAATCCGCTCGTTATCTCGGCGGTGAAGGCTTAAGTGGTTCTTTTAGTTTGCTAAATCCTCAAACAGCCTATGAAGTGGCTAATGCTAACTTTAAAGGTGCTGCATTTAGTGACCGTGTTTGGAAAAGGCAAGACTTACTTAAAGAACAGCTTACAAGGGTTATTACTAATAGTGCTGTGCTAGGTAAGGACTGGAAAAGTGTAAGTCGTGACTTGGCTAGCAGATTAGAAGTAGGCTTAAGTGATAGTAGGCGGTTAGTAAGAACCGAGACTATGCGTGTGCTTAATAGTGCAGCAATAAACAAAGCAATAGAACGAGGATATGAATACTACAGGGTGCTACTTGAAGTTGATGCTTGTGACGAGTGTTATAGCGAGTACGAGGGTAAGCTTTTTAGCTTAAAAGGTGGAAGTCCACCACCTCTACATCCACACTGTCGCTGTTGCATAATTGTTGAAATGAATGAGGGTGAAAGAGTTGACGATTAGAATTTATTTTAAAGGTAAGTGTGTTGAGGTTGTTACTGATTATGATTTTAAAGAATATGTGTCGAATATTTATGAAGAAGAAGCAGATAACGAGTACTTGATTGCCAAAAAAGTAGATGGAAAAGAAATTGCTATCAGGTTAAGAGATATTGATTATGTAGAACAAATTTAAGCACTAGCGATTATATGAGTGAATGAGCTGTTACTAGGAGGTGGCAGAGAGTAGCTTGCTAGTGCTTTTTATATTGTCCACCATGACGCTATAAACTGAGGAATAAGTCGAAAGACGTTAAATTGGAGGAATTATGAAATTAAGAAATAGATACTTTAATACTTTTAGGACTGTAACACAGGCTGCATGGTTTAACTTACAATTTTTTGCGGGTGAAGATGATAACAATAATGAGGATGACAAACCAGCCGAAGATAAGACTCTAACACAAGATCAAGTTAATGACATTATTGCTAAGAGATTAGCTAAGGAAAAAGCTAAGTGGGAAAAAGACTATAATGCTAAACTAGAAGCTGAAAAAGCAGAAGCTGCTAGACTAGCTAATTTGGATGCTACACAAAGAGCAGAAGAAGAAGCTAAGAAAAGAATAGCAGCACTTGAAGAAAGAGAAGCTAAACTAAAACAAGCCGAGGACAAGTTAGAATGTGAGAATGTGCTTAAAGAGAGAGGTTTATCAACTTCTTTTGCGAACTTCTTACTTGGCGCTGATGCTGAGGTAACTTTAGCTAACATTAACAGCTTTGAAACAGCCTTTAAAGATGCTGTAAAAGCAGAAGTAGAAACAAGAATAAAAGGCAAGACACCACCTGCCGGAGGTGGAGATAATAAAGATGATGTTGTATCTAAAGAGGATTTTAAAAAGCTTCCACTTTTCGAACAAAACAAGCTTTATTTATCTAATCCGGAACTATACAAAACCTATTATGGCGCTTAAGAGGGCGCTTATTTTTATGCCAATAAGGAGGGCGATTACATGAAAAAGTTTATTACTAAAGCAAGAAATACTATTTTATCTTTACAATTTTTTGCAGACCCAACACATACACTTTATGCTAATAGCGTAATTGAGAACAAGATGACAGACTTAGTAAATACTAAGCTTGAAGCTAAGTCTTTAATGACTATTGATTACAGCTTAACCGAAGTAGCAGGTATGAAGAAAACTATTAATAAGTACACTTATTCAGGTGGTGTAGAAAAATTAGCAGCTGGTGCAAAAAATACTGATGCACAACTAGGAAAAGTTGTTTACGTTGGTACAGATTATACAGTATCTCGTTACCAACAAACTTTTAAATATCTTGATGAAGATGTTATGAAAGACCCATACTTCTTAGATGTTGCTACCACAGGTGCTTCTACACTCATGGCTAATCAAGTTAAGACTGAGTATTTTGCGGAATTAGCTAAGATCACAAATGCTACAACATGGCCAAAAGCATCAGCTTTTAAATATGATGATATTGTAGATGCTTTAGCTGTGATTGATCAAGAAGTAGAAGAGGGTATGTTCGTTATTATGAATAACACTCAAAGAAAAGAAATTCGTAAAGATGCTGATTTTAAAGCAGCTAAACAAGGTGAAATCCTCTATACTGGTCAATTCGGTACTATCGCCGGTATTCCTGTACTATTCTCAAAATTAGTACCTGCTGATACAGTTTATATCACATCAAAAGATGCTGTTAAGTTCTTTGTTAAGAAAGACGCATCTATTGAACAAGCGCGTGATGTAGAAGCTAAGAAAAATACAGTAGTTTATGCTCGTTATGGTGTAATCGCACTAGTAGATGAAACCAAGTCTATTAAAATGACAAAAGCTACAGCTTAATTAAAAGGTGGGTGAGGAGCTGTGTTAGAAAATATTAAAACGCTAACAGGTAATACCGATGAGGTGCTTATACAGCTCCTTATTGATAAAACCAAGAAAGAATTAGAGTCTACAGGTAAAGCGTATAGTGATACATGGGATAACGTAATTGAGGATATTGTAATCATAAAGATTAATCGACTTAATCACGAGGGCACTAGCCACTACGAAGCTGATGGTATGTCTGAGACATTTGTAAAAGGCTATCATAGTTATATTAACGACCAGCTATCGGCGCTAGGCTTACCTTGTATCGGCAGAGGGAGGGCGAAGCTATTATGAGATATATAAAGTTTACGCTCGAACAACTTGTAAGAGTACAAGACGCCTTGGGGCAGTGGAAAGAGTCGTGGGAACCTATACAAGATATTAGTGTAGCTACATCTAGCAAGCTTTATTCTACAGTTACAGATGATGCTGTGTACCGTAAGTATGCACCCACTGGTATAACTATGTTTAAAGGTTTTGAGAAGCGCGGTACTTATCGTATTCTTAATAACGATATAACTTATGAAGTACAGTCGTTTAATACTGATAGCAGGATTACACAGCTACTATTGAAAGAGGTGGTAATGAGTGAGTGATATTACTGTAATTATTAATGGAGCTGTTGCTGATGAAATAGATAAGATGTTAGAACACAAAATAGAGCGTGTCGGGCAATTTGCAGAGAATAAGGCTAAAGAAAATATGCAAGGGCATAATCGTAGTGGTATCTTGAGGGCAAGTATAAGTCATGATGTAAACGACTTAACTACTACGGTAGGTACTGACGTTGAGTATGCTGTACCGTTCCATGAGGGGCACGGAAGTTTTTCCGGAGTCCCTTTTTTGCGTGACGCTGTTTATAATCACGTATCAGAAATTATAAATATCTTAAAGGGGTGATTAGGTGGTACTTATTGAACTAATAACGATACTTAAAAATGACACTATCCTAAAAACTCTTTTAAAAGCCACAGTAACAAATACTAAAATAATGCCTATGCCGCTACTAACTGATGGTATAGGCTATAATTTTATACCTTTAACAAATGATGGCATTAAAGAACAAAGTCAGTTTGAGTTAACCATTATCAACACCGACCTACTAAGGTGTTACGAAATAAAAGAGCAGGTAGATAAATTACTTATCACGATTGGAGATACACCACTTACAAACAATATTTTAGAAGTGAGTCAAAATGGTGGTGGCTCCTATTATGATGATGATCTCAAATTTTATAAGTTAAAAGCAAATTATACTATTTTATCAAGGAGGAAATTAAATGGATAAATTGGCAGATACAACAGAAGTTACACTCGGTAGTGGCGATTTATATATGCAACTTTATGCAAATGCTATACCGGAAGACGCGGAGTTGGAAGTAGATGCAAATTGTGTGGCACATATTGATAGTGGCGCAACGCTTAAGTATGGGGTTACTTATAAAGATGTAGAGGATTCCAAGGGGCAAGTGGTAAAGAGCTTTATTACGAAAGAAGATGTTACATTCGGTACTGGAATTTTATCTTGGAATGGTGACGTAATTGCAATGCTTTGCGAAACTGCTAGAGTAACAACAACACCGGCCACAGCAGAAGCTAAAGGTAAACGTGTTACTAAAATTGGTGGTCGTGATAACGCTAATGGTAAGTATTATGTTATTCGCTTTAGACACAAAAAGGATGATGGTTGCTATATTCGTGTGACAATCAAGGGTAAGAATACAGCAGGATTCAGTCTACCTTTTGAGAAAGAAAACGCTACTGTAATTGATGCTGAGATCAAGGCATTTGCACAAGATGCAGAGGGTACATTAGTAATTATAGAAGAAGAATTACCACAATTAAGTGCTTAAGAGAGAGGGAAACCTCTCTTTTTTATTTGTATAAAGGAGGAATTTTAAGTGGCTTATAACTTAGCGAAAAAGTCAAATAAGGTTAAAACATGGGAAATTGCCCTTGATGAAGAAGAAAAAGAGATTGTACACGTGAAAAGGTGTAGCCAGGAGGTATTCGTTGAAATAGGTGAACAAGTATCCGGAATGAGTACGGAAAATGTAGCTAGCGCTCTTGCTACTATAGGGGACTTAGTACTTAAGGTGCTTAATAACAATGTAGAAAAACATGTATTTACGAAAGAATGGCTAGCAGATCAAGGTTACGACATTTTTACACAAGGTGAAATTTTACAAGATTACTTTATGTGGTGCCAAGGAGTTTTAGCAAACCCAAACTAACAATCCCCTTTGCTCACTTTAAAGATGATGACGAGGGGAAAAAGTACGACATTTCTACTCTTTTTACCTACGAGGATAACGTCGTAGCTACTTATAAGCAAGTAGCGGACTATTGCAATATGAGCTATTTAGATGTTAAAAAAATAGACTTCTATGAGTTTGCGTTGCTTAGTCGCAATGCGTATATAAACAACATTTTAAAATGTCCAGGTGGTAAAAAAGCACTTGCTGATGGTATAAGGCTAACAACTAAAGAGTGTGATTTACAAGGCTTAAGAAGTCTTAAGAAGAAATTAGAGGGGGTGAATAACAATGGCTAATTTAAATTTAGCTACGCTATCCATTAAGGTGGCTATTGATAAAACAAATGTAGCTAGTGAACTTAATAAGATAAAAGAAAGTCTAACGAGTGTTGGTGCAAACGGTCAAACTGGACTTGGAAATTTAAAAAATGCATTGTTAGGAGCCTTAGACCCAACTAAATCTCTTGGCGCAAACTTAGGAAGTCTTAAGAGCACACTTATAGATCAAGTTAGCGCCGTGGGTGGTTTACAAGCCGCTTATGTTGCGTTAGCTGTTGCTGGTATAGCTATAGCTACTAAGGCACTGCTAGATTTTATTAAAGCTTCTGTGCAAGTTGGTATAGGGTTCGAAAAGCAAATGTCTAAGGTTAAAGCTATTAGTGGTTCTACAGCCGAAGAAATGAAACTTTTAAATGATAAGGCTAAAGAAGTAGGTAAAAACACAGTTCTTACAGCAAGTCAAGCCGGTGAAGCTATGGAATATATGGCAATGGCTGGATGGAAAGTTGGCGATATGCTAGCTGGTATAGACCCACTGGCTAACTTAGCTATTGTTAATAATGGTGATTTAGGTAGAACATCAGACATTGTAACAGATGCTTTAACTGCTTTTGGAATGAGCGCAGAAGAAACTGCTAGATTCTGTGACGTGTTGGCCCAAGCGTCTAGTAACTCTAACACTAACGTAGATATGATGGGCGAAACATTCAAGTATTGTGCCGCAGCAGCAGGTGCTGCCGGTTATAGTATTGAAGATGTAGCCTTAGCGACGGGTCTTATGGCTAACAGTGGTGTTAAAGCTTCTATGGCTGGTACAGCACTTAGACGTATGTTTACCGAACTAGCAACAGGTTGTAAGGTTAGTTCTAAAGCTTTTGGAGAAATGGACATAGCTACAACTAATTCGGATGGTTCCATGCGTGAGCTTAAGGATGTAATTTTAGACTTACGAGAAGCTTTTGACCAAATGACTGAGTCTGAAAAGATAATGAATGCTGAGTCTATAGCAGGTAAAACTGGTATGTCCGGCTTTTTAGCTGTAATTAATGCAGGTGAAGCTGATTTTAACAAGCTTGCTGATGCAATAGATAATTCGGCAGGTGCAACAGACCGCATGGCTAAGACTATGGCTGATAACGTAGATGGTCTTATTAAGGGTATACAAAGTAAGTGGGAGTCTGTTCAAATTGCAACTTTTGAAATGCTAGAGCCTATCATAAGCCGTATGCTTATATGGGTTGATGCGGTTTTAGGTCTTTTTTCTGATTTGTATAACAAAGTAGCTGCGATAATCGGAAATATAATAAATATCATGACCGCGTGGATAGAGCCAGTTATCGCGGTTTTTAATACGGTTGTAGAGTTGTTAAGTCCTATTTTAGACGTAATATTTGAAGCTGTTAACGGTGTTTTTGGAAGAATAAGCGAATCTATGAATAGTTTTATTGAAGGTTTCAAGAATGTGCTAGAAGGTATTAAGTTAGTACTTGAGCCTGTTATTAAAGTTATAGCAAGTATCCTAAGAGTGGCCTTAGGTGTACTCACCTTAAACATGGATATGATTTTGGGAGGTTTTAAAGACGCTGCCGATGGAGCTACTGGTTTTTTTACGGATGTACAGAATGTAGGTGTTAAGGCTTGTAACGGTGTAATAGACGCTTTAAATCTTATTCCTGGTGTAAGCATTGATAAAATGCAAGAAGTGCAAACAAACCTAGACGGAACAGGCGCAAAAGCAACTGAAACGGCAGAAGCTACAGCAAATGCCATAAAGGCTATCCAAGAGGAACTAGAAAATGACTTAAAAGGTTTAGATGATACGTATAAATCATACATGGATGCTCGTTTAGCAGAATATGAGAAAGAACTTAAAGAAAAGTATGACATGACAGACCTACAGGACGTTAAACGATTCAATGAAAAAATGCAAATGCGAGAAAAACAACTACAACGAGAGGTTGATTTAGATCGTGCAAAAGAAGAAAAGAAATTGAAAGCTAAAGCTGAGATTCAAACAAAACTACTTGAAATGGATGAAAAGTATACAAATGAAACTCAAAAGCTAGCCGACAAGCAGTATCAAGCATACAAGGAAATGTATGACAAGATGGGTAAATTACAAAAAGCCGCATCCGGTAGCACATATACAACAATGGCTACTCCTAATGTAGGTGGCTATGCTACTGGTACTAACTACGCTACACAGGGATGGCACTGGGTAGGCGAAAAAGGAAGAGAACTCATGTACTTTGGTGGTGGGGAGAAAGTTATTAATAATCAACAGAGTGAGCAGATGGTTAATAGTGGAGCTACACACAACACTTTTTATGTCACTATTCCAGCCAACAGCGTGAAAGAATTTGTGGATGTAGTGGAGATGTGTAACAATGCACAAGTAAATATGAGAATGGGGTGAGGTAGTTGATTAATAAAATGTTTGATTTTCCTTATATTGAAGGATATTTATATAAAGCTAGCACACCTAATACCGTAGGCACAAGAATATTAAATGGAACTGAATTCACTTTAGCAAGCACGGATGTCGTATTATTGAAATTTGACATGTCAGCTATGAATAGTTCTCCCAGTGTTGCACTTAGTAGGTTTATGCTGTCCTCTATTAATGAAGAACAATCTAGATTTGGAGAGGTGGGATATCTAGGTTCTGCATTTAACGCAAATACAACTTACAATACTATTCCTAGCAAGACAAAAATATATAGTTTAAACAATGTATTATACGATTACGGAAAAGTATATTGGTTGACAAATGATGGCTTTAAAAACGCTCAATATGGGGTTTATTTGACAGGAGTTACTGGAACGTTTAGAAACTTTGGACTCCATTTAAGGTGGTATGAATATTCTATCACTCCAGTAGTAACAGGTGCCAACATAGAAAGTGATAATTTTACTATTACTTTTAATGCGCCACTAGCAGATAATTACACCGTAACAGCTATACAAAACAATGCTGCAATTGGCGCTAAGACAGGCACAAAAACATATAATGACGCGGCAGATACAGAGGTAACTATTGCTAATAGTGAACTATCCTATAATAGCTTGTTGCCCATTACGTTTAAAGTAGAAGCTGGATACCATAAGGATACTTCTGAACCCCAACAAGATGGCAAAGCTTATTATTATGTTGGAGAAACACAACAAGTCATTACTTACAATAGCCCAAGTATTATCAGCCTGGAACCTGACAATGTAAACCAAAACGCAGATAATAATATTACTGTATCTTGGGTTGCTGCTAACCAAGAAACTTATGTGTTAACTATAGATACATTAACTTATAGCGGAACCACTCAACATAGCCTGGTTGTACCAGCTAAAACGCTAAGAAGTGGAACCAAAACAATGACTTTAAAAATAACTAAGACTTTATTTGGGCAACTGTTGACGGCTACTAAAACTGTTACATTTTTAGCATACGCTACCCCTAATACGCCACAGCTAGAAGATATAAGCATTTATAATAGCGCTACTCCTACGTTTAACTGGATTTGCGTTGATGCTTATACAAGCTATCACTTTAAAATTAGTAATAGTGAGGGAATAGAGGTATTAAATACCAACGAAGTGGTAAGCAGCGATACATCTTACACATCTACTTATGCACTTGCCAATAATAGCACGTATACAATAGCAGTACGTGTTAAAAATCAATTTGGACTATGGTCTGCATGGAATACTAAAGAGATTACTACAGCGTTTGTGGTGCCTAACAAGCCTAATGTTAATGTTTATGCTACAAACAAAAACAGCATAGTTATTAACTTTAACATTACCTATAATGCAGAGTTTGAAAAAGCCGAAATTTGGCGAAAGTCTCCTAGAAGTGAATGGATTAGAATAGCTTATAATCTCGATAATAATTTTACTTATGAAGATGAATTCTTGGGAAGTGGAACACATTACTATAAAGTACGTGCTATAGGGACAACTGGGGGAATCATAGAAAGTGATGTGGTTAATGCAAGTATTAGTATAAGCAATTTTAACTTTGCTAATTGCGACGACCTAACACAATCTATAGAATTTATAGGTGATCCTAGTGTGAGAGTACAAGAAATTAGGCAAATAGTTACTACCATTTATGCCGGATGCGCAGCTCCTAAACCAGAAATAGGAGAAGTTAAATATAAGATTGCAACGTGTAGCTTTACTGTAGAGTCTAGCGAATATGATGCTTTTATGGACATATTTGATAGCAGCGAAGTAATACTTTATCGAGACTGTAGAGGGGAAAAGATTTATGGAAAAGTTACATCCAATGTTACAAAAACACCGATTACTAACAGCTTGTACAGTATGGGGTTTACCTTTACAGAAGTAAGCTTTATTGAGAAAGATATGTATAAAGGTGATGGCAATGTCGCTGTCGTGTTCTTTGATGGAGCATATCAATTTGACGGAGCCGTAACATTTAACGGAGAGGGGTGAGTAAGATGTCTACAAGGTATTTAAGCTTCCAGTATGAGCTACTTGACAACACTAATACATTTAAAAAGAAGCTTTATAATGTAGAGTCTTGCTCTATTTCCTACAAATTTCTAAGCCAACTAAAATCTAGTGCTACTATTGTTATGGATGATGATAGTAGCATTGATTATTTAAAGGATAGAATTAAGGTTTACATGACTTTAAATAAAGTCAGGGTAGCGCTAGGGGTGTTTATGCTGTGTTCTCCTAGCAGAAATATTACAGGAACCAAAAAGACTAGAAATATTACAGCCTACAGCTTATTGCAGATACTGCTTGATGACAAGGTTACTACTAGGTACACGGCAGTTGTAGGAACTAATGTTGTGAATGAGGTTAAGAGATTAATAGGCAACAATAATAGTTATAATATTCCCGACTCTACAAAGACCCTTAACAGCGAATTTAACTACGAAATAGGCACTTCTAAGATTGAGATTATTAATGACTTACTAGCCAGTATAAATTACACAAGTCTTTGGGTCGATAAGGATGGAGTATTTAAAGCCGAACCTTACGTACTACCAACAGACAAAGAACATGTAAAAACGTATGAGGATAATGAAGCTAGTATAATTTTACCGGACATGGTGGATGAGCCAGATTTATTTTATGTGCCTAATGTATTTGTACGCTATACTAATAACTTAGATGTGGCTACTCCATTAAGCTTTACTTACACCAATAACAACGCTGACAGTCCAACATCTACGGTTAATCGTGGACGTAATATAGTTGATGCACAGAGTGTAGAAGCTACTGACTTAGTTACTTTACAAGCAATAACTAAAAAAGCCGCTTATGAGTATAACAGCAAGTTTAGTCATCTAAGTTTTGAAACAGCAATAGACCCCGATGTTATGGATTTATATATGCCAAACATATGGATTAAGGTTGGTGATATAAACGCTAAATATACAATAACAGCCATTACGTTTAAATGTGCTGTAGGCCAGCAATCAAAAGTAGAAAGTAGAAAGGTGGTGGCTATATAGTGAAAGATAGTTTTAGTATTTTAAATGCAGAAATTGAAAGGCTGAAGAAGCAACAGCCTACATTAAAATGTGGAACTGTCACAAGCACTTCGCCATTTCAGGTGCAATTTGATGGAGAAGATTCTAGTAATACTTATAAAAAACCTAAAGCGTACACACCTACCTTAAATGACAGGGTGTGTTTTTTAGTGCAAGGTAATAATTATATTTGTTTAGGGGGGTATGAATAATGAATGCTTTAACTAGATTTGAAAGCACTACACCAGTAAGATATGACGTAATGAATGATATGTGTACGGAGGTAGAAGCTAGAGACACGAATTTACAAGAACAAATCAATGTTTTAAACACTATAGAAGAAGTAGATATGCTAAATGGATGGCAACACAACGATGGAACAACTAAATGCAAAATTTCTAGGGTCGGAAATACGGTAACGATTACCGACTTTTTTGTGACTGGCGTAAAAACAGACCCTACTACAATAATGGTTTTACCTGTCGGATGTAAACCAATTATAGCATTTGATATAGGAATGGAGTCTTATACTTCTACTCCATTTTCTCCTAACACAATGTTTTTTAGTTTTGCACCTAACGGGGTAGTATCTGTAAGAGGAACACCTAGTGACACATATGTAAGATTTATTTGTACTTTTGTGTGTAATTGGGAGGGGTGGTAATATTGGAATATTTAAGAAATAAACATGGGATATTCACAAACAATGAGACAACAGGACAAACAGCCGAGGAGGTTTATGCACAATATCTAAATGATTATTTTGACTTAATAGATGGAGAATATGTGCCAAAACAAATTGATATTTGTCCAGAGCCTACGACAGAAGAAAAACTTAATGAATTAATAGCGGAATATAATGAATTAAAATCAAGAATGACAAATACTGAAGAAGTCATCATGGGAATCATGATGGAAATATAGAGGAGGAAATATTATGTATTACAATTTTATTTTAAGTATGTGGGTAATGGGTAGATGTACAGAGGATTTTGTAAGGGGGCAGCAAGAAAAAGGAAGAATTACAGAAATTGAAATGAACGTAATTTTAGCAACACCACAAATACAACAATAATTTAATCTAAGGCATAGAGAAGCACATAGTGATATGTGTTATTTTTATGCCTTAATTTCAGAAAGGGGAACGTGATGCAAAATGCTTATTGGATTATTAGCTTAGGAATAGCTATGCTAGGTTTTGTTTTTGGCCAAATGCAAGGGCAAAGAAAGCGAGGTTATGAAGATGGAGTCATCAAAGCTTCGTTAGATACTCTTACTAATAAGGTTAACGAATTATCTACTAAAATAGATGATATTAATATAGGAGAATTACGACAGCGTGTAAAAGCATTAGAGAAGTCGGTTTTTAAGGAGCGTGAGTAAATGGCGCTAAAATGGGTAAGCAAACCGAAGAAGAAAAAGAAAATCGAATACAGCAAACGTATCGTGGCTATAGTGCTTAGTTTTTGTATTATAGTCACTTTGTTTAGTATGGGAGCTATGATTTATCTACGTGACTTATCAGCATTATCTACTCTAATTATGAGCGTATTTGGTGAGACAGGGGTAGTCATAGCCTTTTACTTAGATAAGGCCAAGAAAGAGAATATTAGCAAAGGGGCGAAGAAAGATGAAAGTGAATTGGAAACAGAAACTTAGTAGTAGGAAGTTTTGGATAGCCTTAGTGGGATTTATTACATCTATTCTAGTGGCTTTTAATGTACCTACGCTCACTGTAGAGCAAGTTACAACTATTGTTATGGGTGGTGGAACATTAATCGCTTACATCCTGTCTGAAGGATTTATAGACGCTAAGCGAGTAGAGGAGGGCAATAAGGATGGAGATACAACAAAAACTACTAACAGTTAATCAATACAGTAGACCAGGTACTAAATTAAAGCAGGTTAAAAACATAGTAGTACATTGGGTAGGTAATGCAAATTCTACAGCAATAGCAAATAGGAATTATTTCGAGAGCCTAAAAGAGAGAAAGTCTTTTGCTAGTTCACACTACATCATAGGACTTCAAGGAGAAATCATCCAGTGTGTGCCAGAAAGCGAAATTGCTTATCATGCTAACAATGCTAATAGCTATTCTATAGGTATAGAGGTATGCCATCCTGATTGGCAAGGTAAGTTCTCAGAAATAACCTACAAGAGCCTTATTAACTTACTAGCAGACTTATGCAAGCGCTACAGTTTAGAGCCTACCACAGCGATTATAAGGCACTATGATGTAACTAAGAAGCTATGTCCTAAGTATTATGTAGAGCATAGTGGAGCATGGTTACAGTTAAAACAAGATGTAAAAGTTAATATGGGTACAGAAGATACAGAATTAAAGAAAGCTGCCGAGATATTATACAAGCGAAACATTATATCAGTTCTTAGTGCATGGGATGATGTGACTAAATTTAAACTAGAATACGTTCCAGGTCTATTAAAGAACATGGGTGGCATAGATAGGTTGGTTAAGGATAAGATAATCTCAGATAAGCTCCTGTGGGAGTATAAGCAGTACAATGCTAATCATGTAAGAGATTTAATTATAAAGTATAGTAAACTAGGGTAGGGCCAAAAGCCGTACCCTTCTTTTTTTATGCTAAAACGTAGATTTGTTGTTAAAGTTAATTAATATAAAAGTACATAACTATAAATTATACAAAAAAATTCTAAATAATATAAAAAAACATTGAAAAAACATAAAAAATAATGTAGTATCTAATCATCAGAAGCGCACTCAAAGGGGAGCTAGAATTAGCATACTTTTGAGTGTTTTCTATTGGCCCTTGTTTTTAATATAAATTTAAGGAGTGATTGATATGTGTATCTTAAAAAATAAAAAAACTGAAAAAAAGTTATACTGTCTACTAACACAACTAGGTTATAATTTCTCTGAGTTCAAAAGTAGTAAGAAATATAGAATAATATTCCAAAAATTAGTTTATGCTATGCAACGAAATGGTTTTAATTTTGGATATAGCTATAACCTATATATAAACGGACCTTATTGTCCAGAGCTGGCATCAAAGGGGTATGACATGGTGGCCCACCTTGACGAATTTGAAACAGATCCAACTCCATTTGTATTGAGTGTTAGTGGTGAAGCAAAACTTGAGAAAGTAAAACAATATCTAGATAATAACTATGATGACAGTGATTGGCTAGAAACTATTGCAACTTTAGATTTCCTAAAAAACGAGTTTTTTGATACGGATACGAGTAAAGAAGTGATATTCGCTAAATTTGCTACAATAAAACCTCATTTATATCAAGGTCATGAAATGACTTTAAGTAGAGCATGGGAATTAGTTGAAGGAGTTCAATAGATGCCAATAGCTGCAGATGAAACAAGAGAGATTCAATATAATGAGATACGTATTTTTGATAATGTACATGGTTTTGTAAGAATTACTAAAGCTGAAGAATCTATAATTAACTCTACTTATTTTCAAAGGTTAAGAGATTTAAAGCAATTAGGTTTAGGATATTATATGTTTCCTGGTGCTGTTCATACTAGATTTGCACATTCTATAGGGGTATTAGCTGTAATGGATAGAATAGTAAGTAAGCTAAGAGAACAATCTAGAGAACATATAAGTAATAATGATATTCTAAGATTAAGAATGGCCGCTTTATTACATGATATAGGGCACTACCCTTTATCACATACTTTAGAAGCAGTCTACAAGAAGTATCATAAGCCCCTTATAATGAACTTAGATGGTGGAGATGAAGCTGATGGGCAGAATATCAACGTAGAGGATAGGTATAAAAACGGAACTAAAAATGCTAGTGGACATCATGAAGAACTTGGAGCTTATATTGTTAAAAATACAGATTTTGAAGGTGGTATTACGCATATCTTAAGACAATATGAGTTTGATGATGAAGATATAGATATTATTGCTAAAACAATAGTAGGTAAAAGTAGTATTCACTGGTATAATCAGGTACTTCATTCAGATTTAGATGCTGATAGACTCGATTACTTAATGAGAGATTCTGTAAATACAGGGGTAGAATTCGGTGGTTTCGATTTTGACTATATAATAAATAATTGTAGGCTAATAGAGAAGGTAGTATCAACACCAACAGGGACAGAAATCCATAAGAAATTCTGTATTAAAGAAAGTGCATGCTTTACGGTAGAACATTTTCTCATGACAAGATATTATTGGTATGCAAAAATAATATATGAAAAGCAGTTGGTACTCTTTGAAAAGATGGCAGAAGCTTTATATGCTTGGTTATTGGAGAATGATCAGGTATTCAATTATGCTGAAATCTTAGAGGAAGTAGATAGCCCTCAAAAGTTCATTTTCTTTAATGATACTTATTTTTGGGAAAAACTAAAATGGGTTATTAATAAGGTAGAAGCGGAAATATTACCTAACCATGAACAGTTTAAAGAGCTAGCTATAATGATACTTGAAAGAAAAGGATTTAATAAAATATCTAGTAGTACAGAGAGAGAATTAAAAATAGTACGGGATACAGAAGAAATTCAGAATGAGCAAATGCAAGGTATACTAATCCAAACTTCAGCTACAGTAGAACAAGTAGCAGCGCTTGAAGAAAGCCAAGATGAGATAGATAATGAAGAAGCTGTTGTGGTTGAGGAAGGAGTAAATGAAAATCAGATGGATGATGGTAATATAAGATTAGTTAATAAAATAGATGTTTGTAAAACACAACAAGAAATAATATATAGAAAAACTGTTGATGATCCAATTCAAATCCTATTAAAAAACGGGGAAACTCTAAATATTATTGATAGAGGATATACAATTCTAAAAGAATTAAGTAATTATCGTTTAAGAATAGAACGAACTTATGAGTGTATACATAATGAAATCAATATGCTCAAAGTGGCAGAGTATATGAATTATTTGTAATAATAAAAGAATAGTTTTAGATAGGACTGGGTGTAAATGCCTGGTCTTATTTTTTGTATCGCACAAAACTACAAAATACAACAAGCCTAAAGTGATATACTATGTAAATATTTTAGCCAATAGGAAGAGATATTTCATTGAATTATAAACTAGAATTTGTAGGTATGAATCAGAACTTTTTATATTTAAAGTTAGGAGAAGATGAATTATGAGTATTGGAATAGGCATTTATGCAAAAAACAGTAAAGAAGCTGTTGAGCTATATTGTAATGTATTTGGACTTGAACTAGGATATCATGTGCTAAATGAAGACGGAAATTACTTTCATTCAGAATTGTTGAAGGATGGTGCGCCTTTTCTGGCCGTTGCAGAAGCAAATGATGCGAACCTTCCCAATGGCATGGACTTGTCGTATGATAATCCTGTTGAGATGGGTTATACCGTTAAGTCAAAAGATGAGTTTTATCGCATTTTTTCAATCTTGAAAGAGGAAGGTAAAGTTATAACTGATGTATGCGAATTTCCGTGGAGTCCTTTAGCAACTGTTGTAATGGATAAATATGGTGTAAGATGGTATATTACTTTGCCACAACATCGTCCAGCGGAGGAAGAGAGTTTGTTATAAGTATTGATAGTGGCAAATTCCAGTTTATCGTAATAAATAGTTATTTAGATTAGCAAACAAAAGATAGTTTTATATAGGGTTGAAATATAGCTAGTTATTATTATTTATATTTACAAAAAATTAAGTCTTTGATATAATTCAATAAAACATATGTTCGATTAATGGAGGCGGTACTATTGGATATTAAGGAATTTATCAAAGAACGTAATGAGGCTTTCTTTTCACTCGATAAGGACAAGATAATAGCATATTGTAAAAAACATAATGCCGAAATACCAGAAGATGAGGTTGTGTTTTGGGCAGGTGTTCGTTATGCTATATTAGGAATTGCAAGTTCAACTAATGATCAGAGGGAGGAAGCTAGACATTGGTTGATTAGCAATGGTTTTAATCCATAAAAATATCGTTTGTTTAAAAGGTAAATTATAAGGCTACACTCTAAAATAAAAAAGGGTGTGGTCTTTTTTATGCAAAAATATAATAAAAACCTTAAGCAATGGCAGATAGATATATTAGTAAAATGGTGTTTATTAAAGGAAAGATTGAATAACATAATCAAATAGTGTAGAATTATCTTAAAATTTATTTGATATTAGGGGGAGATTTTATGATTATAGCTTTCTATGCTTTACTTTTAATATTATTCTCTATAACTTTATACGAGTATTGTTCAATGTAATATTATTTTATGGGGTGTGGAAAATGAAGAAAAAATATCTGCGTATAATAGTTATAGTAATCGTATGCATCTTAGCTCTAAATGTAATTAGGTCATTCATGTTTCTAAGTAATGCAAATACGTTCAATGCTGAAGGCATTAAGATAGCCACTATTGAATTCAAATCTGCAAAAGAAGTAGAGGTACATAATAACGACTCGGTTATACAAATAAACGTAATACTTGACAGTGAATCAAAATCACTAACAACTAATAATTATGTTGAAATTAGAAATTTCCTTGTTAGACTTAGTAAGATGGATAACCGTGGTTCAGAAATATATGTGATAGGTTTAGATATAAGGAATAGCGATGATAAAGGTATATGCGGTGGTGGAGTATCAACCGAAAATATATTTAATACTGATTGGGGTAAAATAACAGACATAAAGGAATTAGCAAATAAGTTAGACATGGTGTTTTATTAAAAATTAAAGATTGTAGCCTTAATCGGTTACAACAACCAAGCATATTTATAGCGTGCAACTTTAGCATATGGGGTTGCACGCTGTTTGGTTTCGTATTATTGTATATGCGAATATTGTGAACAAAAAATAGGTGATTTTACAGTAAAATTTACAGTATAAAATATTTCGAATAGATACCTTGATTAAGAATATACATGAAACAAAAAAGAGACAACCCTTTGAATTGCAAGGACTATCTCTGTTTTTGTAGGTGTTTGGTTTTAATCGGAATGACGTGACTTGAACACGCGATCTCTTGCCCCCCAGACAAGCGCCTTACCAACTAGGCCACATCCCGAAAGTAGATTTTTATGTGTCTACAAATTTATTCTCGCTCCACTATTATACATATATTGGATAAGAAAGTAAAGACCTAGTGATTAAACCAATCCCATTTGGTGTATGCTTAAAGAAAGTAATTACCTAAAGGGAGGAAGTCAATGAAATACATTTTTAATGGACTTATTATGCTGTTTAGTTTTTATATAGCACTTTTGATTTTTAAAGGAGAGGCTAACACTTTAACTTACTTTACTCTGATTTTCATTGAATGGGTGTTAATGCTTATAGGAAAGCCATTTCTCAGACAAAGTACATTTAGTAGGCTTTATAAGAAGGGAAGCCTCGGAGATGAAAGGGGACCTTATGGTAAGATCCATATGAATAGTATCGAAGAAGACTTAAATAAGGTAGAAGCTAAAGATTTTGACAAGCTTATAGCAGATTTATATCAAACAAAAGGGTATGAAGTAGAATGTATTCCAAAATCAGAACAAATGGGTATCAATTTAATAGCAAGGAGAAGGAAAGAAGTTGTTGTTATCTGTACTAAGTATAGGACTGAAATAGATGCTGATTCATGGAAAGAAGCCGTTCAAGGAGTTTCTGAGAATATGAAGCATTATAAAGCTAATAGAGGAATAGTTATAACAAACAGTAAGTTTAATAATTATGATATTAAGGAGGCTAGGCCGAAACATACACAATTAATAGACTATCATTTATTAGTTCCACTTATAAAAGAGGGGATGCTCATCAATCTGAAAAATGGTTAACTTAAAGATGGATAAAATTAAAAGGCTTAATAGCAATGATTAAGGGGATGATGAAAAATGAAAGCAAGTTCATCAGATAAAGAATATGGTGATTTAATGTTGGTTGTGAAATCAAGAGCAGGTATCTGGTATACGATTATGTTATTTATGTGGTTTGTAGTAATCATGATGGCACAGGAATATTGGCGTACGCAAAGGCTTGCAGTAATTGGATTAGGGATAATTGTAATTATTCTGTCATTAGTATTGATACGCATGAGACATAGAAAAATTAGCTTTTTTGAAAAAGGTATTATATTTAAAGGGACTTTTAAGCAAGACAGAATACACTACAATGATATTATAGAAGTCAAAGAAATAACTAGAAAAGGACCTACTACCTATGTGATTGTTTTAAATAATGGAAGAGATCTTCATTGGTCTGAGCAAGAGTTCCTAAAATTAGAATTTGCCATGGATAATTACAGAGGTTATATGGGTAAGAAAGAGATTAAAGAAGTAAATACAAATTAAAAACGCTTAATAAAGAAATGCATACAATTGACAATTAAAGGGGCTAGGACTCATTCGTGAGTAGCCCCTTTAACTTCTGACTTTTAAAGAAGGGATTTAAGTTTTGTAGGGTTAATGATAGTAATACCACCTCTAGAAAGTTCCACAATTCCTTCGTTTGAAAAATATTTTAACATACGCGTAACGACTTCCCTGGCACTACCTATATATTTGGCTATTTGCTCATGAGTAAGACGAAGAGTTGTCGAATGAGTCTTTGACATTTCATCTACTAAAAAGATGGCTAAGCGTTTATCAAAACTCATAAAAAGTATTTGTTCCATGGCCCACATCACATCTGAAAAACGATCTACCAAACGTTTATAAATGAAATTTTCTACATAAATATTATCGGTCATAAGGTCAGAAAGTATATGGGAAGAAACAGAAACAAGTTCACAGGTGTCCTCAACATCAATGTGTACATCAAAGGTAATTTGGTTCAAGATACAAGAGGCAGAAAGTAAACAAAGCTCTCCAGGAACTAGACGAAAGAGCGTAATATCTTTGCCTTCCTCTGAGAGCATATAAACTCTAAGCAGTCCTGAGCGAATCATAATAAGACCCATACAATTTTGATCACCACGATGCATGGTCTGCCCTTTTGTAAAACGAGCTATAGAGGTATGGGCGATAACATTACTTTGCTGATCTGCACTTAAATGAGGCCAAAAGTCTAGGTTGTCTTGTAAAAATACCATTACATTCTCATTTAACATAGAATTCTCCTTAAGTTTATAGATAGTTTTATTTTAAGCTATTTAAAGAGCAATAGCTAGATTCTTTTATATAAGATGAGTATTTAATATTTGCGGTAGGATAAATATAATATAAAATTTTCGTATTTTATATTGACAATAGAAAGAAAAAAACTATTATTATTAGTAGTAGTATTTGGAAAATAAAGTAAGCTAAAAGGGGAGTCATTATGAATTTTGAAAAACAAATAAAACCTTTCTGGTGGAATGATTCAAATGGTAGTTTTTCTGTATGTTTAAATGCTGGAGATTATAAGCCTGAAATTTTTGAGTCTAGAGAAGATGAGGGGTGTGAAGGAAATGGATATGACTGGGAAGCTTTAGCTAGAGTTTTCCTTGAGGAGAAATGTGAGGAATTATTAGAAGATATAGAGTTTGATTCAGAAGCAGGCATGTTTTGTGCCTATAGTGAAGATTCGGAAGCTCTTAAGAAGTTTGTACTAGCATTTAAAGATGCTTGTGAAGATTCAGAATTTATTTTAGAGTTGTTTTCACGTGCTGAGATTGATTAAAAATAAAAGATGTATAGTGTTAATAAAAAGTGTCTGTTACCTAAAAATGAGCAGACACTTTTATTAACGTTATACATCTTATGATTTAAAAAAGTTATTTAAGTAATAAACTTAGCTTAGGTTCTACACTAAAATTCTGTACATTATAAAGTAAGAGAACTTCTGATATGCCAGCTTCTTTTGCAAAAGTTGCAACAGGCACATTCATTAATCGTAAGTCTAGAACCTGAATTTCTTCGTAGTGCTGCGTTAAAAAAGGAATAAAAGAGTTTGCATAAGAATCTTTAATCACTAGAAGCTTACGTCCATTTTTAATAGAGGTTTTAATTTTAATTAAAGGGTGATTGTTATCTAAGAAAACACTATATTTATCTTTTGTATCTAAATGAGAATATTCATAAAGACTAGAAGAGGTCTTTCCTGTTGCTTCATAGGTTATTTCCAATGCTTCAGTTTGTTTAGGATAAAAGAGCTGCATCGTATCAGGTGTAGCAAAACTGAAATTGCCTTTAGAGAATAAGGTTCCATAGAAGGCATCACTTACATCTTCAATTTTAAAGTCATCTAAAGTTAAAGCAATTAAATCAGCTGATTTGCAAAATTCAGTATAAGCATAATAAGCTCCTAAAGTAGTCCAGTGATGATCTGTTTTATAATAAATGTACTCATCCTTATGAGTGCTTAAAGTATTAAGAAAGTCTAGTTTAGTAACTTGATTAGAAAGTTTATTATAAAAAGTAGAAATATAAAATGCTTCATCATATGGGGTGGCGTAGTTTGGCAATTTATCTTCAAGCACTTTGGTTGCAGTAGGAGCAAGTCCAACATAAACTTTAAACTCTTTAGCAAGTTCATTAATATAAGTGGCATTTCTAGCTGCTAAATCTAAATCGGGTGCATCAAAGTTTTGAAGAAAGTAATCATCTTTTCCAATATAAACGCCATTATTATCTTTCTTTTGTAAAATGAGTTCACTATAAGCTTTAGTAGAAATAAATTGATTTCTTAAAGGAAATTGATCAGCTATATAAGTCTCAAAAGCTTTGCCATAAGTACCATCTAATAAGCTAGCCATAGTAAAAGATGGCTTAGCACTTAAATTACGGTTTTCTAACTCTGAGAAGGTCTTATCTTTGGCTAGTAGTTGTAAACCAAAGAAAGTAAAAATATAAAAGATAAAAGTAATACCTATTACAAAAGGTAATTTTTTCTTCATGGTTCACCTCCTAAAATCTAAAGTATAAAAACGGGTTAAAAGTAGCATCTACCAAGTAAGCAGTACTTAGAAAAAGAGTAACGACATAAAATGCAAATACAACCCATTCATTAAGACGTGCTTTAAGATTATTCATTAGTGGTGTTGCAAATACGATTCCAATAATGATAAGGACATAAAAATTGGTGATAGCATATAATGAGGGGGTATTAATGAAACTGTTAGTACCTATACCAAACATAACCTTTAGATATGAAATGGCTTGTTCCAAAGAGTCATGAGCAAAAAGCACCCAACTTATTGTTACAACAAATAAAAGGTAAAATCTAGAGATAAAGCTAGGTAATTTTTCTAAATACTTAAGTAAAAAGCTACGCTCTATAATCATAAGCACGGCAAAGAAAAGACCCCAAAGGATGAAGTTCCAGCCAGCACCATGCCAAAAGCCTGTTAAAAACCATACAATCAAAATGTTGAGATAGAAACGAGGCTTACTTACACGATTTCCTCCTAAAGGAATATACACATACTCTCTGAACCAACCGGTTAAGGTCATATGCCATCTTCGCCAAAAATCAGATACACTTTTAGCAATATAAGGATAATTAAAGTTTTCAGGGAAACGAAAACCTAACATTTGGCCAAGTCCAATAGCCATATCAGAATAGCCACTAAAGTCAAAGTAAAGTTGAAGTCCAAAACTAATAGCACCTAGCCAAGCTCCTATAATAGATAAATTATTAATAGGTGTATTGAGTATTTGATCCCACAAAAGACCAATGTTATTAGCAATAAGTACTTTTTTTCCAAGTCCTTCGATAAAGCGCATGGCACCTAATCCAAAATCTTCAAATGTAACTTCGCGGTGATTAAGTTCTTTTTCAACGGTGGCGTAAGTAACGATAGGGCCGGCGATAAGCTGAGGAAACATTGATACATAAGCACCAAAGGCAATTATATTTTTTTGAACTTGAATTTTACCCCGATATAAATCAATGGTATAGGACATGGTCTGAAAGGTATAAAAGGAAATACCTATAGGTAATGCAATACGAAGTAAATCCCAATGAGTTCCTAAAAGTGCATTAGTATTACTAATAAAAAAGTCGGCATACTTGAAGAAGCCTAGCATTCCTAAGTTTCCTATAAGAGAGAGACCAAGTCCTAATTTGGGAATCAGCTTATGCGCCCTAAAGTGATCAATGATGCGTCCACATGTGTAATCAAGCACAGTAGAAAAAATCATAATAGACACATAAACAGGTTCGCCCCATGCATAAAACATGAGGCTAGCTAGAAATAATATAAGATTTCGTAAATTTTTAGGGAGTATAAAGTAGACTGTTAAAAAAACAGGTAAAAATATAAATAAAAATAGTAAACTGCTAAATACCATAAATCAAAGCTCCTTACTTGATAAGGCTATTAAAGTTTGAAGCAATAGTACTTGCCGCCTCATCCATAGCAAATAATATGTAGTTTCCTTTAGTGATGATTTGTCTACCTTCAAAGGTTTCGATAAGAGAAGGATAGAGCATTTGTCCAACATTTTCGGCACGTTTATTAATGCCTTCAACAATAGTATTTACATCTTTAACATCTTTAACCTTAAAGACACCAACTTCTGAAATACTAAAGCTTAACATTGGCATTTTAACGCAGTAACTGTCTAGAAGGCTAGTATCAATACCATAGAGATCTTTTAATAGAGTATCATCTACATCTGTTAGGCGAGAAAAATCAAGATCAGAGGTAATCTTACTATATACTTCACTAGCACTTAAACTAGTTGTTTCAGGGCTGGGTGTTGGTTCTGGTTTGGGTGTTACTTCAGGTTTTGGAGTTGCTGCAGGTTTAGTACTAGCTTCAGGTTTTGGTGAAGGTTTAGGTGTTGTTTGTGGTTTAACAGTCGCTTCAGGCTTTAGACTTGTTTGTGGCTTGGAAGCTGTCTCAGGTTTTTTTGTTGCCTCAGGTGAAGTACTTGCTTCTGGAGTTACACTTTCTTCGGGTTTCATAGTTACTTCAGGCTTTATAGTTTCTTCTGGTATAATACTTTCTTCTAGAACAATACTAGATTCAGGTTCATTAGTTAATTCTTCAGTAGTAGGTTGCTTCTCTTCAGGGGTAGAGGAAGCCTCTGTATTCATCTCGGATGAAGTTGGTATTTTAGAATTACAGCCTACAACGACTGTACTGAGTGTTAGCGCGGCTATAGCCATTACAAATTGTTTTCTCATAGTTGTCTCCTTAACATAAATCCATTAATTGTTAGATTGCAATGATAAAGTGTAATCATAAAATATAAGTATATTTATAATAATTATGACGAAAAATGATATAATAAGGTTTCATAAATCAATAAAATACGAGAAAATATTAAAATTGAATTATTGTTTAGCTTTTAATAAAAATGAGGTATACTATTTTATAATCATTATTACTTAGTATATATTAATGTAGTTGGAAGGAGATTTTATGCTTAATCAATTAAAGCAATTATTTAATAGAGAAGATTTATTAGCTGCAAGCATTGGTATTGAAAGAGAAGGACTTAGAGTAACACCTGAAGGAAAGCTTGCTATGTCCAAGCATCCGGCTGTATTTGGGGATAAACTTAAAAACCCATACATTACTACAGATTTTTCTGAGAGCCAGGTAGAGATTATTACACCTAATTTAGATAGTAGTCAAAAAGCATACGATTACTTAAATATTTTATATGATATAGTCGCACTTAATATAGAAGATGAATATATATGGCCGGGTTCTATGCCATGCGATATACCAGCAGATGAACATATTCCTATTGCCGAATATAGAGATTGTAAAACTTGTCAAGAAGCGAGGCTTTATAGGGAGGAGCTACTTAAAAAGTACGGAGGGAAAAAGCAACTTATTTCAGGAATCCATTATAATTTTTCCTTTGAAGAAAATTTTATACAAAGACTTTATGAAGCAGAAGATACTCACTTAAGTTATCAGCTATTCAAAGATAGTATTTATCTGAAAATGGCAAGAAATTATTTAAGGTATCGTTGGTTACTTATTTATTTATTAGGAGCGACACCTGTATTTCATAAAACCTATGCTACAGAGTGTACGCGCTATTTAAATAAGGTAGATGAAGAAAGCTTTACAAATCCAGGGGCTGTATCTTATCGTAATGGTGAATGTGGTTATAAAAATCATACTGATCTTTATCCTGACTACTCTAGTGTAGAGGCCTATGCAAAAAGTATTGAGAGATTTGTAGCAGATGGTATGATTCAAAGTCACAAAGAACTTTATAGTCAAATCAGGCCTAAGGCAAAGGATAATACAAGACTACTGGAGTCCTTAAAACAAGAAGGTATCTTATATATTGAAGTGAGAAGTATTGATAATAATCCTTTTGAAAAAGGCGGTATTAGCTTAGAAGACTTAGAGTTTTTACACTTATTTATGTTATATCTTCTCATAAAAGAAGAAAGTAAAGAAGAGCTAAGTAATTGGCAAGAAGAAGCTACTAATAATCAGCGTTTAATTGCCAAGGGTGGAAGACTAGAGGTTTGGTTAAGTAAGGAAGGAAAAGAAATTACGAAGACCGAGTGGGCTTTAGAGATTTTAGATGAAATGAAAGTGATGGAAGAAACTTTAGATCTTAACAAGGCAGGAGTTATTGATGAAATGGTCAAGAAGGTATGTGACCCTGAGCGTACTTATGCAGCTAAAATAACAGAAATCTCTAAACAAAAAGGCTATTTACAGAGCCAATTAGAACTAGCAGAAATTTATAAAAAAGATGCTTATGCGAACCGCTATAAACTATATGGTTATGATGATATGGAACTTTCTACACAAATTCTTATGAAAGAAGCTATTAAAAGAGGGATAAAAGTAGAAGTATTAGATCGTAGTGACAACTTTATTGCTCTTACCCAAGGAACACATACCGAATATGTGAAACAAGCTACCAAGACATCTAAAGATAGTTATATGACTATGCTGATGATGGAAAATAAAACAGTTACTAAGAAGGTGTTAGAGAAGCACCAGGTTTGTGTACCAAAAGGTATTGAAGTTTTTAAAGGACAAGGCTTAGAGTTAGCAGTTAAGCGTTATGCCAATAAACCTATTGTTGTTAAACCAAAGTCTACGAATTTTGGTAAAGGCATTAGTATTTTTACACAGGGAGCCAGTGAAGTAGATATCAAAAGGGCGCTTGAGATAGGCTTTGAACATGATGATACAGTTTTAATTGAAGAGTTTGCCAAAGGTAAGGAGTACCGATTCCTTGTAATCGGAGATCAAGTGGCAGGAGTTCTTCACCGCGTACCGGCCAATGTTATAGGTGATGGAGCACATACGATAACACAGTTAGTAGCTATAAAAAATCAAGATAGCTTAAGAGGGAGAGGTTATAAAACACCATTAGAAAAAATTAACTTAGATGCAAGTAGCGCTTTATTCCTAAAACAAAGCGATTTGGATTTCGACTATATTCCTGCTGAAGGAGAGGTTGTTTATTTAAGGGAAAATTCTAACATTAGCACAGGTGGAGATAGCATTGATTATACAGATGATATTCCAGAATACTTTAAAGAGATAGCTGTTCGTGCAGCCAAAGCAGTAGGTGCTAAGTTTTGTGGTGTTGATATGATGCTAGAAGATTATAGAGATGAAAAAGCACCTTATGCAATTATTGAACTTAATTTTAATCCCGCTATTCATATTCATTCTTATCCTTATAAAGGAACAGAACGTCAAATAGCTGAACAAGTTTTAAAGGTATTAGAATTTAATTTAGAGTCTGATTGTAATTAGTATTAAATGATCAAATAAAACTTATAAAAGAATAAAATGGTAAAAGCTGAGATTTTCGTATAGCGAGAAATGCTCAGCTTTTTTCTTTTCTCTCTATATGTCTTTGTATAAAACAAGTATGAATTATCCTTTAATGTGAAACACTAGTGAAGTGAAAAATAGAATAAAAGATATCGAGAAAATAGGCTTCAAGTTAAGACATTAGAAAGGAAAGATGAAATGGGAAAAACAATGATGACTGTAGATGGTAACACAGCGGCAGCATATATCGCTTATGCGTATACTGATGTGGCAGCTATCTATCCAATTACGCCATCTACACCTATGGCTGAACAAGTAGATGAATGGGCCGCACAAGGCAAGAAAAATATATTTGGACAAACTGTCAATGTAGTAGAAATGCAATCTGAAGCAGGGGCTTCAGGGGCTTTTCATGGTTCACTTCAAGCAGGTGCGTTAACAAGTACCTTCACTGCTTCACAAGGCTTGTTACTTATGATTCCAAATATGTATAAGGTATCCGGAGAGCTTTTACCAGGTGTTTTTCATGTGAGTGCTAGAGCAATAGCTGCGCAGGCTCTTTCGATTTTTGGTGATCACCAAGATGTTATGGCTACAAGACAAACCGGATGTGCGTTATTTGCAACTAGTTCTGTTCAAGAGATTATGGACCTAGCACCAGTAGCACATCTTGCGGCTATTAAAGGACGTGTACCCTTTGTTCATTTCTTTGATGGTTTTAGAACTTCACATGAGATTCAAAAAGTAGAAGCAATTAACTATGAAGATTTAGCAAAGCTAATGCCCATAGAAGAGCTTCAAGCTTTTAGAGATAGAGCTTTATCTCCTAATCATCCCGTTATTCGTGGTACAGCGCAAAATCCAGATATTTATTTCCAAACAAGGGAGGCAAGTAATAAATTTTATGAAGCTCTAGTACCTATTGTAGAAGAATATATTGAAAAGATGAATGCCCTTACTGGCAGAAAATACGGCCTCTTTGATTATTATGGGGCAGAGGATGCAGAAAATATTATTGTAGCTATGGGGTCTGTAACAGCTACCATTGCGGAAACTATAGATGCCTTAAATGCTAAAGGACAAAAGCTAGGTCTTGTTAAAGTGCATCTTTATAGACCTTTTTCAGTAGAACACTTTCTTAAAGCGGTGCCAAAGAATGTTAGGCGTATATGTGTACTGGATCGTACTAAAGAGCCAGGTGCTATAGGGGAACCACTTTATTTAGATGTACGTGCTGCTTTCTATGAAAAAGAAGATGCACCCATGATTATTGGTGGTCGTTATGGATTAGGCTCTAAAGATACCACGCCAACAGATATTAAGGCAGTAGTAGAAAATCTTTTAAGTAGTACACCTAAAAATCAATTCACTGTGAGCATTGATGATGATGTTACGCATACTTCTATTAATACAAAAGAACCACTTAAGCTTCAAGTGCCGGATTTAGTACGTTGCAAATTCTGGGGACTAGGTTCAGATGGTACAGTTGGGGCTAATAAGCAAGCTATAAAAATTATTGGTAATTATACGGATATGTATGCTCAAGCTTATTTTGACTATGACTCTAAAAAGTCTGGTGGCTTAACCATGTCACATCTTCGTTTTGGTAAAGAACCGATTAATGCACCTTATCTTATTGATGAAGCAGATTATATTGCTTGCCATAATCAATCTTATATACATCAGTATGATGTTTTAAAAGGACTTAAAAAGGGAGGCATATTCGTTCTTAACTGCTTATGGGATGAAAAAGAATTAGAAGAGAATTTATCAACTACCATGAAGCGCACCATCGCAGAAAATGACATCCAATTCTACACTGTAAATGCTGTTAAAATTGCTTCTGAAATAGGACTGGGTAACCGTATTAATATGATTATGCAAGCAGCCTTCTTTAAGTTAACAGATATTATACCAGAGGCCCAGGCAGCTCAGTATTTAAAAGAAGCAGTGGTTAAAGCTTATGGGAAAAAAGGTGAAAAGGTCATTAATATGAACTATGCTGCTATTGATAGGGGGCTTGAGGCAGCGATAAAAGTTAATGTGCCAGAAAATTGGAAAAAGGGAACAAGTGTAGATGAAAGAGGTTTTGACGAACCTGAATTTGTAACGAAGATATTACGCCCTATGAGTAGACAAGAAGGCGATAGCCTTCCAGTAAGTACATTTAATGGGATTGAAGATGGTACTTTTCCAAGTGGTAGTGCAGCTTATGAAAAGCGTGGGGTAGCTATTAATGTACCAGAGTGGGTTCCCGAGAACTGTATTCAATGTAACCAATGCTCATTTATTTGTCCGCATGCTACAATTAGACCTTATCTTTTAAATACCGAAGAGGAAAGCGAAAAGCCAGGTAGTTTTGTAACACTTAAGGCCATGGGAAAGGATATGAATGAGTTTGGTTATCGCATTCAAGTTGATACAATGGACTGTACAGGCTGTGGTAACTGTGCTGATATTTGTCCAGGTAAAAAAGAAGGTAAGGCCCTTATTATGAAACCACTCCATACTCAGGTAGAAAAGGAAGTACCTAACTGGGAATATGCAGTTTCTAAAATTGCCAATAAGGGAGATGTTATGGCACCACATACCGTCAAAGGTAGCCAGTTCAGACAACCTCTTCATGAGTTCTCAGGTGCTTGCGCAGGCTGTGGTGAAACAGCGTATATTAAAGTCATTACACAGCTTTTCGGAGATCGTATGATGATTGCTAATGCCACTGGTTGTTCTTCTATTTGGGGGGCATCTGCGCCTGTTACACCATATACGGTCAATGAAAAAGGCCAAGGACCATCATGGGCCAACTCTTTGTTCGAAGATAATGCTGAATATGGATTAGGAATGTATCTAGGTGTGAAACAAATGCGAAATAAAATCGAAGACAATATGAGGTCTTTACTAGAACTGCCTATTGGTGAAGATATGAAATCAGCATTTAATGAATGGTTAAGTACAAAAGAATCTGGGGCTGAATCTAGAAGAATAAGTGAGCAGGTTCTAGCGGTATTAGAAAAAGACACAACGGCTGACGAAGCTACTAAAACTTTAATTAATGAGATTAAGGAAAGAAAGGATTATCTTGTTAAACGTTCACAATGGATATTAGGTGGTGACGGCTGGGCTTATGATATTGGTTATGGTGGTCTTGACCAAGTCATGGCCTCAGGTGAAGATGTTAATGTGCTTGTATTCGATACTGAGATTTACTCTAATACAGGTGGTCAAGCTTCTAAATCTACACCAGCAGCAGCTATTGCCAAATTCGCTGCCTCTGGTAAAAAATCTCGTAAAAAAGACTTAGGTTTAATGATGATAACCTATGGTAATGTGTATGTAGCTCAAGTATCTATGGGAGCAGATAAAAATCAATTTATGAAAGCTGTTATAGAAGCAGAAGCACACCCAGGACCATCTATTATTATTGCTTATGCCCCATGTATTAGTCATGGACTAAGAGAAGGTATGGGCAGAACAACAGCTAATCAGGAACAAGCTGTTAAATGCGGTTACTGGCATTTATATCGTTTTAATCCATTGCTTAAAGAACAAGGTAAAAATCCATTTACTTTAGATTCGAAAGAAGCAAAAGAAAGTTTTAGAGATTTCATAATGGCGCAGGTGCGTTATTCAGCTTTAATGAAACAGTTCCCAGAACATGCTGAGCATTTATTTGAGCTTACTGAGCAATATGCAAAGGAACGTTATGAAAATTATAAACGTTTAGCTGAACAGGTATACAGCTAGGGAAGTTAAAATATATCAGAGGAGAAGATATACCAATTAGGTGATATCTTCTCCTTTGCTGTATTAGGAAGACAAGAATTATAAGTGTAATGAGAATAAGCCGGTTTATAGGATATAAAAGTAAGATTAATGCATGATTATTTACAATAATATACAATTGTATCATATATTCTATTGATTTAATTTTTTTTGTAGCATATAGTAGTTTTAGTAGAGTGTATACGAAATAACATTGTACATAATTTCAATCTTGTATAGGGGCCCATAAAGAAAAGAGATATAAATGGGTAAGCTGATGGGAGGATGTTATATGAAGTTGTCGGTTTGTTATAATCACATTTTGTTGGCAAGTGAACAAACAGGTTTATCACTTTCGGAGGTATTGAAAAAAGTAAAAAATATGGGGATTCAATCTGTGGCATGCTCCTATGAAGAGTTAAAGCCTTATACTAGAGAGATGAAAGTATTATTAAAGGCAGTCGAATTGGAGATTAGTTGTATCTATAAATATTTTGATTTTGGTTATGAGGAAACAGGTGAAGCTGGTTACGGATTAATTGATCTAGCGGAGCATATGGGAGCTAAGTTTGTACTAGTCATTCCAGGGTTGTTAAAAGAAGAAGTAGGTATCAAACGCGAACAAGCTATAAAGCATATGGTTGAGGCATTAAGATTAATGTGTGATTATGCCAAGGATAAGGGAATCACTGTTACTTTAGAAGATTATGATAATGTTTGTGCACCTTATACTACAGCAAAAGAAATATTATGGTTTATGGAGCAGGTTCCAGATTTAAAGCATACTTTTGATACGGGTAACTACAGATATAGAGGTGAAGATGAAATCGAGGCTTTTGAGTTGTTGAAAGACTATATTGTATATGTTCATGTAAAAGATAGAAGTACTGCCATGAAGGGAGAAGAAGTGGCTAAGATAGCTGCTGATGGAACGGCCTTGTTTTCAACTCCAGTAGGTTCTGGTGTTATTAAAATTAAGGAAATACTTGATAAACTAGAATTTATGGGGTATGATGGCACACTTAATATAGAGCATTTTGATGCACCTAATCAACTAGAGTATATAGAACAATCTATAAGATGGCTTCTCAAAAATATATCTACCAATTCAGAGAAAAATATATAAATAAAACTATCTCAAAACGAATATATAGATTGTTTTTTAACAATAAGGATATTAGCAAGAAGTTAGATTCTTAACAATACTAAAGTAAAATATATTAGTTGAGTATAAAAAAGTAATTTTAAACAAGTTATTTAAAAGAAATTGTCCCTTTTTGCTAGTTAGTTCATGAAGAAATTCTAAATGACCCGATAAATAATTTACAAAAACATAAGATATTGAGTGCAAGATATTTACAAATATTGGCCAAAAGCGTAAAATTATTTAGAATACTTTAGATAGTATTTGGAATGCTTGTATTATTAATAAATAAAAAGGAGAGATAATATGGGAAAAACGATGATGACTGTTGATGGTAATACAGCTGCATCTTATGTTGCGTATGCTTTTACTGATGTTGCTGCAATTTATCCAATTACCCCCTCATCAACTATGGCAGAAGTAGTTGACGAATGGTCTGCTCAAGGAAGGAAGAATATTTTCGGACAAACTGTTAATGTAGTAGAGATGCAATCTGAAGCAGGAGCTGCGGGGGCTTTCCACGGCTCACTTCAAGCTGGAGCTTTAACAACTACTTTTACAGCTTCACAAGGCTTGTTATTAATGATTCCTAATATGTATAAGGTTGCAGGGGAACTTTTACCAGGCGTTTTCCATGTAAGTGCCCGTGCTCTTGCTGCTCAAGCGCTTAACATTTTTGGCGACCACCAAGACGTTATGGCTACAAGACAAACAGGCTGTGCTATGCTTGCAACAGGCTCTGTACAAGAAGTTATGGACCTTGCACCAGTGGCTCACCTTGCTGCTATTAAAGGTAGAATTCCTTTTGTACATTTCTTTGATGGCTTCAGAACTTCACATGAGATTCAAAAAGTAGAAGCAATTGATTATGATGATTTTGCTAAACTAGTAGATCAAGATGCTCTTAAAGCATTTAGAGATAATGCACTTTCTCCAAATCATCCTGTAACAAGAGGAACTGCACAAAATCCAGATATTTATTTCCAAACAAGAGAAGCTAGTAATAAATTCTATAATAACTTAGTGCCTGTTGTTGAAGAATACATAGGAGAAATCAATAAATTAACAGGTAGAAATTATGGTTTATTCAATTATTATGGTGCCGATGATGCAGAAGATATCATTATAGCAATGGGTTCTGTAACAGAAACAATTGAACAAACAATTGAAGAACTTAATAAAAAAGGTGCTAAATACGGTGTAGTTAAAGTTCACTTATATAGACCTTTCTCAACAAAACATTTACTTGCAGCTATTCCAAGCACAGTAAAACGTATTTGTGTATTAGATCGTACAAAAGAACCAGGTTCAGCAGGTGAACCACTTTATTTAGATGTATGTTCAGCATTTTATGGAAAAGCTGATGCGCCTACAGTTATTGGTGGACGTTATGGTCTTGGGTCAAAAGATACAACACCAACAGATATTAAAGCTGTATTTGATAATTTAGTAAGTGCTCAGCCAAAGACTGGATTTACAGTAGGTATTAATGATGACGTAACATTTACTTCATTAACTTACAAAGACGAATTAAGAATTGCTGAGCCAGGTACAGTAAGATGTAAATTCTGGGGTCTTGGTTCTGATGGTACAGTTGGCGCTAACAAGCAAGCCATTAAAATCATTGGTAATCATACAGATAAATATGCACAAGCATATTTCGCATACGACTCTAAAAAATCAGGTGGAGTAACTATTTCTCACTTACGTTTTGGTGATACACCTATTCGTTCAACCTATTTAATTGATGAAGCAGATTATATTGCTTGTCACAATCAATCCTATGTTCATCAATATGATTTATTAAAAGGACTTAAAAAGGGCGGAGTATTCGTACTTAACTGTATTTGGGATGAAAGTGAATTAGAAGCTAACCTTCCAGCACATATGAAAAAATATATTGCTGACAATGAAATTAGATTTTATATTGTTAATGCAACTAAAATAGCAGGAGAAGTAGGCCTTGGTAACCGTATTAATATGGTTATGCAATCAGCATTCTTTAAATTAGCTAATATTATTTCAGAAGAAGATGCTATTAAATACTTAAAAGAAGCCGTAGTTAAAGCTTACGGTAAAAAAGGCGAAAAAGTTGTTAATATGAATTATGCAGCTATTGACCGTGGTTTTGAAGCAGCAGTTAAAGTTAATGTTCCAGCTAGCTGGGCAAGCGCAGTAGAAGAAGCGGCAGCAGCAGTAGATGAACCAGAATTCATTACTAACATCTTACGTCCTATGAATGCTCAAGAAGGAGATAAACTTCCTGTAAGCGCATTTAATGGTCTTGAAGATGGTACTTTTCCAGCAGGAACAGCTGCTTACGAAAAACGTGGTATTGCTATTGAAGTACCAGAATGGGAGATTGAAAATTGTATTCAATGTAATCAATGTTCATTTGTTTGTCCACATGCATGTATTAGACCAGTGCTTTTAACAGAAGAAGAACAAGCAAAAGCACCAGGTACATTTGCTACTAAGAAAGCAATTGGAAAAGGTTTAGAAGGCTTAACTTATAGAATACAAGTGAGTCCATATGACTGTACAGGTTGTGGCAACTGTGCTGATATTTGTCCAGCTAAAACTAAAGCTTTAGTTATGAAACCATTTGCTTCTCAATCAGAAGTTGAAGATGCAAACTGGAGCTTTGTTGTGAAAGAAGTAAGTAGTAAAGATGATTTAGATCTTACAATGAACGTTAAAAATAGCCAATTCAAGACACCACTTATTGAGTTCTCAGGTGCTTGTGCAGGTTGCGGTGAAACAGCTTATATTAAAGTTGTAACACAGCTTTTCGGAGATCGTATGATGATTGCTAATGCTACAGGATGTTCTTCTATTTGGGGTGGTTCTGCGCCATCTACACCATATACTACAAATAGCAAGGGTCAAGGACCATCATGGGCAAACTCTTTATTTGAAGATAATGCTGAATATGGTCTTGGTATGAGTCTTGGTGTTAATCAAATGAGAAATAAATTAGCTAATGTTATGCATGAATTAGTTGACTTAGATATTGATGAAACAGCTAAAGCAGCATTTAATGAATGGCTAGAAGTAATGAACTTAGGTGAACCTTCTAAAGCTGCAAGTGCTAAAGTATTAGAAGTACTTGAAAATAATACAATTACTGATCCAGCAGCTAAAGCACTTCTTGCAGAAATTGAAGATAAGAAAGATTATCTTGTTAAACGTTCTGTATGGATGCTTGGTGGAGATGGTTGGTCATATGATATTGGTTATGGCGGTCTTGATCACGTATTAGCATCAGGTGAAGATGTTAATGTACTAGTATTTGATACAGAAATTTACTCAAAC
This sequence comes from Cellulosilyticum lentocellum DSM 5427, assembly GCF_000178835.2. Taxonomy (GTDB): domain Bacteria; phylum Bacillota; class Clostridia; order Lachnospirales; family Cellulosilyticaceae; genus Cellulosilyticum; species Cellulosilyticum lentocellum. The sequence goes on from NC_015275.1 coordinate 1,153,289, forward strand.
ACTGGTGGTCAATCTTCTAAAGCAACACCAGCAGCAGCTATTGCAAAATTCGCTGCATCTGGTAAGAAGACACGTAAAAAAGATTTAGGTATGATGATGATGAGCTATGGCAATGTTTATGTGGCTCAAGTAGCTATTGGTGCTGATAAGAACCAATTTATGAAAGCTATTATGGAAGCAGAAGCACATCAAGGTCCATCTATTATCATTGCTTATGCACCATGTATTAGCCATGGACTAAGAGAAGGTATGGGACGTTCTGTTGCTAATGAAGATCAAGCGGTTAAATCTGGTTACTGGCATTTATATCGCTATAATCCAAATGTTGAAAAAGGTAAAAATCCATTTACCCTTGATTCAAAAGAACCAACAGCTAGCTTCAGAGACTTCATTATGGGGCAAGTACGTTACTCATCACTTGCTAAACAATATCCAACACAAGCAGAAGAACTTTTTGAGTTAGCAGAAGAAAACGCTAAAGCAAGATATGAATCTTACTTACGTTTAACTGACAGATAATAAGTATAGCTTTTCAATAAAAATAAATAAAAACAGGAGATAGATAACCGAAAGCGTTATTTGTCTCCTGTCTCTTTTTGTAGTAAACTCATAAATAAATAGGTTATAATCATGAGTTTACTACAAAAGGAGCAGCTAGCATGAGAATATTGACGTTAAACACACATTCATGGAGAGAAGAGAACCAAGAGGAAAAAATGAGCTATTTAGCAGAAATCATAAAAGAAAGAGACTATGATATCATTGCACTACAAGAAATTAATCAAAGTACAGCATCACCCTATTTACAAGATAGACATTTAAGAAGAGATAATTTTATGGTGGTATTACAGCAATTAATAGAGAAAATAGGTGGGCCAAAGTATAATAGCTTTTGGGACTTATCTAAAGTTGTTAGAGATGAATATGAAGAAGGGTCTGCTATTTTATGCAAGATGCCGATTACACACACTTCTTGCTTTACAGTAAGTAAGAGTCGAGATAGAGACGATGTTAAAGCGAGAAAGATTGTTAAAGTAACTGTAACGTATAAAGAACAAGAAATAGATTTATATTCTTGTCATTTAGGTTGGTGGCATGACGAAATAGAGCCTTTTGAATATCAGTGTGATCGATTAGTAGAAGAAATGGACTCAGATAAACTTAGTCTACTTATGGGTGATTTCAATAATAATGCTAATCTTAGAGAAGAGGGCTATGATTATCTAATTGATAAAGGATTTTATGATACCTATATTCTAGCAGGAGAAAAAGATCAAGGAGTTACTGTACAGGGAGAAATAGCCGGCTGGAAAGGTAATAAAGTAGGTTTGCGTATTGATCTTATTTTGGTAAATAAGACGTTAACGGTTAAAAGCTCAAAGGTTATCTTTAATGGAGATTATAAAAATGTAGTTTCAGATCATTATGGGGTAGAGGTAGAGCTGGAGTTAGAGGACTAAGTGATTTAGAGAGATATTTGGCAGAAATAACAGAATAGGAGAATACAGATGACTAAGAAGTTATATTATACAGATAGCTATTTAACTGATTTCACGGCAACCGTATTAAGTTGCAATGAAGGAAAGAAGGGGTATGAGGTAGTTCTTGATCAAACAGCTTTTTATCCTGAAGGAGGTGGTCAACCATCAGATGAAGGCATATTAGGTGGAGTAAAAGTTAAAGATGTTCGTATAAAGGACCATGTGATTTATCATATAGTAGAGTGCCCTTTAGAAGTAGGCAGTAGTGTAGAGGGTAAGATAGATTTTGACAAGCGATTTGATATGATGCAACAACATAGTGGGGAACATATTATATCAGGTCTTATTAATAAGTATTACGGTTATAACAATGTAGGTTTTCATTTGAGTAGAGAGAATATGACGGCAGATGTAGATGGTGAGTTAACAAGTGAGCAAGTTTCAGAAATAGAATACTTAGCCAATGAAGCTATCTATAAAAATATACCAGTGCAAGGGGCTATTTATGGACAAGAGGAAGTAAGAGAGATGACTTATCGTTCTAAAATTGAACTCAATGAGGATGTTAGACTAGTAACCATACCAGGGTATGACACCTGTGCTTGCTGTGGCACACACGTGAAGTATACTGGGGAGATTGGAATGATTAAGTTTATTAGTAGTGAAAGACATCGAGGTGGTACAAGGCTTACATTAGCTTGTGGCAAGAGAGCACTAAAAGATTACAGTAAGAAGCAAGAAATCGTAAGTAGTGCCATGGCTATACTTTCAGCTAAACCTGAGATGATTACATCGCATCTTCAAAAGTTACAAGAAGAATTCAACGAAACAAAGTTTAAATTAGCAGAAGTTAAAGGAATACTTTTTTCATATATGGTAGAAGAATATATAAAGTGCAATCAAGCAACACTTTGTATTTGTGAAGAAGGTTTAGTTCCAGAGGAACTAAGAAAACTATGTACTCTCTTAATACAGAAGGTAGATAAAACCTGTCTGGTAGTAACACCTGATGCAACGGGATTTAAGTACGCCCTAGGAAATAGCAAAATAGATATAAGACCTCTTTGCAAAGCAATGAATATGAAGTTTCAAGGCAAAGGAGGAGGCTCATCAGAGCTCTGTCAAGGAAGTTTGTTGGGGGAATGGGAAGAAATTAAATTGTTTTTGAGTGAATAGACGTTATGTTTTATTGGGAGTGCATATATCTATTAGCACCCCCATTATTAATAAAGTAGTGACAATGTTAATGGCTGGTTCTAGATAATAGAGAGTAATGTTTTATTAGGTAAATCATAAGCAGAAATTCATATTGTAATGAGTGAATAATTATAATAAATTAGAATAAATAATATATTAAACTATTATAAGGAGTGGGCCTATGCTAGATCAAGTACTCTGGTATAAACAAGCAGCACGGAATTGGAATGAAGCATTACCAATTGGCAATGGTGCATTAGGGGGCATGATTTTTGGAGGAATAAAAAAAGAACTCATTCAAATGAATGAGGAAAGCCTTTGGTATGGTACTTTTAGAGATAGGAATAATAAAGATGCTAGAAAATATTTGCCTGTTATAAGAGATTTATTATGGCAGGGGAAGATAGGAGAAGCAGAGAAACTTTTATCCATGAGTATGTTTGGAACTCCAGATGGCCAAAGGCAATACTCTGTATTAGGGGATTTGGTTATTCAATGCTTTGGGCAAGAAGAACCAGTAAGTCACTATAGAAGAACGTTAGATTTAGAAACAGCTTGTGCTACAGTAGGTTATGTGAGTCCAAAAGGAAAGTTTGAAAGAGAGTATTTTTGTTCTAAACCCGATAACTTACTAGCTGTTCGGTTAAGATGTGATCAAGAGGAACAAATAGAATTAATGGCTTATATTGATAGATGGAAATATAATGATGAGATAGAGATGAGCAAAGATGGCATGAGCTTGTACGGTTCAAGTGGTCCTTGTTCTAGTGAAGGAATAGGATATCATTTTATGATGAAACTTATACCTAATGGAGGAACTGCACAAAACATAGGACAACGTCTTTATGCAAAAGGTTGTAATGAAGTCATTATTTTAGTGACAGCAACTACAGATTATAAAGACAGTAATCCAAGGAGTATTTGTGAAGAACGTTTGAAAAAAGCAACACAGAAAGGATATGAGGAGTTAAAAGCAAGGCACGTGGCAGATTATAAAAGTCTATACAAACGCCTATCTTTGGATTTAAAAGGAGAATCATTAAATCATTTACCTACAGACGAACGCCTTGAAAGAATAAAAAAGGGTGGAGAAGATTTAGATTTAATAGCCATGTATTTTCAGTATGGACGTTATTTGTTAATTAGTTGTAGTAGGGAAGGTGGGTTGCCTGCTACTCTACAAGGTATTTGGAATGGAGAATGGTTACCCCCATGGGACAGTAAGTATACCATTAATATTAATACAGAGATGAATTATTGGTTGGCAGAAAAATGCCATTTATCAGAATGTCATTTACCTTTAGTTGAACACCTAGAGAAGGTAAGAATACATGGAGAGAAAACAGCAGAGCAGATGTATGGTTGTAGAGGCTTTATGGCGCATCATAATACGGATATTTGGGGAGATGCGGCACCGCAAGATATGTGGATGCCAGCAACTATCTGGCCTATGGGAGCAGCCTGGTTAGTGTTACATATATGGGAGCATTATGAGTATACTTTGGATCAAGCATTCTTAAAAGAAAAGTATCATCTTCTTAAAGGAGCAGGAGACTTCTTTAAAGACTACTTGATGATGGATGAAAATGGCTATCTGGTAACAGGCCCTTCTACATCTCCTGAAAATACATATCGCTTATCTTCAGGGGAGCAAGGAACTGTGTGTATAGGACCAAGTATGGATAGTCAAATATTATTTGAATTATTTACCGCAATTATTGAAGCAGGTCAGTTAGTAGGAGAAGCGGAAGAAGAAATTCAATGTTTTAAAGAGATGAGAAAAAAATTACCTCCTATACAAATCGGTAAGTATGGTCAGATTATGGAATGGAGAGAGGATCATGAGGAGGTAGAGCCAGGGCATAGGCATATTTCACAATTATTTGCATTATATCCAGGCCACCAAATTACTAAAGAAGATACACCAGAATGGGCGAAGGCAGCCAAGAAAACTTTAGAAAGGCGTCTAAGCTATGGTGGAGGTCATACGGGGTGGAGTAGGGCATGGATTATCAATTTGTGGGCAAGGCTAAAAGAGGGAGACTTGGCTTATAGCAATATAAAGGAATTACTTAAATGTTCTACACTGATTAATTTGTTAGATAATCATCCGCCTTTTCAGATTGATGGTAACTTTGGGGCAGCAGCCGGAATAAGTGAACTGCTATTACAAGGAGAAAAGGATTATATTGAGTTATTGCCAGCTTTACCTAAAGGAATACCAAATGGTAAAGTAACAGGATTATGTGCCAAAGGGAAAGTGACGGTAGATATAGACTGGGAAGATGGGCATTTGGTAAGTGCAAAATTACATATAGGTAGAGATGGAGAAATAAAGGTAAAATGCAAAGATAAGATCGTACTAAAGGGTAAAAAAGAAGTAGAAAATGAGATTCTATTTTGTAAGGTTAAGCAGGGAGAAACGCTAGAATTTATAAGGGCTTGCAAATGATTTAACCAACTTTTTAAAGTTTATTTAAAATGTATATGAAAAGGTGCAATTTTTACCCTCAAATAGCTGTATTTTTAGAGGTATATTTAATGAATTACTTATATTAATATAGATATATACAACAAAATGCATAGCTTACAGAGGGGAGTGAGTAATATTTTAGTTAAAACAAACAAAAATGTAGGAACCATTAAAAAAATGACTGTATGGTCAAGAATGAAAGAACAAAAATACTTAATTGCAATGTCTGCACCCTTTGTAATATGGGTTATTATTTTTAAGTATTTACCTTTAACAGGTTGGGCCATGGCTTTTCAGGATTATAAGCCACAATTAGGTATTACTAAATCACCGTGGGTAGGGCTTAAACATTTCAAGGTGCTATTTAAAGAAGAACAGTTTTATCAAGCTCTACAAAATACCTTGGGAATGAGTATTCTAGCTATTGTATTTAGTACCATATTTTCAATTAGCTTCGCGCTATTACTTAATGAGTTAAGATCACTTAAATTTAAGCGACTGATTCAAACCATTTCTTATTTACCTCACTTTGTATCGTGGGTAGTAGTCGCTAATATTGTAGGTCAAATTTTAGCGCCTACGGGAACTATTAATGAAATACTGATGAATTTACATATTATTAATACACCGATTAACTTTTTGGCTAAGCCATCTATGTTTTGGGGTATTGTTACAGCATCGGACCTTTGGAAAGAAACAGGTTGGAATGCAATCATTTATTTGGCAGCTATTACAGGTATAGACATGCAGCTTTATGAGGCGGCTAAAGTCGATGGTGCTAATAGATGGCAACAAATTAAAAACATTACACTGCCAGGCATTAAAGCAACAGCAATTATCTTATTAATTATGTCTATAGGAAACTTAATTAATATTGGTTTTGAAAAGCAATACTTATTAGGAAACAATACAGTAGCAGCTAAATCTTTAGTACTTGATAAATATGCCTTAGATTATGGAATTGGAATGGTAAGATACTCTTATGGTACAGCCATTGGTATGTTTAAGTCGGTTGTTGGTATCGTACTTATTTTCATTGCAAATACCTTGGCTAAGAAAAGCGGCGAAGGAAGGCTCATTTAAAAGGAGGGGAAGAGTGTGCTAGCTAAATTAAAGAAGATAACACTATTTGATGTTATAGTTACATTATTAATGACTATTGTTTTAATTATCACCATGTACCCTTTCTTACAAGTAGTAGCCATTTCATTTAATGATGCAACAGATACTGTAAGAGGAGGTATACATATTATACCAAGAAAGTTTACATTCCAAAATTACATTAGCATTTTTGAATCTAATAGCAAGCTTATTACTGGCTTTATCAATTCCGTTTTAAGAACTGTTATAGGAACTATAGCAGGTGTGCTTTGTACCACAATGTTAGCTTATACATTGAGCCGAACAGATTATATGTTTAGAAAGCCTATATCCGTACTTTTCGTTCTTACAATGTATGTAAGTGGGGGGCTTATTCCAGAGTATATGGTTATTAGAAACCTAGGATTAATTAATAAGTTTTCAGTATATGTTTGGCCAATGCTCATTAATGCATTTAATGTTATTGTTCTAAGATCTTTCATGGATAATTTGCCTTTTGAATTACAAGAATCAGCCAAGATAGATGGGGCAAATGATTTAGTAATCTTCTGGAAGATTATATTCCCACTATGTATGCCGGCTATTGCAACCGTTGCCTTATTTGTTGCAGTGGGACAATGGAATAGTTGGTTTGATACATATTTATATGCTAAAAAAGATTATTTAACTACACTACAATATGAACTCATGAAAGTACTAGATAATGCTGCAGCAGGAGTAAAAGCAGCAGATATCAACACCCAGGGACTCAAAAAAGTTACGACTAATCCAGAATCTATAAAGATGGCTATTACAGTTATCACAACCGTACCTATTGTTTGCGTTTATCCATTCTTACAACGCTACTTTGTATCTGGTATGACTGTAGGAGCTGTAAAAAGTTAATGTATTATATTAAGTAAATTTTATTTTGAGGGGATGAAAAAATGAAAAAAAGAAAATTTGTGTGTTTATTAGCGGCAATGAGTTTGTTTGGAAGCATGTTAACAGGCTGTGGTGGTAATGGTGGGAAGGAAACAGTAGCAAGTCCAGAAGCAAGTACGGAAGCATCACCTAGCGCATCAGCAGATGCAAGTGGTTTTGTAGGCTTAGAAGACCGTACACCAGTTACTTTAAAGATTTTTATGAAAGACATCACAGAAGATATTGAATTTACTGATCCTGTTGCTGAAAAGATCAAAGAATTAACAGGTGTTACCTTGGAAATTGAGCATGCTGTCGGTGGTGATGAGCAAGCTATTCCATTGATGATTGCTAGTGGTGATTATCCTGATATGATTTTTGCAAAAGGTGATACAGGACTTCTTGTAGATGCAGGAGCACTTATCCCATTAAATGATTTCATTGAAGAAAAAGGTACTAATACAAAAGCACTTTACGGAGATATGATTCAGAGGTTAAAATATTCAGAAGCTGACCCTAATATTTACACAATGGGTACTTATGGTGTTCATACAGCAGCTTGGAAAACAGATGGTGTTATGCAAATTCAACATGCTATATTAAAAGATCAAGGTTATCCAGAGATTAAAACAATTGCACAATATGAGGAAGCAATCAAAGCTTATAAAGATAAGTATCCACAAATTAATGGTCAAGATACCATCGGTCTTACCCTTATGGGAAGTGACTGGAGATGGCTTATTACAGTAGGAAACGTAGCTTCTGCTGCTTCGGGTATTCCAGATGATGGTGAATGGGCTATTGATGATAATGCACAAACAGCTGTTTATAAATATCTTGCACCAGGTGTAAAAGATTATATGAAATGGCTTAATCATATGAATGATATTGGATTACTTGACCCAGAATCTTTCACACAACAAGAAGATGTATATTTTGCTAAACTTGCTTCTGGTCGTGTACTTGGTACAGCTACTCCTGAATGGGGCACTGGTGAATCTAAGAAAGCACTTGTTGCTGCAGGTATGGAAGAAAGAACAACAGCTCCACTTGCTGTAACAGTATCAGAGGAGTTTACACCAGCTGTAACGAAAGACTATGGTTTTAGTGGTGGTCATGGTATTGGTATTTGTGCATCTAGCGAAAACCAAGAAAAAGCTTTTGAATTCTTAGATTGGATGTGCTCAGAAGAAGCTCAAATCCTTATTAACTGGGGATTAGAAGGTGAAAATTATACTTATGATGCAAATGGTAAGAGACAATTAACACCAGAAATGGCAGCTGCAAGAATATCAGATAAAGACTTTACTAAGAAAACAGGTATTACTAAATATGTTTATCCATTCCCACAACAAGGTAATGGAGGCATAGATTCAACAGGTAACAGATTTACATTAGATAATAAAGAAACGATTATTGAACAAATGACAGCAACAGAGAAAGAAACACTTAAAGCTTATGGTAAAGAATTATGGACGGATTTCTTCCCAACTCCAGAAGAGCTTGGTGTTTCTAAACATGGTCAAGCATGGCAGTTTAATATTCCATCAGATGGTAATTTACAAGTATTTAATCAAAAATCACAGGATTATATTCAACAAGCTGTGACACAAGCTATTCTTGGAAAACCAGCAGACTTCGATGCAGCGTGGGATACAATCTTAGCTAAGCTTGATGAGATTGGTGTAGAAGAAGCTAATGCAGAAATGACTAAGTTAACCCAAGAAAAGATTCGTTTCTGGGGTAACTAAGTCTCCCCCTAAAATAAATAGCAGTAAAGCATAAGCTTGGTAAAGTAATTTTGCCAAGCTTGTGCTATATCACAATTTTATAGACAAAAGGAGAAAAGCGATGAGATTTAGTAATGGTTGTTGGCTTAATAAAGAAGGAATTGAAAGTTATAGTCCACAAGAAATTTATCAGACATGCAAAAAAGGGAAACGAATAGAAGTTTTTGCGCCCTCCAAGAAAATTAAACAAAGAGGAGATACTTTAGGTGGGCCAGTGCTGACTTATACTATTTCAGCTCCAATGAAAGATGTTTTTAAAATTCAGGTAGAACATTATAAAGGCATTAATAAGATAGGACCCTATTTTGAGATCTATGCATCAGAAGAAATTGATTTAGAAATGCTCCAAAGTGAAGGGAAAGTTGAAATCAGAAATGGTGAGTTGAGTCTTGTTATTGAAGATAAAGAGCAATGGAAGATGAGCTTTTATAGAAAAGGCAAGAAACTCACTTCAAGTAATTTTAAATCAACAGCTTATATTAAAAATTATGATGCAGAATTCATGAATGAAGACTTGAGCAGTACTTTTATGAGAGAACAACTGAGCTTATCTGTAGGAGAGCTCATTTATGGTTTAGGAGAACGCTTCACACCTTTTATTAAAAATGGTCAAACAGTAGAGACTTGGAATGAAGATGGTGGTACTAGTACGGAACAATCCTATAAAGCTATCCCTTTTTATCTTAGCAATAAAGATTATGGTGTATTTGTTAACCATCCTGAAAGAGTTTCCTTTGAGGTGGGCTCTGAGAAAGTAACAAAGGTACAGTTTAGTGTACCAGGTGAAAGTTTAGAATACTTCCTTATTGCGGGCGAGAATATGAAAGAAGTCCTACGTAACTATACTAGTTTAACAGGAAAGCCAGCCCTTCCACCAGCTTGGTCATTTGGTCTGTGGCTCACAACATCCTTTACAACTAATTATGATGAAGCGACTGTCATGGGATTTATAGATGGTATGGCCGATAGGCAAGTGCCTCTCCATGTTTTCCATTTCGATTGCTTTTGGATGAAGGGCTTTAACTGGTGTGATTTTACTTGGGATGATGAAGTATTTCCAGATCCAGTGGGGATGATTAAACGTATTAAGGAAAAAGGCCTAAAAGTGTGTGTATGGATTAATCCATATATAGCTCAGGCTTCTAGCTTATTTGATGAAGCAATGGAGGGAGGCTATTTATTAAAACGCAAAGATGGCTCTGTATGGCAGTGGGATATGTGGCAACCAGGTATGGGGATTGTAGATTTTACTAATCCGGCAGCTTGTGCATGGTTTAAAGCAAAACTAGCAGCTCTTCTAGAAATGGGAGTGGATTGTTTTAAAACAGATTTTGGTGAAAGAATCCCTACCCAGAATGTTATGTATTTTGATGGTAGTAATCCAGATAAAATGCATAACTATTATACACAACTTTATAATAAAGTAGTATTTGATATTCTCAAGGAAAAAAAGGGAGAAAAAGAAGCCGTATTATTTGCTCGTTCAGCAACAGCTGGAGGGCAACAATTCCCTGTTCACTGGGGAGGTGATTGCACAGCTGACTATGAGTCTATGGCAGAAAGCTTGAGAGGAGGTTTATCTCTATGTCTTTCAGGCTTTGGTTTCTGGAGTCATGACATAGGAGGATTTGAAAGTACCTCTACAGCAGATGTTTACAAGCGTTGGGCAGCATTTGGACTACTCTCTTCTCATAGTCGTTTGCATGGTAGCACCTCTTATCGTGTACCTTGGCTGTATGATGAAGAAGCCGTAGAAGTTGTTAGATATTTTTCAGAGTTAAAATGTACTTTAATGCCGTATTTATTTAATGCAGCATCTAAAACTGCTAAAACAGGTGTTTCTACAATGAGAGCTATGGTTGTTGAATTTGAAGAGGATCCAACTTGTGCATACTTAGATAAACAATATATGCTAGGCGAAAATATTTTAATTGCTCCTATTTTTAATGAAGAAGGATTGGCACAGTATTATGTACCAGAAGGCAACTGGACTAACTTTTTAACAGGAGAATGTGTTCAAGGCGGCAAGTGGATTAATGACAAGCATGGCTATAAGAGTATACCTATGCTTGTTCGTCCTAACAGTTTAATTGCTATAGGTAATAATTCATTAAAGCCAGACTATGACTATAGAGAAGGGGTACAAATAGCAGCATATGGTCTAATAGAAGGTAAGGTAGCGTCAACTCAGGTTATTAATATGAATGAAGAAGTAGAATTAGACGTTAGTGTACTTAAAGCAAATCAGACAGTGAATATTTCATTTAAAGGAAATAACAAAGCTTTTAGCATCATATTAAAGGGTATAATGGCTATAGAAAAATTAGAAGGTGGAAGTTTTACTATAGAAAGTGATGGTATCCACATCGTACCACATATAGCAGAGAACCAGGTTATTTGTTATTTATAAAGAAAAAAGGTGCTTATAGCGTTTTATACTTATATAAAAGCTTATAGGCACCTTTTTTGTGAAAAGTATTCTGCAATATCTTATGTAAAAATTAAATTTTTTTATTAGTATAAAAAATGCTATAATATAATGGATAACAAGGATAGGGGAGTTACTATGAGGATCATAAAGAAGATATTAACCTTTAATAGAAATATGAAAGTCAAAAAACAACTCATAGGGATTTATGTCATTGTTATTCTTATACCTATATTAATCATAGGTGTACAGTTGACAACACTCATGTGTAATATGGTTGTAGATAGGGCTATCAATGAAGCATGTGTTAATATTGAACGTATTAAAGAACGTTTAAATGAAAAAATAAAGATTGCTAATTCTGTAGCAGAGAGTATTTATGTAGATGGAAAAATTGCTCAAGTTTTAAAAACACAGTTTGAAGACAGTGCTCAGATTGTAAATACCTATAAGGACTTAACTATTATATCTACATACCTGATGCATTATGAAGAAATTAGTAGTATTCGTATTTACAATGATAACCTTACATTACTAAATAATTCTCAATTTGTAAGAGCAACAGAGGATATTAAGCGATCCGATTGGTATCAAGCGGCTTTAGCAAGAGATAGTCAGATGGAATGGCATCTTAAATATGATGAAATAAGGAAACAATACTATATGAGCTTGATACGAGCACTAAGAGATAAACAGAAAAATTTATTAGGTGTATTAGTTATTAATTTCGATCCAGAAAAGATTAATAGAATTATTAAAGATGAACCCTACGATACAATGATTACTATTAATGGACAGGTGGTAACAACATCCGGTAATAGTGATCCTCTATATGAACAACTGGACCACTTACGAGAGTTGCAGGTAGAACAAAATAAGAATTATAAGATTAAGGTGAGTAATGACACAGGTGCAGAATACATTATTTTTACTAGCTTTACACCGGTTAAAACATTTAATAGTAAAGTTGAGATATGCATGAGTATGTCTGTTAATAGTATTACAGGTGAGACGCTAAAAATTGTTAGGACGAGTTTGGCGATGATAATGATTAGCTTAGGTTTGTCAGGAATACTCATTTTGATATTTTCTAAGGGGTTTTCAAACCGTATCATTTTAGTGAGAAAAGAAATGCATAAGGTTAGTCTAGGTGATTTTAATATTAGAAAGAGCATTGAGGGGAATGATGAAATCGGAGAACTTTATGAAGATATTTGTCAAACAGTAGAGAGCGTTAAACAACTTATAGAAGAAAATTATTCTGCTAAAGTGCAAAAAGAGGAACTAAAAAGAAAGCAAAAGGAAATGCAGTTTGAGATGCTATCTAGCCAGATTAATCCTCACTTTTTATATAATACATTAGAAACCATTCGTATGAAAGCCTATTGCAATGGAGAAACAGAACTTGCTGGCGTGGTAAAAAAACTATCTAAGCTTCTTAGAAGAAATCTGGAAGTGTCCGATCGTAGTGTGAGTTTAGCTTCAGAATTAGAAATGATAGAAGCCTATTTAACCATTCAGAAGTTTAGATTTGGTGAAAGAATTAGTTATCATATTGAGAATGAAATAGAGAGTGAAAAGTACTACTTATTACCATTATTATTACAGCCTATTGTAGAAAATGCATTTATACATGGACTTGAAGCTAAGCAAGGAAGTGGAAAAATTGTTTGTAGTATAAAAGAACAGAATCATTGTTTAAAAATAGCTATTTCTGATAATGGCTTAGGAATAAGCAAGGAAAGGTTACAGCAAATTCAGAGAAGTTTACATGGTGAACAAATAGAAGAAAGAAATAGAGTAGGCCTGAAAAATATAAATGAAAGAATCAAACTATACTATGGTGATATGTATGGTATTACAATTGAAAGCATAGAGGATCAGGGAACAACAGTAACAATTGTTTTGCCAAAAATGCAGGAGGGGTAGACATGAAAGTGCTTATTATTGATGATGAACCTAATGTAAGGGAAGGATTAAAAAAAATTATTCCTTGGGAAGCAGAAGGTTTTGACATATGTGGTGAGGGCATAGATGGACAAAATGGCTTAGAGAAAATAATGATATTGAATCCAGATTTGGTTTTAATAGATATTAGAATGCCAGGTTTAATGGGGATAGAAGTTATTGAAGAAGCTAAAAAAAGAGGATTTAAAGGAAAGTTTATTATTACAACAGGCTATTCAGATTTTACGTATGCTAAAAGAGCCATGGGCCTAGGCGTAGAAGCTTATATTCTAAAACCAATAGATGAAGATGAATTAATTGAAATGATTGAAAAGATTAAAGATAAAATTCTAAAGGAGAAAGAAATCACTCAAAAATTAGATGTAAGTGAGACTTATGTTATTAAAAGTTTATTAACTCACTTATTATTAGGAAGTTCATTGAGTATAATGGAGCAAGATAAGTACAATGAGTTAAAAGAAAAAAATGAAAGTTATCAATTATTGCTTGTAGATATAGAAGAGAAGAAGGAAACAGTAAGTTTAATAGAAGAGCAAATAAAGGATTATCTAGAAGCACGCTTAGCTGTGAAAACACTTATTGTTGAAAAATATCTGTTAATCATTATTCAAAATAAAGAACAAGGGTATATAGATGAGGCTATTGATACCCTGCAAGAAAAATTAGCAAAGAGGTACCAGATTACATGCAAAATGGCTTTAGATACTTCACTGATTAAGATACAGGAGATAGGTGAGAGTTATACTTTAGTTAAAGAACTTTTGAATAAGAAGTTTTTGTATCCAAATGAAAGGCTTTTAACTTCTAAGCGTATTGATATGTATGCTAAGGAGAGTGAACAGAGCAGAATAATAAATGTGGAGCATGTTAGTGAGCAGATTTACCGATTATTGCAAGTTGGAGATATGATTAAGATTAAACAAGTACTAGAAGAACTCAAATTGCAACTGCAAAGTGAAAGCGTAAGAAAAGATAAAGTTATTTCAGTATTTAGTAATATCTTAGTTAAGACTGGGACAAAGACAATAGAGGCGAATCAAGAAGTAGGAAAGCTTCTACCTAGTGGAGAACAAATAATAGAAGTAATTTATCATTGTAGAGATGTAGAAGATGTTATAGAATATATAGAGGAACAGTTACGTATTATTGTACAAGAGTTTAAAGTAAGCAGTCCTGAAAATAATATGAAAAAGATTATTTATTACATAGAAAACAACTATAATAAGGAACTAAAATTAGAATTGTTAGCAGAATTATTTAATTATAATAGTGCTTACTTAGGAAAAAGCTTTAAGAATTATACAGGACAAAGCTTTAATGTTTATATTGATCAGCTAAGAATAAACAGGGCAAAAGAATTGCTTCGTCATAAAGAAATGAAAGTGTATGAAATTGCTAAGGCAGTAGGATATAAACATATTGACTATTTTCATAGTAAGTTTAAAAAGTATGTTGGAATTAGTCCTTTAGAGTATAAGAAGAATTGTGAAAAGTAGCTGTCAGCCTAGCCCTGAGAAAACGAGATAGGTAGTGATTAAGTGATTAATATATTTGAAGAATTAAAAGACATGGGGTTTGAAAATCTAGAGAAAATAGAACTTTTCCCCGAAAAAGAAGTCTCTAATGAAATTGAAAATAAGAAGGGGAAAAGAGTAACATTAGAAGAAGTTTTATATGATAAAACTTATGTATGCCCTGTGTGTAAAACAGAATTTAAAACAAAAGCTATTCGTTCAGGTAAAAATAGATTAGTTAATTCAGATTTAGACTTAAAGCCAGAGTATGATATCGCTAATCCCATTTTTTATGAATGTATTGTATGTGAAACTTGCGGTTATGCTGCTCTTAGTAAAAATTTTAGCACCTTAACGACAAGTCAAATAAGATGGATTAAAGAGAAAATTAGCTCGGTTTACAAAACTTATCATTATGAGCCTATTATAGATGCAAAATCAGCTATATCCAGATATAAATTAGCACTCCTTAATAGTTTTGTAAAAAAAGCTAAAGATGGAGAAAAAGCTTATATATGTTTAAAGTTAGCGTGGATTTATAGAGAATTAAAAGATGCAGAGCAAGAGAAGCTATTTCTAAGCCATGCTTTAACGGGATTTGAAAATGCTTATAATAATGAGCGTTTTCCAATATTTGAACTAGGAGAATTAACGACAGCATACATTATTGCAGATATTTATCGAAGATTTAAGGAATATGATAAAGCAATGCAATGGATTAGTTATGTTATTTTGGATAAAAGTATTTCCTTAAGGCTAAAAACAAGAGCACTTCATTTAAAAGGTGTTATTCATGATGAAAAAAAGATAGCAGAAAATCACCATATTGAGTAATAGTAGAATAGGTTTGATTTTGAAAATAAATGAGGTGTTATCATATGAACAAGTTTGACCTCTTGTATGATAACACCTCTTGATTAAGCTATTCAGCAGTAATTGCTTCAACAGGACAAGAAGCAGCAGCTTCACTAGCATCATCTTCTAATTCTTCAGGTACATCCTCTGAAATAGCAACAGCCTTACCATCTTCATCATCCATGCTAAATACATCAGGACAGATAGACGGGCAAAGTCCACAACCAATACAAGTATCCTTATCTACAACAGCTTTCATGTCATAGCCTCCTTTTATATAAGTAAGTACAAACATAGTATAAACAAAAAGTGAGGATTCATACAAGGAAAAGGAAGAATGTAGGAAAAGATAAATGTAAAATAAATGTAAGATTAATGAACTCCTTTTAAATATTTAGCATAAGATATAGTGAATTTATTATTCAGGATGATGTATATGTGGATGAGACAAAGTTATCCTACGGGAGAACAATTAGCAAACGCCGTTAGTTTAATTGGAAGTTCAATTGAAAATGAAAAATCTGATGCAATGTTTTATGAATGGCTTATTAATAACGTTCCCAATAATATAGGTGAAAAAGCTAGGCAAGATATTATAAAAACTATAACTGGGATTAAAGAAGATGAACAAATGCATAATAAGATTTTTAAAAGTATGTATAAGCAATTAACAGGAAATGAAGCGCCTATACCGATGGAGGAAGAATTTGTTCCACCTGCTAATTTTACTGAGGGGATTATTAAAGCATTAAAAGGTGAGACGGAAGCTGTTAGAAGATATCGTACGATTATGTCAGGTTTACCAGATAATTCTTACAGGGATGCAGTCTTTAATATTTTAACAGATGAAATAAGGCATGGTATATTATATAATTATGTTTATACTACAACTATAATGAGTTAAGAATAACAACCTTGTAAAATGACTATATTAGGAATTTTTCAAGGTTGTTTTATATGATATTAGATGTAGTCATATAGGGAATAAGTTTAATATGATTTAACCATAGAAATATTCCATATGAGAGTCATGCTTTTGTCAATAGAAAAGTGTACCACCCCGCTAGTCAAAAGGTGTACCACCTTAATTAGAAATATGGGCCCTATCTCTAGGGCTTTTTTATTCTGTCATTTGAATCTTTTGTTTGTAACGATAGCTAGGACCATTGCACGTGATAATCTTACTGTTATGTATGAGCCTATCAATGATGGCAGTAGTCATGCGTTCATCATGAAAGACCTTCGCCCATTCTTTGAACTCAAGGTTTGTAGTCACAATGATCGATCCCTTTTCATAGCGTTCTGAAAAGATTTGAAACATCAGTTGCGTGGTATCAGCAGAAAGCTCTACATAACCTAGTTCATCAATGATGATCAAATCTATCTTTTTAAGTTTGTCTATAAATCGGCTTAATGCCAGGCTTTCCTGCATTTCTACAAGTCTATTACCTAATGAGGCAGCGGTAAAGAAGGTTACACTAAAACCACGTTTGCATGCCTCAACACCTATCGCTGTGCTTAGGTGAGTTTTTCCAACACCAGAGCCTCCAATAAGTATGAGGTTTCCGTATTCTTCAATAAATCTACAATCCATAAGCTTTATGATCTTATCTTTAGGGATAAAAGGAGCCTCTAAAAAATTAAACTCATCTATTGTTTTTACTGTAGGAAAACCGGCCTTTTTACAGAGTCTGCTAAAGCGATTGTTTTCCCTTGAAAGTAGTTCTTCATCTAATAAGCCATTAAAGAACCGTTCATAAGTCCATTGCCCAGAAGTTGCCGTATCAAGTATTCTATCATAGCACTTGTTGATTCCAGCAAGTTTACAGAGTGTTAGTTTCTCTTGCAATGCCTCATCCATTACTATAAGCATCTCCTTTTAACAAAGCATCATACATTGAAGGCGGTGCCGTTATTGAGACCACGTTTAAGGCTTCTAATGGCATCTTTGACATTGTTGTTACTTTGTGTATTTTCTCGTTCTGTTTGAAGCGTATATAGCTCTTTAATTCCTCCAAACTATAATTATTCTTCTTAGATAGATCATTTAAAAAATGTGCTATCTTATGGATACCATGACTTTCTGTAAGTTGAAGAATCTTGATGTATTCCTTCGTACCTGCATTCTTTGAACAACTTCTTGCTTGCAACTGTTTGTGGTAGGTTTCAAAAATAGGTGGGAGGTGCCAGTTTTGCATAAACTTTGCATCTTCAATAGCACCTGGTTTTTTAGCTAATAAAGGGAGGTAATGGTAGGGATTTAAGGCTTCATCATGTTTTCCCAAAAGCCTTGAGTGTTTTGCAATAAGCTGATCTCGGTATGAGATTTGAACTTCAAATGGATAGATTTTTACGATCACTTGTTTTCCTACATAGCTGCTTGGAACGGAATAATGGTTGGTATCACAAGAAACTAATGCATAGCAATCAACCTTTGCCATCATGATCTTGGAAACATCATAAAAATCTTTAAGTGGCATAAACGCATGATCTTGTTCTTCTTGTAACAGATCTTTCCAAAGGATTCCTTTTACTTTTTGGGTATTCATTCTTCTAACACAAGCATTATGTAATAAAGAGTTGAGTTCGTGATAAGAGTTAAATTCTAGGATAGGAATAAAGTAGTTGTTGCGAGTATATTTAACAAGATTTTCGATCATACCTTTTTCATGGCCACTTGCAGGATTACAGAAAACGGCATCAAAACCATAGTAAGCTTTAAATTTAAGAAAGGCATCTTGAAGGACACGTCCACCATCTGGTTTGATTTCTTTCACGGCTTGTTTAAGGTTATCGAAAACGACTTTCCGTGGAATACCACCAAAGAACTGGAAAGCACGATTAAGACCTTCTAAGAAGTACTCTGTACTTTGCCTTGGAAAAGCTGTGATAAACTCACATTTACTGCACTTAAGTTTTGCACAGAAGACGATGACCTTTGTCTTTTTCCCCTGATAAATGGTGCTCATTTCACCGAAGTCTACTTGCATGGTACCCTCTGTTGGCAAGAGCTTTAAAAAGGCATCTTCCTGAGTAAGTGATAGTTCATCTTCCAGCTGCCTTGTTAACTCTGTAAAAGAAGAATAGCATCCTATATAGCCTTCATCTTGCATTAGCGTAAACATACGCGTCTTAGTTAAGCGCTCTTTGCGAGGTTTTATCTTATTATCTAAAAGTATTGCTTTAACTTTAGCTATAAAATCACCATTAACAGGCTTTTCTTTAACGTTCTGCCGTTGATAAGTATTTGAATTCCTTTCAATAGCCCGTTTTACAGTATTTCGATGAATCATAAGCCTTTTAGCGATTGTACGCTGAGATAAACCTTCATTAAAATACAACATTCTGATATAATCATACTGTACCATCTCGATCACTCCAAATCCCCCCCACTATATAATTGTTTGTCGTAAAACTAATTATAATGGGGAATGTGATAGAGGTGGTACACTTTTTTGTTAGCGGGTGATCATAAATGGTACACATTTAGAATAGCAAATGCAAGTCATAAATACTATTATTAAAGTAATTCTAAAATACTTAGGTAAATGTAATAATTAGGGAAAAATCAATCAATAATAGCGATAAGTCAAATAAAATGCTTAAAAATGTGATTTATTTGGAAGAAATGTTAACAATTATTATAGGATATTCTATGTAATTTGATACAGAATATGTTATAATAAGTACGAAAATTGTCGTGTAAGCATATTACGAAGCAAAATCTTAAAGGAGACTAGAGATACTAATATGAGAAAAACTAAAATTGTATGTACATTAGGTCCATCAACAAAGGATGACAAAATACTAAAGAGATTAATGCTAGAAGGGATGGATGTTGCTAGATTCAACTTCTCACATGGCACTCACGAAAGTCATAAAGAAAATTTTGACCGTGTAGATAAACTTAGAAAAGAATTAGATTTACCAATAGCAGTTTTACTTGATACAAAAGGACCAGAAGTAAGAGTTTGTCAATTTGCAGAAGGAAAAGTTTCTCTTAAAAAAGGTGAACAATTTACACTTACAAGTAGAGATATTCTAGGAACAAATGAAATTGTTTCTATCACATACAAGAATTTACCAAATGATGTAAAAGAAGGTTCAAGAATTTTACTTGATGATGGTCTTATTGAGTTAATCGTGGAAAAAGTAGTAGACGGCAGTGATATTGTTTGTAAAATTATGAATAATGGTGATGTATCAAACAATAAAGGTGTTAACTTACCAGATACTAGACTTTCTATGCCATACTTAAGTGAAAAAGATCGATCTGATATCATCTTTGGAATTCAAACAGGTTATGACTTTATTGCAGCTTCTTTTGTAAGATGCGCCGAAGATGTTCTTCAAATTAGAAGAATTCTTGAAGAATATAATTGTCATACAATTAATATTATCTCTAAAATTGAGAATCAAGAAGGTGTAGATAATATTGATGAAATTATTCGTGTATCTGATGGAATTATGGTAGCCCGTGGAGATATGGGGGTTGAAATTCCAGGAGAAGAAGTACCATCTATCCAAAAAATGATTATTAAGAAAACAGTTGCAGCAGGTAAACAAGTTATTACTGCTACACAAATGTTAGATTCCATGATGAAAAATCCTAGAGCTACAAGAGCCGAAATTAGTGATGTTGCTAATGCAATCTACGATGGTACAAGTGCTATTATGTTATCTGGTGAAACAGCAGCAGGTGCATATCCTGTTGAATCAGTACAAACGATGGCGAGAATTGCTTTAAAAACAGAGTCAGATATTGATTATGTAAAACGTTTTAAAGAAAGAGGTAGTACAGCAACTAA
Organism: Cellulosilyticum lentocellum DSM 5427; assembly: GCF_000178835.2. Classification (GTDB taxonomy): domain Bacteria; phylum Bacillota; class Clostridia; order Lachnospirales; family Cellulosilyticaceae; genus Cellulosilyticum; species Cellulosilyticum lentocellum. Next base: position 1,173,807 of record NC_015275.1, read on the forward strand.
TAATGTAACTAGTGCAATCTCACATGCTACTTGTACAACAGCACATGACCTTGGTGCAGCAGCTATTGTAACTGTAACTAAGTCAGGTAGAACAGCTAGAATGATTTCTAAATATAGACCAGTATCACCTATCTTGGGTTGCACAACTTCAGCAAGTGTATACCGTCACATGAGTTTAATGTGGGGTGTAAAACCACTTTTAATGGAAGAAAAACAAAATGCAGATGAATTATTTGAAGAAGCATTAACTGTAGCTGAACACACAGGTATGGTTAATAAAGGGGAATTAGTTGTTATCACAAGTGGCTTACCAGTAGGCGTAACCGGTACAACTAATATGATTAAGGTAGATGTCATCGGACACATTTTAGTTTCAGGTGTAGGTGTTGGTTCAAAACAAGTATGTGGTAATCTTTGCGTATGTAAAACAGAAGAAGAAGCTAATGAGAAATTTATTGAAGGGGATATCCTTGTTATTCCGGAAACTACAAATGAGATGCTACCATTATTAAGAAGAGCAGCTGGTATTATTACAGAAGAAGATGGTGTTAATTCACATGCTGCAATTGTTGGACTTGCTATTGATATTCCAGTCATTACTGGTGCGACAAATGCAACAGATATTCTTAAAACAGGTTCAGTTGTAAGCCTAGATGCAGGTAGAGGAATTGTTTCAAGTAACTAAAAATAGAAAGAAGATCACTATTTATAGGGATCTTCTTTTTTTATGAACTAAAATACTATAAGATGATAAAGTTATGAGAAAACAAGGTAAGAAAAATAAGCTCTAGTCAAATTTTTAATAGACTAGAGCTTATTTTGATAAAGTGTATATATCATCTAAAGTATGTTACTACTTAGAAGTATCTAGGGGAATAATTTTGGCAAACATAGTAACCATATCAGCTCTTGTTACCATGTTTTTAGGAATAAAGTAACCTTCATTTTTAAGAATATCTGCTCCAATACAGATTCCTATTAGTAAAGCTACTTGTACTTGAACTTGTAGAAAGATTTAAGATTCTAATTCATAAGTATACTTGAAGCGTATATAACACTTAAGTTAGATAAAACTAGAATAGTAGCTACGGCAGTATAAAGATGTGCTTTAATTTTTTACTCATAAAGGATTCTCTTATGTGATAAAATGTAAAAAAATAACAAGTATACATAAAAAAGCAAACTATCACATGAATTATCCTAACATAAGAGGAGAATTAAGGTCAATAATAGAAATAGAATTTAACAAAGTAAATATTAGTAATTATCTTTTATAAAAATCCATTTAAGAAAAAATAAACTAAGTTCCTAGTAAACTTAGTTTATTTTTAATTAATATTAAAATATAAGATGAGCAATCAATGAAATGATTGGTAGCGTGATAAGTGTACGTTCAATAAAGATGATGAATAATTCCCAAAACTTAACAGGTATTTTAGAACCTAATAAAAGAGCACCAACTTCGGAGAGATAAATAAGTTGAGTGACGGATACACTTGCTACAATAAATCTTGTCATATCACTTTCTATAGAAGAGGCTAAAATAGATGGAAGGAGCATATCCGCAAATCCAGCTACTAAAGTTTGAGCAGCAGCAGCAGCTTCAGGTACACCAAGTACATTTAAAAGTGGTGTAAAAGGTATGCCAAGTATTTGGAAAATAGGTGTATAAGTGGCTAAAATAAGTGCTAATGTACCTACAGCCATAACTACGGGGATGACACCAAACCACATATCAAGTACATTTTTAAAGCCATCTATTACAATTGATTGTTTAAAGGTTTGTTTTTCAGCTTTTTGAATTGCATTCTTAAAACCGTGAGCAATTATGTGTGTTGTTTCCACAGTTGAAGCTTCTGGTATAGAACCATCATATAATATATCTTTTTTTAAGGAAAGTGGTGGGAGTTTAGGCATGATGATAGCAGCCACTAAACTAGCTACCGTGACAGTTAAATAGAAAGGAACAAAAAGATGCCCTAATTTAACGGTATTAATAACAACCAAACTAAAGGTGATTGATACAAGAGAAAAGGTAGTACCAATAACAGCAGCTTCCCTTTTTGTATAAAAACCTTCTTCATATTGTTTGCTAGTTAGTAATACACCGATAGTACCATCACCTAACCAAGAGGCAATACAGTCAATGGCAGAACGTCCTGGAAGTCCAAATACAGGACGCATGACTTTTACTAAAAGAGAGCCTATAAATTCAAGTAGGCCGAAATCGAGTAAAAGTGGCAAAAATAATCCTGCAAATAGAAAAATTGAGAAAAGTACAGGGAGTAAATCTGCTAGTACAAGGCTACCGGTATCTGAAGAAGTTATGACTTCTACTAAAGGAAGCATAAAAGGTGGAAAACTAAAACCAGATACTTGCATAGTAATGATACTAATAAAAACAAAGGCTAAGACTCTTAAACTAAGCCAAACCCAAGTGGTGTTAAAAAGTGAATTAAGAAGATTACTTCCCATAATCAATTTAGGTTTAAAAAGATAGGTAATAAGGCTTCCTAGTGCAGAAATGCCAGTAACAACCACTAAAATAATAGGAGTATGATGGCCCAATAATTCTTGAAGTCCTGTAGATAAGATGGCAATAGGGATAGTGATAGAACCATCTTTAGGAAGAGGAATCATAAACAGGAAGATCCCTATTAGGGAAGGTATTATAAATTTAAAAAGGGCTGATAAATAATGTTTCGACTGCTGTTTTTTTGTTGAGTGCATATCTGTAAAAACCTTTCTGAAAAATTATGTCAACTATTATTGTGCATTATTATATCGGCTAAACACATAAAAAACAAGTGTTTTGATGTATAAATATACGTCTTTCAAAATATAGATACAAGACATAAAAAAAGTATGGTAATGCACGGCATTAACCATACTTGGAGAAAGGATATAGTAAAACAGAACATAATAAGCATATAGCAGTAAGAGCTGAAAAACAAGGCTATGGGGGTATCTAAATAAGGACATAAGATTTGTAATAATAATAAAATATTTTGCGTTACGACATAGAATCCTCTATAATAGAGTTAAATCGACAAGCTCGCTAGCTAATTAAAGAGGAATTGTATAATAAAAGAAAAAATAGTATAATGCTAGGAATAATCAAAGGATTAGTGATATAAGGAGTAAAAAATGGAAAGAATAAAAGAAGAGTTTAATCGATATAAATGGGTATTATTAGCAGGTCTTATTGTAGCAGTACTTATAGGACTAATTACTGCTAATCTTCATGTGTTACAATTTATGACTTATAAAATGCAAGGTAATACAACGGGAATCATCAGTATTTTAGAGGATAGTGTGAAAAATAGTGATGCCCAAGCAGATTGGTATTTTTCACAAGGAATAGAGTATTTATTAAAACAAAAAGAAATGTCAGAAGAAAGTCGTCAATTTTTTGAAACCTACTTTGAACGGTTTACGTCAGAGAAAAAATTAGAAGTTATTGAAGGCTATAATAAAAAGAATTTATTTATACCGACAACAGATGTCTTAATGCAAACATTTATGGAGAATTTAGATCATTCAAGTATACAAAATTATATAAAAAGAATGGAAACTAGTGATTTAGAACAAGGTCTTGTCATGTATTATGGAGCGGTGGCAAAGGTAGATACCACTTTTATAGATCATATGTATAAGATTTTAAGTATATATCCTAAGACACTACCATTTGAAAAGTTTCAATTTGATTTGTACCCGATTCTGGCTTTAACAGGAGAAGAGAACGAACTTAAAAAGGCTACTATTTTTAGTAAGTTAAATCCAGAAAATGCTAAAGAAAATATTTTCAAATCTTTAAAAGGCCAATCAATAGAAGGCGAACAGTTAAGAGTATGGGTTGAATTTTTAAATAAAACCCAAATTCTGGATGGTGGAACCTATACTAAGTTTAATAATTTATATAGTGAAATTTACCTAGTACGTAATCAATATAAAGAATTAGATACAAGGGAAGTTGATCTTAAGAATAAAAAAGAAGCTGTAGAAGTTCAAATAGAACAGAGTTTAAAAGATATAGAAAGCAAACAAGGCGAACTAGCAACTTTGAATAATGAAATTAGTGGTATAGACAGTCAATTAAGAGATTTAACTGACTCTGCTTATATGGCGCTTTATATTGAAAAATCTTCAGGAACAGGTAATAATGAATATGAAGCTTCCATTCCTAAGAAAGGCATTTTTGGCAACTATAAACCATCAGGGCAAAAGTATATTGTAAGGCTTTCCGAGACAAGTTTTTTATCTGAAGGAGTCTATTATGTAGACATTTACTTAAAAGGAACCAAGGTAAATAATAAAGGTAATGAATACCCTTATTATGTAGAAGTTTCTAGTAGGGAATTAAGTGATATAGCAACGTTACAAGGAGAAAGAAGTCAAAAAGTAGAAGTAAGAACAGCGCTGCAGCAGACAATTAATCAGTTAGAGGATGAAGTGAGTGCTATTAAAGAAAAAATGGGATATGACGATAATCAAGAGGCCTTAAAGGGGATAGCAGTAGAAAGAGATAATCTTACAAAGAAGCTAAATGAAAAAGTAGTGGAGATAAAAACATTATTTGGACTTGGGGATTTGAAAATCACTGTGGAGACAGAAGACTCTAAAACGGAATAAAGGTTAAATAGATAGGATAAAGATAATTTTACTTCTAGAGCGAATAGAGAAGTGTAATGAAGAGCAAAACAGAACATTAGGAAGTTGGGGGAAAATGAATAAAGAGAATAAAAGGCAGGACGACTCAAAGATGATGGAGCATAGGCTTTATCTATTCAACTTGATTTGTCCTAAAGGTGTAATAAATAAAATAGCAAGTAATAATCAAATAGATATAATGCAGTTATTAGTTGCAGCAATACTTATTATTTGTAGTAAGCTTTTAAGGGGAAATACTTTTTCAATTATTATGTTCGCAGAAGTTATTGCATCCATACTAATATTTGTTATATTTCTTAAAGTAATATTTTGGCTTGCAAAAGGGAAAATATCTTTTTTCAAAGTTATCAATTTATCTGTATATATACATATTTGGGTTATTTTGACCAATATGTGTAGCAGAATACCTATACTATCTATAACTGCTTTTATTGGAGCACAGTTATTAGGTGTTTATTTACAGTATTTAGCAGGAATACAAATTGCTCATTCAGATGCTAATCGTCTGAAAAGTATTTGTTTAGTTGAACTGTTTCTTGTATTATTTTCCATAGTGATGTTATTGTTAACTTCTTGGGGGAAATATGTAGCGTATAGTAGTAAAACCTATTATTTTCCATTGGTAGTAAATTACCTTTAATTAGCAAAAGCCTTTTATAGTGTGTTATGTGAAACACTATAAAAGGCTTTTGCTAATTAATCAGTTTTCTTATTACCAATGGACTGTTTGGTACAGATTCTAGTTCTAAAAAGTAAGTGGTAAAGAGCATTCCCATTAAAAGGAATGAGAGGATATAGATAAGGCTCATTAGTAAAGGTTTTCGTGCATGCAATGACTGTAATAATAACAACTAAAGCAATGATAAAACCAGTAGTACCTAGCAATCCTGTTAAAATAATAAGTAGTAATCTGGAAAACTTAAAAGCATAGGTAAGCTCAATGCTTGTTTGGGTAAAACTAGAAAGCGCGATAACGGCTGTATATAAAATAGTATGCGGGATAAACCAACCAGTATCTACAGCGAAGTCACCTAAGATAAGTCCGCCAATAATAGATAAAGAGGTACCCAAAGCACTAGGCGTATTAAGTGAAGCTAGATTAAGTCCGTCTAGTGCGATTTCTAATATGACAAATTGAAGGAAAATAGGAATCACATAAGGTACATCAGGCAATAAAAATTCCGCAGCACTACCTTGTATCCATCCTGGATTGTCTGTTAGGAGAACAAAGAGGGGGCTAATAAGAAGATTAGTAATAAATACAAGATACCTAATAAGCCTTAAATAATTACCAGTTAGAACCGGTAAATAATAATCATCCACAGATTGCATGAAATCAAATATATTGGTTGGTAAAATAAGTGCAGTAGGTGTATTGTCAACAAGAATAATTACCTTTCCTTCCATGAGGTGAGCAGCGGCTACATCAGGCCTTTCTGTGTAACGAACTTTAGGAAAAGGATTAAACCAAGAGTAAGAATGTACAGATTCTACTAGACTTTGATCACCCATAGTTAAAGCATCAACATTAAGTGTTTTAATAGTTTGTTTAATTTTATAAAGCGTTTTTTTGTCCACCTTATTACGCATGTAACCAACAACAACATCTGTTCTAGATACATCACCTATATTTTCCATTTCGAAGACCAAATGAGGGTCACGGATGCGTCTACGGATTAAAGCTGTGTTAGAAATTAATGTTTCAACAAACCCATCATGAGAGCCTCTTAATACTTTTTCTTTAGCAGGTTCTTCCGTACCGCGGGCAGGATAAGTACGAAGGTCAATAATGAGGCCTTCTGCATAATGAGGACCAAGTAAAACAGTTTGCCCAGAAAGAACAGCAATGATAAGATTATCTATATTGTTATCAGTAGATACCTCAATAGAACTAATTGCCTTTTCAGAAAGCTCTTTGGCAGACTGAATAGTTTTGAAGATTTCAGCAGAGAGATTAGTCATATCACGACGAACATATTCTAAGTTGGTATCCTTTGCAAAACCATCTAAATAGTACAGATAAAAAGTAGTTTCGTGAACAGTGATTTTGCGTTCTAGGACATCAAAGCTTTCTCCTAAAGGTAGAGATTCACGAAACATTTGTATGTTTTTTTCTAAGTCAGTTGATAAAATCATGGGGTCACCACCTCTCTATGATATAAAGTAGGATGTAACATAATACAAAAAATTATACTTGTTGAAAATAACTATGGAAACAATAACAAATTAAATATATAATTTAAAGTACCTAGAGATCATTGAAAGTGGTTTTTAGAAGAGGAGATACTATGGAAAAAGATATTGAGTTTATGAAACAAGCATTAATAGAAGCTGAAAAGGCATTTACCCTAGACGAAGCACCTATAGGAGCTGTTATTGTTTACAAGGAGCAGGTTATAGGGAGAGGGCATAATAGAAGAAATACAGACAAAAATGCCCTAGCTCATGCAGAAGTAATGGCTATTAATGAGGCTTGTAAGCATATAAAGGATTGGAGACTTGAAGAGTGTACTATTTACATTACTTTAGAGCCTTGTCCTATGTGTAGCGGTGCTATTGTACAAGCTAGGCTTCCTAGAGTAGTTTTTGGGGCACGTAGTCCTAAAGCTGGCTTTGGAGGCTCTGTATTAAATATATTACAGATGGATGAGCTCAATCATCGTTGTGAAGTAGTAGAAGGTGTTTGTGAAGAAGAAGCAAGTCAGTTACTAAAAAGCTATTTTAAACAGATGAGACAAAAAAATAAAATTATCGGAGGGGAATTATGGCAGCAAATCCAAGACATAAGAAAGCAAGAATGCTTAGAGATTTTATGATTGAAACACAAACAGTTAATATGTTTAAGGAAGAAGAAAAAGATGATACTATTTTCTTTAGAAGTATTTATCCAATGGGAGAAGATAAAAAACAAGTCGTTATTACTATCAATGATACAGTTTATCTAGGTGTACAATCATTGCTGATGAATGAAATACCTGAGGAAAGAAATGCAGCCATCCTAGATTGTTTAAATGAATGCAATCTAGAATTACCAACTGTAAAATATGTATTAACAAAAGATCAATGTGTTGTTGTATCTATGTTTTTTCCTGCTGATGAAGCACACTTTAATGCAGGTTTAATTATGGGGGCTATCGTTCAAGTGATGAAAAATGTGTCAGAAAAACATTACGAGAAAATAAAGGCAGCTTTAGCTTAAGAAAATAAAAATGAGAGACGTTGACATATAGCATGAAAGAAGGTATACTATTACCTGTGACAGATACTTGTCAAAAAATTTCCGTGCTAGCCGGGGAGGTAGCGGTGCCCTGTACTTGCAACCCGCTGTAGCAAGGGTGATGCTTCGTCTGAGGCAGAAATTTGTATAGTCTGCCCTTAATAAGTGGCGATGAGGATTGGGTCTTACGCAATAAGTACTTATGAACCGTGTCAGGTCCGGAAGGAAGCAGCACTAAGTAAGATCACTTATGTGCCGTGAGGTTGCCTAGTCTGAGTTAACTGTTAAGGTAACGTATATGGCTTTTTGTCGAAGCGAAGTGCACGGATTAAACTATAAATATAAAGTTAGAAGATTAAGCAAGAGTGCTTAGTCTTTTTTTGTGTGTCCAATAAAGAAAAGGCTGAGTTTGGTCTTAAAACTCAGCCTTTTTCATCCACCTTATGTAATTGAGAAAGAGCATAATAGCGCTGTCTGTACCCAGACGGTGTATGATGCATATACTTTCTAAATAATTTAGCAAAGTAAGCAGTATCATTAAACCCAACTTCATCTGCAATATCAGAAATAGATAATGTTGATTCCCTAAGGAAAATAGCAGAAAGATTAATGCGATGCTTATTTAAATAGGTAATGATGGTTTCACCAGTAGCCTCGTAAAAACGATCGCTAAGAGTAGTACGGTTAACATGGAAATGTCTACTTAAATCAGGGATAGTAATCTTTTGCTTATAATTATTATGGAGATATAAAAGCACATCCTTAACTTCAAATGAAGTTTCAGTAATAAGTGATTCTGACAAAATCGAATATGTTTTTACCAAATGTTCAATATAAGTTAAAAGTTCCGATAACCGTAGTGATAAAAGGAGGGGTTGTTCTGCAACGCCTAAAATAGTTTCTAACAATTTATTCAAATGTTTTAAAACTGGTTCTGAAGTTGAGAGATGCCCAGCATAATTTTTAGATCTTCTAAAGAAAATAGATAAACTCATAATATATCTAATATCTTCTACAGAGAAGGAGTGATCTAACGTCCTAATATTTTCTAGTGTAAAGTAATCTTTAATAACATTTGGATGAAATGAAATAACTTTACCCATAAGATTTGAGGCAGAGGTAAAATGAAGCCTTTCAGTTTCATTTAAACAGATAATCATAGGACTAGCTATAGAAATGACTTGCTCATTAATTAAGACTGATCCAATGCCTTTTTCAATAATGACTACGCTTAATCTATTACAGCAACCTAATAAATGTGTATTAATATTTAGAGATTTTATATTAAAATTGCTAGAAATGTGATTAGGGGAAATACTATCTAAAAAACCCACAGGAGTACCTCCGTTAAATTAATATCATAAAAATAATATATTTTGATTAAATAAAATATAGCACAATTTATTTAATCTAGCAATATAGGGATTTAATATCATAGTATAGGATGAATAGGATACTTCATTAAAATTTTGATAAGAATATATACTTAACATATGTATACAAAGAATACTTAATAATGATGTTACTTTGAAAAAGGAAGTGTTTTATAGTCACTAAAAATGGAGTGCTACTGTAGGAATAGTAGTACTCCATAAGAGATAATCGCTAAAAGATTTTTAATAGCGCAAGTAAAATAAGTGTGGCACCACCTAGCCAAGAAAGGTCTATGCTAAGTTTTTCTGCACATTTACGGCCTAAAACGCCGCCCAGTATAATAGCTGCTGAGTTAAAAAGAACGGATAGAACGATGATTTGTAAAAGGTTAATGGAGGCTAAGGCTGCACCAAAACCCACCACTAAACTATCTAGAGAAAGAGCAATACCCAAGTAAAGAGCTTCTTTAGCGTTTAATGTTTGAGAATGGTCAATATCGGCAAGAGTTGAGTCTGCATAAACGTTAAGTACTAATTTGAAATTAAGAAGGGTAAGCTCGATATTTCCTAGTGAAATTGCTTTTTTATTTAAATATTGCTTGAGTAGGCCTTCGAAAAGTCGCATAAAACCTAAGATAAATAAGATGCCAAAGCAAATGAAACTAGTTAAGTTTGCAGGAATGAACCCTTTAATAATAGAGCCAAGACTGATAGAGATAATAAGAAATAGAGTAGAAATTCCTGTAAGGATCAAACCAGAAAGGACTGGGATTTTAATTTTATTGGTACCATAAGCAAAACTAGCAATGCAAGCATCTATGCAAAGTGAAGTAACAAGTAAAGCAGATTCTAACATAGTAAATAACCTCAATCATTAAAGTGATACTATATATATTATGGTGAATGGTAAAAAAAGGAACTTGGCCGGTGGATAAAAAGCTAGTTCTTGTATTAGAACACTTTAAATTGTGGTATAATAAGACATAATGAAAATTTGCTAGTCAATAAGGAAAGGAGAAAACATGAGTTACTTAGCTTTATATAGGAAGTACAGACCCTATATTTTTGATGACGTAGTAGGACAAGGGCATATTGTGCGTACACTTAAAAACCAAATAAATTCACATCGTGTGGCTCATGCTTATCTGTTTTCAGGAAGTAGAGGGACGGGAAAAACCTCTATTGCTAAAATTTTTGCTAGGGCAGTTAACTGTGAGGAGCCAGTGAATGGTTCTGCTTGTGGTAAATGTGAAACTTGTAAGAGGATAAGTGATGGTGCAGGTATTAATATTATAGAAATAGATGCGGCTTCACATAATGGTGTAGATAATATTCGTGAAATTAATGAAGAAGTTAAATATACACCAGCTGTGGGCAAGTATAAAGTATATATTATTGATGAGGTACATATGCTCTCTACAGGTGCTTTTAATGCGCTTTTAAAGACATTAGAAGAACCTCCAGCTCATGTCATTTTTATCTTAGCAACAACAGATCCACAAAAAATTCCGGTTACTATTTTATCTAGATGTCAACGTTTTGATTTTAAACGTATTTCAGCTAAAGAAATTGAAGAAACACTTATTAGCTATATGCAAACAGAGAAAATTGACATAGAGGAAAAAGCGCTGGCTTATATTGCAAGATTGGCTGATGGTGGTATGCGTGATGCACTTAGTATTTTAGAGCAAAGTATTTCATTTTATTTTGGTGAAACAATTACGTTAGATAAAGTATTATATCTAGTTGGAGCTGTAGATAGTAATATACTGTTTGAAATGATTGATGCTATTGCAGGTAAAGACGCTACAAAGGTTTTAGAACTTTGCGAAGAGGTTAATAGACAAGGCAGAAGTATGAGGCAGTTTGTAAGTGATTTACTAGAGCATAGCCGTAACCTTTTAGTTGCCAAAACAACTAAGGGTGGAGTAGAAGTACTGGATTATAGCTTAGAGTATATTGAGGCACTTAAAAAGCAAGCGAGTGATATAAGTACTAATGAACTCATGCGCTATATGAAGCATTTAAGTGGATTAGAGTATGAAATGCGTACGTCAGTATCTCCTAGGATTTTATTAGAAGTGGCACTTCTTAAACTGAGTGAAGTACAGATGGATAGCTCTCCAGAAGGAATGATGACAAAAGTACAATTACTTGAAGAAAAATTAGAGAAATTAATGCAAGAAGGTCTTTCGGTAGCGGCTCCAGTACAAGTGGTACAAGCAGCTCCTAAAAAAGAGATAGTGCCACATAAACTACCAGAAGCTGTCCCAGAAGAGGTGAAGAGTTTAAGGGATAAGTGGCCTCAAATTGTAAGTAAGCTAGGGACTACATCAGCAGCTAGAACGGTTTATGCTACAGCTGAAGCTGGCTATATAGAAGGTGACCTCCTTTATATTGTATATCGCAAAGGAATGGAAGCTGGGGTCAATAAGTATCTAGATGAAATTAAAGAGGCTATTAATCAAGTGGCAGGTAAAGAAGTGAAAGTAAGAACTATATCAGCCGATGATTATGCTAATAAATCTATTGAAACATATGGTTCTAGCCCTAAGCTTTCAGAAGAGGTTCAAGATATTTCCAAGGTGTTAAGAAACGTACAATCAAAAATAAACTTTAATATTGAAGTTAAATAAGGTAAAATAGATACCATAATACAGTGTTATTTAGGAGGAAGAAAGAATGAAAAATTTTGGTGGCGGTATGCCTAATATGCAACAGCTTATGAAACAAGCACAAAAAATGCAAAAACAAATGGAAGAAGCACAAGCTGCTCTTGAAACCAAAGAACTTACTGCAACAGCAGGGGGTGGTATGGTAGAAGTTGTGATTACTGGTAAAAAAGAAATCAAATCTATAAAAATTAACCCAGATGTAGTAGATCCAGATGATGTAGAAACATTAGAAGACTTAGTACTTGTTGCAGTAAATGAAGCTGTTCGTCAGGCAGATGAACTTAGTCAAAAAGAAATGGGCAAACTTACAGGAGGTTTACCAACTGGAGGATTATTCTAGTGGCTGGCTATTATGGAGATAAGATGGTAGCTCTTATAGAAGAGTTATCAAGATTGCCGGGAATAGGAAGTAAATCTGCTCAACGTTTGGCTTTTCATATTATTAGTATGCCTGTAGAAAAAGTTGAGCATTTAGCAAATACTTTAGTAGCTGCTAAAAAGCATATTAACTATTGTGAGAAATGCTGTACGATTACAGATGATAAGCTTTGTCCTATTTGTAAGGATTCTAATAGGGCTAATGGTCAAATTATGGTGGTAGAAGACCCGAGAGATATGGCAGCTTATGAAAAAACGAAGGAATTTAAAGGACTGTATCATATACTACATGGTGCTATTTCGCCTATGATGGGAGTAGGTCCTAGTGATATCAAGATTAAAGAGCTTTTAGAGCGTATCCAAAAGGAAGCCATCGAAGAAGTGATTATTGCCACTAATCCTAATATTGAGGGTGAGGCAACAGCTATGTATATTAGTAAGTTATTAAAGCCCCTTGGTATAAAAATTACCCGTATAGCTCATGGTGTACCAGTAGGTGGAGATTTGGAGTATGTAGATGAAATTACACTTACCAGAGCGTTAGAAGGTAGACGTGAAATGTAGTGAAAAGAGATTATTAAGGAGAAAACTTAATAATCTCTTTTTGCATTTAATTAACTAAATAAATAAGGTGTTTTTAAGTTAGAATATTTTAATAAAATGTATTTTTCATTTTATATTACTTTTCTGTATGTTATACTATAAAAAATAGTGTAAGGAGTGGTCTGATGCAAATTAAGAAAAAATTACCTTTAATAATGATAAGTTTAATTTGTGTGCCGCTACTTATTTTGGCTGTTGTTATCTATCTATATTCGGCTAATAATCTGATTAGGAGAAGTGAAAATAATATTAAACAATTAGCTACTTCTGAAGGAAGAGCTTTAGAGGCATTAATAAAAGCTAAAGAGTACCGTGTACAAGTATTAGCCACAGATGAGCGTATTATAGATGCATTAAATGAAAAAGAAAGTAACGCTACTAGGATGAGTAGCTTGAAGGTGGAGAAGGCTAAAGAACTTTTGAAACAAGTATGTACAAATGAAGATATATATGAGGCTTTTTTGATTGATAAAGAGGGAAACATCTTTATTGATAGTAATGAGGAATCGGAACAGATTACTTTAAAAGATCAAGAGATGTACGAAAACGTATTAAAAGGCGAAACTGTTTTTTCGGACATTTTATTTTCTAATACGGAAAGTGGTAAGGTTATTAATATCACTGTACCGGTAAAAAATGAATACGATGAAGTTATCGGAGCAGTGTGCCAAGTTATATTTAATAATTGGTTTAGTGATTTTAGTAAGAATATTAAAATTGAACAAACAGGCTATGCTTACATATTGGATGAAAAGCTAAATTTTATTGCTCACCCGGATATTATTAAAGAAGGGGAGGCTTTAGTGAGTGATGGGATGAGGCAGATGATTAAAGAGGCTTATGATAAAGAAGAAAATCATGGTGCAGGTGTTTATACATATAAAGGACAAGAAAAATATGGTTCTTTTTATATTGTAGGAGATATAGATTGGATTATCTGTGTTGTTCAAAACGTAAAAGAGATAGAAAAACAAGCAGTAATAGAATTTTTACTCATTATTATGAGTATTATTGTACTTGTTATTATCGTAAGTATAGCAAGTATGCAGATTTCTAAGAAGATTACAAGGCCAATAGATCAACTCACTACAATAATAAGTCATGCGTCAGATGGTGATTTTGGTCAGATTTGTTCTTATGCAGGCAATGATGAAATTGGTGTTCTTTCGAAGCATTATAATCAAATGCTAAAAAGTCTAGGAGAAAGTCATAGTGATTTGAATCATGTATGTGAAGAATTATCTGCCACTCAAGCCGAATTGAAAAATAACATTGAGGAATTAACAAGGAGTAAAGAAGCGCTTCTGATTAGCGAGAAACGATATAAAACGACCCTAAATGCCATTGAAGAAGTGATTTGGGAGTATAATGTTAAAACCAAGACTTTTTTTGCTACAGAGAAGTGGGAAGAATTAGTGGGGTGTAGTAGTAATAACATTAAAATTTTTAATGTTATTAAGGATACGTTAGAGCCTCATCATATAGAAGTATTTATGTTAGTGCTGAAAGGGTGTATAGAAGGAAGGAACGATAGTTTTAGTCAAGAACTTTATATGAAGAATGAACATAGGTGGCTATTATGTAAAGGACATGTTGTTCGAAGTGAAAATGGCAAATTAGATAAGTTGATTGGTATATTAACGGATATTACAGATAATAAGGCTAATGAGGAGCGTGTTAGAAAATTAGCATTTTTTGATGTTTTAACAGGATGCTTAAATAAGCAGACCTTTATGGAGAGTTTAGAGACGTGGCTCTCACCTGGTGAAGCTATTAAAGATGCAGCTCTCTTATTTATAGATCTTGATGATTTTAAGAAAATTAATGACACATTAGGCCATGAGATGGGAGACAAACTGCTAAATTACGTAGCGAAAGTACTTAGACATATTATTCCACAAGATTCTTTCATAAGTCGTTTTGGAGGAGATGAGTTCGTTATCTTTAAAACCAGTGTTTCTGACTTAGGTGAAATTCAGGAAATGGTATATTCTATTCTTAATATATTTCAAGATCCAATTCGTATTGATGGAAAGGATATTCACATTACATGTAGTATCGGTATTGCTTTGTATCCGTTAGATGGGACAAGCGGGGATATACTTCTTAAAAATGCAGATACAGCCATGTATAAAGCGAAAGATAATGGTAAAAACAGCTATAGCTTCTATGCTCCAGATATGTCAAAGTCATTGGATAGAAAGCTTTTAGTAGAAGGTGCTCTTAGAGAAGCGATAGGAAAGAATACGCTTTATTTACAATACCAGCCTATAATAGAGCTTAAGACTGGAAAAACAGTGGCGGCAGAAGCCTTATTAAGGTTAAAGGATGATGAGTTAGGTTTTATATCACCAGGTGAGTTTATTCCTATTGCAGAAGAAACGGGACTTATTATTCCCACAGGTGATTGGGTTATAGAAAATGCTTTAAGAGAATTAAGTTATTATAGATTAGTTGGATATGAAAGCTTAAGTATAACCATTAATGTATCTTCATTACAAATGAAGGATAGAAATTTTATTGATAAACTTAAGTTGATGGTACAAAATGCTAAAATTCCACCTGAATTTATTAAGTTAGAAGTGACAGAATCTGTTTTTATGGAAAATGTGGAAAAAAGTATAAACTTATTCCGTGAGATTAAGAAGATGGGAATTAAATTAGCGCTAGATGACTTTGGAACAGGCTATTCTTCCCTTAATTATTTGCGTAGCATTCCACTAGATATTTTAAAGATTGATAAATCGTTTATAGATGAAATCACAACAAGCAGAGTTTTATCTGAAATAGTTGATAGTATTATTGGAATGGCACACACACTTGATATTCTCGTAGTAGCAGAAGGAGTAGAAAGTGAAGAGCAGTTATCTATTTTAAAAGAAAAAGGTTGTGATTTTATACAAGGCTATTTCTTTAGTAAACCCCTGATGCCAAATCAATTAGAGGAAAGGTTACAGGAGGAGAAGTATGCCTGATAGATGAGGGTATTTAGGCTAGACAACAGCTAATAACTTTTGTAGACTAGAAGAATAATATTTAGCAAGAAAAGTTGGAGGAAATAAAAATGAAAATTGAATGCACAAAAGAAGAATTCAAGGTGCTTTTAGATATGGTATATGCTGGGAATATTCTTATTAACAGTATGAGAAGTCAAGAAGAAAAAATTGAGGAATATGCCAATATGGAACAATTCTTTTTATCTAAGGCTAAAGAATATGGATTAGAAAATATTGCAGAGTACGATGAAGAGTACAGCGAATATATACCAACTCGTGAATATGAAGATGAAGATTTTAATGGATATATAGACGAATATGAAACACGTGTATTTTGGGAAGAACTTATTATGAGACTTGCACGCCGTGATGCACTTAATTATGCAGGGGATGTAGATCAAGATATCACTAAAGCTGCTTTAAAAGAAATGCAATTTAAGTTAGAAGATAAATATGAAGAAGAGATAGAAGCTAATGGCATCATGAATTTAAAAGTAATAACATGGAATGAAAATAATGCTAACTCATAAAGCTGACAAGGTATAAATTAAGCTTAGCATACTTGATATATAACATGTTCTTTTCAATAAATCAAAATAGGTTATAGGAAGGCTGATGCATAGGTAATGCAACAGCCTTTTTTGTAAAATGATTAAAGGTGGGAAAACGTATGTTGAAAATGGAAGGTATTAAAAAGAATTATGGTAAGAAGCAAGTCTTAAAGGGAGTAGATTTAAAGATAGAAGAAGGTGAGTGTCTGGGTATTATAGGACCTAATGGTTCGGGGAAATCTACTTTGTTATCCATTATGGTAGGTGCACTCAAACCAACTGAAGGAGAAAGATTTATTCAAGGGAAAATTGGATATGTACCACAAGATAATGCATTAATGGAAGAATTAACAGTAAAAGATAATTTGGAGTTTTGGGCTGCAGCTCATAATAAGCATATAAATGAAATCTTGCATACAGCTTATTTTAAAGAAGTATTAGGTCTAGAAGATATGTTAAAAGAAAAGGTGAAGCATTTATCGGGTGGAATGAAGAAACGTGTAAATATAGGAATTGCGCTTATAGATGATCCTCAGTATATCGTTTTAGATGAACCTTGTAGTGCTTTAGACATAATTTATAAAAATGAGGTAATTGATTACTTATTGGAGCTTAAACAAAAAGGAAAAACGATTATTTACACCAGTCACTCTGGAGATGAGATAGAACGACTTTGTGACAGAGTTTGTATTTTAAAAGAGGGGACCATTATTAAAGAAGCTAAGTTAGCTGAATTACGAACCGAGAATAAAGAGTGTAGTACTTTCGATGAAATGGTATATAGGTTACTAGCATGAGACAGTTAGGGATTAGTATAAAAACAGACCTTAAGGTATTGGCAGTACACTATAAAAAGTTATTGTTTTTTGCTATGCAAATGTCTATTTTATGTTTAGCAATTGGTATGGCAGGAAGTCAGATACTTTATGCTAATAAAAATGTGCAGCCCTTTACATTGGCTATTGTAGATTTAGAAGCTTCTAAGTGGACGGATATGATTATTGATACAGTTAATCAAATGGAGACTGTCACAAAGCTGTGCGATATTGAAGTGTTACCTAAAGAAGAAGCTAAAGAGAAGTTATCACGAGGCCAAGTAACCGCCATTATTACTATTCCAGAGCATTTTATAGAGGATATTATGAATGGGGTGAATACACCCCTCACGATTGAGAAAAAAGATGGTACTTTATTAGAAAGCATAGTAGCAGATAAATTGATTTCAGCAGCAGCTAAACTCCTATCTGCAGCTCAAGCAGGTATTTATACAACTTTAGATGCTTATGAAACTTTTAGCACAGATGATGGTATTAGCTTTGAAAAATTAATGCAAGAAATTAATATTATTTTTGCTAAAGAAATGTTAGGACGTCATCAGTTGTTTGAAGAACAAGAAGTAGTAGCTACCAAAAATATGGCACCGTTAGAACACTATATTTTGTCAGGCTTTATAGCTATGATGCTTTTAAGTTTAATGCTTATTATGGAGGTTATAGAGCCTCTTAATAAGAAGGAAAACTTAATGAGATATAGTGTGGTTCGATTAAAACCCGAAAAATTAATAGTGAGTAAAGTGATTAGCTTAAGCTTATTTTACTTAGTAGCTGGCGGCATTATTCTGGGGAGTGTAGCTGTGCTGTCGAGGATGGTTGGTTTAGAAATCGATTGGCATTTTTCAATTCAAGGATTATTTGGCATTATATTAGGAACTATTAGTTTGGCAAGTGTAAGTATGATAATAGGTATGGTGCTCAAAGGAAAAGAAGCTTATAGCTTATTTATATTTGTCATTGTAGCGGTTATGACATTTTTATCTGGAGGGATTATTCCAGCAGCCTATTTGCCAGAAGCAATTAATGAAATGGGGAGATTTACGTATAATGATTATGCGTTAGAACTGTTAAAGCCTTTAGTAGGTGTTGCATGTGAGCCAATAGCATATATAAAAGTAGTCATAATGATTGCGGCATGCTTAATGGTAGGTATTGGTATGCTTAGAAGAAGAGGGGTGAGAGGATGAGATTTTACTGTGTGGCCCTTAGACTAAAATTAAAAGAACTTTTAAGAAATAAAGCATATATGGTAGTACTCATCATTTTACCTATTTTAATGAGTTTGATTGTGAGTTATGGTAAAGCGTACATAGATGAAGGAAGCCTAAAAGCAGGTCTTTGGAGTGATAGTATCTTAGGAAATCGTATTTCGGATATTTTGCTGGAAGACAAGGGGATTAACTTTATAAAGTATGATACAGTGGAGATTTTAGAAAAAGCTGTAGCTACTAATGAAGTTGAATGTGGATTTGTTATTAAACCTATTATTGATGAACAAAAGGAGAATATGAGTTTTGAAAGAGCAATAACAGTCATTACTTCTCCGGCTACTATGGCTCAAGGACCCCTTCAAGAAGTAGTGACAGCGACGATATATCGTCTTGTGGCAGAAGATATTGCATACATGACATTAAAAGGTAAATCTTATATGCAAGTAGAGATAGATTTAAAAAATTGGATTCATCAGCAGGTGGAAGGTTATTATGCCGATGGCGAATTAATGCAAATTGTTTTTGTTCAAGGAGACTCGAAGGTCATTGGTGCAACTGTGCAAAAAAGAGAAGGTATATTAAGGATAGCGAAAGGTTTGATGGCGATATTTTTAATGATGAGTAGTTTGCTCATGGGAGTTAGATTAATTGAAGACAGAAAAGGGAAAATTTATAGCCGCTTTTGCACTATAGGAAAAGGTAAGTTGAATCCTGATTTACCACTTGTTGGTGCGCATATTTCATTACAAACGATAGTAGGAATCCTAGCACTTATTATTATTAAACTAAGTGGAAAAGAAATCATTTATTTAGATTTAGGAGAAGAAGTAGGGTTATTAATAGCTTATATTCTATGCTTGGCCGCCTTAGTGTTATTGGTGAGTGAGCTTGTTTCTAGTAGTGAATTGTGGTTTTCGATGATTCCCATTTGTATTATTGCAGCTATTTTATTTTGTCCCATTGTAGTAGATATGAGTAGTATGCAAACATGGTTTAAATATTTATCTTACTTGATGGTGCCTTATTATTATTTAGGAGGTACAACATATCTACTAGGTTTAGTAAGTGCGACTATAGCATTTACATTGATTTACTATGTAGTTACAAGGTTAAAGATTTTGCGCTCTAGTGACGACATACTATATAAGTAGCACAAAGGTGAGGTGGATATATGATCCAAGGAATAAAGGAATTAGGTTATAGCACTTATACCCCAATTGGTATGCAGGGGGGAGTTGAGAACAGTGAAAAATCATCAGAACCTAAACGTTTTAATCTTCAAGAAGTGATAGAGCAGATTAAAAGCTATACTTATACAGAAGAAGATACAAAGCAAGTAGATAATGAACTCTTAAGTCAACTAAAGAATCAATTTGATTTAAGAGAAGAAGATATTTATGAACTACATAAAAGAGGATTTAATTTAGAATCTTTATTAATTGATGATTCAAAGGCTTATAGAGGACTGGAAAATAGTCATATGTCCAAGGAAGAAAGTGAAGATACGAAGAAACAGGAAAGTGAATCTAAAAAGGTGAGTGATAAAATCAGTGTTATTCAACAAGCTAACGATTCAATGTACTTAAATACTCTAATAAGTAAAGAACCTATCACTATTAATAATTTATATACCAATAATTTTAAAGGAAATTTAAAGAAAGTAAGCGCAAATTTTAGTAAATCAGATATAGCTAGTGTGCTTCAAATGAACGGACTTCCTAATAACGAAGGAAATACTTGGGCAGCTAAGGCGCTAATGAGTTGTGGGATGGATGTTAGTAAGCAAGATGTATTAAAGCTTCAAAATATGAAAGCAGCAGTAGCTGCCTTGGAACCTCAGGCGGAAGCTTCTGGAGATCGTGAGTTACTCCAGGACAATGCAGTGCAATATGAGCCTTATCAGATAGATCGTATTACAGATGATTTAGGCATGGTTACAGATGAGCATATCGAAAAGCTTATTGAAGAGGGTAAAGACGTTAATATTACTAATTTAAGAGAAAGTATTTATAAAAACACAGAAGCCATATTAAAGGAGCAGCAAGCAGCAAGACCATCAGCCATAGAAGTGCAAAATGTTAACTCGGCAGAAGCTGAATCAGTATTGTCAGATGGAACGATGCAGAATCAAGAAGTCATTAATATAGACCAAGCAGTGACTGAAATTAAAGATCAAATTAATCAAATTAGAGCAAAGCTTACTTTAGAGGCAGCTCAGAAAATAAGTGAAAAGTTACCGTTAGAAAGTGCAGAGCTGAGTGTTGTTGCAAAGGAGCTTCAGCAGTTACAAGAACAAAAAGTGATTGCTGCACTTAACCAAGTAGGTCTAGAAGTAAACGAAGCTAATATAACAGCAACTACGGAAGTTTTAGATACTGTTATAGATATGAAACGTTATCCTATGGAGACGATTCATATCGAATTAAACAGTCAAGAAACAGCTGTTTTAGCAGAGGTAAAAAGTGCTTTAAATGCTTATAGTGAAAATGAAACACCAGTAGAAAAAAGATTTGGAGAAACTATTAAGAAAGTAGAAGGGCAAATTGAAAGCCTTTTAGAAGGGCAAAATATAGAGGTAACAGCTGAAACAATTCAGGCTGCAAAAGCACTTATTACAAATGGAATGGAAGTAAGTTCTGAGAATATAACCTCAGTGTTAAGTATTGTTACTAAACTTACTACCTTTCTAGAAGACATGACACCTATCCAAGCAGCAGCTTTTATTAAAGAAGGAATGAATCCTTATTATGCATCAGTAGATACTTTATTAACATGGATGAGTAAGGAAAAGCTAGAGGGTCTAAAGGTAAGTACAGCAGAAACAATTGTAGCATTACAAGAACAAAAGCAAATAAATAGTGAACAAAAGGAAGCGATGATTGGATTATATCGTATTTTACAAGGTGTAACAAAGCATAAAGAAGAAGTGATAGGATACTTGTTTAAAAATGATTTACCGCTTACTATAGAAAAATTACAAGAGGCTACCCGCTACATACAAGACAAAAATCATATTGAAGTAAATATCGATGATGATTTTGGGGAGTTAGAGAATTTACAATATAATAAACAATCAGCCAAGAATTTAATCAATGAGCAGAGTGAACAAACGAGTAAAGTAGCTCAACTTATTAAGCAATTAGAAGAAATGGAACTACCTGTGTCAGAAAGTAATATCAATAAACTAAGTAAGATGAGCGCATTATTATATCCCTATATTAAAGAGCAATTTAAAAAAGAAGTGGGGAGTTTTGAAGGATTATCAACCTTGCCAAAGAGTTTTCTAGATAAATTAGAAGCTGTACAAAATGTAGAACCAGAGGTTATTGAAAAGATGATAGAACAAAAAGTTCCTTTAACCTTATCTAATATTTATTGGATGGACAAAATAACTCATGAACCTACGGTGTATGGAGATTTACTGAATGAAGCAGGTATGTTAAAAGACGAATTACCAGAGCATTTAGATGAGATAGAAGATGAACTTTTGAAATTAGAAGAAACGGCAAGGAAAGAACAAGAAGTAGCCACTTTGTCAGGTGACCTACTTAAGTATAAGCAGTATAAGCAATTAGAGGAAGCAAGTCATTTGCAACGTCAATTAATAGATAAAGAAGGATTATATCAGATTCCGTTTGTGATCAATGGAGAGCAAAGATTAGTTAATCTTTATGTTCATAAGGATGCACATCACTCTGTAGAATCAGGGCAACATACCAAAGCTATTATTAGCTATCAAACAAAAAATCTTGGGATGGTTAAAGCATACATAGAAATAAAAGATGATCATCTAGGTTATAAAGTAGAGGGAGAAACTGAAAGTATTACCAATAAACTAGAAGCTCATGGTGAAACATTAATGAATCTCTTAACACAAATTGGATATAACGTAGAATATACGGCTTATGCTACGGAAGTAGAACCTGATAACATGAGTGCAATACCTTTAAAAAGAGGTGATAGCAACTTTGAGGAAATGATATAGGGGAGGATGCTATGCAGCAGTCTAACATAAGTAAGAATGAGGAAAAGCAGGCTAAGGAAACTAGAAAAAAAGACGATATATTAGATGTAGTAAAGCAATTTATCAGCTATTTTGAAGAGACAGATAGGAGCGAAAATAATGATTACAGTATCTACCATAGCTAATGCTTCAAGGGGAGAATTACTTTGTATCACCTATGAAATACTGCTAGAAAATATAAAAGCAGCAGAGGGAAATACAGGGGAAGAACGAGAAAAGAAATTAAAAAAATCTATTGAGATTATACAAATGCTAGTTGGAGACCTTAATTTTGAATTCGACCTATCAAAAGAATTATTTAGAATTTATGTTTATGTACAAGGTTTATTAGTAAATGCAAAAACTGCGGAACCTATAGAAGAAGCATATAAGATTATAAGTAAGATTTATGAGGGTTTTAAGCAAGTGACACAAGAAGAAAAGCTATCCTCTCCATGTATAGATAATGCAGAAGTCGTGTATGCAGGGCTTACCTACAGTCCTAATGATTTAAATGAGTTAAGTATGAAACAGCCCAACAGGGGATTTAAAGCATAATTACATAAAAGGATGTGGAAAAATGAAAATTAATACCAATATGTCAGCTATTAGAACTTTAACAAGTTTGACAAAAGCAAATGGTAGTGCATCAAAAGCAATGGAAAGATTATCTTCTGGCCTAAGGATTAATAGTGCTGCAGATGATGCAGCAGGAATGGCTATTTCAAGAAAAATGAATACACAAGTTAAAGGATTGGATCAAGCAAATCGTAATGCTATGGATGGTATTTCGATGATTCAAACTGCTGAGGGTGCATTAGATGAAGTTCATAGTATGCTACAAAGAATGAGAGAACTATCGGTACAGGCATCTAATGGTACTTATGAAAATGCGGATAGGGAAACTATTGAACAAGAGATTAATCAGCTTATGCAAGAAATGGAAGCTATGAAGGAACGTACACAATTTAATAAGATGAATCTCTTAGATGGGAGTTACGAGAATTTTACATTACATATAGGTGCTAATAAGGATCAATGTATGAACATTGATGGGGAGGAGATTAGTATAGAGAATATACTCACTCCTTTGCAAGGGATTGATATTGTTACAAAAGCAGATGAGGCTATACAGAAAGTAGATGCTGCTATAGAAAAGACTTCTGCAATTAGAGGAAGATTAGGAGCTTATCAAAATAGATTAGAACACACGGTATCAAATATACAAGTTAGTGAAGAAAATATGACTGCATCTATGTCGCGCATACAAGATGCAGATATGGCAGAAGAGATGACAGACTACACACAATATAATGTTATTTCTCAAGCAGCGACAGCTATGTTAGCACAAGCTAATCAAAGACCACAACAAGTATTACAACTTCTTAACTCATAAAAATAAAAACCAGATTACACTTTAAAGTAATCTGGTTTTTATTTTTATGAGTGTGTATAAGGCTATAGGCGTTAGGTCATACTTAAATAAAGGAGGTGCCTAATGAATAAGGATAATAACAATAAAAAGATACAACATGAAGAAAAAAGGGTTATAGAAAAGGAGATTTGTGATGTGCAAAAAGAATTAGCAGCAACTTTAGAAGGATTTGAAAATGTAGTAGATCCAGATCTGGTAGATTATTATAGTTATTCCTATAAGGCCACAGAAGCCAAATATACTTACCTAATAAAAAAATTAAAAACGTTATACCGTAAATAGTCTAAATTAATAAAATAGGCATATTAATAAAATATACAAGCTTAGAAGCATACATGGAGGAAGTCAATGAATGGGGATTTAGTGATTTTTATATGTATAGGAATATGTATTGCTATTTTAGTATGGATACTATTTGGAAAACAGATTTTTAATATTATTATTAATGGAGTGGCAGGTTTTATCATTATTTATTGTATTAATGGATTATTACCGGCTTATGCTATAGGTATTAATCTGTTAACTATGGGCGTTGCAAGTCTACTTGGAATTCCAGGGATTATTACATTGTATATTATATCAATGATGATATAGGTGTGTTGATAATTTGTGGATAAGTTTAATAAATGTGGTGATAACACATGTAGAAAAATAATCTGAAAAGATGTTGATAATGTGGATAATATATTTTTTTAACTATAGAAGCTTGTAAATATAAGGAATAAAATATTGACAGTTATTCACAGATGTGTTAATATAAATGTGGATATAGGTGTGGAAAAAATATATCCAGTTGATTTGACGTAAGTATAACATATCAATCCCTTTATGCTCTATAGGCGACTATAGAGTTCTTTTTTTGCAAAATATAATTGAATTAAATAAAACATATTTCCAGATATAGGTATAAAAGCTGTAGCATGTGTATACACTATAACAACGAATGATAACGATTATACCTATGGAGGAGTATATGCATTTATTAGAACGTATTGAAGAATATGTACAAGATATTAAAAAAAACTCTTATATCTATGATATCCAAAAAGCAGGAATTGAGATTTTTTGTAAATACATTACCAATAGTGGTTTAGATATACGAGAAGAAGATTTAGATAGGCAGATGCTCAATAAGTTATTGCTCTATTGGTTACCTCGTAACAAAAAGTATTTGAGTGATGTAGAAGCTTATCAGATTATTTATACGATACATGATATATATTATTATATAAAGAAAAGGAATAAACAAGAGGAGGTAGAGACTCCTACTATTTTGGAAAGCTATGGACAAGAATATATGAGAGTATATAAGGCCAAAAATATGCTTTTGAAAATGACTAAAGACCCAGTTGTCTCGGTTAATCCTATTATTATTGCATTAGACAAATACAAAGAAAAGAAGAAAAAAAATAATTATACAGACATTGCTACTACGTATGAACAAGCCGTTTTTGAAGTTCAAGAATGCAAAGAAGGGGGACAAGTTATTTTAAATAAATTGGGACAAAGTAAACCATATAAACTGCTACTAGAGTATCCTACTTATAAATATTTACGAGTAGGAGATATACTACATGCTGTTATTAAACGTAAATTATTTTATGTTTATTGGGAGGTAGAAGAATTAAAATTTTATTATCTACCACAAGCACAGGAATTTCTAGTATTATGATGAACTACCTTTGGAGAATAACATAAAACATATAATTTTATTGAAATCTCTATATTAATATGCGTATAATAAAAACATATCAAGGGATATTTCTAAGGTTCATAAGGAGCTGGAAGCTTTATTATGGGCCTTAAAATAAGCTGTTTATACAAAAGAAAGGAAGTGCACTATGAAAATCACCTTATTACTTGCCCAGTGTACCCCAGAACCATTAATATATAGCTTAAACATCATACTGAAAGTTTTAAAGGAGTTAGATGTTGAAGTACATAAGATAGAGCTTAATAAATTACCCTACTTTGATGGGAAGAAAAACAAAGAAATAGAAAAGGTAATGCAGACTCTTGCTGAGAGTAAAGGTGTTATTGCTATGACTATGGTTCCTATGCTAAGTATGCATGGCGCAATGCAAAGTTTTTTTGATTCGGCCACATTATATGAAGATTACTATTTTAATAAACCACTATTGGCTGTTACCTATAGTGAATGGTTAGGGGAACAAGAAGCTGCGAATTTGATGCTAAGGTGTT
Organism: Cellulosilyticum lentocellum DSM 5427; assembly: GCF_000178835.2. Taxonomy (GTDB): domain Bacteria; phylum Bacillota; class Clostridia; order Lachnospirales; family Cellulosilyticaceae; genus Cellulosilyticum; species Cellulosilyticum lentocellum. The sequence continues at coordinate 1,199,955 of NC_015275.1, forward strand.
GGAATATTCTGGGCGGCACAGATGGTGGAAAATTATTTTTTAATAAACAGACGGATATGACTCAGATGCAAGAGCGATTAGAACGAGAGGTAGAAGATTTTTATCGTTTAGTTAAACAGGAACGTATGAATGTTATATCGAGTGAGCGCTTCATTTTTTATGGGATGAAGAAAGGAAATTTAAGTCATCTTATTCAAGAAGAACCGTCGGTAACAACTGAAATAGAGAAAGAAAAACCAGTAGAAATAAGAAGCTTTGCAGATTTAATACGAGAAGAAGCTAATAAGAAACAGGTGAGCACAGAGATTGATACTGATGTGGAAAAAAGAGGTGAGTCAGAGCACATTATTAATTTATCTACAAAAGAGCAGACTATAAAAGAAATAGCTAATTTACTTCAAAGAGAAGTAGATGAAGAGGGATTTAAGGAATTTAACACAGGTATTTATACAAGACCTCCTCAATTTTTAGGGGCTAATGCTAATAGTAAACGCTTGCAACAGATTCCACACTATTTCATAGCGCAATTTGATAAAGAATTAGATTTAATATTAAGATACCATATAACAGACATAGAGGAAGAAGGCTATATTATTATTAAGGATGGGGACTGTTGGTTTAAAGAGGAAATAGACGGAAGTCCTACTGTTGAAATGATTTTAAGTGAGGAAGTGCTTCAGTCAATTTTGACTAAGAAGATTACTTATCAAAAAGCTTTTATGCTAGGGAAGTTAAAGGTAAAAGGCAATTTTGCTATTTTACCAAAACTAGATCAGGTGTTTAAGACTTTATAATCCTATGGGAAAGAGGTATATGTGATGAAAGAAGATTGTATTTTTTGTAAGATTATAAAAGGAGATATTCCATCCTTTACAATTTATGAGGATAAGTTGTTTAAAGTGATTTTGGATCGTTTTCCAGCAGCACCGGGACATGCACTCATTATACCTAAGGAGCATTATAAAGATATATTTGAGTTGCCAGAAGAAGTAGCTCAGGCACTTTATCCTTTAGCTAAAGAGATGGCTACTAGAATCAAGCTAGCTGTGGATGCAGAAGGTATGAATATCGTTCAAAACAATGGTGAGGTAGCAGGACAAAGTGTATATCACTTCCATCTACATCTAGTGCCTAGGAAGGCAGGGGATGGTATTACTTTAAACAAGAGTGCTAATAGTGCAACAACTTTAGAAGAATTAGAAGCAGTTTTAAAATGCATTCAAGCAGTTAAATAACTAAGTGGCTTAGTTTGAGGATGCCAATAAATAATGTTAATGTGAGCTTGAGTTAAAATAAGCAAAAAGGAGGGAATCCACTATGTAATGGATTCCCTCCTTTTTATGCTTCATTTTGAAAATAGACATTGTACCAAGTTAAAAACATAAATACAGTCCAAATTTTACGGCTATTATCAGCTTTACCAGCTCTATGGCCTTCTAATAAGGCCGCTAATTCGTTGGTGTTAAAGTACTTATTTGCTACTTCAGAAGTAAAGGCTTCTTTTACAATATGATAATATTTATCTTCTTTAAGCCATACGCGAATAGGAACAGGGAAACCAAGTTTCTTTTTATTAGCAACAGCTGGTGGTAAATTACGTTTAGCTGCTAAGCGCATAGCATATTTGGTGTTTTCTTTATTGACACGATATTTAACAGGTACTTTAGAAGCAACTTCAAATACTTTGCGATCTAAGAATGGTACACGCACCTCTAAAGAGTGAGCCATACTCATTTTATCAGCTTTAAGGAGAATATCTCCTGCAAGCCACATATGCATGTCCACATATTGCATTTTTGTAATATCATCTTTATCTTTTACTTTATCATAGATAGGCTTAACCATTTCAAATGGATTAATAGCAGATGTTTTTACTTTAAGAAGTTTTTTACGTTCTTCTTCTGAGAACATATAAGCATTTCCAAGGAAGCGTTCTTCAATATCCTTGCTTGCACGAATCAAGAAGTTTTTACCTTTGAAGTTAAAAGGTAAGGCTTTGGCGATACTTGCAAAACATTTACGGAGACCTTTTGGTAACTTGCGATAGCTTGCAGAATCAAGAGGTTCTTTATAGATATTGTATCCACCGAAAAATTCATCTGCACCTTCTCCAGAAAGAACACCTTTAACCGTTTGGCTAGCTAATTGACATACAAAGTATAAAGCAACAGCAGCAGGGTCAGCTAAAGGTTCATCCATGAAGTATTGAACTTTAGGAAGTACATCCCAATATTCTTCTGGTGTAATAACCTTATTCGTATTAGGAATGTGAATTTCCTTAGAAAGCTCTTCAGCATAACTGATTTCATTATACTTTTCATTAGCAAAACCAACTGTAAAAGTATGATCTCCGCCAAAGCAACTAGCTACATAACTAGAATCTACGCCACTAGATAAGAAAGATCCTACTTCTACATCACTAATTTTATGAGCTTCGATAGACTCTTTCATTTGAGCATCAATGGCATCAACATAGTTTTCTAAAGTACCATCAGTTTCATTAAAAATAGGTTCCCAATAACGTGTTGTTGTCATTTCACCATTTTTAATAACGAAATAGTGAGCTGGTGGTAATTTGAAAATACCTTTGAAGAAGGTTTCTGGAAGTGCTGAGTATTGGAAAGTCAAATAGGTTTCCAAAGCTTCTTCATTAAGCTCTTTTTTTACGCTAGGGTGTTGTAATATTGCTTTGATTTCAGAAGCATAAATAAAGCCATCTTCAGTTTGAGTATAATAAAAAGGTTTAATACCGAAGAAATCTCTTGCACCAAAAAGTGTATTTTCTTCTCTATCCCAAATAACGAAGGCAAACATACCTCGAAGGTGAGATAAAAGGCTTGTACCATATTCTTCATAACCATGAACTAAAACTTCAGAGTCAGTATTAGTTTTAAAAACATGTCCTTTTTCAATAAGCTTTTCTCTAATGTCTTTATAGTTATAAATCTCACCATTAAATGTAAGAACAAAACGTTCGTTTTCATTATAAAGAGGTTGAGCACCTGCTTCTAAGTCTAGAAAACTCAGCCGTCTAAATCCCATATTAATATGCGCATCACTAAACTTTCCAGAGCTATCTGGACCACGATGGGCAATGCTATCCATCATATTTGTGAGTACTAATTCTTTGTTTTCAATATTTGTATCTACAAAGCCGCAAAAACCACACATATGTAAGGGCTCCTTTCCTTTTTGTACACATAAGACTTTAACATATCTGCTATGTAAAAGCAATGCTACCCTTATTTTCTCTTATAAAGTATTGCCGAATTATCAAATAATAAACCATAAATAAAAGGGATAATTATTGACTTCATAAATAATCAAAAGTATTATTAAAATAATAGGAAAATAAATAAAAGGTACCCGCTAGAAAACAGAGGCACCCTAAAAATGAAAGAAGGCTCATAAGCAACATATATAGTATAGTAAGCACTGATGATTACTAGATAGGAAGATGTTCTTGTGAGCTAAGTTTTTTGTGGTTAGCCAAGCAAACTGGAGGAGGTACTAAGACTACCTTTTATAATTAAAGGTAAGGAATGGAAGAAGGAGATAGAACAATGAACCTAAGAGAACAAGCTTTAGAGATGCATGAGAAATGGCAAGGGAAGTTGGAAGTTACTTCTAAGGCTAAAGTAGATAGTAGAGAGGCACTATCTATATGTTATACACCAGGTGTAGCAGAACCATGTAAAGAGATTGCAGCAGATAAAGAAAATGTTTATAAATATACAATGAAAGGTAATACCGTTGCTGTTATATCGGATGGAACAGCAGTACTTGGTTTAGGTGATATTGGACCTGAGGCAGCAATGCCAGTTATGGAAGGAAAAGCGGTGCTTTTTAAGGAATTTGCAGGAATCAATGCAATTCCTATTTGTATTGATACAAAAGATACTAAAGAAATTATTCAATTTGTAAAACAAATCGCACCTACCTTCGGTGGTATTAACCTTGAAGATATTTCAGCACCAAGATGCTTTGAAATAGAAGAAGCCCTTAAGAAAGAATTAGATATTCCGGTATTTCATGATGATCAACATGGTACAGCTATTGTTGTATTAGCAGGGATTATCAATGGACTTAAGGTGGCAGGTAAAGAAAAGGAAGAAGTTAAAGTAGTTGTTAATGGTGCAGGTTCAGCTGGGATTGCTATTACTAAACTTCTTTTACATTATGGTTTTAAAGATGTTACAGTAGTAGATAGAATGGGCATACTAGAAATAAAAGAAGACTGGATGAACTGGGCACAAACTGAGCTTGCAAAAGTAACGAATCCAAGAGGATTAAGAGGCGACTTGAAAGTAGCTCTTGAAGGTGCAGATGTATTTGTAGGCGTTTCAGCGCCTGGGATTGTTTCTGAGGAAATGATTAAAAGCATGAATCATGATGCAGTTGTATTTGCTATGGCTAATCCAGTACCAGAGATTATGCCAGATTTAGCAAAAGCAGCAGGTGCTAGAGTAGTAGGTACAGGGCGTTCAGATTTTCCAAACCAAGTTAACAATGTACTTGTATTCCCAGGGATTTTTAAAGGTGCACTTATGGCAAGAGCTGGGCAAATTACAGAAGATATGAAAATTGCAGCAGCCGTAGCTATTGCAGGTATGGTAAGTGACGGAGAATTAAATGAAGAAAATATTTTACCACAGCCATTTACACCAGGTGTAGCAGATGCTGTAGCAAAAGCTGTTATAGAAATGGCAAGTAAATAAAGGAGGACTAAAAGTTGAAAACAATTGTACTTACAGGTGGGGGCACAGCAGGTCATGTGACACCAAATTTAGCATTAATACCAAGTCTTAAAAAAGCCGGATGGGATATTAAATATATCGGGAGTCATCAAGGCATTGAAAAAGACTTAGTCACAAAAGCTAATATACCTTATTACGGCATAGCCTCAGGTAAGTTACGACGCTATTTATCAGTAGAAAACTTAAAAGATCCTTTTAAAGTAATAAAAGGCTATTTTGATGCTTGCAAGTTGTTAAAGGAAATTAAACCTCAGGTGGTATTTTCAAAAGGTGGTTATGTAACAGTGCCAGTGGTACTAGCTGCGCACAAACTTAAAATTCCGGTTATCATTCATGAATCTGATATGACACCAGGACTTGCAAATAAAATTGCTATTAAGAAAGCTAAAACAATTTGTGTTAACTTTGAAGAAACATTAAAATATGTTGGAGATAAAGGTGTTTACACAGGTTCACCTATTAGAGAAGAATTATTTAAAGGTGATAAAAAGATTGCTAGAGAGCTTTGTGGTTTTAAAGATGATAAGCCAACCTTATTAATGATGGGGGGGAGCTTAGGGGCGAGAAAGATTAACGAAGTACTAAGAGAAGCTTTACCTGACATAGTAACTAACTTCAATGTAATTCATATTTGTGGTAAGAATAATCTAGATGAAAGCCTCTTAAATAAGCAAGGTTATAAACAGTTTGAATATGTAGGAGAGGAATTAGCACATTTATTAAAGGCAGCGGACTTTATGCTTTCAAGAGCTGGTGCTAATGCAATAGCAGAAATTATTGCACTTAATATTCCAAGTCTTCTTGTCCCACTTTCAGCAGCAGCAAGTAGAGGTGATCAAATCCTCAATGCGGAGGCAATGAAGAAAAAAGGCTATTGTGAGGTACTATTTGAAGAAGAACTTAATAGAGAAAGTTTATGTAAGATGCTTAATGAAGTATATGAACACCGTCATAATTATATAAATAAGATGAGAGAGGCAACGAAGCTTAGTGGCATACAAAAGATTATGTTAGAAATACAAAAATATCAATAGATAAAAAGTATTAGAAGGTGGGGATGAGCATGTTTAATAATAAGCAAAACGTGGAAATGATGAGAAAGCTATCAGAAGGGGAACTAGAAATCTTACTAGAAGAAATTAACAATAGTAAAAAAGCACTTCTAAAAGCAGAAACAGTAGAAGAGATAATTGCTATTAAGAAGAAACTTCAAAATATGACTAAAGGAATAGAAGGTTTTGATGAGCAAGTAAGCCATATAGTTCATCAAGTTGATGAAAGTAGACAATTCATCAATAAGCATATTAATGAATTATCAGGATTGGAAAACTCATTAGTAGCAGAATGTAATTCTAGAAATACTCAATGTGAAATAATCTCTGAAAAATCACAAGGTATGACGGAATTAGTTAAAGAGATGAATGCTAAGATACAGGCATCTGTTGAACGTACAAAGCATATGGAACAGCTCTTGGTTGTTATAACAGGAACTATTACAGAGATTAATGCAACTGGAAAGTCCATGAAGAAACAGGTTAAGACATTTATAGAAACAGCTCAGAATGTTACAAGTAATATTTCGGGTATTGCATCAATTGCAGAACAAACTAATTTATTAGCACTTAATGCCTCTATTGAGGCAGCTAGAGCAGGAGAAGCTGGCAAGGGCTTTGCTGTAGTTGCAGAGGAGATTAGAAAGCTATCTGATGGTACTAAAGAACTACTAGATCATATGACACAGTTTTTAGGCGATTTAGAGAATGCTTCTATGAAAACGAGTGAAGAAGTGGAAGCAACAACTATAGGAATTGAAAAAATAACGACAGAAATTCAAGAAGTAGACAGAAATATTCAAGATAGTAAAACTAATACAGATTTACTTAAAAATGAAATTGAGACAATGACAGGGTATATGAGTGAAGTAGAAAGTAGCATTAAACAAAGTAAGGCGCAAAGTGCAGTGACTAACTTTGATTGTGTAAAGACGGCTTCTTTAGAGTTAAAGGAGACAGACCAAGTGTTAGTAACAGCGACTCAGTCTATTAAAGCATTAACAGGAATATATGCAGATTTAATGGATACATTAAAAGAATTAAATAGTTACAAGATTTTAAGTGGTAAATAATATTTAGGTATGAGTTTGATATAGAAAATGTGAAAATTCCCCCTCTGCAATGGGGGAATTTTGTGTTGAGCTTACAAAGTAAATTTCCAGTTACTATCAGCTTTTAAAAACAAGGATAAAAAAATGAATAAAACAAATTCTAAAATAAAATAACATAGGACTACATTACTTGACACAAATGTTTTATAATAATAAAATAATAAGGTTAGTGTGAGAAATATAATATACGGTTGAGGTGAAAAAGATGTCTACAAAATATATTTTTGTTACAGGCGGAGTAGTTTCTGGCTTAGGCAAAGGGATTACAGCAGCGTGCTTAGGAAGATTGTTAAAGGCAAGAGGAAAGAAAGTTACTATTCAAAAATTTGATCCTTATATTAATATAGACCCCGGTACTATGAGCCCCTACCAACATGGAGAAGTATTCGTAACAAACGATGGCAGTGAAACAGATTTAGACTTAGGGCATTATGAAAGATTTATTGATGAAAAATTAAATAAGTACAGCAATGTAACTACAGGTAAAATCTATTGGTCTGTTCTTAACAAAGAACGTAAAGGGGACTACTTAGGTGCAACAGTACAAGTTATTCCTCATATTACAAATATGATCAAAGATTGTGTGTACCGTGTAGGTAATACTGGCGAGCCATCTGATGTTGTTATAACAGAGATTGGTGGGACAGTTGGAGATATCGAAAGTTTACCTTTCCTAGAATCAATTAGACAAGTAGCCACAGATGTGGGTAGAGAAAATGTATTATACATTCATGTAACACTTATTCCATACCTTGCTAAATCAGGAGAAATGAAAACAAAGCCTACTCAACATTCTGTAAAAGAGTTACTTTCTATAGGTATTCAACCAGATATTATAGTATGTCGCAGTGAGCATCCTATTTCAGAAGATATGAAATATAAGATGGCATTATTCTGTAATGTAGATAAGGATTGTGTTGTACAAAATTTAGATGCAGAGACACTTTATCAAGTACCTTTAATGTTAGAAGAAGAGGGTCTTGCTAAAATTGTATGTAAAAAATTAGGAATGGATTGTCCACAGCCGGATTTAACAGAATGGAAAGCAATGATCGAAAAAGAAAGAAATAGAGATAAAGTAACTAAGATTGCTTTAGTAGGTAAATATGTAGAATTACATGATGCTTATCTTTCAATTGTAGAATCATTACATCATGCAGGAATTTATCATGGTACAGAAATTGACATTGATTGGATTAATGCAGAAACAGTAACCAAAGATAATGCGGCTGAAATTTTCAAAGATGTACAAGGTATTTTAGTACCAGGAGGCTTTGGAGATAGAGGTGTAGAAGGTAAGATTGAAGCAGTACGTTATGCGAGAGAAAATAAAGTACCTTTCTTTGGAATTTGCTTAGGTATGCAATGTGCAGTAATTGAATTTGCAAGACATGTAGCAGGACTTGAAGGGGCTCATAGCTCAGAGTTAGCACCAAATACAAAATATCCAGTTATTGATCTTATGCCAGATCAAAAAGATATTGAAGATTTAGGTGGTACAATGAGACTTGGAGCTTATCCATGTGTACTTAAAGAAAACAGTAATTCATATGCTGCATATGGTGTAAAACAAATAGAAGAAAGACACCGTCACCGCTATGAATATAACAATGAATATAGAAACCTTTTAACAAGCAAAGGTTTAAAAATAACAGGAACATCTCCTGATGATAGATTAGTAGAAATCGTTGAGATTGAAGAGCATCCATGGTTCGTAGGAGCACAGTTCCATCCAGAATTTTTATCAAGACCAAATAGACCTCATCCATTATTCAAAGATTTTGTAGGTGCAGCAGTTAAACAAGAAATAAAATAATTAAAAGCAGTATAAATAGGCTTAAACTCTTTTTCTAGAGTTTAAGTCTATTTATATTTCCAAACTGGTCTATTATTTGCGATTAGTCCCTATTTACTAGGCTATTTAGCTTCTAAGTTACTCCTCAAAACTTGGAGGCTATTAGTAAAGTAAATGTAAGGGTGTTTTACAAAGAATTAATCAGTGAGGAGTTCATAAGATGTGTTACATGTTTAAGGCCTATCATCTTATGATTTTAGATAAAGGAAAACTAATGCTGTATATATGAAGTAGAAACCAGAGAACAACTACTTCAATAAGCTATATGTAAACAGAATAGCTTTTCCCTAAAATTTTAAAATAAAATCACCACTACAAATAGTAAATGGTGATTTTATTTAATCTTATAAGGAATAATAATAAAAATGAGCCAATAAGATTTAGCGCTGCATAATGGTTTTAAGTTTTTCTAAACCGAAGATAATAAGCGCGCCTATAATAAAGAAAATAATATTAAAGGTGGATAATGACATGGGTGCTTTAGGAATATCTAAAGTAGTTGGCCCCATAACAACAGCATAAAGAGAGCCAATCATTAAACCAAAAATAAAATAGATAAGTTGTGAACGTTTAGTTTTGAGTAGCTTACTTATAATACGGACAACGCTAACAATACCGACTAATACACCTATACCAAAAACAATAATTAAAGGAAGTGAAGCAAAATTAAAATGTAAAATGTCTTTTACACCTGTGATAATAGTCGAGTATAGTCCAAATATTAATAGTAAAGTAGAACCTGAAATACCTGGTAAAACCATAGCAGAGATAGCAATCATACCTGCAATAAAAGCATATACGCCTAAGCCGAAAGAAAATTGATTACTACTTATTTCAGCCCCACTACCACCTGAAACAGGGTTAAAATAGGTAATAAGTGCTACGATAATGATACCAAGAAGTAAATAGATTACATGTTTAGTATTTTCTTTGATAGTTTCTTTTTCTTCCTTATAAATAAGTGGAATGGAAAATATGATAAAGCCAAGGAATAAAGAACTAACATGATAAATATAAGTATCAAATATAGAAGCAATAAAAAGAATAGATATAATCATACCTACTGCCCAGCCTATACCTATTTTTAATAAAAAAATAAGTGCTTCTTTTTTCTCTTCTTTAGAAGAACGAGATGTAAGGGCGTTAATAGAATCAATAAACTGATTATAAAATCCCATAACAAATGCAATAGTACCTCCTGAAACACCTGGAACACTATCGGCAAATGCCATAAACATACCGCGAATTAAATTAAAGACAATCATAATGTACCTCACTGAATTTTATTTGTTCCTTTGAAACAAGTCACATTTTGTAGTTAATATTAAAATAAGTATATATGAGGCTACAAAGCTAAGCAAGCTAAATTCTAGGAGATGATTGTAAAAAAATAGTAAATATGCAGGGTGTTGATAAGAAAATACACCAAAATGATAAAATTGGAAGCCCATTGACAAATATGAGCAAGTGGTTTTGTATTATGCTCTAAGTAGTGAACTAAGAAGAGTATAGCTATGCCAGGCAAAATAACTTTTATAAGTAAACACAAGTAAGGATTAGTAACAATAGAACGCATAAATGGATTAGCTTCGTAAAAGCCTCCGGTTTTTAAAAAGGTATAAGTAAAAAGTATATCTGTGCAGTTTAAAATATAAAGCCCCCAAAACTTACGAATAAGTTTTCTAGAAGCTTCTACGTGAGTAAGTTTCATTGTGCACCTCCTATAACAATTATTGACAAAAAAATAGAAATTTATAAGCAGTGCTTGACAAGATAAGTTCACCCTTTTAAACTTTCTTTATCAAGGCTTTATAAATGAAGTCAAAGGAGCGACGGAGGGAAAGATGGAAGGTTCGATTAAGATTGTAAATGAACTATTAGTAGAATTATTTAATGACATACTTAATATAGAGAAAGAATCTCTAAAAAATGGACACTTTAGTGATTTATCTATTACAGAAATGCATGTTTTAGAAGCCATAGGTTTAGAGGATAGAACAATGACAGAAGTAGCAAGTCAAATAGGTATCACAGTGGGAACGTTGACTACTTCTATTAATCGTTTGGTTAAGAAAGAATATGTTTTAAGGGAAAGATCAGAAACAGATAGACGTTATGTGGAAATAAGACTCTCTAAAAAGGGAAAATTAGCTTATCGTGTTCATGAGGCTTTTCATGAAAAAATGGTAAGAACAATGACAGATAATTTATCAGATCAAGACAATGAGGTACTGATTGCTTCTATGCAACGACTTAACCAATTTTTTAAAGATAATTATAGCGTTTTATCTAAGAAAGATCCTGCTAAAAGCAATGACAAATAAAAGTATATTCTTATAATGAAATGACAAAACTATAGTAGTATGAAAAAAAGAGGTGCTACTATGGGAATTATAAATAAAGAAGAATTTTTTTATGGAAGTTTAAAGAAAACTGATTACTTTGAAAGATGGCATGTCTATTTAGTAGATGCCTCAAAACAACATATGCTGAGTATAGTTCTAGGCGTTTTACTACAAGGAAAAGAAAAATACGCTTTTATACAAATAGGTAGCAATATACCGCATTTGAATCGTATTGTAAAATACCCTATTGAAGCATTTAGCTATACTAGTGATAGTATAACTATTGAAAATAATGTTTTATCAAGAGACTTTATTCAATTAGATTTAGATGAAGGGAAATTTCAATTAAATGGAAAGATTATTTTCTCCCAAGGAAAGCAGTTAGAAACAAAATTCTGGAGACCGGGATTAATGGGTCCTATTAAATGGCTGCCTTTTTTAAATTCTTATCACGAGGTATTATCTTTAACCCATATTATTATGGGAGAAATTAATTTTAACAATAAAGAAATTAGTTTTGATGAAGGAAGAGGAGCTTTAGACAAGGATTGGGGAAAAAGTTTTCCAAATGTATGGCTTTGGATGCAGTGTAATCATTTTCAAAAACATGATGCTGCCATGATGGTAGGAGTGGCTAGAATGCCGATTTTTTTGAATTATTATACTGCTTTTGCTATGCCCTTTTATTTTAATGATAAGACAGAAATTTATGCTAATTATACTGGGGCTCATATTGCCAAATTATATCGCTACAAAGGTTATATTCATTTGATTATCACAGAAAAATCAAAGGTAATTGACCTTAAAGTTTTTGGCAAAGAAGATGTTCCACTAATAGCATCGCCAATGGGACATCTTATTAGGGATGTTTATGAGTGTATAGATTCAAAAATAGAAGTTAAGGTAACACAAGGAGGAAGAACTGTTTTCGAGGATATTGGAGAATGTGCCCATTTAAAAATTGGAGGAAATACGTCTAAACTTAAGTGAAATGACATAAGGTAACTATAAAGAAAGGAGCCTTGATATGTTAGGAATAAAAAAACAATTTATAAAAAATATGATTAAGTTAGAAGTCGTATCCAATACTCCAGGTAAACTTCAAATTTATGTGGCACAGATTAAAAAAGTAGAAGATGAATATAAGAGATATGAGACCTATGCTCAGAAAGCTATAACGTTAATGCCAGGTATTAATAATATTGATGTAGATTATGATAAAGGTATATTGACGATTAATTATGACCCTAATCAAGTAAGTGTACAGAAGGTATATAACTGGTTACAGGTTATGATCGATGTGGGAATTGATTATTATGATGATATTAAGGCAGGCTGGGATATGCAGGGAAATGAAGGAGAGAATGTAGAAAAGGTATGGCAAAAAATGAGGCCAGTTCTACTTGCTCAATTGGGAAAACTAAAGTAAGACAATGCTTAAGAAATAATTTCATTAAAGGAGAGCATATTATACCAGGGTGTTATATAAGATATAACATTAATTAATAATAAAGGACACTAATTAATTCATATAAATAGCTTGTGCTATTTTATACAACACTTTAGTTGAATTTTAATAGGAAACAGAATTAATGAAGTTATTAGAAAGTTACGATGTCCCTATATATGGCATACACAAAGTATATTTTGTTAAAAACTATAAAGTTAAAAGGATAGGTGTTAATTTCATAATCTAATTAATAAAAGAGAAGCAGTTGCCAAAGTATCTTATTTAGCTTAAGATTATAACGAAAGAAAAGATAAATTAAATGCTAAGTGAAAAAGCCGATTTAGTGGAAGGAGATACAAGGTTGATAGGAATTATAGGTGCAATGGATGAAGAGATTATATCTCTTAAAAGAAAAATGGAAGTTAAAGAGCAAAAAGAAATAGCAGGTATGACTTTCTACGTAGGAACAGTAGGAGAAAAAGAGATTGTACTTGTAAGATGTGGCATTGGTAAAGTAAATGCAGCTGTATGTACACAGGTTTTAGTAGATATATTCCATGCAGAATATATTATTAATACAGGAGTAGCAGGTGGGCTTTATCCAGAACTCAACATTGGAGATATTGTTATTTCTAGTGATACGGTAGAGCACGATATGGATGCTTCAGCAGTAGGAAATCCTAGAGGGGAAATTCCACGTATGAAAAAAACTTACTTTGAAGCTGACCAAAAGCTCATTGAAGTCGCTCAAAAAGCTGCAGAAAAGCTTAAAGGCGCAGGTAAAGTATATGTAGGAAGAGTAGCTAGTGGTGACCAATTTGTGTGTAGCATGAAAGTAAAAGAAGATATCTATTCTACTTTTACAGCATACTGTGCAGAAATGGAAGGCGCAGCGATTGCACATACTTGCTTTCTAAATCAAGTACCATTTGTTATTATCAGAGCTATTTCTGATAAAGCAGACCAAAGCGCAGATGTTAACTTCGAAGAATTTGTAGATGTAGCAGCTAAAAATGCTAGTAGAATGATCGAAGGTATTTTAAAGACGTTATAGTCAAAATTGTGAATAAAAAAGTAAGGCATTAGAGTTATGGTCTAATGCCTTACTTTTTTTACAAAAACTAATTAATAAGGAATTGTAATATATTGTACATTTGGTGATTTGAAAGAACAAAAAAATATACAAATACTTAAAAAGAAGTATGAGTAAAAAAATAATTTATAGAGTAAAATATTGCTTTTTGAAGGTTAAAAATAGCAAAAAATAAGATAAATGTGTTTATAGAAGAGGATTATAGGTTAACAAGTTGAGTTTATTAATAAAAGCATATATAAATAAGCAAATAAAACTTTTGCGCAATGTTAACAAAAGTTGAATATAAATTTATTAAATAAGCTAAAAAATATATTGAACAAAATAAATAATTGAAAAAAACAAAATATTATAATAATATATAATAAATAAGTATGTTCACCGGACTAACGACTTGGAAGAATAAAAAAGTCATATAGTAAAAAGGAGAGTGGAATATGAATAAAAGAATAGTTAAAAAAGTACTTACGTATGGAGTATGCTTATGTATGGCATTTATGACGGTGCCTATTTTAGCAGAAGTGACAACTATGGTATCAGTAGCACCTGAAAATTGGGGAAAGGTTGACACAACTTACTTGGAAAATGCAAATAATAAGGTTTTAGACATAAGTATGTTAGAGGCTAATGCTAATAGAACGATTGAAATTCCAAGTAATATAACTAACCTTACAATTAAAGGGAGTACATCTAAGACTTATACTGGACTTGTTATTAAAGCAGCGGGTAGGTCATTGCCACTTAAGTTAACTGTACAAGATTTAAAAATAGTGAACGGTAGTATTCAAATCGCTAAAACATCAGGAGAAAATTATTTGTATTTAAAAGGGGTAAATAGCATAATGGCTAATAACTCAGCAGCAGTTTTAGTTGATAATGGAGATAGTAAGTTGATTATTGATGCTGCAGACGAAGTTGCTAAACTTACAGTAGTAGGGGCAAATTCCTGTGCAGGTATTGGAGGAACAGATATTAATCATGGTGGACATATAGTTATTCAAGGTGGTAATATCACAGCCACAGGAGGTAATAATGCAGCAGGAATTGGTTCAGGGCACCAACGATCTGTAAAGAGTGTTACAATTAAAGGTAATGCAGTTATTGAAATGGCTCAAGGTGGATCTAATGGTGGAGCAGGCATTGGTGGCTCAGCAAATGGTGAAAATTTAGACAAAATAGAGATTAGTGAAAATGCATACGTTATTGATGCTATTGGTTCTAATGGCGCTGCAGGTATTGGGGCTGGAAATCAAAGTGGTGTAAGAGTAATTGATATTATCGGGGGAACAATAGGAAAATTAGATGCCTCTAATAATTATCATGGAGCTATTGGTGGATACAAGGCTGCTGGAATTGGTGGAGGTGCTCAGGATAAAGACTGTAATATGACTATTAACATAAGAAATACAACTATTGTATATGCTAAAGGTGGAGATGATGCTGCCGGAATTGGTGGTGGATACGAACGTGGAGCAGATATTAATATTGGTGATGGTGCTATTATTGAAAAAGCTATTGGAGGGAAAAATGGAGCAGGTATCGGTTGTGGCCCTAATGGGGCGCAAAAGACCATTAATATCACAGGTACTAGCCTAATTAAGTTAGCTCAAGGTGGAGAGAATGCGGCTGGTATTGGGGGTGGAAAGACTCGTTCAGCTAAAATTAATATTTCAGGTGGAAATATTGAGTATGCCAAAGGAGGAGCCAATGGAGCAGGTATTGGCTGTGGAGAAGGAAATAATGATGCAAATAGCATTAATATATCTGGTGGGGTGATTTATGCGGAAGGTGGAGGTGGTACCTACACAAATGATATAGGTGCTGGAAATTACAGAGATGTACCTGGGGGCAAGACTCAAAATGACGCAAAGGGTGTGCCTGTTAATATTACAGGTGGTACAGTATTTACACCAAATAATACAATGATAGGAAAAACGGCTGTAGGAACGCATGTTAATTATGTATTAGTTGCTTACAGGAATTATGATAAAACAACTAAAACAGGTACAGTCTATACAGGAGCTAATATTAAAATAAGAACAACAGCAGGAATGGATAAAGAGTTGGTATGTAATAGTGAAGGTAGGACATCGTTTTCCTGGGAAGATCCTACTAAGAGTCTAGAGGGCTATTGGTTCCAAATTAATGATACAAGTGTTACACCAATGAAGATTTATGTAGGCCTAAAAGCAGAAACGGATGCCAGTCAATGGAATACAATTTATTATGATATAGACAATAATATTGTAGTAGCAGGTAGCCCTAGTATTGAAAGAGCGGTTATTGAAATTCCTATTATTTATGAAGAGGGGACAGTTGAAGCTACACCAACTCAAACAGTTACAGCTACTGTAGGAGAGGATAAAATAGTTCCATATTCTACTTCTACCATAGGGTACGGTATTAAAATGTCAGAGATTACAAATAAAGATCCAGATATTAAAGAGATTAAATCAGTAAGTGCAGAACTGGAATTTATCCCAGATAGTGGAAGTAAGAATTGCGAGGTTATGCTATATGCAGATAAAGCTACTGGTGGCGTTGTAGTAGAAGACGGATCTTATCCTAGTGGTGACAAAAAATATAAATATGTTAATAAGAGTACATCTGAATTTCAAATTACACCTGCTGCTACATCAACAGGCAATATTAAATTTAAATATAGCGGCAACTGGATAAAGGCAGATGATTATCAAATTGTAGCATATATTCCTACACAGGGAGTGAAAGAAAGTAGTTCAGAAGTAGAACTTAATGCATATAAATCTGCTTATGTAGATGCTGCATATTCTATTAAGGTAAAGGTAACTAATATCAAGGTTGAAGTTAAGCGCCAACAGTATATTATTGTTAATATACCAGGGGGCACTTCACTAAGGCTGCCAGGGTCTCTAGTTACAGAAGTAGTCAATTTACCTGATCAAGAGTTAGTAGTCAAGTTTAATGAGATTCCTAATATACATTAGAGAAAAAATTCAGTAGTTATGGGTCCTATATATAGTGAATGTATAATCAACTATATGTAGGACTTTTTTGATGAAAATCATTTTAATAAGTAGGAGGATATGGAGTCGTAAAGAATAATTTGGTGGGGAAAAAATTATAATAACTACATGTGCTAATTAACTTTTAATTACGATCAGGATAAATATGGTAATAACAATAGATATAATGCTATTAGAATAATTATATCAATGTTTATTTATCCCAATATTAGATGTTTTATCTGTCCATTTGCCTTATTACCAAGGCACTTGTTTATGAAGTAAGAAATATTGTGACCTAAAATTTCACTTTGAAGCCTAGCCTTTAATCCACTTAATGAATTGGCCAATATCTTATTAACATGAAATTGGTCATCTAGCTGGGCAAAGGTTATTTCAATACGTCTTCGATGTTTACTAATCTAATTCCTTAAGTCTTTTGGATAAGGATTTTTACTATTATTTCGCCTGAAAGCTAATAAGGCCATGCCTTTTTCGTGCTTCAGATCTTGAGCAATATCATCACCAATATATTCTTTATCGCCTAATACAATAGTATCGTAAGAATTAAGAAGTAGCTCCCAAAGGATTGCTCTATCATCTACATTTGCAGCTGTAAGTTCTATATTTGTAATGTAGCCGTCTAAAGTAATGGCAGCATGAAATTTTAAGCCATAGTAAGTTTCTTTTTTAGAAGCACAATAGCCATAAGATGAAATATCTTTGAATCGTTTACTAAAATGTGCCCTACTAAAGCCACATACTGAAATAGGCATGCTATCTGTGATGTAAATATCCGAGTTATTGTACCCGAGATAGTTACCTATTTCTTTCCAATAGCATTAATAACAGATTCAAGATTTCGTCTCGTTCGATTAAAACGTGTGCGATGACTTAAGTTAGGAAATAGATCTTTAAAATCTTTACGAACATAGTTAAACCACGCTTTTTCAGATGAAATACCATGTATTTCACCAACGATAGCCAAGGTGAGTATTTCACTATCCGATAATTTAGATTCAGAATAATTACGTCTGAAACGAATTTTATCAGGAAAAACTTTATGATAAATATCATCGATAATAACGTAAGAAACTAAAAAGAAATCTTTTAGATTTTTAATTTCTTGGCAGAATAGTATTTGAGCTCTAACATGTGATGTCCCCCATTTTATTTTTTGATTTAAGGGTAAGATATCACATGATTGGAGCTTATTTTACTTATAAATTTAACTAGCATAACTCGTTATAATATAAATAATAAAGCTTGAAGAATAAAATATTTTAAAAAAATAAAATATAAAATATTTCATTAAATGTAATAATATGGTAAAATAATAAGAAGGAGATGAGGACATGCTAATATTTCTATTGATATTTGAAATAGCCATAATACTTATTACTATTTTAAGTCATATTATGTTAGAAAAGAAGTACAAAGAAATTGAAAGAAGCACTCACATATATACGAATAAAAGAGCGTACCGAACAGAAGAAAGTATAGCTTTTATTGATGATATCATAAAGAGATATCAGAAATTTACAGATCAAGAAAATGAGTCACCAGATGTATATAGCATGATAAAAAGCAGTTTACTTAAAGAATACATTGGTAAATTTACTTTTATAGGTGTAAATAATGTTGCACATAAATCTAAATATGTTATGTGGGGAATCATCGTGCTAGAGATGGCTATTGGTTATATTAATAATGTAACTACATCTTTTGAGGGCGTAGTAGTCATTATTTCTAGTATTTTATTAGCCATTGGAGCGGAGATGTATATAATTATAAAGGCATTAGAAGAAAAAAAGGAAGCAATTATTGTGTCAGTAGAAGACTATATATTAAATGCATACCCACTCCATGTCAATAAAGAGGTTAAAGTCAATAATATTGGGCAAGAAACAGTATTAGAAAAAGAACAAACCAAGGAATTAGTAGTACTAACTCAAGCTAAAAATAAGGCTTTAAGTTATGTGATATCAGAAGATAAAGAAGATAAAAAAGATAAAAAAGATAAAAAGGGGAGTGATACTAATAAATACAAGATTGAGTCCAAAGAAGGATTAACAGAGCGGGATATTATTGGTTTTATTAATAATTTAAATAAATTATAGAGTAAAATATGAAGAAAAGAAATATTGTATGATAGTACACATTTATAAATGACAAATATTAATCCCCCAGCTGAGCTGGGGCGAATGGAATAAGCAGTAGCGATACATCGAATATTAAAAGCCTCCTATGATAGAATGATATTGGTTTCGCAGGACATATCAAATCATAGGAGGCGATCCTGATGGACAATATAAGTTTATCACACACAAGGTGGAATTGCACCTATCATATAGTTTTCATTCCAAACATCGTAGAAAGATAATGTATGGGAAAGTAAGAAAAGATTTAGTAGAGATAATAAAAAAGTTGTGTGAAATGAAACAAGTAACATTAATATCTGGGAGTGTATGTAAGGATCATATTCATATGTATGTGAGCATTCCACCAAAATCAAGTGTATCTGAGTTGATGGGATTTTTAAAAGGTAAAAGTAGTCTACAAATTTTTGATAGACATCTAGAGTATGGAACGAAGTGGAAAAGGAACTTTTGGGCTAGAGGATATTATGTTGCAACAGTAGGCAATGTTAATGAAGCAACAATATTAGAGTATATTAAACAACAAGAAGAAACTGATAAATTACAAGGTTAAAAGTAGCAGAGGGCCTCTTTAAGAGGCGGCAAGTCACAATGGCACTGCGAAACGCGCCTTTAGGCGTAAGCCAGTATTAAGCCCTGGGGGGGGACAAAATTAAACCACCACTTGAAGTGGTGGTTGATAACTTTGATTAATTTATAAGAAGAGGTTTGTTTAAGATGCTTATAAGAGACTACTGAAATCATAAATATTAATAAAAGTGCTTATAATAGTAATAATACGTTATAAAAATTTTGGCAGTTATAATAATATTAACTATTTCATTCGAAGATAAATTGAATTATAATGAAGTAGTTAAAAAATAAATTAACCTGTCGAAAATTAGGAGGTTTAACTCATGAGTAAAATTACTGTTGACTACTCTAAAACAGGAGTACAAGCACATGAAGTAGCATATTTCAAAGAACATGTGGAAACCGCACATAAAATGCTACATGACAAAACAGGAGCTGGTAACGATTTTCTTGGTTGGATTGATTTACCAGTAGATTATGACAAAAATGAATTTGCTCGTATTAAAAAAGCAGCAGAAAAAATTCAAAAAGATTCAGATGTACTTATTGTAATTGGTATTGGTGGTTCATATTTAGGGGCTAGAGCATGTATTGATGCTTTAAGTCATACCTTCTACAATGCATTAAGCAAAGACCAAAGAAAATCACCTGAAATTTATTATGTAGGAAATAATATTTCTGGAACTTACTTAAAGGACCTTTTAGATGTATGTGAAGGCAAAGAAGTAAGCGTTAATGTTATTTCAAAATCAGGAACAACAACAGAACCAGCAATTGCTTTCCGTGTATTCAAAAAATTTATGGAAGAAAAGTATGGAAAAGAAGCAGCTAAAAGTCGTATCTTTGCAACAACAGACAAAGCAAGAGGAGCTCTATTAACACTTGCAAAAGAAGAAGGATACGAAACCTTTGTTATTCCAGATGATGTAGGTGGTCGCTTCTCCGTTTTAACACCAGTAGGACTTTTACCTATTGCAGCAGCAGGTATTGATATTGATGAATTAATGAAAGGTGCAGCAGATGCTAGAGTCGAGTTTGCAACACCAAATTTAGAAGAAAATGCTTGCTACCAATATGCAGCTGTAAGAAATGCACTTCTTAGAAAAGGGAAATCAACAGAAATTATTGTTAACTATGAACCTTGTTTACAATATTTCGGTGAATGGTGGAAACAATTATACGGAGAAAGTGAAGGCAAGGATCAAAAAGGTCTTTATCCTTCATCAGTTAACTTTTCTACAGATCTTCACTCTTTAGGTCAATATATTCAAGATGGTCAAAGAATGTTATTCGAAACAGTTATAAATGTAGAAAATGCAAGAAAAGATGTTGTACTTGAAGAAGAAGCATCTGATTTAGATGGTCTTAATTATTTAGCTGGAAAAACAATGGATTTTGTTAATAAAAAAGCATATGAAGGAACTATTCTTGCTCACGTAGATGGTGGAGTACCTAATATGGTTGTTAACTTACCAGCTATTGATGCTTACCATATGGGACAACTTATTTATTTCTTTGAAAAAGCCTGTGGTATTAGTGGTTATTTATTAGGAGTTAATCCATTTGACCAACCAGGTGTAGAAGAATATAAGAAAAATATGTTTGCACTTTTAGGCAAAAAAGGATTTGAATCACTTAGAGAAACACTTTTAGCGAGACTTAATAAATAATATTATAGATAAATCAAATAAAGCCTTATAAATGAAGCCATATAAGCTCATTTATAAGGCTTTATTTGAATGAAAAATATCATTTTTCATAGTTGAATATAGGAAAATAACAATTTATTGTATTAATGAGTGGAAATGTTTAATTTGAGTTTCCAGGGACTTATTTATAGAATAGGATGTTTTGCAACCCTAGTACTTATCTGCTATAATTTGATTATAGAACTAAAACATAAGTTCAGAGAAGGGTGTAATCAATGGATGGAGAACAAAGAAGGGAAGAAATACTAAAATTATTAGAAAGAGAAACAAAACCTATAAGTGGAACATACTTATCTAAGCATTTTAAAGTAAGTAGACAAGTTATCGTTCAAGATGTGGCATTACTTCGTGCAAGTGGATATGATATATTGGCTACTGCAAGAGGGTATATTCTTAATCAAGATGCATCTAACATGTTACAACGGGTAATATGGGTTAAGCATACACATGATGAAGCTGAGGATGAACTTAATACTATTATTGATAATGGTGGGCGTGTAAGAAATGTGATTATTATGCATCCTGTCTATGGAGAAGTAGTTGCAGATTTAATGATAAAAACGCGTAGAGAGATTAAACAGTTTGTGGAGAAGCTAAAAGAGACAAAAGCTAGTACACTGTTAAGTCTAACTGATGGGATGCATATGCATACTATTGAAGCTAGTAGCAAAGAGGAATTAGATATTATAGAAGAGGAATTAAATACCAAAGGGTATTTAGTGACACATTCATAGTTAATATAAAGGGTTCAAAGGGGCTGTCGCACTAAAAGCATATAACTTATAAATATACAATTTGCTAGGCTAGATCAAATTTAATTGCCTTGATGATTGTATAAATATAAGCTGAAATGCTTAATGCGACGGCCCCTTTTTGTGTTAAAAGACAAGGCTAATTGACTGGTGACATGACACATGATATATTGTATGTAAAATGCAAGATAAGGGAGAAAAATAATGGATAATATAAAAATGTGGCGTACATATGGGAAAAAGTTTGTGGATAGGTATCTAATAAAAGGCCTAAGTGGTATGGCACTAGGACTTTTCTCTACACTACTTATAGGGACTATTATTAAGCAAATAGGCTCATTTATGCCCAATATATGGATAGGGCAATTTTTAATGCAATTAGGGGCATTAGCAACTGTTATGACGGGAGTAGGAATTGCTGTAGGTGTTGCACATCAATTAGGGGCAAGCAAACTTGTTATGTATTCTAGTATTTTAAATGGTTTAGTAGGTGCGTATGGTGCTAAATTAGTAGCGGGAGAGATTATAACAGAAAGTGGTATTTTATTATCAGGCCCAGGAGATCCAATGGGTGCATTTGTTGCAGCTGTTATTGGAATAGAGATTGGACGTCTTGTATCAGGAAGGACCAAGCTAGATATTTTATTAACACCAGCGGTGACAATTATATCAGGTTGCTTTGTAGCTTATAAGATAGGAACCTCTTTATCTGCTTTTACAACTCTTTTAAGTGAACTTATTAAAGTAGCAGTACAATTACAACCCTTTTTGATGGGAATAGTCGTATCAGTGGTAATGGGGATATTTTTAACTTTGCCTATTAGCTCTGCAGCCATTGGTGTCATCTTAGATTTATCAGGGATTGCCGGTGGGGCGGCAACAGCAGGCTGCGCAGCTCAAATGATAGGCTTTGCTGTAATGAGTTACAGAGAAAATAAAGTAAATGGACTTGTAGCACAGGGACTAGGAACTTCTATGTTACAAATGCCTAATATTATTAAAAATCCTAAGGTATGGATTCCGCCTATTTTAGCAAGTGCAATTACAGGACCTCTATCAACAGTCGTATTTAAATTAGAAAATATTGCAACTGGATCAGGAATGGGAACTTCAGGACTTGTAGGTCCACTGTTAATGTGGCAGACTATGTTAGAAAAAGGAACTAATAATATCATATTATTAATAGAGATTGCACTTATCTGTTTTGTTTTACCTGCAATACTTACTTGGATATTTGCAGAGATAATGAGAAAGAAAAATTGGATTAGAGATAATGACTTAAAGCTAGATCTTTAATCTTGATAATATCTCCATAAGCAATACTTTATACCAGAAGCAATGGTGTCAGCCATTTTCATGACAAGTGATAATCTGGTATTTTGAAGTATGACCATATTCATTAAGCTGCTAAAGTTAACGATACCAGTGATATGGATATGTCCTATAGGAGGTAAATCCTTTTTTACGCCTGCGCCAGGCTTGATGGAGCCTTCACCTAGTGTAAGGCAACCAACATTTTCAGCAGCACCTAAACAAGCATCTATGGCCACCACCAAAGCTCTGGGGTGGTCTTTTATTATAGTTTCTAAAGTCTCTTCTAAGTTTTTAGCATGGACGGGATCGTTCAAAGTACCATATAGGGTGACTTGTTCATAAGAAAGTTCTTTAAGCTTATAGCCAACAAGGGGACCTAAACTATCACCAGTAGCTCTATCTGTACCGATACAGACAATTACAAGCTCATTATGATGAAGAGGTAAATAAAGTGATAGGTAAGAGGAAAAGTGCTTGCAAAATAAACTAAGAGGATTTTCTTCGTTAACATTAATGTAGGTGGAACTACGTTTATAATCTAAATCCATAAATATATCACCACTTTCTAAATCTCTTTATAGTCTTCCAATTTTGTTGTGATTTATTTACTAATTCATATGGGATTTATTTACATATAAGTTATCTGTAGTAATCACACAATTTATACAAAATATGGTCTATATAATTAAGAAAAATAATGAATTCTTGAATAAAATATCAAAAAGCAAAAAATAAATGTTATATATGGCAATAAAAAAAGTGGAATCATCGACAACAAACATTAAAATATTAACCTTCTGTGTAGTATGATATAAACAAAAATGGATAAAAATGGAAGGTGATTCAAGTGGGAAAAATGAGTTATAGACCAGGAAAGAACCAAGGAAAACAAGACCATGGTAGAAAGATGAACTTACAGAAATCTGTAGATATGTTAGAGGAAAGAGAAGAATTACTAAGGTATGGTACAAGCCAAGAAAATGTAGAAGAAGTTAATGAAGATAGTAAGATTATTGCTATTAGCAGTAACAAAAAAAATCATGAGAAGTTAGATAATCTCAAGATAATTGGAGAGATGGATTGTAAATATCACATCTTCATTGAAGATTATGTATATACATATATTTATCAATTAGCAAAGGCGGATTTAGCAAAGGAAAGTTCAGCAATATTAATAGGAGAGATCTATGGAGAGAGTAAAGAAGCTGTTGTAAGAGGTATTATTCCTATTAACATGGAGCTGCTAGCAGAAGATAGTGAGTGGATAGATGGTAATGTCCTAGAAGATATAGAGCAGAAGAGAAAGTGTTATTTTAAAGATCAAGATATTATTGGCTGGATGCATATGCAACCTGGATATGGAACTATGTTAACGATGAAAGAAGTAAGGGAACATAAAAGTGTATTTGAAGGGAGTGGAAGTATTTGCTTATTAGTGGATGCTATAAATAAGATAGAAACTGCTTTTGTCTATGAAGACGAAGAATTAAAAGAGCAGACAGGATACTGTATGTATTACGAACGAAATGAAGCAATGCAACAGTATATGTTGGATCATCCATTTAATAATGGGGCGAAAGAGGAAATGAGAGATGCAGTTGTTAATCAATTTAGAGAAATAGGTAAGATAAGAAAGACTGAATATACTCAACGTAAAAATTTAAATTTTACAGTTATGATAGCAAGCGTCGTTTTGATTGCATTAACAGCTGCTATTGTAAAAATGAATGATAATAAAAGATTAGCAGATACAGTAGTGGCAAATAGTGATGCAACAATGAATCAAATGACTAGTGAAGATATCAATTTAGCAATTACACCGGCAACTATAGAAAACGAGACAAATTTAAAAGTTTCAGATACTGGAATTATGGATGAACAGGTAAAAGAAGAAGCTGAAGAAACACAGCAAAGTACAGGAATAAACGAGAATAAACAAGAAAATCAATCAACTTCTTTGGCGGAAAACCAAGATTACGAAGTATACGTAGTACAAGTAGGTGATACCCTAGCAGACATTAGTTATAAAAAGTATGGGGAAGCTAAAAAATCAATAGATATAGCTAGAATTAATAATATTGAAAATACAGATCAAATATATGTAGGACAAGAATTAAAGCTACCTATTTATAAGCAGAAATAACGCGAAAATAGTAAAAAAACAAATAATTGTGTGCAAATAAACAAAAATAAGTGTATGATAATATATAAGTATATCATTTTTAGAATCGGAGGAATAAAAGTGAAAGACGCTACACTTAAATGTTTATTTGTATCATCCGAAGTTGCTCCTTATGCAAAAACAGGTGGATTAGCAGATGTTATTGGAGCATTACCAAAGAAACTTAGAGAACAAGGTGTGGATGCAAGAGTGGTAATGCCATACTATCAATCTATAAGAAATAAATTTTTTGAACATGATAAACATTTTTTAACAAGCTATGATGTATATCTAGGTTGGCGTATTCAAGGTGTCGGTATTTATTATGATGACCAAATTGTACCGACTTACTTCTTAAAAAGTGATACCTATTTTTCAAGACCAGAACTATATGGATATCAAGATGATTATGAACGTTTTGCGTTCTTTTGCAAAGGTGTATTAGAAATGCTCAGATATATAGACTTTATGCCAGATATTATTCAATGCAACGATTGGCAAACAGGTCCGATTTGTTTATTTTTAAAAGAGATGTACAGTCGAGACACATTTTTTTTAAAAGTTAGAACAGTATATACAATACATAATATAAAATATCAAGGTCTATTTGGCAGAGAAGCCTTGGATGTTTTAGAGTTAACAAATGACTATATGACACCAGAGCGTATCGAATATCATGGTGCTGTGAGTTATATGAAGGCAGGTTTACTTTATTCGGACAAAATTACAACAGTTAGCCCTACTTATGCAGAAGAAATTAAAACTAATGAGTATGGATGTGGATTAGATCGTTTATTAGGGCAGAAGCTTTATTATAAAATTCAAGGCATCTTAAATGGTATAGATTATGATATATATAACCCAGAAACAGATAAGTATATATATGAGAATTATACAGAGAGCACATTAGATAAAAAGAAAAAGAACAAGTTAGCTTTTCAAAAAGAATATGGATTAGAACAAACAGATGCAATGTTGATTGGTGTGGTGTCTAGGATTACGGACCAAAAAGGGTTTGATTTAATGAAAGAACAAATCTATAATATGTGGGTTATGGATAAAATTATGCAACTTAATGTTCAATTTGTTATTCTAGGAACAGGTGAAAAAGAGTATGAGGATATGTTTAAACATTTTGCATATAAGTATCAAGGAAGAGCCAATGTATTTCTAACTTTTAACGAGGCTTTAGCACAAAAGATATATGCTGCTAGCGACGTATTTTTAATGCCCTCTTTATTTGAACCTTGTGGTTTAGGGCAGCTTATTGCTATGAGATATGGGACGGTACCTATTGTTAGAAAAACAGGTGGATTAAAAGATACAGTTATTCATTATAATATGGAAACTAGAGAAGGAACCGGATTTGAATTTGAGGAATGCTCAGGATATTGGATGTATAAAAAAATAGAAGAGGCTCAATGGTTTTATAGCAATGAAAAAGAACATTTCAGACAAATGCAAATTAATGGAATGAAAAAAGACTTTTCTTGGGATGATGCAGCAAAGAAATATCAAATATTATATAGGACAATGATTTAGAAATAAAGGGCTACAACATAATAGCTTAAAAAAGGAGAAATAGAAATATAAAAGTTTCTGCTACACTAAGTAAAATGTTGGGCCTTTTATTATGTTCATTTTTAAATCTTTCTTTGAAAAAAATTCTATGTGTTGTATGATAAAAGAAGGGATTTAATAGAGGAGGAAACAGAATGACAGATGTTATTAAAAAACGTCGGTTTAAAATTACAAATATCATACTACTCATTATTGTTATGGGGATCTTTGTTTACATAGCAGAGCTTCAGGGATGGATTAATATATATAATGAAGGACAAGCAACCTTGATAGAAAGTGACACTATATTAACATTAGATACTAAAGAGAAAACGTATGTTGGAGTAAATAACAAACAAATTTATAAGATAACTACAGATGGAATTACAGCATATGATTTTGATAAGCAGGAAATTTGGTCAGATACATTAAGTTTAAATAGCATTATTGTTAAGCAGAGGACACCATATATTGCAGTAGGAAGCAAAGATGGAAAAAGTGTTATTTTATTTAATGATAAAGGAAGACAGACTGAAATAACTACAACTAATCCAATCATTTATTTTTCTGTCAATCAAGAAGGAAGTATGGTGACTATAGAAGAAAATGAAAAATCTCATACTGTAACGGCTTACGATAAGAGCGGTAAATTTATATGCAAAAGGACAAGTTTTATAGAAAATGACGGCTATCCAATAGTAGCCGAAATATCTCCTAATAGCAACTTGCTTCTTGTCAGCTACATAAATATAAATGAGCCACAAGTAGTATCAACACTAATAGGAATTGATGTTACTGATAAACAGACAGAACAACTAGATAATATTAAATATGGAATAAAGCAAAAAGATAATCTTATCTATGCTCTTGAATTTATAAATGAGAATACTTTAGTAAGTGTAGGCGATAAAAAGGTAACATGGTATGATACCGAAGGTAACGAACAAACAACAAAGAGCAATTTATATTCAGTATTTACTCCATATATAATGGAAATGAGTAAATATGGTGATGGGTACCTCCCTCTTATTATAAGTGAAAAACCAGCTCAAAATATTATTCATCGCCAGGATCAATTAATTTATTTGAATTCGAAAGGTCAAGAAATATTTAAATTACAGCTAAAAGAAGGAGCCGAAAGTTTTTATTCAGATTCAAGCGGAGTAGTTTATAAAAGTGAGGGGATCTTTAAGGGATATGACAGATTAGGAAATTTGATTTTTGAATATAGTCCTACTCTAGATGTTAGTAAGGTGATTTATTCTACTACTTTGAAGAGAGGTATTGCCATAAATAAAGAAAAAGTTATTTTACTTACCCCAAAAAAGGAGAGAAAATAGAAATGCTAGATTTGAGTGTTATTATCGTAGTAAGTATTTTTGGTATAATAGGCTATAAAAGAGGCTTTATAAAGTCAATTTTGACATTTGGAACTTCAATTATAGCATTAGTATTATCTTTTATTGTTTATCCTATGATGACGATGTTATTAAGGATAACACCAGTTTATACATGGATTTATCAGACTATTAGTAAGAAGGTAGAAGATATTTCATTTGGTGGAGGCTTACAATCACAGGGAGATGCTATTACGAAAAATATTACATGGATGCCGGATATACTTGTTGAACAGGTTAAAAATAATAACAATACAGCTATGTATGACTTATTGGGTGCTACTAATATTAAAGAGTATATAAGTCTTTATGTTACTCAAATGCTTATGGGGATGCTAGCACTATTTTTAACATGGGTAGTTCTAAAGATAATATTAACCACAGTTATTAAACTTTTATCAGGAATTATCGAGCATTTACCCATTATTTCAACATTTAATAAACAAGGGGGGCTATGTTTAGGGATTATTAAGGGGATTTTAATGTTATCTATCGTTGGGCTTATTATTCCAATCTTGATTGAGATACCTAGTATACAAAGTATTTATTTAGAAATACAATCAAGTTATTTATCGAAATGGTTGTATGAAAATAACTTAATTATTATGGTATATAATTATTTGTTTCATATATAAATAGAGCTGTGTAGGAATACGGTCTAAAATAATTAATTTTTAAATAAGACTTGTGATAAAATAACTTATTACTTTATCACAAGTCTTATTTAAAAATATAAAAATAAAGGATGAAAAAATGGTAGAAAGTAGTTGACACTAGTAAAATGACATGATAATATAATATACGTCGCTGAGGAAAGTCGGCGTCGACAAATGAACTTTGAAAACAAAATAGTAACTATAAACCAGTCGATTCATTACGTCTCTAATAAGAGATGAGAATCAGTACAACTTGTACTAAGTAAAATAGTCAGTAGTAGAGATACTACACGGACAAACTTTTTTATGAGAGTTTGATCCTGGCTCAGGATGAACGCTGGCGGCGTGCTTAACACATGCAAGTCGAACGAAGTGATAGGAGCTTGCTCCTAGAACTTAGTGGCGGACGGGTGAGTAACGCGTGGGTAACCTGCCCTATAGAGGGGGATAACGTTTGGAAACGAACGCTAATACCGCATAAACTATCGGTAGTCGCATGACTATTATAGTAAAGATTTATCGCTATAGGATGGACCCGCGTTGGATTAGCTAGTTGGTGAGATAACAGCCCACCAAGGCGACGATCCATAGCCGGCCTGAGAGGGTGAACGGCCACATTGGGACTGAGACACGGCCCAAACTCCTACGGGAGGCAGCAGTGGGGAATATTGCACAATGGGCGCAAGCCTGATGCAGCGACGCCGCGTGAAGGAAGAAGGTCTTCGGATTGTAAACTTCTATCAGCAGGGAAGAAAAAAATGACGGTACCTGACTAAGAAGCTCCGGCTAACTACGTGCCAGCAGCCGCGGTAATACGTAGGGAGCGAGCGTTATCCGGATTTACTGGGTGTAAAGGGTGCGTAGGCGGTTTGTTAAGTCAGAAGTGAAATTTAGGGGCTCAACCTCTAAGCTGCTTCTGAAACTGATGAACTAGAGTGTGGGAGAGGAAAGTGGAATTCCGAGTGTAGCGGTGAAATGCGTAGAGATTCGGAGGAACACCAGTAGCGAAGGCGGCTTTCTGGACCATAACTGACGCTGAGGCACGAAAGCGTGGGGAGCAAACAGGATTAGATACCCTGGTAGTCCACGCTGTAAACGATGAATGCTAGGTGTCGGGGCTTACGGGTCTCGGTGCCGAAGTTAACACATTAAGCATTCCACCTGGGAAGTACGATCGCAAGATTGAAACTCAAAGGAATTGACGGGGACCCGCACAAGCGGTGGAGCATGTGGTTTAATTCGAAGCAACGCGAAGAACCTTACCTAAACTTGACATCCCGATGATCGGTCTTTAATCGGACCTTTCCTAGCTTGCTAGGACATTGGTGACAGGTGGTGCATGGTTGTCGTCAGCTCGTGTCGTGAGATGTTGGGTTAAGTCCCGCAACGAGCGCAACCCCTATCTTTAGTAGCCAGCATTAAGTTGGGCACTCTAGAGAGACTGCCAGGGATAACTTGGAGGAAGGTGGGGATGACGTCAAATCATCATGCCCCTTATGTTTAGGGCTACACACGTGCTACAATGGCTGCTACAAAGGGAAGCGATCTCGCGAGAGTCAGCAAACCTCAAAAAAGCAGTCCCAGTTCGGATTGTAGTCTGCAACTCGACTACATGAAGTTGGAATCGCTAGTAATCGCGAATCAGAATGTCGCGGTGAATACGTTCCCGGGTCTTGTACACACCGCCCGTCACACCATGGGAGTTGGGGGGGCCCAACGCCGGTGACCCAACCCTTCGGGGAGGGAGCCGTCTAAGGCAAAACCAATAACTGGGGTGAAGTCGTAACAAGGTAGCCGTATCGGAAGGTGCGGCTGGATCACCTCCTTTCTAAGGATAGAAATCGATGGTTTGTTAGTTACTATTTTGTTTTGAAAGTTCATTGAAGTAAATGAATATTTCACTCATTTGTGGTGATGATGCGCTTAGGGGAAACACCCGTTTCCATTCCGAACACGTAGGTTAAGACCTAAGCGGCTGATGGTACTTGTCGGGAGACTGACTGGGAGAGTAAGTGGTTGCCACATTTTATATAGGCTCGTAGCTCAGGTGGTTAGAGCGCACGCCTGATAAGCGTGAGGTCGGTGGTTCGAGTCCACTCGGGCCTATTCACTTTTAAGAAGTGATGATAGGATTAACTCAATAATAAAAAACACCATATGGGGGTTTAGCTCAGTTGGGAGAGCACCTGCCTTGCACGCAGGGGGTCAAGGGTTCGAATCCCTTAATCTCCACTGTCCTTACAATAGGACAATTTGTACTTTGAAAACTAAACACAATTAAAATAGATTTGTAAGTTATAGCAATATAACTTGCGCCTAACGATAAATGTACACGCATTGTATAATGCAAAAATGTTTGTCAGGGTGTAAAATCTACAATTTAACCGATATAGTCAGAAATGACTTAAAACATTCTTTGTTTTTACTAGAAATAGTAATTAACAAGGCACCAATCATGTGAAAGCATGATTAGACCGCTCAATAATGAGCAATAGGTCAAGCTACTAAGAGCGTAGAGTGGATGCCTTGGCACCGAGAGCCGATGAAGGACGTGATAAGCTGCGAAAAGCTACGGGGAGTTGCAAATAAACATTGATCCGTAGATATCCGAATGGGGAAACCTGGCAGAGCAAACCTCTGTCATCCTATAGCCAATACATAACTATAGGAAGGGAACGAAGGGAACTGAAACATCTAAGTACCTTCAGGAGGAGAAAGAAACATCGATTTCCTAAGTAGCGGCGAGCGAAAGGGAAACAGGCCAAACCAGATTACTTGTAATCTGGGGTTGAGGACTGCGTTGTGGCAAGAATGCGGATAGCTGAAGAGTCTGGAAAGTCTCATCAAAGAGGGTGAAAATCCCGTAAGCGAAATCCAAGTGAAGCCTAGCAGTATCCAGAGTACCACGAGACACGAGAAACCTTGTGGGAAGCCGGGGGGACCACCCCCCAAGCCTAAATACTCCTCGGTGACCGATAGCGCATAGTACTGTGAAGGAAAGGTGAAAAGAACCCCGGGAGGGGAGTGAAAGAGAACCTGAAACTCTATGTTTACAAGCAGTGGAAGCACCATATGATGTGCAACCGCGTACTTTTTGTAGAACGGTCCGGCGAGTTACTAGCTGTGGCAAGGTTAAGTACCAGGAGGTACGAAGCCGAAGGGAAACCAAGTCTGAATAGGGCGCCAAAATAGTCATTGTTAGTAGACCCGAAACCGGGTGACCTACCCATGTGCAGGATGAAGTTACCGTAAAAGGTAATGGAGGTCCGAACTCACATCTGTTGAAAAAGGTGGAGATGACGTGTGGGTAGCGGAGAAATTCCAATCGAACCCGGAGATAGCTGGTTCTCCTCGAAATAGCTTTAGGGCTAGCGTTGATAGGAGTCTAATGGAGGTAAAGCACTGAATTGCCTAGGGGGCCTACAAGCTTACCGAAGCATATCAAACTAAGAATGCCATCAAGATACCGTCAGCAGTCAGACTACGAGTGATAAGACACGTGGTCAAAAGGAAAACAGTCCAGACCATCAGCTAAGGTCCCCAAGTGTGTGTTAAGTGGAAAAGGATGTGAGATTTCGAAGACAACTAGGATGTTGGCTTAGAAGCAGCCACTCATTCAAAGAGTGCGTAATAGCTCACTAGTCGAGAGATCTTGCGCCGAAAATGTCCGGGGCTAAAACACACCACCGAAGCTATGGAATTCAACTTAGTTGGATTGGTAGAGGAGCGTTGTAACGACGCAGAAGCAGTACCGTAAGGAGCTGTGGAGTAATTACAAGTGAGAATGCCGGAATGAGTAGCGAGATACAAGTGAGAATCTTGTAGGCCGAATATCCAAGGTTTCCAGAGTAAAGCTGATCTGCTCTGGGTAAGTCGGGACCTAAGGCGAGGACGAAAGTCGTAGTCGATGGACAACTGGTTCATATTCCAGTACTACCTATTATCAGAACTGCAGGGACGCAGGAGGGTAGGCAATCCCAGGAATGGTATCCTGGGCCAAGCACAAAGTCGCATTCCCAAGGAAAAACCGGGGAACGAGGATGAAGTGTGATGGGGATCGAAATTAAAGTAGAGAAGTTGCTGAACCCACACTGCCGAGAAAAGCTGCTATTGCGTGATAGGTACCCGTACCGTAAACCGACACAGGTGGATGAGGAGAGAATCCTAAGGCCGACGGGAGAAGCGTTGTTAAGGAACTCGGCAAAATGACCCCGTAACTTAGGGAGAAGGGGTGCCTACTTAGGTAGGCCGCAGAGAATAGGCCCAAGCAACTGTTTAACAAAAACACAGGTCTTTGCTAAACCGAAAGGTGATGTATAAGGGCTGACGCCTGCCCGGTGCTGGAAGGTTAAGGGGAGAGGTTAGGAGAAATCCGAAGCTTTGAACTTAAGCCCCAGTAAACGGCGGCCGTAACTATAACGGTCCTAAGGTAGCGAAATTCCTTGTCAGGTAAGTTCTGACCCGCACGAAAGGCGTAATGATTTGGGCACTGTCTCGACAGCGCACCCGGTGAAATTGTAGTACCAGTGAAGATGCTGGTTACCCGCGACAGGACGGAAAGACCCCGTGGAGCTTTACTGTAGCTTGATACTGAGGTTGGGTATTACATGTACAGGATAGGAGGGAGACTGAGAAATCTGGACGCCAGTCTAGGTGGAGTCGCCGGTGGGATACCTCTCTTGTAATACTTAACTTCTAACCATGGCCCGTTAGCCGGGTCTGGGACAATGTCAGGTGGACAGTTTGACTGGGGCGGTCGCCTCCTAAAGAGTAACGGAGGCGCTCAAAGGTAACCTCAGAATGGTCGGAAACCATTCGAAGAGTGCAAAGGCATAAGGTTGCTTGACTGCGACACCGACGGGTGGAGCAGGTACGAAAGTAGGACTTAGTGATCCGGTGGTATGAAAGTGGGATTGCCATCGCTCAACGGATAAAAGCTACCCCGGGGATAACAGGCTTATCTCCCCCAAGAGTTCACATCGACGGGGAGGTTTGGCACCTCGATGTCGGCTCATCGCATCCTGGAGCTGAAGCAGGTTCCAAGGGTTGGGCTGTTCGCCCATTAAAGCGGTACGCGAGCTGGGTTCAGAACGTCGTGAGACAGTTCGGTCCCTATCCGTCGTGGGCGCAGGAAATTTGAGTGGAGCTGTCCTTAGTACGAGAGGACCGGGATGGACGGACCACTGGTGCATCTGTTGTCTTACCAAAGGCATAGCAGAGTAGCCAAGTCTGGATCTGATAAACGCTGAAGGCATCTAAGCGTGAAGCAGACCACAAGATAAGATTTCCCATCCGAAAGGAGTAAGACCCCTTAGAGACTATGAGGTAGATAGGTTGGAGCTGTAAGCATGGTAACATGTGTAGGTGACCAATACTAACGGTTCGAGGGTTTGACCTAGATAATGAAGGTTAAATAAAAATTGTGTTTAGTTTTGGAAGTATAAAGGTGTTGACATAAGTCAATGGATATGATATACTTCATAAGTGCTCAAGAGAGTAAAAGAAATAATCCTCGATAGCTCAGCGGCAGAGCATCCGGCTGTTAACCGGAGGGTCGTAGGTTCGAACCCTACTCGGGGAGTTTAAATAAGGCCCGTTGGTCAAGCGGTCAAGACACCGCCCTTTCACGGCGGTAACACGAGTTCGATTCTCGTACGGGTCATTTTATGGCGGCATAGCCAAGTGGTAAGGCAGAGGTCTGCAACACCTTCATCACCAGTTCAAATCTGGTTGCCGCCTTAAATAAGTTAAATACTTACTAATCCTCGATAGCTCAGCGGCAGAGCATCCGGCTGTTAACCGGAGGGTCGTAGGTTCGAACCCTACTCGGGGAGTTTTTGTTATTTAAAACATTGTATTATATCACGTTATTAGTGCATATACTAAATATATGGCGGCATAGCCAAGTGGTAAGGCAGAGGTCTGCAACACCTTCATCACCAGTTCAAATCTGGTTGCCGCCTTAAAAAGGCCTAGGATTCTAGAGAAGAAGAATTCTAGGCCTTTTTGTAGTAGTTAGATTACTGTAGGATTTATTTAATAAAAAATGTATAATAATATTAAAATAAGATTATATATTAAGAGGAGGACAAAAAGTGAGTTATCAAACAGGCGACTTAGTTGAAATGAAAAAGCCTCATCCATGTGGCAGTAATAAATGGGAAATCCTTCGTATAGGTGCAGATTTTAAATTAAGGTGCTCTGCATGTAATCATTTAATAATGATTTCAAGGGAAAAATTTGAAAAGAGTGTGAAGAGAAAAATATAATAGGACCTAGACAGATAAATGTAAGATATTGTATTGTTAAAAGTAGAAAAAAGGCTTGTCATATATATAAAAGTATGATAATATATTATACTGTAATGTAATCCTTGCTCTACGCATTATGACGTGGGGCCAAAGTCCAAAAGGAGGTGCTGTAATGAGAAATTATGAATTATCAGTTGTGTTATTCTCAACATTAAGCGAAGAAGAAAAAGTAGCTACACTTGAAAAAGTGAAAGATCTTATCGTACGTTTTGGAGGAGAAATCACAAACGTTGACGATTGGGGCAAAAGAAAACTTGCTTATGAAATCAACAAGCAAAAAGAAGGTTTCTACTACTTTATCCAATTCCAAGCTGAAACTTCAGTTCCAGCTGAAATTGAAAGCAGAGTTCGTATCATGGAAACTGTTCTTCGTTATTTAATCGTATCTCTTGATGAAAAATAGTAATTACCTGAAGAAAGGGGTCGGAGTATGAACAAAGTTATATTAATGGGACGTCTAACGAGAGACCCAGAAGTACGTTATTCACAATCAGCGAATCCGGTTGCAGTAGCAAGATACGGAATTGCTGTAAGAAGACAATTTGCCAAACCTGGTGAACCAGATGTAGACTTTTTTAATGTAGTTTCATTTGGTAAAGCAGGTGAATTTGCAGAAAAATACTTTAAAAAAGGTCAAATGGTTGCAATTGTTGGTAGACTACAAGTTAATACTTGGGAGGATGCACAAAAAGTTAAACATACATCAGTAGATGTAGTGGCTGAAGAGCAACATTTTGCAGAAAGTAGATCTTCTGCTGAATCACGTGGTGTAATGATGGATACTCCTACAAGTGTACCTACACCAAATCCTTCTTCAGGAAATATAGCAAGTGGGTTTACACCTACTAATTTTGATGAAGATGACGATTTACCATTTTAATTAATACTAATTAAAGAAGGAGGGAATACACAATGGCAATGCAAAAAAGACACAATCGTAGAAGACGTAAAATAAATCAATTTGCTGGTGATAATATCAAAAAAATTAACTATAAAGATATTAACACTTTAAAGAAATTTATTTCTGAAAGAGGTAAAATTCTTCCTAGAAGAATTACAGGTAACTCTGCGAAAGCGCAACGTAAACTTACAGTTGCTATTAAACGTGCAAGACACATCGCACTTTTACCATATACACAAGACTAAAAGTTAATGAACGTTATAAACTTAGAGAGATAAATAAGCACACACCAATATGCACACACCACTGCTTCGGCAGTGGTTTTTTGTTGTAAACAAATGTAATATGAATAATAGGAGTTTAGCATAGAATTATACAGACACTAGAATTCAGGACCTTTTATGTGGTATAATAATAAAACATTAATTCATAGTATTTGAGCAGAATAAAGGAGGCACAATTTTATGGATTCAAATGCAAAGAGCATAATAAGTAGAATATGCTTAATCGCAATATATATATTATTAGGTGTAGTAGGAGTATATTATGCGGTAGGATTGGCACTGTTTCCTATTATTGCGGTGCCATTAATTATTTATTTTATAAAAAATAAATTGAGTAAAGAGCAGCATATAGTCTTTCAATTTGTAATTGTTTTAGGAATATATCTAACTACGAGTAACTTAATTTGTATATTAGTCTACTTAATAGGTGCATGTATTCCAACATATGTAGTGTTATATTTTTACAAAGAAGAATTTCCATTGCCCAATATTATTATGTATGCTACTTTAAGCCTATCGGTAGTAGTTTTAGGCTTCTTCGTATTAATGAAGTATCTAGGGGTAGATTTTCAAGCTGAATATGCAAGTATTTTAGATAGTATAAAGGGTGTTTCATTAGATACTATTCAGGAATGGTTAATTATACAA
The DNA here is from genome assembly GCF_000178835.2 of Cellulosilyticum lentocellum DSM 5427. Classification (GTDB taxonomy): domain Bacteria; phylum Bacillota; class Clostridia; order Lachnospirales; family Cellulosilyticaceae; genus Cellulosilyticum; species Cellulosilyticum lentocellum. The sequence goes on from NC_015275.1 coordinate 1,237,028, forward strand.
AATCCAAGTCTTACTACTAGTAATATAGCGGAGTTAGGTTTAGAGATGAAACAGCTGATAAACTCTATAGTAGATGCTATGCAGTCAGTATATAGTGCTTTAATTATATTACAGTTACTTATATCCACAGGGTTTTTAGTTATTATAGTTAATACAATTCTTAGACGTAAAAATAAAAGCTTTCCATCACTGAAAGAACTTCTTAGTTTTAGACTATCTAAGATGGCAGTACTAATTTTATTTATTTCAATGATTGCTATTGCTTCAAATGGAAATGAAGGTGCTAGATGGAGTATATTAGGACTAAATGTGGCATTTTTCTTAATGACGTTGTTTCAGATTACAGGAGCGCTTGCATTAGTGGGAATATTAAGTAGGGCTAAAATTAATAAAGGAATAAAGATCATAGGCTGTGTTACTATATTTTTACTACTTTCAATATCACCATATTTAGTTATGTTTTTTGGATGTTTAGATACCATATTTAACTATAGAAAGGTTAAAATTGTAGTTTAAATGAGGAAAGGAAAATAAAATGAAAAGCAAGAGAAAAAAGAATTTTTCGTATGCCATGGTCATTTTTAGATTTACGCAAGCTTTAGTGACTATAGGACTGATTACTCAACTATCACGAGTATTTAGTACACCACAAGCTATATTAAGCTTACTTATTTATGCTATTCTTTTAATCGTTAGTATATTCAGTGAACGAGAAGTTTGTCGTTATGTTAAGCTACAAGTTGAAAAAGAAGTAGATGAAATAACTGTTATTAAAGATAGTATGTTTTCAAATGTAGAAATACCAGTAGTTATAATTGAAGAAATCGGGACAATTAAATGGGTTAATATAGCTTTTAAAAAGATTTGTAAGGATAAAGAACTTTTAGGAAAGAATATCAAAACAATATTGCCAGACTTAAAATTAGGAGAATGGGTTACCAATAAGCAAATTAGTGATAAGCATTTTCATTTGGAGGGGAATACTTACAGAATTTTAGTGGAGAATTTTCATCGTGGAGAAAATGATCAAATAAATAAGCAAATTGTTTATTTTTTAGATTACACAGAGAATGAAAAGCTTAAGAATCAAATTCAAGAAGAACGCTGTATGATGGGGTATTTATGCATTGATAATATTGATGAGATTTCACATAGCATAGAAGAAGTAAGACGTCCTATGCTATTAGCTATTATTGATAGAAAGATTAATTTGTGGTTTAAAGAAAGGGAAGTTGTTATTGCTAGAATAGAACGTGACAAGTATATTATGGTTTTTAATAAAAGAGAATTAGAACGTATGAAAGAAACTAAGTTTGATATTCTAGATGAAATGCGTAATATTCAAGTTGGAAATGAACTCCCTGTCACTGTAAGTTTAGGAATAGGATTTAATTTAAAATCATTATTGAGTTCTAAAGAAGATGCTAGGATAGCCTTTGATTTAGCACAAGGTAGAGGTGGAGATCAAGCAATTATTAAAAATAATGACAAGTATACATTTTATGGTGGAAAAACTAAGGAAGTAGAAAAGAGTGCACGAGTAAAGGTTAGATTGAAAGCATATGCCTTTAAGGAACTACTTCATGAAGCGGATAAGATTTATATCATGGGGCATAAAGGAATTGATATGGATTGCCTAGGTGCTGCTATTGGTGTATATCGAGCAGCTTCTATTATGGGTAAGAAAGCACATATTATTTTGGATGGTCCAACCTTTGCAGTTAAAGGATTATATGATAGAATAGTACAATCCAAAGAATACGAAGACTTATTTATTAGCCATGAAGAAGCGGAAAAAGAGATAAAGAGAGATACTTTATTAGTCATTGTAGATACTCACCGCCGTAGTTATTTAGAATATCCTGAACTTCTAGATAAAGCAGAGAAGGTCGTGGTATTTGATCACCATAGAAAAAGTACAGATTATATTGAAGATGCAGTTTTAACTTATTTAGAACCTTTTATTTCATCTACCTGTGAAATGATAGCAGAAATCCTTAATTATCTAACAGATAAAGTCAAATTAACACCTATTGAAGCTGATGCACTTTTGGCAGGTATAACAATTGATACTAAGAATTTTGTATTTAAAGCAGGTGTAAGAACTTTTGAGGCAGCTGCATTTTTAAGAAGAAATGGTGCTGACAGTAGCAGGGTAAGGCTTCTTTTCCAAAATGATATGCAAACATATAAGATACGTGCTATGGCTATACAAAATGCTGAAATTTGGAATGATAATATGGCTATATCAGAAGTAAACGGACAAGTTGCAAATGCAAGTATTATTGCAGCACAAGTAGCAGATGAACTTTTAAACATAAAAGGGATAGTGGCATCTTTTGTATTAACAATGGTGGATAATTGTGTACTTATTAGTGCTAGGGCACTAGCAGATACTAATGTACAACGCATTATGGAGCTTCTAGGTGGAGGTGGACATCTGGGTATTGCTGGAGCTCAGCTTAAAGATACTACAATCCACGAAGCAAAAATTTATTTAAAGGATGCAATCAATAAGTACTTTGAGGAAGGAGAAACAAAATGAAAGTAATATTAACACAGGATGTAAAAAAAGTTGGTAAAAAAGGCGAAGTATTAGAGGTTAAAGATGGATATGCACGTAATGCATTATTTCCAAAAGGATTGGCAGTAGAGGCGAATGCAGTAAATCTAAATCAGAGAATGTTAGAGCAAAAATCCGAAGATAAACGTAAGCAACAAGAATTAGATGAAGCACAAGCTATTGCAGATAAAATAAATGATAAAGAAGTAAAATTGTTAGTAAAAACAGGCGAGGGTGGCAAAGTATTTGGTTCTGTAACATCCAAGGAGATTGCAGAAACAATTGAAAAAGAGTTTGGCGTTAAGATAGATAAGAAGAAAATTCAACTTAAAGAAGCTATTAAAGGTTTAGGTGGGCAAAAAGTAGTTATTAAATTGCATGCCAAAGTTGTCGCTACAGTTCAAGTAATGGTTGTTGGGGCGTAGAACATATAGATACAAACTAGCATAAAAGGAATAGGAGAACGGTGGCTATGGAGCAAATACAAAACATGAGGATTCCTCCACATAGCATTGAAGCTGAACAATCTGTTATAGGGTCAATGATTATGGATCATGATGCGGTTATTGTTGCAAGTGAAATATTGAGGCCCGATGATTTTTATAGACCAGATCATGCACAAATTTATGCAGCAATTATGGAGTTATATACCACAGGTAATCCAATAGACCTTATTACCATTCAAGATAAACTAGTTCAGAAAGGTGTATTAGAGCAAATTGGAGGCTTAAGTTATATTGCTGAGCTGGCAAGCTCTGTACCTACTTCAGCACATATTAAACAATATGCAAAAATTGTGGAGGAAAAAGCAACACTTAGAAGACTTATTAAAGCGAGTAATGAGATATCAGCTAAAAGTTTTGAAGGTGAAGAGCCGTTAGATAATATTATGGGATTTGCAGAAAAGCAAATTTTTGAAATTCTTCAAAATAAGAAAACAGAGGATTTTACAGGAATTGATGAGATTGTATTAACTTCTATCGAAAAAATTGAAGAGGCCCATAAAAGTCAAGGAGGAATCACTGGAATTGAAACGGGATTTATTGATTTAGACCATCGTACAGCTGGACTTCAACCATCAGACTTAGTATTAGTGGCAGCAAGGCCTTCAATGGGGAAAACAGCATTTGCTCTTAATATTATTCAGACGGCAGGGATTAAGAATAAGAAAAGTGTAGCAGTTTTTAGCCTGGAAATGTCAAAGGATCAGCTAGTAAGCCGTATGCTGTGTGCAGAAGCCATGGTTGATTCACAAAAAGCAAGAACAGGAGCACTTGAAAAGGATGACTGGGATAAACTCGCTCAAAGCATCCCAAACATAGCTAATTCTAGAATCTTCATTGATGATACAGCAGGAATTAATGTCATGGAGATGAGAGCCAAATGCCGTAGATTAAAGATGGAAAAAGGATTAGACCTTATTATGATTGACTACTTACAATTAATGAGTGGAACAGGTGATGGATCATCAAGGCAACAAGAAATATCGGATATCTCTCGTTCTTTAAAGGCATTAGCAAGGGAAATGAATGCACCTGTTATTGCCCTATCGCAGCTATCACGTGCTTGTGAAACTAGAACTGATCACAGACCTATGTTATCAGATTTACGTGAATCTGGAGCAATTGAGCAGGATGCAGACGTTGTAATGTTCTTATATAGGGATGAGTACTATCACCCAGACACAGAAAAGAAAAATGTGGGAGAAGTTATTATTGCTAAGCAGAGAAATGGTCCAACTGGGACAGTGGAATTAGTTTGGTTAGGACAATATACAAAATTTGCTAACATGCAACACTAATGTTAAATAGGATATATAAGCACTTTATAAAGTAAGCATTGTTAATGTTATTTTATAAAGTGTTTTTTATTAGAGTATTGATAGTGAAGAATGAGTGTGAAATTTAAATAAAAAATCTAATCACCAGCTATGCAGGTGTTTAGGATATAAAAAGAGATCTTAGGGTGTTAAAGTGAGAATGGTGTCACAAGCGCTAACCTCAAACATAGGAAGTGAGTCCTAATGGAGAACAGAAGTTAATTATAGAGTAGTAGAGAGAGGAATGCAAATGAGTAATTATAAATTTGAAAAAATCACAGAAGAACATGTAGAAGCTGTAAGAGAAATATATTTATATTATATAAACAACTCAACAGCTACCTTTCATAAGAAAGAAATAACAACTCAAGAGATGTCAGAGTTAGTGTTGTTTAAAAATCCAAAGTATGAGAGTTATATTATTAAAGCAGAAGAAGATATATGTGGTTATGTTATTTTAACTCAATATAAGACAAGAGAGGCTTTTGACAAAACTGCAGAGGTAACCATTTATCTTAAAAATGGTTATGAAGGAAAAGGGATTGGGAAAAAAGCTATTACTTTTATTGAAGAGCGTGCAAAAGAAAAAGAGTTTCATACATTAGTTGCGTTAATTTGTGGTGAAAACACAGGAAGCATAGCTTTATTTGAAAAATGTGGATATATTAAGTGTGCACATTATAAAGAGGTAGGAAATAAGTTCAATAGATGGTTAGATTTATTATCATATCAGAAGATAATTGGATAAATAATATGAATTTTAATAATTTTACTATTAAACAATTGAAATACTGTAAAAATATGGTATAATATCTTCAAAAGGCTACAAATGATGGGGTGAGGATATGTTACAGGAAAAAGATTTTTTGACGGTTAAGGATGTGGCAGAGATGCTAGCAACAGAACCTTACGTTTTAAGATTTTATGAGAAAGAACTTAATTTGACAATTAAAAGAAATAGCAAAGGCCATAGAGTTTATAGTATGGAAAATGTAGAAATGTTTAAAAAGATTCAGGATATGAGGGAGCAAGGGCTGCAATTAAAAGCTATAGAAGGAATTGTACATGACTCTAATGCTGAGACAAGAGAAACCTATGAGCAGCTAAGTAGTATTCAAATAGCACCTGTAACAGCTCTAAAACGGCAAGAGACACTAGAAGTAGATATCACAGATATGGAAGATGGTAAGGTAAAGCAATTCTCATTAATGATGAAAGAGATGTTTATGCAAGCTTTAGTAGAATATAGTGATCAATCAAAATGGGAAATGAAAGAAACAATAAAAAAAGAAGTAGATGTAGCGGTTGAGGAAAAGATAGCAGAACTTAAGGTACTACAAACTAATAAAAATGAGGAGTATTATAAAAAGCTAGATGAGGCCATGAGGGAAGTACAGAAAATGAGAAGAGAAATGAGTGAGGATAAAGAAGATCCCAAAAAAGCAAAGGCTTCGTTCTGGAATAGATTTTTTAAAGAGAAAAACCAAACAGCAGAATTATAATAATTAAGATAGATTTGGTATTTTATATAAGTAATGAGCCATATTAATAAGCATAAAATAAAAATAGACACGTCATTTAACGTGTCTATCTTTACGAGAATTTACAGAATTAAATAATAGGTAAATGATGTTTTCTAAAGATATCAGCGGCTTTATTAGTAGCATCAATGTTTGGTTCTATTGTGTCGGTTAATTCATATTCATAGCCAAGTTGTTCCCACTTGTATTCACCCATTTTATGGAAAGGAAGAATATCAATACGTTCTACATTAGTCAATGTTTCTAAGAAAGTAGCCAGTGCCTCGATATCCTCTTCATTATCTGTCAGATTAGGAACAAGTACATAACGAATCCAAATAGGAATACCACGTTTCTCTAAATGTTTGGCTAAAGCCAAGGTACGATCTAAAGGGACACCTGTTAAATTTTTATAAATATTTTGGTTATAGCTCTTAATATCTAAAAGAACTAAATCTGTATAATCTAAAACAGGATCGGCGTTTTCAATATCTACATAACCAGAAGTGTCGATAGTAGTATGCAAGCCATTTTCTTTACATTTTATGAAAAGATCTCTTACGAAGTCGGCTTGTAAGAAAGGTTCTCCACCACTAACAGTAACCCCACCATTAGATGCTTTCATAAAACTTTTGTATTTTAATATATCTGTAATAAGTTCCTCAGTGTCGGCTTCGTTGCCATCTTGTAGCTTCCAAGTATCTGGATTATGACAATATTTGCATCTAAGAGGACATCCTTGTGTAAAGACGATATAACGAAGACCTGGTCCATCTACGGCTCCACAAGTTTCTATTGAGTGAATTCTACCTTTCATGACTGATTCCTCCTGATCATTTTTATATTATAAAATAAATTAGACTGCTTTTTTATTATAAGGTATACATAAAGAGGATGTAAATACCCTCTTTATGTATAAATAATAAAATGAAAATCTAGAAACGTTCATGGAATGTTCTATTAATAATGTCTAATTGTTGTTCTCTTGTTAAACGAACGAAACGAACAGCATATCCAGAAACACGAACTGTAAGTTGAGGATAGTTTTCTGGATGATCCATAGCATCTAATAATGTTTCACGTTGAAGCACGTTAACATTTACATGGTGTGGATTTTGAGTGAAGTATCCATCAAGAAGACCAGTAAGGTTTGTAATTTGTTCTTCAGATGTTTTACCAAGAGCACTTGGTACGATAGAAAATGTATTAGAAATACCATCTAAAGAATCTCTATATGGAAGTTTAGCAACTGAAGCAAGAGAAGCTAAAGCACCTTTAACATCTCTTCCGTGCATTGGGTTAGCACCAGGAGCAAGTGGTTGACCTTTTTTACGTCCGTCTGGTGTGTTACCTGTTTTCTTACCATATACAACGTTTGATGTAATAGTAAGAACAGATGTTGTTGGCATTGAATTTCTATATGTGTAAAGTTTTCTAATCTTATTCATGAATTTAGAAACAACCATTACAGCTAAATCATCAGCGCGATCATCATTGTTACCATATGCTGGATATTCACCCTCGATTTCATAATCTGTAGCAAGACCAGTTTCATCTCTGATTACTTTAACTTTAGCATATTTAATAGCTGATAAAGAGTCAGCAACTACTGAGAGACCAGCGATACCTGTAGCAAATGTACGAACGATATCTTTATCATGAAGTGCCATCTCTAATGATTCATAGCAATATTTGTCATGCATATAATGAATAACATTTAATGTATCTACATAAACTCTAGCAATCCAGTCCATCATAACATCGAATTTTTCCATTACTTCATCGAAGTCAAGGTATTCAGATGTGATTGGTTGATATTTAGGAGCAATTTGTTCGCCAGTCATTTCATCACGGCCACCATTGATAGCGTAAAGTAATGTTTTAGCAAGGTTAGCACGAGCACCAAAGAATTGCATTTGTTTACCAATTCTCATAGCAGATACACAGCATGCAATACCGTAGTCATCGCCCCAGAATGCTCTCATCATATCATCATTTTCATATTGAATAGAACTTGTTTTGATAGAAACATCTGAACAGAATTTTTTGAAAGATTCTGGTAAGTGTGTTGACCAAAGTACTGTTAAGTTTGGTTCTGGTGATGGACCAAGGTTAACTAATGTATGAAGTACGCGGAAAGTATTTTTAGTTACAAGTGTACGTCCATCTATACCCATACCACCAAGAGATTCTGTTACCCAAGCTGGGTCTCCAGAGAATAATTCATTATATTCAGGAATACGAAGAAAACGAACCATACGAAGTTTCATTACGAAATGATCAATGAATTCTTGGATTTCTGATTCTGTATATGTACCATTTTTAAGGTCTCTTTCAGCATAGATATCAAGGAATGTAGATGTACGGCCGATTGACATAGCAGCACCATCTTGTTGTTTGATAGCACCAAGGTAGCCAAAGTATAACCATTGGATAGCTTCTTGTGTATCTTTTGCTGGTTTTGTAATATCAAAGCCATAATTTGCAGCCATTTTTGCAAGATCTTTAAGTGCAATAATTTGTTCTGCTGTTTCTTCACGGTCACGTACAACAGTTTCTGTCATAGGTGTTACATTTAATTGATTCATTTGTTCTTGTTTTTCTTTTACTAAGAAATCAATACCGTATAAAGCAACACGACGATAATCACCAATAATACGTCCACGACCATAAGCATCTGGAAGACCGGTGATAATATGACTGTGACGAGCAGCTCTCATATCAGGAGTATAAGCTGAGAATACAGCTTCATTATGAGTTTTACGATATTTAGAGAAAATTTCTTCTGTTTGAGGATCTAATTCATAACCATAGGATTTAAGTGCATTTTTAACTGTACGTACACCACCATTTGGCATAATATTTCTTTTAAGTGGTTTATCAGATTGAAGACCTACAATTTTTTCAAGATCTTTATTTAAATAACCAGCACCATGAGAAGTAAGTGTAGAAGGTACTTTTGTTTCAACATCTAATATACCTTTTCTTCTTTCTTCTTCCATAAGCTCAAGTACTTGTTTCCAAAGAGCTGTTGTAGCTTCTGTTGGACCTTGTAAGAAAGAGCTATCACCTTCATATGGTGTGTAGTTTTTTTGAATGAAATCTCTTACATCAACTTCTTTAGACCAAATACCTGCTTCGAAACCATTCCATTGTTCAAACATTAATAATCATCTCCTTAAGGTTAATTTGAGAAAGTTACAATTACACAATGTAGTCGAAAAAATAAATAATAAACATTAATCATTTGATTAATACGAATGTATTATACAATGTATACTGTATACACGTCAAGAATTTTATTGTTAAAAAAATTACAAAGAATAGAGAGTTATAGCAGAAATATTTGGTTATAAAATATTATTAAGAATAATCAATAATAATTAAGATGATAGAAGTATAGTTTTTTTATGTTTTTTATACTATAATTAGGATAGGAATGGTGAATAGTAAGAATAAGTAAAGGCTTAATTTATTTTAAGTTATTAAACTCTTTACACTTATAATCATCTCCATTATACTTAGTGAATAAGATATTATATATGTTAACAAAGCAATTCATCTAGAAAGGATGTGATTTGAATGAAAATAGAAAAGATAAGCGATACTCAAATTCAGGTCACTTTAAATCACTCAGATCTTATAGATAGGAATCTGAAGCTTAGTGAATTAGCCTATGGTTCTAAAAAAGCCCAAGCCTTATTTAAAGACATGATGGCAAGAGCTTATGAAGATTTTGGTTTTGAAACAGACAATGTGCCATTAATGATAGAAGCAGTGCCTCTATCTACGGATAGCATTATGATTGTTGTTACTAAAGTTGAGGATCCATCGCAAATAGAGCAAAAATTAGAAGCTATTGGCGAAAGGCCTACCCATAGAACTTTTAAAGAACCAGAGGAAGATAGATTAACGGATTTAGCATTAATGGGAAGAGACACTGAGCAACCTGAGACCCAGGGACCTGTAAGTAGTAGTAAGCAGTTAACGTTTTTATTTAATGAATTTGATAGTGCATGTATGGCTGCACATCGTGTACAACCAATGTTTGTTGGAGATAACTCTTTATATAAATATAATGATAAATACTTTTTAGTATTTGGCAAGAATAAAAAAGCCAATGTAAAGGGTGAAGCATTATCAAGTTTACTGGAGGAATTTGGTAGTAAATGTCCATCTACAGATCTTAACGAAAGTTTTCTTAAAGAACATGGTAAAGTAATGATTTATCTCCATGCTATAGATGTACTTACTAAATATCTTTAAAAATCAAAAAGGTACTTTTAAAGTATTAATACTTTAAAAGTACCTTTTTGATTTGCGTAGAATGATTAGAAGTTAAGCCTTAGGTTCAAAGGATTCACAGTCAGTACATTCAACTTGAGTAGGATGTGCTTCATGAGTTCCAACCATAATTTGCTGTAGCGTACAATAGTTTTCTGACTCAGCATGATATTGGCAAGAACTTACTGTACAACCGATACTTGGATTTTTTTTCATAGATAAGCCTCCTAATAATATAGTAAAGTATTAACTACATGATTAGGATGCCATGTTTTAAAGAAAATATTTATAGAAATAAATGAGAAAGCCATCCTTAATTAGGATGGCTTTCTCATTTATTTGTTTATTTATTCTACAGTTGCAAGAAAAGCATTTAGTTCAGCTACTAATTCATCAGAATCAATGCCATGAACCATACATGCATCAGCAAGAGATTCCATTTGAGATGATGGACAGCCAAGGCAGTGCATACCTGCATTCATTAAAATAGGAATAACACCTTGGTTTACTTGTAGGATTTCTCCAATAATCATATCTTTTGTAATTTGTTTTGCCATGTCAAAACTCCTTTCTTTTATAAGCATTTCATATTTATTTTAAACCTGATAGTAATACAAATCTTGTATCCTTCTTATATTATAAGTAGAATGTGATCTGTTTTCAACTTTTATTCTTAAAATTAAGAGAGTCCCATGAGTTTAGGCACAATTTGTTTTTTACGAGAGAAGACGTCTTTAAGGAAGATGCTATCATCTGTAGGGTCTAAACCAAATAGGGCTTCTGCTAAACGCTTTTCACGACCTGTTACCATAAGCTCAGTTCCGCCTACTACAATATCGGTTACCATTAATAAGCAGAGGTCAAGATTTTCTTTTTCTTCTAAATGGTGCATTTCTTCTAGAATTTGATCTTTAATTTTGAATAAGCTTTTGAAATCACCAGTATTAACTTGTGCTACACTAATGTTATATTTACCAACAGTGAAAGCTTTTCTATCAATATTAAGCAGTTCTGCTGGAGAAGTACCTTCTAAAGAAGTACCTGCTGCAAGTAGCTCTGCACCATAGGCATATAGATCCACTTCAGCGATTTCTGCTAGTCTTTTAGCTATACGAACATCATCTGGTGTACAAGTTGGAGATTTAAAGATAAGTGTATCAGATAGAATAGCACTAAGCATAATACCTGCAATCTCTTTAGGAGGCATAATATTTTTCTCTTCAAACATTTTACCAATAATGGTATTAGTACATCCTACAGGCTCTGCACGAAGGAAAAGAGGATTACCAGTGTCAATATTAGCAATACGATGATGGTCAATAATTTCTAGAATTTCTGCTTGCTCAATCCCATCAGCACTTTGGCTTCGTTCATTATGATCAACTAAGATAACCTTTTTCTTTTGGATATCTAAGAGATGACGTTTAGAAATAAGGCCTTTAACTAATCCTTCTTGATCTAAGATAGGGAAGTGACGATAAGAAGTATTAAGCATCACTTGCTTAACCTCATCTAAGTAATCGTCGGTTTCAAAGTAAGTGATATCATCTTTCTTTAAAATATTTTTTACAGAGATGCTTTGTGAAACCATCTTAATAGTTTTAAAGAAAGAATAAGGAGTACAGATAACAGCGCAACTTAAATTTGGAGGAAGCTCTAATTTAAGGTTGTCCATGTTCTGATCTGTAATAATAACTGCGCCAGCTCCAGAATTTAAAGCCTTTTGAATACGATCGCTACTTGGACCAGTAATAATGATATCTGTATCCGCAAGTACTGTATGATCATCAATAGAAGCAGTTGTATAAACATCTCCTAAAACATAAGCATGAGGATAAGAACCAGTTATAACTTTTCCATCTAAAACAGAAGCAACATTAATAAATGGTGTTTTATGATTTTTAAGAACGCATCCATCTGTTAAACCGATATAAGTTTTAGCAATATCAGATACAGAAATAACACCAGCTAACTTATGGTCGTGATATAAAACAGGAATCATTTGACGTCCATTTTCAGTCATGACATCCCAAGCCTTTTTTACTGAATCGACAACATAAACAGAAGGTACATTATAAAAATTCATATCACTTACTTGAGGTTTAATATTTTCAAGTAAACGAGGTGCTTTAACACCAAAATAATCTAAAGCAAACTGTGTTTCTTTACTAATTTTACCGAGACGAACTGCCTCAACGTTTTGGTTACCAAGTGCACGTTTTAGATGTGCGTATGAGATACAGGCGCATATAGAATCTGTATCAGGATTTTTATGTCCGAAAATATATATTTTTTTATCCATAGATTCTCCTTTATTCATAGTGAGTATTAGCTTGATGTACTAAAAATGTATAATTATAGTGTGAATAACTAAAAATAAATTTATTACAAATTCCTGTGGAAAATTCAGTAATATCATACCTTATTAGGGACAGGATAAAATAAAGATAGCAATATACTTAGGGAATGTCAATAATGAAATAGAACCCAGCCTATAATAAGGAAATAAAAATAAGTATATCGAACATTTTCTTAAATAAGACAAGAAATATTCGAGTTCATATTGATTTTCTAAGTAATATTTGTTATGATAGTCATGTTTCAATTGTAAAATGTAAAAAAATGTTTAGAATATGGAAAGGGTGTGTAAGCAATGCCAACTAAAGTCATTATCGGCGCACAATGGGGCGATGAAGGAAAAGCAAAAATTATAGATATTTTATCTGAAAAGGCAGATGTGGTTGTACGTTGCCAAGGAGGTAATAATGCAGGACATACAGTAGCAGTAGATGGAGAGGTCTATAAATTCCAACTAATTCCTTCAGGAATATTATATACAGGGAAAAAATGTATTGTAGCCAATGGTGTTGTTATTGATCCAGAAGGTATTTTAGGAGAAGTAGATGGTTTATTAGCTAAAGGGATTGATGTAAGCACTTTAAGAATAAGCTCTAGAGCACACCTTGTTATGCCATACCATAAAGCATTAGATCGTGCAAAAGAATCTATCCAGGCAAAGGATGGTAAAGATATAGGAACGACGATGAAGGGAATTGGTCCATGTTATATGGATAAAGCAGAGCGTTCAGGAGTACGTGTATGTGACCTTTATCATGAAGAAGTGTTTGCAGAAAAGGTAAGAGCTAATGTTGCTGTTAAAAATGATATGCTTAAATATGTATATCATCAAGAAGAGCAATTTGATGCAGAAGAAATTATTTCAACTTATAAAAAATACGCAGAAAGATTAAAACCATTTGTAGAAGATACAACTGTAAGCGTTTATGAAGCGATTAAAGCAGGTAAAGAGGTTTTATTTGAAGGGGCTCAAGGAACACTTCTTGACCTTGATTTAGGAACTTATCCATATGTTACATCATCTCATCCTGTAACTGGTGGTGCTTGTATTGGTGCTGGAATTGGCCCAACTATGATTGATAGTTGTATTGGCGTTATGAAAGGCTATATTACTCGTGTAGGTAAGGGACCTTTCCCTACAGAGCTACATGATAAAATAGGTGACCGTATTAGAGAAGAAGGTCATGAATTTGGAACAGTAACAGGTCGCCCAAGGCGTTGTGGATGGTTCGATGCTGTTATTGGAGAATTTGCAGTAAGGACAAGTGGATTAACAGAAATTGCACTTAATAAAATAGATGTTCTAAAAGATTTAGATATAGTTAAAATTTGTGTTGGATATGAATTTAATGGTGAGATTATTAAATACTTCCCAGCAAGTCTTGAAGACTTAGAACTTTGTAAACCAGTATATGAAGAAATGGAAGGATGGGGAGATATTTCTCATATTCGTTCATATGAAGCGTTACCTGAGAGTGTAAAAAAATATCTTACTCGTATAGAAGAACTTATTGGTTGTAAAATTACAATGGTTGGTGTAGGTCCTAATAGAGATCAAAACATTGTTATTAATAAATAAGGATGAAAAGGAGAGGATAAGGCCTATGCAGTAGGCCTTATCCTTTTTGATACTTATGTCATAAATTGAAAAATATTGGATATAATTATCTTCATGATATAATCACATATATTAGATAAACTAATAAGAAAGATTTATAATGAAATGAGTAAATTTTCAAAATAGGTGATAATGTTATTTGCAATTGCAGAAGTCGTGGTAGTTATTGCCCTAAGTGCAAGAGCACATAAAATGAGCAGTCTAGCGGCGAAAGGTTGGTTTGTTGTTTATTCAGTACTTAATGGTATTACCTTATCAGCTATATTTGTTGTATATGAGATAGGAGCCATAGGTTATGCGTTTTTAGTAACTGCAGGTGTATTTGCTGTTATGACTATATATGGTTATGTTACTAAGACTGATCTTTCTAAGATTGGTAGTTTATTTGTAATGGCACTGTTTGGTCTTCTTATTGCTACATTTGTAGGCTCCTTCATTAATACACCAGGTTATACAATGGCATTAATGTATGTAACTGTATTTATCTTTATTGGATTAATTGGTTGGGATACTCAGAAAATTAAACAATATGCTTATGCACAAGCAGATTCAAATGGTGCATTAGCTAATGCAAGTATTTTAGGTGCTTTAACCTTATATCTAGACTTTATTAATATCTTTATTAGTTTAGTAAGAATATTTGGAAGTAGAGATTAATCATTAAGTATAAAGATGACAGATAATGTAAGAAAGAGCTATATCCTAGAGATTAATAAAACTAATCTTTAGGATATAGCTCTTTTTATTGTTATTTGCTTTAAAAATATCTTAAATAGAATCATCAGAGGTAATCATCGTGCAAATAGAAGAAAGAAAATGGGCATAATCTACAGGTATCCATATTTTATTTTCTAGTTTAAATTCAAAGCTTTGTGTATGAACATCCGTAGATGGGCTAGATGATTTATAGCCTTTTATCAATTCATCTATGTAAGTATTGGTTAAATCTTGTAAATAAAGGTTTTCATCTTTGTAGGTACTAATATCAATAGTTTTTAAGGCAGTCTTTACAGCAACATCGTCAATGGCTTTGTGGTCAAGATAGGAGGTTGATAGTTTTACAGTACACTTTTTAGAGTTCTCAGATGAAGTAACGATAGCGGTAGCATTAAGCTGATGTAAAGCTGATAAGTAAGCTTCTGTTAGATCTTTTAATTGTGTTTCATCGATCATAACGCCATCTTCTGTAGTAAGGGCTGATTGAATATTTTGTTTTAATGTAGTTGTTATATGAGTAGTAGTTGTTTTGGCCACTTCCTCAGAAAGACCTACTTCTATAATAGGCTTATCATTTTGTTTAACAATAAGCTCATAAAAATCAAGGGCGATGAAGTTGGCAGCTATAGGGGAACTACAACCTACGAGTAAAACAGTAGCTAATAACAAAATAAGAGGTGTTAATAAAAGACGCTTATTATATTTCAATCATTTCAGCTCCTTTATATTAAATGAATTGTTAGTTTAAGCATAATAGATTAATAAAGAATAGTCAAATAATTAAATAAACATAAGCTGATTAGAGAATCAATAAAATAATATTTATTACAATTTGGTCAGAAATACGTAGAAAAATGAAATATATGTTATACTATAGAAGTTAGAGGAGGATAGATTGATGCTAAAAAAAATCATATTAGGATTAATAGCAGTAGCGTTAGTCGTAACTGCTTATTTTACTGTAAATAGAGTGCAAACAGTAGGGGAATTAGTAGACCCATTGACATATTTTGATGAATTTAAGAATAATACTAATAACTTGGTATATAAAGATGAACGAATCAATTTAAAAGAACCAGTTATAACTATAAATGATCAAATATATGTTTCATATACCTTTGCTAATACTTATGTAAGTGATATTATTTTTTATGATGAAGCGGAAAAAGTAATGACTTTAACAAACGTGAGAGAAGTAGTTAAGCTTTATCCAGAGCAAGAGAATAAAATTAGTTTTGCAGGTATACAAGGGACTTATCCATTGACAGAAAAGGATGGTGAGCTTTATGTATCGGCTAATTTATTAGAAGACTTTTTTAAAGTAAGGATAGAAGCAGGCAAAGATGGGCGATTATTTATAGCTTATGATGATAGAGAAGAGCAAGAGCAAGCTACTATTTCAAGAAAAACAAGCTTACGTACACATCCTAGAAAAAAATCAACAGTAGTAGAAAACTTAGGAAAAGGTGAGAAGGTTATTCTTTATGCCGAGGAAGATGGATTTGCTAGGGTGAGAAGTGAAAGTGGCATTATTGGTTATATACCTTCTTCTCATTTAAAGCATAAAGAAACTATAGAGGCTCAGGCAGTAACGGATGTAGAAGCTTGGCCAATTAATCCACTAGGAGAAACTGTTAAGCTAGCATGGGATCAAATGACAAATGCCAATGTAGGAAATTGGGCTTCTGCTAAATATGCTAATGTAGATAAGTTAAATGTTATTTCGCCTACTTGGTTTGAATTTGGAGATGAAACAGGTGCTTTAGTAGATAGAGGGACAACGGAATATGTTAAATCAGCTCATGATAGAGGACTTCAAGTATGGCCCATTATAAGCCACAGCTTTACTAATACAGGCTTAACTAAGGAAATTCTTTCAAGTAGTAAAAAACGTCAATATGTTATTCAGCAGATTATTGATAAATCCAAGTTATATGGATTTGATGGTATTAATGTTGATATTGAAAATATACAGAATGAAACTAGCGCAGTATGGGTACAGTTTATGAGAGAACTTTATCCTCAGCTTAAAGCAGAAGGTCTTATTGTTAGTGTAGACGTGTATATGCCATCAAATTGGTCAGGGCATTATGAAAGAGAAAAAGTCTCAGCAGCAAGTGATTACTTTATTGTTATGGCATATGATCAACATTGGTCTGGTTCAGAGACAGCTGGATCTGTATCAGAAATTAGTTGGGTAGATGAGGGGATTCAAAATACACTAAAAGAAGTACCAAAGGAAAAGTTAGTGTTAGGAATACCTTTCTACACAAGACTATGGACAGAAACAAGTGAAGGTCTATCATCAACACCATATGGTATGACTTCAGCAAAACAGTTAGTGGATAAATGGGGAGTTATCCCACAACTAGATTCCATAAGCGGGCAAAATTATGCTGAAGTAGAAAAAGATCAAATAACCTATAAATTATGGATTGAAGATTATAGTTCGATTAGTAAACGTATAGCAATTATGGAGAAATATGAACTTGCAGGCTACGGTGCGTGGAAATTAGGCTTAGAGAGTGCTGATATATGGGATGTACTTGGACAAGTTAAATAATAAAAAGAATAGGAAAGTGAAAAAAAGCAAAGGCTTATAAAAAAGTCTTTGCTTTTTTTGATTAAAAGAGATAAAAGGAATAAAAGCATGCACTATATTGATAGATGGACATTACACAGGCATCAAAAAGAATATTATAAGAAAAGACCGTTTTCAGATACTGTAGTTATTTTTATTCATGGGATACTAGAAGGCAATATGCAATTTAGAAATTTAGGGTCTATAGCGTATAAAGAAGGATATTCAGTTCTAATTTTATTGTTACCAGGACATGGAGAAACAGGTGAAACATTTGCAAAAGTACATTTGAATCAATGGGTCGACTATGTTAATAAGCAGGTTCAACAGATGGAAAGGGAGTATAAATATATTATTTTAGTTGGACATTCCATGGGGAGTTTATTAGCTATAGGATATGCAGCGCATTTCCCGGGAAAAATAAAATCTTTAGTACTTTTTGCACTGCCATTAGCTATTGAATTAAAGTATAGAGTTATTAAAGGGGCCATTAAAATCGCTACGGGGAGACTTTCTGAAAAAGAGCCTTATGTTATTGCTGAGTGTAGAGCTATAGGTGTAGGAAAAACAAAAAGCTGGACGTATATTAAGTGGATTCCAAGATATATAGATCTTTTCATTTTAATTTCATATATCAAAAAGCAATTAAACAAAATCAAAAAGCCTGTTCTTGTAATTCAATCAAAAAAAGATGAGTTTGTACCAGTGAGAGTTATAAGGTTGATACAGCAACAATTGGTTACCAGTAAAATAATAATACTAGGTGATTCTGGCCATTTTTGTTATCATCATTCAGATATCAATAGACTAGAATCAGCCTTTAAGCAGTTTTTGCAAGAAGAAAAATAATAAAAATCAGTAGGTTAATTCTATAATATGAATTGACAACCCTTTCTTTGCATATGCTATTAGAGAGTTGTCAACATCCATAAAAATAGAAAAGAGCATTAGGGGGTGTCAAGATGATAAAAATAAAAGTACCATTATTCATGGGTGCTTTAGTAGGAATTATTGCTATTGCCTCTTACTTTAAATTTGCCACAGCAGCAATAGAAACCTCTGGGCTTTCTATTGCATCTAAGATTATTATTGTTGATCCAGGACATGGAGGGTTTGATCCAGGGAAACCGGGTATAAATGGAGCAGATGAAAAGGATTTAAATTTACAAATTTCTTTAAAACTTAGAGATTATTTAGAGCAAGCAGGTGCAGTTGTCATTATGACGAGAACAACTGATGATGATGTGGATGGTATGGATGGTGTTAAATACAAGAGCAAGGATATGGTAGAAAGAAAGAAATTAGCTGAAGGAGGAGATATATTAGTTAGTATACATCAAAATTCTTTTACTCAACCTAGTGTAAAAGGAGCACAAATTTTTTATAATAGTCAATCGGAAAAAGGAAAAGCATTAGCAGAAGCCATACAAAAGAGTATAAAAGAATATGCAGACCCTCAGAATAAACGAGAAGTAAAAAGTAATACTAATTATTATGTATTAAGGGCAACTCTTATTCCAGCTGTAATAGTAGAATGTGGGTTTTTAACCAATCCAGAGGAAGAAAAGCTTTTGAATAGTGAGACCTATCAAGATAGAGTGGCATGGAGTATTTATCTAGGAATTGTTAGGTATTATGAGACAATAAATAAAGGAGCATAATCACTATGCTCCTTTATTTATTGTCTCATAATATAATATTATAACGTAATAAAAAAGTTTCTAAGGACTTGAATAACTTGATAGATTTGGGAGGAATCCAAGTGGGTAATAGATAGACGAAAATAACCTTTCAAAGAAGTTGTAGAAAATAAGTCACCAGGAGAAATAATGATTTCATGTTCAAGTAAGTATTGACAAAGGATATCATACTGCTTTATAGGAACACGAAGCCAAAAGAAAGCACCACCATTATGGATAGTTAAACGAATTGGTAGTTGCTTTAAGGCATCTGAAAGTAGTGCATAATGCTCCTTATAAGCCATAAGAATAGTATGCTCAATCGTTTTTAATTCAGATGAGCTAAGATAGTGACGTAATAAACGTTCATTGAAACTGCATTCAATAGGATCTCTTAATCTTTTAATAAAAGCGAGAGGTAAGATGGCAAAAGTATAGTTCATATAAGGCAAGTAAAGCTTAGAAAACTGATGAATGTAGATAATAGGTGCATCGTCCTCGTAAAAAGGAATAGGAGAATCATACATAAAGGAAGCGTAAGTTATGTCATCTATAATGGTACAGTTATATCTCTTAGCTAGTTCAACAAGTTGGTTTTTACAGTTTTTGCTATAACAGAGTCCGGTAGGGTTTTGAAGTTGGGATGTAATAAAAATATAAGCAATATTACCAGTATGTAAATGCTTTTCAAGGATGTTTAAGTCTATACCTTCGGCTGTGAGTGGCGTTTCATAAATCTTGGCACCTAAAGAGCGAAGATAGCAGGACCAAGATAAGTCTCTAATGGCTTCAACACAAATGCCTGTTTTAGGAGAATCTTTAAATAGATCTAGTAAGAATTGATCCATGGTTTTAATAATACGTACTTGAGCATAGTGATGAGGAATACCTAGTTGTTTTAAAAAATTAGAAACAGTACTTTTAAGAAGATGCCTTTCTCTATAAAGAGGGTCGTTGAAAGCTTCCCAATTCTCTTTTTTGACAATTTCAGTAGCTAAATCTAAGCAAAGAGAAGAAGGAAAAAAGGTTTTAGGTACACCAATATGACTACAGCAGATTTGAGAAATGGAATCTAGTGGTAAAGTAGTTGTTGTAGATATAGGATGGGTGCTGATATAAGTTCCTTTTCCAATGTGACTTTCTACAAGACCTTGATTTTCTAAAAGTTTATAAGCACTCACCACAGTATCCCGATTAATACAAAGTTGCTTAGACAAAAAGCGGATTGTAGGAAGTTTCATTCCTTGAGTTAGAAAATTACCTTGAATAAGTTTAGCAAGTTCTGAAGCTAATTGTATATATAAAGGGGTTGGGTCAGATTTTGAAAGACTAATAGTATGAAACATAATAACCTCCTAGTCATGCTATATAAATATGTATATTAAGAAGTCGTCCAAAATATCATTAAAGATAGATATAAAAAAGAGGAAGTACTTAAAGCCAGTAGCTTTAAATACTTCCTCCTTCATAAATAGGAATTATTTTTTATGGGTTTTACCATATTTCTTTACCATACGAATGTCAGTACCGATAAATTTAAGAGGTTCATAATTACCAAATACTCTAGAGACGATTCGTTCTGAATAACGATCTTTCCATTCTTTTGGTGTAAGGTTGGTAGAAATGATTGTAGAGGTCTGGTTTAAATAACGACTATTGATAACGTTAAATAAATCACTGATGGTTAAAGTGGTAACTGATTCCGTTCCTAAATCATCAATGATAAGCAAATCTACATCAAATAGGGTATTTAGGGTCTCCTTTGAAGCCTCTTGCATATCTTCTCGATGAAAACGAGATTCCTCAAAAAGTTTAAATAACTGTGGTGCGGTAAAATAAAGTACAGTATAACCTTGATCGAGAAGTTCTTTAGCAATACAGTTACATAAAAAGGTTTTACCTAGACCTGTTGGACCATAAAGTAAAAGATTTTGTTTTTCAGTTTCAAATTTTTCAATAAGCCCCGCACAAACTTGTTGATTTTCATACATATTGTTATAAGGAGAAGTGCCAGCTTTAGGATCTATTTCTTTAGAGTAATAATCTAAAGTGAAATGATCAAAGTTTTCGATGTTTAAAATATGCTTTAAGTTAGATTGTTCATAAGCAATATTAATAAGTGCTTGGCGAAAACAATTACAAGGTTTATTACCTACAAAGCCTGTATCTTTACATTCCTCACAATCATAGTGAGGCTCTAAGTAATGAGGTGTATAGCCTGCTTCTACTAGAAGCATTTTTTTTGTGCGAATAAGTTCATCTGTATGACTTCTAAAATCTTCTATAGATTGACCACCATGAGGTGATAGCATACTACGCACTAATTTAACACCACTATCATTTAAAGTTTCATCAATTTTTTTTATGCGAGGGATTTTCTCATAAATTTCAGCAGTGCGTTTTAATTTAGCTTGGTGAGCCGCTGAACGTTTAAGATCATATTGCCTTAGGAGCTGTTTATAATATAATTCCTTATTGGTCATGTTAGTTTCCTCCATTTAGCTTTCGTGTGATATGTTCACGTTGCAATTTCTCTAGCTCATCAAAATCCCAATCATGTGAATACATATTGTTAAATTGAGATACCTTGTTTGAGATAGGTGTAATCGAAGAGGTTGGTGTGTTTAAAGCCTTTTTACTTTCGTGGGCTTTGTCTAAAGCTTTAATATCTTCAAGAGATTTTACCTTATCTGTATACCAAGAAGTTAGTATTGAATCTGCATAGTTTAAACTAGGTTTATTGGTCTGCATAACAGTTCGTTTGCAAGCTTCTAAAATAACATCCATATTAAAATGATAAGTATCAAACCACTTATTCATACAATTACGTTCAGCAGAAGTAAGAGTACTTTTAGATGCACCTAAGCTATTTAAAATTTTAAAATATCGCTTATCCATGGCTACTTTTTCTTTAGCAGCAACTACCGTAGTAATGCCTTCATCTACCCAGCTTATAGCTACTTTTTCAATATAGTGAATGGCTCTATGGTTATTGGAAGCACAATGTTCGATGAGAAACTCAATAAGGTCAAAGGGCATATGTAACCAATCATAGAGGCTGAAAAGTATCTTTTGATCTGTGATAGTAAGGAGTCTGCCTAAATATTCTTCGGCTACTTTAAAGAGCTTAAGCACAGCAGGGCTATCTTCTAAGTAAAGATTAATTTCCTCAGTACGATATTCCGGTCTAGTTTGTCTAATAATCGTTTTAGAAATAGGAAGGGCAGGTGAGTCCTCTTTTGCTTTAGGTTTTTCAAAGTAGAATTCTAAATCAAATTCATCTAGAGAGAGTTCAGAAAAGCAAATTACACCTTGGTCATTCCAGTATTTAAGTGCTTGTAGTACTTCAGAGTAAAGCATATCAAGATGGTTACTTACCTCTTCTAGAGAAAGAGGAGGGGCAGAAGTATCTGAAAAGATAGCTAGTAAATAAAGATAAACTTTAGTATAACCACTAAGTGCCTTAGGCATATAGTCAGAAATGAACCAATAAGGAACATGTACGAAAGGTTGTTTGGCTACTTTATATTTAATATATGCCATAGAGACACCTCCTTCATAAGTATTTATTTGATGTGTTAGTATTATAGCACAAAATGAAGAAAATATGATAAGCAAAAAAATAAAATCTCCGTAGGGCTGTGGAGATTTTAAGTGATTTTTGTTGATAACTCTGACGATTATTCACACAGGGTGTGGATAATCGTCAGGCAGTTTTGTTGATAACTATTTGTTTAATAAAAGGCCTGCTATTTGATTCACATTTCCAGCCCCCATGGTAATGACTAAATCATTTGGGACAGTATGCTCGTTTAAGTAGTTAGCGATTTGTTCAAAGTCTTTCATGTAAAGAGCATTCTTGCCTTTTTTGTTGATTTTTTTGATGATATCTTCTGCAGAGATATCCCCAGGATTTTTTTCCCTGGCGGCATAAATATCTGTAATAATAACATTTTCAGCGGAACTTAAGACTGCAGCGAAGTCATCAAGGAAAGCTTTTGTTCTTGTATAAGTATGAGGTTGAAAAACAACATATAGGTGATTGTGAGGATAAGCTTTTGCTACTTCTAAAGTAGCAGCAATTTCAGTTGGATGGTGGGCATAATCATCTACAATGGTAATATCATTAATTTTACCTTTAATTTCAAAACGTTGATCAGCACCTGTGAATGCCTCAAGTCCTTTTCCTAATAAATGAAGTTCAAGACCAAGAAAATGATAGACACTGCAAACAGCTAAAGCGTTTAAAATATTATGTTGCCCTGGAACATGAAGGTCTAAATGTGTCATAAAGGTCTCGTTATAATAAACATCAAAGCTAGCACAAGCTTTATCGTTAAAAGTAATATTTTCAGCAGTCCAATTATAATGACTACCAATCCCAAAGGTTTCTGTTTTACATGAAAGAGGAGCCGTAAACTCATCTAGATTTGGAACTTTCCCGTTAATAGCAAGGAAACCGTTGCTTGGAATTTTACTTGAGAATTTCTGGAAAGAATGACGGATTTGATTAATATCTTTGAAGTAGTCCATATGGTCTTCTTCTATATTAAGAATAATACCTATTTGAGGGAAAAAGTCTAAGAAACTATCACAGTATTCGCAAGCTTCAGTCAAAAAGTAAGGTGATTGCCCAATGCGAATATTTCCGTGAATAGCTTTTAAAATACCACCTACTGTAATAGTGGGGTCAAGGTCAGCAGCCATTAATCCATGAGCTAACATAGATGTGGTAGTTGTTTTACCATGAGTACCAGATACGCAAATGGGAGTATCAAAGTGCTTCATAAGAATGCCTAAGAATTTAGAACGTGTAATAGTTGTGATATGTTTTTCATGAGCTAACTGAAGCTCTGGATTATCTTCATGGATAGCAGCAGTATAAACGATAAGATCTACATCATCAGCAATATTATTTTTATCATGGCCGTAATAAATAGTAAGGCCTAAATCTTCAAGGTGTTTAGTTGTTATTGAGGCCTTCATATCAGAGCCTGTTACCTCATAACCTTTATAATGAACAATTTCAGCTAGCCCGCTCATGCTAATGCCACCGATGCCGATAAAATGTATTTTCTTCTTACCTATTAAAGAATTGATGTTTGACATAGTATTAGTCCTTTCAATGAATAAATTATTATTCTTTAAAAATGATGCCTTATATCATATTATGCATCATATTATTTTATAATTATATACCAAGAATAAAATAATAAACAAATTTTTTTTGAAAGGTGAATGTTTTTCATGTAATGCTTTTAAATATTCGGTTTTGTGTTTATAATAGAAGAAAGCAATTTAGCTTAGAAAAGGAGAAATATAATGAGAAAAGTACAAAAGCATGATCGTATTAGTGTGATTACAAATATTCTGACTAATAACCCTAACAAAATTTTTACACTTACTCATTTTTGCAATATATTTGACTGTGCTAAATCTACTATAAGTGAAGATCTTGATGTAGTTAAAGATATCTTTGCACAATATGATTTAGGAAATATAGAAACAATATCAGGTGCAGCAGGGGGGGTATACTATAATCCATTAATGACTAAAGAGCAGATTAGGGAGTTTACTAATGAACTTTGTGAAATGATTAATCATTCGGAAAGAATTATTCCGGGAGGGTACATTTATACAAATGACTTATTATACTCTCCAACTATTTCTAAAAATATTGGAAGAGCTTTAGCAAGCTTATTTAAGGATGTGGAAGTAGATTATATTATCACGGTAGAAACAAAGGGAATCCCTATTGCTTTGATGACAGCGATGATTTTAAATAAACCAATGGTAGTGGTACGCAATCAAAGTAAGTTAACAGATGGAACTGTTATTCATATGAATTACATTACAGGAAGTAATCATCGTATAAAAACCATGTGCCTTTCTACAAAAGCAATTAAAAAAGGTTCAAAAGTACTGTTTATTGATGACTTTATGAAAGCAGGAGGAACTGCAAAAGGAATTATTGATTTAATGCAAGAATTTGAAGCAGAAATGGTAGGGATAGGTGTTTTAATGGCTACTAAAAATCCTGAGAAAAAGGTGGTAGAAGATTTTAAAACACTATTATGGTTAGATACAGTGGATGAGAATAATAAGGTTGTAGATATTTATAATGTAGAGTAGAAGTCAAGTAGAAAAAAAACAGATATTTTTGTTAAATTTTTAAAAATATATATTGATATAATATTGTAAAAAAAATGGGAAAATGGTACAATGCTAATACGCAACAGGCAAGAAATTATTCAAGAATAAACTCGGCATACAAAAGGTAGGAGGGATTGCATGAATAAGAAAGAAATGATTGCTATGTTATTAGCAGGGGGACAAGGAAGCAGGTTGGGCATTCTGACAAAACAGATTGCAAAGCCTGCTGTTATGTTCGGTGGAAAATATAGAATAATAGATTTCCCACTTAGTAACTGTATCAACTCAGGCATTGATACAGTAGGTGTGCTCACTCAATATGAACCATTACTTCTAACAAAGCATATAGGAATAGGTATTCCTTGGGATCTAGATAGAAGAAATGGTGGTGTAACTGTACTACCACCTTTCTTAAAAACGGGAAATGAAGGTTCGTGGTATTCAGGAACAGCTAATGCAATTTATCACAATATTCGTTATATCGATGAATATAATCCGGAGTATATATTGGTTCTGTCTGGTGACCATGTTTATAAGATGGATTATAGTGCTATGCTTGAGGAACATAAGAAAAATAATTCAGATGCCACTATTGCAGTTATTGATGTACCTTTAGAAATTGCTGATCAATTTGGTATTATGAATACAGATGAAACAGGGCGTATTGTGGAATTCGAAGAAAAGCCTAAACAACCAAAAAGTACTTTGGCTTCTATGGGTATTTATATTTTTACATGGAAGGTACTTAAGGAAGCACTTATAAAAGATAATACTATCCATGAGCATAGCGATTTTGGAAAACATATTATTCCAGAGATGATTAATGGAGAGAAAAATGTATTTGCCTATCGTTTCAATGATTATTGGAGGGATATTGGTACTATTGAAGCTTACTGGAAAGCAAATATGGAATTAACTGAAACCGTGCCTGTTTTTAATCTTTATGATGAGTTTTGGAAAATTTATACGAATATAGAACATCAATTGCCACAATATATAGGAGTCGATGCTATATTAGAGCAATCACTTGTAGCAGAAGGCTGTGAAGTCTATGGTCAAGTTTATAATTCTGTACTAGGACCAAGAGTTATTATTGAAGAAGGTGCTGTTGTTAAAAATTCTATTGTTATGGGAGAAACAATAGTAAGAAAAGGGGCTAATTTAGATCACTGTGTGGTTTCTGAAAAGTCAGAAATAGGTGAGAATACATATATAGGAGTAGGAGAAGCTGTCCCACATGTTACCAAACCACATATTTATTATAGTGGTATAACAGCTATAGGTGATAACACAGTTATTCCTGACAATGTTAAGATTGGTAAGAACTGTGAAGTTGGTGGTCATACACTACAAGAACACTATGTAAACGGCGAATTAGAAAGCGGACATTCACTTATTGTGTAGGAGGGGAAAACATGAGAGCTATCGGAATCATATTAGCGGGTGGAAAAAGGAATTCACTAGGGGTATTAACCAAACAAAGAAATGTTGCAGCTATGCCTATTGGTGGTTCTTATAGAGCAATTGACTTTGCTTTAAGTAACCTAAGTAATTCAGGGATTAAAAAAGTAGCAGTTATTTCTCAATATAGTGCGAGATCATTGGCGGATCATATTGGTTCATCTAAATGGTGGGATTTTGGTAGAAAAAAGACAGGACTTTTTTTATTCACACCGACCATGCTTAATCAAGAAACCTATGGTTTTAGAGGAACAGCAGATTCTATTTTCCAAAACATTGATTTCCTAAAGAAAAGTAATGAGCCGTATGTTGTTATTACTTCAGGGGAACAAATTTATAAGATGGATTATGAAAAGATTATTAAGTATCATGAACAACGTAATGCGGACATTACAATCGCATATAAGGATATGAATACGTATAATGTAGAAGACTATGGTGTTATTGGGTTAGATGAAAATAAACAAATGATTGACTTTGAAGAAAAACCACTTAACCCACAGTTTACTACCGTTTCCTTAGGGGTATATGTAATGAGTAGAGAGTTACTCATTAAACTTCTAGAACAACTGGAAGTAGAAGGAAGATACAATTTAGTAAGTGATATTATCATTCGTTACCGTAAAAAGCTTAAAATTTATGGTTATCACTTTGAAGGCTATTGGAGGAGAATAAGAGATATTAATGAATTCTATCGCATTAATATGGATTTCTTGACACCTGAAGTAAGAAATCTATTCTTTAATACCTACCCTTATATTTATACAAAAGCTAAAGATGAGCCACCAACAAAGTTTAATGTACAAGCTAAAGTGCTTAATAGCATTGTTAGTGGAGGTGATATTATTAATGGGCAGGTAGAAAACTCTGTACTTTTTAGAAAAGTATTTATTGGTGAAGGGACAAAGGTTAAAGACTCTATCATTATGGAAGGAGCTACCATTGGTAAGGGATGTATCATTGAAAATGCTATTCTAGATAAACAAGTTTTTGTATCTGATGGACAGAAAGTAATTGGAACAAAAGACAATATTATTCTTTTGGAAAAAAGAAATATTGTTTAATAACGCTAAAAAAAAGTGATTAAGTTACTAGTATATGTTGTAAATGCCTTATACATGATGGAATTATAAGTCAAAATAAAAAATATTGACTATTTCTTAAAAATATCATATAATTCAAATAATAATACAATATTAATAGGATAGCCAACATGGCACTAGTTAATAACAGGGAGGATTTGCTAATGGAAATCACAGATATTAGAGTAAGAAAAATCAATAAGGATGGCAAAATGAAAGCAGTTGTGTCTGTTACTTTTGATAATGAATTTGTTGTTCATGATATCAAAGTAATTGAAGGGGATAAAGGACGCTTTATTGCAATGCCAAGCCGTAAGACTTTAGATGGGGAGTTCAGAGATATTGCTCATCCTATTAATTCAGAAACAAGAGATCGTATTCAAAATCAAGTGTTAGAAAAATATGAAATGGTATTATTATCAGATGAGGTTGCTATCGCTGATGATAGCGATTTAACTGCTGAAGAATAATTACATATGAAGAGTGTCCTAAAGGTTATGCTTTTAGGACATTTTTTTGTTGCATAAATGATTATAAAGTGAGAGAATAGCTTAGAAGTAGAAACGTGAAAGGAAGATTTTAAATGAAAACAAAGGCATTAATTCTAGCAGCTGGTCAAGGCACACGTATGAAATCAAATGGTTCAAAAGTACTTCATAAAGTGTTTGGAAAAAGCCTAGTGGAATATCCTATATTAGCAGCAAAAGCAGTAGGAGTAGAAGAGGTTTGTTTAATTGTAGGACATAAAGCAGAAGATGTTAAAAATGCATTAGGGGAAGATGTAAGCTATGTACTTCAAAAAGAGCAATTAGGAACAGGGCATGCTGTTATGCAAGCTATGGACTTTATTGAAAGTGCTGATGAAGTACTTATTTTATGTGGGGATACGCCGTTAGTTACTGGGGAAACTTTACAAGATATGTTAGATTTTCATCATCATAATAATAATGCGATTACAGTACTTTCGGCTATGATGGATGACCCAACAGGCTATGGCCGTATTGTAAGAGATGCTAATGGCAATTTGGTAAAAATTGTTGAACAAAAAGATGCTACTGAAGAAGAAAAAGCAATCAAAGAGATTAATGGTGGTATGTATGCTTTTGACGCGAAACTTCTAAAATATGCTTTATCTAAACTTACGAATAATAATGTACAAAACGAGTATTATTTAACTGATACAATCGAAATACTATTAAAAGATGGCCACAAGGTAAATGCTATTGCTACAAGGGAAGCTGATGACATTGCAGGTGTTAATTCAAGAGTTCAACTAGCAGCTGTAACAGAGGTGATGAAGAAACGTATTAATGAAAAGCATATGGCAAATGGTGTTACCTTCATTGATCCGATGAGCACTTATATTGAGTTAGATGTTATTATTGGCAAAGATACCATTATTGAACCAGGCTGTATGCTAGAAGGAAAAACTGCTATTGGAGAAGGGTGCCGTATTGGTTATCATTCCAAATTAAAAAATACTACTCTAGCAGATCAGGTTGAGGTAGAAATTAGCGTTATAACAGATAGTTTTGTAGATGAAGGAACACATGTAGGACCTTTTGCTTATATTAGACCAAATTCTCATATCGGTAAAAATATTAAGGTAGGGGATTTTGTAGAAATTAAAAATGCTAATATTGGTGATGGGACTAAAATATCTCATCTGACTTATGTAGGAGATGCTGATGTAGGTAAAAATGTCAACTTTGGCTGTGGCAGTGTAGTTGTTAATTACGATGGGCAGAAAAAGCATCGTACAATAATTGGAGACAATGCTTTTATAGGATGTAACACAAATTTAGTATCGCCTGTAACTGTGGAAGATAATGCTTATACAGCGGCAGGGTCTACTATTACTAAAACTGTTCCTAAAGATAGCTTAGCTATAGCTAGAGCAAAACAAGAAAACAAGGAAAACTGGGTAGCAAAAAAGCGACAAAAATAAGTAAAAAAACAAGAAAAAATTGTTAATTGTCATTAAAATAGTTTGTATGCTTTGCATCCTGTATACAATATGATATAATATTTTGCGGAATACATGGTCTATTATTGAAGGAGGACTCAATCAAATGATTAGAAATTACACTGATATTAAAGTGTTTACTTGTAATGCTCACCCCCAGCTTGCTAAGGAAATCGCACAAGGATTAGACGTTACACTTGGTAAATCAGAGGTTATGAAATTTAGTGATGGAGAAATAAGCGTTAAAATTGACGAGAAAGTACGTGGTACCGATGTTTATATTATCCAACCAACTTCTACTCCAGCTAATGAACATCTTATGGAATTGCTTATTATGATTGATGCCATGAAACGTGCTTCAGCAGGGCGTATTACGGCAGTTATCCCATACTATGGTTATGCAAGACAAGATAGAAAAACAAGAGCTAGAGATCCAATTAGTTCAAAACTTGTAGCAGATATTCTGCAAACAGCTGGTGCTGACAGAGTACTTACAATGGACTTACACTGCTCACAAATTCAAGGGTTCTTTAACATTCCAGTAGATCATTTAGTAGGTATGCCACTTTTAACTAAATACTATGCGGATAAATTTGGTGATCAAACAGAAGATGTAGTGGCTGTATCACCAGACTTAGGTAGTGTGGGTAGAGTCAGATCTTTTGCTACTAAACTCGATATACCTTTAGCGATTATTGATAAGAGAAGACCAAAAGCAAATGTATCTGAAATTATGAATATCATTGGTGATGTTAATGGTAAACGCGTTCTCTTAATTGACGATATGATTGATACAGCAGGAACTATTTGCAATGCTGCAAATGCACTTAAAGAAAGAGGGGCAACAGCTGTATATGCTTGTTGTACACATGGTGTGCTTTCAGGTCCTGCGTTAGAAAGAATAGAAGCTTCTGCTATTGAAGAATTAGTAGTGCTTAATACAATTGCTATACCAGAAGAGAAAAGAATTGCAAAAATCAAAGAGATTTCAGTTGCTCCAATTTTTGCAGATGCAATCAGACGCATACACGAAGATTTATCAGTATCTAAATTATTTGATTAGAGTAAAGAGAGGTAGTCCTTTTATGGATTATCTCTTTTTTTATTAACAGAAAGTATTATTTTATATTGTATATAACATATTTTGAACTGATATAGATAAA
The DNA here is from genome assembly GCF_000178835.2 of Cellulosilyticum lentocellum DSM 5427. Taxonomy (GTDB): domain Bacteria; phylum Bacillota; class Clostridia; order Lachnospirales; family Cellulosilyticaceae; genus Cellulosilyticum; species Cellulosilyticum lentocellum. The sequence goes on from NC_015275.1 coordinate 1,267,992, forward strand.
AGTACAGCAATAAGGAGTGTTACATAGAATATCTCTAAATGCGATAGAATTAATAGCTAACTAATAAAATTTAAGGTTAAAAAAACTAATATTTAATGCAAATAAAGTATAATATTAGTTAAAATGAGAGGGGTAATAATAAGAAAGAGTGTAAAGCAAAAAAATCTATGAGGAGGGGGAGGTGTGCTAAGAAATATCCATATTCAAAAAATGAACATAAATAGTGCTTTAAATATAAAATAATTTACTAATTAAATTAAAAATACCTTACAATTAAAAAACTGATGAGTAAAAAATACTAAATAATTTAGAAAAATATATTTAAAAATATATTTTTCTAACTAATAATATGTGATATAATGCATTTAAACATATAGAAGGGGGTATTTTAAATGCATAATAAGAAGTTAAAAAGGGTATGGGCATCTCTTATGGCAGCGACTATGATAGTGCCAATCTTACCTACAGCTCAAGTATTTGGTGCATCAGGGGAAAGTGCAATGATTTATGAGAATGATTTTAAAAAAGAAGCATCAGCAGAGGACATAGGAGGGAACAAAGCATTAGGATTTGAATTGGAAGGTGATATTAATAACTCATGGCTTACTGTTTTTCAACAAGACTTATATTATGAGTATGCTGACCAAATTAATGCTGGAGCAACCTTGAGTTTTGATTTGATTATTCCAGAAAAAAGTACTTTTACAGGTGTATTTAAAGCACAAGCTGTAGCTAAAATGGGGAATGATTGGACTTGGACTCAGTGTGAAACAATTCCAGAAATTGCAGTAAGCGCATTTGCTTCAATGGGAAATGGTTATAAAAGTGCTAATGTTTCCATTTCATTTGGAAAAGAGATTGAACAAATAAAAGGTTTAAAAGCAGTAGTACCTTGTTTAGCTGCTAGTAATTGTGATTATAAAGGTAAGATTTATCTAGATAATGTCAAACTTACTAATGGTAAAGCTGCTATTACAGAACCTGTGATCGTAGAAGCAACACAAAAAGTGAAAACTCAAACAGCTATCAAGGTTAATGCCAATTCTATTGTTTCAAATGGTAAGCAGGTGAATACATCTAAAGAAGTTAAATTGGTAGATGACAAGGCAGTAGATTCAGTAGCTCAATTATATGCTTATTTAGAAGCCGTAGGCAAATCGGATAGTGTATTGTATGGTCATCAAAATGATACACATCATAAAGCAGGCAATAAGAAATTAAGTAATTCAGATACAAAAGATGTGACAGGCTCTATTTCTGCTGTAGTGGGAATTGATACTTTGTCTTTAGCTGGAAATGAGTTTCCTGGTGGACTTGAAAATCAGTACCCTACAAACATGACTAGTCAACAACGTATAGAAGCATGCGCTAAAATGAACAAGGAGGCAGTAGCAGAAGGTGCTATTATAACTGTTTCAGCACACATGCCTAACTTTACTATTATTGCTGACCGTATAGCTAATAAACCAGGGAAAGATGGCACGCTAGATTGGACAAAAGCAGACTTCTTGAGTGAAGGCAATAATGTGGATGGTTCATGGGTTACCAGTGGGGATGTTGTTCAAAAGATTATGCCAGGTGGAAAGCTCAATTATTTATTTAATGCTTATCTTGATATGATTGCAGCTTATGCGGAAGAAATGGGAGATACACCTATATTACTACGTCCTTTCCACGAAAATACAGGCAGTTGGTTCTGGTGGGGAGCAGCCTTCTGTGATGAAGATGCCTACAAAAACTTATATAAATATACTGTAGACTATTTACGTGATACAAAACAGATACATAACATTCTCTATGTATATGGACCAGGATCAGAGGCAGAGAGTGTGGCTGACTATGCAAAACGCTATCCTGGAGATGACTATGTTGATATGGTAGGTTTTGATATGTATCATCAATATCCAGCAGAAGGAGATAGTTTTATTGCTAATTTTAAAAAGCAACTTATTGTTGTAGAACAATTTGCTCAACAACATAATAAATTGTTCGCTGTAACAGAAACAGGTATTTCTAATGGAAATGAAGTATTACTTAAAGGTGGAAATGAGAGGAAAGATTGGTATAATGAAGTGCTAGAAGCTATAGCACCATCTTCGGCATCTTATTTCTTGCTATGGGCAAACTTTGGAACAAACAGTGGTTATTATACACCATATGTGACAGAAAAGACGGAAGCTAGCATGAAGGGACATGAAATGCTAGATAACTTTATTGATTTTTATAATAATAGTAAATCTGTATTTGCAGCACAAGTAGGAGATTTAAATAAGCTTTCTGTAAAAGTTAAAGACAATACAAATGTAACAGGATATATTACTTATCCTACATCGGGTAGTCGTATATTAGATACTATAACAATTAAAGCAAGTGTTAATAATGTCATTGATACAGCTAAAGTTAACTTTACAATTAAAAATAAGGCAGGAAAAGTAGTTAAAACCTTAGCTGCAACTCAAGATGTCTCTGGAGCTTATGTGTCAGAATTAACAAAAGCAGAGCTTAAAAAAGTAGGTGAAACTACAGGGACAATCAACCTCACTGTAGAGGGTAAAGAAATCAGTAAAATAAATGGTAAATTCAATATGCCAGAACCTGTTTATGTACCTACAGTAGTAGATACTTTCGATGATTACTATGGAGATAATGAAGTTCTAAATACAAGTTGGAGTATAGGAAAAGGAACCGGTTGTACATTGGCACCAAGCTTAAGTGATAAGAAGTATGCAGGAAAATATGGACTAGAATTTAAGTATAACCTTGTAGCAGGCGGTTATATTGGTGTTACAAAGAGTCTCAATAATGTAGATTGGTCTAAGCAAAATGCATTACAGTTATGGACTATTCCAGATGGAAAGAATAAAAAGGTTGTTATTCAAGTGACATCAGGTGGCAATGTATTTGAGGTATACTTAAATGACTATGAAGCATATAACAAGGCTACAGGACCTATCTTGGTAACTATACCATTTAGTAGCTTTGTAGGTAGAGATGATGCAAATGCTGTATTTGATTCAACTAAGATTGAAGGCTTTGGATTATGGTGCAATACCATTTTGCCAGAAGGAGCAGATGCAGATACTTATAAGTTAATAGGAAGTATTTACTATGATGACATTAAAGCAATAACTAGCAAAGAGACTAGTATATCATTTACTAAAAAGTAATTTGCTAAGCTTAAAAAGCATCTTGGCCGGAGATAATCCTCCCTCCTAGCCAAGATGTTTTTTATTTGCATAAAGTAAATTGTAATATATAATATTGTTATTATACATTTGAAAAAAGAATGATATGATAGAAATACAGATAAACTATAAAAAACTGCCACATTTAAATATGATATAGCAAGTTACAAAGATATATTGGTAGTTATAAAAGATAGGTGGAAAACAATGAAATTAATAGTAGGACTAGGAAATCCAGGTCTGCAATATGCAGCCACAAGACATAATATTGGTTTTGAAGTGATAGATAGCTTAGCAGAAGCGTATAATATACAAGTAACGAAAAGTAAATATAAAGCTTTAATTGGGGAAGCTAATATTAAAGGTGAACGTGTTATCTTAATGAAGCCTCAAACCTATATGAATTTAAGTGGCGAAGCTGTAAGGGCTTGTATGGACTTTCATAAAATAACCAATGAAGAAGTATTTGTTATTTTTGATGATGTTTCTTTAGAAGTAGGACAACTACGCCTGCGTAAAAATGGTAGTGCTGGTGGGCATAATGGGATTAAAAGTATTATTGCACACATAGGCACACAAGATTTCTCAAGACTTAAGTTTGGTGTTGGTGAAAAACCAGCAGGTTGGGACTTGGCTAATTATGTATTAGGTAGATTTTCAGAAGATGATCTTAAAATAATAGGGCCTAGATTTAAGGATGCTGTAGATGCTACAACTATGTTTGTAACGGATGGCATTGATAAAGCAATGAATAAGTATAACTTAAAAGTAAGACGGTGATTAAATTGGGATATAAACATAAAGGACTTATAGAACCTTTAAAAGAAGTGCAGGGAATGTCACAGCTTTTAGAGCATCTGGAGTACGGTGAAAATGTCAAGGTGGTAAACATGATAGATGCCTGCAAAGGTCATTTTTCATATGGCATAGGTTGCTTCACTGAAAAGCCACTTGTAATTATCACTTATGATGAGCCAAGTACCAAGCAAATTTCAGAAGATATGATGGCTTTAAACGGTAAAGAAAAAGTGTATATTTATCCTGCAAGAGATATCTTGTTTTATAACGCAGATGTGCACAGTATGGATATTACTTCCCAGCGTATTAAAGTGATTGAGGCCTTACAAAAAGGAGAAAAGGCAGTGTTTATCATTCCTATTGAGGCACTACTTAATCCTTTGTCCCCTAAAGAAACATGGGAATCTTATACAAAGATTGTACAAGCGGGAGAATGCATTAACATTAGCCGTTTAGAACGTGAATTAGTTCAAATGGGCTATGAACGAGTTGGGCGAGTAGAAGGAATGGGACAATTTGCCATTCGTGGCGGTATTATAGACATTTATACACCTATTGATGAAGAACCTTATAGAATTGAACTTTGGGATGATGAAGTCGACTCTATAAGGAACTTTAACGTGCAAACACAACGCTCTATTCAAAAGGTAGAGGCACTACGTATTGTGCCTAATCAGGAAATTATTTTTCATTTAGACCTTTTAAAAGAAGCTATTCCAGCGATTAAAGAAGACCTGAAAAAGACTACTAAAGCGTTAAGACAAGCCGGCAAAAAGGAAAGTGCACTTAAGATAGAGGAACAAGTGGGAGAAGCAATAGATCAAATTCAAAATGATATTAGTCCTCGAGGATTAGAGATGTATATACCATATACGTCGCTAAAATTAGTATCTATTTTAGATTACTTACCTAAAGAGACACTTCTCATTATTGATGAACCAATTAAAACAAAGGCAAGATGTGAACGGGTATTAGAAGAATACGGTATGAGTATGAAAGATCGCCTTGAATACGGTCATATTTTACCCAAACAAATTCAGCTTATTTTTGAGTATGAGCATTTAATTGCGCGTATGGAAACCTTCACTAAACTTTTTCTCATGAACTTTAATGCAGAAGTGGCGACTTTTGATGTTGCTTATACGCTATTCCTTAAAGTGCATGAGAATAATACTTTTTATAAAAATCTTGAACTCCTAGAGAAGGATTTAAAGGAATGGAAGAAAGATAATAAAAGAGTTATTATTTTATCAGGTGTTAAAGCAAAATCCTTACGTCTTATGAGTGAGCTAGAAGAAAGAGGAGTCATTGCGAGTTATAGTGAAAATAGTGAAGAGGAAGTTAAGAAGGGGCAAATTCTAATTTACAAGGGTGTTTTAGAGAAAGGTTTTTATTATGAGGATTTAGGCCTTTATATAGTGGCTGATAAAGATTTATTTGGAAAAGATAAGAAAACCAAAAAATCCAAGAAAAAACACAGTGGTGCTAAAATACAAAGCTTTTTGGAACTTGCACCTGGAGATTATGTTGTACATGAACAACATGGTATCGGTGTATTTAAAGGGGTCGAGCAACTTGTCATTGAAGGTATTAGTAGAGACAATTTAAAAATAGAATATGCAGACAACAATGTATTGTACGTTAATATCAATCAAATGGATATGGTTCAAAAATATGTAGGTTCAGAAGGTAAGGCGCCTAAACTTAGTAAACTAGGTGGATCTGAATGGAAAAAATCTAAAGCAAAAGTCAAAGGAGCTATTCAAAACATAGCTAAAGAGCTTGTTAAGCTTTATAGCCAAAGACAATATTCAAGAGGATTTTGCTATGAAGAAGATACAATTTGGCAAAAAGAATTTGAAGCTATGTTTCCTTATGAAGAAACTGGTGATCAACTAGAAGCTATTGAAGATGTTAAAAAAGATATGGAAAGTGATAAAATCATGGACCGTCTTATTTGTGGAGATGTAGGATATGGGAAAACAGAAGTGGCTATCCGTGCTGCTTTTAAAGCAGTACAAAATAGCAAGCAAGTGGCATATCTTGTACCAACTACTATTTTAGCTCAGCAACATTATCAGCGTTTTGCAGAACGTATGGCAGACTATCCTATTACCATAGAATTGCTTTCACGTTTTAGAACGCCTAAGCAAATTAAGAAAAGCTTAGAAGGCCTAGCAAGTGGAAAAGTAGATATTATCGTCGGGACCCATAGATTGTTATCCAAGGATGTACAGTTTAAAGACTTGGGGCTTGTAATCATTGATGAAGAGCAACGCTTCGGTGTAACTCACAAAGAAAAACTTAAACAGCTTCGTACACAAGTTGATGTAATGAATTTAACAGCAACACCTATTCCGAGAACCCTTCACATGAGTTTAATAGGGATTAGGGATATGAGTGTTTTAGAAGAAGCTCCGGTTGAAAGAAAACCTGTACAAACCTATGTGATTGAGTATAGTGAAGACTTTATTAAGGATGCCATTAATAGAGAGTTAACTAGAGGAGGACAGGTCTATTTCCTTCATAATCAAGTCAAAGATATAGAAGAAAAGGCACATGCTATTCAAGAGCTGATTCCTAAAGCAAGAGTGGCATTTGCCCATGGACAAATGAGCGAACGAGAACTGGAGCAAATCATGTTGCGCTTTATAGAAGGTGAAATTGACGTTTTAGTATGTACTACTATTATTGAAACGGGTTTGGATATTTCTAATGCGAATACAATTATTATGAATCATGCAGATCGTATGGGGCTGAGTCAATTGTATCAACTTCGTGGACGTGTTGGGCGCTCAAGTCGTATGGGGTATGCTTATTTGATGTATCAAAAAGATAAGGTACTAAAAGAAGTAGCTGAGAAGCGTCTTCAAGCCATTAAGCAGTTTACTGAACTTGGAGCTGGTTTTAAAATTGCAATGAGAGACTTAGAAATTAGAGGGGCAGGCAATTTATTAGGTGCTCAGCAACATGGGCATATGGAGTCCATTGGATACGATTTGTACTGCAAAATGTTAGCGGAAGTAGTGAGTGAAGAAAGAGGGGAAGAAGTAGCGGAAGAATATGAAACAACTATAGAAATTAAATTGAATGCTTATATTCCAGGTAGTTATATTCCTGATGAAATACAAAAGCTGGATATTTATAAAAAGATTGCTTCGATTAAAAATGAAACAGACTATTTAGATGTTCAAGAAGAAATTGAAGACCGTTATGGAAACATCCCAGTGGCTGTATATAATTTATTAGACATTGCCCTTATCAAAGCTATGGCACATGATTTATATATTATTTTAGTATCTGAGAACAATAAACATGTAACCTTTAAGTTTAAAGAAAATGCACCTCTTAATGCTGAAAAAGTACCTGAAATACTTAAAGAGTATGGTAGAAATCTAAAATTCGTAGGAGGCAAGGAACCTGCTTTTAAAGCGAATCTAGAAGAAGCAGGGAAAAAAGAGCTACTTAGTAATATTAAAAATATATTACATCTGCTCAAAAAATTGAAGAGTGAATGATTATAAGCTATAATAGTTTACAAAGAGAAAAAGGAACTGTATAAGGAGAGAGTAGCGTGAAGAGCATCAGTAGAACCTTAATTATGCTAGTATTAGCAAGTATTATAGCTTTTGGATTAACTGGTTGCGCCAAAGAAACAATAGTAGCCACTGTTAATAGTGAAAAGGTATCAGAGCCCTTATATCGTATTTTCTTATGGTCAACACAGCGCGGTCTAGAGAGTATTTTACCTGACATATGGGATGTTGATCCTATAGAAGGAAAAACACCAGAGGAGTTTGCAAAGGAAAGAGCTCTTAAATCCATAACCTATTACGTAGCTGTAAAACAAAAAGCAGAAGAAGCAGGTATTAATAAGCTTACAAAGGAAGAAAAGAGTGCCATTAAGGAATCTGCTAAAAATTATGTAGAGACAAATAAAGAATTTGTAACAAATTATGGCATTAAGCAAAAAGATTATGAGAAGTTCTTAGAATATGGAAAGTTAGAAGAAAAGGTTGTTAGTCAATTAGGTGGAACCTATATTCCTAATGAAGAGGAACTTAAAGAAGCTATGAAAGTGCTTGAAGAAGAAGGTGAATTTACATCAAGTGCGACTATTACTCATGTGCTCATTAAGAATAAAGATGAACAGGGTAATACATTACCTTCTGATAAGGATGCGGAGGCAAAAAAAAGAGCAGAAGATGTCTTAAATCAAGCATTAAATGGTGAAGATTTAACGATACTTGCTAGAAAGTATTCAGAAGATGCTGCTGTAAGTACAAATGATGGACAGTATACTTTCAAAAAAGGAGAAATGGAAGAAAGTCTAGAAGAGGTAGTATTTAATGAAGCAAAAATAGGAGCAGTTTATCCTAAGCTTATTGAAACGAGTATGGGGTATGAAATTGTAAAAGTAGAAGAGCTTAATGATATGGATGAAGTAACAATGAAAGAAGCTGCTATTAGAAAAATTCAGCAGGATTTTGTGAATCATGAGTTGTCAGAACTTAGTGCAACTTACAAAGTAGAAAAGACAGAGTCTTACGAAAATATTCATATTATGAATCTCGGTGAAGAATCTTAAAAGAATCAAATCATTTTTATGATTTGATTCTTTTTTTGAATGAGTTTTGATGATATTGGTAATAATTTATTATATAAAGCGAAAGCAAGGAGTATCATGCATAGAATCCCAAAATATGTAGCATAATAATTGTAAATTATAGTTAAAGCTATATATCATCAATTTGACATTGTTAAGGAGGTTGTTTCTTTTGAAAGCAACAGGCATCGTTAGACGAATAGATGACTTAGGTCGTGTCGTTATCCCTAAAGAGATTAGACGCACATTACGTATTAGAGAAGGAGATCCTTTAGAAATCTTTACAGACAATGAAGGGCAAGTTATTTTGAAAAAGTATTCTCCGGTTGGTGAACTGAGCTCTTTTGTAAAAGAATATGCGGATGCCTTAGCACAAGCAACAGGACATATCACCTGTATTGCTGATAAAGATCAAGTTATTGCTGTGGCCGGTGGTTCTAAAAAAGAATTTTTAGATAAAAGTATTAGTAGTCATTTAGAAAAAATTATTCAAGGACGCTCTATTTTCAAAGCAACTAAAGATGATGCAAAATTTGTACCTATTCTTCTAGAAGGAACTACAGAAAGCTATTATTCAGAAGTGATTTCACCTATTATTTGTGAAGGTGATGCTATAGGAGCAGTTATCTTTCTTTCAGCTAATAAAAATAATGCTATGGGTGAAGTAGAAGAAAAATTAGCTTATTCTGCTTCTGGTTTTATAGGTAAACAGATGGAACAATAAAATAAAAGCTAGCAACCTTAATAATCATTGATTAAGTTGCTGGCTTTTGTTTTTAATAACTGTTAATGATATTTTTAAGAAGTAAGGAAAGAGTCATCCTGAATAGTTACTAAGAGGTATAAAGAGTATATTTGAGATTAATGTAAGAGATAAATGAGAAGTTTTCTTTATAGTACGGAGGGAATTGGTGTGATAAAATAAAGAAATAAGCATTTTAACTGCCAAGGAGGAGAGTAATGGAATCATTATATAGCTATGAGGATTTGGTAGCAATTATTGAAAAACTAAGAGGTGAGGGTGGATGTCCTTGGGATAGAGAACAAACGCATGAATCTCTTACTCCCTGTTTATTAGAAGAAAGCTATGAGCTTATGGAAGCTTTACAAAATAATGATATACCTTTAATGAGAGAAGAATTGGGAGATGTACTATTGCAAGTGCTGATGCATACACAAATTGCAAAAGAAGATGGTGAATTTACTTTAGAAGAGGTAATCCATGACTTAGCGCATAAATTAATTTATAGACATCCTCATGTTTTTAAGGATACGAAGGTAGAAAATTCCCAGGAGGTATTGACTAATTGGGAAGAACTTAAGCAAAAAGAAAAAAATGAGACAAGCTTAGTGGAATCTATGGACCGAGTAGCTAAGACGCTTCCCGCTTTAGTTAAAACTCAAAAAGTACAAAATAAAGCAATAAATAATGGAGCTATAAATAGGGATATTTTACAGGAATTAGAAGGATTAATTGATAGGTTGAATTGCATAAAAGATACTGTAAAACAAGGTGATATTGTACAAAATGAAGAAAAAATAGGCGAAATCCTGTTTGCTGTAGTAAAATTATCCACTTTTTTTGAGATAAATGCGGAATTTGCCTTGACAAAATCAATGGAAAAGTTTATAAATAGATTTAGATATATTGAAAATTCAAGGGTTCCAAAAGATTGAACCTAAAATTTTCAATACATATATCCATGTTAGAAACATGAATAGAGGAGGAACAAATAATGAACAAATCTGAATTAGTAGCTGCTATGTCTGCAAAAGCAGAAATTAGCAAAAAAGATGCTGAAAAAGCACTTAAGGCTTTTGAAGATGTTGTAATGGAAGAACTTCAAGCTGGGGGAAAAATTCAATTAGTTGGTTTTGGAACATTTGAAGTTACAGAGCGTAAACCACGTGTAGGTAGAAATCCAAAAACAAATGAAGAAATGCCAATCCCAGGTGGAAAAGCACCTAAATTCAAACCTGGTAAAGCTTTAAAAGATGTTGTTAAAGGTAACTAATATATAAAAATCTACACTGTTAGTGTAGATTTTTTTTTGTCAAATGGAGGATAAGATGCGTATAGATAAATACTTAAAGATTAGTCGTATCATTAAAAGAAGAACTATTGCTCAAGAAGCATGTGATAGTGGAAGAGTGATGGTTAATGATAAGCTTGCAAAACCAGGAACTGATGTAAAGATAGGTGATGTTATAGAGATTCGTTTTGGGACGCAGACCGCTAAGTATGAAGTGTTAGAAATTAAGGAACATGTAAAAAAAGAAGAAACAGATAACTTGTACCGTATTTTGTAATAAATATCATTTCCTTTCATATAAATAGTTATAGAAGGCTATAAGATGAAAGGATGATAAAAATGGAAGAAAAAATGGGACGAAAGCACATGCTTACTTTATCAGATAGAGAAAAGCTATCTATTACAGGCGTAACAGAAGTTTTTTCTTTTGATGAAGAAGTTATAGAATTAGAAACGGGTAAAGGGTATCTGGAGATTAAAGGAGACGGGCTCCATATCATTAAGATGAATATTGATGATGGAGAGGTGATTGTAGAAGGAACAGTTGATGAACTTATTTATCATGATAATCAAAGCCAAGGTAAGAAAAAGGGCGCGATTATGTCGAAATTATTTAAATAAGTCGGTGATGTTATGAATCAAATTGTAAGCAGTCAAACCAGGCTCTTTATCACTTCTATCGAAATAGGGATTATGATGGGGATTATATTTGACCTAGTAAGAATTGTGAGAAAAATTATAAAGCACCCTAATTTCTTTGTACAGCTAGAAGATATGCTATACTGGATTTTTTGTGGTTTTACTGGGTTCTATATGCTTTATATATGTAATTATGCAGATATAAGACCTTATATCTTTATTGGTATTATTTTAGGAGCAACTCTGTATTTCCTAACCTTTAGCATTGTTTTTATGGGAATTATGACTAGGATTATTAATTATGTAAAAGCAGTACTTAGAAAGCTTTATCATCTAATCCTTATCCCTGTTAGAGGAACTATAAGGCTAATTAAGGTTCCTTTAAATTACATACAAAATAAACACAATCAGATGAAATACTATCAAAAACTTAAAAGACGGGCGGTTGCCAGGAAGAAATATCAACAAGAGGCAGATAAAAAAACAGAACGTTTTTTAAAAAATCAAAAAATATGATTTACAAAGGCTGATAGCTTTTATATTATAATAAGTAAGAAGGATACAAAATAAATTTTAATTTTATATAAAAGCAGGGATACAAATGAGAAAACAAAAAGTAATCATTTTAAGAATTACATTTATCGTCACTACCCTGGGAGTATTGGGCTTGTTTGTAAGTGGACAAAATCTTAGGGTATTGAACCAAAAAGTTGATAAAGAGTTAGAAGTAACAAGAGAAAAAGTAGCTGTTCAACAAGATAAGCTAGAGGCACTACAAAAAGAAGTGACAGATATTAACTCTAAAGAGTATATTGAAAAGGTAGCAACAGATCAACTGGGTATGGTAGAAGAGGATACAATTGTCTTTCGAGAAAAGAAATAGCCTTGACAAAAATGATACATGGATTATACTTAAATTAACAGAGCATATAGTGTTGCTTTGTTATTAGAAGAATAACGCGGGATGGAGCAGTTGGCAGCTCGTCGGGCTCATAACCCGAAGGTCACAGGTTCAAGTCCTGTTCCCGCTATTACCAAAAGAAACAGCTTAAACCTATTTAAGCTGTTTCTTTTTATGAAATTAGCTTTTATGAATGAAAAATAGTTGAACAAATAGACATAAACAAGCTATGATAAATACAAAAGGAGTGATAAGATGTTAGAAATGGAGCAATTGCAGACAAGTTTGCAACCGTATAAAGCGAAATTAGTTGAAATGGGGAACCGTCTTTGACATCGAAGGATGCAAAGTTAAAGCTAGTGAACTAGAAGAAATGTCTATGGACAATGCTTTTTGGAATGATATAGAAAGGGCCCAAAGTGTACTACAACAACTTAAAAATTATAAAGACCGTATAGAAAAATACGATAAATTATGTGGTAGTTTTGAAGATATTTTAGTGCTGATAGAAATGGCTAATGAGGATGAGGATATTGGGCTAGCAGAGGAAGCAAAAGCATGTGCCAAAACTTTTGAAGAAGATTACAGTGAAATGCTTACTGCCACGTTATTAGATCAGGAGTATGACCGTAATAATGCCATATTAGAACTCCATCCAGGAGCAGGTGGAACTGAGGCGTGTGACTGGGTAGCTATGCTTTTTAGAATGTATACAAGATGGGCTGACAGAAAAGGTTTTAAGGTGGAAGTCCTTGATTATCTCGATGGAGATGAAGCAGGTATTAAGTCAGTAACTATTCAAATAAGTGGTGAGAATGCCTATGGTTATTTAAAATCTGAAAAGGGAATTCACCGTTTAGTACGTATATCACCTTTTGATTCTTCTGGAAGAAGACATACTTCTTTTGCTTCGTGTGATGTTATACCTGAGATTACAGATGAAATAGAAATTGATATTAGGCCAGAAGACTTACGTATAGATACGTATCGTTCGACAGGTGCAGGTGGACAACATGTCAATACAACAGATTCAGCTGTGCGTATTACTCATTTACCAACTAATATCGTGGTACAATGCCAAAATGAACGTTCACAGATTCAAAATAGAGAAAGAGCTATGCAAATGCTAAAAGCAAAACTCTATGAAAAAGAACAAGAGGAACGTATGGATAGAATAGATGGTATACGAGGAGAAAAAAAAGATATTGCATGGGGAAGTCAAATTAGATCCTATGTTTTTCATCCCTATAATATGGTAAAGGACCATAGAACGAGTGAGGAAACAGGTAATACTTCAGCCGTTATGGATGGAGATATAGACCGCTTTATGAATGCTTATTTAGGATGGATTCATCAAAAAGATTGATATTCAGGGGGAATGTCTTATGGAGAGTAAGCAGATTGTCGTTTTCAAATTATTAGAACATGAGTTTGGTATGGATATAATAAAGGTGTTAGAAATACAAAATTATGAATCAATAAGGCCTGTACCAGAGGTGCCCGATTATATAGAGGGGATTATCAATGTGAGAGGTGTTGTATTTACCATATTCAATTTACGAAAAAGACTAAACCTGCCATTACAGGAAAACTTAAGTCATTCAAAACTGATTTTAATGAATCTAAAGGATAATAGGGTTGGGTTTATTGTGGATAGTGTATCAGAGATATTAACAGTAGAAACCATGCATATAGAAGAATCATCAACTATATTAGGAAAAAAAGAAGTAAGCTGTATACAAGGAATTATCAAAAAAGCAGATCAAATGATTCTTTTATTGGATGTAGATATACTTATTTCAGAGACACAAGAAATGATGCCGTTAGGAGTAAATGATGAAAACAATTATAGTAGCAACTCAAAATAAAGGAAAAGTAAAAGAAATAAAAGAGATGTTAGCTGATCTACAAGTTGAAGTAAAAACTATGGGAGAAGCAGGGATAGATATAGATATCGAAGAAAATGGTACGACCTTTGAAGCGAATGCCATCATTAAGTCAGAAGCAATAGCAGCGCTTGAACCAAATGCTATTGTAATTGCAGATGATTCAGGGCTAGAAATTGATTATTTAAATAAGGAACCGGGTGTATATTCTGCTAGGTATTTAGGGAAAGATACATCATATGAAATAAAAAATCAAATGATATTAGAAAAATTACAAGATGTAGCTAAAGAAGAACGAACAGCAAGATTCGTTTGTAGTATTGCTATGAGTCGTAAGAATGAAGCTACAATAACGACAACAGGTGTATTAGAAGGCTATATTGGTTATGAAGCGAAGGGCACTAATGGATTCGGATATGACCCTATTTTTTACGTAGAAGAATTAGGGACTTCTACAGCTATGCTCTCTATGGAGGAGAAGAATCAAATTAGTCATCGTGCCAAAGCACTTAAAGCTATGAAAAAAGAATTATTAAAAGTACTGTAGGTGAGTAAATGAAAGTACTAATAATAAGTGATACTCATGGAAAGATTGAAAATGTAAAAATGATATTAGAACGCACAATTCCTCTAGGTGTGGGTACTGTATTGCATTGTGGAGATTATGTTAGTGATGCAAGGCTATTACAAAAATACTATCCTGGTGTAGAGATATATTATGTGTATGGTAATTGTGATGTTGGCTTTGGAGGTGCATACAGTGAAGTGGTAACTATAGAAGGTGTATCCTTTTATATGACTCATGGGCACAGGTATGGTGTAAAATGGGGAGAATATGATGATCTTATTATTGATGCCATAGCTCATGAAGCACAGGTAGCAGTATGTGGTCATTCTCATTGTGCTCATATAGAGAGAAAAGAAGATGTACTTCTATTAAACCCGGGAAGTATGACGCAGCCTAGAGATGGAAAATACCCTTCTTATGCTATTGTAGAAGTTAAGGGTGGGCAAATCAAAGAAGCAAATATCATGCAAATAATTGAGAATGAGAATGTCATTATACATCCTATAAGTAATAGATATAGGGCAAGGTAAAAAAAATAAAAAAAACATAAAAGGTGTTGACGTATGCAAAGAAGTTAGGTATAATACATTTTGTCAGTCGAGGAGGGAACTCTAAGAACTGACAAAATGAAGCATATGATATGCGGGTGTAGTTCAATGGTAGAACTTCAGCCTTCCAAGCTGACTACGTGGGTTCGATTCCCATCACCCGCTCTTGTGTATCCATAGCTCAGCTGGATAGAGCAACGCCCTTCTAAGGCGTGGGTCCGGGGTTCGAATCCCTGTGGATACGGTATGGTGGGTATAGCTCAGTTGGTAGTAGCACTGGATTGTGGTTCCAGGTGTCGTGGGTTCGAGCCCCATTACCCACCTTTTATTATGGACAAACGTACATAATAATGTAGGGTTATCGCCAAGCGGTAAGGCACAGGATTTTGATTCCTGCATTCGGAGGTTCAAATCCTCCTAGCCCTGTTAGGACATTTGTCCTATGGTTTGGGTCACTAGCTCAGTCGGTAGAGCACTTGACTTTTAATCAAGTTGTCCCGGGTTCGATTCCCGGGTGGCTCATTCTTAACTCAATAGTTAAGGTTTTAATATGCGGGCGTGGCGGAATTGGCAGACGCACTAGACTTAGGATCTAGCGCCGCGAGGTGTAAGGGTTCGACTCCCTTCGCCCGCATCATTAAATAAATATGCATAGTATATGCGGGTGTAGTTCAATGGTAGAACTTCAGCCTTCCAAGCTGACTACGTGGGTTCGATTCCCATCACCCGCTCTTATGTATCCATAGCTCAGCTGGATAGAGCAACGCCCTTCTAAGGCGTGGGTCCGGGGTTCGAATCCCTGTGGATACGGTATATAGGGTTATCGCCAAGCGGTAAGGCACAGGATTTTGATTCCTGCAGACGGAGGTTCGAATCCTCCTAGCCCTGTATAAAAAACCCAGTGTAGATGATAGCATCTATACTGGCTTTTTTATGTTTGTGAGAGAAATAAAAAGAAGGTAGAAATACATTATAAAAGAAGCCGAACTAAGGAAATAAAATATACTTAGTTCGGCTTCTTTTGTTTATCTAGCTCTTTGAAGAAACTTAATTAATAATTGCTACAAGGAACCTTATGAAAGATATAGCAAGGCTCCTCAGCATTGTCGGCGCTTCATGATACTACTAAATGGCAATTATTAAAGCTTAACCAAGAGGAGGGGCCTTAAGGATTTGATGGATGAACCTTTTTGAGGAATCAAACCTCTAAGACTCTAGTTTAAAAACTTTATTTTTATATAAAGATATATGTAGCTAGGAAAGACAATCCCTAATAAATAATAAAACAAATTCCTATTTTTCTGTAGGAACTCCATAGGTAGCTAAATTATTGTTTTTATAGCGATTATCTAATGTGATGTCTTTTCCAAACCACTGAGGAGCTTTGAAAGAATCAGCAGCGGCTACGGAAGTAAATTCAACTTCTACGGTGCATAAGCCATCTAAGTGACCTTGATAGATATCTAACTCAGCTGTTAATTGATTTTCTAAAGGAATAAAATACCTTGTTTTTTTAATAGGCGAGCTATCTACTTTTTTATAAAGAGAATCATACTGCTCTTTGGTGATGGGCATTTCAAATTCTTCTCGTATCATATGCCCTTGGGATTTAACTGTAAGAAAATATTGGTTTCCCATCTCACGAAGCCTTATAACAGGATCGGTTGAAATGTATGCCTGTGTTATTTTTTCGCTTGAGTATGCTTCAAGTGAAGGATAGTCTTGCACTAAAAATTTACGTTCAATTTCCAAAATTAATTACCCCCTTAATTAAACCTTACTATATATTATATTACCATATTAGAAATATAAAAGCATGTTATTTAGAAAAATAGAGCGTATGAATTAATTGAGAGGTTGTTATAAGAAGGCATATTAAAGCAAATAAGTAAAGATTTCTTATTAATACGTTTTAGATTAAAGCTATGTCATATATATATAAGAGAATAAGATAAAACAGGATGAAAGAATTATATGGCTATATTTAGTAAAGAGGTGAATAATGGGAAAATATAAGGTATGTGTTTATGCGATTAGTAAAGATGAAGAGCAGTTTGTTGAGCGGTGGATGGATGCTGTAAGTGAAGCAGATTTAGTAGTTGTTTTGGACACTGGTTCTACGGATGAGACGGTTGGTAAATTGCGTAAAAGAGGGGCGATTGTTTATGAAGATAAGATAGAGCCATGGAGATTTGATGTGGCTCGAAATAAGGCCTTAGACTATGTGCCTATAGATGTAGATATTTGTGTATCCAACGACTTAGATGAAGTATTTGAAAAAGGATGGAGAAAAAAACTAGAAGAAGTCTGGCGACCTTTTTATACAAGAGCAAAATATAGATTTACATGGTCATATAAAGCGGATAGTAGTCCTGATAAACAATTTGTAATGGAAAAAATACATGCTAGGAATAATTTTAGGTGGATTCATCCTGTACATGAGGTACTTGAGTATATTGGAGAAGAACCAGATCAGTCAGTAGCTATTTATGATATTGTGTTAAATCATTATCCAGACTTAACTAAACCTAGGAGTCAATACTTAGCTTTATTGGAATTATCAGCAGAAGAAAACCCTATGGATGATCGTACAATTTTTTGGCTAGGGCGAGAGTATATGTATTATAGCCAATATGATGCTTGTATAGAGATTTTAAAGAGGCATCTGTCGTTACCAACAGCTACTTGGGATGAGGAAAGGTCAGCTTCTATGCGTTTTATTTCTAATAGTTATAAAGCAATGGAGAATATGTCAGAAGCAAAAGTATGGCTTTATCGGGCTATAGCGGAGTGCCCATATGTAAGAGAACCTTATGTATATATGGCAAAGTTGGCGTACAGTGAAGAAAATTGGGAATTATTATTTTTTGTAACAGAAAAAGGATTAGAAATAAAAGAAAGGTCTGGAAGTTATTTAGTTGAACCTGAGAGCTGGGGATATATATTAGAAGATTACGCAGCTATTTCTTGTTATTACTTAGGTCTTTATGAAAAATCTTATGAACATGCTATAAAAGCGTGTGAGTTATTACCTAACGACTCAAGATTAGAAAATAATAAAAAACTTATTAAAGCCAAATTATAAGGAAGGAGGAGTAGAATGAGACATTTTAAAGTGGGAGTTTATGCAATATGTAAAAATGAAGAAAAATTTGCTGAAGCATGGATGAACTCTATGAGTGAGGCTGATATTATTGTTGTTACAGATACAGGGTCAACGGATAAAACAGTAGAAATATTAGAAACTAAGGGAGCTGTAGTTTATAAAGAAGAGATTATCCCTTGGCGTTTTGATGTGGCTAGAAATATTTCTTTAGAACATCTTCCGGAGAATGTAGATATTTGTGTCTGTACGGATTTGGATGAAATGCTAGTACCAGGATGGAGAGAAACATTAGAAAGTACGTGGCAAAAAGGCATTCATCAAGGTAAATACCTGTATAATTGGAATTTAAATCCAGATGGTACACCAAATAGCCAATTTACCTATTTTAAAGTACATGATAGGCAGCATTTTAGATGGGTATATCCTGTGCATGAAGTTTTAGAATATGTAGGTAAAGAACCATATAGGGAAGTTTTTA
The DNA here is from genome assembly GCF_000178835.2 of Cellulosilyticum lentocellum DSM 5427. Taxonomy (GTDB): domain Bacteria; phylum Bacillota; class Clostridia; order Lachnospirales; family Cellulosilyticaceae; genus Cellulosilyticum; species Cellulosilyticum lentocellum. Next base: position 1,286,740 of record NC_015275.1, read on the forward strand.
TAGAAGGGATGGTTCTTAACCATTATCCTGATTCAACTAAATCTAGAGACTCTTATCTAGAACTTTTGGAGATGGCAATAGAAGAAAGTCCGGAAGATGATAGGATGACCTACTATTTAGGTAGGGAATATATGTACAAAGAAAAATCGCAGCAGTGTATAGATACACTAATAAGATATTTACAATTAAAGTCAGCAGTTTGGAAAGAAGAAAGATGTGCGGCAATGAGATGGATAGCAACTAGCTATGGAAACTTAGGTGAGGGTAAAGAAGCAGAGGCTTGGTATTACCGAGCTATTGCAGAGGTACCTTATATGAGAGAGGCTTACGTAGAAATGGCTCAATATGCTTATTTAAAAGAAGAATGGATAACAGTTTTTATGATGGCCAATGAAGCATTAAAAATCAAAGAGAAGTCAAAATGTTATATTAACATGGGCTATGCATGGAATGAGACTCCCTATGATTTAGCAGCCTTGGGAGCATATTACTTAGGTATGTATGATAAAGCGTTAGTATATGCAAAAGAAGCCAATATAATTAATCCTAATAATCAGCGTATAAAGAACAATTTGAAGCTAATACAAGATAAATGCTTAGAATTGGCACAGAAAAAGGTAACTAAGATTCAAGCAAAAGAGGAATTGGTGCATACTTTACTACTTTTATTTAGAAACGAGCATTTATCAGAAGATCAAGAGTTAGCCATGACTTGTCTTTTTTCATTAGAAGAAGCAAAGTATAAAACAGTTATTATTTATAATCAAGGGTGCTTATCTAACCAGGAGCTAGAGAAGTTTCTAGAGAAATTTAAGCTCAATTTTATTATCATTGGAGAAGGAAAGAATGTAGGCATTCCAGTAGGGCGTCAGCGCTGTTTTGAATACATATGGACGCATAGGAGAGAAACAAAATATATAAGTGAATTGCATTTAGATATGATTTTTTCACCTTTATGGGAAGAAGCTTTAGTAGGATACTTAAGAACTCATGAGGAACCCATGATTAGCTGTGGTATTATTGATAAAAGTGGAGATATGAAGTTCAGTGGCAATACCATAAGGGAGATACCTAGAGATGGTACGGAAATGCAGAAGTTTTTAAGAAATTTAACAAGTAATAAGATTGTTCATGGATTTACGCATCCCTGTATTCACGTGAGTCATATTCTTGAGGAAGTAGGAGGATATGATTTAAGATTTCTAGAAGGTAAGCATTGCTTTGAGGATGATAGTCTGTTATTAGGTTATTACTATTATTATGGAACAAAGGCAAAGTGGTATCCAAAAGTAAATTATCAATCAGTTGTTTATCATGCTATAGCCATGCAACGCCTAGAGGTGGCGGATGATATTACTGTAAATTTTAATGGGTTAGTGAAACAGTATGGAGCTATGGGGTTAAAGTATTTAAGTGAACTCCATAAAAGTAGCTGGCAAGTTGATTTTTTTCAAGAGCAATTTTTGAATCAGTAATAAATGGATAAGAGGTACCTCTATGAAAGGTACCTCATACTAAAATAGTTTAGCTGAAAGACTTAGGTTTCTATTCTAGTAAAAGACCAGCACTTGCATAACCAATGATGTTATTTCCACCCTTTTGACCTGATGGTACTATAGTGAAGAAAATAACCATTATACGTGTTTTAGCTGTTACACTTATATTAAAGGTAGAGTTAATCTTATGAGCTATAAGATTATTTGAAGCGATGTCTGGTGCTAGCTCAATAAAGCCATTTGCAACAGGTGAAAATACTTTATTTGGTGTTGTAGATATATAGATTTGAGCTATAATGGTTGCACTGGTAAATTACCTGTAACAGAAAAGTATGTTGATAGAGCCTTAATAGTACCAGCACTTGGCATACTAAAGGCTGTGTTCATACCATTCAAATTACTAGAGTCCATAGTGATAGTATCATTAATACCATCACCGACATCAATACCTGATTCAGAAGCGCCGAACTACAGTGATTCATAGAATGTTTTTCGGGTGTATATTTTCTTCCGTAGCTATTGGACATACAACTTCCCCTATTCTAAAATCAAATTTACATATAGAAAATAAGGGTATTACAAGCATATACTATGTGTATAAGGCAAATTAGGTGATTATTTCAAAATAGCTTAATAAACTATTTCAAATGATTTTACCAATAGGATAGTGGTAGAAAATCAGATAATAACATTATTTCTGATGAGATAAGTAAAAAAATTAGATAATAACTGGCAAGTTTATTTTTTACCCCTTATACTTAAGTTATAATAACGAAAGTACGAATGTGATATGAACTTATAAGATAAAAATAATCTTTTTAAGTAAGCTAGACTGTTCGTAATTAAAAAATTGATATTAAAGGAGGAAAATATGAGAGTAGCAGTTTATTTTGGTACAGGCTATGAAGAGATAGAAGCATTATCAGTAGTAGATATATTAAGAAGAGGAAAAGTAGAAGTTACTATGGTGGGTGTTAGTGGAAAGACTGTGGTAAGTTCACGTGGTATTAGCGTTAATATGGATAAAACTATCGATGAAGTAGATCATACAAAAGTTGATATGATTGTATTACCGGGTGGTGTACCAGGTATTAATCATCTAGAAGAAAATAGCATGCTTATAGAACAACTCAGATGTTTTAAAGAACAGCATAAATGGATAGCAGCAATTTGTGCAGCGCCTAGTATTTTAGGAAAGCATGGATTACTAAAAGGAGAAACGGCAACATGCTATCCAGGATATGAGAATGAGCTTATAGGCTGCCAGTATTCGGAAGAGGGAGTAGTCTTAAGTAACCATGTGGTAACAGGAAAAGGAGCTGGCTATTCTATTTCATTCGCATTTAAGTTATTAGAAATAATAAAGGGTGAAATAGTAGCAGGAGAAGTAAAAAAAGGTATGTTGATTGCAGATAAATAAGGGTAAAATAAAAAGGTATATCGCTACTAAGTGATATACCTTTTAAATGTTGTTAAGAAAAACTAAATATTTCTTTAAAAGTATTAAAAATGCTTATACTACTAAAAAACAGTGGTGTGAATACGCTTAAACACTTCCATAAGTTCTACATCAGTAATGAGTTCAGTACCTATTTCTTCAAAAGCACTGGTTACTTTATGTATATTTAACTTATAAATATCTGAAATCATTTGAGCACTATAGGCTTTACAATTATGATATTTCCACTGCTTAGTGATTAATTTACAAATATCACTTGATAAATAGAAAATCACATGAAAAAAGGTAAGGCGATTTAGTTCTACAATGTTATTTTCATTCATAGTGTTTAATAATTCAGCATGTTCTACACCAAGAACAGAAGCTACTTCCGTGCTGGCATAAGGTGCTTCACTTGATTTTAAAAAAAGATCAATAGCTTCAAGTTTAGGACGTATGGAATTTGTATAGGTCTGGTCAAAGCTTTGAAGTGTGACGCAGCTACTTGTATAATGATCCATCGTTTAAAATCCTTCCTAATGTGAAATCTATATTACAAAGTTATTACATAACCCAATTATAAGGTAAGAGGCCTATATAAGGCTAGTTGTAATACTTGGAATAAAAGTAGAAAAGCATGTATGAAAGCATGGAAAAATATGCAAAATATAGTTGACTATCAAGAAAATATTCGAAAATGCGATATGGATTTTTTACCAAGGATATGATATAATAACGAAATGTTAGTTTAAAATGCTATATTTATGCAATGACACTACAAAGCAGGGAAACCTTAAGGAGGATAAATTTTAATGAACACACAAGTAGAAACAATGGAAAAAAGTGAGGTTAAACTTACAGTAGAAGTAGAAGGTGCTAAGGTTACAGCGGCAATTGATAAGGCTTATGAAGCAATGAAAAAAGACTTCAATATTCAAGGCTTCCGTAAAGGGAAAGTGCCTCGTGCGATGATTGAAAAAATGTATGGTGTTGAAGTATTCTTCAATAAAGCAGCAGACATCTTAATTGATGAAACATTATTTGCAGCAATCGAAGAAAACAAAATTGATATTGCAGCACGTATTAGTCCAAATGGATTAGAAGTAACTGAAATGTCAAAAGATGGTATGAAGTATACAGCAATTATTACTGTAAAACCAGAAGTAACACTTGGTGAATACAAAAACTTAAAAGTTGAAGTAGAAAAAACAGAAGTAACAGATGAAGAAGTAAACGAAGCAGTTAATAAAGAAGCACAAAAAAATGCTCGTGAAATCACAGTTGAAGATAGAGCAGTTATGCCTCAAGATAAAGTAACAATCGACTTTGAAGGTTTTGTAGATGGTGCTGCATTTGAAGGTGGAAAAGGAACAGATTATGATTTAGTAATTGGTTCTAAATCATTCATCGATAATTTTGAAGATCAATTAATTGGTAAAAACATTGGTGAAGAAGTAGAAGTTAATGTAACATTCCCAGCTGAATACCATGTAGCAGAACTTGCTAGCAAACCAGCATTATTTAAAGTAGCTATTAAAGGTATTAAAGTAAATGAATTACCAGAAATTAATGATGATTTTGCAGCTGATATTTCAGAATTTGAAACATTAGCTGAATACAAAGAAGATCTTAAGGCAAAACTTCTTAAAGACAAAGAGACAAATAATAAAAACATTTTTGAACAACAAGCTGTAGAAAATGCAGTAGCAAATGCTACATTAGAAGTACCAGCAGCTATGGTTGAAGAGCAAGTAGACAGAAACGTTAAAAACTTCTCAAACCGTATGGCTTCTCAAGGTTTACAATTAGAACAATATTTACAATTCACAGGTCAAAGTATGGATGCATTCAGAGAAAACTTTGCTAAAGATGCGGAGCACCAAATTAAAACTCGTTTAGTTCTTGAAAAAGTTGCTGAAGTAGAAGGTGTTACTGTTTCTGAAGAAGACATCGATGAAGAATTAAAAACAATTGCAGCTATGTACCAAATGCCATATGAAGAACTTAAGAAATCTTTTGCTAACTATGAGCAAGATGCTTTAACAGCAGATATTAAAGTTCAAAAAGCAGTTAAGGTGATTACAGAGTCTGCAGAAAAAGTGGAAAAATAGGAAGATTAGGTATATATCCTAAAAGAGAGAAGGAGGCTACTAGAATGAGTTTAGTCCCAATGGTTATAGAACAAACCAATAGAGGAGAACGTTCATATGATATTTACTCTCGTCTATTAAAAGATCGTATCATTATTTTAGGTGATGAGGTTAACAACGTTACAGCTAACCTTATTGTGGCACAACTATTGTTTTTAGAAGCTGAAGATCCTGATAAAGACATTATGTTTTACATTAATAGTCCAGGTGGCTCTATAACAGATGGTATGGCTATTTATGATACAATGCAATATATTAAGTGTGATGTGTCAACGATTTGTATGGGTATGGCAGCGAGCATGGGTGCATTCTTACTTGCAGGAGGAACAAAAGGTAAACGTTTTGCGCTTCCTAATGCAGAAGTTATGATTCACCAACCACTTGGTGGAGCAAAAGGTCAAGCAACTGACATTCAAATTACAGCGCAGCACATCATTAAAACAAAAGAGCGTATGAACCGTATGTTATCAGAGTTTACAGGGCAACCTATTGAACGTATTAATAATGACGTTGAAAGGGACAACTGGAAAACTGCTGAAGAAGCAAAAGAATATGGCCTTATAGACGATATTATTACATCAAAATAGTTCCCAAAGGAGGTGCAGAATGCCAACAAAGTTTGATGATACAAAACAGCTAAGATGTTCATTTTGTGGTAAAACACAAGAACAGGTAAAAAGACTTATTGCAGGTCCAAATGTTTATATCTGTGATGAATGTATTGAGTTATGCTCTGAAATTATAGAAGAGGAGCTTGAAGCTGGTTACGAAGATGATGATATGGTAGATATGCCAAAGCCAAAAGAAATTAAGGCGCATCTTGATGAGTATGTTATTGGTCAAGAAGATGCTAAAAAAGCTTTAGCAGTAGCAGTATACAATCATTATAAACGTATTTATAAACAAAGTAAGAGTAACGATGTAGAAGTACAAAAGAGTAATATTTTACTTTTAGGACCTACAGGAACAGGTAAAACACTTTTAGCACAAACCCTTGCTAAAATGTTAAATGTACCCTTTGCTGTAGCTGATGCCACCTCTCTTACAGAAGCAGGCTATGTAGGCGAAGATGTAGAAAATATTCTACTTAAGCTTATTCAAGCAGCTAATTATGATGTGGAAAAAGCACAATTGGGTATTATTTATATAGATGAGATTGACAAGATTTCTAGAAAATCTGAAAATCCATCTATTACTAGAGATGTAAGTGGAGAAGGTGTACAGCAAGCACTTCTTAAAATCATAGAGGGAACAGTAGCTTCTGTACCACCTCAAGGCGGTAGAAAACATCCACACCAAGAATTTATTCAAATTGATACAACTAATATTCTATTTATCTGTGGTGGAGCCTTTGATGGGCTTGATAAAATCATTGAACGTAGAGTAGGACAAAAGAGCATGGGCTTTGGTGCCAATATTGTGAGTAAGAAAGAGAAAAGCATAGGCGAACTCTTTAAACAAATCGAACCTCAAGACCTTGTTAAATTTGGACTTATTCCTGAATTTGTAGGACGTATTCCATCCATTGTATCTCTTAATAATTTAGACAAAGAAGCACTTATTAAAATTCTAACAGAGCCTAAAAATGCGCTTACAAAACAATACGAGCATCTTTTTGAACTAGATGGTATTAAGTTAGAGTTTGAAGAAGAAGCTTTAGTAGCTGTAGCAGAATTAGCTATTGAAAGAGAAACTGGAGCTAGAGGATTACGTGCCATCTTTGAAACTATGATGAGAAATATTATGTATGATGCACCTTCTATGGGAGATGCTTTAGAAAAAATTATTATTCATGCAGATGTGATTAAAGAAGGCAAAGAACCTACATTGGTTTATAATGATAAAGTTAAACCAAAAGAAAAGAATAAAAAAGCTAATAATGAATCAGCTTAAGCTGTGTTCATGAAAATATAATAAGGGGCTGTTGCATTTATGTGCAATAGCCCCTTATTAATGAGATAGTAACATCCTAATTTATCCCTGATCTCTTAAATGAATGATAGATTTATAGGTATCCTTTTTGTAACTGTTGGCAATACTTGTAAAGTAGAAAAAAGTAAGCAGGAGGATACTGTATGTTATCAGGTATATTAATTGGGGTTCAATTATTTTTTTCGTGTGTAATTGGGATGTATTTCTTACTACAGCTTAAAAGTCAAACAACATCTAAATCTAATATTTATAAAGATTCTTTAGTAAAATGGGAGAAGATGCAAGCTCTAAGAAAAGTTGCATTGACACCTCCATTGTCTGAAAAGGTAAGGCCGAAAAGTGAAAAGGATATTATAGGGCAAGCAGATGGATTGCAAGCTTTAAAAATTGCTTTATGTGGACCTAGTCCACAACATATTTTAATTTATGGTTCTCCTGGAATAGGAAAAACAGCGGCAGCTAGAATTGCATTGGATATTGCCAAGGAATCACCTGGATCACCATTTAAAAGAAATGCTAAGTTTATAGAGATTGATGCAACGACACTGCGTTTTGATGAAAGAAGTATTGCTGACCCGCTAATGGGATCTGTTCATGATCCTATTTATCAAGGAGCAGGTGCTTATGGTCCAGCAGGAGTACCTCAACCTAAACCTGGGGCAGTCACAAAGGCACATGGTGGCGTTTTATTTATAGATGAAATTGGAGAACTGCATCAAGTGCAAATGAATAAGCTTTTAAAAGTTCTAGAGGATAGAAAAGTGTTTTTGGAGAGCTCGTATTACTCTGAAAGTGATGAAAATATTCCTAAAGATATTCATGATGTATTTAAAAATGGTTTACCTGCAGATTTTAGATTAATTGGAGCTACCACTAGGAATCCGGAAGATATACCACCAGCATTACGTTCGAGGTGTACAGAGATTTTCTTTAAAGACTTAAGTTATGATGATATTAGGGCCATTGTAGACAATGTAGCAGCACGTGAAAAAATGACCATTGTAGGAGAAGCAAAGGAACTTATAGGACAGTATGCTTATAATGGAAGGGATGCAGTTAATATGTTGCAGACTTCTTTTAGTTTAGTACATCAAGAAGGACGAATAGAAATCTTGGAAAAAGATGTGGAATGGGTTATTCAAACAGGTAGGTATGTACCTAGACTTGTAAAGAAAGTAGATCCTAAAGCTGCAGTAGGGAAAGTAAATGGTTTAGGTGTCATGGGGATTAATAGAGGTATGGTCTTAGGCATAGAAGCTGTTACTAAGAAAACAGGAATAGAGCAGGCAGAGATTAAAGTAACTGGCATTATAGAAGAAGAAGAACTGCATATGAAACAAAGCAGTTCTAAAAGAAAAAGTATGGCGTCAAATTCTGTAGAAAATGTACTCACGGTTTTAAAAATGCGCTATAATGTTAATACAAAGGAATATTTAATGCATCTTAATTTTACCTCGGGAATTCCAATTGATGGACCATCAGCAGGTATTGCTATATTTACAGTGTTGTATTCAGCACTTTTTGATAAGGCTATACCTGGGAATATTGCTATGACTGGAGAGATATCTATACAAGGTAAGGTTTGTCCTGTAGGTGGTGTTTATGAAAAGTTATTAGCAGCTAGGGAAGCTGGCGTAAAGAAAGTATTTATTCCTAAGGATAATATTCAAAAAGTGTTTGATACAATAGATATAGAAATTATTCCTGTTGAAGATATAGATGAGGTTATTAGTACCTTATTTGATAAAGAGATTATTGAAAAAGCCAATGAAATATTACATGCGTAGTGATTAACACGTAAGTGGCAATTTAGAGGGTGGAGCGATGAAAAAAGAAATTAAAGATATACCAGTACTTCCTTTAAGAGGAGTGACAATATTTCCAGAAATGGTTATGCATTTTGATGTAGGCAGAGAAAAATCATTAAAAGCTATTGAAGAAGCGATGAAACAAAATGAAATGATTTTAGCTGTTTCACAAAGAGATGCAGATGTAGATGAGCCAAAACGAGAAGATTTATATGAAATTGGAACCCTAGTAGAAATTAAGCAAACAGTTAAGGTAGGAGAAGATCAGCTTAAAGTGCTTGTCAAAGGAACTGCTAGGGCGAAAATTTTAACGTTGCAAGATGAAACTTATATGAGTGCAGATGTAGAGGTTATAAAAGATAAGCTTATAGAAGCTGATAAAGAAGAACAAGCACTTATACGTACAATTGCAGAGTTATTTGAAAAGTATGCTTCTATTAATCCACGTATTACAGATGAGGTCTTATATGGTATACTGGGGCTTAAGAATAGTATTGAAATGATGGACATTATTATTGGTCATATTGTTTTAGAGGTAGAGAAGAAGCAAGCTATTTTGGAGTGTCTAGATATAAAAGAACGTATGTTTAAGATCATTACCATATTAGAAGCTGAAATAGAAATATTAACACTACAAAAAGAAATTTTTAATAAAGTGAAACAAAATATAGATCAGTCTCAAAAAGAATATTTTTTAAGAGAGCAAGTTAAGATTATCCAAGAACAGTTAGGTGATAAAGACGGTATTCAAGGAGATATTGATAAATATAATGAACAGTTAAAGAATACTCCAGAGTTCGTTAAAGAAAAAATAGAAAAAGAAATAAGACGCTTAAAGAATACACCGGCTAGTTCACCTGATAACGGAAATATTAGAACTTATATAGAGACTGTCTTGGATATTCCTTGGAATCATTATACTAAGGAAAATATTCAGTTAAAGAAAGCAGCAGAAATCCTAGATAAAGAACATTATGGACTTGAAAAGGTTAAGGAAAGAGTTTTAGAATATTTAGCCGTTAGAAGCTTGGCTGAAGAGTCTCCAGCACCTATTTTATGTTTAGTTGGACCACCGGGGGTAGGTAAGACATCCATAGCTAAATCAATTGCACATGCTACTGGAAGGAATGATGTACGTATTTCTTTAGGGGGTGTGAGAGATGAAGCTGAAATAAGAGGACATAGAAGAACTTATGTAGGTTCCATACCAGGACGTTTTGTTTATGGTATTTCTGAAGCTAAGTCTATGAATCCACTTATTCTTTTAGATGAGATTGATAAAATGGCTAGTGATTTTAAAGGTGACCCAGCTGCAGCCTTACTCGAAATCTTAGATAGTAAACAAAATAATAGTTTTAAAGATCATTATTTAGAATTGCCATTAGACTTGTCTAAGGTTTTGTTTGTAGCAACAGCTAATAGTTTATCGACAGTTCCAAAGCCATTATTAGATCGTATGGAAATTATAGAGGTGGGAAGTTATACAAGCCTTGAAAAACTAGAGATTGCAATGAAATATTTACTGCCAAATCAGCTGAAAGCACACCATTTAGATAAAAAGCAAATTAAATTTTCAAGAACAAATATCCTGTATTTAATTGAACATTATACAAAAGAAGCAGGTGTAAGAGGTTTAGAGAGAATGTTGGCTAAAGTGTGTAGAAAAGCGGCTAGAGAAATTGTTGAGCAAGATATAGCTAGTATACAAATAACCCCTAAAAAGCTTGGAGAGTATTTAGGAAGCTCTAGTTTCGATTATGAACTTAAGAATAAGGAGCCCGAAGTAGGTATTGTAAGGGGACTAGCTTGGACTAGCGTTGGTGGAGATACATTATCTATTGAAGTTAATTGTATGCCTGGTAAAGGGCAGCTTGAACTCACAGGACAGATGGGAAATGTAATGAAGGAGTCTGCCAAGGCAGCTATGAGTTATATTCGTTCTAAAGTGAATGAATTAGGTATAGCAGAAGATTTTTATGTAAAAAATGATTTACATATCCACATTCCTGAAGGCGCAGTACCTAAAGATGGACCATCAGCAGGAATTACCATGGCTACAGCGATGATTTCAGCACTGACAAATAAGCCAGTTAAAGCTGATTTAGCAATGACAGGAGAAATTACAATCAGAGGTAGAGTTTTACCTATTGGTGGGTTAAAAGAGAAATTATTAGCAGCAAAACGTGCAAAGATTAAGCATGTTATTGTGCCAGACCAAAACAAAAAGAATGTAGAAGAGCTAGAAAATCATATTGTAGAAGGTTTGAAAATTAGTTTTGTTCATACAATGGATGAAGTGCTACAATATGTTTTTGCATAAGCTTATAGGAGAAATCAAATGAATGTAACAAAAGCAGAAATGATTATAACAGCGGGACTTTCGTCTCAGTTTCCAGTACATGATATGCCAGAGATTGCCTTTGCAGGTAAATCTAATGTAGGAAAATCTTCATTGTTAAATGCTATGCTTAACCGTAAAGCATTAGCAAGAACAAGTTCACAACCAGGAAAAACACAGACCATTAATTTTTATAATGTGCAAGATACGTATATGTTTGTAGATTTGCCTGGATATGGATATGCAAAAGTCTCTAAGACAGATAGAGAACGTTGGGGAAAACTCATTGAAGGTTATTTAGAAAAAAGAGAACAATTAAAGAAGATCATTTTATTAATTGATATTAGACATGAGGTAGGCAATAATGATAAAATGATGTATGACTGGATTAAGCATTACCATAATGAAGTGATTGTAGTAGCCACTAAGATGGATAAGATTAAAAGAAGCCAAGTTCAAAAGCACCTATCTATGATTAGAAAAGGTCTTAACTTAATGCCAGAAGATAAATTAGTAGGCTTTTCTTCAGAAACAAAGCAAGGGAAAGAAGAACTCTGGAAGATTATTGAGGAAATCCAAGAGATGAACTAGCAAAGAGTTACTAGAGATTTATAATGGGGGGATAATCATGAATAAATCTGATAAATATTATTTAAAGCAAGGCAAGCTTGAATTATCTATGCTAGATGATGATGATGATGAAATTGAACTACGTAACTCTCTTCAGACAACTCCAAAGAAAGATTTATTTGCAGACTTAGAATTTCCACATACTAAAAGAATTAGAGAAAATCGTACAAAGTCGGTACGTGCAAAAGAGCCTAAGCTTAAGGTAACACAGGATATTTATAATACCTTACATACCATGGGACAGTTCTTAACTAAGACCGATGAAGGAGAGGCAGAGGAAGTAAAGCAGGTACCACCTAGAAAACCAATAAATGCTGCAAAAGCACAAAAATTAGAGCAAATTGCCAGTACTTTAAAAATACAAGAAATAGAATTACCGCCTAGAACTATTAATAGGGACCAAGTAATAGAAGCAGTAGAAAATAAAGAAGGTATTCCTTTTGAAAGTATACCTATAGACAAACAAAAAGAAGAAATTACAGGAATCTTACCAAATAGGGAAGTTATTGCAAATAAGGATCAAGAGACCATTAACACATTACAAGAAGAAATAGCTGCTGAGATTAATGAACTTTTAGCGGAAGAAAAAGAATTAGAAGGTTATCAGGAAGCAATAACAGAGGTATTAGTAGAAAATGTACTAAATGAAGAAGAGCTTGCTAACAGTAAAGAAGTAGAAGCAAGAGCGAAGCCAATGACGGTAGTATCAGCTATTGAAAAAGAGGTACAGCAAGTTTACTATGGGGCAAATCATTTAGAAGACAATAAAGTATTCCTTGAACAAAAAGAAGAAGATCCTAATAAAGATCTAAAGCAGAGTCATATTGATGAGGTTCTTAAAACTTTTTTTGGAAATGTAACACCTCGATATACTTATGCAAAAGAATTAAAAAGGCATATAGATAAACAAATAGCGGCAATTGAGAATTATGAATAAAAATAGTGTGTTTTCAGATTTAAATAGGTTGACACTAAAATTAAAATATGATAATATAATCTTCGTCGGATAACAAGACGATGGAGATTATGCGCGAATGGCTCAGTTGGTAGAGCATCTCCTTGCCAAGGAGAGGGTCGCGGGTTCGAGTCCCGTTTCGCGCTCTTACGGGGTGTGGCTCAGTTTGGCTAGAGCGCCTGATTTGGGATCAGGAGGCCGCAGGTTCGAGTCCTGTCACCCCGATTTTTATTGAATAAGCCAATTAAAAATAATCCTTTGAAGCCCATTGTAGTTGATGCTCAGAGGTTTTTTATTTTTTGCCTTTTCTTCTAAAATAAAGATAAAATCTTACTAAAAGTAATAGGGTTTAATTTAATATTGAGTATGATAACAGAAACGTATAAATAAAGTATGGTTGATAGAAAAAAGCAAAATAAAAGAGTAGCTAAGGGAATAACTTAGCTACTCTTTTATTTTGAAAGCAATTGCAGAATTTCACCATAAAGTTCAGTGGCATTTGTCTTCCACTTGTTACAGAGTTCAATAGCTTGTTTCTTAGAGCCAACACTTATATTTAAATCAATGAGTGTTGAGTGATTTTCTGTCACCTTACAATGAACCATATAATCATTGGTTTTATTAGGAGTATATTCAGCATGAATATCTAATTCACTTTTGAATTTTCTCCAGTTGTTTTCTATAAATAGATCTAACTCTTTTCTTATGAATTCAGGAATACGGGAAGCGAAAAATTCTAAAGCCTCTTCTCCCTTAGAACTAATCTCAAAGTAAGATGCATTACTTTGTTTGGAGATGGTAATAAACTTAGAAGTTTCTAACTCAGTTAAGTATTGCTGAAGCGAAAAGTAGTCTGTGTAGCCTCTTTCAAGAATTATTTGTGTCATTTGAGATAAAGAAAGAGGCATTTTTACTTGCGATAAAAGATAGAGTACGATGAGTTTATTGACTGTAAAGTCTTCATGATTAATATTCACAACTTGCCTCCTCACACTTTTTACTATTATTGTATCTTAAAAGTGGGGTAAACTCAATATTTGTTTAAATATTTACCTTGATAGATGTCATGCTTATTCAAGTAGCGTGTAATACCATTAAGGACATGACGCTTATTTTTAGTCCAAAGAGGACCAATTAGATGTTCTTTGGGACCATCTCCTGTTAAGCGGTGAATAACAAAGTCGGGAGGTAACAAGGTAATAATATCACCTAAAAGCGCTATATACTCTTCTTCTGTCAGAAGTGGAAAAGGATGAGCTTCGTAATAGTGGCCTAAGGGGGAATTATCTAAAATATGCAGCATATGCAGCTTAATACCTTGCAATGGTAAATGACATAGATATCTAGCAGAAGCTAGCATATCGGATTTGGTCTCATGAGGAAGCCCTAAAATAAGATGGACAACAGTTTCTATAGAATAAGTAGCTAGTTTTTGAACGACTGTATAAAATATGTCTAAAGAATAACCTCGGTTAATGAGCTTAGCAGTGGGTTCATGAATAGTTTGTAAGCCCAGTTCAACCCATAGATGTGTACGCGTACTTAGTTCACCTAGATAAGCAATGATTTCGTCAGTTAAGCAATCTGGTCTAGTGGCAATAGCAAGTCCAACGACACCAGGAAAAGCAAGGGCTTCTTCATATTTTTGCTTAAGCTCCTCTAAAGGTGCATAGGTATTAGTAAAAGCCTGGAAATAAGCAATATATTTCGTGGCATTTCCCCATTTAACTGAAAGTAATCCAGTAGCCATAGAAAGTTGTTTGGTAATATAATGTTCATCTGAAAAAGTAAAGTCACCACTACCACGTTCGCTACAAAATAAGCAGCCTTTAGAAGAAATACGACCATCTCTATTAGGACAAGTAAAACCACCATCTATGGAAAGTTTAATCACCTTAGTACCATGTTTTTCTCGTAAAAAGGTATTAAGAGTTCTATAACGTTGTTTTTGCATAAAATCTCCTTACTTAAGTAAAAATAACAAAAAAGATAATATAAGTTCATGACTTATATTATCTTATAGAAGTTAATGAAGTGCAAGGAGCATTTCTTCTTTTCTAAGCCTAATTTCTTCACACGTATTAATGACATGATTCCAGCCTTCATCTGTCGTGACAGTTCTAGAAAATTTAATAAAATCATCTCTTAAAATTTTGGTATAGTTCACTTTTATTTGTTTTACTTCATCGTCATTTTGAGTATGACTAAGAGCCTCTAAAAATTCATTGGCCCTATTAGAAGAAACAAAGGGTAAATAAGGTTGGAGGGCATCTAATTTTTTTTGAAGTGCTTCATAATGTTTTTCAAAAGGATTGCCTTCTACATTTTCCATATAAGCAAAAAAGGCATCTAAGTTAAGAAAGGTAACATTTTTGATACAAGAATAATCAAAGTTTTGAAGTAGCTGATGAAATTCATAGAGGTGATTTTCTAGTTCTTGTTTAGTCAGTAATGTTGGCATAATAAGATCCCCCTTAAAGTCATTTCAAGTAAAATTTCTTTTTATATAGCTTAGTATATCCAGACAAAAATAAAAAAGTGTATGTAAATTTTACTTTATAATTTTTGCAGCTTGTAATATAGTAAAAGAAAGTATATTAGCCAATAATGCTTAAAATGATTATAAAAGGGTGAGATAATGAATAAGAAACATATTGTTGTAATTGATGATGAAGAACATATTTTAGAACTCATCAAATATAATTTAGAAGCAAATGGTTTTATAGTATCTACTTATACAAGTGTCGAAGCAATGCAAAAAAGTATAGGGGAAAGCCCTATTGATTTAATTTTATTAGATATTATGCTTCCTGGCATGGATGGTATCACTGCACTTAATATCTTTAGAAATCATGAACAGTTAGGGTGTGTACCTGTTTTATTGGTGAGCGCTAAAGCAGAAGAAATTGATAAAATATTGGGATTAGAGCTAGGAGCAGATGATTATATTACCAAGCCATTCAGTGTAAGAGAGTTAGTGGCTAGAGTAAAAGCTATACTGCGCCGAGCTGATAGAAATGAAGTGCCGACTAAAAAAACAGAGGAAGATCATTTTTTAGTACATCAGGACTTAAAGTTAGATATAGAAAGCCATTTACTTACTTTTAAAGATGAACCCATAGAACTTACCTACAAAGAATTTGAAATTCTTAAGTTACTTATGAGTAACAAAGGAAAGGTTTTAACAAGGGAAGTTATTCTGGATAAAGTATGGGGATATGATTATTATGGTGAAACACGTACAGTAGATGTACATATTCGTTATCTAAGAGCCAAGTTTGAAGCCTATGGCATAGGAGAGTATATTGAAACTGTTCGTGGCGTAGGGTATAGGTTTGTAAAGGAGTAGCGCATGAAAAATAAAATCATTTGGCCTACTTTAACGGCTATTTGGATACTTGTTATTGCAGTGGCGGCGGAAGCCACCTTAATGGGTAGTAGACTAATGAATGAAGCTGGAATCAGTTTAGCAGCAGGTGAGGTGAATCGTATGATTTACCACATTTTTGTGATAGCGGGCATCATAAGCTTTGTCCTTTATGTGGTTTTAAAAGGTGCTATTAAAAAGATTACAGACCCTATTGAAGCTTTAACTGAGGATGCTAAAAAGTTTAAAGAGGACCAATATACACATCAACTAAGAGATTATGATATAGAAGAACTACAAAATCTAGCCCATGCTTTTGACTATATGGGAGATGAATTAAGTGGAACTATCAGAAAACTAAGGCATCAAAAAGCTAAATTAGAAAGTATGTTTTCTTCTTTAGAAGAAGGCATTATTGTTATTGATAAAAAGGGGTATATTGATGAAACTAATGAATTGGCTAGAAAGCTACTAGGGTTAAAAGGAAATATACCTAACAATTGCCACATTACGCATTTGCTAAGAGAAGAACAGTTCGTTAAACTTGTTACTGAAGGGCTTAAAACTAATAAAATGCAAGTGATTGAATTAAAGATAGGAGAATACATTGTCTATATTACGATGGTAGCTGTAGGTAGATCTGGTAAAGTATATGAATATTTATTGCTGATAAAAGATGTAACGCAGCTTAGAGGATTAGAAGAAATGAAGTATCAATTTGTAAGTAATGTTTCTCATGAGTTAAAGACTCCTTTAACAAGTATTCAAGGTTTTGTGGAGACCTTGCAAGCTGGAGCTATAGAAAATAAAGAAGTCGCTTATCGCTTTTTAAATATTATTGACATTGAGACCAAAAGGCTCTATCGCTTAATCCAAGATATATTATTACTATCTGAAATCGAAAATATGGATAAACAAGAATATGGTGATGTGAAGGTTGCAAGTGTCATTGAAAATTGCATGAGTTTGCTTCAAGAACAAGCTGATAAAAAATCTGTTAAAATAGTATTTAATGAGGAGCAATCTTTAGTCATTAAAAATATGAGTGAGGACCACTTGACTCAAATGATGATGAATTTATTAGGAAATGCAGTAAGATATACAGACAATGGTGCTATTATTATTACAACTCAGGAAAATAGTAAGCAGCAAATCATTACGATTAGAGACAGTGGTATTGGCATCCCAGAGGAAAGTATTCCACATATTTTTGAGCGCTTCTACAGAGTAGATAAAGGACGTTCAAGACAAAGTGGTGGAACTGGTCTAGGGCTCTCTATAGTTAAGCATATTGCAAAGCTTTATGAAATTAAGATTGAAGTCAGTAGTGAATTAGGAGAAGGGACATGTTTTCGTCTTATATTGAATAAGGAAAATGAGTGAGATAATCATAAGACAATGTCTTCATTGAAAAGTGAGAGTAATAGGAGAAGTTAAGGAAAGAAAAATGATAAGATAAGCCATATAAGCAAAGGAGCTGTTGCAATAAAATGTGCAACAGCTCCTTTTGATATTTGTAAGTGCAAATGTAAAGCGCAACTAGCCGATTATATTTGCACTTTTTTGTTAGTTATTAGATATTTCTTTAAAATTTTCTCCATCCTTTGGAGGTTTTGGACCAAAGTATTGATAGAAATCAACCTTTAAATTACCATTAAATAATTTGCGTTTTTTATTAGCTTTTTTACCATAATCACGTTCAAAGGTATCCACAGAGGTAATAGCATAAAGCGACCAAGTTGGATTGCTATCGATTAAGCGACGAAGCTCACGATGGATTTGTTCAATTTGCGACAGATTACTAATACGCTCACCATACGGAGGGTTAGCAATGACAATGCCATAATCACCATGTGGCAAGGTAGCTTTGTGGATAGGCTTGGCAAAGAACTGAATATATTCACCAACACCAGCAGCTTCCGCATTTTCTCTAGCTTTATTAATGACATTTCTATCAATATCAGAAGCGTAGATAATAGGATTACCTTTTTGATCAATGGCTTCTCTCGCTTCCTGACGAAGCTCGTCCCAAAGGGTTTTAGGTACTTGTGGCCAGAAAGAAGAAGCAAATTGCCTGTTAAGGCCAGGGGCAATGTTTTTAGCTAACATAGCAGCTTCAATAGCGAAAGTACCTGAACCACAACAAGGGTCGTAAAGCATACGTCCTTTTTGCCAGTAGCTAATTTGCAAGAGGGCAGCTGCCATGGTTTCTTTAAGAGGGGCCTCTACATTGCTTACGCGGTAGCCACGCTTATGAAGACCTTCACGGCCAGTTGTATCAATAGTTAAGGTAGCCACATCTTTTAAAATAGAAACTTGTACCGTATAAGAAGGCCCTGTTTCAGGAAACCAATCCATTTTATATTTCTCACTAAGGCGTTTAACAATTGCCTTTTTAGTAATGGCTTGACAGTCTGAGATACTAAAAAGCTTCGACTTAACAGACTTACCATTAACAGTAAATTTAGCATCTGGTGTAATCCAAGCTTCCCAAGGAAGTGCAGTAACTTTATCAAAAAGTTCTACGAAAGTAGTGGCCTTGAATTCTCCCATTTTAATAAGTACACGGTCAGCACTGCGAAGCCATAAGTTAGAAAGCACAATAGCTTCTGAATCTCCAGTATAAACAACCTTGCCATCTTGCACAGCATTTATTTCATAACCTAAATCTTCTACTTCTTTTCGTACCATGGCTTCAAGTCCGAAGGTAGAAGTAGCAATTAGTTCAAATGTTTTCATAATGTTCTCCTCTAAAAATACTCATTTCGTATTCTTATTGTACACCAATATAGATAAGCTGTATACCAAGTAAGTAGAATCAATTAGTAAGTGATGAAGAAGGGATCATTGAGCTTAAAAATATTATTTAACAAATTCTTAACCTAAACCAAATATTAATTGAACATTGTAATAATATCATATCGATGTACAGAAAAAACAAAAACAAAAACAGCTATAATACCTATAGCTTTCCAGGAGGGAATTAAAAATGAAAAGAAAATTTTTAGCTTGCTTTGCGGCTCTAACATTAGGAACTATGATGTTTGCAGGATGCTCAGCTAACACAGGAAATGAAAATAAAACAAATGAAGCCAGTACTACACCAGCTACATCAGCAGAAGCTAGCCCAGAAGCTAGTTCAGCAGATGCAACAAGAAAAGGTGTAAAAATATCAATCGTAGGTTCTACAACCATAGCTGAACCAATGGAAAAATTAGTAGAAGCTTATAAAGCTACTGGGTCTCCAGACAATATTGAAGTACAAGGAAATGGCTCATCAGCAGGTATTAAAGCTGCTATTGATGGAACAGCAGATATTGGGATGGCATCTAGAGAACTTAGTGAAGAAGAAAAAGGCTCAGGACTTGTAGAAACAGTAATTGCTTATGATGGAATTGCAGTAGTAGTTAATCCAAGCAATGGTGTAGCAGATCTTACAAAGGATCAAGTTAAAGATATCTTTGAAGGAAAAATTACTAACTGGAGCGAAGTTGGTGGCGTAGATAAAGATATTATCGTAGTAACAAGAGAAGCAGGCTCAGGTACAAGAGGTGCTTTTGAAGAAATTCTTAAATTATTAGATGAAAACAAAGCTTCAACTATTGTAGAAACAGCTTTAGTTTCAGAAGGTACAGGTGCAGTTATGGCTACAGTAGCAACAAAGGATGCTGCTATCGGATTCGTTTCAGAAGGGTACCTTGATGATACAGTAAAAGCAGTGGCAATTGATGGCGTAGAATGTACAGTAGATAATGTAAAAGCAGGTAGCTATACTATTTCAAGACCTCTTATCTTAGTAGCACAACCAAGTATCAAAGCAGAAGCACAAGAAGTAATTGATTTCATCGTAAGTGACGAAGGTCAAAAGATTATGAGTGATAAGTATATCTCTATAAAATAGTAGTGTAATGAATAGCTTAAGAGTTGAAGTAGATAAGCTAATATGGACATAAAAAATAGAGAAGTAATGATTCAATAATATTTAAACAAAGTAACAACTAATAAAGCAATACGCTAATATACTTAAACATTGCTAATGTTTCAAAATATTTACTCCTAAAATATCTTATAAATTGTTATTATCCCCAATAACTAAATAAATGAATGAAGTAGGTCTAGGGTGGGTAAGCCTAGGCCTATTTAACATAGATTTAACATTGTTCCAACATAAATTAAACATTAGGGGCGTAATATAGGGATACAAATTTACAAAACATTATTGGCTAAGATATATATTATTTTTAGGAGGCATATAGCTATGAAAAAGAAATTACTTCTATGTATAGCAGGGGTAATGATTGGGACTATGGCGCTTACAGGTTGTGGCAGCAGTAGTTCAAAAGGACCTAAAGTTTCAATTGTAGGTTCTACAACAGTATCAGAACCGATGGAACAATTAGCAGAAAAATATAAAGAAACCGTGCCAGATGCTAATATTGAAGTACAAGGAAATGGTTCATCAGCAGGCATTAAAGCTGTAGCAGATGGGACTGCAGATATGGGTATGAGTTCACGTGAACTAAGTGAAGAAGAAAAAAGACTTGGTTTAACAGAGACAGTTATTGCTCATGATGCCATTGCAGTTGTAGTTAATACAACTAATGAAGTGACGAATTTAACAAAAGAGCAAATTAAAGATATTTATGAAGGTAAAATCACTAACTGGAGTCAAGTAGGTGGTAAAGATGAGAATATTATTGTGGTAACAAGAGAAGCAGGTTCAGGTACAAGAGGGGCCTTTGAAGAATTATTAGGTCTTTTAACAACTGATAAAGCTTCTACTATTATTGACAGAGCTTTGGTAAGTGAAGGTACAGGTAGTATTATGGCCACAGTAGCTTCCAAAGAAAATGCAATTGGCTATATTTCTTTAGGTTATAGGAATGAAACAGTAAAACTAGTAGAAGTAGATGGTGTGATGCCAAGTGCTGAAACAGTTTTAGCGAATGAATATATGATTTCAAGACCATTACTTCTTTTAACATCAAATAATACAAGTGATGAGGCAAAAGCTTTGTTAGATTATATCGTTGGAGCAGAAGGTCAAAGCGTTATAGCAGAAAAATATATTCCAATTAATCAATAGTAATCTATAAACGAGTAAAGGTAGATGAAGTACATGGATAAATTAATGAAAAGAGTGTTTTGGTTATGTGCAGCCATCATGATTTTAGTAGTTGGATTTATGGCAGTATATATTATAGTAGGAGGAGTACCTTTCTTTAAAGAAGTGAGTATTTGGGATTTCCTATTCGGTAAGAAGTGGAATCCATCAGGAAAAATATTTGGTATTTATCCAATGTTAGTAGCAAGTTTATATGCTACATTAGGTGCAACTCTTATAGGGGTTGTAGTTGGTGTGAGTACAGCAATTGTTTTAGTAGAAGTCTTACCACAAAAAGTGGCTAAGGTGTTTTCAGCGGCAATTGACTTACTTGCTGGTATACCATCTGTTATCTATGGATTCTTTGGTCTGATGGTAATTGTACCCATCCTGAATGACCTTTTTGGGGGTATAGGTGGTGGTAGTAGTTTATTAGCAGCAATGCTGATTTTAGCAGTTATGCTACTACCTACAGTGATAAGAATGACAGAAGTAAGTCTTAGAGCTGTTCCAAATGAATATAAGGAAGGGGCCTTAGGATTAGGGGCTTCTAAATTTCAATATATTTTCAAAGTACAATTAGGTGCAGCTAAATCTGGTATTATGGCAGGAATTGTACTAGGTATAGGTAGAGCGTTAGGCGAGACTATGGCTGTTATCTTAGTAGCAGGTAACTCTGTACTTATCCCAAGTAGTATTATGGATCCAGTAAGAACACTAACCGCTAATATTGCAATGGAAATGGGATATGCAACAGGCATTCACCAGCAAGCACTATTTGCAACAGGGATGGTGCTTTTCGTACTGATTATGGCAATTAATTTAGTACTTACGCAGTTTATTCGAAGGGCAGAAAGGAGAGCTAGATAATGCAAAGAAAACATAAGGAAAGTCTGATAAAAGTTATATTACTTGCCATTTCATCCATAACTATTATTATGTTAGGTTGGATTATAGGCTACATTGTGTTTAAAGGTATAGCGCATATTGACTTTGGCAAACTAGTTCCTCCAATTGTTTCAACGTTATACATGGTAGCTATTGGACTTCTTATTTCAGGGCCCATTGGTATTGGAGCCGCTATCTACTTAAATGAGTATGCAAAGCCAGGCAAGTTCGTAAATGCCATTCGTTTTGCAACAGAAAGTTTGGCAGCTGTTCCTTCGATTATATTTGGTTTATTCGGGATGGCTTTCTTCTTAACACAATGTAAATTAGGTATCTCTATTATGGCGGGTTCACTTACTGTGTCTATGATGGTATTACCTACTATTGTAAAAACGACAGAAGAAGCACTAAAGACTGTACCTGTAAGCTATAGAGAAGGTTCACTTGCCTTAGGAGCCTCTAAGTTTAAAACCATTATTAAAGTAGTACTCCCTAATGCTTTATCTGGTATTTTAACAGGTGTTGTTTTAGGGACAGGAAGAATCGTAGGAGAAACAGCAGCCATTTATTTAACAGCAGGAACGATGTATCGTTTTCCAGAAAGCCCGATGGAATCAGGTAGAACTTTAGCTGTTCACTTATATTTATTGGCTAAAGAAGGTATTTCTTTCGACGAAGCTTACGGCACAGCTGTTGTACTGCTGATTACAATTTTACTTTTAAATTTACTTACTTACTTTATTGGATATAAATTAAGTAAAGTCAAATCATAGAGGAGAAAGACTATGGAAACAATTATGAGTATTAAAGATTTATCATTCTATTATGGTGACTTTAAAGCTTTAAAAAATATTAACTTAGATATTATCGAAAATGAAGTACTTGCTTTTATTGGGCCTTCAGGTTGTGGTAAATCTACTTTATTACGTATCTTTAACCGTATGAGTGATTTGGCTGCAGCACCTAAGGTAGAAGGGTCTATTACTTATCGTGGTCAAGAAATCTTTGGTATGGATACGATTGAACTTAGAAAAAAAGTAGGTATGGTATTTCAGAAGCCTAATCCATTCCCAATGAGCATTTATGATAATATTTCTTATGGACCACGTATGCAAGGTATTAAGAAAAAATCAGAATTAGATGAAATTGTAGAAGATAGCTTAAAGAAAGCAGCCATTTGGGACGAAGTAAAAGATAAGCTTAAGAAAAATGCCATTAGCTTGTCTGGGGGACAACAGCAAAGAATTTGTATAGCACGTTCCATCGCTATGCGTCCAGAAATATTATTAATGGACGAGCCAACCTCTGCTCTTGATCCTATTTCTACTTCTAAAATAGAAGATTTAATTAGTGAACTAAAAAAACAATACACAATTGTAATCGTAACGCATAATATGCAACAGGCAGCAAGAATTTCTGACCGTACAGCCTTCTTTTTACTAGGGGAATTAATTGAGGTGGATGATACACACAAAATCTTTAATATGCCAGCTCATAAAAAGACAGAAGACTATATTACGGGTAGATTTGGCTAAGCCACTAATAAAAAACAGAGAGCAATCAGTAAAGGAGAAGGAAAATGCCATCTAGAATAGTATATGAAGAGCAGTTACAAGGATTAAACAAACGTATTATTGAAATGGGCCATGCTGCAGAAGAAATGATTAGTGATACACTTAATTCTTTGATTCATGGTGACCATACATTAGCACAAAAAGTAATTGATAGTGATGACAAGGTAGATTTAATACAACTTGAGATAGAAAAAGAATGTGCCATACTTATTGCCCATCAACAACCTATTGCAAGAGATCTTCGTTTTATCTTATCAGTGGTTAAGATTGTAACGGATATAGAAAGAATAGCAGATCAATGCTGTGATATTTGTAAATATAGCATTAAGCTTAAAGAGGATAAATGGAGTGAGGAAGTTAACTACCAACGCCATATTGAAAAAATGGCTGTTGCTGCTAAAGAGATGTTAACAGGAGCCTTAAATACTTTTGCAACTAAAAACATAGAGGATATCAAAGATATTTGTAAAGCAGATGATAAGATTGATGAAGCTTTCTGGAAGGTTTGGAAAGAAATAAGGGATGAAATGGTAGCTGATAAGGAGTTTATTAGAAGTGGACTTCATTACATTATGATTATTAAGTATTTAGAAAGAATAGCAGATCATATTACCAATATAGCAGAGTGGATTTATTACAGCTTAACAGGTGAATATGTTATTCATGCTTCTATTAATGAAATAGAAAAATAAAGATAAGAGGCTGACGTGAAACATGATATCAAATATAAGATGGTGTATCTAGTAATTGAATGGCTAGAGCACATCTTGTGTTGAAGCATTATTTCATGTCAGCCTCTTACTATTTATTGAGTTTGTGTAGAGGG
Source organism: Cellulosilyticum lentocellum DSM 5427 (assembly GCF_000178835.2). GTDB lineage: Bacteria > Bacillota > Clostridia > Lachnospirales > Cellulosilyticaceae > Cellulosilyticum > Cellulosilyticum lentocellum. Next base: position 1,311,246 of record NC_015275.1, read on the forward strand.
TTAAATAGGCAAGAATACAATATACAATAGAGTACAAATTTGATTATTTTGGAAAAATGTTTTATAATAATGTAAAGTAGATTCTACAAAGTATAAATGCTACTGCAATCATCTAATGCATATTAAATGAAGAAGTAGTTGAATGGAGGAATGGCCATGAGCAAAAAAGTGATTATTACCATTGATAGACAATATGGAAGTGGCGGTAGGGCAATCGGTGAAAAGTTGGCTAAAGATTTAGGCATTCCCTTTTATAACAAAGAAGTTACAGAAATGGCCGCAAAGCAAAGTGGTATGAGTAAGGAAGTGTTTGACAAAGTAGATGAAACAGCAGCAAGTAGCTTGTTATATTCTGTGGTAACAGGAGCTTATATGTTTGGCAATCACGTACCACCTACCCTAGATCTCCCTATTAATGATAAGTTATTTATAGCACAAACTGAAGTCATCAAATCTCTTGCCAATGAAGGGTCTTGTGTTATTGTAGGAAGATGTGCAGATTACATTTTAAGAGATGATGAGAGTGTAGTTAATATATTTATTCATGCAGATCTACCTGTTCGTTTAGAACGCGCTATAAAAGAATATCAATTACCACCAGAAAAAGCAGAAGCGCAGTTAAATAAGATAGATAAAACAAGAGCTAATTACTATCATTATTATTCAGGTGAAAAATGGGGAAATAGCTTTAACTATAAACTATGTATAGATAGTGGTATGTTAGGAATAGAAGGTAGTGTAGCTGTTATTAAAGCTTTTATTGAGCAAAGAAATACAAAATAATTAATGATAAATAAAAAGTAGTGCACTTCATGTGGCAATGTCATTAAGTTAACATTGTGATAGAAACGCATCCCTAGGAAAAGAAGTTGAAGATTTATTTCTTCAGCTTCTTTTTCTATTTCCAGGTACCACAAATAGACAGATTTGCATCTGCCTCAAAATTTATATTCTTTTACAAAGATTTATGCTACTCTATAAAGGAAGCCATGAAAAAGCTTGATAGTTAAGTTTCGTTCCCTATGCCTATTAGGCCGTACAGGAATGAGATTTCTTGCGATTATGACTTCTAAATCAGGTGATGTTGCTTTTCCATGATAGAATAACCTACACATATGCACTGCAACTGAGAAATTTGCTTTATATGTATGCTTTCTTTGCTTTTTTTCAATGACTACGTGCCATGTAATCATTTCTGCAAAGTTATACATTATCATATGTGCATAGATTTCTTGTTGGATACACATCACCTTTTTTGAATGAAAATCTAACATTCCAATCGTATATTTCAAATCTCGAAAAGATGTTTCAATCCCCCAACGAGAAGCATACAGTTTTTTTACCTCATCAGGAGGATACTTTTCACTATTTAGATTTGTAACTATTGTTTCATAGGAAGTTTCTGAAATAGGAAATCTCACTATTCGGAAGTGTAATTCATAGAATTTAGCAGGTTCAGATTTCTTGTTTTTAAGTGGTAAATAATCAAACGGTTGGGCTGAAGAAACACTTCGATAATGATTTTTGTCTTTGAAAAGTTCTTTGACTGCATTCGTTTTCTTTCTTGTAAGTTTTAAAGAAATATCAATATCAAAACAGTCTGTTTTGGGTAAATCCAATCCATTCTTTATACCATTAATTCCATCTTTGACACGAATAAGAAAGAACCATCCTTTTTCTTGAATGTGAGCCATGCTGTTGAAAGATTCATAACCTCTATCAGCTATCACGAGTGCTTTAGGAATTTCAGAACGATCAACCATTTCTTGTAGAGCGTTATGTTCATTCTTTTCTTTAGATTTTTGTATTATCACATCATGATAAATAGAATAATTTATATTATACAATGCATTTATATGCAGAAGATTATATGATTTTCTTCCATCTTTTCCAGAATGAAATGAATTTAAATCATCAGGATTGGTAGGAATCTGTACATCAGACCCATCAACAGCAAGTATGGGCATATCTTCATTAAAGTTATCTATAAGTTTACTTGAAAAGCCGTCAAATATCTTCTTAAACGCTTCGGGCTTTATCTTTTTCCTCTGCTGAACAAACGCAGAAGAAGTGGGTGTATCTGCAGATGCACCAAATAGATCTAATAATTCGTTTGTAAGGCTCCCACTTCCCATTCCAATAATTCCAGCTAAAATTTTATTCATGGGCAATTTTCTTTTGCGTAAAAAATCACTACCTGGATTGGTACAATAATCTTGCGGATTGTCAGCTAACTTTTGGATTTCATCTACTAAAAGCTTTTTAATTTGTTTGGGTTTCATATGTGTCCTCCTTGTAACTAAGTTTCCTTTAATTACAAGGGCCGCTCTCACTACCTCTTTATTCAATCAGTAGTGAGAGCGGCCGCACATTTTCTTTGTCTTGTCAACTACTTTTTCAAAAAAAGATCCCTATACCATTTGATTGGTATAGAGATCTTTTTTCGTCATCTTAACTTAATGACATTGCTTCATGTGGTGCACTACTTTTTTGATTAGTATAATCTACTAGACCCTGAAGGTTTGAATAGCTTGATTAAGTGTCTCCATATTATTTTTTAAGGAATTTGCTAAATCAGACAGGTCAGAAATAACAGTTTGTTGAGTAGTTGTTAAACTACTTACTTCCTCAGTAGAAGCAGCTGACTCTTGAGTAATAGTAGCAATACTGTTAATTTGTGTAACCATCGTTTCTTTTAAAGACTGCATGCTATTGATACTAGAGTTAATATCTTTAAGCTCACTATTCATTTGTTTAAGAATGTCAATAATATTAAAGAAAAGCTGATAAGTTTCAGAAACAACAGTTGATTGGTCTTTAATGATGGTATTTGACTGTTCTACTAATTGAGTAGTTTCATTCATTTTATTAGCAATGGTATTTAACGTATCACGTACATTGAGGGTAGAATGCTTAGATTGATCAGCTAGATTACGAACCTCATTAGCAACTACTGCAAAGCCTTTACCGGCTTCACCAACTCTGGCAGCCTCAATACTAGCATTAAGGGCAAGTAAGTTAGTTTCTTCGCTGATATTGTCTACGAGTTTCATAATGTCCTCTATATTTTGGTTGAGAGTTTTTAATTCATTCATACTTTCGCGAATATGAGAAGACATTTGCATAGAATTAGTCATAGTAGCAGTAAGAGTATCCATAGTTGTTGCAGCAGTTTCCATCATTGTTTTAGCACCCTCAGTATTTTCTAAAAGGTGATTAGTTTTATTGGTAACAGTTTGCATACTTTCAGCAAGCGTAATCATACCTGTATTACTTTCTTGTGCATCCATAGCTTGGAGAGTAGTACCCTCTGCAATATCAGAAATAGAAGCAGCAAGTTGAGTAAAGGTTTCTACAGATTCTGAAGTAGAACGTGAAAGAATTTTACTCGTATCTAAGGTATGTACAATAACCTGCTGAGTTTGGTTAATAAGTTTGCTCATATTAGCAATCATAAGATTAAAGCTCTTACATAGTTGGGTTGTTTCATCACGGCCTTTTTCAGGAGCGATAACCGTCAAGTCGCCGTTCTCAGCTTTTTTCATCAATCCCATTAGGTGAATAATTGGATTTGAAAGACGCTTGGCTAATAGATAACCAAGACCAATTGCAAGTAAAATAGTAATAATAACAAGAATAATAACCATGACAATAGCTGTATTAAGTTGTGAAGTTAAGGATTTTTCAGGTGCTTGTACAATGACCTTCCAACCATTAGAAAGACTAGCATATGAGAATAAATAGTTTGATAAATCGATTGTCTGGTTAAAAGAACCTAAGGTGGACTCACTAGAAAGATTGTTAGTAATAGAGTCATTTAAGTGAGAGACACTATCATTGGAAGTATAAAGCACTTCATTATTCTCATCTACAAGGAAGATGAGAGAATTATCTAGAAGTGTCATATTACCTAAATAATCAAAAATACTCTTTAAGTTAACATCTACATATACTGTATATTGAGCATTATGATCAAAGTCAGTATAGGTTTGGAAAACTACCATATGATCATTTGGTGTATTTTCTGTAGCAGTCCAAGTAAAGCTTCCCGTTTGGACAGTCTCTCCTAATAATTTGATTTCATCTTCAGTTAAATAAGGAATTTTACCAATAGGAAGTTTTGTTTTAGTTGAAGTGATATAAACATTAGAAACATTATGGTCCAGTTCTTGAAAATATACAATTTGTGATTGAATCTTTTCAAGGGCATTAGTTTGTTTTCTAACATCACCTGAGTGATAATCTCTTAATAAACCACTTTGAGATAAATCAGAAATAGTAAATTGTGTAACATTTTTTTCTACATCCTTAGTATAGGTGTCTAAATTACTAGCGGCTTGTTTAACGAGCTCTAAGGTGAGTTTACTACTAGTAGCACTCAGTGCATTTTTAGAAGCAGAAGTAAAAACAATAGCTAGAATAAACAAAGGAAGTAGTGCAAAACATATAAACATAATAATAAGTTTATATTTAATAGAAAAAGTGTAGTTAAGATGCTTAGTTTTTTTCATAGATTAAACCTCCCTTAAGTCGTCATAACTATTTTAACACAAACATAATTTGGAAAACTAAATAATAGTCATAAAATACTAGAAAAGGGGGAGGTTGTAACAAGAAAAGTAAAAAGTGCTATATTAACAACAATAAATGACAAGAAATGAGTAAAAAATATAATAAAGCGTAGGAATAATAAAGCGAAATATAAGAATAATAAAAAGCGAACCATTAAGTTCGCTTTTTTATTAGATAAATTTACTAAAAGGATAAGAATTAGTTGGTACTAGCTGTCGTATCATTACTAACATTGGCATCGACACTAGTGTTAGTGTCAGCATTGTTAGAAGTAGCAGCTTCAGCATTGTCTGGAACTACGATATTATCTGTAGTAGCTGTGTTATCTAATAGAGTATCGTCTGCGAATTCATCAACAAAAATATCTTCTTCAGCATTATCTCCAGTTGAAGCAGCTGAAGGTGTTAAATCCAGTTTTTCATAAGTAGAGGTAATAGAAGCGTTGTCATTGTCTGATAATGCTACTTTAACTGCATCCATTAACATATTAGTTGCAGAAGAAGTATTAGCATTAGAAGGTAGCTCTAAGGATTGGGTAGTAGTAATATAAGTATTTACATAATCAATACCAGATACTAGATCTTTATAAAGCGTAGTTGATGATTCATCTAAGCCAGATAAAGCTACAGAAGAAATAGTATGATCTTTTACTTCTACTACTAAATCCATTTGGGCATCAGATAATGTGATGCCAGCTATGTATTTACCATCTTGATAAGTATCAGACGGAGCAAAAGTTTGTGTTGTCTTATTCTTTATTAGTAAGAAAACAAATAAAGCAATGACAACTAAGAAAATGAGGATTGGAATTCTAAGATCTTTGAGTTTGATAACCATGAATTTAGGACTAGACATTAATGACCCTCCTTTTTAAAATAAGATGTCCTACTACATATATATGGACGAGGTCTTTATTATATGCAAAATAAAAAATAAATTTTGGACTAAAAAATAGAAATAGTGTGATTTCCAAAAAGTAAATATTATCCTAATGGGAATAGTTGTCAGAGTAAAGCAAAATATGATAAGATAAGCTTAAAATAAGGTTTTACTTATAAGAAAGAAGGACTAAAATAATGAACATTTCACAAACAATTGACCACACTCTTTTAAGAGCAACTGCCACAGAAGCTGAAATTAAAGCTATTTGCGAAGAAGCCATAGCTTATCAATTTAAGACAGTATGTGTGCCTACTTGTTATGTACCTATAGCAGCAGATTTGTTAGAAGGAACAGACATAGGTATTACAACAGTAGTAGGCTTCCCTCTTGGTAATGAAACAGCGGCTACTAAAGCGTTTCAAGCAAAAGAAGCAGTTGTAAATGGAGCAAGCGATATTGATACGGTTATTAATATAGGAGCCCTTAAGGATGAAAAATATGACTATGTTCAATTTGATATTGAAGAGGTTGTAAAAGCAGCTAAAGCAGCAGATCCAAAGACAATTGTGAAGGTTATTATTGAAACTTGTTATTTAACAAAAGAAGAAATTATAAAAGCAACAGAAATTGTTATGGCAGCTGGGGCTGATTTCGTTAAGACCTCAACTGGTTTTGGAACAGGCGGTGCCACTTTAGAAGATGTTAAATTAATGAAACAAACAGCAGGTAATCAAATACAAGTAAAAGCTTCAGGTGGTATTAGTGATGCAGAGACTGCAAACGCTATGATTGAAGCTGGCGCTACAAGACTGGGCGTAAGCAAAAGCATTGCTATTGTTACAGGGCAAAAAGTAACAGATGATGGTTCTTACTAATATAAAAGGTTTTTTAGTTGATAGGAATAATGAAAAACATATCAAGCACCTTATAAAGTGTTTGATATGTTTTTTTATTATTTAAAAATGATTATAATTTTGTTGTATTTCTAACATCAATAAGTGATAGAGGCTTTTGTGTGAGGGGAGCTCAATGCTTTTTATAGAATAAATTGACAAGAATTGCAGAAGATTAATTGAAATAAACAATTAATTAAAGTATAATTTAAATTATAAAGAATAGATGAATAATGCTGTTTTGATGAAGGTAAAAACAACTAGGTTATAGTTATGATTAAAGGATGAGGAAGTGAAACCATGAAAGAATCAGTTTTATTAGATGTAGGAACTGGAGAATTAGAAGTTATTGTTTTTTTAGTTAATAATAATCGCTACTGTATTAATGTACTTAAAGCAAGAGAGATTATACAATTAAATGATGTAAGGCCTTCAACTGATAGCAGTCAAAATATCTTAGGTATTACTAATGTAAGAGATAAAGTAATGACTGTTATTGATTTAAGTTACATATTAGATAAAAAACCAACTGAAGTTACAAATAAAAAAATGGCGCTTGTATGTGAGTTTAATAGAAAACAAGTAATGTTCGCTGTAGATAGCATAGAAGGTATTCGTCGTGTGAAGTGGTCAGATATTACAAAGCCTGATCAATTATTAAGAGGTTCATTATCTGTAGGAAATATTTTAACTGAAGAAGGCATTTTATTAATGTTAGACTTTGAAAAGATTATTACTGATATTTCTAAAGAAGAAAACCCATATATAAGGGGTCAAAAGGAAATTGTTAAAAAATCAGAAAGAGCTAGCAAAAAAATTTATATGGCAGATGATTCAAAAACCATAAGAACTTTATTACAATCTGTACTAGAATCTGCAGGATATACGAATATTCATAGCTTTGATAATGGCCAAGAAGTACTAGATGCATTAAGTAAACTTAAGCAAGAACAAGGTGCTGGATTTAAAAAAGAGGTGGATCTCTTAATTACAGATATAGAAATGCCAATTCTAGATGGGCATACAGTAACTCGTAGAATTAAAGAAGATAATATATTATGCGAATTACCTGTTATTATTTTCTCTTCTCTTATTTCAGATGAGCTTTATCATAAGGGAGAAGCAGTAGGGGCAGATGCACAAATTAGTAAACCATCTATCCATGAATTAGTAGATGCCGTTGACCGTTTAGTATTTAAATAAGCTATGAATTTTAAGGCTTGACTAAAAGGGAAACTTTGATAAAATATAAGATAATACAAATACATCTATGATGAGAAGAAGTATAATCTTAACTCCAGAGAGTAAGCATTTAGCTGAGAGCTTACATGAGATTAGAAGACATCTCGGAGAGAACTCTTGAAATAGTAGTAGGGAGTAACGTTTAAGCCCCGTTATCGGCTAAAGAAGAGCAAAGACTTAAGGTCTTTGAAACAGGGTGGCAACACGGTTATATCGTCCCTGACAATTATGTCAGGGGCGTTTTTTATTGCCCTAAAAAGGAAAAATTTTCTGAAGGTGTATAATAAATATGTGTTAAAAAATAGCCGCTTATGTAAATAATTATAGTAAATACTATTTAAGATGTGAAAACAGAAAGGAGTAACTTATGGAACTTCGTGCCCTTAAAGGAACAAAAGATATTTACGGAGAAGAAATGAGAAAATGGTTGGATGTAGAACAAATCATTAGAAATTTATGTGATGATTTTGGCTTTAACCAAATTAGAACACCAATGTTTGAGTTTACAGACCTTTTTGCAAGAGGAGTAGGTGAAACAACAGATATTGTTAATAAGGAAATGTATTCCTTCGTTGACAAAGGAGAAAACCGTATTACCCTTAAACCAGAAAGTACAGCAGCAGTTGTACGTGCTTTCTTAGAGCATAGTATGTTTGCTGATACACAACCTACAAAGCTTTATTATATTTCTCCAACTTTCCGTTATGAAAGACCACAAGCAGGTCGTCAAAGACAGTTCCACCAATTTGGAGTAGAAATGTTTGGTACAGACTCGCCAACAGCAGATGCAGAGGTTATTGCTATTGGTCATACATTACTAAAACGTTTAGGCATTAATAAAGTAGAGCTTCATATTAACTCTCTTGGTGGCCCAGAATGTAGAAAGAAATATAACGAGAGTTTAAAAGCTTTCTTAAACACAAAGAAAGAACACCTTTGTGAGCTTTGCCAGGAAAGAATGGATAAAAATCCACTTCGTGTACTAGATTGTAAAAATCCACAGTGTCAAGAGCACTTAAAAGGTGCACCAACTGTACTTGAAAACTTAGGTGAAGAGTGCCGTGCACACTTTGAAACCCTTCAAAAGCTTTTAACTGCTATGGAAATTCCATTTGTAGTAGACCCGGGTATTGTTCGTGGCCTTGACTACTATACTAAAACTGTATTTGAATTTATCTCTAATGATATCGGAGCACAAGGTACGGTATGTGGTGGTGGCCGTTATGACCGTTTAGTAGATGAAATAGGTGGTAAACACGTACCTGCGGTAGGCTTTGGAGCAGGGATGGAGCGTCTTATTATTGTAAGAGATGCAGAAAATAATGCACCATTAGCGCCAGCAATGCGTGATCTTTTTATTGGTTATCGCGGTGATGAAGCCATGATGGAAGCGTTCAAACTCGTTAATGCACTTCGTCAAGAAGGTATTAGTGCAGAAAGTGACCATCTTCAAAGAAGCATCAAAGCTCAAATGAAGTTTGCTAACAAAATTAATGCGCGCTACTCAGCTATCATTGGAGAAAGTGAGCTTGAAAATGGCGAAATTCAGCTTAAAGAAATGGAATCAGGGGATAGTGTAACAGTACCAATGAGCCAATTCGTTCAAATGTTTAGCAATATCATCAAGAAATAATAGTGAAGAATGAGAATGAAGAATAAAGAACAATTATTGAAAGTCATTTTAATAAACAATTATTAATGCTTCATTATTAATTGTTTATTTTTACCAATAACATAGGAGGATTAGAATATGTCAGAATCAATGCATGGTTTAAAAAGAACTCATCGTTGTACAGAACTTAGTGCTGCTAATGTAGGCCAAGAAGTTATTGTCATGGGATGGGTACAAAGAAGAAGAAATTTAGGTCAAATTTTATTTATCACACTTCGTGATCGTTCAGGCCTTTTACAATTATCTTTTAATGAAAATACAGAGAAAGAGCTTTTTGAAAAAGCTGAAACACTTAGAAGTGAATATGTAATTGCAGCTCGTGGGATAGTAGTATCTCGTGGTGCTGATGCTAATAAGTCAATGCAAACGGGTGATATCGAAATAGATGTTAAAGAACTTCGTATTCTTTCAGAAGCAGAAACAACACCTTTTGAAATCCTAGAAGACATTGATACAAAAGAAGAACTTCGTTTAAAATATCGTTACCTTGACCTTAGAAGACCAGATATGCAAAAAAATCTTATTCTTCGTAGTAAGGTAACACAAAGTGTAAGACGTTTCCTTGAAACAGAAGGTTTCCTTGAAATTGAAACACCAATTATGCAAAAATCAACACCAGAAGGTGCTCGTGATTATTTAGTACCATCACGTGTACACCCAGGTAACTTCTATGCGTTACCTCAATCACCACAGTTATTTAAACAGTTATTAATGGTATCTGGTTTTGACCGTTACTTCCAAATTGCGAAATGCTTCCGTGATGAAGACCTGCGTGCAGACAGACAACCAGAGTTTACACAAATCGATATGGAACTTTCTTTCGTAGAGCCAGAGGATGTTATGGCTGTTAATGAAAGATTAATTCAAACTGTATTTAAAGAAGCTTTAGATGTGGATGTACAACTTCCAATTCAAAAAATGACTTATAAGGAAGCTATGGATCGTTTTGGGTCCGATAAACCAGATCTTCGTTTTGGAGTAGAACTTCAGGACCTTACAGAAGTAGTAAAAGGCTGTGGTTTTGCTGTATTTGAAAATGCTATTGCAAATGGTGGGACAGTAAGAGCTATCAATGCAAAAGGTATGGGAGACTTAGGCCGTAAACAAATTGATGCTTTAGTTAAATATGGACAAGACTTTGGTGCAAAAGGTGTAGCTTGGCATCAAATAAAAACAGATGGAGAAGAAAAATCTTCATTTGCTAAATTCTTAAGTGAGAAGACACTTGCTGCAATTAAAGAAAAAATGAGCGTTGATAAGGATGACTTAATCTTAATTGTAGCTGACAAACCATCAGTAGTTTTTGCTGCACTTGGGGCTTTAAGACTTGAAGTAGCTAGAAGACTTGACCTTATCAATCAAGATGAATTTAGATTCGTATGGATTACAGAATTCCCACTTCTTGAGTATGATGAAGAAGCAGGCAGATTCGTAGCAATGCACCACCCATTCACTATGCCAATGGATGAAGACTTAGAGATGATGGAAACAAATCCTGGGGCTGTAAGAGCAAAAGCTTATGACCTTGCATTAAATGGTTGTGAACTTGGTGGTGGAAGTATCCGTATTTACCAAAATGACGTTCAAAAAAGAATGTTTAACCTTTTAGGCTTCACAGACGAACAAGCAGAAGAACGCTTTGGCTTCTTATTAAATGCTTTCAAATATGGTGTGCCACCACACGGCGGACTTGCATTTGGTCTTGACCGTATGATTATGCTTATGTGTAAGGCTGATAGCATCCGTGATGTTATTGCCTTCCCTAAAGTAAAAGATGCAAGTTGTTTAATGACAAATGCACCAGATGTAGTAGACCAAAAACAATTAGATGAGTTAGCACTTGTCATTGTAGAAAAACAAGAAGAAGTAATAGAAGAATAAACAGACTAATAAAGGCTATTTAAGGGATAGGAAGCTGTCCCTTAAATAGCCTTTTAGATTGAAGTAAAAAGTCTCTAGATGATTAATTAGGCTTACTAGAAGTCCAAGTGCCGTCTTTATACCACATTTCACCATTTGCCTCGAAACCAGGTTGATTAGCAGTAGGAATTTGTTGATTATTACTGTTAAACAGTACTTTCACGGCAATTTCACTTGGTATAGTATAGGTGTACCAATTATTCCCTTCAGCAGTCATAGCCTCACCAGGCCATTTAGGACCAGTTTTGCTTTCTGTTTCATAGTAATAAAGGTTTGGTATGCCCCAACCAGAAGGATTATAGAAATGAACAGTTATAACCTTTTCTTCAGGTTTTGAAGTATAAAGCATACCATCTTTGTACCAAATTTCTTTTGAAACTTCTATACCAGGCTCATTAGCATCGGGGATTTGTTGACCGTTGCTATTAAATAAAACGTAAGCAGTCGTCCAGTCTTTGATTGTATAGCTGTACCAACCATCTCCTTCATTGATCATAGCTTCACCAGGCCATTTAGGTCCAGTTTTGCTTTCTGTTTCATAATAGTAAAGATTTGGTATACCCCAGCTAGAAGGTTTATAGAAATGAACAGTAATGTCTGTTGGTGGGAGCACCGTTTCTTTTTTATACGTAAATGTTCCATTAAATAAACCTTGCTCATTTTCTGCTTTTACTTTAATAGAAGTTATTGTACCAGTAGCTACATCTTTACCTATTTCGAAGCTTTCACCAGAAGCTACTGAAAAAGCTTCACCATTATCGATTTGGCAGGTAGCACTTATTACATTTTTAAGTATTACTTTAATGGAAAGTGTACTACTTGTATAAGTTGTAGTTGTACTACTGTTTCCAGGCGTTAACGTAACAGAAGGCTTGCCATCCGGATTAGTTGAGGTCCAGACACCCTCTTTATACCACATTTCGCCTTCTACGACAAAACCAGGTTTTTCTTTATCTGGAATTTGTGTAGTACCATTATTCGTATTAAATATAACCTGAGCTGTTTCGTATTCGGCTGGAAGTGTATAACTATACCAGTTATCTCCTTCGCTATTCATAGTAACACCAGGCCATTTAGGTCCAGTTAATGAAAGTACATCATTATAATAGTAGAGGGATGGGGTAGACCAATCAGCAGGCTTATAAAAATGAACCGTGACTGGTTTACGTTCAGTTTTTAAATAAGAATAAGTTTGTGAGTAAGTACCTAGTGTATTAATAGCTGAAACAGTAATTTTAGTTGTTGTCTCTAGGGCTTCCCCCTTACCAATAGTAATGATATCCCCATTCTTAACAGTATAAGCTTCATTACCATTAATCATGCAAGTAGCTTCAGTGACATTTTGTAAAGCTACCTTTACATCTAAAGTATCCGTATAATATTTAGTTGTATCGGCAACGTTTCCAGGAGTTAATGTAACAACTGGTGTAAGTGGTTCTTCACCATTTTGTTCAATCAAGATAACACCTGCTGAGCCAGCAGTAAAGGTAACAGAGCCATTAGCTACAGTTGCTTTTGCGCCGGTATAAGCATCTTTTACTGGTGTACCATCTTTAAAGATAGAAGATACATTAATTGTTGTACTACCTGTTGCATTTAATGCTACAACGACTTTATCAGAGATACCTTCTTTATTATAGGTGCGACTAAATACATAAGGAGAAGAACTAATAACAGTATGAGTACCAGCGCCTATAGAAGGGTGGTTCTTTCTAAAGGTACCAATGATTTGCCAGTGATTAAGTGTTGATTGATTCACACTTGACCAGTTCATGTCAGAACGACTTGGTTGATCCTTATCAGAGCACGTTTCGCTGCCAGGTCTATTGGTTTCATCACCATAAAAGATTTGAACACCTCCAGGAGATAAAAGTAAAGCTGTACCTAAATTAGTCATATTAGCCCTAGTTAAGCCTTCGTCATGAGATGAAATATAACTAAGGACATTCCAATTATCCTTTGTATTAACTTTACTTGCAATATCTTGATAAGTATTATTAATAGTATTTAGATTGCCATCTTTAGGGAAGAAGAAGTTAATAAGTGAATCAAATTTACCGGTTTCGAAGTATTCAGCTTTATATTCTACACCAGTATTATATACTTCACCAGTCATCCAGAAATCATCATCCCAATTAGCACCAGCTTTAGTTGGATTAGCAACACGCCACTCTTTAAGTGCTGTATTACAAGCATCCTTTAATTGTCCCCAGCGGAATGGTTCTACGTGTTTTGCTGTATCAACTCTGAATCCATCAATACCAAATTCACGCACCCAAGCAGCTAACCATTTAATATTATACTCAGTAGGAGCAACGCCTAAATCAGTTCTTAAGCTTTTAGCAGCAGGAACAATCCAGTTATCATAACCAGAAGTTTCTTGTGACCATTTTGTTTTTAAAAGAGGTGCTAAACCTTGATTGCTAGTTACTTCTGTTTTAAAGTCTGGTAAACCTGCCAGGTTCATACGAAGCTCTGAATTATCTCCAGCAGTATAGCCAGCTACACCAGCACGAATCCAACCAGAACTCCACCATTTTGCCCAGGCGTCATTGTGTCCAGTGTAATCAAGGAATAGGTCATGATAGCTATGCCAAGTTTGCCCATTACTAGGTGACCAATTAAGTAGCTCAGATTTACTATGATTGGTTGGCATAATATCATACTCTGTCATATCTTTCATGCTTAGATAACCAGGGTGATTCATAACAATGTCTAAGATAACACGAATACCTTGTGAGTGCGCTTCATCAACGAATTCTCTCATTTCAGCAACTGTTCCCATATTTTTATCCATCATGGTATAGTCAAGTGCATAGTACCCATGATAAGCATAGTGTGCAAAGTCACCACTGTTACCACCACCGACGTAGCCATGCATTTGCTCATAAGGTGCAGTCATCCAAATAGCATTAACACCTAGATTTTTGAAGTAGCCTTCTTTTAGTTTCTTAGTAAGTCCTGCAACATCTCCACCATGAAAAGTACCGATATTTTTACCAGTAGCATCTACTTTGGCACGCCCATAGCTAGTATCATTAGAGGTATTACCATTATAGAAACGGTCTGTCATGGTAAAATAAACAGTAGCATTATCCCAAGTAAAATAGGGATCATCATCAGTAGAAGTAATGGGAACGTTACCAATCAATGAAGTAGATAAGCTGGCTGCAAATAAGTTAGGAAAAATCATAGTAAGTGAGATAAGAATAGAAAGTAAAAACTTAAGAACTGCTTTTTTGGAATGAATCATTATAACTAACCCCCTTATTAATATAGATAAATTTTTTGCGCTTAACAGTAAATAAATCCTCCTTTCATTAACTAATAATAACAAGCACAAAATAATGACCAATAAGGACAAAAAATTTACACTTTTATTATCTAATTTAAATAATAAAAACACAATGAGAATGCAAAAAAATGACCAAGATGTATAAAAAAGTGACGTAAAATGATACAAAGTAATATTTTAAACCTATTTTCTTAGATGCGTATGAGATCGAAAGAGATGGGAGAAGTATGTGTATAGATGTGTTTAAAGATAGTGGAATTAATCTTGTAGATTCTTATAAAATTCATGTGGTTTTTATTATATTTTGCTATATTTAATATGTAGTTCAAAAATTATGTTATCATAAAAGAGTAATAAATAAGGAGTACATATAAGGAGGCATTTTATGAGTTATGTAGCAGATAAAAATAGATACCAAGAAATGAAATATAATCGTTGTGGGAAAAGTGGCTTGTTACTTCCGGCTATTACTTTAGGGTTATGGCATAATTTTGGAGATGAAAATAGTTTAGCCAATGTAAAGGAAATGCTTTTTGGAGCTTTTGATATGGGTATTACGCATTTTGATCTAGCAAATAATTATGGTCCAAGTGCAGGCTCGGCAGAAAGCAACTTTGGAGAGGTGATGCGTACAGACCTTAAGCCATACAGAGATGAACTTGTGATTTCTACTAAAGCAGGCTATGGTATGTGGGAAGGACCATATGGAGATGGTGGTTCAAAGAAATATTTAATTTCTTCTTTAGATCAAAGCTTAAAACGAATGAACTTAGATTATGTAGATATTTTCTATCATCATAGAAGAGATCCAGAAACACCAATGGAAGAAACAGTAGAAGCATTAAAAAGTATTTTAGATCAAGGGAAAGCCTTATATGTAGGGATTTCTAATTACAATGCAGAAGATACTAGAACAATGATTAAACTTATGAAAGAGGCAGGGGTAAGGTGCCTGATTCATCAGATGTTCTATAATATGTTAGAACGTCATAATGAAAAGGTTATAGATGTGTTAGAACAAGAGCAAGTGGGTGCTATTGCATTTTCACCTTTAGCACAAGGCCGTTTAACTAATAAATATTTTAATGGTATTCCAGCGGATTCAAGAGCAGCAGGAACAAGTCCTTTCTTAAATAAAGAGGGGATTACAGATGAGCTTTTAAAGAAAACAAAAGCACTTAATGACTTAGCAGAAAGCCGTGGTCAAAGTTTATCTCAGATGGCTTTAGCATGGACACTTAGAGGTCATGTGACTTCTGTTATTATAGGAGCTAGCAAGCTTTCTCAGATTAAAGAAAATGTAGGGGCTATTCAAAAATTAGACTTTACAGCAGAGGAACTTCAAGCAATTGATAAGATTTTATTAGGTTAAGTAATAGGCTCATTTAAAGAGTAAAATAGGATATAGGCTATGGAAAAATAAACTCCATAACCTATATCCTATTTTGTTTCGTTCAAAGTAGTTTTCATTAAATCAGCCATGGCAAGGGTGATTTCTTCATCAAAGTTAGTCTTGGAAGTCTCGATAGCGGCTTTTAGTGTTTTTAAATCAGCAGAGTCTAAGGGGATATCGCTATATTCAGTTTTAGCAAGTTTTAAGATGTTTTGATGTAGCTCATCTAAATCACTAAAGAGACTATCTCTGAGAAAGTCATAGGGTTCATAGTAAAAGGTTTCAATCTCATAGAGGGTATCAATATCAAAAGAATCAGTTGTTTCATAAGTAGATTGGGCTTCATTATAGGTATCATAAAGGTAATTTCCTGAATCAGAAATTTCTAAGATGGCATGATAAACCTTATTGTAGCTAGAATTAACCACATAAGTACTTCTGCCTTCTTGAATAACCTCATAGCTATAATCAGGGTATTTTGTTGAATCAGAAGCAGGACTAATAAGTCCGGAAATCCAACGACCAATAATTCCTACAATAATAGTAAGTACAATAAAAATATGTGGCCAAAATCTCCAAATAACTAAGGAAGGAATATCAATTTTAGAATCCCTAAAGAGTTTCTCCCTATAGTTATTTCGTGACATTTGTTACCACTCTAATTTTTCAAGTAAAGAAAGTTCATCATTTTTTGCTTTTTCTTTAAGTTGTTTTTCATATTGGCGACGTTGCTTTAGAAATTCATTTTGAGCTTTAGTTTTCATAAGTAGTCTCCTTATAAATGATAAAAATATGTAGAATATTAAGATTATTATATAGTGAGTAGGTTAAACAATCAATTTAAATAAAAAAATTTAAAATTGATATCTCTATAGAGGAAATGCTGTGTACTGCAATAGGAATTAAAGATTCAAAACTAAAGAGAGTTAGTATATAATAGCTTTATAAATACTTAGGCTATTATAGAAAGCAAATAAAATACATAAATAAAGGAGATAGATCATGAACAGTA
This sequence comes from Cellulosilyticum lentocellum DSM 5427, assembly GCF_000178835.2. GTDB lineage: Bacteria > Bacillota > Clostridia > Lachnospirales > Cellulosilyticaceae > Cellulosilyticum > Cellulosilyticum lentocellum. The sequence continues at coordinate 1,328,127 of NC_015275.1, forward strand.
AGGTAGATGAAGCATTAGCCCTTTTTAAAGAAGGTTTTTCTTGTTCACAAGCTGTATTTGCAGCTTATGCTAAAGATTTAGGTATGGATTATGAAATGGCCCTTAAAGTATCACAAGCTTTTGGTGGCGGTATGGGTGGTATGAGAGGTGAATGTGGAGCTGTAACAGGTGCCTACATGGTGATTAGCCTTTTATATGGTAGAACTAAAGCTGAAGATGGAGAAGCAAGACTTAAGACCTTTACCATGGTAAAAGATTTTGCAAAACGCTTCAAAGAAAAACAAGGAAGTACAGTATGTCGTGATTTATTAGAAAATAAATCAGGTAGCCATTATGATATGTGTAGTGATTATGTAAAAGATGCATGCATCATTTTAGAAGAGATTTTAGAAGAATATAAATAAATGATAATAGTTGATACATAGGGGCTCATATAAAAGCACTAACTTTTTTAGAAAAGTTAGTGCTTTTATATAAGAAACCTTTCTTAGCCAATAGAGAGGTGCATTTTCATTTTCTTACTTGGTAGGTAGGCCTCATTAAAATACTACCAATAGGTATAAAATAATTAGAAAAATACTGGGGATGGAATACAAATTAGTCTGACTTTATAATCAGTATATAAGCAGTCGACTGATTTGATTTAATAAATAACAGGGAGGAAGAAAATGAAATATTTATCTAGACCATTAATAGATTGGGCGATTCATGAAATTGAAACCAAGTACCCAGAAGATATCAGTATATTAGTAGGTCATAAAGGATGGCGTATACCAGAAGATGGGGAAGAGGTGGCTTTTAACTTTTTCATTCCAGCTACCGATAAAGGCTATTCTTTAGCACAAACCTTCATCATTAATGAAATTGGCTATGATTTATTTCCTATGTCATGGGAAAGAGTAGAAGGCCTCGCTGAAGTAAATGAAAGTTTAACCACTTGCCTTGCTGATGGTATTATTTTATATGCCAGGAATGAGAAAGACAAAGCACGCTTTATTCAATTACAACAGGCATTAAAAGACCACTTAGCAGACCACAGTTTTACTTTTAATAAGGCTTTAGAAAAGATTAATAGTGCCATGGAACTTTATAAAACTATGGCATTTGAGGAGTCCTTATGCCATGTGAGAAAGGGAGCAGGTTTTATAAGCCAATATTTAGTCGAAGCGATAGCAACAAGCAATGGGACTTATATGAAAAATGGCCCACAAGATATCATTTCAACATTAAAAGATTTTAAGCAAGTACCTGTGCATTTCATAGGGTTATATGAGCAGTTGATTAAAGCTGAACAAGTAGAAGTAATCAAAACACTAAGTTATGAGCTCATCAAGATGACAAGGGACTTTTTTTCAAGTAAAGATACAAGAGTAATAAAAGAAGAAGAGTGTGAGTTTCAGGATTTGGCTGCATGGTATGAAGAAGGGCGTTATACTTTTAGACGTATTGGCTATTATTGTGAACAAAATGACCCATTTAACAGTTTTTCTTGGGGATATCATTTTCAGCGTGAATTTGATTGTATTCAAAAGGATTTTGGACTTAAGGAAATGGATTTGCTAGGGGTATTTAATCCAAATGACCTATCCATTTTTAAAGAAAGGTTAGATGAGATTGAAGCATATATTGTATCTGAAATAAAAGCACATGGAGTAAAAATACGAATTTATGATACCTTAGAGGCATTTTTAAATCATATGAATTAAGAAAGGGCGATGTGCAGTGAAATACAAAAATGCCGCTGATATTTTGCCTGATCAACTTCTGAGAGAAGTGCAAAAGTATACTTCAGGAGAGGCTCTTTATATACCTAAATACAAAGCTCGCAAAAAGTGGGGAGAAGGTTCAGGTGCTAAAGCTTTTTATGATAAGCGAAATGAAGAAATTCGTATAAAATTCGCTAGTAAAATAGCTATTGACGTATTAGCAGAGGAATATAATCTTTCAGTAGAAACGATTAAAAAGATTGTTTATAACAATAAATAATCTTTTTAGAAACTTGTAATAGAAGTGAAATACAAACTAATAGGTGAGTTGTGTTATAATGAGGGCGAATACTTATGAGGTAAGGAGGATGGAACATGGATATTATGACATCATTAGAAGCTATGACAGCTAAGCTCGATCGCATAGGTAGGAGGTCTATAGGCCTTATTATGACAAAGGGTGCTTTACATGAAGGGCATATAGCTTTGATAAAAGCAGCAAGAGCTGAAAATGAATATATTATAGTAAGTAGTTTCTTGCATCCACATGAGTTTTCTTCTGAAGAAGCTTATAAGCTCTATCCTAGACAGGTGGAGGAAGATCAGGAAATAGCTAGTAAAGCAGGAGTAGACTTTTTCTTTTGTCCAAGTTATGAAGGACTTTATCCTAATGGTAGTAGTACTTATGTAAGTATCTATACACCACTTATGAATCGTCTTGAGGGTCAAATACATCCTAAGTATTATCAAAGCTTTTTAACTACGGCAAATTTACTACTAAGTTGTATTAGACCACAGCGTTACTATATCAGTGAAAAGGATTTTCAAAAAAAAGCCTTACTTAGTCAGCTTATACGTGATTTTCACTATGTTTGTGAAATAAGAGTCTTACCTACCGAGAGAGAAGCAGATGGACTTATTATAGGAAGTAGAAATACTTTATTAGAGCCAGAAGAAAGGCGATTAGCACCGCTTCTTTATCATACGCTTAAAAAAGCAGAGTTAGCTTATCAAAGAGGAAATATTAGTAGTTATAAGCTTAAATTACTTTTAGAGACAGAAATAAAGCGCTATTATCGTATTCAGCTAGAATATGTGGATGTGTTAGAAATAGAACGCCTGACAAGTATAGAAACCATTATTGAAGAAGCGCTTATAGTAATGAGTATACGTCTAGGGAGCGTAAGGCTTTCAGATTATATTTATCTTAATAAATAAAGGTTGATTTAGAAGAAATATTCTGATATGATTTGCTTGTATGAAATTAATATTTAAATAATACATAAAATAAGAAAAAGGGGAGTCTGTGCGACAGGCTGAGAGGAAACTAAAGTTTCGACCCATAACCTGATTCAGATCATGCTGACGTAGGGAAATATTCGAGGATAGCACTTCGAAAGAAGTGTAAGTAACAGGATATGCCGAAGCCAGCATATCCTGTCTTTATTTTAAGCTAAGAAGGTGAAGTATTTTTTAGTTAAAGGGCTATTAGCTCTATAAATAAAGTTTCAAATGGATATGTAAGGTTACAGAGAAACTCCCTTTAAAAAGGAGAGATTACATGAAATATCATACACAAATGGAAGCCGCAAAGAAAGGTATAATCACTAAGGAAATGGAGATTGTAGCTAAAAAAGAGTATATGGAAGTAGAAAAGCTTAGGGCCTTAGTAGCAAAAGGTGAAGTGGCTATCCCATGCAACATTTATCACAAATCTCTTTCTCCAGAGGGAATTGGTACGGGTCTTAAAACCAAGATCAATGTCAATTTGGGGATATCAGGAGATTGCAAAAACTATGAAGTAGAATTTGAAAAGGTGAAGGTGGCACTTAAGTTTGGTGTGGAAGCTATTATGGATCTTAGTAATTATGGGAAAACAAATACCTTTCGTAAGCAACTTATTGAGATGTCTACAGCTATGATTGGTACAGTACCTATGTATGATGCTATTGGGTACTTGGAAAAAGATTTAGTACATATTACACCACAGGATTTCTTAAAGGTCGTAGAAGCTCATGCCAAAGAGGGTGTTGACTTTATGACGATTCATGCAGGGATTAATAGACGTGCAGTAGAAGCTTTTAAACGTGAAGGACGTAAGATGAATATTGTTTCTAGAGGTGGTTCTCTCTTGTTTGCTTGGATGGAGATGACAGGAAATGAAAATCCATTTTATGAATATTATGATGACGTATTAGAAATTTTAAGACGTTATGATGTTACCATTAGTCTTGGAGATGCCTTAAGGCCAGGATGTCTAGAAGATAGTTCAGATGCAGGACAAATCGGAGAGCTTATTGAACTTGGCTATCTAACTAAGAGAGCATGGGCAAAAGACGTGCAGGTTATGGTAGAAGGCCCAGGTCATATGGCAATGAACGAAATAGAGGCCAATATGAAACTACAAAAACGTCTATGTCATAATGCACCTTTTTATGTATTAGGACCATTAGTAACAGATATCTTCCCCGGTTATGACCATATTACTTCAGCCATCGGTGGTGCTATAGCAGCAGCTAGTGGTGCTGATTTCTTGTGTTATGTGACACCAGCTGAACACCTAAGATTACCGGATGTAAGTGATGTTAAAGAAGGAATCATAGCAAGTAAAATTGCAGCGCATGCAGCAGATATTGCTAAGGGCTTACCACATGCAAGAGATTTAGATAACAAGATGGCAGAAGCAAGACAAAAGTTAGATTGGGAAGAAATGTTCGAAGTAGCTTTTGATGGAGATAAGGCTAGGGATTACTTTGAAAGTATGCCACCAGCTGAAAAACACAGTTGTTCTATGTGCGGTAAAATGTGTGCTGTTAGAACAACCAATCGCATCTTAGAAGGTAAAACAGTGGAATTACATGAAGAGTAAGAATGAATAATGAAATATTAGGTGTTGAGAGTGAAGAAACAAATAATCAGTGCATAACTTATTATTCATTTTAAATTTTTATATAGGGAAATAGGTCTGAAAAGATGAGGAAGACTAGCAAATGGAAGGGGAGCACCTTGCATTTGTTTTCAGAAGGACAATTAAATAGCTAGGGAACTCGTGTTTCGAGGTGAGAGGAAGCTTTTAAGTTTCGACCGACCAAATGAAGCTAGTGCTGCATAGAGGCTATTTAATTGTACCTAAGATTATCTTGTTTTTTTGAGGTTTAGAGAGTTAGGACAATAGCCAAAGAAGGTATAAGGTCTCTAGCACTTAAATAAATCAAAAGAAAGAGGTAAGAAAATGAAAACAAAAAATGCTATATTAAGAATGGTGATGCTTGCTATATTAATTGCTGTTGGCGTAGTCATTTCACCGATTTTAAGAGTAGAGGGTATGTGTCCAATGGCTCACTTTATTAATGTGGTATGTGCTGTGTTATTGGGGCCAGCAGATGCTTTTCTATGTGCTTTACTTATAGGAATCATTCGTATGCTTTTTATGGGAATTCCACCTTTAGCTTTAACAGGAGCTGTATTTGGGGCTACTTTATCAGGTGTTTTTTATAAACTTTCAAAAGGTAAAGTATTAGCAGCTGTTATTGGAGAAGTTGTTGGAACAGGTATCATTGGGGCTATAGTATCTTATCCGGTTATGACTTATATTTGGGGTAGGACAGGCCTGACTTGGTTGTTTTATGTTCCCTCTTTTATTGGAGGAACACTGATTGGAGGCACAGTGGCATTTATCTTCTTAGGAGCACTTAAAAGAATCGGCATGCTTAGTAAGGTGCAGAGGAAGCTAGAAAGAGAAGAAGATAGACGGGAAGGAATGGAAATTTAAAACTGAATGATGACTTCATTTTATGATAGTAGTTAAAGACAACAAAAATAGCTCTCCAAGTAGTATCAATACTTGAAAAGCTATTTTGGATTCCAGACTCTTGAAATGAACTTTCGTGACTAGCTAAGTAGACCTTAGGCAAAGCGCAAAATGGCTCCTCAGCACGTATGCGCTATAGCGTAGTGCCTACTAAGACTAGCTATGAAAGCCAAACCAATGAGTGAGGAGCTCCTAAAAGTCTTGGCCGGTGCACCCTATGCTAGGAAGATAAGACCTTAAGACTCTGGTTTAAAACTTTATTTTGGGTAATGCGAGGTATAAAAACATTAAAAATAACTTATAAATGGCGCCTTCCTTGCAGCGCACAAGTGAACATTTTCCTTAAGTCCAGAGGTACCTATAACAATAGATTGAGACTTGGCTGACCCGGTCAGTTCCTCAAGTTGAAGCTGTGGTAATTATGCCGTGGGAAGTTATTTATTTTGTTTTTACACTTATGTATATGTAGTCAAAAATCCGATTCCCTAATAAGAAATAAAATAATTACCAAAATGAGGATAAAGAAAGGTGTTCGTATGAAGATTACCATGTATCAAGTAGATGCTTTTACTAATGAGCTTTTTAAAGGAAATCCTGTTGCAGTTTGCCTGACGGAAAAGCCCTTAAAGGAAGCATTAATGCAAAAAATAGCAATGGAAAATAATTTGTCAGAGACCGCATTTTGTTATAAGGAAGGTGAGTGCTATCAGATTCGTTGGTTTACGCCAGAGGTAGAAATCGACTTATGCGGACATGCTACTTTAGGAACAGCGTATGTTTTATTTAATGAAGTAGAACAAGGAAAGAAACAAATTACTTTTAAGTCACAAAGTGGTGAGATTATTGTCACAAGGAATAAGGAACGCTTTACTTTAAGTTTTCCAGTAAGAGAGGGAAGGGCGATCACTCCAAGAACAGATATTATCAAAGCCTTAGGTGGTAATCCTATAGCTTTTTATGAATCAAGAGATGTGATGGTCGTTTATGAAACAGAGGAGGAGATTGCGAACTTAAAACCAGATGTAGGTCTTGTTAATCGTTTAGATGTTTTTGGTATCATAGTAACGGCAAAGGGTAATGAAGTAGACTTTGTATCCAGATATTTTGCACCAGGGTGTGGTGTATTTGAAGATCCGGCAACAGGTTCTTCTCATTGTACTTTAGTACCTTATTGGGCTAAAATATTGGGGAAAAATCAGTTCCTAGATAAGCAGCTATCTAAAAGGGTAGGAACTTTTTATTGTGAGCTAAAAGAAGACAAGGTTTATATTAGTGGTGAAGCTATTCAGCTCTTTAAAACTAGTTTTGAAATTGATTTAAATAAATAAACTGAAAAATATCCTTTTAGTGTGAAGCTAAAAGGATATTTTTGTCATGACTATTATTTATAGGGGCAGGTGGTTCACTATGAATAAGCTGTATGTCGCCACTTGAATATAGAGATTACACAGATGAGCTACTTCTTTGTTCTAGACTCTTATTTAACATCTTATTTTTAACCTTAATATATGAAGGTAAGAAGTAGAATTTCTAATAAAGAATTTTATTCCTATTACTAAATCATAGAAGTTCTAATGATAGCGTCAATAAGCGTGGTAAAATCTATTCCTTTAGCCTTAGCACTTTGAGGAATCAAGCTTGTTTCTGTGAGGCCGGGAAGTGTGTTAATTTCTAACACATAGATAGTTTCGTTTTTAATAATGAAATCAATTCGGCAATAGCTTTTACAGTTAAATAAAGCCCATATTTTTTCTGCAATCTGTGTCACCTTATCTTGAAGGATTGAAGGTAGGAGCGCAATTTCTTCAAGAGCACCATTAATAGTATATTTAGAATTATAATCAAAAAACTGACCAAACCGAGGTTTAATACAAACCGTAGGAAAGACTTCACCATCTAAGACAAAAGAAGTAATTTCTTCACCGGCTATATATTCTTCAATCAATAGTTCTTCATCATATTTGAAGGCTTCATCGATAGCTGACAATAAATCAGTTTTATTTTCTACTTTACAGGTTCCAATGCTAGAACCGCCAGTATTAGGTTTAACAATAAGCGGGTAGTTTAAGGTGCTCGTTATACTTGAATTTAATGGTTCACTGGCTTTAATGAGTATACCTTTAGGTGTAGTGATATTTTCTGAAGCAAGAAGTTTTTTAGTTAAATGTTTATTCATACATAGTGCACTCGTTAAGACGCGGCAGCCACTATAAGGAATATCTAAGGTTTCTAAAAGAGCTTGAATAGTGCCATCTTCTCCAAAGCGACCATGTAGTGCTAAAAAGGCAAAATCGATGCCACTGAGCTTATCTATAGCCTCTTTTTTTGAATGAAGTACAATAGGAATAGCCTCATATTTAGTTTTATTAATATGCTTTAATACTTCTTCACCACTTTTAAGGGAGACTTCCTTCTCTGAAGAGATTCCGCCCATTATAATGCCGACTTTCATTTTGTCACCTTCCTATTAAAAAAAATAATTATAGTGTTATAACGCCTTGACTAATGCCATTATATGAAAATATATCAATAAAAGGCAGAGCCACGCTTTAACCATTTTAAAGAGAAGATGGTTTGATATTGTTATTGTTTTTAGTGATTGTAGCATTATATATGAGTATGCTAGACTAAGCATATTCATATACAAAAATAAGATAAAAAAGAGAAGGAGTCATGAAATGCCTAAACCACGAAAAATGCTTGGAAGTGTGGATTCACCCTATATTATTTCTCTTATGAATCTCATTGAAACACAAAGTAAGACCACTATTGCCAAGTGGTGTATCGATTATGCTGAAGAACATATACTCTCTATTTATAAAAAAGCTTATCCAAACGATAATCGTTTACGAGATGCGATAAATGCCTCAAATGACTGGCTTGATGGTAAAGTTAAATTACCCATGGTTAAGAAACTAATCTTAGAGGCTCGTGCAGCAGCAAGAGAAGCAGAAGAAAATCCAGCGGCACAAGCAGCTGCTAGGGCTGTTGCACAGGCAGCAACTACAATACATACAACGACTCAGTCATTGAGTCTTGCATTTTATGGTTGTGCGGCTATTGCATATGATCGTGTTGGTATTGATGAGAAGGCAGAGGTTTATGAGCAAATTGCTTCTGAGGAATGTACTAAAATGGAAGCAGCATTGCGTGCTATTGCTGTAGAAAATGAGAAAAATCCAGCTAAAATTAATTGGTATTGTTAAGGATGTGCACAGAATCGCAGAGGATGCTTTAAATCAAAGTATCCTCTGCGATTTTATATATGAATTGAGATGCTACTTTAGTAGTCTAATTTTTATATTTTAAAGGGAGTGATTAATCAACAGGAGTTACTTGTTTATATATTTTGATTACGGTATTCAATGGGTGTCATGCCCACTAGTTTCTTAAAAGTAGTATTGAAATAGCTCGCACTACTAAAACCCACAGATAAAGCAATTTCTAAAATTGAATCTGTTCCTTCTTTTAAAAGGTCTTTACTTTTTTCTACTCGTACCATATTAGTGTAGCTACAAAAAGATTGCTTGGTAGCTTTTTTAAAAATAGTACAAAAGTAACTTTTGTGAAGACCTAGATAAGATGCTAAGGCATCTAGCGTAATAGGTTCAGCATAATGTATTTCAATATAGTCTTTAGCTTTAGAAACATGATAGTTATATTCTTCCTCCACTTCTTCGTGGGTTTGGGTAAACGAACTACCAATGGCATAGAGTAAATCAATAAGATGCACCATACAATGAGCAGGTTTAAAGGGAAGGACATTTTTTAAATGAATATCCGTTGTATAAGGGCCAATTACAAAGCATCCAAGTTCTAAATACTTGGGGTTAATAGCACAGATGGTAAAGGTTCTGCCATCTTCTAGAACATGATGAATCAGAGAATCTTGAGATAAGCGTTCTTGTAAAGTGGCCAGAGTTTCTTTTGAAAGACTTTGTTCTAAAGGATGAGGAATAGTATGCCCCATACTCAGAAATACATGATTATTCTTATTGATGGCACATAAAGCTAAATGACTACATAAATAAAAATTTTCCATTACATTTTCAAGTTCGGTATATAGCACATGAGTCTCCTTTCAAGTACGTTTACAATTCATATTAATATTTTTAAATAAACCTAAATATCGTGTAAGACAACTAATCATTTAGTTGATAAGATTAATTAATAAATGATAATGTTTATCAAAAGCAGATATTTATTTAGTATAACACAGGGGTTATATAGTGTCAAAGGAGACAGAAAGTGGAGAAGTATATTAAGAAACGCTATTTGACTGTGCTACTTATTGGACTTTCAATAGGTTCATTATTTGTAGGGGTAAGTAGTCTTCATATAAATGATTTATTAGCTTTAAAACCAGACAAAGTACAGCTCTTGCTTATAAGTCGATTGCCTAGACTCATTGCTATTATTGTAGCTGGAGTGGGATTAAGTGTAAGTGGGCTTATTATGCAACAGATTAGTAGAAATAAATTTGTATCACCTACTACAGCAGCTACTACGGACTTTGCTAAATTAGGAGTGCTTGTTAGTATGATGTGGCTAGGTAGTACGAGCCAAATGACCAGGATGATAGTTGCTTTTATATTTGCATTAGGTGGTACGTTAGTTTTTATGACGATGATGAGACGTATTCAACTTAAAAACATCATTTTTGTACCTTTAGTTGGAATGATGCTAGGTAAAGTAATAGGCTCTATTACGGCTTATTTTTCATATAAATATGATTTAGTACAAAATATCACTTCTTTTATGGAAGGTAATTTATCTGTGATTATGTCAGGTAACTATGAGATGCTATATTTAAGCATTCCGGTGGTAATAATAGGTTTTCTTTATGCCAATCAATTTACTATTGTAGGTATGGGTGAAGATTTTGCTGCTAATTTAGGTCTTAATTATAAGGCGGTTATGAATATTGGACTTGGTATTGTAGCGATGATTACGGCAGTCACTTTGATTACGGTTGGGAATATCCCTTTTCTAGGACTTATTATTCCCAACTTAGTTACCTTATATATGGGAGATCACTTAAAAAATGCACTTTATCATACCGCACTTATAGGACCTATCTTTTTGCTAATATGTGATATATTAGGACGACTTATTATTTATCCATTTGAGGTTTCCATTGGCATGATGGTAGGGGTTATTGGTGGTGTGATCTTCTTGGTGATGATTTTAAGGAGGGCAGAATATGCAGGGTAAGATGATCAAAGCAGACCGAAGAAGAATACTGCTTCTAGTGATTTTAAGTATCATTTTGATGGCTGCCTTTTTATTGATAGGACTTTCTCCAAAAAGTTTTTCTTATGCACTAGGTAGAAGAATTCCTAAGCTTTATGCCATTGTGTTAGTAGGTGGTGCCATTGGTTTTTCTTCTCTTATTTTTCAAACAGTAACAAACAATCATATTTTAACACCTAGTATATTAGGATTAGATTCTTTATATATGTTAGTTAATACCGTTATTGTTTTTGCGTTAGGAGCAACTAGCAAATGGATTACTAATGCAAAACTTCATTTTGGATTGACACTTGTTTTAATGTTAATTGTTTCTGTTTTATTCTATAAAATTGTATTTAAAAATAAAAGTGGTAATATTTTTTACTTGCTCTTAGTAGGTGTTGTAGTAGGGACTTTGTTTGAAAGCTTTACGACCTTCATGCAAGTTTTAACAGATCCAACAGACTTTTTAACTATTCAAGATAAATCACAGGCTAGTTTTAATCAAATTAACACAGCAGTATTAGGAGCAGCAACACTTTTAATAGGAGGTGCTTTCCTTTACAGTTTTAAGTTTCTAAAAGTATTAGACGTTATGGCACTTGGCAGAGATCAAGCGATTAACTTAGGTGTAGATTATGAAAAAACAGTAAGGCGAATGCTCGTTGTAGTGGTACTCTTGACAGCAGCAGCAACAGCATTAGTAGGTCCCATTACTTTCCTAGGTTTATTGGTTGTTAATATTGCTAGGTATTTTATTAAGTCCTACCAGCATAAACACTTAACAATAGCTATTTGGCTCTTAAGTATTGTCGCTCTTGTAGGTGGTCAACTGATAGCGGAGCGTGTTTTAAACTTTGGTGTAAGCGTAGGAATTATTATTAACTTTGTTGGCGGTGTTTATTTTATCTATTTATTAATGAAAGGACGTGCGAGATGATTCATGTAAAGAATATTTCAAAAGCCTATAGTGGGAAAAAGGTAGTAGATGATGTATCTATTAATATTCCACAAGGTAAGATTACCTCCTTCATTGGTCCAAATGGAGCTGGAAAAAGTACAGTTCTTTCTATTATGAGTAGACTGATGAAGAGAGATAGCGGCTTAGTTATGATAGATGGTAAAGATGTTTTAGAATGGGATCAAAAAGAACTAGCAAAAAAGCTAGCTATCTTAAAACAAACTAACCATATTAATATGCGTCTTACTATTCGTGAGCTTGTGAGCTTTGGTAGATTTCCACATTCAGGAGGAAATCTAAACGAAGAAGATGAAAGACAAATTGATGAAGCACTAGGATATATGCAGCTCACTGATCTTCAGCACCGTTATTTAGATGAGCTAAGTGGTGGTCAAAGACAAAGAGCATACATTGCCATGGTTATAGCACAAAATAGTGAATATATATTACTAGATGAACCACTTAACAATTTAGATATGAAACATTCTGCAGAGATCATGAAGATCTTAAGAAAGCTAGTTGATGAGTTGGGGAAAACTGTTATCATTGTTATTCATGATATTAACTTTGCTTCTTGCTACTCAGATTATATTGTGGCACTTAAAAATGGGATAGTAGAAAAAGAAGGTTACACAGAAGATATTATTAGGGCAGGTGTTTTAGAAGGAATTTATGACATGCCATTTCATGTACAAAGCATTAATAATCAGAATATCTGTGTGTATTTTTAATAAATAAAAAAGGATGCCCTCTACTAAAAAGTAGAGGAACATTTATGAGATATAAATGAGAATGAAAATTATTTAAACTACATTTGTTGAAAGAGATGAAAGGGATGCCTGCCCTCTGGCGTTCTGCTTCTCATCTTAGTAGCAATACACTGAGGATAAGTACCCCTCCCATTTTCATAGGTACATAGTGAGGACGGGTATCCCTTTCATTTCTATCAGCGATGACATATAAAGTTAGCTAGCTAAATAATTACAAAAACAAATAAAAGGAGAATCAATAATGAGTAAGAAATTATTATTAACACTAATGACAGCAGCAGCTATTACTATAACAGGTTGTGGCCAAACTACTACAAATGAAGGTACTGGAGCAGTCAATACAGAAGCACCAGTGAACACAGAAGCATCAGCAACGCCAGAAGAAGGCCAAGAAGCAACAACAGTTAAGGTGGTTCATGCTTTAGGTGAAACAGAAGCACCAAAGAATCCAAAAAATATTGTGGTACTTGAATTAGGGATTTTAGATGCATTAGATGCTCTAGAGATTACACCAGCAGGTTTACCTCTAAGTGGAAGTTTACCAAGCTACTTAGCACACCTAGAAGATGAAAGTCTTTATACAAATGTAGGTTCACTTAAAGAATTAGATATGGAAAAGATTTATGAAATAGAACCAGAGCTTATTATTATTGGTGGCAGACAAGCAGATTACTATGAAGAGCTTAGTAAAATTGCACCAACTGTTAATTTGGCAGTAGACAATGCAGATTACCTGACTTCTTTTGAAACAAATATGAATTATTTAGGTGAAATCTTCGATAAGGAAGAAGAAGTAACAGCAAAAGTAAAAGAAATTAAAGATGCAGTGGCAGAAGTATCAGCCAAAGCGGCAGAAAAAGATGTTAATGCTTTAATAGCTTTAGCTAATGGTGATGCTTTTAGTGTTTATGGAAAAGGTTCTAGATTTGGTATCATTCATAATGAATTTGGTATTAAACCAGTAGATGAAACAATTGAAGTATCTACTCATGGTCAAAATGCTTCCTTCGAATATATTTTAGAGCAAAATCCAGACTACTTATTTGTAGTAGACCGTAGTGCTGTTGTAGCAGGAGAAGGGTCAGCCCCAGCACTATTTGATAATGAACTTATTAAAAAGACAGCAGCAAGTGAAAATGATCGTATCATTTATCTTGATCCAACTGTATGGTATACAGCTGGTGGGGGCTTCACATCGACAATGACTATGGTAAATGAAATTGCAGCGGCGATAGAAAAATAAGTACACAAGATAAGAGCCTAGAATTAACATAATAGGCTCTTATTTTTGTATTTAGAGTAGAGATTACTGCTAATAATATTTGGATTATTTAAAAAAGGTTAAAGATATGCTATAATGAGGTGAAGTGGTTTTAAGAGGGGGTATTTAATGAGAAGAGGTCAGAGGTTAGGAACTAATTCAAAAAAAAGGCAGTTAACCTTTCAAACTAGAAAGAAACAATCATTTAAGCCAACTAGTACAATAAGAAGAAACTTATCTATTAAAACGAGGCTCATAGTATTTTGCTTGTGTATATCTTTAATGGCAGTGTTTATACTTGGGGGTATATACAGCAATGTGGCGAAATCAGCTTTAAGACATAATAGTATACAGCTTAGTACAGAACTCGTTAAACAATCAGTTTTAAATGTAGAGAACTTTGTGTCAAGCATAGAGCAAGCAGTAGATGGGATAGCAGTAACTCAGTTAAGTGACAGTGGATTAGTGGAAAATTATTTTAGCACAGATCTAGGAACACAAGTAAAAGCAAAAAATGAGATTCAAGCACAATTGCTTAGAATAAACGCCCTAAATAGTGACTTAGATGAGATTTTATTTTTGTCCCAGAATGGAAACGTTACCAAAAGAAGCGATTACTTTTCAACAGAAGAGTTCAGCAGTTTTATTGAAGAAGATAAGGTGAACACATTTTCATGGATAACTCATATGAATTTACCAGGAGATAAGGTGTTACTTACAAATAACTATAAGATTCCTAAAAAAGGTGCTAATACCTATACATTAGCTGTAGTTGTTAATCTGGCCAATATTAAAGCTGCTATACAAGAGATGAAAATGATAGATGGTGCGACTATTTATTTAGCTGATCAAAATCAAAAAATCTTATTTTGTAGTAAAGAAGAACAGACCATCATTCCCGAAGATATTACTCAGATAGCATCGGGTATAACAGAGGCCATGAGTGAGCCGATTAATGGTCGTTTAGTAACTTGTGCACCGATTAATAATGGTTGGCAATTCATTGTAGAAGTTCCTATGAATTCGCTTACTTCAGAGTTAGAGTCAGCTAATATTTTATTAGCATTACTTATAATAGGCATTATTATATTAACTTTTATCATAGGTAATATTTTTGCTAGAAGCTTTTCAAAGCCAATCCTTAAGCTTGTTAATTTAATGCAGAAAGCCGAGAAAGGTGATTTTACTGTACAAGTGAGTGGTTATAAAAAGGATGAAGTAGGACAACTGTGTCATAGTTTTAATGAAATGATGCGTCAGACTGGCGAACTTTTAAAGCAAACGCAGCATGTTGTAACAGATACCCTAGAAAGTGGTCATTCTTTACAAAATACAATCTTTGAGACAGTTAATAACATTGAGCAGCTTACAACAGGCATTTCAGATTTAGCAGAAGGGACTATGAAACAAGCTCAAGATACTCAAAAAACCAATGGTTCTATGAATGAGTTAGCTCAGCATATCTATATGGTTAAGCAGAAAACATCAGATATTATAGCTAGTACAGTAGGGGCAACTACCATGATAGAAAAAGCTTCTAACACTATGAAAGCTCTAAATACTACGATGTCAGATTCATTAAATGTGGCAGAAGAAATTGGGCTTAGTATGAATGCACTTAATATACTTAATAAAAATATCAATCATATTATGCAGATGGTAGAAAATATCAGTGAGGAAACTAATTTACTTGCTTTAAATGCTTCTATTGAAGCAGCCAGAGCCGGAGAAGCTGGGAAAGGTTTTTCTGTAGTGGCGAAGGAAGTAAGAAGATTAGCAGATCAGTCCAAGCAATCTGTAGGTGAAGTAAGACAGACACTAGCAACTATGGAAAATCATATGTCAGAGACTTTAAGCTTAGTAGAGGAATCCAGAGTTACCTTTAATACACAAGAAAAAGTGGTTAAAGAAACCTATGAGGTATTCTATAGTATTATTGATATTTTACAACATATGAGTAATGAACTTTTACAAGTTGGTACCCAAGTAGATAGTATGGAAGGCACAAAAGTAAATGTGATGCAGCAGGTAGGACGTATTAGGGATGTTACTCAGGAAGCAGCAGCCACTACACAAGAAGTGAATAGCCTAAGTATACATCAGCAAGAAAGTATGAATCAGTTAACTGTTTTCTCAGAAGCCTTAATAGAACGTATGGAAAAGCTTAATCATACCATACAAGCCTTCAAGGTTACAGAAAAATAATCTAAAAAAGGATTGCCATTTTGGGCAATCCTTTTTTAGATTACGATTAAACTGATGTTTTTGATTGATACGATAAATGGGTTATTTAATTAATCGTGCCACAAAATCCCCGATAAAAGGAATACGGAACTCTTCATAATTGAAAGCTCCAATAACGGCAACGATGGCAATTAAAGTAAAGATAATGCCTACGATAAAACTAGCTAAACCACCTAAGAGTGGAATAACATGTAAGATGCTGATGACAATCACCCTAACCACATAAAGGACAACAGATTGCATAGCGTGGAATTTAACAAGGTTACTTTTCTTTTCCATAAAGAAAATAAGGATAGGAATGAGCCAAGCTATTCTCCAAACGATTGGTAAGTAAGCAGCAATTACAGGGAGAGCATAAGTAAGAATGGCCATTATGTTGGCATCCATGTTGGCAATACTTGATTGATGAGGACTATAACTTCCTTTAGACATAAAACATTTCTCCTTCTATATAATAGTTAAAATTATTATAACATGTTTCCAGAAAATTAAAATTAATATTTGATGAAAAATGGATAAGTTTTACATTAACTTTTAAAGTTATAAAATTTTAATATTTAGATAAGTCAAAGCGTGATACAATAAAAAGAAAATAGTAAAGGTAGGAGAAGAGAAAGGGGATAACTAATGAGAAAATATAAGAAATGGCTAGTGAGTTTTTTATTAGGAACATTTTTGGTAACAACAAGCTATGGTGGTACTGTTATCCAAAATCCTGTGATGCAAAAAGAGTCTTTTATAAACCGCTTACAAACGTTAGAGGTTAATTATAAAGAAACAGCTCAGATAAAAGGAAATCTAACAAGAGAAGAAGCAGCTGTATATCTTGTAAAAGCTTTAGGCCTATCGGGTATTGCTAAAGACTATGAAGAGCAAAAGTTATTTAAGG